>NZ_JBVIGF010000005.1:0-608589 GCF_055570965.1 Streptomyces sp. NPDC031064
TACCAGATTCTTTTTCCGTTCCGTTTCCGGTTCGGATTCAGTTTCCGGTGGCCGTTGGAGGGCCTTTGCCTTTCGGCTGATCCGACTTTATCAGAATCATTTCCGCCGAGCTAATCGGCGTTGGTGATTCGGATGGGAATCGGATTGGCTCCGTGGAAATCAATTCCGACCGGAGCGAGAGAGACTCTAGTTGGCTGCGCTCGAACTTGTCCAGTCCGAGGCAACCGTTCAAAGCTACCTCCCCATGCCACCCGTGTCAACGGGTTTTGTGGGCGAAGAGGAGACTAGCAGGTCAGCGGGGGCGGACGCACATCAGGCGGCGGTGGGGAGCTCGGCGCTGCGGTCGGGGAACCCCACGTCACCCGTTTCGCCTGCCCTGGCCGCGCGGCCGCCGAGGACGTACACGTACGCCAGGAATGCCAGCTCGGCGGCGATGCCGATGGTGATGCGGGCCCAGGTCGGGAGGCCCGAGGGGGTGACGAAGCCTTCGATGAGGCCCGAGACGAAAAGGACCAGGGCCAGGCCGAGTGCCATGCCGAGGGCGGCGCGGCCCTGCTGGGCAAGGGCTGTCCGGCGCGGTTGGGGGCCCGGGTCGATGAGGGTCCAGCCGAGCCGGAGGCCGGTGCCGGCGGCGACGAAGACGGCGGTCAGCTCCAGCAGGCCGTGCGGGAGGACGAGGCCGAGGAAGGTGTCGAGGCGGCCGGCCGAGGACATCAGGCCGAGGCCGACGCCCAGGTTCAGCATGTTGAGGAAGAGGATCCACAGCACCGGCACGCAGAGGAAGGCGCCGAGGACCAGGCACATGGCGGCGGCTTGGGCGTTGTTCGTCCAGACCTGGGCGGCGAAGGAGGCGGCCGGGTGGCTGGAGTAGTAGGTCTCGTACTCCCCGCCGGGGCGGGTCATCTGGCGGAGCTCGTCGGGGGCCGCGATGGAGGCCTGGACCTCCGGGTGGGTGCCGATCCACCAGCCGATGATCGCGGCCACGAGGGTGGACAGGACGGCCGTCGGGATCCACCAGTGGCGTGAGCGGTAGACCGCTGCGGGGAACCCGGCCGTCAGGAAGCGGGCGGCGTCGCGCCAGGAGGCGCGGCGGGTGCCCGTGACCGTGGCGCGGGCACGGGCCACCAGTTGTGTGAGGCGGGCCGTGAGCATGGGGTCCGGGGCACTGGACTGGATCAGGGAGAGGTGCGTGGCGGTGCGCTGGTAGAGAGCGACCAGTTCGTCGGCCTCGGCCCCGGTGAGGTGGTTGCCGCGGCGCAGGAGGTGGTCCAGGCGGTCCCACTCGGCGCGGTGGGCGGTGACGTAGACGTCGAGGTCCATGATCGGCTGCTGCTCCAGGCACTGGTGCGTACGGTTCGTACTACTGCGGCGCGCTGGTGGTCAGCTTGGCAGACTGGCGTTCGGAGGGGTTGGGGAAGGCCGAAGAAGGGTGGGCGCTGTGAGCGGGGTAGTGACGGGGGACGCGGTCGTACTCGGCTTGCAGCCGGCGAGGTTGCCGAGCCGGGCGCTTGCCCTCGCCATTGATCTCGTCGTGGTGTGGGCCGCGTACCTGCTGATATCCGTCGGCCTCGCGATGGCCACCGCCTCGCTGGACGAGGCGGCCGTCACGGCGGTGTCGATCGCGACGTTCATGCTCGTCCTGGTGGGTGGGCCCATAGCGGTGGAGACCCTCAGTCATGGGCGTTCGCTCGGGAAGCTGGCTTGTGGGCTGCGGGTGGTGCGGGACGACGGAGGGCCGATCCGGTTCCGGCACGCGCTGGTGCGCGGGGCGATGGGCGTCGTGGAGATCCTGATGACCTTCGGCGTCGTGGCGTGCATCGCGTCCCTGGTGTCGGCCAGGGGGCGGCGTATCGGTGATGTCTTCGCGGGGACGCTCGTCGTGCGTGAGCGGGTTCCGGCGGCTCGGGCGGTGGCGGTGCCGCCTCCGCCGCCCTGGCTCGTCGGGCGGTTCGCGCAGCTCGATCTGTCGGCGGTGCCGGACGACCTGTGGCTGGCGATACGCCAGTACCTGACGCGGATGCGGCAGCTCGACGGCGAGGTGGGGCGGGCGCTGGCGGAGCGGCTGGCCGACGATCTGGTGGCCCGGACGGGTGCGCCTCCGCCCCCGGGGGTGCCGGCGGCGGACTATCTGGCCGCGGTGGTGAACGAGCGGCAGGCGCGGGATGCGCGGCGGGCATTCGCCCCGCAGGGCGGTAGGGCGTCCTCATCGGCGGGCGGTGGGGCGCCGGTAGGCGGTGGCGCTTCGGTGGGTGGCAGCGCTTCGATGGGCTTGGGGGCTTCGCTGCCGGGGGTTGGTGGGGCCGGTACTGGGGCTGGTGGGGCCGGTGCTGGGGTTGGTGGGTCTGGGGCGGTTGGTTATGGCGTTGGGGGCTCGGTGGGGAGCGGTCGGGCGGGAGGCGAGGGCGGGGGCACGCCGCCCGCCACGGGATTCGCTCCGCCCGCGTGAGGCGGGTAGCGGTCAGGGGAAGACCGACGGCGGGGTCTGGAGGTCCTCCAGCTCGATGCCGGGGGCCGCGAGCACCACGTCGCCGGCGATGTGGACCGTGCGCTGTTCGCCCGTGTCGAGGGCGTTGACCTGGTATTCGTCCACGGTGAGGGGGCCGTTGTCAGTGGCGTGCGCTTCACTTCTGATCAGGGCCCACGACTGGTCGACCGTGAGGGGGGCGAGGACCGGGTCCGTGAAGGCGACGAGTCGGACACGGGTGGGGGCAGAACCGGGGGTGAGGCGCAGCAGGCGGGATGTCGCGATGAGGAACGCCGGTGACGTGCCGGTGAAGGCGTGGGCGCGCACATTGCCTTCCGTGGCGTGGGTTCCGGTGGGGTCGGTGCGGACCCAGGTGACGCCGTCGAGGGCGGCGCCGCGGACCTGCCAGCTCGCGGCGTGGAGTTCGAGGCGGATCGGGCGGCCGAGGTCGTCGAGGGTGAGGTCGACGGAGCCGGCGTGATCGCCGGAGGGGGTGGTGATCTGGGAGACGTAGCGCCAGCCGGAGGGGCCGGGGGCGCAGTTGAAGTGCTCTTCACCGAGGGGGGTGTGATCGTGCGGATCATGGAGCGAATAACGGCCGCGGGGCATGGGTCCTCGGGTCCTCGGGATCGGCGGTAGGGGTACGCCCGGTACGGGGCAGGCCCCCGGCACGGGGGTGCGGGGGCCTGCCTGGTACGTGCTGCCGTTGACCGGCTGCTGCGGACGTGCGTCAGTGCACGGGCGCCGTCAGTAGCGGTAGTGGTCGGGCTTGTACGGGCCCTCGACCTTCACACCGATGTATTCGGCCTGTTCCGGGCGGAGCGTGGTGAGCTTGACGCCGAGGGCGTCGAGGTGGAGGCGGGCGACCTTCTCGTCGAGGTGCTTGGGCAGCACGTAGACGTCGGTCGGGTACTGCTCGGGCTTGGTGAACAGCTCGATCTGGGCCAGCGTCTGGTCGGCGAAGCTGTTGGACATCACGAACGAGGGGTGGCCGGTGGCGTTGCCCAGGTTGAGCAGGCGGCCCTCCGACAGCACGATGATCTTCTTGCCGTCGGGGAAGGTCCAGGTGTGGACCTGCGGCTTGACCTCGTCCTTGACGATGCCCGGGATCCTGGCCAGGCCGGCCATGTCGATCTCGTTGTCGAAGTGACCGATGTTCCCCACGATCGCCTGGTGCTTCATCCTGGCCATGTCCGAGGCCATGATGATGTCCTTGTTACCGGTCGTGGTGATGAAGATGTCGGCACTCTCGACGACCTCGTCGAGGGTGGTGACCTGGTAGCCGTCCATCGCCGCCTGGAGCGCGCAGATCGGGTCGATCTCGGTGACGATGACCCGGGCGCCCTGGCCACGCAGCGACTCGGCGCAGCCCTTGCCGACATCGCCGTAGCCGCAGACCACGGCGACCTTGCCACCGATGAGGACGTCGGTGGCGCGGTTGATGCCGTCGACCAGCGAGTGGCGGCAGCCGTACTTGTTGTCGAACTTCGACTTGGTGACCGCGTCGTTGACGTTGATCGCCGGGAACAGCAGCGTGCCGTCACGGTGCATCTCGTACAGGCGGTGGACACCCGTCGTGGTCTCCTCCGTGACGCCACGGATCTCGGAGGCGAGGAGGGTCCACTTCTGGGGGTTCTCGGTCAGGGTGCGGTTGAGGAGACGGAGGATGTGGCCGTACTCCTCGCTGTCCGCGGTGGAGGGGTCCGGGGCCTCGCCGGCCTTCTCGAACTCGACGCCCTTGTGGACGAGGAGGGTGGCGTCACCACCGTCGTCCAGGATCATGTTCGGGCCGCCGGTGGGCGTGTTCGGCCAGGTCAGGGCCTGCTCGGTGCACCACCAGTACTCCTCCAGGGTCTCGCCCTTCCAGGCGAAGACCGGGACGCCCTGGGGGTTGTCCGGGGTGCCGTTCGGGCCGACCGCGATGGCGGCGGCGGCGTGGTCCTGGGTGGAGAAGATGTTGCAGGACGCCCAGCGGACCTCGGCGCCGAGGGCGACCAGGGTCTCGATCAGGACGGCGGTCTGCACGGTCATGTGCAGGGAGCCGGTGATGCGGGCGCCGGCGAGCGGCTGGGCCTCGGCGTACTCCTTGCGGATCGCCATCAGGCCGGGCATCTCGTGCTCGGCGAGGGTGATCTCCTTGCGGCCGAACTCGGCCAGGGAGAGATCGGCGACCTTGAAGTCCTGTCGGTTGTCGACAGTCGTCATTTCGAGCTGCTCCTCGTGTTGGGTCGAGGGTGGGTACGGCTGGCTC
The DNA here is from genome assembly GCF_055570965.1 of Streptomyces sp. NPDC031064. Classification (NCBI taxonomy): domain Bacteria; kingdom Bacillati; phylum Actinomycetota; class Actinomycetes; order Kitasatosporales; family Streptomycetaceae; genus Streptomyces; species Streptomyces sp. NPDC031064. The sequence continues at coordinate 4,716 of NZ_JBVIGF010000005.1, forward strand.
TGCGAGGCAACTGGGCACAAGAATGCCCGGTACCCGCAGTGCAGTCGTCGGAGGCCCTCTCTCCCTCGGCCGGTCCGTCGCGGACCGCCCGACCGCCATCAGCAGCGACGTCTGACTCTGGTCACGAATCTACACCGATCGCTTCGGCGACCCACAGTCCGCCCGGGGCCGCGATCCGGCCGAATCCCCGGCAGCGGGGGGCCGCCCGGGGCGGGAGGGGGCGGGGCGATCATGGGTCCCTCGGGCGCGTACGGGCAGCCCGTCGGACGAAGGGGTGGGACGGGATGGGCATGAGACCGGGGCGTGGATTGCGGATCGCCGGGTGGGTGCTGCTTCCGGTGGGGCTGGTGTTGCTCGTGGGGTGCGGGATGGCCTTCATGGGCGGGTACACCGGGCACACGGTTGCTTCGACGTCGATGGAACCGACGTACGGCCAGGGCCGCCGGCTCATTGCCGAGAAGGTCGAGCCGTCGGAGGTGCGGCGGGGGGATGTGGTCCTCTACCGCATGCCGGAGCGGTACGGGGACCTGCCGGTGATACAGCGCGTCATCGCAGTCGGCGGCGACCGCGTCGTCTGTGACGGCAGGACGGTGACGCTGAACGGGGAGCCGCTGTCCGAGCCGTACGTGCGGGGCGGTGATCCGGTCGGGGACGGGATGCGGTACGACGTGACGGTGCCGGAGGGTCGGCTGTTCACGCTCGGGGACGACCGGGCGAACGCCCGGGACTCGCGCTACTTCGCGGACGACAGTCCCGGCGGGACGGTTCCGGCGGCGGCGGTGAGTGAGCGGGTGCTGGACAGCGGCACGGTTCCGGTGCTGCTGGGCACGGGGGCGGTCGCCGGGGCCCTCGCCGTGCTCGTCGGGGGCGGGCTGGGACTCGCGGGGTGGCTGACCGGACGCCGACCGGGGCCCCGCGGCCCGGTCGGCGGCCAGGTGGGCGGCGGCCAGGTGGGCGGCGGCCGGGCATGAGGAAGACCCCCGTCCGCTGCGCGCGGGCGGGGGCCTCTCGCCTGTCTCGTTGTCCCGTCAGTGGGCCGGGGCGGCGGGCTTGGTGTCCCGGCGGATGTCGGGCTCCAGGTAGATCACCCGGGCGATCGGTACGGCGGCACGGATGCGCTCCTCGGCGGCGTCGATGGCCGCGGCGATCTCGGTGGCCGTGTCCTCGTGCCGGACGGCGATCTTCGCGGCGACCAGCAGCTCCTCGGGGCCGAGGTGCAGCGTACGCATGTGGATGATGCCGGTGACGGTGTTGTTGTCGACGAGCGCCTCTTCGATCTTCTTCACCTCGTCGATACCGGCGGCCTCGCCGAGCAGCAGAGACTTGGTCTCGGCGGCGAGAACGATCGCGATGAGGATGAGCAGGACGCCGATGCAGAGGGTGCCGATGCCGTCCCAGACGCCGTTGCCGGTGGCGATGGCCAGGCTGACGCCGACGAGCGCCAGGATCAGACCGACCAGCGCGCCGAGGTCCTCCAGGAGGACGACCGGGAGCTCGGGCGCCTTGGCGCGGCGTACGAACTCCTTCCAGGAGAGGCTGCCGCGGATCTCGTTGGATTCCTTGATGGCCGTACGGAAGGAGAAGGTCTCGGCGATGATCGCGAAGACGAGGACGCCGACCGGCCAGTACCAGGCCTCGATCTCGTGCGGGTGCTTGATCTTCTCGTAGCCCTCGTAGATGGCGAACATGCCACCGACGGAGAAGAGGACGATCGAGACGAGGAAGGCGTAGATGTAGCGCTCGCGGCCGTAGCCGAAGGGATGCTGAGGCGTGGCCTCGCGCTGGGCCTTCTTGCCGCCGAGGAGCAGCAGGCCCTGGTTGCCGGAGTCGGCGAGCGAGTGCACGCTCTCGGCGAGCATCGAGGACGAACCACTGAAGAGGAACGCCACGAATTTGGCCGCCGCGATAGCGAGGTTCGCGGCGAGCGCCGCCACGATCGCCTTGGTTCCGCCTGACGCGCTCATGCGTGCGGGTGTCCTTCCTGATGCTGCCGGCTGCTGGGGGTGGGGGGTGGTTCGTACGGCGGCACATTGTTGCAGCAGCGGAGGCGGGCGGTGCGTCAGGCCACCACTGTGGCGCGGAAGACCGTGCCCGTACCGGACAGTTCGGCCTTTTCGCCCGCGGGGATGAAGACGGACCGACCGGGCGTGAGGGGGAGGTCGTTCGTCTGCGGGGTGCCGAAGGTGGCGAGGACGATCTGGGGGGTGGCGGCGGTGATGTCGACGGGGCCGGTGCCTTCGGGCCGCACGTACCGGGAGAGGCGGAACTCGTCGACGGGGGTTTCGTACACCTCTTCGCCGGAGGGTGAGGCTTCGGGGCGGAGGATGCCCGGGTCGTTCGCCTCGAAGCGGACCACTCGGAGGAGTTCGGGGACGTCGACGTGCTTGGGGGTCAGTCCGCAGCGCAGGACGTTGTCGGAGTTCGCCATGATCTCCACGCCGAGGCCGCCGAGGTACGCGTGCGGGACGCCGGCGCCGAGGTAGAGCGCCTCGCCGGGCTGGAGCCGGACGTGGTTGAGCAGCATGGCGGCGAGGACGCCCGGGTCGCCGGGGAAGTGGTGCGCGAGGACGGCGTACGGGGCGTGGGCGCCGCCGAGCCGGTCGCAGGCGGCGGCGGTCTCGGTGACGGTGGCCGCCATCTCGGTGGGGTCGGCGGCCAGGACGGCGGTGAGGACCTCTCGGAGGGCGGCGTCCTCGGGGTGGGCGTGGAGGAGGTCGACGTACGGCTTGAGGGAGTCGACGTCCAGCGCGGCGAGGAGGTCTGCGGTCCGGTCGGGGGTGCGGAAGCCGCAGAAGCCCTCGAAGGGGGTGAGGGCGCAGATGAGTTCGGGCTTGTGGTTGGCGTCCTTGTAGTTGCGGTGGGGTGCGTCGATGGGGATGCCGGCGCGTTCCTCGGCGGCGTGGCCTTCCCGGGCCTGGGTGAGGTCCGGGTGGACCTGGAGGGAGAGGGGGGCGGCGGCCGCGAGGATCTTGAGGAGGAAGGGCAGGCGGGGGCCGAACTTAGCGACGGTGGCGGGGCCGAGTTCGCCTTCCGGGTCGGCCTCGATCAGGGCGGAGAGCGGTTGCTCCGGCTGTCCGGCGCGGGTGACGCGGGATGGGGCGCCGGGGTGGGCGCCCATCCACATCTCGGCCTGCGGCTCGCCGGTGGGGGCGACGCCGAGCAGTTCCGGGATGGCCGTCGTGGAGCCCCAGGCGTACGGGCGGACGGTGTTGGAGAGGCGGTCCATGCGTCGTCTTTCCTTGCGTCTTGGGCCTTGCGGTGGGGGGCGGGCGGGCGTGTCAGGGGGTGGCCCGGGAGATCGGCGTGGGTGGGTGGCGGCTGGGGTCGTGGGGGTGGCCAGGGGTTCGGGGGTGACGGCTTGGGTCGGGAGGTGGCCAGGGGATTTGGGGTGGTGGCTTGGGTCGTGGGGGTAACCCCAGGGGTTTTGGGGGCAGCTTGGGTCGGGGGGAGGTGGGTGGCGGCGTTCAGGTGGGGGTGCGGTGGGACGCCAGCGCCAGGTAGACGGCCGCGAAGTCGGTCACCGCGAGCAGCTCGGCGAACGCCGCGAGGTCGGTCGCGCCGTCGTCGGCCGTACCGTTCTCGGGTTCCAGTTCGCTGATGGTGGTGTCGTGGCTGAGCGCGAGCTCGCGGGCGGCGGGCGCGGCGGTGAGGCCGCCGACCGGGCGGTCGCGGAGCAGTACGACGCGGGCGTGCAGGGCCTGCGCCTCCTCGACGCGGTCGCGGAAGAAGTCGTCGGGGTCCGCACCGGCCGCGAAGTCGCCCGCCAGGAGGGTTCCGTGGGCCGCGAGCGCCTCCGGGAGCTCCGCCGCGAAGGCCGGGCGGCCGGCCAGCTCCGCCAGCACGGTGGCGAACCGGCGGCCGATCGGGGCGGCGGCGAGCCCCTCGGTCCAGATCAGCGGGAGCGTGTCGGCGAGTTCGGCGGCGAGGGTTTTGGCGGGGTTGCTGTACGTGGCGACGGCCGGGCCGCAGCGTTCGGCCGTGCGGTCGAGGCGGTCGGCGACCTTCTGGAGGGCGTCGGCCGGCGCGGTGACGAGGCCGACCCGGTCGAGCAGCGCCAGGAGCGGGGTGAACAGGGCCCACAGGGCGGCGGGGCTCGCCGACTGTGATTCCTCGTCGGTCAGCTCGTGGGGAGCGGTGGCCATCGGGACGACGAGGCCGTGCGTGTCTCCGACGGCCTGGGCGAGCGGCGAGCGCTGGGGTGCGACGGCGACGACGGTGACGCCACGGCGGTAGGCCTGTTCGGCGAGGAGGGCGAGGCCGGGTTCGGTGCCGTCGGCGGTGGTGATCAGGAGCAGGTCCACGGAACCGGCCCAGCCCGGGAGCGTCCAGCGGAGGGCGCCCGCGGCGGCTGCCACGCCGGTGGAGTGCAGGCGGGCGACGGGCGCGGAGGCGCCGGCCAGGGTGGCCACCAGGTCGGCGACGCAGGAGGCGGCGGTGCCGGGGCCGGCGGTGAGGATGGCGCGGGGGCGGCCTTCGGGGTTCAGCTCGGTGACGCCGGCTTCGGCGGCGTGGCGGGCGGCGGTGCGTACGCGCGCGCCGGCTTCGGCGGCCCCGCGGAGGAGACCGCGGCGGTCGACTCGGGCCAAGGCGTCCGGGTCGTCGAGCAGCGTCTCGTCGAGCATGAGGTGGGGCCTCCGATCGCCGTGCTGGTTGGGTGCGGTTCGGCGCGGCGCCGGGGTGTGCGGCGCCCTTCGCGGGTGCGCCGTCAGGCGGGGCGGCGGGCCTCGTCCACGAGGAGGACCGGGATGCCGTCCCGTACGGGGTACGCCAGGCCGCAGTCCTCGCCGGTGCAGATCAGCTCGGGGTTCTCGGCTGCCGTGCGGTCGCTGAGCGGGGCGTGGCAGGCCGGGCAGGCGAGGATCTCCAGAAGGCCGGCTTCGAGCGGCATGGGGGCGGTCCCTTCGGGGGTGCGGGTCTCGGGTCTGGTGGGCGGTGGGCGCACTGCTTGGTGTGCTGGTGTGTGCGCATCGGGCCACGTCAGCCTACCGCCGGGGGGCCGGGGATGCGGCTTTGACGGGGGGTGGGGTGCGCCCCTGGACGGAGGCGGCTTTGGGCGGAGGCGGCTTTGGGCGGAGGCGGCTTTGGGCGGAGGCGGCTTTGGGCGGAGGCGGCTTTGGGCGGGGGTGCGGCTTGGCGGGGGGGCCTGGCGGGTGTTGGACGCGTGGGGGCGGCGGAGGTGGGGGCTTCCGCCTCGCCGCGTTGCCGCGAGCCGGGTGGGATGGCGGGCGGCAACGCACCGGGCTGCCGCGGCCGGGCCCGTTGGTGTCGGGCCCGGCCGGGCGGCGGGGTGGGTCAGGCGGTGGTGCGGATGAGGGCGAGGACCTCGTCGCGGAGGGCGGTCATCGTCGGTTCGTCGCGGGCCTCGACGTTCAGGCGCAGCAGCGGTTCCGTGTTGGAGGGGCGGAGGTTGAACCACCAGTCGGGGCCCGTGACCGTGAGGCCGTCGAGGTCATCGGTCGTGACCCCGTCGCGGGAGGCGAACGCCTCGCGGACCGCGGCCGTGCGGCCGGGCTGGTCGGCGACCGTGGAGTTGATCTCGCCCGAGCCGGAGTAGCGGTCGTACGAGGAGACCAGCCGGGACAGGGGCCCGGTCTGGCCGCCGAGGGCCGCGAGGACGTGGAGCGCGGCCAGCATGCCGGTGTCGGCGTTCCAGAAGTCGCGGAAGTAGTAGTGCGCGGAGTGCTCGCCGCCGAAGATCGCGCCGGTACGGGCCATCTCCTCCTTGATGAAGGAGTGGCCGACCCGTGTGCGCACCGGCGTCCCGCCGTTCTCGCGGACGACCTCGGGGACGGACCACGATGTGATCAGGTTGTGGATGATCGTTCCCGTACCGCCGTTCCTGGCCAGCTCGCGCGCCGCGACGAGCGCCGTGACCGCGGACGGGGACACCGGGTCGCCCTTCTCGTCCACCACGAAGCACCGGTCGGCGTCGCCGTCGAACGCCAGGCCCAGGTCCGCGCCCTCCTCGCGTACCCGCTGCTGGAGGTCCACGAGGTTGGCCGGGTCCAAGGGGTTGGCCTCGTGGTTGGGGAACGTGCCGTCCAGCTCGAAGTACATCGGGACCAGGTCCAGCGGCAGGCCCTCGAACACGGTGGGGACCGTGTGGCCGCCCATGCCGTTGCCCGCGTCGACCACGACCTTGAGCGGCCGGATGGAGGTGAGGTCCACGAGGGTCTTCAGGTGGGCGGCGTAGTCGGTGAGCGTGTCCCGCTCGGTCAGCTCGCCGGGGGTGGCCGCCGCCTCGGGGGCGCCGGTCTCCAGCCACTTCTCCACGAGCGCGCGGATGTCCGCGAGGCCCGTGTCCTGGCCGACGGGCGCCGCGCCCGCGCGGCACATCTTGATGCCGTTGTACTGGGCCGGGTTGTGCGACGCCGTGAACATCGCGCCCGGCAGTCCCAGGCGCCCCGACGCGAAGTAGAGCTGGTCCGTGGAGCACAGGCCGATCAGCGTGACGTCCGCGCCGCGCCGCGCCGCGCCCCGGGCGAACGCGTCGGACAGGCCGGGCGACGAGGGGCGCATGTCGTGGCCCACCACGATGGCCTCGGCGCCGGTCACCTCGACGAACGCCGCGCCGAAGAGCTCCGCCAGCGGCTCGTCCCACTGGTCCGGCACCACTCCGCGAACGTCGTACGCCTTCACGATCCCCGACAGATCACGAGACTGGTCAGCTTCCACTTCCCCGCACCCTCCTGCACGCCCTGTGTGTCCACCCGCGGTGGAGCACACAAACTACCCGTAGGGGGCGTGAGGTCAGGAGTCGGGAGAGCGCAGCACCCGCAGGTGCCCGCGCCGCCCTACCTCCACCGGGTCCCCGGCACGGCCGCCGGGCTTGCCGCCGGCTTGCGCGGCGCGCTCCTGGGGGCGGGCCGCTTCCCGTACGGCGTTGGCGAGCGCTTCGAGATCGTCACCGCTGGGGCGGGTGGGCGCGGAGCCGTCGGAGAGGCGGACGACCTCCCAGCCGCGCGGCGCGGTCAGGCGCTCGCTGTGCTCGGCGCACAGGTCGTAGCAGTGGGGCTCGGCGTAGGTGGCGAGCGGGCCGAGGACCGCAGTCGAGTCGGCATAGACGTACGTCAGTGTCGCGACGGCAGGGCGGCCGCACGCGGTGCGCGAACAGCGACGTACAGGGCTCACGACGTTGGACGGTACCGCACTCTTGAGCGGGCCGCGACGACTCTCCACCAGGTCACTCGCCCGTGTCGCGGTGTGACGTCCCGCACAGGGCCTCCGCGAACGCCTCGACTGACCTGCGCGGAAGGTGTGAGGCAGGGGTCCCGATGGTCGAGGCGCCGAACACCACCCCGAACGAATCCGGTCAATCCTGACGAGCCGACCGGTCCACTCCCGGCACCGAATCGATCCGAAGCGCGGCCGGAATGCTCAATTAACGACATGCCCTGGGCGTGGCGCGCGGCACGATCGTCATACGCCGGGGAGAGCTACCCTGCCTCAGTGATGGACAGTCCCGTACCGCCCCGCCCGGCCGAGCCCCGGCCACGCCGCCGAGACCGCCACGGCCGCGGCATGCGCGGGCCCGTCGCCCCGCCCCAGGTACCGCTCTCCGCCACCCGCGCGGACACCTTCCGCGATCTGGTGCAGGACTCGGTGGAGCGGCTGGAGCGGCGCTGGCCGCAGCTCGCCGACGTCGACTTCCTCGTCCTGGAGGTCCCGGTGGCCTCCGACGAGTCCGTGCCGCTCGGCGTCTCGGTCCCGGCCGGCCGCGACCGGCCCGCGCGGGTCATCGTCTACCGGCGGCCCGTCGAGCTGCGGGCCAAGAACCGCGACGAGCGTGCCCTGCTCGTCCACGAGGTCGTGGTCGAGCAGGTCGCCGAGCTGCTGGGGCTGTCTCCCGAGTCGGTCGACCCCCGGTACGGACAGGACTGACCCCGGGCCGGGACCGGCTGGGATCCCGTCGCAACCGGCGGAGCTGGGCCCCGGCGGAACCGGCTGGTCCCGCTGGTCGCCGACCCAAGCGGCCCCGCTGGTCGCGGCTGGTCCCGCTGGTCGCCGGCCCCCGCTAGTCGACGAGGACCGACAGGTCCTGTCGCGCCTCCGGGACCTCCACCGTGCCGCGGTCGTCGGCGAGCGTCTGCACCGTGAACATCGGGATGCCGTCGTCCGGCTCGGCCAGCGTGCGGGCCGCGTGGACCGGGCCGCCCGAGAGCGTCTCGACGGTCAGCGCGTACGAACCCTTCAGCCCGGCCGGAACCGGCGGCGTGACCGCCAGTGTCGTACCGCCCTTGACCGTGTACGTCTTGGTCGCCGGCGTCCCGCCCTCGGTGCCCGCCGACGCGGTGACCCGGACCTCCGCGGTCTCGCCGGGCGCGGTCAGCGACAGGGTGGTGCCCTTGGCCCGGTTGTCGGCGGCGGTGGCCCGCTCCCCCACCGGACCGGTCGCCGGGATGAACGCCACCTCCTGGTCGTCGCCCTTGCCGCGCACGACCCGCAGCGCGGCGACCACCGGGGTGGCCCTGCCCTTCTGCGCCGGGGACAGCAGCAGCGACCCGGCCTCGCCGCGTGTGACGTCCTTGAGGTCGACGGCCGCGGTCATCCCCGACTTGACGTGCAGGCTCTCGGCCGCTGCCGGGGTGATCGTGCCGGTCGGGCTGGCGAGCTGGATCTTCAGGTCGGCGTCGTCCTCGCCCGGCGCGTACGCCACCAGCCGTACGGACGTGGCGTCGGCCGGGATGCCGGGCAGGACCAGCGTCCCGGCCGGGTCGACGGACGCGGGCAGCCAGTCGCTGCCGAGCTTCTCGTCGGCGGAGCGCACCACGGCGCCGACCCGCCCGCTGCGGGTGGTGACGTGGACCGTGACGTCCTCGGCGGCAGGGTCGGTGGTCAGGGTGGACAGCAGCACCGGCACGCTGGACCGCGCCGGGACCGTGATGCCCTCGGTGAGCTGCGACTTCAGGGGGCCTTGCGGCCCGTGGAGCTCGATGTCGACGACGGTGGCCGTGTCGTCGGGGTTGGTCAGATGGACGTAGTCCGCGCGCTGCTTGGCGGTCGAGGCGCCGGGGAACCAGAAGTCGGTGTCGGGCGGGGTGCAGCTCACGCCGAGCAGTCCGCGCCCTCCGCCCGCCGGGACCTTGGTGGTCTGCTGGGTGGTCCAGCCGGGGGCGAGAGGTCCGGATGCCGAACCGACCAGGGCGGGCGCGTCGCCGCCGTCCGCCTCGGCGGAGGCGGGCTTGCCGGGCTGGGCGAGGGTGAGGACGGGCTTGTCGGCGGCCGGTGCCTTCTTCGGGGTGTCCGTCTTCTTGGGGTCGGCCGTCGTCCCGTCAGCCGTGGCGGCGGACGGGATCAGCTCGGCCTGCCCGCTGCCCTTTCCCTCACCGGCCGGGGTGAACGACGTGTACACCGTCTCGGCGACCTCGGAGTTGCTCGGCGCGGGGCACAGCAGGCTGGAGCGCTCGACGGGGAGCCGGACAGAGGCCGGGCGGGCCGTCGGCGTACCGGCGTCGCTCTCGGGGGTGGTCAGGGCGGCGAATCCGGTGACCGCGGCGAGGGCGGTGACGGCGGCGGCGAGGGAGAGGGTGGTCCGGTTCACTGGTTGCTGCTCCCGTCGGGACGCTGCTCGTTGTCGTACTCGTAGCCCTCGTAGCCGTAGTGCTGCTGCTCGTACTGCCCCGGCGGGTACTGCTGGTACTGCTGCTGCTGGTACTGCGGGTCGTACTGGCCCTGCTCGTACCCGCCCTGCTCGTATCCGCCCTGCTCGTGAGCACCCTGCTGGGGAGCACCCTGCTCGTAGGACTGCGGCTGCTGGTACTGCTCGTAGGACTGCGGGTACTGCTGGTACGGGTCGGCCTGGTACTGCTGCTGGGCGGCCGGCTGGGCGGCGTACGTGTGGCCGCCGTCCCACTCGCCGTAGACGGGCTGCCGCGGCACCTCCGGGTGCGCGTACGGGTCGGTGTCCGGTACGGGATCGGGGGCGGGGTGCGGCCCGGCGTCGGGAGCCGTCTCCGCGTCCCCCGCCTCCGCCGCCTCGGCGGCCGCCGCCGCCCGCAGCCGGCGCGCCCGGCGGCCGTCGCCCGCCAGGTCCTCGGCGGTCACGACGGGCTCGTCGTCCGGCAGGTCGTCGTCCACGTCACGGCGCCGCCCGGGCAGGGCCAGCACGAGGAGGACGACGGCCAGGAAGGACTGCGCCCAGAGCCAGGCGGTGTGGCCGAAGGAGTCCTCGTACGTCAGGTCCAGGCGCCCGCCTTCGGCGGGCAGCTCGAAGCCCTGCGCCCAGCCGTCGACGACCGTCTTCTTCAGCGGCCGTCCGTCGATCGTGGCCAGCCAGCCGTCGTCCGCGCGGTCCGCGATACGCAGCACGCGACCGGGGCCGCCGGCCGGGATCTCGGTGTGCGCCTCGACGGGACCGGCGGCCACCGGCAGCCGCTCGCCCTTGCCGTCGCCGCCCGGGACGATGGTGGCCCGCGCGACCTGCCGGTCCACCCGCCACAGGGCACTGCCGTCCAACTGGCTGAGCCGGGTGAGCCCCGGCGTGGCGTCCAGGACGCGGCTCATCTGGCGCGGGGCGCCGTCCCGGACCAGGACGTACCGGATCGCGAAGCCGCTGAGCTGGTCGGTCTGGTCCGCGCCGGAGCCGGCGACCAGGTTGGCCACGACCTTGTCGAGGCGCGGGTCACCGCCGCCCGCCGCGGTCAGCTCGGCGTCGCCGAGGCGGGCGCCGGAGCCACGCACCAGGGTGTACGGCACCTCGGCGGTGGAGGTGCCGCCCAGCACCAGGGTGCGCGGCTGGTCCCGGGTGTCGCTCTCCTCGGCGACGAAGGCGGGCACCTGGACCGGGTCGCGCCGCTCCAGGGGGCCGGCCGCGCCGCCGATCATCCAGTTGGCCGCCGAGACGACCGGCCCGACGGCGGCGGCGAGCGCGATCAGCACGGCGACCGGCTGGCGCCAGCCGAAGCTCTGGGAGGCGACGCGGGTACGGCCGCCCTCCGCGCCGAGCATGCCGGCGGCCAGCAGCGCGATGCCGTACACGAGGGTGGCGGGCCCGGCCCAGCCGGAGCCGTCGCCGGGGCCGCTGCCCGCGCCGTTGAGGAGCGCCGCGAAGACGAGCGCCACGACGGCGACCACCCACGCCGCGCGGATCGCGAACTGCCGCTCGGCGCGCAGCAGGGCCGCGAGCGCCGCCAGGACCAGGCCGATCAGGACGATCCCGCCGACGGTCCTGGGCCCGCCCGGCGAGACGCCGAGCAGGTCGAGCGGGGAGGCCGCGCCCGTACCGAACTCCGTCCCGGCCTCCCTGAAGAAGGCGGACGGGTCGGACAGCAGCGTCAGCGACCAGGGCGCGAGCAGCAGCAGCGGTGTGCCCACGGCGGCCAGGAAGCGCAGCCCGTACGCGACGATGTCGCCGCGCCGCAGCACCAGCACCGCCAGCCCGAGGACGACCGCGAGCGGCCAGACGACGGGCGTGAACGCCATGGTGAAGGTGAGCAGCAACGCGTACGCCCAGGTGGCGCGCCAGCTACCGCGTGCCTCCCCGCGCAGCCGCAGTCCGTGCGCCGCGACGGCGGCCCGGGCGATCAGCGGCAGCAGGACGGCCAGGACGGCCGTGCCCAGCCGCCCGGTCGCCAGCGCCCCGGTCACGGCGGGCAAGAAGGCGTACGCGACGGCTCCCCAGGCACGCAGCAGCCGTGACTGGACCAGGGGACGGGAGGCGAAGTACGCGGTGAAACCGGCCAGCGGCACCGAGCAGACCAGCAGCACGGTGAGCGCGAGGCCGGTGGAGCCGAGGAACACGGCGGAGAGGGCGGCGAGGACCGCCAGGTACGGCGGGGCGGTCTGTGTGCCGCCGGTGCCGAGCGGATGCCAGGCGTCCGCGTACCGCCCCCACAGCTCCCCGACTCCGTCGGGGATCGGCAGCAGCGCGCCGCCCGCGAGGGAGCCGCCGCCGAACAGGCCGCGGCAGGCCACCACGGATGCCACCAGCAGCAGGGCGAAGAGGACCGGGCCCGGCTTGCGGGCGATCTTCTTGAGCCGGGCGAACTGCTCGATCTCCAGGTATTCGGCGTCGTCCCCGCCGGGGCCCGACTCGACCGCGCCGTGGCGCGAGCCGCCCGAATCGGCGTCCGTGCCGCCGAAGTTGGACATGACCTGCTCGACGGTGGCGCGCACGGTAGCGCCGGGCGGCGGGAACAGCGGCCTCAGTTCGGACGCCTCGACGGCCCTTCGGCTTCTTCTGCGGCGGGCCGCGATGATCCGCTCGGGCCGCAGCAACGTGCCGAACAGGCCCATGACTTCGTCCACGGCCTGGCCGGGCGCCTTGCCGACGAGGTAGGCGAGCGTACGGAGGAGGGTGCCGACGACGAGACGGAGCAGGACCCACGGGAAGGCGATGCCGCGCGCGTTGGCGAGCAGCGTGTAGACGGCGCCCGCCTTGTCGACGCGGTGGGGGCTGGCGACGGAGCGGCCCGCGCAGTCGACGGTGCGCCGCTCGCGCGCGGAGGCCTCGGCGTGGCGGAGGACGGCGTCGGGCGCGACGAGGACCCGGTGGCCGGCGGAGTGGGCGCGCCAGCACAGGTCGACGTCGTCGCGCATCAGGGGCAGGCGCCGGTCGAAGCCGCCCAGCTCCTCGAAGACGTCACGGCGGATGAGCATTCCGGCGCTGGAGACGGACAGCACCGACCTGACCTGGTCGTGCTGGCCCTGGTCCTGCTCGCGCCGGTCCAGGCCGGTCCAGCGGCGACCGCTGTTGGCGATGGACACGCCCACTTCGAGGAGCTGCTTGCGGTCGTACCAGCCGCGCAGCTTGGGCCCGACGATCGCCGCGTACGCGTCGCTGTCCGCGACCCGGAGCAGCTCGGCGAGGGCGCCGGGTTCGGGCGCGGCGTCGTCGTGGAGCAGCCAGAGCCACTGGACGGGCTCGCCGTACGGCAGGTCCGGCATGTCGTACGCGTCGTCGTTCCACGTCCGGCTGACCGGGTCCCAGCCGCTGGGCCGCTTCAGGTACGGCAACTCCTCGGGGCCGAGGACGGGAGCGGTGCGGGCCGCCTCGTCGACGGCGGCGCCGAAGCCCGTACGGCGGGCGAGGTGCAGCACCCGGTCGTCGCCGATGGCCTCGGTGACCAGCCGCGCGGAGTCGTCGGCGCTGCCGGTGTCGGCGGCGATGACGTTCTGTACGGGGCGTTCCTGACCGAGCAGTCCGGCGAGGACGTCCGGCAGCCACCGGGCGCCGTCGTGGGAGACGAGCACGGCGGTGACGACGTGCCGCGGGAACTCGGGCTGCTGCGTGGTGGCGGACATCGGGTTACGGGCCCTCCGGCCGGGGGTCGCCCGCGGGGGGCGTTGGAGCGTCTCGGACGGAGGCCCACACTAATGGCTGGCAGGAGAGCGGTCCGCCGCCTGTGGACAGAGCAGGGTCGGCGGACCGTTCTTTACGCACATGTGTGCACGCTTTGGCCGCTCGGCGCGGGCCCGGCGGGGCCGGGTGCGCACTCCGTGCGTGCGGGCGGCCGGGCCCGGGCGGCGCCTAAGCGGTGGGTGGGGGCGTGGCCCCTCCGGGCTCGACTCTCGAGGCCGGCGGCCTTGGGCGCCACCAAAGGGAGCCCCGGCTTCGCCGCCAACCTCTGCGGGGACGACCCTGCACGGCCCCGCCTGCGCCGCATGGCGGGCGCGGCACACGGACGCGGTGGCTGGGAATCGCCCGAGCCGGTACGAAACCAGGTGGCCGGCTTGTGTAGCGGGTGCCCCCCCGGGTGGGCAGGGCGGTGACTGGGAATCGGCGTGCCCGTGCGAGGGCGGCCGGCAGCGGCGCGTCGGACGGAGATCGGCGGCTCGGGCCGGTGGGCCGCGCCCGGTGGGTCAGACCGCGGCTTTCTTGAGGCGGCGGCGCTCGCGCTCCGAGAGGCCGCCCCAGATTCCGAATCTTTCGTCATTGGCGAGCGCGTACTCGAGGCATTCCGAACGGACTTCGCAGGCGAGGCAGACCTTCTTGGCCTCGCGAGTGGATCCGCCCTTCTCGGGGAAGAAGGACTCCGGATCCGTCTGGGCGCACAACGCGCGCTCCTGCCAGCCGAGTTCCTCATCCGCGTCCTCGACCAGCAGTTCCTGGAACAACTCGGTCATGTGCGCCCCTCGTCGGTCTTTGCGTCCCCGTGATGTGGCCGTTTGTCGAATTTTTCGGCCGAACGACACGAGTGAAATTACAAGTGTGGTGCTCCGGGCCAGTCAAGCCGGGATCTGCTATTGGGTCCGGTATTCACTCTGCGGAACCAAGGCTATGCGGAAAGTGTTCAAATCAGCAAAAATGAGACACATGCCGCCGCCCTGCCCGCACCCTCCCTTTCACCACCTCTTCAAGGGAGGACGTTCGCCGCTTCGATCTTGTTGCGGTCGAGCCGGTGAAGCGACCCGGATCACAGTCAGGTCACGAGAGCGCGACGACGTTTGCGCGGGCGGTTGCTGCGCCATGTGTCCTGGCCCCCGCCAGCACAAACCTTTCTCCGGACGGAGTAACCGGATGAGGTGAAACATTGCCGCCAAATCGGGCATTGGGTTGACAGACGTAATCCAGCCGGTCACCTTTGATGGCATGCCAGCGACCACAGCGCTCCCCGCGACCCACGCCCGTGGGTCCCGCAGCGCTGCCCCGGCTCTTCAGCCGCTCTGTTGCTGTCGCTGTTCCTGCTGTTGATGCCGTAGCGCTCCAGCCCTCCTCCAGCGTCTGTTTTCCCCCTCCGGTTTCCGGACGTTCCGGATCCGTTTCTCCCGAGGAACCCCCGCACTCCATGAACAGCGACCTCCAGATCGCCGGCGACATCCTCGCCGTACAGCACCTGCTCCAGCCCGCCAAGGAGCACCCGTCCACCGTGGCCGACTTCGCCGGGCTCGCCCGGACGATTGCCGCCGACCGGGCGCAGTGGGCGCACCTCGTCGAGTACGACGCCACCACCCGCTGGTACCACCGGCTGCGCACCGGGCCCGGTTACGAGGTGTGGCTGCTGTCCTGGGTGCCCGGTCAGGGCACGGGTATGCATGATCACGGCGGCTCCTCCGGCGTACTGACCGTTCTCGAGGGGGAACTGACGGAACGTACGGAAAAGGGCGCGCGGTTGCTCAGTGCCGGCGCCCAGCGCGTCTTCGCGCCGGGGTACGCGCACGATGTGGTCAACGATTCGCTCGACCCGGCCGTCAGCCTGCACGTCTACTACCCGGGACTGACCGACATGCCGATGCACGGCACCACCTGCTCCGCCCCGGAGACCCGGGATGTCGTAGTCGCCTGACAGGCCCACCCGTCGCCCCGGCCACCACCACTCAAAGGATCGGCGTTCGGCTGACAGACTGTGCCCATGCGCATTGTGGTTCTGGCCGGCGGCATCGGCGGTGCCCGTTTTCTGCGCGGCCTCAAGCAGGCCGCGCCCGACGCGGACATCACGGTCATCGGCAACACCGGTGATGACATCCATCTGTTCGGGCTGAAGGTCTGCCCCGACCTCGACACGGTGATGTACACCCTGGGCGGAGGCATCAACGAGGAGCAGGGCTGGGGGCGCGCGGACGAGACCTTCACGGTCAAGAGCGAGCTGGCGGCGTACGGAGTCGGACCCGAGTGGTTCGGGCTCGGCGACCGCGACTTCGCCACCCATATCGTCCGTACGCAGATGATGGGCGCCGGGTATCCGCTGAGTGCCGTCACCGAGGCGTTGTGCGCCCGGTGGAAGCCGGGGGTGCGGCTGCTGCCGATGTCCGACGACCGCGTCGAGACGCACGTCGCCATCGAGGTCGAGGGCGAGCGCAAGGCAGTCCACTTCCAGGAGTACTGGGTGAAGCTGCGCGCCTCCGTGGACGCGCACGCGGTGGTGCCGGTCGGCGCCGAGCAGGCCAAGCCGGCGCCCGGCGTGCTGGAGGCGATCGGCGAGGCCGATGTGGTGCTCTTCCCGCCGTCCAACCCGGTCGTGAGCATCGGCACCATCCTCGCCGTGCCCGGCATCCGCGAGGCGATCGCCGACGCGGGCGTGCCGGTGGTGGGTCTCTCCCCCATCGTCGGGAACGCGCCGGTGCGGGGCATGGCCGACAAGGTGCTGGCGGCGGTGGGCGTCGAGTCCACGGCCGCGGCGGTCGCCCAGCACTACGGATCCGGGCTGCTCGACGGCTGGCTGGTCGACACGGCAGACGCGGGCACGGTCGGCGAGGTGGAGGCGGCCGGCATCCGCTGCCGGGCGGTGCCGCTGATGATGACGGACGTGGACGCCACGGCGGCGATGGCGCGCGAGGCACTCGCCCTCGCCGAGGAGGTACGGGCGTGACGGCCTCCTCCGTGCCGACCTCCCCCGTGACGGCTCCCTCCGGGACGGCCCCTTCCCTGACGGCCCCCGCCGTGACACCCCCTTCCGTGACGGCCCCCTCCGTGACTGCCCCCTCCTACCGGGTGTGGGCGCTGCCCGGGCTGCCCGAGGTGCGGCCGGGCGACGACCTCGCCCAACTGATCGCGGCCACCGGACCGGGGCTCGTGGACGGTGACGTGCTGCTCGTCACGTCCAAGATCGTCAGCAAGGCGGAGGGCCGGATCGTCGCGGCGGACGACCGCGAGGCGGCCATCGACGCCGAGACGGTACGGGTGGTGGCCCGGCGCGGCACCCTCCGTATCGTCCAGAACCGGCAGGGCCTGGTCATGGCGGCGGCCGGGGTCGACGCGTCGAACACCCCGGCGGGCACGGTGCTGCTGCTGCCGGAGGACCCGGACGCGTCCGCGCGGGCCATCCGCGACGGGCTGCGGGACGCCCTCGGTGTGGACGTCGGCGTCATCGTCACCGACACCTTCGGGCGGCCGTGGCGCAGCGGGGTCACCGATGTGGCGATCGGCGCCGCGGGGGTCCGGGTGCTGGACGACCTGCGCGGCGGCACCGACGCGTACGGCAACCCGCTGGTGGCCACCGTGGTCGCCGGAGCGGACGAGCTGGCCGCCGCCGGGGACCTGGTGAAGGGCAAGGCGACGGGCCTGCCGGTCGCGGTCGTGCGGGGCCTCGCGCACCTGGTGGTGCCGGACGCGGGCGAGGGCGCCCGCGCGCTCGTGCGGGACGCGGCGGACGACATGTTCCGGCTCGGTACGTCCGAGGCCGTGCGGGAGGCGGTCACGCTGCGGCGCACGGTGCGTGAGTTCCGGGACGACCCGGTGGACCCGGGTGCGGTGCGGCGGGCGGTGGCCGCCGCCCTGACGGCGCCCGCGCCGCACCACACGACGCCGTGGCGGTTCGTGCTGCTGGAGTCGGAGGAGTCGCGGGTGCGGCTGCTGGACGCGATGCGGGACGCGTGGGTCGCCGACCTGCGGGCCGACGGTCTGGGCGAGGACGCCATCGCCCGCCGGGTGCGCCGCGGTGACGTCCTGCGGCGCGCGCCGTACCTGGTGGTGCCGTGCCTGGTGATGGACGGCTCGCACCACTACGGGGACGCGCGGCGGGACGGGGCGGAGCGGGAGATGTTCGTGGTCGCGGCCGGGGCGGGCGTCCAGAACCTCCTGGTCGCGCTGGCCGGCGAGCGGCTGGGGTCGGCGTGGGTGTCGTCCACGATGTTCTGCCGGGACGTCGTACGGGACGTGCTGGGGCTGCCGGACGACTGGGACCCGATGGGCGCGGTGGCGGTCGGCCGCCCGGCGCGGGTGCCGGGGCCGCGGGCGGCGCGGGACGTGGAGGGCTTCGTCGAGGTGCGGTGACCCCGGTCAGAGCGCGGCGATGTTGCCCGGGGTGAAGCGGGGGCCGCGGCGGGGCGGGGTGTGGCCGCTGAGGAGGATGAGGCGGGCGGCGCGGTGGCGCTGGCCCGCGTAGGGGGCGAGGAGCTCCAGCATCTCCTCGTCGTCGGCGTCGCGGCGGCCGGCCAGGGCGTAGCCGACGATGCTCGGCAGGTGGTAGTCGCCGGTGGTGACCGCGTCGGGGGCGCCGTTGCTGCGCTGGACCGTTTCGGCGGACGTCCAGGGGCCGATGCCCGGGATGAGCTCCAGCCGGCGACGGGCGTCCACCGGGTCCATCGCGGCGGCCTCCTCCAGGCGGCGGGCGACCCGGACCGCGCGGAGGATCGTGGCGGCGCGCTTGTCGTCGACGCCCGCGCGGTGCCATTCCCAGGACGGGATCAGTGCCCACGTGCGGGGCTCCGGCATGACGTACAGGCGGTCGTGCGGGCCCGGCGCGGGCTCGCCGAACCTGGTGACGAGCAGCCGCCACGCCCGGTACGCCTCGTCCGTCGTGACCTTCTGTTCCAGGATCGAGGGGATCAGCGACTCCATGACCAGCCCGGTCCGGGTCAGCCGCAGCCCCGGGCGGCGCCGCTCGGTCACGGCCAGCAGCCGGTGGTGCGGGGTGAACGCCGACGGATCGTCCTCCGCGCCGAGCAGCGCCGGGAGCCGGTCCAGGAGCCACTCCGCGCCCTCGCCCCACGCCTGGGCCTCGACGGTGCCGCCGCGCGCCGCGACCCTCAGCGCGCCGGGGCCCGCCGGGGTGCGGGTGGCCCGCCACACCGACCCGTCGGGCGCCGTCCGGAACGTCGGGTCACCCGGGCCGCGCCGCAGCGGGCCCAGGGCGAGCCCCAGGTCCAGCGGGTACGGCGGCGTCCAGGTGCGCGTGCGTGGCGCGGCGGCCCCTGGGCCGGAGGCCTGCGCGGGCAGGGCGACATGGCCGCCGCGCACGGTGGTGCGGGTCGGGCGCGGGGCGTAACGGCCTGCCACGTCGGTACGGTCCTCACGGTCGGGGTCCCCGGTGGGGCCCCAGGGTCCCTATGAGGGTAGACCCAGCGTGCTCACTGGTCCGACGAGAAGCGCACGGCCCCGTCCGGCAGCCGGGCCCCGCACCAGACGCGTACGCCGTCGCGAAGTTCGTTGTCGGCGCCCACGTGCGCGCGGTCGCCGATCACCGCGCCGTGCAGCACCGTCCGCGCGCCCACCCGGGCGCCCTCGCCGATCAGGGAGTCGGTGATCACCGCGCCGGCCTCGACGACCGCGCCGTCCAGGACGGTGCTGCCGGCCACCCGGGCGCCCTCGCCGACCGTCGCGCCGGCGCCGATGACCGTACCGCCGGTGAGCTTGGCGTCCCGGGCGACAAAGGCCCCGTCGAGGACGAGCCGGTCGCCGCGCCGGCCGGGCACCGCCGGGGACGGGGCGCGGCCCAGCACGAGGTCGGCGGAGCCGCGCACGAACGCCTGCGGCGTGCCGAGGTCCAGCCAGTACGTGGAGTCGACCATGCCCTGGAGGTGGGCGCCGGTCGCGAGCAGGTCGGGGAACGTCTCGCGTTCGACCGAGACGGGGCGGCCCGCCGGAATGGTGTCGATGACGGAGCGGCGGAAGACGTAGGCGCCCGCGTTGATCTGGTCGGTGACGATCTCCTCGGGCGTCTGCGGCTTCTCCAGGAAGGCGGTGACCCGTCCGGTGGCGTCGGTCGGGACGAGGCCGAACGCGCGGGGGTCCTCGACGCGGGTGAGGTGGAGCGAGACGTCCGCGCCGGACGTCTCGTGGGTGTCCACCAGGGCCCGGATGTCCAGGCCGGTCAGAATGTCCCCGTTGAAGATCAGGACCGGCTCGTCCGGTCCCGAGTGCAGGCGCGAGGCGACGTTGCGGATGGCGCCGCCCGTGCCCAGGGGCTCCTTCTCGGTGACGTACTCGATGTGCAGGCCGAGCGACGACCCGTCGCCGAAGTACGGCTCGAACACCTCGGCGAGGTACGAGGTCGCCAGCACGATGTGCTCGACGCCCGCCGCCCGGGCGCGGGCCAGTTGGTGCGTGAGGAACGGGACGCCGGCCGCCGGAACCATCGGCTTGGGCGTGTTGACCGTCATCGGACGCAGCCGGGTGCCCTTGCCACCGACCAGGAGGATCGCTTCTGTCACCTGTCGTCTCTGCTTCCTGCTGGGTCCGGTCGATGGGCCACATCGGTCATATGACCGATACGACCGGACAGTGTATGCAGACCGTTCGGTACAGCCGCCCCGGTCGTCGTCACCGGCCCTGGTACTTGGCCGACGCTTTCCGGGCCGTGCCGAGCTTGCCGTAGAGCCGTGAGCCCGGGCAGTCGGTCAAGAAGCCGTCCCGGTGCCCGGAGATGACGTTCAGTTTGACCTTCGCGCCCTTCTTGTACCGGTTTCCACCACCCGAGGTCAGCGTGGTCTTCCCCCGGGGATCCTTTCCGTACAGGCCGAGCTTCCATGCCGTCAGCCGCGCGATGGCGGTCACCGCCGCGGAGGGCGGGGAGGACTGACTGTACGTGCCGAGGACCGCGATGCCCATGCTGTTGCTGTTGAAGCCCCGGGTGTGCGCACCCAGCACCGCCTTGGCCACGCCTCCCGCACGGCCTTCGTAGATGTTTCCGCACTTGTCGACGGCGAAGTTGTAGCCGAAGTCACGCCAGCCGCTGCTCTTGACGTGGTAGCGGTAGATACTGCGCAGAACGGATGGGGCCTGCTTGCAGGAGTAGTTGTTGCCGGTGGCACTGTGGTGCAGGAAGGCCGCCTGGACGGACTTGGTGTAGACGAAGTTGCGTTCGCGCAGCCGCTCGTCGGCACCCCATCCCTTGCGGGTGATGATGCGCGGGCGGGGACCGATGTACGGCTTCGAGGCCATGGCCTCGTCGCCGAACTGGTCGGCGAAGGCCGCGTCCGTCTCGGCCTTGGACAGTTCGGGGATCTCGGTCGCGCCGAGCGGCACCAGCTCGGCGTTCACGGCGGAGGCGGCCGACTCCTCGGGCGTCAGCACCGGCGCCGGGGCGGGGGCCTGGCCGGTGGTGGTGCCGGTGTCGTTGCCCTCGGGGATCTCGGGGCCCTGGGCGGTGTCCTCGCTGGCGGGCTCGCGGGCGGGCTCGCTGCTGGGCTCGTCACCGGGGTCGACGAGTTCGATGCGCATGCCGCGCGGCAGCGTCGCGGGGGTGCCGCCCGAGCGCGGGGCCTCGGCCCGTACGCGCACCTCGACGCCGTCGGAGGCGCCGACCCACAGCGGGGCGGTGG
The DNA here is from genome assembly GCF_055570965.1 of Streptomyces sp. NPDC031064. Classification (NCBI taxonomy): domain Bacteria; kingdom Bacillati; phylum Actinomycetota; class Actinomycetes; order Kitasatosporales; family Streptomycetaceae; genus Streptomyces; species Streptomyces sp. NPDC031064. The sequence goes on from NZ_JBVIGF010000005.1 coordinate 25,635, forward strand.
AGCCGCGGACGGTGCCCGAGTCGCGTTCGGGCGTGCCGGGATCGGCGGCGTGGTGGTGGTTGTGGGTCTCGACGGACTGCCAGCCGGACCACGCGTTGGTCCCGGTGGCGCGGGTACGGACCTGGACCGAGCCGTGGAGCTCGTCCTCCGGGTCGTCCCAGACGACGCCGACCAGTGAGAACGGCCGGACGTCCCGTCGGGTCAGCCCCTGCTGCGCGGCGCCGGCCGCCCGCTCGGAGGGGAGGGAGACGAGCGGCAGGGACTGGGTGGAGCCGGGGACCGCCGCCTCACCGGCGGGGGCGGCGGAGGTGCCCGACAGGGCGGGGGCGACGGGGGTGGCGCTCGCGGGGAGCGCGAGCGGGAGCACGAGGGCCGCGGCGCACGCGACGCCGATCGAGGATGCAAGGTAGGCACGCATGAGGCGATCCTGAACAAGCCGGAAGCGGCACGCCTGCCGGGAAACTGACGGTGCATCGGTCCGACCGGTGGACCCCGGTCACCGGTACGGCGCACCCGGCCGGCCCCGCGCGCGTACCCTGGCGCGCGTGAATGCCAGCGACCGTACCCCCGCCGACCTGCTCGTATCCGCGTTCAAGGCGGACCAGGCACGCCCCTTGATCACCTACTACGACGACGCAACCGGTGAACGCGTCGAATTGTCGGTGGCCACCTTCGCCAATTGGGTGGCCAAGACGGCCAACCTCATCCAGGACGCCCTGTCCGCCGAGCCCGGTGACCGGCTCGCGCTGCTGCTGCCGGCGCACTGGCAGACCGCGGTGTGGCTGGTCGCCTGCTCCTCGGTGGGCGTCGTCGCCGACCTCGACGGCGACCCCGCCGGCGCGGACCACGTCGTCGCCGGGCCGGACCGGCTCGACGACGGCCTCGCCTGCACGGGCGGCCGCGTCGCGCTGTCCCTGGCACCGCTGGGGCGCCGCTTCCCCACGCCGCCGGCCGGGTACGACGACTACGCCGTGGAGGTCCCGTCGATGGCCGACGTCTTCGTCCCGTACGCCCCCGTGGACCCGGCCGCCCCGGCGCTGGCCGTGGGCGGCACGGAGCTGACCGGCGCCGAGGCCGTGGACCGGGCACGCGCGGACGCCTCGCGACTGGGCCTGGCCGGCGGGGCGCGGGTGCTGTCGGCGCTGCCGTACGACACGTGGGAGGGGCTGTCGGCGGGCCTGTACGCGCCGCTGGCGGCGGGGGCGTCCGTCGTCCTGTGCCGGAACCTGGACCAACTGTCACCGGAAGGGCTCGCGAAGCGCGTCGAGAGCGAGCGGATCACCAGCACCGTGGTGTGACGGGCGACGGAAGTCCACCCGTCCGGCGCACGGCGTGCCGAGTCCCCCGGGGTTCGGGGCCGTCCGCGATGGATGATCGGCACACACCCGTGTGCAGGCCCCTCGTGTGAAAGGACGGACGGACGACGTGACGGACAGCGCTGGTACGCCCCCGGAGCCGGATCCCCCAGCAGGGGCGTCCGGTCCGGGCACCCCAGCCGGTGACGCCCCGTCGGACCGAGGGGCGGCCGGCAAGGGCCGCACGCCCACGGGCGGCGGCACGGGCGGCGGCAAGGGCGCCGGCCGGAGCAGCGGCAAGGGCGGCAAGAAGCGCCGGCAGCGGCCCGCGGCGCACCCGGCCGAGCCGGCCCCCCGGCCGGTGGCCGTGCCAGCCGGGCCCGCCACCCCCCGGCGCACCCGGTTCCGGCCCCGCGGTCTGCGGGCCATCGCCTTCGTGGGCGCCGTGGTCGTACTCGCGGCGGCCGGAGTCGGATGGTGGCTGTACAAGAAGCTCGACGAGAACATCACCACCGACCTCTCCGCCGCCGAGGAGCTGGAGCGGTACGAGAGGGAGCGCCCCAGCGCCCTGGTGCGCGGCGCGCGGAACATCCTGCTGATCGGCTCGGACACCCGTGCCGGCAGCGGCAACGCCCAGTACGGCCGGGACAAGGGCACCCAGCGCTCCGACACCACGATCCTGCTGCACCTGGCCGCCCACGGGCGGAGCGCGACGGCGGTGTCCGTGCCGCGCGACCTCATGGTGTGGATCCCGAGCTGCCGCAAGCGGGACGGCTCCCGCACCACCCCGCAGTTCGCCCAGTTCAACTGGGCGTTCGAGCGCGGCGGTACCGCCTGCACGGTCCGTACGCTGGAGAAGCTGACCGGCATCCGCGTCGACCACCACGTGGTGATCGACTTCCGGGGCTTCAAGGACATGGTGGACGCGGTCGGCGGTGTACGCGTGTGCGTGCGGGAGGCCATCGACGACCCGGACGCACGGGTGAACCTGAAGGCCGGCGCCCGGACGCTCAACGGCGAGCAGGCCCTCGGTTACGTACGGGCCCGCAAGTCGCTGGGCAACGGCAGCGACACCGAACGCATGGACCGCCAGCAGCAGTTCCTCGGCGCGCTGGTCAACAAGGTGCAGAGCAACGGGGTGCTGCTCAACCCGACGCGGCTCTATCCGGTGCTCGACGCGGCCACCAAGTCCGTCACGACCGACCCGGGGCTGGACTCGTTGAAAGACCTGTACGACTTGTCGCGCGCGATGCGCAGCGTACCGACCGAAAAGGTGCAGTTCCTTACCATTCCCCGGCGCCCCTACCGCGACAACCCGAACCGGGACGAACTCGTACAGCCCCGTGCGAACAGCCTGTTCAAGCGCCTGCGGGACGACGAACCCGTCGTCGTCGTTCCCGGCGACGGGCAGAACGAGACCGGCAGCGGGGAGTCGAGCAGGCGCAAGAGGGGCACAAGCCCTTCCTCGACGCCGACTTTCGCGGGCACGAATGCCGCCGTCCGCACCTGCCGATAGCGCGGCGAGTAAAGCCCTGCCCAAGGAACGGGCAACCGGCCAGGCGGATTGCACCCATTTTCCCCTTGTAAGGCCCGTGGAATTTGTCACGGACGTCGCACCACGCTGAACTGGGCGGATAGTGTGACGCGATCCGGTGGTCCCCGGCCATGAGGTCGCACAACCGGATCCCCGAACCGAGCGTCTCCCTCCCGGGGAGGGAACGCCTCGAGTGGCACCGACGGAGGACTCAAGCAACCGTGGATGCGCAAGGCCGTGGGCGGGTGGACAACATCGACCCCGCAGACCAGTGGGTGCTCAACCCGGACACAGGCAACTACGAACTGCGACTGCAGGAATCCACACAGCAGCAGTCCAAGGTCGGCCGGCCGCGCAGTGCCTCTGCCTCCGAATCGCGTACGACAGCCACTCCCCGCTCCGTCCCCGGGCAGCGCAGCCGTCGCGGCGCCAGCGCCCCGGCCGCCGGACGCCGCAAGCGCAAGCAGAAGAAGTCGCGCAAGAAGAAGGCGCTCCTGTGGACCGCCGGCGTCATGGGCGTCGTCGTCGTGGGCGCCTCCATCAGCGCCTATGTGATCTACGACCGTCTCAACGGCAATATCAACACCGTCGACGTGGGTGACGCGGCCAATGGCGGCGCTCTCAAGGACGGTCCGATCAACATCCTCCTCATCGGCTCCGACAAACGCACCGGCAAGGGCAACGAGGGCTACGGGGACCGGCAGAACTCGACCGGTCACGCCGACACGACGTTCCTCTTCCATGTGTCGGAGGACCGCACCAACGCCACCGCCATCAGCATTCCGAGAGATCTGAAGACGGACATCCCGGACTGCCCCACGAAGCAGCCGGACGGCTCGACCAAGGTCATTCCCGGCACGCCGTACACGAAGTTCAACGAAAGCTTCGGCGTGAACGGCCGCGACCCGGGCTGCACCATGCGCACGGTCAAGCAGATCACCGGCGTCCCGATCGACCACTTCATGATGGCCGACTTCAACGCGGTGAAGACGCTGACCACCGCGATCGGCGGTGTGGAGGTCTGCCTCACCAAGCCGATCAAGGACAAGGGCTACTCCCAACTCGACCTGCCCGCGGGGACGCACGAACTCGAAGGCGAGCAGGCGCTCGCCTTCCTCAGGAACCGGCACGGTCTCGGGAACGAGAGCGACCTGGACCGCATCAAGATGCAGCAGCAGTTCGTCGCCTCGATGATCCGCAAGATGAAGGACGACACCCTGGGCAACCCCAAGCGGATGCTCGACCTCGCGGACGCGGCGACCAAGGCTCTCACGGTGGACAAGGGAATAGGCGACATCCCGAAACTCACCGCCCTCGCCGAGGAGATCGGCGGGATCAATCTCAAGAACATCACCTTCACGACGATCCCGGTGATAGACAACCCCAACGAGGAGATCAAGGCGACCGTCGTCCTGGACCCCGTCAAGGCCCCCCAGGTTTTCAGCATGCTCCAGCACGACGTCTCCTTCACCGAGGTGAAGCAGAAGGAGAAGGCCGCCAAGAGCAAGCAGGACGCGCTCCTCAAGGGCACCAGGGCCGAGCCCTCCGAGGTGCGCGTCGACGTCTACAACGGCAGCGACACCGTCGGTGCCGCACAGGCGACACTCTTGTGGCTTCAGAACGACAAGGGCGTACTGAAGGCGTCGAACAAGAGCAACGCTCCGAAGAAGCTCGCGAAGACGACCCTCGAATACGCGCCGAACCAGGCCGACCAGGCCCGCGCGCTCGCCGACATGCTGGGGCTGCCCGCGTCCGGTCTCAAGCCCGGGACGGTGGACGCCGGGGAGCAGGTGCCGATGGTGCTCACGCTCGGCGCCGACTTCAAGGGGGCCGGGGTGCCCATCACCGGGCCGAAGAAGCCACCGGCGGACCTGGACAAGGTCGAGGCCGACAAGAAGGTGTGCGCCCAGTGACCTGAGTTCATGGGGGGGTGCATCACCGACAGTTGATTGAGGGGAACTGGGTGGGACAGGGAAGCGTGCGTGGGGAGGGAACGCGGCAGCGCGTTCCGCACGCCCGTGACGGGGGTTGGGACGACACCCGGTACGAGGATCAGGGGGACGCCGGCCCGGGCCGGGCCGAGGGGCAACCGGCCCCGGAGGCGGCGTCGGACACGGCCTCGGGCCGTCACTCCCGGCCGCGTGGCCGCGCCCGCGAGCGCGGTGCCGGCGCGGGCGCCCGGGCCGGCCGCACCAAGAGGGGCAAGCGGCGCGTACTGCGCTGGAGCGCCTCGGTGTTGTCGCTGCTGATACTGGGTACGGCCGGCGCCGGATACCTCTATTACGAGCACCTCAACAACAAGATCAAGAAAGACGACCTCACGCTCGGCAAGAACAAGATGCCCGAGCACAGGGCGAACGCCGCCGGGCAGACGCCGCTGAACATCCTCCTCATCGGCTCGGACGCCCGGAACTCCAAGGCGAACCAGGACCTCGGCGGCGCCAAGGAGACCTTCGACGGCCCTCCGCTCGCCGACGTACAGATGCTGGTGCACCTCTCCGCCGACCGCAGCAACATCTCCGTGGTCAGCATGCCCCGCGACACCATGCTGAAGATCCCGGAGTGCGAGGACAAGGAGACGGGGAAGGTCTACCGCGAGAGCCTGTTCGCGCAGACCAACGAGTCGCTCAACCGCGGCGGTCCGGGCTGCACGGTGGCCACCTGGGTCGAGCTCACCGGTATCCCCATCGACCACTTCATGATGATCGACTTCGCGGGTGTGGTGTCCATGGCCGACGCGATCGGCGGCGTACCCGTCTGCGTCGACAAGAACATCGAGTCCCGCACCAGGGACGGCAAGGGCTCCGGCCTGAAGCTGGCCAAGGGCACCCACCCCATCAAGGGCGAGCAGGCGCTGCAATGGCTGCGGACGCGTTACGGCTTCGGGGACGGCACCGACCTGGAGCGCGCCAAGGCGCAGCACATGTACATGAACTCGATGGTCCGCGAGCTGCGCAAGAACGCCAAGCTCACCGACCCCAACAAGCTCCGCAAGCTCGCCGAGGCGGCCATCGAGGCGCTCACCGTGGACACCGGGCTCGACACCATCGGCAAGCTCTACGACCTGGGTGAGCAGCTCAAGAGCGTGCCGACCGGGCGCATCACCATGACGACGATGCCCAACTTCTACTCGACCCGTAAGCCCGGCAAGGTCGAGCCGACGCCGGGTGAGGCCGAGGAGCTGTTCCGGATGATCCGCGAGGACATCCCGCTCGACGGCAAGCCGTCCAAGCGCGCCACTCCCACCGCGACGAAGGACACGGCGGCCCCGCCCGCCGAGACCAAGGTGACCGTGCAGAACGGCACCTACACCGACCAGTTGGGCTCGGCCCAGGGGCGGGCGACCACGGTGGCCGGGCTGCTGGTCGAGAAGGGGTACACGCTGGCCAAGGCCGACACCCTCACCCCGCGCCAGGCCAAGACGGTCGTCCGGTTCCCGGGCGCGGACCTGGAGGCGGATGCCCAGGCGGTCGCCAAGTCGCTGGGCATCCCGCTCGGTTCGGTGCAGAAGTCGGACAAGGTCCAGGGCATCACGCTCATCGTGGGGGCCGACTGGCGCGAGGGCGACACCTTCCCGAAGCCCAAGGCCACCGGGAAGGCCCCCGGGTCCAACACCAGCAGGGCCGACCAGTCCGGCTGCATGACGGTGGACCCCAACTTCACCTGGTGACGGGCCCGTGCCCCGGCAGTGGACATGAACGGAGCCCCGGCGGTGTGCCGGGGCTCCGTTCGTACGCGGGTGGGGGCCGCAGTCAGCGGCGAAGCGCCTCGGCGGGCTGGATGCGGCTGGCCCGCCACGCCGGGTAGAGCCCTGCCAGCACGCCCGTGACCAGGCCGATCAGCGGGGCCGCCACGACGGTTGCCGGGTGGATGACGGGCGTCCAGTCGCGAGCGACCGCCATCGCCACCACCGTCACGGTGCCAAGGCTCGTCCCGACGAGGCCGCCGAGTGTGCCGAGCGCTCCCGACTCGCCGAGGAACTGCAGGGTGATGTGGCGGCCGCGCGCGCCGAGCGCCCGCCGCAGCCCGATCTCGCCGGTCCTTTCCAGGACCGCGACGAGAGTGGTGTTCGCGATGCCGACGGCGCCGATGACCAGGCATATCCCGGCCAGCAGCAGGAACAGTTGGTTGAGGTCGGACGTCACGTTGCCACGCAGCGTCTTGGGGTCGGGCGGCGGCACTGCCTTGAACCGGTCCGGATGCGCCGGGTCGAGGGCGAGAGCGGCCTCGCTCGCGATCTGCTGTGCCGCGCCGAGTTCGGTGGAGATGAGCATCTTCGCCCGCTCACCGCTCTGCGGGCCGCCCCAGATGCGCTCGGCCGTCGTACGCGGCACCACGACCGACATCAGCAGGTCCGCCTTGCGGTCGACGTCGCCCACGATGCCGATGACGGTGAAGGCGTGGTCCCCCACGAAGACGGCGGGGAAGGTGTCGAGCGTCGTGATGCCGAGCTGGGAGGCCATGCCCGAGCCGATCACCGCGACCTGCTCGGCACGCTCGTCGTGGTACGCGTCGAAGGTGCGCCCCTGTTCGAGGTGCGGGCCGGCCGCTGCCAGCACGCCGGGCGAGGCGGCGATCACCTGTACGCGTTCGCCCCTGCCGTTGGCGCCGGCCGGGGCGGCGCTGACCAGTTCGTCGCGGCCCAGCCGGACGGGCCAGTAGACCCCCGCCTCCTTGGCGCCGTTGAGCCGGCGGATGCGGGCGTCGGCGTCCGCCGGAAAGGCGTTGGCGACGAACTCGGGTTGCTCCCCACCGGTGTCCTCGACGGTCACCTCGGTCGCCGTGAGCTCGTTGAACCGCGAGTCGATCTGGGAGGACGTGGTGGCGGTCAGCCCGAGTACGGCCACGAAGGCGCCGACGCCCAGTACCGTGCCGAGCGCGGTGAGCAGGGAGCGGGCGGGGCGTTGCAGCATGCCCGCCACGGCCTCCGACAGCAGGTCGCGGACGCTGAGGCGCGCGCGTTCGACGCCGTCCGGACGGCGTCGCCGCAGAAGTCTCATGCGGGTGTGTCCGCCCTTTCCGTGAAGACGCCTTGTTCGGTGAGGACGCCGTCCCTGATGGCGATGGTGCGCTGACCGCGCGCGGCCACTTCGGGGTCGTGGGTGATCACGAGGATGGTCATTCCGTCCCGGTGGAGCTGGTCGAGCAGCTCCAGGACGGAGGCGGCCGTGGCGGTGTCCAGGTTGCCCGTCGGTTCGTCGCAGAGCAGCAGCGACGGGCGGGACACCAGGGCTCTGGCGATGGCGACCCGCTGGCGCTCACCGCCCGACAGCCGGGTGGGCAGCGTGTCGAGACGGTGCCCGAGGCCGACCCGGAGCAGGGCCTCACGGGCGCGCGGCCCGCGGTCGGAGCGGGCCACACCGTTGTAGACCATGGCCAGCAGGACGTTCTCCGTGGCGGAACGGTGCGGCAGCAGGTGGAAGCTCTGGAAGACGAAGCCGATGCGCCTGCCGCGCAGGCCGGCCCGGTCGGCGTCCGACAGGGCCCCGGTGTCGATGCCGTCGAGCAGGTACGTTCCGGCGGTGGGCACGTCGAGGAGTCCGGCGATGTTGAGGAAGGTCGACTTGCCGGACCCGGACGGGCCCACGACGGTCACGTATTCGCCCTGCCCGATGGAGAGTTCGCAGGGGTGCAGCGCCTGGACCGGGGGCGGGCCGGGATACGTCAGGCCCACACCGCGGAACTCGATGACGGGACCGGTCACCGAGCGGCACCGCTGCCGGAGGCGGCGTTGACGCCCACGACGACCAGTTCTCCCTCGGCGAGCCGGCCGCCGCCGATGGGCGCCACTTCGGTGTAACCGTCACCTGACGTGCCCGGCCGCACCTCCACCCGGCGCCGGTCGCCACCGGCGGTCAGCACCGTCACGGTCGTACGGGAATCGGCCCCGGCCGACACCGCCGAGACCGGCACGACGAGCACCTCGCCCTTGGAGGTGGCGGCCTCGATGGTGATGCGCACGTCCTGGCCGGCCAGCCGCGCCGGAAGTGCCTTGTCGGGGTTGATCACCACGGCGTAGCCGCCCTGCTCGGCGACGGCCGCGTCCTCCCCGTCCTGGGAGGGGACCGTCAGGCTGTCCGCCACGGAGGCGACGGTCCCGGTCACCTCGTCGCCGGACACCTCCGACAGCACCTTGACCTTCTGCCCCGCCCGGAGCAAGCCCTTCTCGTGGGCGCCGACGGAGCCCCTGACGACCAGTCGGCCCGCCGAGACCGTCATCAGCTTCTCGCCGACGGGGCCTCCGACCTTGGCGGTGAGGGAGTCGACGCGGGCGGGAAAGCCCGACAGGAAGATCACCTCGCTCGCCGGAACCATGGGGCCCGCGACCGCCTCGGCGTTCGTCAGCGCCTCCTGGGCCTCGGCGAGGTCCTCGCGGGCGTACCGCAGTTCCTCCGGCGTGGCGCCCTTCTTGGACTCCAGGGACTCCAACGCCCGCCGCGCCGACTTCACTTGGTCGCGCGCCGCGTCGGCCGGGTCCCCTTCCGCCTTGTCGCCGCCCGCCTCCACCGGTTCGTAGCCGAGGGAGTCGTACAGCGCCGCGACCGCCCGCTTGGTGCCGGGCCCGTAACGCCCGGACGTGTCCGCACCGGTGTCGTGGCCGAGGTCGCGCAGCGCGCTCTGCAACTGACGCACGTCGTCGCCGTGGGAGCCCGGCTTCAGGTCCCGGTAGACCGGCAGGGAGCCGCGCAGGGCGAAGACCGGCCGCCCGGAGACCTCCAGCAGGGTGCGTCCGGCCGGGAAGGTGTCGCCCGACCGGACCATCAGCTTGGTGACGACGGGATTGCCGCCACCTTCCGTGGCGGCACCCGCCGGGGCTATGTCGAGGGTCTGGGACGCGGACACGGTGGCGCGCGTCACCACGGTGTCGGAGAGCACCCGGCGCTCCACCGGAGCCGTCAGCACATCGGGAGACGGCGGCCCCGCTTCCGCTGCGGCCTGGGCCGGCGACTTCACCATGGTGGACGTCCAGAGAGCCGCTCCGGCCACCACGCACGCGCTCGCCGCAAGAACGGCCAAGGCACGCTTCTTACGGGAGAGCCCCGAGTGCTCCCCTGTTCTGGACACGTGGTCCCCTCCCTCGCCTCCGGTACGTCCCGGCGGAGCAACGCCCGAATCGCCCGCAGGTGATCGCTATTGGTCACACTCTGTCAAGAAGATTGTGTGCAAGGCCTGTTGCGGAACTGTACGTTCTGGCCAGTAAGATTATTTTAAGCCAAGATCGTTGCGCCGTCGGCCGCTCGCTCGAACCTTTGTGCCATGCTGCCGCCGGGCACGAGCCCGTTCTTCACTCAACGGAGGAAACCTTCAATGCGCGTACGCAATGCGCTTGTTGCCGCCGCCCTGACCGCCGGCGCGCTCGCCGCCACCGCCGCCCCCGCCCAGGCCTGGAGCCTGGACGGTAGCTGCGAGAGCGGCGAGCTGTGCATGTACTACCACTCGACGCAGTACGGCGCTTCGTCCTTCATGGACCACTACGACGAGAACCCCACCCACCATGATGACAGGTTCATGTCATCCGGTGCGGGTCAGGGCCAGATCGCCGGCAACAACGCCTCGTCGGCCAGATGCTTCGGTACGCGTTACCCGTTCGCCATCTTCTTCAACTCGGACTACAAGGGCGAGCGCCACAACCACACCTGCGACAACGTCCGCCGCAACACGCCGGGGTGGCTGCAGAACAACAACGCCTCCGCCTACGAGCCCTACTAAACAGCGGACCAGCCAGTGCGAGGCACCTCTACTGGCCGACTGCTCGCGGTGGCGCTGATCAGCGCCACCGTCGGGCTCGTCGGCTGCTCGTCCTCCGGCACGGAGGACCAGGCAGAAGGAACCCGGGCGAGCGAAGCACCTCCCGTGGACTACAAGAATCCGCCCGAGATCGAGTCCGTCCCGCAGATGCGCGGCTCCCGCAACCTGGAGCTGCCTCTGGAGGCGTACACCTGGACGGACGCGGAAGAGCGCGTCCGGCGCCAGGGCGAGGACCGCATCGCCGCCCAGTGCATGCGAGGCTTCGGCTTCGACCTGGAGCCGCGTCCCCTCTACCAGGGCGACAAGGCCCTGCGGGACGCCAACCGCTACGGGGTGTCCGACATGGCGTCGGCGTCCCGCTTCGGGTACAACACCGACCCCTCCCTGCGGGGCAAGCGACCCGAGGAGCACTACACGCCCGCCGAGTCGCTGGCCCTGTTCGGCCCCCAGGACGACTCGGGCCAGAAGACCGCCAAGGCCGCCAACGGCAAGGCCATCCCCAAGGGCGGCTGCTGGGGTCAGGCGCTTCGCGAGCTCGCCTCGAAGGGCCCCAAGGTCCACCCGGACAAGGAAGAGTTCGCCTCACACCTCGCGCTCTTCGCCTACCAGGAGTCCCAGAAGGACAAGCGGGTGCGGAAGGCGTTCGCGGACTGGTCGGGCTGCATGAAGGCGAAGGGCTACAACTACAACGGCCCCATGGCGCCGGTCGAGGACGAACGCTTCGCCAAGTCCACCACGCCCACGCCCGCGGAGATCCGCGTCGCCGAGGCGGACGTGGAGTGCAAGGAGAAGCACAACGTCATCGGCACGTGGTACGCGGTCGAAGTCGCCTACCAGAAGCGGGCGATCGAGAGCAATCAGCAGATGCTGGACACGCTCAAGCAGCGCAAGGACGCGATCCTCAGGGCCGCGTCGGCCTCGACGAGCCGATGAGCAAGGCCTCTTCCACCGTCTGAGGACCACCGCTCCGCCCACGTACGGGAACGGACACCCGCACCGCAAGGGACCTCCCATCGGCCCCCGCGGTGCGGGTATCGGTGCTCTCAGCCCGTCGTGAGCACCGCCGGGCGGCGGCTGGCGATCACCTTGCGGGCCAGGGAGCGGGGGCTCGTGAGGAATCCGTACCCCCACGACATGTGCATCGTCGCCAGCGCGACCGGGATCTGGAGGCGCGCCTTCAGCGGCAGGCCCTTGCCGGCCGGGACCGAGCCGGCGACGATCGCGGCCAGGTAGCCGCCGGGGACCACGAAGCCGAGCGGGGTGAGCGTCGCGCCCACCACGAGGCCCGCCGCGATGGCGCAGACGGCGGTCGGCGGGGCGAGGTAGCGGAGGTTGATCGAGCCCTGGTGGTAGCGGGCGACGACGTGCCGCCAGCGGCCGTAGTCCTTGTACTGCTTCGCCAGCGCCCGCACGCTCGGCCGCGGGCGGTACTGGACCCTCAGCTCCGGCGAGAACCAGATCAGGCCGCCCGCCTCGCGGATGCGGAAGTTCAGCTCCCAGTCCTGGGCACGGATGAACTCCTCGTTGTACCCGCCCTGCTGCTCCAGCGCCTCGCGGCGGAACACACCCAGGTAGACGGTCTCGGCCGGGCCCGCCTCACCGCCGGTGTGGAACGCCGCGTTGCCGACACCGATCTTGGAGGTCATCGCGGCGGCGACCGCGTGCTCCCAGTCGTTCTCGCCCTCGGCGTGCATGATGCCGCCGACGTTCTGCGCGCCGGTCTCCTCCAGGAGACGGACGGCGGTCGCGATGTAGTTCGGCGACAGCATGCCGTGCCCGTCGACCCGGACCACGATCGGGTGACGCGACGCCTTGATCGCGGCGTTGAGGGCGGCGGGGGTGCGCCCGGTGGGGTTGGGCACCGTGTGGACGCGCGGGTCCTCCCGCACGAGCTCGGCGGCGATCTCGTCCGTACGGTCCGTGGACGGGCCCAGCGCGATCACCACCTCCATCTCGCCGTCGTACTCCTGCTCGAGGATGTGACGGACCGAGGCGCGCAGATGCCGCTCCTCATTGAGGACCGGCATGATCACGGAGACGGGGGGCGGAGGGGAGGGCTTGGCGTTCATCGCCTGTCACGTTACCGCGAATGGGGGACGCTGGTGCGCGCCGCCCGGGTGGCGCGGACGGGCGCTGATCGTATGGGCCTACTGTGCCGACTATTCCCCAAACTGCCCGCGGAGGTGTCCTTCGTGCCCACGCCGCCCCGCCGCCCCGCCGCGCCCCGGCCGCCCGCCCCCGGGCGGCCGAGACGGGCCCCGGCGCCGGCACCGGCCGAGCGGCGAGGAGACCGCGGGCGGCCCCGGTGGCGGATGCGGCTGGCGACCACCCTGTCGGTGCTGGTCCTGGCGGCGGGCGGGATCGGGCACGCGATCGTCACGAGCCTGGACACGGAGATCAGCCGGGTCGACCCGTTCAAGGACATGAAGAACCGCCCCGCGCCGGGCCACGGCACGAACATCCTGCTCGTCGGCACCGACGGCCGCGACAAGATCACGCCCCGGGAGAAGGAGAAGTACCGGCTCGGCGGCGCGCCCTGCCGCTGCACCGACACGATCATGCTGGTGCACATCTCCGCCGACCGTAAGCGGGCCAGCATGGTGTCGCTGCCCCGCGACTCGTACGCCGAGATCCCGCCCCACACGGACGCCACCACCGGCAAGTACCACCACCAGCACCCGGTGAAGCTGAACGCCGCGTACGCCGAGGGCGGGCCGAACCTCACCGTACGGACCGTCGAGCACATGACCGGCGTGAAGATCGACCACTACCTGGAGCTGGACTTCACGAGCTTCATGCGGACCGTCGACGCCATCGGCGGGGTGGAGATCTGCACCGCCAAGCCGATGAAGGACGCGTACACCGGGCTGGACCTGCCGGCCGGCACGCACAAGCTGGACGGCGGGGCCGCCCTCCAGTACGTGCGCTCCCGCCATGTCGACGGGGCGTCCGACCTGGGCCGCATGCAGCGGCAGCAGCGGTTCGTCGCCGCGCTGATCGACCAGGCCACCAGCAACGGCACCATGCTGAACCCGGTGCGGTTCCAGCAGGTCGTCACCTCCATGCTGAGCTCCGTGCGGGCCGACGAGGGCTTCGGCGCGCAGCAGATGCTGGCCCTCGCGAAGGCGATGCGCGGCTTCACGGCGGCGTCGTCCGAATTCACCTCCGTACCCGTCGCCAACACCAGCTTCCCGGTGAAGGGCATCGGCTCGACGGTGAAGTGGGACCCGGTGAAGGCCAAGAAGCTGTTCGACGCGGTACGCGCGGACAAGCCGCTCGCCCCCTACGCCACCCGCAGCACGGTCCGCAAGAAGCTCGTCGAGGTCTCGCCCCAGCAGATCCGGGTGCAGGTCTACAACGGCACCCGGGTGCACGGCCTGGGCGCCCGCATCGACGCGGCGCTGCGGGCGACCGGCTTCAAGACGAGCGCGACGGCCCTGAACTGGGCGCGGCGTGACGTGCGCCGCACGATCGTCTGGTTCGACCCCCGCTGGGACCGCTCGGCCCGCTCCCTCGCCACGGCGCTGCCGGGCTGCGAGCTGCGCCCGGTGGAAGGCCAGGGCGCGACCTTCAAGGTCACGGCCGGCGCGAACTTCGCCGGCGTCCTCCCGGTCCGGGCGGAGGACGCCTTCCAGGGCGAGTTCGGCGTGGTCACCGGGGACCAGGTGATCTGCGCCTGACCCCGCGGGGCGCGGTGGGCGGGGTCACGCCTCGTCCAGGCCCTCCGCCGCGCGCTTCTCGCGCAGCTCCTTGATCGCGCGGCGGCGGGCGAGGCGGTGCGTGCGGCGGATCTGGGCCTCCTGGTAGCGGCGCTGGTCGCGTTCGGTCTCCGGGATCACGGGCGGGACGGGGCGGGGCTTGCCGTCCGCGTCGACGGCGGCGAAGACCAGGTAGGCCGAGCCGACCTGGGTCGCGGGCGTGGACTCGTTCCAGCGCTCGGCCAGGACCCGGACGCCGACCTCCATGGAGGACCGGCCGGTCCAGTTGACCTGCGCCTTCACATGGACCAGGTCGCCGACGCGGACCGGCTCCAGGAACACCATCTCGTCCATGGAGGCGGTGACGGCGGGCCCGCCGGAGTGGCGGCCCGCGACGGCGCCCGCCGCGTCGTCCACCAGCTTCATGATCACACCGCCGTGCACCGTGCCGAGGAGGTTGGTGTCATTGCCGGTCATGATGTGGCTGAGGGTGGTGCGGGAGGCCGAGGTCGGCTTTCCCCGCAGCTCGGAGGCCTGATCTGTCATGCCCTCCACCCTATGCCCGAGTCCGTCCCGCCCCTCATTGCATCAGGTTCGCTACAGCCGCGACCCGATTCCCCACCCACCCTGTCGGGGTCCAGGGGGCGGCCTGCACACTGGTCCGCATGAACGACTGGCCCGAAGGATGGACCGACGACCGCAACGCGCGTTACGGCCGTGGCAGCGCCGACGCCCAGCCCGAGGGCGCCCGCCGGATGCGCCACGTGCAGCGCCCCGCCGCGCCGCCGCAGCGCCCGCCGGTGGCCCCGCCGGTCCCGCAGCAGCAGTCGCGGGGGTACGACGACGCCTACGACAGCGGCTACAACACCGGGCAGGTCTACGGCACCCCGCAGGGAGGCGCTCGCGGTGGCGGCCCGCGCGGCCACGACCGTGGTTCGGTCAGCGCCCCCGACTGGCGCCGCCGCATCAAGATCGGGTCGATCGTGGTCCTGGTGGCCGTGCTCGGCACGACGATCGGCACGTACTTCTGGGCCGACGGCAAGATGCGCCGCGAGGTCGACCTCGCCAAGGTCATCGACCGCCCCAAGGAGGGCGACTGCACGACGTACCTGATCGTCGGCTCCGACAGCCGTGAGGGCATGACGGCCGAGGAGAAGAAGAAGCTCCACACCGGCTCCGCCGAGGGCAAGCGCACCGACTCGATGATGATCCTGGCGGCCTGCGGCAGCGGCAACACCATGATCTCGCTGCCCCGCGACTCGGATGTGGAGATTCCGAAGTTCGTGGGCTCCGATTCCGGCAAGACGTTCCCGGCCCAGGGCCGGCGCGTGAAGCTGAACGCCGCGTACGCGGAGGACGGCCCCGAGCTGCTGGTCCGCACGGTCGAGCACAACACCGGGCTGCGCATCGACCACTACGCCGAGATCGGCTTCGCCGGCTTCGCGAACATCGTCGACGCCCTCGGCGGTGTCGAGATGAACATCGAGAAGGGCTTCAAGGACAAGAAGTCCGGCGCCGACTTCCAGGCCGGCAAGCAGACCCTCAACGGCGAGCAGGCGCTGGCGTTCGTACGGACGCGGTACGCCTTCGCCGAGTCGGACCTCGCGCGTACGAAGAACCAGCAGAAGTTCCTGTCCGCGCTGGCGAGCCAGGCGGCGACGCCGGGGACCATCCTGAACCCGTTCAAGCTGTACCCGACGATGGGTGCGGGTCTGGACACGCTGATCGTCGACAAGGACATGTCGCTGTTCGACCTGGGCGAGATGTTCTTCGCCATGAAGGGCATCAGCGGCGGCGACGGCACGTCGATGAACATGCCGATCAACGGCACCCGCGGCGGCAACCTGGTCTGGGACAAGGCCAAGGTGCAGCAGTTGGTCCAGCAGATCCAGAACGACGAGAAGGTCACCGTCACGGAGAAGTAGGTACGACGAAGGGCCCGCACCACGTGGTGCGGGCCCTTTACGTGCGGGTGTTACGGCAGGTTGCGGGCCATGACGATCCGCTGGACCTGGTTGGTGCCCTCGTAGATCTGGGTGATCTTGGCGTCGCGCATCATGCGCTCGACCGGGTAGTCACGGGTGTAGCCGTAGCCGCCGAGGAGCTGGACGGCGTCCGTGGTGACCTCCATGGCGATGTCGGAGGCGAAGCACTTCGCCGCCGCGCCCAGGTAGGTGAGGTCGGCGTCGCCGCGCTCGGAGGCGGCGGCGGCCTGGTAGGTCAGCGCGCGGGCGGCGGAGATCTTCATCGCCATGTCGGCGAGCATGAACTGCACGCCCTGGAAGTCGGCGATCGGCTTGCCGAACTGCTTGCGCTCCTGGACGTAGCCCTTGGCGTAGTCCAGCGCGCCCTGGGCGATGCCGAGTGCCTGGGCCGCGATGGTGATGCGGGTGTGGTCCAGGGTCTTCATCGCGGTGGCGAAGCCGGTGCCCTCCTCGCCGATCATGCGGTCGGCGGGGATGCGGACGTTGTCGAGGTAGACCTCGCGGGTCGGGGAGCCCTTGATGCCGAGCTTCTTCTCCGGGGCACCGAAGGAGACGCCCTCGTCGCCCTTCTCGACGACGAAGGCGCTGATGCCCTTGGAGCGCTTGGACGGGTCGGTGACGGCCATGACCGTGTAGTACTCGGAGACGCCGGCGTTGGTGATCCAGCGCTTGACGCCGTTGAGGACGTAGTGGTCGCCGTCGCGGACGGCCTTGGTCTTCATACCGGCCGCGTCCGAGCCCGCGTCGGGCTCGGAGAGGCAGTACGAGAACATTCCGTCGCCCTTGGCGAGCGGGGTCATGTACTTCTTCTTCAGCTCCTCGGAGCCGGAGAGGATCACGGGCAGCGAGCCGAGCTTGTTCACGGCCGGGATGAGGGAGGAGCTGGCGCAGACGCGGGCGACCTCCTCGATGACGATCACGGTCGCGAGCGCGTCGGCGCCCGCGCCGCCGTAGGTCTCGGGGACGTGCACGGCGTGCAGGTCGTTCGCGGTCAGGGCGTCGAGGGCCTCCTGCGGGAAGCGGGCCTCCTCGTCCACGGCGGCGGCGAACGGCGCGATCTTCGCCTCGGCGAGCGAGCGGACGGCGTCGCGGAGCATGTCGTGCTCCTCGGACGGGCGGTACAGATCGAAGTCAGGCACGGTGCTTTTCTCCCTTTGGCGCCACTACTCTCACTCCCCTGAGTGCTGCTAACTACCGTTAAGTAACCCGAATTTTAGTGGGAGGGCCGAGCGAGGCATACGTGAGTTTGACGACAGCGCCGACCACGGGAGAACGGTGCCCGGGGCGGGGCCCGACTATGCTCGGGCCCGCACTCCTTCCCGTCCGTCAATGGAGCACCGTATGGCCCTCAAGATCACCGTGATCGGCACCGGATACCTCGGCGCCACCCATGCGGCGGCCATGGCGGAGCTGGGCTTCGAGGTGCTCGGGCTCGACGTCGTCCCCGAGAAGATCGAGATGCTCTCGGCGGGCCGCGTCCCGATGTACGAGCCGGGCCTGGAGGAGCTGCTGCACCGGCACGTCGCGGGGATCGAGGGCTCCACCGGGCGGCTGCGCTTCACCACCTCATGGGAGGAGGTCGGCGAGTTCGGCGACGTCCACTTCGTCTGTGTGAACACCCCGCAGAAGCACGGTGACTACGCGTGCGACATGAGTTACGTCGACGCCGCCTTCGGCTCGCTCGCCCCGCACCTGCGGCGGCCCGCGCTCGTCGTCGGCAAGTCGACCGTGCCGGTCGGCAGCGCGGAGCGGCTCGCGCGGCTGCTCGCCGACCGGGCGCCGGTGGGCGCCGACGCGGAGCTGGCGTGGAACCCGGAGTTCCTGCGCGAGGGCTTCGCCGTGCAGGACACGCTCCACCCGGACCGGATCGTGGTGGGCGTGGAGAGCGCGGCGGCGGAGAAGCTGCTGCGTGAGGTGTACGCCACTCCGGTCGAGGAGGGGTCGCCGTTCGTGGTGACCGACTTCCCGACGGCGGAGCTGGTGAAGACCTCCGCGAACTCCTTCCTGGCGACCAAGATCTCCTTCATCAACGCCATGGCGGAGGTGTGCGAGGCGGCCGGGGGCGATGTGGTCAAGCTCGCCGAGGCCATCGGGTACGACGAGCGGATCGGCGCGAAGTTCCTCCGGGCCGGGATCGGCTTCGGCGGCGGCTGCCTGCCCAAGGACATCCGGGCCTTCATGGCGCGCGCCGGTGAGCTGGGCGCGGACCAGGCGCTCACCTTCCTCCGCGAGATCGACTCCATCAACATGCGCCGCCGCGGCCAGATGGTCGGCATGGCGCGCGAGGCCCTCGGCGACGGCACGTTCCTCGGCAAGCGGGTGGCGGTACTGGGAGCGGCGTTCAAGCCGGACTCGGACGACGTGCGGGACTCGCCCGCGCTGAACGTCGCGGGTCAGATCCACCTCCAGGGCGGCCAGGTCACCGTGTACGACCCGAAGGGCATGGACAACGCCCGGCGGCTGTTCCCGACGCTCGGGTACGCCGACAGCGCGCTGGACGCGGTGCGGGGCGCGGACGTGGTGCTGCACCTGACGGAGTGGCGCGAGTTCCGCGAGCTGGACCCGGCGGAGCTGGGCGAGGTCGTGGCGTCACGGGTGATCCTGGACGGGCGGAACGCGCTGGACGCCGCCGCGTGGCGGGCAGCGGGCTGGACGTTCCGGGCGATGGGCCGGCCGCGGGCGTGATCCCGGGGCTTCGGGGCACCCGGCTGCCATGGGTTTCGCGAAACTGATTCTCACCGCGATCGACTGTCCCGAGCCGCGTCGGCTCGCCGAGTTCTACGCCGCGATCCTCGGCGGCGACGTGAAGGGCGACCCCGGCGACGGGGACTGGATCAACCTGTACCTCCCCGACGGGCAGCGGCTCGCCTTCCAGCGCGCGCCGGACCTGCGCCCGCCCGAGTGGCCCCGGGCCGACCGGAACTCCCAGCAGCTCCACCTCGACCTCGACGTCGAGGACATGAACTCCGCGCACGAGCAGGTCCTCGCGCTGGGCGCCCGGCCGCTGGACGTGGACGACGACGGGGGGAAGCGGGACTTCCGGGTGTACGCGGACCCGGCGGGGCACCCGTTCTGCCTGTGCCGCGCCTGACCGTCAGGGCTGCTCGGCCTCGCGTACGACACGGGCCGCGTTGCCCCAGGTCAGGGCCGCGATGTCGGCCTCGGACCAGTCGCGGTGCAGCAGCTCGGCGATCAGGTTCGGGTAGCAGGACGCGTCTTCCAGCCCGATGGTGTGCGGGGCGTCGGTCGTCATGCCGTACGAGCCCGACAGGCCGACGCACTCCGGCCCGGCGACCTCGCGGACGTACTCGACGTGGTCGGCCACGTCCCAGAGGGTGGCTGGCTGGTCACCGTGGCGGGTGACCTGGTCGGGGGCGAAGGTCACCATGCAGACACCCGCGTTGGCGTGCAGGCGGCGCAGTACGTCGTCGGGGACGTTGGCCGAGTGCGGGGTGAGGGCGTGGGCCGCCGAGTGGGAGAGGATGACCGGCGCCTTCGACACGTCGAGGACCCGGTCCATGGTGGCCTCGGAGGCGCCCGAGAGGTCGACGAGGACCCCGAGGCGGTTCATCTCGCGGACCGCCTCCTCCCCGAACGGCGTCAGCCCGGTGGGGTCGGCGGTCCAGCGCGTACCGGCCACGCTCACGCTGCGGACGCCGAGCGCGTGGTAGGCGCGCAGGGTGGCCAGCGAGTCGCCGAGGGCGGCGCCGGAGACGGGCCCGAGGAGCGACGCGATCCGGCCGCAGTCGCGGGCCTCGGCCATGTCGGCGGCCGTGAGGGCGAGCCGGAGGGCCTCGGGGCAGGACGCGATGAGGGTCCGTACCGCGTCTATTCGGTCCAGCGTCTCCTGGACGGCGGCGGGCCCGGGCGCCACGTGCAGCGACCAGAACTGCGCGCCGACGCCGCCCGCGCGGATGCGGGGGATGTCGGTGTCGAGGAGCGCCGAGCCGTGCTGGAGGTCGTGCCAGTGCGTGCGGTCGAGCTCCTGGGCGAGGGTGTTGTGACCGTCCACGACGAGCTGCGCGGCGAGCAGTACCCGGGCCCGCTCGATGTCGACCTCAGCCGGCGTGGGCGCCTCGGCGGCGCCGTCGGGCGTGTCGTCGAGCTCACCGATCGCGGAGGGTGCCGCGTAGGGGTGGTCCTGCAGGTCTGCCATGGGGAGCTCCGCTCCGGGGGTCACGACGAGCCGCTTCTCGATACGGCCACGGTGGCACGGGGCCAGTCGGGGGTCGCGGTGACGTACTGCGTTCGGGTGACCACAGGATGTGCGGCGCGCGGGCGGGGTCGGTTGCGGCCGGTGGGTCTGGTCGGGGCCCCTCCGGGCTCACCTCCTCGCCGTCGGCGGGGTGCCGAGCCGGTCTCGTAGTAGCCGTATCCCGCCGCCGATCGTCCCCGCCCGGAGGGCGTGGGGGGACCCCCAGCGGGGGCGACCCTGCACGGCCCCTTCTCGCCGTCTTCCGGAACCACCGGCCCGCACCCGGCATACGACCGGGGTGTGGCCGTGCAGGGTCGCCCCCGCAGAGGTTGGCGGCGTCGAAAGGGCTCCCGACCCGGCGTACCCAAGGCCGCCGGCCTCAAGGAGGTGAGCCCGGAGGGGCCGCGCCCCACCCACCGGGGTGGCCGTCACGGCACCGCCCCCGTGGGGCACCGGGAACAGGCACCGCCCCGGTCCGTTGTGCCCACCCGTTCCGCCCTGCGGAACGACTGCCCACAACGGAACCCAGGCGACCGGCGACCGCCCACGACGGGTGAGTCGGCCTCAGCCGTCCAGCGCGGCCAGCGTGGCAGTGGAGGGCGCGCGGCTCGACAGGGACCGGGAGACGGATTCCGCGTCGCGGAGGACGCGGACCGCGTTCTGCCAGGTGAGCTTCGCGAGGTCCGCGCGGGACCAGCCGCGGCGGAGCAGCTCCGCGATCAGGTTCGGGTACGCCGAGACGTCCGACAGGTCCGACGGCGTGAACGCCGTGCCGTCGAAGTCGCCGCCGATGCCGACGTGCTCGATGCCCGCGACCTCCCGCATGTGGTCCAGGTGGTCCGCGACCGTGGCGGCGGTGGCGACCGGGCGGGGGTTGGCCTCCTCGAAGGCCGCGTGGACGCGCATCGCCTCCGGGGTGGTGTCCAGGTGGTGGAAGCCGTGCGCCCGCATGTTCTCGTCGGCCCGCCGGGTCCAGTCGACGGCGGCGGGGAGGACGAACTTGGGGACGAACGTCGCCATGGCGACGCCGCCGTTGGAGGGCAGCAGAGCCAGGACGTCGTCGGGGATGTTGCGCGGGTGGTCGCACACCGACCGGGAGGAGGAGTGCGAGAAGATCACCGGCGCCTCGGACGTACCCAGCGCGTCGCGCATCGTCGTGTCGGCCACATGGGAGAGGTCCACCAGCATGCCGAGCCGGTTCATCTCCCGTACGACCTCGCGGCCGAAGGGCGACAGACCGCCGACGCCCGGTTCGTCCGTCGCCGAGTCGGCCCACGCCACGTTGTCGTTGTGGGTGAGCGTCATGTAGCGGACGCCGAGGGCGTACAGCGCGCGGAGCGTGGCCATCGAGTTGTTGATGGAGTGGCCGCCCTCGGCGCCCTTGAGCGACGCGATGCGCCCGGAGGCACGGGCGGCCTCCATGTCGTCGGCGGTCAGCGCGGGCGCCAGGTCGGCCGGGTACCGGGCCAGCAGCCGGTCGACGCAGTCGATCTGCTCCAGCGTGGCGCTGACCGCGTCGTCACCGGCCATGCCGCTGCGCACGTACACCGACCAGAACTGGGCCCCGACCCCGCCCGCCCGCAGCCGGGGGATGTCGGTGTGGAGCCGGCCCGTCTGGTCGGCCGCGACGTCGAGGCGGTCCAGGTCGTAACCGGCGTTCTCCCGCAGCGCCCACGGCAGGTCGTTGTGGCCGTCCACCACGGGGTACGAGGCGAGCAGTTCGCGCGCCTCGTCCACGAGTCCGGACCGCCCCGTCACTTGGCGAAGCCGAACGACGCCGAGCCCTCGACCTTCGCCCGCAGCCGCTTGCCCTTCTCCGTCGCCTGGTCGTTCAGCTCCTGCTGGAAGTCCTGCATCCGGGCCAGGAGGTCCGGGTCGGAGGTGGCGAGGATGCGCGCGGCCAGCAGGCCCGCGTTGCGCGCCCCGGCCACCGAGACGGTCGCCACGGGGACGCCCGCGGGCATCTGGACGATGGAGAGCAGGGAGTCCATGCCGTCCAGGTACTTCAGGGGGACGGGCACCCCGATGACGGGCAGCGGCGTCACGGAGGCGAGCATGCCGGGCAGGTGCGCGGCGCCGCCGGCGCCCGCGATGATCGCCTTCAGGCCCCGGTCGGCGGCCTGCTCGCCGTACGAGACCATTTCGCGCGGCATGCGGTGCGCGGACACGACGTCGACCTCGTACGGGATCTCGAACTCGTCGAGGGCCTGGGCCGCGGCTTCCATGACCGGCCAGTCGGAGTCGGATCCCATGACGATGCCAATGAGGGGGCTGCTCATTCGGTGATCGTTCCTCGCAGGTAGCCGGCGGCGTGACGCGCGCGGTCCAGCACGTCGTCGAGGTCGTCGCCGTAGGTGTTGACGTGCCCCACCTTGCGGCCGGGCTTCACGTCCTTGCCGTACATGTGGATCTTGAGCTGGGGGTCTCGGGCCATGCAGTGCAGGTAGGCCTGGTACATGTCGGGGTAGTCGCCGCCCAGGACGTTGCACATCACGGTCCACGTGGCGCGGGGGCGCGGGTCGCCCAGCGGCAGGTCGAGCACCGCGCGGACGTGGTTGGCGAACTGGGAGGTGACCGCGCCGTCCTGGGTCCAGTGGCCGGAGTTGTGGGGGCGCATGGCCAGCTCGTTGACCAGGATGCGGCCGTCTCGCGTCTCGAACAGCTCGACGGCGAGGTGGCCGACGACGCCCAGCTCCTTGGCGATGCGCAGCGCCAGCTCCTGGGCCTGGCCGGCCAGCTCGGGCGACAGGTCGGGCGCGGGGGCGATCACGGTGTCGCAGACGCCGTCGACCTGCCGGGACTCGACGACGGGGTACGCCACGGCCTGGCCGTGCGGCGAGCGGACGATGTTCGCCGCCAGCTCGCGGACGAAGTCGACCTTCTCCTCCGCGAGGACCGGCACGCCCGCCAGGAACGGGTCGCGGGCGTCGTCCTCGGAGCGGACGAACCACACGCCCTTGCCGTCGTAGCCGCCGCGCACCGTCTTGAGGATGATCGGGAAGCCGCCGGTCTCGGCGGCGAAGGCCGCCGCGTCCGCGGGGTCCGTCAC
Source organism: Streptomyces sp. NPDC031064 (assembly GCF_055570965.1). Lineage (NCBI taxonomy): Bacteria > Bacillati > Actinomycetota > Actinomycetes > Kitasatosporales > Streptomycetaceae > Streptomyces > Streptomyces sp. NPDC031064. The sequence goes on from NZ_JBVIGF010000005.1 coordinate 49,140, forward strand.
GATGCGGTGGCGCGGGGACGGGGCGCCGATCTCGTCGAGCCTGGCCCGCATCACGCCCTTGTCCTGGGCGTGCACCAACGCGTCGGGCCCCGGCCGGACGGGAATGCCGTCCGCCTCCAGGGCCCGCAGGTGCTCGGTCGGTACGTGCTCGTGATCGAACGTGATCACGTCGCAGCCGCGTGCGAACTCACGCAGCGTGTCCAGGTCGCGGTAGTCGCCGATGACGACGTCGCTCACGACCTGCGCCGCGGAGTCCTGCGGGGTCTCGCTGAGGAGCTTGAACTTGATACCGAGGGGGATACCCGCCTCGTGGGTCATTCGGGCGAGCTGACCGCCGCCCACCATGCCTACTACCGGGAACGTCACCCTCTTAGGGTATCCGGCCCCGGCGACCGGCATTTCTCCGTCCCCGCGCGGGCTCAGGGGCGGGTGGTTAGCATGGCTTGGTTGGACCACTCGACCGGACGGGGCTGAAAGATCACCATGAGTGAACGAGGCGCACTGCGGGTGCGGCTGGACCAGCTCGTCCGCGAGATCGCCAAATTCGGTCTCGTCGGCGGCCTCGGCCTGCTGGTCAACATGGCGGTCTTCAACCTGGTGCGGCACACCACGGAGATCCCGGTCGTCCGGGCCAGCCTGATCGCCACGGTCGTCGCGATCGCGTTCAACTACGTGGGCTTCCGCTACTTCACGTACCGGGACCGTGACAAGAGCGGCCGTACGAAGGAGCTGACGCTCTTCCTGCTGTTCAGCCTGGTCGGGCTGGTCATCGAGAACGGTGTGCTGTACACGGCGACGTACGGCTTCGGGTGGGACAGCCCGTTGCAGAACAACTTCTTCAAGTTCTTCGGCATCGGTGTCGCGACCCTGTTCCGCTTCTGGTCGTACCGCACGTGGGTCTTCCGTACGCTGCCGGGCCGCGAGGCCGTGCAGACCGCCGAATCGTTCCTGGAGCAGCGCCGGCCCGAGTCGGAACGGTCCGGTGAGCCGGTCGCCCCGCGCCGCTAGTACCGCCGGCGGCTAGCGGATCGTCGGGGGCTCGTTCTTCTCCTTGCGGCTGCGCACCTCACGGCTGAGGAACAGCGCGAACACCGCCGGCTGCTGCTGGAGCAGTTCCAGGCGCCCGCCGTCCGCCTCCGCCAGGTCGCGGGCGACGGCGAGGCCGATGCCGGTGGAGTTGCGTCCGCTGATGGTCCGCTCGAAGATGCGCGCCCCCAGTTCCGGCGGTACGCCCGGCCCCTCGTCGGTGACCTCGACGACGGCCTGGTTGCCGGTGACCCGGGTGCGCAGCGCGACCGTGCCGCCACCGTGCATCAGGGAGTTCTCGATCAGCGCGGCCAGCACCTGGGCGACCGCGCCGGGGGTGCCGACGGCCCGCATGCCGACCTTGCCGGACCGGACGATCGCCCGCCCCGCGCTGCGGTAGGCCGGCCGCCACTCCTCGATCTGCTGCTTGACGACCTCGTCGAGGTCGAAGGCGATGGCCGAGCCGGTGCGCGGGTCGCGCGAGTTGGTCAGCAGCCGCTGGACGACGTCGGTGAGCCGCTCGACCTGGGTGAGCGCGATGTGCGCCTCTTCCTTCACCGTGGCCAGGTCGTCGGTCTCGGAGATCTCCTCCAGCCGCATGGACAACGCGGTCAGCGGCGTACGGAGCTGGTGCGAGGCGTCGGCGGCCAGTCGCCGCTCGGCGGTGAGCATCCGGGCGATCCGCTCGGCGGAGGCGTCGAGGACGTCGGCGACCCGGTCCAGCTCGGGCACGCCGTACCGCTTGTGGCGGGGCCGGGGGTCGCCCGAGCCGAGGCGTTCGGCCGTCTCGGCGAGGTCGGTGAGCGGCGAGGCGAGGCGGTTGGCCTGGCGTACGGCGAGGAGAACGGCGGCGATCACGGCGAGCAGCGCCACGGCGCCGATGATCAGCAGGGTGCGGCCGACCTCGCGGGTGACGGTGGAGCGGGACTCCTCGACGGTGACCGTCACGCCCCGGTCGCCCTGGGCGACGCCCCGGATGACGCTGTCCCGGGGCCGCTCGCCGATCTCGATGGGGGCCCGGCCCGGGATGTCGATCAGGGCGTACCGCTTGGCGCCGCTCTGCTCGGCGAGGATGTCGGGGTTGACCGGCTCGCCGCCGACGAGCCGGCTGTCGACGATGCTGACCAGGCTGACCGCCTCGGAGTCCACGCTCTCCTGGGCACTGCTGCTGATGGTGCGCGTCTCGACGATGACCAGGGAGACCCCGAAGACCGCGATCACGACGAGGACCACGGCGAGCGTGGAGTTGATCAGTCGGCGGCGCACTGTGCCTGCTTTCGGTGCCTAGCTCTTCTCGAAGCGGAAGCCCACGCCGCGCACGGTGGCGATGTACCGGGGGTTCGCGGCGTCGTCACCGAGCTTCTTGCGCAGCCAGGAGATGTGCATGTCGAGGGTCTTGGTGGACGACCACCAGGTGGTGTCCCACACCTCGCGCATCAACTGGTCGCGGGTGACGACCCGGCCGGCGTCGCGGACGAGGACGCGCAGCAGGTCGAACTCCTTGGCGGTGAGCTGGAGCTCCTCGTCGCCCATCCAGGCGCGGTGCGACTCGACGTCGATGCGCACGCCGTGGGTGGACGGGGCCGGGACGGGCTCGCTGGCACCGCGCCGCAGCAGCGCCCGTACGCGGGCGAGCAGCTCGGCGAGCCGGAACGGCTTGGTGACGTAGTCGTCGGCGCCCGCGTCCAGCCCGACAACGGTGTCGACCTCGTCGGCGCGGGCCGTCAGCACCAGGATCGGCACCGTGAGCCCCTCGGACCGAAGCCGCCGGGCCACTTCGAGGCCGTCGATCCCGGGCAGGCCCAGGTCCAGCACGACCAGGTCGACATGGCCCTGCAGCCCGGTCTCGAGCGCGCCGGGTCCGTCCTCCCGTACCTCGACCTCGTACCCCTCCCGCCGCAGGGCGCGGGCCAGCGGTTCCGAGATGGATGCGTCGTCCTCGGCGAGCAGTACACGGGTCATGGGGTGATGGTAGTCCGCGCCGTACGAGCGCCGCCGGGGGATCGCACGATGATCAACAGGACCTGCGTGTTCGAGGTGACATCCTGGGTAACACCTTCAAAAGTGCTTCACCGGTTCCGCCGACACCTGTGATCCATCTCTCAAGTCCTTCCATATGCCGCAGTGTCGTGTCGTATGGTGGCGAGACGCCTGATGCACTACTCCGGGACCTTTGGGCCGTTAACCACGCCTAAGGCCCCTTTCTGCGCAAGGCCGGTTCCGCCAGTCTTGAGTCAGTGAATGACCTGTGGGCCGGGCCCCGTGACGTGGTGACATGTCCGGGGCGTGGATCCCGGTGCGTCTGATCCCCTCGCCTCCGTGCCCGGCACGGGGGCGAACCCCTGTTCGGGCGTAGGGGCGGATCGGGAACGTGCCGGTGCCGGCCGCCCCCCACCGGGCGCGTGACCGCTCACGAAGCGCAGCGCGTCCCGAGCAAGCAAGGATCGACCCATGGCGTCCAGCCTGACGAAGGACTCGGCCAGTACCGCTGGCGGCGAGAAGACCTTCTTCGGCCACCCCCGCGGCCTGGCCACTCTCTTCCTGACCGAGATGTGGGAGCGCTTCAGCTACTACGGCATGCGCGCCCTGCTCGTGTACTACCTGGTCTCGGGCGGCGCCGACGCCGCCACGGGCAGCCAGGGCGGCGGACTCGCGATGACGGCGGCCACGGCCACGGCCATCTACTCCGTCTACGTGTCGATGGTCTACCTGATGGCCATGCCGGGCGGCTGGTTCGGCGACCGCGTCTGGGGCGCCCGCAAGACCGTCGCGATCGCCGGTGCCGTGATCATGGTCGGCCACCTGTCGCTGGCGCTGCCGGGCCAGGCGATGTTCTTCGTCGGCCTGATCCTGGTCGCCGCCGGTTCCGGTCTGCTGAAGGCCAACATCTCCACGATGGTCGGCCACCTCTACGACGGTCCCGAGGACCCGCGCCGTGACGGTGGCTTCACGCTCTTCTACATCGGCATCAACCTCGGTGCCTTCGTCGCCCCGTTCGTCATCGGCACGGTCGGCAAGGAGCACAACTGGCACTTCGGCTTCGCGCTCGCCGCGCTGGGCATGGGCCTGGGTCTGCTCCAGTTCCTGCTCGGTACGCGCCACCTGAGCCCGAAGAGCAACATCGTCCCCAACCCGCTGAGCCCGGAGGAGCGCCGCACGATCCTCCTCAAGGTCACGGGTGCGGTGCTGGCCGTCGCCGTCTTCTACGGCGTGGTCGTCGCCATCGGCGCGTTCACCCTGAACTGGGCGCTGGTCCCGCTGACCCTCGCCGGTCTGGTCATCCCGGTCGCCGTCCTCGTCCGCATCAAGCGCGACAAGGAGCTGTCGTCGACCGAGCAGTCGAAGATGAACGGCTACATCTGGTTCTTCGTGGCCGCCGCCATCTTCTGGATGATCTACGACCAGGGTGGTTCGACCCTGTCGCTCTTCGCGGACAGCAAGACCGCCGACACCGTGTTCGGCTTCGCCTTCTCGGCCACCTGGTACCAGTCGCTGAACCCGCTGTTCGTCATGGCGCTGGCCCCGGTCTTCGCCTGGCTGTGGCTGTGGCTGGCCCGTAAGGACCAGGAGCCCAACACCATCGTGAAGTTCGCGATGGGCCTGGTGCTGGTGGGCGCTTCGTTCTTCGTCTTCATCGTCCCGATGGGCATGGCGGGTGACGGCACCAAGGTCTCGCCCATGTGGCTGGTGTCGATCTACATGATCCAGACCATCGGTGAGCTGTGCCTCTCCCCGGTCGGCCTGTCGGTGACCACGAAGATGGCGCCGCAGAAGTACGCCTCGCAGATGATGGGTGTCTGGTTCCTCGCGGTCACCGCGGGCGACTGCACCACGGGTCTGCTGTCCCTGGCGGGTGTCGACCTCAACGGCACCGGGATCATCGCCATGGAGGCGTCGCTGGCGGCCGCCGCCGGTGTGGCGGTCTTCATGTACCGCAAGAAGGTCCAGACGCTGATGGGCAACGTGCACTGACGCGTTCGTCCGCGGTCCTCAAAAGGGCCGCCGCACCGGATCCGTCCGGGGCGGCGGCCCTTCGCCGTGTCACCGCCGCAGCAGCCGCCACGGGGTGAACGTGAACACCGCGCCGCCCAGCAGGATCACCGTGCCGGCGACCAGCGCGAGGGCGCGCAGGGCGCCCGCGTCCTCGGCGCCCGTGTCGGCGAGGCCGCCGCCGGAGGTGGACGTGGCGCCGGTCGAGCCACCGGCGCCCGTGCCGCCGGACGTGGACGTGCCGCCGGAGGCGCCGCCCGGCTGGGCGGAGGTGTCGAGCTCCAGGGAGACCGGCACGTTCGCGGGCGGGGTGCACGTCGTCGTCGTACCGAGCGCCTTGACGGTCAGGACGCCCGGGCTGAGCGTCGCCTTGCCGGTGGCGCCGGGCTTGTAGGTGCCGGTGAGGTCGGGGATCTCGATCGGGTCGCCCGCCTTGATCGGCTCCTTGTTGGTGGGGCCCTCGACGTGGACGAAGCCCTTGTCCGCGCTGCCGAGCTTGACCTCCATGGACGGCTTGACCGAGTCCTTGGGGATGTCGGCGGGGCTGTCCATCACGGACTTGGAGAACTTCACCGTGAGGTCGAAGTTCCCGCCGTTCCGCTTGGCGTTGATCTTCACCGGGGAGGTGGCGTTCTTGTCGCCGATGGGCGTCTTGCAGGCGTACGCGACGGAGACCTCCTTGCCCTCGAAGTCGGTCTGCCCGCCGCCACCGCCGGTGCTGCCACCGGCACTGCTCGTGCCACCAGAACCGCTTGAGCCACCGGTACTGCTCGTGCCACCGGTACTGCTCGTGCCACCGCTGCCGCTCGACCCACCGCTGCTGCTGGTACCGCCGGCGCTGCTGGTACCGCCGCTGCTGGTCGTACCGCCCGTCGTGGGCGGACCGGCGCCGTCGGTGACCTTGATCGTGTGAGCCGGCCGCACCGTCTCCTTCGGCGCGCACTTGGTGTCCGTGGACAGCGGCTTGGAGACGTTGATCGTGTACGCCCCCGGGGTCAGCGTGATCTCCCCCGGCGCGGTCAGCTTCAGCTTGCCCTTCATGTCCGGCAGCACCATCGGGCTGTTCTTGGGTATCGGCGGGTTCTGCCGCGGGCCCTCCATCGCCAGGTCGCCGGTCTGCGCGCCCGCGACCTCGACCACGCCGGTCGGCTTGACCGTGTCCTTCTCCAAATCCAGGATGTCCGGATTCTTGGACGCGGCCTCGACCGTCTTCCACACCACCTCCACCTCGTCGCCGACCTTCGCCTCCGCCGGCGCGGTGATCTGCACCTTGGTCGTGCCCCGCACCGGTGGCAGACCGGAGATGGGGGGCGGGACGCACTCCGTGCCGTACGACACCTCGGCCGCCTGCGCGGGTCCCGCGGCCAGCAGGATCCCCGCGCCGCCGAGCATCAGCGCGACTCCGGCCGCGCTCATCCTCCGTTGCGTGCTCACGAATGTCCCTTCGTCGTGGGTCGGTTCTCTGACGGTGCGGAGTCCGGGGCGAACCAGGGCAGGCCCGCCGTGCGGGTGGGCTCTGTCACGGGTACGGCGGCGCGCCGGCGCCCGGCGCGGTGGGGGCGATCGGGCCGCCGCGGGCGTACGCGGTCCACGACCGCCATCCCCGCCCGGTACAGGCCCGCCGGTACGACCACGGCGAGCAGCACCCAGAAGAGCGTCACGCCCCAGGGCCGCCCCACCCGCCACGGCTGCTCGGCCAGGACCTTGCCGCCGTACTTCACCGACACCTGGTAGTCGCCGTGCGCGCCCGCCGCGAGCTGGACCGGCAGCTCCACCAGCGCCTTGCGGCCCGGCCGGACGGTGCCGCGCCACTGCCGCTCCTCCCACTGCGGGGCGTACACGCCGTGCGCGGTGCCGACCTGGAAGACGGGGTCCTCGACCGGTGCCGTGCCGAGGTTGCCGACCGTGAGGACGACCCGGCGCCGGGCCGGGGCGCCGAAGAGGACGAGGACGCCGCTGGACCCTTCGAGCCGGGGCGCCGCCAGCACGGCGAGCCGGCCGTCACCGGACGGCTCCGGCAGGGGGGCGACCGGGTGGCCGGTGATCCTCAGCGGGGCGTCCACCGTGGCGGGGTCACCCGTCACGGTCGCCACGTGGACCACGCACGGGCAGGGCTTGGGCGGCGCCGCGACCGGAACCTTCCTGGTGAACGCGCCGGACGCGTCGGTGGTGACGGCGCGCCCCTGGGCGTTGGCGCAGGAGTTGGTGCCGCCGCGCATGTTCTGGCCGCAGACCAGCAGCATCAGCAGCGCCTTGGGCCGCCAGCCGGCGCCGCTGACCGTGATCTCGGTGCCCTTGGCCGCCTCGGGGCGGGAGAGCGTGACGGCGGGGCCACGGTCCGCCGCGGCGGCCCCGCCGGGCGCCGGCGGTCCGGGCAGCCCCACGAGCACGCACGCCACCAGCGCGGCCACCACCGCCCACCGGCTCGCCCTCACGTTTCCGCTCCCCTCGCCCCGCGCCCCCGGCGCCGTATCCGCCACGTCACCGCGCCCGCCACGGCCACCGCCACCGCCGACGCCCCGCCCGCCCACCACGTGCCGAAGGTCCTGGCCGCCTCCGCCCCCGCCCGGGCGCCGCCCGCGGCCGTGGCGTCCAGCCGGACGGTGACCCGGTCCAGGGCCGGGCGGTCCCGGTCGGCCCACGGTTCGGTCAGCTCCACCCGGCGGCCCGGCCGCAGCTCCAGCCGCAGCGGGCGCTCCGCGCGGCGCAGCACCTCGCCGAACAGGCCCTCCGCGCGTACCGCGAGGCGGGGTACGAGGACGGTGTTGCCGCGGTTGACCAGCGTGTAGTGGATGGCCCCGCCCGTGATCCGGACGTCCTCGACCGTGAGCGCCGCGAGGCGCGGCCCGCCGACCCGCAGCCGTACCGGCACGGTCACCTCGCCCCCGGCGCCGTCCCCGGCGAACAGCGCGCCCGTGTGGTCGCCGGGCGGGGCGTCGGGCGGGACGGTGACGGAGAAGGGCACCTCGGCGCGGGTGCGGGGCGGCACGGTCACCGGGTTCGCGGCGAAGGCGACCCACGGGGCGGTGGCGCGCAGCCGCAGCGTGAGCGGCCGCCTGCCCGGGTTGGTCAGCGACAGGGTGTCCTGGAGCACGGTGCCCGGCGGCCCCTCCAGGTAGATGTACGGCCGGGCCTCGGCCGCGTGACCCGTCGCGGGCGTGGCGGGCACCAGTACGGCGGCGAGGGCGGCGGCCACGACGCGGGCGCGCACGGGATCACGCCCGGCGGGTCCGGCGGGTCAGCCACAGCGCCCCGGCCGCGCCCGTGAGCAGCACCGTGCCGCCGAGCGTGCCCAGTGCGAGCGCCGAGTCCAGCGGCCCGGTCCTGGGCAGTTCCCCGGCGCCGGAAGACCCGGACCCCGACCCGGGCCCGGACCCGGACGCCGACCCGGACCCGGACGCCGTGACGTCCAGCTCCAGTGACGGCTTGGGGTTGTTCTTGGGCGTGCACGTCGTGGTCGTACCGAGTGCCTTGATGGTCAGCACCCCGGCGGTGAAGGTGACCTTGCCGCTCTTCCTCGGGGTGTACGTACCCGTCAAGTCGCTGATCTTGATGGGGGTGTTGGCGGGGATGGCCCGGTCGTTGGGCGGTCCGGAGACGGTGAGCGTGCCGCTGTCCGCGCCGCCGACCTTGATGACCGCGCTCGGGTTCATGGCGCCCTTGCCGAGCTCCACCGGGCTTGAGGAGACACCCTTGCGGAACGTCATGGTGAGCTTGTAGCCGCTGCCGCTCTTCACGCTCGTGATGTCGATGGGCGATACGGCGCCCTTGGGCCCGATCGGCGTCCGGCACGCGTAGTCGACGTCCACGACGGTGGCGTGGGCCGCGGGGGCGGCCAGCAGCACCATCGCACCCGTGACCGCCGCCGCCAGCGCCGGAGTTGTCCGCTTCTGGTACGACACCTCGAGATCACCCCAATGTCTGACGGCTCATCAGATTGGCGCTCAAGGTACGCCCGTGACGTTGGGGAGGGAAGACAAAGAGCACGGCGTATCGCCGCGCTCCACAAGTACGCCGAAAGGTTCCCGCGAGGTTAAGCGGGGGCCGCCAGTTCCGCCCAGACCGTCTTGCCGGGCATGCCCGTGGACCGGACGACGCCCCAGTCCAGGCAGAGGCGCTGGACGATGAACATGCCGTGCCCGCCCGGCCGCCCGGCCCGGTGCGGCTGGCGCGGCGCGGGCTGACCGGCGCCCCGGTCCTCCACCTCCAGCCGGAGCACCTTCGCGTCGAGCGAGACGCGCAGCTCCTCGGGGCCCTCGGCGTGCAGGCACGCGTTGGTGACCAGTTCGGAGACGACGAGCAGGACGTCCTCGGCTGCGGCCCGCCGGTCGGCGGTGGCGGCCGGGAGCCACCCCCAGTCGTAGAGCGCCTGCCTCGTGAAGTCCCGGGCGAGCGGAACGATCCCGCTGGCGCTGCCCAGCGAGAGCCGCCGCGTCCGGCGTCCCGCGGGAGTCGCCCCGGACGCCGCACCTGACATGTCGGACCTCACCTCCGGCATGGTGGGCGCGGCGGGGGCAGCCGGGAGCGCGGCACCAGCGCCGGAGCCGTCCGGCTGGGGGCCGAGATCGCTCGGCGGATGCTGCTGGGTGGCACCCATCAGCGCTTCACCTCACCGAATTCACCAAGTCGCCATTACGTCGTCACAAAGCAGCCACGGGGCCGTCACAGAGAGTGTGGAGCCCCTCCGTACAGTTGCCGCGGGGTTCTTCTGCCCGTCCCGACCGGGACGACACCCCCCGCTTTGTCGCGTCAGTCGGCGAGCGCCGCTTCCAGCGAGTCGTGGACGGTGAAAACCGCCTCGGCACCAGTGATCTCGAACACCCTGGCCACCACGGGCTGCATCCCGACGAGATGCACCCCACCGCCCGCGGCCTCCGCCTTCAGGCGTGCCCCGAGCAGCACGTTCAGCCCGGTGGAGTCGCAGAATGCCAACTGCGAGCAGTCGATCACCAGGCGTGTGCGGCCCTGATCCAGCGCGGCGTCCAGCGGCTCGCGCAGCAGCTCGGCGGTGTGGTGATCGAGCTCACCCGCCGGCGTGAGAACTTCGCTGCGGCCTTCCGTCCGGACCCCGACCTTGAGTCGGCCCTGATTCGCGCTGCCGACCGTCCCGCGGTCCATGCCGTCCCTCTTCGCCGATGCCGTTGAGTCGGTAGAACCCTACGCCTTCTGTCGGGCCGCCGGTAGTCGAGACTTAACCACAAGCCGGACATATGGGACAATTGACACTTGCAACGATCCGTAGGAAGCGGGTAGGGCTAGTAGGGACACAACCAACACGGCCGGCTTTGGAGGCGCCGCACACCGCAGCCACATTCTTTGGGCATCGGCGGCCATATGCCGAGAACGATGGAGGAGACCATGTCACCCCGGCTCGACGAAACGCGTACCCCCCACGCGCCGTCGGCAACTCCGCCCCACCAGATCGACCCCCAGATCGACACCTACGAGCAGCTCGGGACAGAAGAGCTCGGCCTGCCCGTCATCCCTCCGTACGACGAGGTCGAACCACTCGACGCGAGGGCCCTCTCCAAGACACTCTTCGCGCGCCTCGACACGCTCGAGGAGGGCACGCACGAGTACGCGTACGTCCGCAACACGCTGGTCGAACTGAACCTCGCCCTCGTCAAGTTCGCCGCCTCCCGGTTCCGCTCCCGCAGCGAGCCGATGGAGGACATCATCCAGGTCGGCACCATCGGTCTCATCAAGGCCATCGACCGCTTCGAACTCAGCCGCGGGGTCGAGTTCCCCACTTTCGCGATGCCAACCATCGTGGGAGAGATCAAGCGGTTCTTCCGCGACACCTCCTGGTCCGTACGCGTCCCGCGCCGGCTCCAGGAACTCCGCCTCGACCTGGCCAAGGCCGGGGACGAACTGGCCCAGCAGCTCGACCGCTCGCCCACCGTGGGCGAGCTCGCCGAGAAGCTCGGGATCACCAAGGAAGAAGTCGTCGAGGGCATGGCGGCGAGCAACGCCTACACCGCCAGCTCGCTCGACGCCCAGCCCGAGGAGGATGACACCGAGGGCGCGCTGGCGGACCGCATCGGCTACGAGGACCACGGGCTCGAAGGCATCGAGTACATCGAGTCCCTCAAGCCGCTGATCGCCTCCCTCCCGGCACGCGACCGGAAGATCCTCTCCCTCCGCTTCGTCGCCGGGCTCACGCAGTCGGAGATCGGCGAGGAGCTCAACATCTCGCAGATGCATGTCTCCCGTCTGCTCTCCCGCACGCTGGGCAAACTTCGCAAGGGCCTCACCCTGGAAGAATGACGCCCGCGAAGCGCGTGCTGGAAGGGCCCGTTCCGTCAAGGGACGGGCCCTTCCTCCTGTCCTGCCGCCTTCTTGACGGGGTCGTCCCGATTGGGCGACATTGGCCCGGGGTTCAGGGGGGTCCAGGGGGGATCACATGGTGTACGCCGCTCTTGAGGAGTCCGCTCCCGAAGAGTCCGCTCTCGAGGAGTCGATGCGCGCCCGCCTCGGCAGGGAGTGCCTGTACGTGCCGTCCTGCCGGCTCGGCCTGTACCTGGCGCTGCGCCACTGGTGCCCGCCCGGCGGCCGGGTGCTCATGTCGCCGGTCAACGACGACGTCATCTTCTTCGTCGTCCTCGCCGCCGGGCTCCGCCCCGTACAGGCACCGCTCAAGCCCCATGACGCGTCGATGGACATCGCCGCCGTCCCCGAGGACGTGTGGCGCGGCCTGTCGGCGGTCCTGACCACCAACCTGTACGGCAACCCCGACCCGGCCCCGCGACTGGCCGCCAGGTGCGCCGAGTCGGGCATCCCGTTGCTGGAGGACGCGGCGCACGCGATCGGCGGCGAGATCGGCGGCCGGCCCGTCGGCACGTACGGCGAGGCGTCCGTCTTCAGCCTCTCCAAGCACACCGGCGCCAAGACCGGCGGCTTCCTCGCGTTACGGGACCCGGCCCTCCGTCCCGAACTCGCCCGCGCCCGCGACGAGTTGCTGCACCCACGCCGCACGGGCGCCGAACTCGCCTACGCCGTACGGCCGTACGCCGAGGCCACCGTGCGGGCGCTGCGCCTGGTGAGGGCCGCCCGTGCCGGGATGCGGCTGCTGGGCATGGCGGAGCGCGAGGAGATCCGGATGCCGCTGCGCCCCGGCGAGCTGAAGGCGGCGATGGCCGGCGCCCCCGGGCTCGCCCCCTTCCACTCGTGGGTCCGGGTCGACATGCACGACTACCGGCTCACGCCCGGGCGTGCCCGGCTGAGACGTGCCCGGCGCCTCCTCGGCCGCCTCGACACGACGCTCGCGGCCCACCGCGCCGGCACCCAGCGACTGCTCGCGTCACCGTGGGGCGATCCGTCGGCGCCGGTGCGGCCGCTGTTCCGCGTTCCGCTGCTGGTCGCCGACCGGGACGCGGCCATCGCCGCCCTCGCCCGCGCCCGGGTGACCACCGGGTACCTGTACGACCCGCCCCTGGACGACTACGCGGGCGAGCCCTTCACGGACCCCTCCCCCGCCCCGGCGGCGGCCCGCTGGTTCGCCCGGCACGCGCTGCCCGCCGACCCGCTCCGGGCAGACCTGGTCCTCGACGTCCTGCGCGCCTCGGGCGCCCGGCCCGCGCCGCCGCACGGTGACTGACACGGCGGTCCGGCACGGCACCGCCGCCGCACGGCCGAGCGGCGACTCGATGTTCCGCAACGCCTACGCGCTGATGCTCTCCACCGGCGTCTCCGCCGCGCTCGGCCTCGGCTTCTGGCTGGTGGCCGCCCGGTACTACACCGAGGAGGCCGTCGGGCAGGGCTCCGCCGCCATCGCCGCCATGCGGCTGCTCTCCTCGATCACCGCCACGACCATGATCGGCGCGGTGGTGCGGTACGTGCCCCGCGCGGGGCGGGCGACCGGGCCCCTGGTGTGGCGGACGTACGCCGTCAGCTCCCTGGTGGTGGCCCTGGCGAGCGTGGCGTTCCTGTGCACGCTGGACCTGTGGGGGCCGTCGTACGCGCCGCTGCGCGGCCTGGGAGCCGGGGTCTTCTTCACCGTCGCGTGCGTGGCGTGGGCGCTGCTGACCCTCCAGGACGGGGTGCTGACCGGGCTGCGCAAGGCGGTGTGGGTGCCGGTCGGCAACGCGGTCTTCTCCACGGCCAAGCTGTTGCTGCTGGTGTCCTTCGCGAGCGCGCTGCCGGGCTTAGGAATCTTCGTCTCGTGGGCCGCCGCCATCGCGCTGTCCGTGCTGCCACTCGGCTGGCTGGTCTTCCGCCGGCTCATCCCGCGCCAGGCGGCCGCCGACCGCCACCGGGAGCCGCCCACGCCACGGGAGATGGGACGGTTCCTCGCCGGGGACTCGGTGGGCGCGCTGTTCAGCCTGGCCATGATCAACCTGCTGCCGGTGATGGTCGCGGTCCGCTTCGACTCCGCGCACAACGGCTGGTTCTACACCGCGTACACGGTCGGCGGGACCATGGAGTTCATGGCCATCAACATGGCCTCCTCGCTCACCGCGCACGCCTCGCACAGCCCCGACAGCCTCGCCCAGGGCGTGCGCGGCGCGCTGCGCCGGATGGCGCTGCTGCTGGTGCCGGTGGTGCTGGTGCTGGTCGTCTTCGCGCCGCACATCCTCGCACCGTTCGGGCCCTCGTACGCCGAGCACGGCACGCTCGTGCTGCGGCTGCTGGCGGCGGCCGCCCTGCCGCGCGTCGCGGTGGAGCTCTACATCGGGGTGCTGAGGGTGCAGGGCCGCACCGGCGCGCTCGCCGCCGTCCAGGGCGCCATGTGCGTGCTGGTGCTGGGCAGCGCGGCCGCGCTGATGGGCCCGGCCGGGATCGCGGGTGCGGGGCTCGCGATGCTGCTGTCGATGGTGGTGATGGCCCTGGTGTCGGCGCCGGGGCTGCGCGGGGCGCTGCTCGGGCGGGAGCCGGGGCTTCCGAGGCGCAGGCGGGTGCCGGCGCCCGAGTACGGCACGACCTGGGCGCGGGAGGCGGCGGAGAGGGCGGAGGGGGCGGGGGCGGAGAGGGCGGAGGGGGAAAGAGCGCAGGCGGCGGAGAGGGCGGGGTTGCGCGGCGGCTACCTGCCGGGGCAGGACACGGCGACGCCCGCGTTCGGGCTGCCGGTGTACGCGTCGCGGCCCGGTGCCGGGGGTGAGCGGTGGCTCGCCCGGTGGCTGTGGCTGCTGCTGGGGCTGGCCGCCGGGCTGTTCTGGGCGCCGCTCGCGGGCGCCCGGGACGCGGGGCGGGAGCGTCTGTCGGGCGCGGAACTGCTGGAGGTGCTGCCCCCGGTCACGGTCACGGCCGGGATTCTGCTGGTCGTCGTGTACTGCGCGGCCGTCTCGCTGGAGCGGCCGCGGCCCGCGCTGGTGGGTGCGGCGCTGCTGGTGACGGCCGCCGCCCTGCACTCGGCCCCGCTGCTGGTGGGCATCCGGCCTGAGGCGGTGAGCGGGCCGGGGGCCGGGCGGCTTGAGCGGCTCGTGCGGCTGGGCGCCGAGGTGGCCGGGCTGACCGGGCCGGACGGGCCGGACGCGGTGCTGGGCGCCCTGCCGTTCGCGCTCCAGGTGCTGTGCCTGGGCCTGGCGGCGGTGGCGCTGCGGGCCCTGGGTGTGGGCGTGCGGGTCGTGGCGGGCGTCGTGTGGGTGCTGGCGGTGGCCGGGTGGGCGGCGCAGGACGCGTTCGCGGCGGTGGCGTTGCCGGTGTTCCTGGGCCTGGGCGCGGGGGCCGTGGCGGCGCTCGTGGCGGGCCGCCGCGGGGGACGGTCGGGTCGGGGCGGGTCCACCGGGAGTGGGTCCACCGGGAGTGGGTCTACCGGGGCGGGACGGGCTGCTTGAAGTAGTCGTCCTGCCCGGCCAGGCGGTAACCCTCCAGCCCGGGACCGTCGTTGACGGTCAGGTCGCAGCCCTCGCCCGGTACCGGCCGGTTCCAGTGGACCAGTGCCTTCACCCGGGGAAGGGTCGGCGCGACCTCGGGGATCTTCGCGTACCAGTCGCGCTGCCGCTGTGGCCGGCTGGGGTCGGGCGCGGTGGCGAACTCGGCCAGCATGACGGGCTTGTCGCCGGATATGTGGGCGCGGAGCCAGTCGTAGGAGGGGCGCTGGCTGCGGTCGAAGTCCAGCCAGGTGGGCGACCTGTGGCAGAGGTAGTAGTTGTACTGATCCATGCCGATCCAGTCGACGTAGTCGTCGCCCGGGTACAGCTCCTTCATCTGCTCGGCGTGGCCCAGGTATCCGGAGACCGTCCACACCCACACCACGTTGTCCACGCCCAGTTCCTCGAACCGGTCGTGGATGTGCCGCCAGGCGGCGACGAACTCGGCCGGGGTGCCGGCGCCCTCCTTGATGCGGAAGTCGGTCTCCTGGTCGAAGGAGAGGAAGACGCGCTTGCCGTACGCCTTGAGGCGGCGGGCCTGCGGATCGATGATCTCCTCGTCGTACGCGCCGGAGGCGATGTTCTTCCAGCCGAGCTGCCGCTCGGTCCAGTTGGCGTGGTGGGGTTCGGTCCAGACGGTGGACTCCCACGCGAGCATCAGCAGGCGGTCGCGGCCCAACTCCTGTTCGTCGGGGGTGAGGAGCTGTCCGTCGAGGTCGGTGTCCGACATGTCGTGGTAGTTGTAGACGAGGTCGAGCCTCCTCCCGATCTTCCGCTCGAAGGTGAGGACCGCGTCCGTGAGGGAGCCGTTGGCCGCGTACGGCACATAGGCGCCCCACCAGGCCCCGCACGGGGGCTCCAGTGACGCGGTCGGCGCACACGGGCCCTCGGGTACGTCGCCGGAGGCGGCACCGCGCGGCAGGCCGTCGGTGGTGTCGTCGGGCCGGGTGGCCGCCCACACGCCCAGCCCGATGAGCAGCGCCCCGACGACCGCCAGCACCAGCGCCGTGTACGCACCCGCCCGCGAACCGCTGGAGCGCCGCCCGGTCATCGGCCGGGGCATGGGCCCGGTCATCGGGCCTGCCCGTCGGGTTGAGCACGTCCGGTGGCGGTCCCCGCCGCGGTCGTGGCGCCCGCCGCGGTGGCCGTACCGGCCGCGGTGGCCGTACCCGCCGCGGTGGCCGTACCGGCCGCCCCGCGCGTCGCCGCCGGCAGCGGCACGCCCGGCAGGGCGGCGGCCACCGTCACGAAGGCCGCCAGCGACACCAGGAACGCGGTGGTGGAGAACCCCTCCACCAGGAACAGCGCGGTCGCGGTGAGCGCGGCCAGCGACAGGCTGAGCGGCGCGGCCAGCGCCAGCGCCTCCAGCCGGGCGCCCGGGCGCAGCCGCGCGGGCTGCGGGTGGAGCAGGGCGAGGCCCGGCCCGAAGGTGACGAAGGCCAGGACGGGGACCCAGCGCAGCGGCGAGCCGCCGGGCAGCGCGGTGGCGCCGAGGGCGAGCCATCCGGAGGCCGCCAGTCCCACTCTGAGGTGTGTGCTGTCGAGGCGCATGGCCATCTCCTCCGTCACTTCGGCGGCCGGTATTCCAGAACGAGCCCGTGGTCGCCGTCCTCCACCACACGGAAGAGCGGCGAGCGCCTGAGGTCGGCCATCAGGCCGTCGAAGCTGCCGGGCGGCAGATAGCCCTCCCCGGTGACGGCCTCCTCCTGCGTCGGGGTGAGGATCACGTACGCCCGTCTCCCCTCCGGTATGCCGCGCGCCAGGTAGCCCGCCGGATCGGTCAGCATCTTCACGTTCTCGGGCACGTCCTGTTCCGTGAAGAACCAGCGCTCGTACTGGTCGTAGCGGGTGTACGCGCCGGGGAACGACCCCGTCGTCGCCAGGATGAGCGAGCCCGCCGGTGCCCGGTCGTACGCCCGCTCCACCAGCGCCACCTCGTCGGGCGGCGCGTAATGCATGCCCTCTTTGCCGTAGTACGAGGGCAGGAACCCGGCCGCGAGGGCGGTCAGCGTCACGGGCAGGGCGACGGCCGTGACCCGGCGGGCGATCCGGGAGGGCCGCCCCCTGGCGCCGGCCGCCGGGACGAGCGCGGCGGCGGCGAAGAACGCCGTACCGGGCAGCCCGAACAGGTAGACGCGGAAGAGCATTTCGCCGCCGTAGTCGTTGATCGCGAACATCGGTACGGGGGCGGCGGCGGCCAGCAGCAGTGGCAGGGCGCCGCGCACCAGTCCGCGGCGCAGCATCACCGCGGTGCCGGCGAGTGCGGCGAGGGCGAGCACCATCAGGATGTTGGCCGCGCCGACCAGCTCCGGCCCTGGTCCGGTCGGCTCACCGGCGTATCCCGCGCGGGAGTTGCCCAGCAGGTCACCGGCCGATTCGCGCAGGGTGCCGAGCGTCTCCAGGAACAGCGGGCGGCCCATCGTCAGGTCCCAGACGAGCATGATGGCGCCGGCGACGACGAGCAGCCCGATGTTGCGGTAGCGGCGGGTGAGACAGAGCGCGAACAGCGTGGCGCACAGCATCACGGGCGTGAGCTGGTGGGACGCGTTGATGGCCACGACGAGCGGGACGGTGACCAGGACGCAGACCGCCCGCTGCCGGGTGCCGGTGGGCGGCGGGACGGTCGCCGCCGCCGGGTCGAGCCGCGCGCGGTCGCGCAGCGGTCCGGCCGATCCGGGCCGCACGAAGTGCCGTACGACGACGGCGAACACGGTCAGGTACAGCAGGTAGGAGAAGCCCTGCGGGGAGAGGTAGTCCTGGCCCACCCAGTTGGCGAGCTGGTGGATCCACACGCCGGTCCACACCAGCCGCCAGTCGTCGCTGAAGGTGCGGTAGATCAGCACCAGGACGGGCAGGGTCAGCACGCCGAGGGCGACCGGCGCCCAGTTGATGTACGAGGCGGCCGCCTCCACGCCGAAGGCCCGTACGAGCGCGGCGTTCAGCGAGAAGAACCCCGGCCACTGGTCGTACGCCGCCATGCCGCCCGACAGCTCGGTGTACGGGTGGACCGTGCCCTCCGCCAGCAGCCGGTTGATCACCTCGTCGTGCTTGGCCGCCCACGCGTACCGGACGCCGTCGTACAGCACGGCGGGCGGCGCCTTGAGCGCCACCAGCATGGCCACGCAGTACGCCGCCGGCCACCAGGGCGCCGTCCCCGCGCGCCGCAGCGCGACCAGGAACCCGGCCATCAGGGCGGCGAGCGCGGCGTAGTAGGCCACCGGGAACCGGTCGAGCAGACCGTAGTCCCCGATGTCGCGGAAGCCGGTGCGCGGCAGCGCGTACAGCCACAGGGCGGCGGCGAGGAGCAGCGGCAGCAGGCTGAAGAGGGTCTGCCAGGGCCGGAAGGCCGTGTGCCAGGGCGGCCAGGGGCGGTGGCTTCGTACGGGCGGGGGCGCGCCGGAGGGGACGTCCACCGCCTCGTCACCGACGGGCCCGACGGGCGCGGGCGCGCGTTGCTGCTGCTGCACTGTGCCACTCCCCCCACGAATGTGGCCGCTTCAGCGAAGTATAGGAATGTCCTTCGGATTTGGGCGGCTGTTGACGTTTCCTGTGGATAACCCCGGGTCTCCGACCCCGGGTCCCCCACCCCGCGAACTCAGCCCGCGAACGCGGGCCGTCGCCGGGCCCTCGCCCTGGCCCGCCGGTACAGCCGCCAGCCGACCGTCGCCGGGGAGTCCGGGTACGGCGCGGTCCTCGCGCCCCGGCCCGCCATCCACCCCTCGATGTCGGCGACGGTGTGCGTACGGCGCACGATGAGCCGGGCGATGCGGTAGGGCTCGTCCGCCTCCGAGCTGAGCGCGTGCCGTACGGCGACGGCGGAGGCGTACCCGGCGTCGCGCGCCGCCCGGCGCACGGCGCGGCTGTTGTAGCCGTGCGGGTAGGCCAGGTGCGCCACCTCGTGGCCGAGGACGTCCTCCAGGACCGCCTTGGAGTCGCGCAGCTCGCGCCGGACCTCGCGGGGGGTGAGCGTGTCGAGCTGCGGGTGGGTGACCGTGTGGGCGCCGACCTCCATGCCGTACTGCTCCAGCAGGGGCGCCTCGGCGAGGTCCATCATCGGCGCGGGCGGCAGGAGGCTGGCGCGCCCGGGGGTGATCGCCCCGGTGGTGAGGTACGCGGTGGCGGGCAGGTCGCGGGAGGCGAGCGCCTCGGCGGTGGGGCCGGGCAGGTCGGCGAAGCCGTCGTCGAAGGTCAGGACGACGGGCCGGGGCGGCAGGTCGCCCTTGCCCGCCAGGTGGCTGGCGAGCGCGGAGAGGGGCACGGCGGTGCGGCCGCTCGCCACGACGGCGTCGAGCTGGGCGCCGAAGTCCCGTGGCGTGACGGTGAATTCGGCGATCCAGGGCGGCGGGTCGTCCATTACGGCGTGGTAGAGCAGGACCGGTATCCGGGGTCTCATCTCGCCTCCGGTCGTCCGTTGCGCAGCCGGGCGCGGGCGTAGCCGAGCGGGCCGTACAGCATTCCGCGCCGCTCCAGTCGCGACAGGCTGCGCGGCCAGGGGTGACCGAGGGTGCCGTGTTCGCCGGGTATGCCGCCTGCCTGTGGTGGGCGTGCGGCGGTCATCACGCGCGCGTGGGCGAGCCCGCGCGGGAGGCGGGCGAGGAGGGCGGGCAGCAGGGCGGGGCGGCGGACTGCGAGGGCGGTGAGGTACGCGGTGAGGCCGGCGCCGTAGCCGTACGCCTGGTCGCGCAGGTCCTGCCAGGTCTCGCGGTGGTGGTGCCGCACGAGGGCGTCGGGCGTGTAGTGCAGGCGGTGCCCGGCGGCGAGGACGGCGACGAAGGCGTACAGGTCGTCGCCGCCCCTGGCGGGCGTGCCGGTGCCGGTGGCCGGGTCGAAGCCGCCCACGCCCTTCAGGGCGGTGGCGCGGAACGCCATGTTGGCGCCCGAGCCGAAGCTGCCGGCGGTGAACGGGAACAGCGGCTGGTCGGCGGGCGGGCGCGCGGGGTCGTAGGTGCGGGGCGTGAAGCCCTTGGCGAAGCCGCCGTGGCTTTCCAGGAGGACCTGGGCGGGGGTGCGCAGCCGGGCGGGCAGGATCAGCCCGGTGACGCAGCCGATGCGCGGGTCGTCGGCGAACGGCCCGGTGAGCGCGGTGAGCCAGTGCGGGTCGGCGACCACGTCGTCGTCGGTGAAGGCGAGGACGGCGCCGTCGGCGGCGGCGACGCCCCGGTTGTGGGCGGCGGCGAGGCCGGGCACGTCCTCGTGTACGTACCGGACGCCGGGGTATTTCCGCTCGACGAGTTCTTCGGTGGCGCGCGTGCGGGGCGCGTTGTCGACGACGACGATCTCGTAGTCGGGGTGGTCCTGGTCGAGCAGGGAGTCCAGGGCGCGGGCGAGCTGCCCGGCGCGTTCGCGGGTGGCGACGACGACGGAGGTCCGGGGCAGGTCGCGGTACGTCTCGGGCGGCGGCTCCGGGTGGCCGGCCAGCCTTTCGCGGGCGAGCGCGGCGATCGTGCGGGCCGGGTCGGCGCCGGGCGGGACGTCACCGAGGACGATGCCCAGGGGACGGCCCCGGAGCCGCACCAGGGCGTGGACCCGGCCGTGCGGGTCGTCGGCGCACCGGAACGACAGGACGTCCCCGTCCAGCCCGTCCAGGTCGATGTCGGCGACGGCGACGGCGGTGAGGGTGGTGGCGATGGCCATGAGGGCCTCCTTCAGCGGCGGTGGCGCAGCCGGCCGGCCTGGGTGAGTGTCCGCTGGGCGTACCGCGCGAGCCGGGGGCGGTCACGGACGTAACGGTGGGCGCGGCGGACGGGCTCGCGGCGCAGCCAGTGGAGGCCCGCGCGCACTCCGGGGCGTACGGAGCTGCCTTCGTACACCCGTAGTTCGCCCGTCTTGAGGGCGTCCTTGTACTCGGCGGCGCCCCGGCCGAGGTCGAGCGTGCCGATGCCCGCCGCCGCGGCCGCCTCCGCCATGCGCAGGTGCAGGATCAGGCCCGGCGAGTACGTGGCGTACGCGGGGTCGTAGGCCGGGAACCAGCAGGACAGGACGGTGCGGGAGCGGAGCCCGAAGTGCGCGGCGACGGGGCGGCCGGCGGCGTACAGGACGGACAGGACGCCGGAGCAGCCGGGCGCGCGGGTGGTGTGCAGGCCCCGCACCAGGGCGCTGATCCACTCCTGGGCGAACCGGTCGTGGCGGCCGGTGCGGCGGTACTGGTCCGACTTCCACGCCATGAGCGTGCGCAGCGCGGCCGGGTCGCGCTCGTCGAACTCGAACCGCACGTCGCCCGCCCGGCGGCCCAGACGCCGCTCCTTGGCCAGGGTGGTCTTCAGGAACTTGGGCGACTGGGCGCGCAGGAGGGTCTCGTACGCGGCGTACCCCTCGGCCACGTCGATCACGGGCGAGGCGAACTCCTCGGCGGCGCCGGGGAGGAAGAGCGCCTGTCCGGCTTCGAGGTTGTCGAACTCCCAGGCGGCCAGTCCGCAGCCGCGCAGCAGCTCCCGTACGCCGATGCCGGTGCCGGGCCGCAGCACCGCGCCCTGGCAGTCCGACACCCCGAGCCCGATGGCCCGGCCCTGCCCCAGGGGCCCTTCCTCGTACGGGAAGAACCCGAAGGTCTCTCCGCCGGCCTGGAGGACGGCGACCCGCGCCCGGGGCCGTACGCGCCCCACCGCGAGGGTGAACTCGGGCTCCATGAAGGGGTTCGCCGGAGCGCCTGACGTGACGCGCAGTTCGCGCCAGACGTCGGCCTGTTCCCGGTCGAGCTCCCCCGGCTTCACGACATGCGTGCGTACAGCGCTCAACTCCGCCCCCCGGCGCCCGTCTCCCCCTGAGTCGTGCCGGTTAAGGACGGTACCGGTCGAAAACCTGCCGTGACAGGGCTAGTCGCCCATCTTGTGACCGATCCGTGAAGGAGTGGGGTGAATGGTGATCATGTGACCAAAGGGGCGATCAACCGCCCTCAGTGGGACAACGCGGCGGTGACGGCGGCCTCGGCGTGCAGACGGGTCGTGGGGAAGACCGGCACCGGGCTGTGCTCCTGCCCGATCAGCAGCTCGATCTCGGTGCAGCCGAGGACGACACCCTCCGCGCCATCGGCGACGAGCTGGTCGATGACCCGCTGGTAGGCGGCGCGGGAGGTGTCCTTGACGATGCCGAGGCACAGCTCCTCATAGATGACCCGGTGCACCTCGGCCCGCCCTTCCGCCTCCGGGACCAGCACGGTCAGCCCGTGCGCGGCCAGCCGGTCGCGGTAGAAGTCCTGCTCCATGGTGAACGCGGTCCCGAGCAGCCCGACCGTCTTCAGCCCCGCCGCCCGCACGGCCCCGGCGGTGGCATCCCCCAGGTGCAACAGCGGCACCGGCACCGCGTCCTCCACCTGCCCGGCCACCTTGTGCATGGTGTTCGTACAGATCAGCAACAGGTCCGCCCCGGCGGCCGCCAATCCTCGCCCGGCCTCGGCGAGCACCTCGCCGGCCTGCTCCCACTCCCCGGAGACCTGGAGCCGCTCGATCTCCGCGAAGTCGACGGAGTGCAGGATGCACCGGGCGGAGTGCAACCCGCCGAGGCGCTCGCGTACGAGCTCGTTGAGAAGCCGGTAGTACTCCGCGCTGGATTCCCAGCTCATGCCGCCGATCAGTCCGATGGTCTTCATCGGGCCAGGTTGCCATGATCGTCCCGGAGGGGCTCACTCCAGGCCGATCAGCTCGCCGTAATCGGCGCTCCACAAATCCTCGTCGCCGTCCGGGAGGAGCAGGACCCGCTCGGGGCGCAGCGCCTCGACGGCGCCGGGGTCGTGGGTGACCATGACGACGGCGCCCGGGTAGGCGGAGACGGCCGCGAGGACCTCGTCGCGGGAGGCGGGGTCGAGGTTGTTCGTCGGCTCGTCCAGGAGCAGCACGTTGGCGCCGGAGTGGACCAGGCCCGCGAGGGCAAGCCGGGTCTTCTCGCCGCCCGACAGGACGCCGGCCGGCTTGTCGGCGTCGTCACCGCCGAACAGGAACGCGCCCAGCACCTGGCGCACCTCACCGTCCGTCAGGTGCGGTGCGGCGGCCGCCAGGTTGTCGCGGACCGTGCGGGTGGGGTCCAGGGTGTCGTGCTCCTGGCCGAAGTAGCCGAGCCGCAGCCCGTGCCCGTGCACGACCCGGCCCGAGTCGGGCTGCTCCCGGCCCGCGAGGATCTTCATGAGCGTGGACTTGCCCGCGCCGTTGTGGCCGAGGACCACCAGGCGGCTGCCCCGGTCGACGGCCAGGTCCACGCCGGTGAGGACCTGGTGGGTGCCGTACGCCTTGGCCAGGGACACCGCGCCGAGCGGCATCCGGCCGCAGGGCGCCGGCTCGGGCAGCCGGATGCGGGCCACCTTGCCGGTGCGGCGGGCGGGCTCCAGGGCGGCCAGCATCCGGTCGGCGCGGCGCGCCATGTTCTTGGCGGCGGTGGCGGTGGCGACGTGGGCGCGCATCCGGTCGGCCTGGGTGCGCAGCGCGGCCGCCTTGCGCTCGGCGTTGGCCCGCTCGCGGGCGCGGCGGCGTTCCTCGGCGGCACGCTGCGCCAGATAGGCGTGCCAGCCGGTGTTGTGCACGTCGAGGACGGCGCGGTGCGGGTCGAGGTGGAAGACCCGATTGACGGTGGCGGCGAGCAGCTCGGTGTCGTGGCTGATGAGGACGAGCCCACCCGGGTGACCGGCGAGGAAGCCGCGCAGCCAACCGACGGAGTCGGCGTCGAGGTGGTTGGTCGGCTCGTCCAGCAGCAGCGTGTCATGGCGGGAGAACAGGATGCGGGCCAGCTCCACTCGGCGCCGCTGCCCGCCGGACAGTTCACCGACGGGCTGGTCCAGCACGCGCCCGGGCAGCCCGAGACCGGCGGCGACCTGTGCGGCCTCGGCCTCGGCGGCGTACCCGCCACGCGCCTGGAACTCCGCCTCGGCGCGGGTGTAGGCGGCCATGGCGCGGTCCAGTCGGTGTGGGGACGCCCCCGCCATGGCGGCCTCGGACACCGCTGCTTCAGCGGCGCGCAGCTCCCGGACCGCCCGGTCCAGGCCGCGCGCGGACAGGATGCGGTCGGTGACGGTGGTGGCGGGGTCGGCGGCGCGCGGGTCCTGGGCGAGGTGGCCGACCGACCCCGTACGCACGACGTCCCCGGCGGCCGGGCGCTCCTGCCCGGCCAGGATCTTCATGAGGGTGGACTTGCCGGCGCCATTGCGGCCGACCAGGCCGATACGGTCGCCGGGCGCGATGTGGAAGGAGATGCCGGCCAGCAGCAGCCGGGCGCCGACGCGCACGTCGGCACCACGAACGGTAAGCATGGGTTAACGCTCCGGATAAGCAGAAGGACACACGGGTGGCGTGAGGCGTGTGTCCTGAGCTAGGAGATCCGGGGCATAGACATGCGGCCAGGGTACGAGGCGCCCGAAGCCGGTCGCACCTCATTAAGCGGCTCCTCGTGAAGCGGCTCCTCATGAAGCCGCTCCTCATGAAGCCGCTCCTTATGAAGCCGCTCCTTATGAAGCGGTCCGCACCTGACGGGCGAGTTCGGCCAGGTGCGAGAGGGAGGCGTCCGTGGAGGGGTCGGGCATGGCGACGATGACGTGGTCGATGCCCTGCTGGGCCAGTTCGCCGCAGCGCTGGACGCTCTCCCCCAGGGACTGCCCTTCGGGCACGCGCATATGGAGCGTCTTCTGGATCGCCTCATAGGGCCGCCCTTCCGCCTCGCAGTGCGCGCGGAGCACGCCCAGCTTGTGGGGGATGTCGGCGCCGAGGAAGAAGTTGCAGGCGTCGCCGTAGCGGGCGACCAGCCGCAGCGTCTTCTTCTCGCCGCTGCCGCCGATGAGGATGGGTGGGTGGGGCCGGGAGAGGGCCTGGGGGGAGTTGAGGGTGCGTTCCAGGCGGTAGTGCTCGCCCTCGTACGCGGTGTCCTCGGCGCTCCACATCCGCTTGGCGATCCGGAGCGTCTCCTCCAGCCGCTCGAACCGCTCGGCGACCGGCGGCAGCCGGAACCCGAGCCCCCGGTGCTCGTCCTCGTGGAACCCGGCCCCGATCCCGAGCACGGCCCGCCCGCCGGACAGCACGTCCAGGGTGGTCACCTGCTTGAGCAGCAGGCCCGGCTGACGGTACGTCACCGATGTGACGAGCGCGCCCAGGGTCACGCGCCGGGTGAGGGCGGCCGCGTACGACAGGGCGCTGTACGCCTCCAGCATGGGGTCCTCGGCGGCACCGAAGTTCGGTATCTGGAAGAGGTGGTCCATCACCCAGAAGCTGTCCAGCCCGGCCTCGTCGGCACCGCGCGCGACCTGGGCGAACCGCGACGCGATGGCGGCGTCGCCGCCGGGCCAGACGAACCGGGGGCAGGTGAGACCGAGCTTCATGGACGCCTCCTGGGCATACGAAAACAGCCTGCCGGGGACCGGCAGGCTGCGCTGTGGGAGTGAGTTCAAGGAGAACTTACGACGAGCGCGCCCTCGGGGTCGAGCCCGACGCGCGTACCGAAGCCACGGCTGACGCGGTCCAGGGTTTCCCGCAGCCACTCGCCGTCCTCGCGCGAGGCGTGCCGCAGGCGCATGCGCCGGGCCTGCATAGGGACGATCCGCACGGCGGGCGGACGGGCGGAGCCGGGCTCCACCGTCACCAGGTACAGCGGCCGGAGGTCGTCCCGGAAGTGCTCGTATCCGGTGATGCCCTCGTAGTCGTCGATGAAGTCACCGCAGCCGTAGAGGACGAGCCCGCCCCGGTACAATTCCAGGGGGCGGGGGTGGTGCGAGGAGTGCCCGTGCACGACGTCGACACCGCCGTCGATCAGCGCGTGCGCGAACCGGACCTGGTCGCGCCCGACGGCGTACCCCCAGTTGGACCCCCAGTGGACGCTGGCGACCACCACGTCGCCGGGCCGGGCGACCTCCCGCACCAGCCGGGTGATCGACTCGGCCACCTCGTACGTGGCCCCCGGCGCGAAGGCGACCCCGGGCCGTTTGCCGGTTGCGGCCCAGTCGGGCGGGATGCCGCTGGACTCCATCCCGAAGGCGACCACCACGACCCGGTGGGTGCCCAGGTCGACGATCGCGGGCCGCCACGCCTCCTCCGCGTCGCGCCCCGCCCCGGCGGCCCGCAGGCCCGCCCCGGCGAGGGCGTCGAGCGTGTCCTCCAGCCCCCGGCGGCCGAAGTCCAGGACGTGGTTGTTGGCCAGCACGCACACATCGGGCCGGGCGGCGGCCAGGCAGGGCAGGTTCTCGGGGTGCATCCGGTAGTACACCTCCTTCCCGGCCGCGAATTCCCCGTCGCCGGTGACACTCGTCTCCAGGTTCACCACCCGCACGTCGGGCCCCGCCCGGTCCAGCACCGGCAGGGCGTCCCCCCAGGGCCAGGCAGGCACCACGGGCTGCGGAACCGGCCCGTTCGCCGCCTCGGCGAGCTCGACGTATGCCCGGGCGTCACGGATGTACGACTCCCGCAGGGCCGGGTCTCCGGGCCGGGGCAGGATCTGGTCCACCCCACGGCCGAGCATCACGTCGCCGCAGAGGAACAGGGTCACCGCGTCGGCGGTCATGCCTCCAGGTTAGTTCGGGACCGGCGAGACTGGCGCGATTGCTGATTGCACCCGTGACGACGGAGTTGATATTCATGTCGCACACATGATCCATTCGTCGAACTCGGGGGGACGACGAGTTGAGCGACGACGCACCTGTCGACCCGGCCGAGGTGCCGGTCTTCACCGGCAACGAAGCGGAACTCACCGCGAAGGTGAAGGCGTTGTCCGGCGCGGGGGTCAAGATCTCCGCGAGCCTTATGCCTCGCGAGGGCGGCGCGTTCAGACGGAACACAGTGGCGCCACGGTTCGAGTAGGGGTGCCCGGACCGGAAGGAGCCTGGTGTGAGACCTGTGGTGAGGATCGACATCGATGATCCGGACGTCGACATGGACGGCGTCGGCTGCTTGCTCTACCGCGGGGTTCTTTTCACCGGAGAAGTGGCCGAGTACCAGAACGGATATCTGATCAGTCTCGACCAGTACGCTGATGGCATACTGCACGGCCTGTCGCGCGAGTGGTACAAGGACGGCACCCTGCGCTCAGAGGCTGCCGCCCGGCATGGCCTTCCGGTAGGCGAGTGCAGGGAGTGGCACCCCAACGGGGCGCTGATGTCCCGGCAGTTGTTCGACAGCGTGGGCGACTCTCTCCTCGAGACGGACACGTGGGATGAGAAGGGCATCCTTCTGACCACCTGGCGCCGCGACGCTACCGAACGGGGCAGCCCATGACGGCCGAATCGTCGGCACTCCGCCCGCAGCCTGACTGCCCGTCATCCGTCATGCTGCGTCGCCTTCGCGCAGTGGAATGGACGGGTGACTGGGACTTCGCGTTCGGGCATGTGATGTCACGCCGCATCCTCCTCATGCGTGAATACATGCGGCGTGCGTCTCTGTGGGCCGAGGCCTGTTCGGCCGAGAGCGCGTGGCCGTTCTTTGATGTCACTCCCTATGTGGATCCACTACTTCGGCTTCCCCCGGCAATCTCTGCGGAGCTTGATGAGCACCTGAGCCAGGTGCCGTACCCAGAGGTCAGGCGCACCAACGCGGGTGCGGTGCGCCTGGCTGAACTCCGGGAGCAGAACCCGGCCGCGATACCCGACCTGCCGGATCTCTATGAACCGCTCATCCTCTTCTACGAGCGGGGTGGAAAGTTCTTCCGCGACAACGCCGGCTTCCTCGACCTGACCGGCGTAAGTTACAAGCCCGGAACCCTGCGCGGTCACCGCGGCACGCCGCCCTTGCGCACGCTCAGCAACACCGTGCTCGACGCCGTCGACGCCGAGGGCCGCATCTCCTACTATGCCGCCGCCGACGGCCGGGGACCGCTCTTGAGGCGCCGCAAGCTGCGCGAGGGGCAGTGGGACGAGTTGTTCGGCACGGACCTGTGCTGGGAGCCGACGGACCGGATCCCCTGCTCCGAAGAGCAGGCGAAGGACGTCGGCCTGGTGAAGCTCGATGAGATCAAGGCGGCCAATCTCATTGCGGCGACCGTGGCCGGCACCTGTCGGTGACGACAAATATCCAACGTACAGAGGGCTGCATCTCGGAGTATCTCCAAGGACACGGAAGACCCCGGCGAGGGGCTAGACCTCCTGGGGCGTGGCCAGCGCGGCCAAGGAGCGGCGACGTGCCCGACCTTATTCGCGCCCTTGCCCCGTGGCCGAGGTGCCGATTCCGTCGAGTCGGGCGCGCCCCGGCTCCGGTTGCGCCCGCGTGCGGAGCCGGACCAACTGCCCGCCGCCCGCTCGCCGCACGGGCTCGACGTGACGCTGAACGGGCACGAGACCTCACGGTCCGCCCAGACCTCATGGCGGACGAGCAGCGTCAGCGGCGGCTCGCCACGGTGTTCGCGGCGGACTTCGGGGTCGACCTCGATACGCACGCCGTCGGCACTCCGGCGGCGGGCGGGTGGCCGCCCGTCAGCCGGGGCGGATGTGCGTGCGCTGCGACCGGTTCACCACGGCCCCTGTCCTCGTCTCGGAGGTGCATGCCGGTTCGGGGCCGGGTTTCAACGTATATGTGTGTACGGACTGCGCGCCGGACCTCCTCGCGACCGGCTGGCACAACCGCACCGACGACGATCTGTGAAAAGGGAGGCCCGAGAGCCGGCAACCGGGACTCGTCGGCTGCGGGCTCTCGGGCCGGTACTGCATGCCCTTACGGGAGTTGCTTTTTCTCGGCGTAGTAGGCGTAGGCGTAATCGCCCTTGGTGGAGCCACTCACGACGGCTTCGAAGGCGACGGGGCCGGGTTTGGGTACGTCGACGCTCCGCTGGAAAATGGAGCCGTCACACACCTGGGTTCCCGCGGCCTTCGGCATTTCCTTGCCGCCGACGGAGAACTTCAGCGCCACCTTCCCCTTACCCGTGCACGTGAACGCGAATGTCACGCTCAGCACGTTTTCTGGGGTACTGGGATGAGTGTTCCCGAACCGGGTTTCCAGCCGACCGGATCCGCTGCCGATGGACTCCCGGGCGACGAAGGACCGTTCCAGAACAGCCGCCAGGTCAGCGGCGCCGCCCGGTGTCGGGTCCGAGGCGGTTCCGGTGGCGCTGGGGCTCTGCACAGGGGGGCCGGACCGCTCGGTAGGGGTGCACGCTGCCGCACTGAGCCCTGTAATGGCCACCAGGCACAACGCTGCCCGCCTGACTCGACTCATGAATTCTGCCGCCCGATCGACATGTCTCCCTTGCGCGGAGCGAGGACGACGATGGTCTTCTTCTTGACCGTACAAGGCGGAGCAATCCACGTCTTCGTGCCGGTGAGCTTCCAACCGACCTGGCCGAGCACGGCCCGGTAGCCCTTGGACGTGGTGTTCGTGTCCGTCACGGTCTGAGTGCCGGTCCACGTCCAGGCGTTGCTGATCTTGGTGTCCACGCTGACCTTGGCCTTGGCCAGGATGGCGCCCGCCTCGGCCTCGGCGCTGGCACCGATGTCCCATGTGAAGGTGTGGCTGCCGGTCACGGTCCACGACACGGTCTGGCGCGGCAACAGCCAGGTCGACTGCGGCTTCTTCTTGTCCGGAAGGAAGTACGGGGTCCCCTTGACGGTGTACTTCGGCGGGTCGTTCACCTCCGGGCAGGCCATGGCGGCCATGTCGCCCTTTCCGGACTTCGGTTCAACCGCCGTCCCGTCCCCCTCGAACGAGAAATTCACCGTGTCATTCACCCCGACGACACGCCCGTCATTCAGAACGATCTTCGCGTCCTCGGCCGGAAGCGGTTCCTCTGCCGGAGAAGCGACACCTACTCCCGCCCCTGACAGCAGCAGGGCCCCGGCGACAAAGAGAGGTATTGCAGTGCGCACGACAGTGCGGTCCATTGTGCCCCGTTTCGATGGGTGTTGTAAGGCGACTCCTGGTCAGGGAGTCGCGGGCGCACCACCTTGGAGTTATGCATTCGGTGACGCGCGCACGCCATGTTTATCGGTACGAGACCATGCGCCACAACAGGCGGTGACGTGAATCACAGTGCATGTATTTGACAAACCGTTAGCGGAGATCCGCACAGCTCAAGGAAACCTCAAGCATCGGCCACGACGAAGCCCCCGGACATGGATCCAGGGGCTTCGCCAGAGGCGGCAGATGCGCGTCAGACGACCCGCTCGCCCCGCCGCCAGACCGCCGTCACCAGCGGGACACCCGGGCGGTAGGCGAGGTGGACGTGGGAGGGGGCGTCGAGGAGGGCGAGGTCGGCGCGGGCGCCGGGGGTGAGGCGGCCGATGTCGGTGCGGCGGAGGGCGGCCGCGCCGCCGGCCGTGGCGGACCAGAGGGCCTCGTTCGGGGTCATACCCATGTCGCGTACGGCGAGCGCGATGCAGAAGGACATGGAGGAGGTGAACGACGAGCCCGGGTTGCAGTCGGTGGAGAGGGCCACGGTGACACCCGCGTCGAGGAGACGGCGGGCGTCCGGCCATTCGGCGCGGGTGGAGAACTCGGCGCCGGGCAGGAGGGTGGCGACGGTACGGCCGCTGGCGAGCGCGTCGACATCCTGCTGCGTGAGGTGCGTGCAGTGGTCGGCGGACGCCGCGTCGAGTTCGACCGCGAGCTGGACACCGGGGCCGTACGAGAGCTGGTTGGCGTGGACGCGGGGGTGCAGGCCGCGCGCCTTGCCGGCCGTGAGGATCGCGCGCGCCTGGTCGCCGTCGAAGGCGCCCTTCTCGCAGAACACGTCGATCCAGCGGGCGTACGGGGCGCAGGCCTCCAGCATCGGGCCGGTGACGAGGTCGACGTAACCGGCGGGGTCGTCGGCGTAGTCGGGCGAGACGATGTGGGCGCCGAGGTAGGTGACCTCGTCGGTGTGGCGGGAGGCGATGCGCAGCGCGCGGGCCTCGTCCTCGACGGTGAGGCCGTAGCCGGACTTGGTCTCGAAGGTGGTCGTGCCCTGGCGGAGGGCCTCGCGCAGGTAGCGGGTGACGTTGGCTTCGAGTGCCTCGTCGGTGGCGGCGCGGGTCGCCGCGACGGTGGTGCGGATGCCGCCCGCGGCGTAGGGCTGCCCGGACATGCGGGCGTTGAACTCGGCGGTGCGGTCGCCCGCGAAGACCAGGTGGGAGTGGGAGTCGACGAACCCGGGGATCACCGCCCGGCCGCCCGCGTCGACCCGATTGTCAGTGGCGGGTGCTTTGCTTGATTCACCGATCCAGACCACGCGGTCGCCTTCGATGACGACGGCCGCGTCCTGGATCAGGCCGAGGGGGGATCCATCACCGAGGGAGGGGTCGTTGGTGACCAGGCTGGCGATGTTGGTGATGACGGTGGCCGTCGCCGCGACGGTGTTGTTCGCCGTCGCGGGGGCGGCTGTCGCCGGGGGGTTGTTCGTCGTCTCGGGGCCGCTGTTCATGCTGTTCATGGTGAGGGGTGTCTCCTTCAGCGGGTTCGGCGCCGTCAGCCGCGCAGCGCGGCGATCGACTCCGCCAGGGCTCGGGGTACGTCCGGGACCAGGGCATGGGCTCCGTCGCGTACGACGTGACGGCCGCCCACGACCGTATGGCGCACATCCGCTGCCGACGCGGCGAATACCGCTGTCTCAGCTCCCAGACGCGGCTCCGGTCCCGCTGTCCTGACGGTGTCGAGGGCGATCGTCGTGAAGTCGGCGAGCGCCCCGGTTTCGAGGCGCCCGGCGCCCGGCCAGCCGAGGGCCGTGTGCCCGTCGGCGGTGGCGGCGCGCAGCAGCGCGGCGGCCGTCCAGTGCCCCCGCGTGCGGGAGCGGAGGCGCTCGTCGAGCTCCATCGCCCGCGCCTCCTCCAGCAGGTCGATCACGGCGTGGCTGTCGCTGCCCAGCGACAGGGGCGAGCCGGCCCGCTGGAGGGCGACGGCCGGGCCGATGCCGTCCGCGAGGTCGCGTTCGGTCGTCGGGCACATGCAGGTGCCGGAGCCGGTGCCGCCGAGCAGGGCGATGTCCTCGTCGGTGAGGTGGGTGTTGTGCACCCCTGTGGTGCGCGGGCCGAGTACGCCGTGGTCGGCGAGCAGCCGGGTCGGGGTGCGGCCGTGGGCGGCCAGGCAGGCGTCGTTCTCGGCGGTCTGCTCGGAGAGGTGGACGTGCAGGGGCGCCTGGCGGTCGGCGGCCCACTGGGCGACCGTGGAGAGCTGGTCGGCGGGCACGGCCCGTACGGAGTGGACGGCCGCGCCGATGCGGACGCCGTCGCGGTCCTTGAGGAGGGACGCGCGCTCGGCCCACGCCTCCGCCGTGCCGTCGGAGAACCGGCGCTGGTGCTCGTTGGGCGGCTCGCCGAAGCCGGACGACAGGTACGCCGTGTCGAGCAGCGTGATGCGGATGCCCGCCTCGCCGGCCGCCGCGATCAGGGCCTCGCCCATGGCGTTGGGGTCGGCGTACGGGGCGCCTCCGGGCGCGTGGTGGAGGTAGTGGAATTCGCCGACGGCCGTGATGCCGGCCAGGGCCATCTCCGCGTACACGGCCCGGGCGAGCGCGAAGTAGCTGTCGGGCGTCAGACGGGAGGCGACGTGGTACATGACCTCGCGCCAGGTCCAGAAGGTGCCGGAGCCGACCTGCACGGTGCCGCGCAGGGCACGGTGGAAGGCGTGGCTGTGCGCGTTCGCCAGGCCCGGGAGGGTCAGGCCGCGCAAGGGCACCGCGCCCGGTGGCGGGGCGTCGACGCCGGTGCGTACGGCGGTGAGCCGGCCGTCGGACACGTCGAGGGCGACGCCCGGTTCGACATGGGTGCCGAGCCAGGCGTGTTCGGCCCAGTAGGTCAGCGGCACGCGAGGCCCTCCAGTACGTCGGCGAGGGCGTGGACGCCGGCCACGCAGTCGTCCTCGGCCGCGTACTCGGCCGGGGAGTGGGAGACGCCCGTGGGGTTGCGGACGAAGAGCATGGCCGTCGGGACGGAGGCCGACAGGATGCCCGCGTCGTGCCCGGCGCCGGTGCCCAGGACCGGGATCTGGCCACCGAGGATCTTGGCCAGCTCGTCCCGGAGGGCGTGCTCGAACTCGACGACGGGGGTGAAGGACTCGCGTACGACGGTGAGGTCGATGCCCTGGCGGGCGGCGGCCTCGTGGGCGGCCGCCTCGATACCCGAGACGACCGCGTCCAGGGTCGCCTGGTCGGCGGCCCGGGAGTCGAGCCAGCCGCGTACCAGGGAGGGGATGGCGTTGACGCCGTTGGGCTCGACCGCGATCTTGCCGAAGGTGGCGACGGCTCCGGCGAGTTCGGCCTCGCGGCGGGCGGCCAGGACCGTCTCGGCGTACGTCAGCATCGGGTCGCGCCGGTCGCCGAGCCGGGTGGTGCCGGCGTGGTTGGCCTCGCCGTGGAAGTCGTACCGCCACCGGCCGTGCGGCCAGATGGCGGAGGCGATACCGACGGCGTCGCCCGTCAGGTCCAGCGCGCGGCCCTGCTCGACGTGGAGTTCGACGAACGCTCCGATACGGGAGAGGCGCTCCGGGTCCGGGCCGATGGCCTCCGGGTCGTACCCGGCCGCCTCCATGGCCTGGGGCAGGGTGACGCCGTCGGCGTCACGCAGCTCGTACGCGGCGGCCTTCGTCAACTGTCCGGCCGTGAGGCGGGAGCCGACGCAGGCCAGGCCGAAGCGGGCGCCCTCCTCGTCACCGAAGTTGGTGATGGCCAGGGGCCGGCGGAACTCCACTCCCCTGCCGCGGAGTTCGTCGAGCGCGGCGAAGGAGGAGACGACGCCGAGCGGGCCGTCGAAGGCGCCGCCGTCCGGGACGGAGTCCAGGTGCGAGCCGGTGACGACGGCGTCCTCGCCGAGGGGGTCGCCGAGCCAGGCCCACTGGTTGCCGTTGCGGTCGGTCTCATAGGTGAGCCCGCGCGCCTCGGCCTGCTCCTGGAACCAGGTGCGGCAGTCGGCGTCGGCGCCGGTCCAGGCGTAGCGGCGGTAGCCACGGGTGGAGGCGTGGCGGCCGATGGGGGCGAGTTGCCGCCACATCTCGTGGAACGAGGGCGGCTGCCCGCCGGTGGGTGGGTGTGCGCCCGCGGTGCCGGTCACGCTTCGTCACCCTCCCGCATCGGGACGCGGACGCCGCGCTCGTCGGCGACCGACTCGGCGCGGTCGTAGCCCGCGTCGACGTGGCGGATGACGCCCATGCCCGGGTCGTTGGTGAGGACGCGGCGGATCTTCTCGCCCGCGAGCGGGGTGCCGTCGGCGACCGTGACCTGGCCGGCGTGGATGGAGCGGCCCATGCCGACGCCGCCACCGTGGTGGATGGAGACCCAGGAGGCACCGGAGGCGACGTTGACCATGGCGTTGAGGAGCGGCCAGTCGGCGATGGCGTCGGAGCCGTCCAGCATGGCCTCGGTCTCGCGGTACGGGGAGGCGACCGAGCCGCAGTCGAGGTGGTCGCGGCCGATGGCGAGGGGGGCGGACAGCTCGCCGGAGGCGACCATGTCGTTGAAGCGTTCGCCGGCGCGGTCGCGCTCTCCGTAGCCGAGCCAGCAGATGCGGGCGGGCAGGCCCTGGAAGTGGACGCGTTCGCCGGCCATCTTGATCCAGCGGGCGAGCGACTCGTTCTCGGGGAAGAGGTCGAGGATCGCCTTGTCGGTCTTGTGGATGTCGGCGGCGTCACCG
Organism: Streptomyces sp. NPDC031064; assembly: GCF_055570965.1. Classification (NCBI taxonomy): domain Bacteria; kingdom Bacillati; phylum Actinomycetota; class Actinomycetes; order Kitasatosporales; family Streptomycetaceae; genus Streptomyces; species Streptomyces sp. NPDC031064. The sequence continues at coordinate 83,448 of NZ_JBVIGF010000005.1, forward strand.
GACAGGGCGGCCCAGCGGAAGGGGCCCTTGCCCTCGCAGAACAGGGGGCGGATGTAGGCGGGTACGAAGCCAGGGAAGGCGAACGCCCGGTCGTAGCCGGCGAGCTGCGCCTCGCCCCGGATGGAGTTGCCGTAGTCGAAGACCTCGGCGCCCGCGTCCATGAAGCCGACCATGGCCTCGACGTGCCTGGCCATGGACTCGCGGGCACGGGTGGTGAAGCCCGCCGGGTCCTTCGCCGCGTACGCCGCCATGTCGTCGAAGTCGACGCCCACCGGCAGGTAGGAGAGCGGGTCGTGGGCGGAGGTCTGGTCGGTGACGATGTCGATGGGGGCGTTCATCGCGAGGAGCCGCGGGACGAGGTCGGCCGCGTTGCCCAGGACGCCGATGGAGAGCGGGCGGCGGGCGTCGCGTGCCTCCACCGCGAGCTGGAGGGCGTGGTCGAGGGAGTCGGCCTTCACGTCCAGGTAGCGGTGCTCGATGCGGCGCTCGATGGCGCGCGGGTCGCAGTCGATGCAGATGGCGACGCCGTCGTTCATGGTCACGGCGAGCGGCTGGGCGCCGCCCATGCCGCCGAGGCCGGCGGTGAGGGTGATCGTCCCGGCCAGGGTGCCGTTGAACTTCTTCGCGGCGACGGCGGCGAACGTCTCGTACGTGCCCTGGAGGATGCCCTGGGTGCCGATGTAGATCCACGACCCGGCGGTCATCTGGCCGTACATGGTCAGGCCGAGCTGCTCCAGGCGCCGGAACTCCTCCCAGTTCGCCCAGTCGCCGACCAGGTTGGAGTTGGCGATCAGGACGCGCGGGGCCCATTCGTGGGTCTGCATGACGCCGACGGGGCGGCCGGACTGGACCAGCATGGTCTCGTCCTGCTTGAGCGTCCGCAGCGTACGGACCATCGCGTCGAAGGAGCGCCAGTCGCGGGCGGCCTTGCCGGTGCCGCCGTAGACGACGAGCTTGTCGGGGTGCTCGGCGACCTCGGGGTCGAGGTTGTTCTGGAGCATCCGGAGGGCGGCTTCCTGCTGCCATCCCAGGGCACTCAGTTCCGTACCGCGCGGGGCCCGTACGGGGCGGGGTCCTGACATGGGGATGCCTCCTCGGATGCGATGAGCAGCGATTGCAGAGTTGGTATTCACATATTGGCTTGCTGAATAGATGTAGTCAACGGCTGCGGCGCCCGACACCGGATGATTGGCTGGAGAACATGGCGAACATGGCGAACATGGGCATGGGCATGGCTTCGGACCGTCGCGATCAGGCCGTACGAGCGGCAGTCGACCAGGCCCTGCTCACCGAGACCGAACCCGTCGCCGCCCTCCTCGACATCGCCGGCGTGCGCGCCTCCGCCGCCGCCCTCCGCGCCGCCTTCGCGGAGGTCACCGACGCGCCCGTCCTGCACGCCTTCGCCGTCAAGGCGTCCCCGCTCGTCCCCGTGCTGCGCCTGCTGTACGAGGCGGGCCTCGGCGCCGAGGTCGCCAGCCCCGGCGAGCTGGCCCTGGCCCGCGCCGCCGGGGTGACGGCGGACCGGATCGTCCTCGACTCCCCCGCCAAGACCCCCGCCGAGCTGCGCGAGGCCCTGGCCCTCGGGATCGCCGTCAACGCCGACAACCCGCAGGAACTGGCCCGCATCGACGCCCTGCGCCACGAAACGCCGAGCGCCTCCCCGCTCGGCCTGCGCGTCAACCCACAGATCGGCGGCGGGACCATCGACGCCCTGTCGACAGCCACCGCCACCTCCAAGTTCGGCGTCGCCCTGCGCGACGAGGGCGCCCGCGCCGGCGTCGTCCGGGCGTACCTCGACCGCCCCTGGCTCACCCGCCTGCACACCCACTCCGGCTCGCAGGGCGTGCCGCTGTCCCTGCTCGTCACCGGCATCAGGGAGGTGTACGGGCTCGCCGAGGAGATCAACACGGCCGCCGGGCGCCGCCAGGTCGACACCATCGACATCGGCGGCGGCCTGCCGGTGAACTTCACCTCCGACGACGAGACACCGACGTACGCGGAGTACGCCCGGCTCCTGGCCACCGAGGTCCCGGGGCTGTTCGACGGGCGGTACGGCCTGGTCACCGAGTTCGGCCGGTCACTGCTGGCCAAGCACGGCACGGTCCTGGCCCGCGTCGAGTACACCAAGACGTCCGGCGCGCGGCCCATCGCCGTGACGCACGCGGGCGTGCAGGTCGCCACCCGCACCGTCTACGACCCCGTCTCCTGGCCGCTGCGGATCGCCGCGTACGACGCCAAGGGGATGCCCAAGACGGGCGGCCCGGTCGTCGACCAGGACGTGGCCGGGCCGGCCTGCTTCGCGGGCGACCTGCTGGCCGTCCAGCGCCCGCTGCCGCGCCTCGAACCGGGCGACATCGTGGCCGCTCTGGACACCGGGGCGTACTACTTCGCGCACCACTACGCGTACAACTCCCTCGCCCGTCCGGGGGTGTACGGGTTCACGACCCGCGAGGACGGGTCGGTCCGCTTCGCGACCGTACGCCCGCCGCAGACCGTCGCCGAGATCGTCGCCGAGGCAGGTGGCGTACGCCCGGACGTGCTGCTCGTGGACTGATCGGGCATCACCCCGGACGGCGGGGGCACAACCACCCCATGACCACCACCGAAGAGCCCGCGGGAGCTCACCAGGAGCCGGCCCTCAAACGGGTCATCGGACCGAAACTGCTCATCCTCTTCGTCATCGGCGACATCCTGGGCACCGGCATCTACGCCACCACCGGCGCGGTGGCGGGGAAGGTGGGGGGCGCGCTCTGGCTGCCGTTCGCGATCGGCTTCGTCGTCGCGATCCTGACGGCGGCGTCGTACGTCGAACTCGTCGGCAAGTACCCCAAGGCGGCCGGGGCGGCCCTCTACACCCAGAAGGCGTTCAAGGTCCCCTTCCTCACCTTCATCGTCGCCTTCATGGTGATGTGCTCGGGCCTGTCGTCCGCGAGCGCGGCCGCCCGGGCGTTCAGCGGGGACTATCTCGCCGAGTTCACGGAAGGCGTGGTCCCGCCCACGCTGATCGCGATCCTCTTCATCCTCGCGCTCGCCGCGCTGAACCTGCGAGGCGTGTCGGAGTCCGTGAAGACCAACGTCGTCCTCACGCTCGTCGAGCTGACCGGCCTGTTGATCATCCTGGCCATCGGCGCCTGGGCGGTGCTCACGGGGGACGGGGAGCCGTCGCGGCTGGGTGAGTTCCAAGCGAGCGGCACCGGGTACGCCCTGATCACCAGCGTGCTGGGGGCCACCGCGCTCGGCTTCTTCGCCTTCGTGGGCTTCGAGGACTCGGTCAACATGGCCGAGGAGACCCGCGACCCGGTCCGCACCTTCCCCCGGGCCATCTTCACGGGCGTCGCGGTCACCGGCACCATCTACGTCCTGGTGGCGCTGATCTCGTCGCTCATGGTCGACTACCGCACCCTGGAGAAGTCCAGCGGGCCGCTCTTGGAGGTCGTCAAGGCCGGCGGGATCGACTTCCCGCCCAAGGCGTTCGCCCTCATCGCGCTGTTCGCCGTCACCAACTCGGCGCTCATCAACATCATGATGGCCTCGCGCCTCTGCTACGGCATGGCCAACGAACGGATTCTGCCGCGCGCCATGGGCCGCGTCCTCCGCGTCCGCCGCACCCCGGTCGTCGGGATCGTCTTCGTCTCGCTCCTGGCCGTCGGGCTGGTCTCGACCGGCGAGATCGCGGGCCTGGGCGACACGACGGCGTTCCTGCTGCTGTGCGTCTTCGCGGTGGTCAACATCGCGGTACTGGTACTGCGCCGCGACCCGGTCGAGCACGAGCACTTCCGTACGCCGACGGCGCTGCCGGTCCTCGGCGCGATCACCGCCCTCATCCTGGCCAGCCCACTTGCCGACCGGGACGCAGACGTCTACATCCGGGCGGGGGTGCTGTTGGCGATCGGTGTGGGGCTGTGGGTGGTCAACAAGGTGGTGATGCGGGTACGCGGCGAGTCGTAACCGGCGACCCTATCCCCTCCGGGGCACGTTCCTCTGGAAAATGCCAGAACTCCCACCAGGCGGGGGAACGTTGCGTAGCGTCATGGTCACAGCACCTTGAGCGCAACGGGGAACTGGGAGGGGAGCCCGCGTGCCCGGAATCGACGAGTGCCTGCGCGAAGCGATGAGCCTGCCGGGCGCGCTGGGGGCGGCCCTCGTCGACTGGACCAGTGGCCTCGCCCTCGGCACGGCCGGCCGGTCCCCGGTGGGCGACCACGAGACGACGGCGGCGGAAACGGCGGAACTGGCGCGGGCGGCGGCGGAGTACGAGTCGTTCGCCCCCGAGTCGGAGCCGGGATGGGGGCCGGGATCGGGATCGGGGTCGGGGTCCGGGCCGGAGCCGGGGCCGGGGTCGGGGTCGCGGCCGATACCGGAGTCGCTACCGGGGTCGTTACCGGCGCGGGGTCCGGCCGCGTCACCGTCGGAGGCGGTTGGGGCGGCTGGGACGGCTGGGACGGTTGGAGCGGTGGGGGCGTTACCGGCGGGGGCGGGCCCTGCCGGGGCGTTACCGGATCCGGCGGGGCCGTCGGACCGGCCGGGCGCGGCCCCGGGCGCGGCCCCGGCCCTGGTCCCGGCGCTCGTTCCGGCCCTGGTCCCGGCGCGGGCGGGGGGCGTGGACCCGAAGGCCCCGCCCGTCGAGGACGTCATCGTGACGACCCGTACCGGCTATCACGTCCTGCGGTTCGTCGAGACGACGTTCGACAGCAGCGTCTTCCTCCACCTGTGGCTGGACCGCTCCACCGGCAACCTCGCCCTCGCCCGCCTCCGCCTGCGGGAGTTGGCCGAGCGGCTGGTACTGGTATGAGCGCGCACGCCGCCAGAGCGGTCGTGTCCCCGATGCTGCTGCGGCTCGCCAGGGAGCGGGCGACCGGGGCGCTGGTGCGGGACCACGGGACCCTGTACCTCGTCGAGGGGCGGGTCGTGCACGCCGAGAGCCCGGTCGCGCCCGGGCCGGACGTCCTGCTGACGGCGGGCGGACGGCGGCCACGACGGGGCCGGATCGCTGCCGGTGAGCTGGAGATCTGCCACCTGGGCGCCCTGTTCGACGCCGCGTTCTTCGCGCTGGCGCCCGGCCGGGGCCCGGCCCGCTTCCAGTACGGCGCCGCTCACGGGACGCACGCCGTACGGCCCGTAGGTCCCGTGTCCGCGGCCGACGTGGAGCGCGAGACGCTGCGCCGCCGGGAGCTGCTCGACAGCGTGTGGCCCTACCCCGCCGTCGACACCGCGCCGGTCGTCCCGCGTGCCGCCGCGCCCGGCCAGACGGTCACCGCCCGGCAGCGCTCCCTGCTGGCCCACGCCGACGGCGTACGCACCCCCGCGCAACTCGCGTGGGCGCTGGGCCGGCCCGCGTTCCACACCCTGCTGGAGATCCGGCGGCTGGCCGCGGCCGGGCTCGTGGCGACCCCGCCCGAACCCACCCGGCACGAACCGCCCCCGTACGAGTCGGCGCGCTTCCCGTCCGACGCGCACCGCGCGGTCAGCGCGGCCAGTGCGCCCAGTGCGCCCTACGCGCCCTACGCGCCCTGTGCGCCCGACCCGGACGTCGCCCTGCTCCGCCGGCTCCGTGACGCCTTGGAGGCCCATCTGTGACCACTCGTACGCCCCGTAGGCCCCGTACGCCCCATGCCCGCTCATGAGGCGCGCCTTGCGCCAACGCGCCGAGAGGACCGAAAGGACTGAAAGGAGCGCGAGGAGCGAGAGGAGTGCGGGGAGCGAAAGGAGACAGCTCATGACCGCGGCCGAAGCCGAAGTGCTCGCCGAGCTCAGGCGCCTGCGCGCCCGGGTCCCGCAGGTGACCGGGGCGCTCGCGGGCAGCGCCGACGGTCTGGTCCTGGCCCGCGACACGGCGGACGCGGACGCCGCGGAGGGCGTCGCCGCGCTCACCGCGGCCGCGCTCGGCGTGGCGCTGCGGCTCACGGAGGCCACCGGACAGGGCGGCTTCCGCGAGCTGCTGGTCCGCGGCGAGCACGGCTACGTCGCGACGTACGCGGCGGGCGCCTCCGCCGTCCTGACGCTCCTCGCCGAGCCCCGCATCAACGTGGGCCGGCTCCACCTGGAGGCCCGGCGGTCGAGCGCGCGCATCGGCGAACTGGTCGACGGCGCCCTGCACCGGCGCGAGCCCCAACACACAGCCATCCCGCCCCTCCCGTCCCACAAACCGAAGGAAGCGTGAGAAGACCCATGGCCAACACCGAAACCGCCCTCAAGGAAGCCACCACCGTCATCGACGGCGCCTTGGGTGCCGCCCTCGTCGACTACACCAGTGGCATGGCCCTCGGCACGATAGGCGGCGGCAAGGACCTCGACCTGTCGGTCGCCGCCGCCGGCAACACCGACGTCGTACGCGCCAAGGTGCGCACCATGGAGATGCTCGGGCTGAGCGACGAGATCGAGGACATCCTGATCACGCTCGGCTCGCAGTACCACCTGATCCGGCTCCTCAAGGGCCGGGGCGCGAACGGCCTGTTCCTCTACCTGGCGCTGGACAAGGAGCGGGCGAACCTGGCGATGGCCCGCCACCAGCTCCGGAGGATCGAGGCCGAACTGGAGATATGAGACCGGCTTATGACCGGTCTACGTATGACCGGCCTGCGTACGCCCGGCGTAGGACTGGCCGGCGTACGTACGCTCAGCGGCGCCGCGCCCCGCCCGGTGCGGCGTCGCCGGCCGCGATGCCCGTCGACCGGTACCCCTTGACGGGCTTTCCGGCCGGTCCCTTGCCGAGCCAGTCGGCCCGTACCCACCACAGGGTCTCGTCGGTACGTTCCCGGTGGCCGATCCACAGCGCCTTCAGCCAGAGCCCGGCGCCCGCGCCCGCCAGCCACAGCCCGCCCGCGCCGGGCAGCGCGAACGACGAGCCGACGGCGGCGAGGAACGCGCCCAGCAGCCACCAGCGGTGGGCGCGCCGCCAGACCCGCAGCGTCACGGCGCGGTCCTGGAGGAAGTCCGCCCGCGCGGCCCGGGTGGCCTCCGTGGCCAGCCGTACATAGCGCCCTCGCCGGGCCAGGGCCACGGCGGCGGCGGTCACCAGGAAGAGCGCGGCCCCGGTCAGCAGCCCGATGCGCCGCCCGGTGAGCCCGGGCAGCAGCGCCCCGGTCGCGGCGGCCAGCAGTCCCGGCCACCACAGGGGCGCGGCCCCCGCCCGTACGACCACGGCCACTCTCGCCAGTACCTGCCCTCCGCGAGCCACGTCCGCCTCCCTGTTCACGGTCTCCTCGGTGCGGCGGGAGGGTAACGCCCCTTCCTTAAAGTCTCCTGAGAGCCCCTGAGCGGAACGCTCCGAGGGGACGTCACTCGACGAACAGCCCCCGCGCGGCCGCCGCCGCGTCGAACTCCTCCAGCCGCGCCTGCGCGTCCGGCAGCCCGTCGCACATCGCCTCCAGCAGCACCCGCCCCAGCAGCATCGGCGCGCACGCCGTGTCGAAGGCGAGGCCGGTGCCGACCGCCGCCGGGAGCAGCAGGTCGCTGTGCTTGGCGACCGGGGCGAACGCGGAGTCGGCCACGGTGACGACGGTGAGCCCGGCGTCGCGCGCGTACGCGAGGGCGTCCACGACCTCGCGGGGGTGCCGGGGCAGCGCGAAGCAGAGCAGCACGGTGGCGCCCGCCCGCACGGCGGCGTCGATCCGGTCGGTGAGCATGGTGCCGCCCTCGTCGAGCAGCCGCACGTCCGGGTGCACCTTCGCCGCGAAGTACGCGAAGCCGCGCGCCTGGGAGGAGGCGGCGCGCAGGCCCAGCACGGGCAGCGGCCGGGACGAGGCGAGCAGCCGCCCGGCACGCTCCACCGGTTCGGGGTCGGCGAGCAGTTCGGCGAGGTGCTTCAGGTTCTCGATCTCGCCCAGCACGGCCTGCTGGTATTCGTTGTACGTCGTCTCGCCCGCCGCCGCGGCGGCCGGCTCGGCGGGCGCCACCTCGCGCAGGTGCTTGCGCAGCGCCGGATAGCCGTCGAACCCGAGCGCCACCGCGAAGCGGGTCACGGACGGCTGGCTGACCCCGGCCAGCTCGGCCAGCTCCACGCTGGACAGGAACGGTACGTCGCCGGCGCGGCGCACCATCGAGTGGGCGATCCGCCGCTGGGTGGGCGTCAGCCGGTGCCCCTCGAAGAGCGCCTGCAACCGTGCGGCAGGGCTGTCGCTCATGCCGTCCCCCTGTTCCCGAGCTTCCTATTCAGTCATCCAAGACTCTGCATGACAATATGCAGCCGGGCAAGCGGCGCGAGGAGGCCGGGGGAGAACCGACCCCCGGGGGAGCCCCGGGGGTCGAAGAGGGGGGCTAGCCCCAGCGACACCACTTCTCCGGCTCCGTACCGTATCGAGCATGGAAACCCGCGACACGGAGTTCGAGAAGGAGCTCGAGAAGGAGCTCGACGCCACCCTTCAGGCCCGGCGCGAACTGGGGACGGAGTACGAGTCGGCCCTCGTCGAGTCGTTCCTGGAGAAGGTGGAGCAGCGCCTGGACGCCACGGTCGACCGCCGCGTCCGCCGCCAGGTCGCCGAGCAGCAGATGATCGTCGCCCGCGGCGCCCGCCCCGGCGGGGCGCCGGCCGTGGGGGAGAAATTCGGGGAGCGCTTCGGCTTCGCCGTCGTCTCGCTGGTCCTCGCGATCCCGCTCACGGCGATCGGCGCGGCGCACGCCGGACTGAAGGGCCTGCTCGTCACCTGGGCGGGCATAGTCGGCGTCAACGCGGCGCACTGCCTGCGGGGCATATCCCAGCGGCGGCGCCGCGATCCGGACGCGTGACGGCAGACACGCGTAACGGGAGACACGCGTAACGGGGAAGAGTGGCGCGGGGACCGCCGCACCCCCGTTGCCGGGGGGCGGGACGACGGCGGTCCCCGCGAGGGACACGGGCCCGGGTCAGGGCCGGTCTCCGCGTCCGTGGCGTTCACTGGAGGTCCGGGAGCCGCTCCGGAAGTCCTTGACGCCGACAAGGACTACAGTGCCGGACGCGTGTTAAGCGGGTGCTGCCGCAACATGTCGTGCTCGTACCGTTTCGGCGAAGCCCCGTCCCGTTGTGGCTACTTGCCGTCCTTCGCGAGGAAGGCGAGCAGGTCCTGACGGCTCACCACACCGGTCGGCTTGCCCTCGACCAGCACGATCGCCGCGTCGGCCGTGCCCAGTACGGACATCAGGTCCGCGACCGGCTCACCCGAGCCGACCTGGGGCAGCGGCGGGCTCATGTGCTTGTCGAGCGGGTCGTCGAGGGAGGCGCGCTTGGTGAACAGGGCGTCCAGCAGCTCGCGTTCGACGACCGAGCCGACGACCTCGGCGGCCATGACGTCGGGGTGACCGGCGCCGGGCTTGACGATGGGCATCTGCGAGACGCCGTACTCGCGCAGCACGTCGATGGCCTCGCCGACCGTCTCCTCGGGGTGCATGTGGACGAGCTTGGGGATGTCGCCCTCCTTGTGGCGGAGGACGTCGCCGACGCTCGCGGACGGGCCGGACTCCTCCAGGAAGCCGTAGTCGGCCATCCACTCGTCGTTGAAGATCTTCGAAAGGTAGCCGCGTCCGCTGTCCGGAAGGAGGACGACCACGACATCGTCGGGGCCGAGGCCCTCGGCGACGCGCAGCGCCGCGACGACCGCCATGCCGCAGGAGCCGCCGACCAGGAGACCCTCCTCCTTGGCCAGGCGGCGGGTCATCTGGAAGGAGTCCTTGTCGGACACGGCGATGATCTCGTCGGTGACGGTCCGGTCGTAGGCGGTGGGCCAGAAGTCCTCGCCCACGCCCTCGACGAGGTAGGGCCGCCCGGAGCCGCCGGAGTAGACGGAGCCCTCGGGGTCGGCGCCGACGATGCGGACCGTGCCGCCGCTGACCTCCTTGAGGTAGCGGCCGGTACCGGAGATGGTGCCGCCGGTGCCGACACCGGCGACGAAGTGGGTGATCTTCCCGTCCGTCTGCTCCCACAGCTCGGGACCGGTGGTCTCGTAGTGCGAACGGGGGTTGTTCGGGTTGGAGTACTGGTCCGGCTTCCAGGCACCCGGCGTCTCACGGACGAGGCGGTCGGAAACGTTGTAGTACGAGTCCGGGTGCTCGGGGTCAACGGCCGTGGGGCAGACGACGACCTCGGCGCCGTACGCCCGCAGCACGTTGATCTTGTCGGTCGAGACCTTGTCGGGGCAGACGAAGATGCACTTGTAGCCCTTCTGCTGGGCCACGATGGCGAGGCCGACGCCCGTGTTGCCGGACGTGGGCTCGACGATCGTGCCGCCCGGCTTGAGGGCGCCGCTCTCCTCGGCCGCCTCGATCATGCGCAGGGCGATGCGGTCCTTGACCGAACCGCCGGGGTTGAAGTACTCGACCTTGGCCAGGACGGTGGCCTTGAGGCCCTCGGTCACACTGTTGAGCTTCACCAGCGGGGTGTTGCCGACGAGGCTGATCATCGAGTCGTGGTATTGCACCGTAGTCTCCGGGGTCTCCGTAATGGTCCAGCCAGCGTATGCGTAGTCGGAGGCGGTTACGGGGCAGTTAGCTCTTGTACGGCAACAAGGAGGTGGCTGCCCCTATGTCGAGGGCGAGGGTGGCACGGCGGATCGCCGCCGGCGCGGCGTACGGGGGCGGCGGTATCGGGCTGCTGGGGGTGGCGGCGGTCGGGGTGCTGCTGGCCGAGGTGCAGTTGGCGAAGCGTTCGGTGGGCGGCGGTGTGGCGCCGCTGCCGCCGTGCGCGGACGGGCTGTACGGCCGGGGGTACGCGGGCGGCGCCGAGCCCCTGCGGCTCGCCCTCCTGGGTGATTCCACCGCGGCGGGCCAGGGAGTGCGCCGGGCGGGCCAGACGCCCGGCGCGCTGCTGGCCTCGGGGCTCGCGGCGGTCGCGGAGCGCCCGGTGGAGCTGCGGAACGTCGCCCTGCCGGGGGCCCGCTCGGACGACCTGGAGCGCCAGGTCACGCTGCTGCTCGCCCATCCGGGTCGGATTCCCGACGTGTGCGTGATCATGATCGGCGCGAATGACGTGACGCACCGGATGTCGCCCACGCAGTCGGTGCGGTACCTGGCGACGACCGTGCGCCGGCTGCGTACGGCGGGCGCGGAGGTCGTCGTGGGCACGTGCCCCGACCTGGGCACGATCGAGCCGGTGTACCAGCCGTTGCGGTGGCTGGCGCGGCGTGCGTCGCGCCAGCTCGCGGCCGCCCAGACGATCGTGGTCGTCGAACAGGGCGGCCGCACGGTGTCGCTGGGCGACCTGCTGGGCCCGGAGTTCGCGGCGAACCCTCGCGAGATGTTCGGGGCGGACAACTACCACCCGTCGGCGGAGGGGTACGCGACGGCGGCGATGGCGGTGCTGCCGACCCTGTGCGCGGTGCTGGGCGTGTGGCCGGAGGCGGACCTGCTGGAGGCGGACCGCCGGGAGGGCATGCTGCCGGTCGCCAAGGCCGCGGCGGAGGCGGTGGAGGAAGCCGGTACGGAGGTCACGGGCGCCCGCGCGCCGTGGGCCCTGCTCAAGCACCGCCGCCGTCGCCGCCTCCCCTCGGTCCAGGACCCGGCCCCCCTCCCCGACGACGCCCGCCCCTGACCCCTCCCGCGGACGGCGCGCCCCTCCGAAACGGTGGACCCTGAGCGGCCGCCCCGGCGCGGGCCCCGGCTCGTCGGGGTCGCCCCCCCCGGCGCGGTCACCCCGGCGCGGGCCCCGGCTCGTCGGGGTCGGCCCGGCGCGGGCGCGTGCCGTTGGGGCCGCTCCGGGGATCGCGCCCTGGGCTCTCCTTCGCAAGCTCAGTCGTTTTACGCCCTGAACACGACCCGCTGCGCGTCCCCCTTCGGGTCAGCCACGGGAAGCCCGCCCCTTCCGGCTGCGGCGGCCCAGGGGGCCCGCCGCAGTGGGTGAAACCGCGGGTAACGGGAAGGTGCCCGGTGGCAGGCCGGACCCGCGGGTGCTGAGCGAGCGCTTAGAAATGCGGTCCGCATCACACGCCCGGCCCGATGACCTGAGCGATACGTACAGGTAACTTCCCTCTCAGTCCTGCCCCTCGCCCCTCTGGAGCCGTGATGCCCGAAGCCGTGATCGTCTCAGCCGCCCGCTCCCCCATCGGCCGGGCCTTCAAGGGCTCGCTGAAGGACCTGCGGCCGGACGACCTGACCGCCACGATCATTCAGGCCGCGCTCGCCAAGGTGCCCGAGCTCGACCCGCGTGAGATCGACGACCTGATGCTCGGCTGCGGCCTGCCCGGCGGCGAGCAGGGGCACAACCTGGGCCGGATCGTCGCCGTGCAGATGGGGATGGACCACCTGCCGGGCTGCACGATCACCCGGTACTGCTCCTCGTCGCTCCAGACGTCCCGCATGGCCCTGCACGCCATCAAGGCGGGCGAGGGCGACGTCTTCATCTCCGCCGGCGTCGAGATGGTGTCCCGCTCCGTGAAGGGCACCAGCGACGGCCTGCCCGACACGCACAACCCGCTGTTCGCCGAGGCGGAGGCCCGCACCGCCGCCCGCGCCGAGCAGGAGGGCACCGACTGGCACGACCCGCGCGAGGACGGCCTGATCCCCGACGCGTACATCGCGATGGGCCAGACCGCCGAGAACCTGGCGCGCCTCAAGGGCGTCACGCGCCAGGACATGGACGAGTTCGGCGTCCGGTCGCAGAACCTCGCCGAGGAAGCGATCAAGAACGGCTTCTGGGAGCGGGAGATCACCCCCGTCACCACGCCCGACGGCACCGTCGTCAGCAAGGACGACGGCCCGCGCGCGGGCGTGACGCTGGAGGGCGTGCAGGGCCTGAAGCCGGTCTTCCGCCCCGACGGCCTGGTGACCGCCGGCAACTGCTGCCCGCTCAACGACGGCGCCGCCGCGCTCGTCATCATGAGCGACACCAAGGCCCGCGAGCTGGGCCTCACCCCGCTCGCGCGGATCGTCTCCACGGGCGTCTCCGGCCTGTCGCCCGAGATCATGGGCTACGGGCCCGTCGAGGCGAGCAAGCAGGCGCTGAAGCGCGCCGGGCTGACCATCGGCGACATCGACCTGGTCGAGATCAACGAGGCGTTCGCCGCCCAGGTCATCCCGTCGTACCGCGACCTGGACATCCCGCTGGAGAAGCTGAACGTCAACGGCGGCGCCATCGCCGTCGGCCACCCCTTCGGCATGACCGGCGCCCGCATCACCGGCACGCTGATCAACAGCCTCCAGTTCCACGACAAGCAGTTCGGCCTGGAGACCATGTGCGTCGGCGGCGGCCAGGGCATGGCCATGGTCATCGAGCGGCTGAGCTGAGCTGTAGCGGAGGGTAGGGGTCGCCCGAGGTACGAGGGCGGCACCTGCCCGCAGCGGTAGCGAAGCGAAGCGCGACCAGAAGAGGCGAGCGGCTGAGCTGAGCTGAGCTGTAGCGGAGGGTAGGGGTCGCCCGAGGAACGAGGGCGGCACCTGCCCGCAGCGGTAGTGAAGCGGAACGCGACCAGAAGCAGCGGGCGACTCGGCTAACCCCGCCGCGTCCCAGCCGTGACCGAATCTCCCCCAGGATGTGACCTATCTCCCGGGGGAGATTCGTTTGTGCAGGTCAGCCTGATAATCCGGTAAAACCACGAGGCAAAAGACCTGTCCATTTCGTGACGTAATGCACTGACAGGGGGCGCGGGGGCACGACAAGCTGATGTAGGAAGTGCGGGGGATCGATTGAAACCGGGAGTAAGTCAGTGAGCGCCATGTCTCTCGCCCTGCTGCTGACCACGGCCACCGCCACGGCCGTGGGCGCCGCTGCCCTGCACGCCGCCCACGGGCTGCGCCGGCAGGTCACCGCGCTGCGCACGGAGCTCGCCGCCGCGAACACCGCCGACCGTACCCCCACCGTTCCGCACGCCCGCGCCGCCGAGGACATACGCGCGGCCGTCGCCGAGGCCCTCGCGGAGGAGCGGGAGCGCGAGCTGGCCGAGGCGCGGGCCTTCTGGGCCGCCCAGGAGGCGCGGGACGCCGCCGACGGGCCCGGCACGCTGCTGGGCGGGCTGACCGGACCGGGCGGCGGCACGGCGGCCGGCACGGGCGAGGACGGGCCGTTCTTCGTGCCGCGTCAGGCGGACTTCGCGGGCCTGGAGGCGCTGGACGCGATGGACGCGACCGACCTCGGCCTGGAGTACGCCGAGTACGCCGACGGCCTCGACGACCTCGACGCCCTCGCCGAGCTGCCGGACTTCCCCGGCATCACCGACAACCAGTTCCCCGAGGACTCCCCCGAGCTGGCCGCGGCCCGCCGCCGCCACCCCTCCCACCCCGACTTCGTGCCGGTCCAGACGCCCGTGGTCACCGACCACGAGCGCACCGTGGCCCGCCTGGAGGAGCTCGCCGAGACCCGCACGGCGCTCACCGACGTACGGCCCGGCCCCCTGGGCACCCTGGACGTGTACGTGTTCGCCGACGGCACGACCCTGTGCATGACGCCCGGCCACCGGGAGACCGCCGAGCGCCTCGCGGAGGCGCTGCGCCGCGGTGAGACGCCGGTCCTGCTGGGCGGGTCCGGGGTTTCCGGCGCGTACGCCCTGACCTTCTCGTGCGGCAGCGGCGCCGACGCCGAGAGCGTCTACATCCTCGCGGACCGCGTCATAGCGTCGCTGTAGCCGCCGCTCGCCGCACCGCCGCCACGGCCTCGTCCAGTTCCCGCCGGAGCAGCTCCCGCTGCGCCGGGGAACCGGCCGGGGCCGTTCGCAGAATTTCCGCCAAATCGTTGCAGGCCACCACCAACTGGTCCGCGACCGCGAACACCCCCGCGTCCGGCATGGTCCGCGGCGGCGTGTCCGGCGCCTCCAGCCGCTGCGCCCGGAGCGCCAAGTCCCTGGCCAGAGCCAGCCCTTCGGCCGCCGCGCCCCGCTGGAGCCGGCTCTGTGGCGCGGCCCGCAGCCGGTCGGCGAAGCGTTCGACGGCGGCGGTCAGTTCTGTCGTATCGAGCACGCCGCGACCCTATGCGCCGCGACGGGACTGTTGCCAACGGGCGAACGCTCAGGCACGGTGACGTGAAGGAGCACACGCGCACAGCGTCCGGAGGCGCCGATGTCCCAAGTCTTCTCCGAAGAGACCCATCGAAATCTGCTCTCCCGCATTCCCCACTGCACAGGCCGGCAAGTGTCCGAATGGCTTCGCACCGTCGAGGAAGGCCCCTCCCTCGTACGTTTCGAGGAGAAGGTGAGCTGGCTCCGGGGCGAGCACAACCTCAGTTACGGACACGCCAAGGCGATCATCCACGAGTACGACCTGAGGCGGGCCGCCCGCAAGCTGCTGTGAAGCTGCTCTGACGGGTCGGACGACAACGCCGAAGGGCCCGCCCGGCGCGCTGCCGGACGGGCCCTTCGTACGTTCACTCGCGTCAGTCGTCGCCCTGGAGGATCGACAGCAGTCGCAGGAACTCCAGGTAGATCCACACCAGCGTCATGGTGAGGCCGAAGGCCGCCAGCCAGGACTCCTCGCGCGGGGCGCCGTAGGTGATGCCGTCCTCGACCTGCTTGAAGTCGAGGGCCAGGAAGCACGCACCGAGGATGATGCCGATGACACCGAACAGGATGCCGAGGCCACCGCTGCGGAAGCCGAGGCCGTCACCGCCGCCGAACACGGCGAACAGCATGTTCACCGCCATCAGCAAGATGAAGCCGATCGCGGCCGCCATCACGAAGCCGTAGAAGCGGCGGGTGACGCGGATCCAGCGCATCTTGTAGGCGATCAGCACGCCGGCGAAGACCGCCATGGTGCCGAGCACCGCCTGCGGGACGACACCCGGCGACAAGTACGTCGAGACGGCGTTGGAGATCACGCCGAGGAAGACGCCCTCGAACGCCGCGTACAGCAGGATCAGCGCGGGGGACGCCTTGCGCTTGAAGGACTGGATCATCGCGAAGACGAAGGCCACGAGGGCCGCGCCGATGGCGATGCCGTACGACGTGTTGATGTTCGCCGGGTCGACGGGCATCAGGAACCACGCGAGCGTCGCGGTGACGAAGACCGTACCGAGCGTGATCGCGGTGCGGGACACCACGTCGTCGATGGTCATCGCACCGGGGCGCGCCGGGGCCTGTGCGGGGGCGCCGAGCTGGGCGTCCTGCGCGTAAGGGTTGGTCGCGTACGGGTTCGTCGCGTACGGGTTCGTTCCAGCGACGGGGCCCCCGGCCTGCGGCTGCTGCGCGTTGAAGCCCGCATAGCCGTTGTCGCGGCTGAACCCCCGTCGCGAGAAGACCGGGTTGCTGCTCCTCATCTCACTCCTCCATGGCCGCCGTGCGCGGCCTTGAGACAAGAGTAATGGGCAAGCAAAAGAAACACCCTAGTGCTCGGGGAGGATCTTTCACTCCCGTCACACTGGTTCGCTCGCTCGTCCGTGGCTGAATCCTGCCGGTCGTCCGGTTTTTTGTGGGACCGCTCCCGTGAGGAGGGTCGGGAGTGCCCGGAACCGGACTCGAACCGGTACGGCCCGAAGGCCAGCGAGGTTTAAGCTCGCCGTGTCTGCATTCCACCATCCGGGCGTTACCCCGCGGCTCCGCGTTGGCACATGAGCCTATCGGGGCGCGTCCCCCGAACAGCGGAACGATGGCCCGATGTTGTCTTATTTTATTGACGTCTGAGGGTGCGTCAGTGCTGGTGGGCGGCGTTCCGCGGCAGGCTTGGGGGGCTCGCGGCCGCAAAGACGTACGCAAAGGAATGACGGAAAGTCGTCGCCTCCTGTCACCCGGTCGGTGAACCGCCCCCTCCGCCCCGGCCCCCCGGGCCGCGTCTCAGGGGCCCCGTCATACCTCAGGAGGAGGGGCGGGCCCCCCGGTCCGACTCCAGGCTGCCCCGGATACGGGCATGCGGACGGACGCCCGGCGGGGTGGTGGGCGATGACGATGGACGGGTCCTCGAAGAACAGTCCCCGACAGGAGCCCCCACGTGACCACCACCCCCACCGCCTACCGCGCCACCGCGGTGGCCGCCCGCGCCACGGATCTGTCCAAGGTCTACGGACAGGGTGAGACCCAGGTGGTCGCCCTGGACCGGGTCACCGTGGACTTCCACCAGGGCGAGTTCACCGCGATCATGGGTCCCTCGGGCTCCGGCAAGTCGACGCTGATGCACTGCGTGGCCGGGCTCGACACCTTCAGCAGCGGTTCCGTCCGGATCGGTGACACGGAGCTGGGCTCCCTCAAGGACAAGCAGCTCACCCAGCTCCGCCGCGACAAGATCGGCTTCATCTTCCAGGCGTTCAACCTGCTGCCGACGCTGACCGCCCAGGAGAACATCACCCTCCCCATGGACATCGCGGGCCGCAAGCCCGACAAGGAGTGGGTGCGCAAGGTCATCGACATGGTGGGCCTGTCCGGGCGCCTCGGCCACCGGCCCGCGCAGCTCTCCGGCGGACAGCAGCAGCGCGTCGCCGTGGCCCGCGCGCTGGCCTCCCGGCCCGAGATCATCTTCGGTGACGAGCCGACCGGAAACCTCGACTCCCGCTCCGGCGCCGAGGTGCTGGGCTTCCTGCGCAATTCGGTGCGCGAACTGGGGCAGACGGTCGTGATGGTCACCCACGACCCGGTGGCCGCCTCCTACGCGGACCGGGTGATCTTCCTCGCGGACGGCCGCATCGTCGACGAGATGCTGCGCCCGACGGCGGACGGCGTGCTCGACCGCATGAAGGAGTTCGACGCCAAGGGCCGCACGAGCTGACGCCCCACCGGGGCGCGCCGCCCCGGACCGGGCCGTCCTGGCCCACCCGGGCCGCCCGCACCACCGGGCCCGCCACGCGCCCCGGAATCCCGCCGTTCCCTCCTTCACCCCAGGACTCACACCTCATGTTCCGTACCGCCTTGCGCAACGTGCTCGCGCACAAGGCCAGGCTGCTGATGACCGTGCTCGCCGTCATGCTCGGCGTGGCGTTCGTCGCCGGCACCCTGGTCTTCACCGACACCCTGTCCAACGCCTTCCGCAACCAGTCGGCCAAGAGCTACGACAACGTCGCCGTGGCCGTCACCTCGTACGCCGACGCGGCCGACGCCAAGCAGGAGCCGGGCCTCTCCCAGCAGACCCTCGACAAGATCGGCCGGCTGGACGGGGTCGCCTCCGTCACCGGACGCGTGGACGGATTCGCCGGGGTCGCCGACCCCGACGGCAAACTGATCGGCGTCGGCTGGTCGAACAAGGGCTCCAACTTCGCCCCCGGCAAGGACGGCAAGGACGCCGCCTACGACTTCACCGAGGGCTCCGGCCCGGTGAGGGCCGACCAGATCGCCCTGGACAAGGACACCGCCACCAAGGGCGAGTACAAGGTCGGCGACAAGGTCCGCGTCGCCACGAACGGGCCGGTCAAGGAGTACACGCTGGCCGGCGTCTTCACCACCGAGGACGGCGCCGTCAGCGCCGGCGGCAGCCTGGTCCTCTTCGACACCTCCGTCGCGCAAGCGCTCTACCTGAAGCCGGGCTACTTCAAGGACGTGACCGTCACCGCCGCGTCCGGCGCCGACGACGCGCGGATCCTCGACGCGGTCGAGCCGCTGATCCCGGAGAACGCCGAGGCCAAGACGGGCGCCGCGCTCGCCGACGAGCAGGCGAAGGACATCGAGGAGGGCCTGAGCAGCCTCAACCAGATGCTCCTGGCCTTCGCCGCCATCGCGCTCTTCGTCGGTGTCTTCCTGATCTCCAACACCTTCACCATGCTGGTCGCCCAGCGCACCAAGGAACTCGCGCTGATGCGCGCCGTCGGCGCCTCCCGCAAGCAGATCACCCGCTCGGTGCTGGCCGAGGCAGGTGTGGTCGGTCTGGTCGCCTCCGTGGTGGGCTTCGCGCTCGGCGTCGGCCTGGCCGTCGCGCTGCGCTCCGGGATGGCCGCGTTCGGCATGAAGGTGCCCGACGGACCGCTCGTCATCGGTACGACGCCGGTGCTCGCCGCGCTCGGTGTGGGCGTCCTGATCACGATGCTCGCCGCCTGGCTGCCCGGCCGCCGTGCCGCGAAGATCCCGCCGGTGGCCGCGATGAGCAGCGTCCACGCGGTGGCCACCACCAAGTCGCTGGTCGTGCGCAACTCCATCGGCGGGTTCATCACCGCCGCGGGCGCGGCGCTGATCGTGGCGGGCGCGGCGGCCGGCTCGGACGGCAGGATGCTCATCGCGGGCGGTGCCTTCCTCGCCCTGGTCGGCGTGATCGTGCTGATCCCGCTGCTGTCCCGCCCGGTCATCGCCCTCGTACGGCCGCTGATGGTCCGCGCCTTCGGGGTCTCCGGCCAACTGGCCGGACAGAACGCGGTCCGCAACCCGCGCCGCACCGGCGCCACCGCCTCCGCGCTGGCCATCGGCCTGACGCTGGTCACCGGCCTGTCGGTGCTGGGCGTCACGGTCGGCACGGCGCTGGACAAGATGACCACGGACCAGATCAAGGCCGACTACATGGTCGCGATGGCCAGCGGCGGCGATCTCGACAAGTCCGCGCTGGCCGCGCTGGAGAAGGCGCCGGGCGTCACGGCGGTCTCGCCGCAGCAGTCCTCGTCCTTCGAGGTCGAGGGCGATTGGGTGTCGGCGTCGGCGATCACGCCGGGCGACATCGAGCGGGTCCTCAACGTCGAGCTGGTGAACGGTTCGCTGGACTCGCTCGGCAAGGGCGGCATCGCGGTCGCCGAGAAGACGGCCACCAAGCAGGGCTGGAAGGTCGGCGACACCTTGCCGGTCACCTTCAACGACGACAAGAAGGGCTCCCTGAAGGTCGGCGCGGTCTACAAGGACAGCGAGTTCCTCTCGCCGGTCCTGGTGGACACGAAGGTGGTCGCCCCGCACGAGACCAAGCCGTACATCCCGCAGATCTTCGTGAAGATGGACGGCGGCCAGACCGCGGCGAACGAGAAGGCCCTGGTCAACGCGCTCGGTGACAACCCGGCGATCAACGTCATGGACAAGCAGGACATCCGCGACCAGTTCGGCGGCATGATCAACATGATGCTGAACATCATGTACGGCCTGCTGGCGATGGCCCTGATCATCGCGGTGCTGGGTGTGGTCAACACGCTGGCGATGTCGGTCTTCGAGCGGCAGCAGGAGATCGGCATGCTGCGGGCGATCGGCCTGGACCGGCGCCGGGTGAAGCGGATGGTGCGGCTGGAGGCCGTGGTCATCTCGGTCTTCGGCGCGGTGGTCGGCATCGGCCTCGGCTCGTTCCTGGGCTGGGCGATCGGCCAGACCATCAAGTCGAGCCTGCCGGGTTACGCGCTGGTCATCCCCTGGGACCGGATCGGGCTCTTCCTGGTCCTGGCGGCCCTGGTGGGCGTCCTGGCCGCGATGTGGCCGGCGCGCAGCGCGGCGAAGCTCAACATGCTGAACGCCATCAAGGCCGAGTGACCCCCACAGGAAACAGGGCCGGGTCCCCTCCGGGGGACCCGGCCCTCGGCGTATCAGCGGTCTCGCCGTGTCAGCGGTCTCGCCGTGTCAGCGGTCCGGGCGCTCGGTCCACTCCCTCGTCCGCAGCGGCAGGCCCGAGACGCCGTCGTCGGGCGTCCGCACGGCGAGGATCTGGTTGACGCCGATGCGGTTGCGCTCGAAGGAGACGGCGGAGGCCGCCATGTAGAGCCGCCAGACGCGGGCCCGGCCGGGGGAGGCGAGCCGTACGGCCTCGGCCCAGCGGGACTCCAGGTTGGTCACCCAGCGCCGCAGGGTGTGGCCGTAGTGCTCGCGGATGGCCTCGACGTCCCTGACCTCGAACCCGGCGTCTTCGAGGGCGGTGGTGGTCCGGCCCACGGGTGCGAGCTCGCCGTCGGGGAAGACGTACCGGTCGATGAAGTCGTCGACGTGGTAGGCGGCTTCGTCCTTCTCGGGGCGGCGGGAGATCTGGTGGTTCAGCAGCCGGCCGCCGGGCTTGAGCAGGGCGTACAGGTCGTCGGCGTACTCGCGGTAGCGGATCCGGCCGACGTGCTCGGCCATGCCGATGGACGAAATCGCGTCGTACGGCCCGTCCTTGACGTCGCGGTAGTCCTGTACGCGGATCTCGACCCGGTCGGTCAGGCCCTCGTCGGCGACGCGCTTGCGGGCGTAGGCGGCCTGCTCGGTGGAGAGGGTGACGCCGACGACACGGGCGCCGTACTCGCGGGCGGCGTGGATGGCCATCGAGCCCCAGCCGCAGCCCACGTCGAGCAGCCGGTCGCCCTCCTTCAGGGCCAGCTTGCGGCAGACGAGGTCGAGCTTGGCGGCCTGGGCCTCTTCGAGGGTGCTGCCCTCGGACCAGTAGGCGCACGAGTAGACCATGGACGGGCCGAGGACCAGCGCGTAGAAGTCGTTGCCGACGTCGTAGTGGTGGCTGATGGCCGCCCTGTCGCGGCGCTTGGTGTGCAGGGGGCCGGTGCGGAGGCGGACCTCCTCGGCGGGCGGCGGGGGCGGCGGCCAGGGCCCGGCGAGCTGGACCAGGCCGCGGGCGGCGGCGCGGAGTCTGGGGTTGCGTACGGGGTGCACGGCGTCCTTGGCGTCGGCGCCGCGCTCCCAGACGAGGCCCGCGAGCCGGTCGAGGGCCTCATACAGGTCGCCGTCCACGTCGAGCTCCCCGGCGACCCAGGCCCGGGCGAGCCCCAGCTCCCCCGGCTTCCACAACAGCCGCCGCAGCGCCCGGCGGTGGCGTACGACGAGGACGGGCGCACCCGGCGGTCCCGCCTCACTGCCGTCCCAGGCGCGGATCCCGACCGGGAGCGGAACGCCCAGCAGGTCCTCGGCGAGCGTGGTGAGCCGCGACGCGGCGTCGGCCATGGTGCACACCTCCGTGATGAGGGATCCCAGAAATGCTCAACACCACGAAAACACCCGGGGCGCACGGATGCAGTCCCGAAACGATGCAATGCGACGGCAAAATGCGTGCCGCCCGGCCTGCCGGGCGCCCTGACACCCCTTCAGCCCGCCGGAGCCACCCCCGGGCACCCGCCCCGGCGCACGGCCAGGCACCCGCCCCGGCGCACGGGCCGCCGGGGCCGGGTATGCGGAAGGGGCCGCCCGCACCACGGATGGCGGGCGGCCCCTTGAGCCGGGGCGACCAGGAGGAACCGGTCAGGAGGCCTTACCGGTCAGGAGGCCTTGGCCTTCTCCGGCTTCGACGCGGCCGGGGCGGCGGCCGGGGCCGGCTTGGCCGCCTCGTAGAACTCCTCGCGCGGCGACTCGATGGCGCCGAGCGAGACGACCTCGCGCTTGAGGAACATCGCGAGCGTCCAGTCCGCGAAGACGCGGATCTTGCGGTTCCAGGTCGGCATGGCCATGCCGTGGTAGCCGCGGTGCATGTACCAGGCGAGACGGCCCTTGAGCTTGATCTTCACCTTGCCCATGACGATCATCGCGACGCCCTTGTGCAGGCCGAGACCGGCGACCGCACCCTTGTTGGCGTGGCTGTACTCCTTCTGCGGGAAGCCCCGCATGCCGGAGATCACGTTGTCGCCGAGGACCTTGGCCTGGCGCAGCGCGTGCTGGGCGTTCGGCGGGCACCAGGCGTTCTCGTTGCCGGCCTTGCGGCCGACGAGGTCCGGGACCTGGGCGTTGTCGCCGGCGGCCCAGATGTAGTCGGTGCCCTTGACCTGGAGCGTGGCGTCGCAGTCCACGTGGCCGCGCGGGCCCAGCGGCAGGCCGAAGCGGGCGAGCGCCGGGTTGGGCTTCACACCGGCGGTCCACACGATGGTGTTGGAGTCGACCTCCAGGCCGTTCTTCAGCACCACGTGGCCGTCGACGCAGGAGTCCATGGACGTCGAGAGGTAGACCTCGACCCCACGGCCCTCCAGGTGCTCCTTGCCGTACTTGCCGAGCTTGGGGCCGACCTCGGGAAGGATCTTGTCCGCGGCGTCCACCAGGATGAAGCGCATGTCCTCGCGCTTCACGTTCTTGTAGTACTTCGCGGCGTCACGGGCCAGGTCCTCGACCTCGCCGATGGTCTCCGCGCCGGCGAAGCCGCCGCCCACGAAGACGAAGGTCAGCGCCTTGCGGCGGACCTCCTCGTCGGTGGTCGAGTCGGCCTTGTCGAGCTGCTCGAGGACGTGGTTGCGCAGGCCGATGGCCTCCTCGATGCCCTTCATGCCGATGCCCTGCTCGGCGAGGCCGGGGATCGGGAAGGTGCGGGAGACCGCGCCCATCGCGATGACCAGGTAGTCGAACGGCAGCTCGTACGCCTCGCCGACGAGCGGCGCGATCGTGGCGACCTTGCGGTCCTGGTCGATGGTGGTGACCCGGCCGGTGAGTACCTCGGCCTTGGGCAGCACGCGTCGCAGCGGGACGACGACGTGCCGCGGCGAGATGCTGCCGGCGGCGGCTTCGGGCAGGAAGGGCTGGTAGGTCATGTACGACCGGGGGTCGACGACCGTGACGGTCGCCTCGCCGTAGCGCATCTTCTTGAGAATGCGCCGAGCTGCGTACAGGCCTACGTACCCACCGCCTACTACGAGGATCCTGGGACGCTCCGTGGTGCTCATGCCATCGAGTATCCACCCGCCGGAGGGGGGTCGCTCGTGCGCCCCTTCACAAGGTTGTGGGAGACCTCTGCTACACTGCGCGGCCCGCGTGACGGAGGTCATGGCGCCACGGGGGAACCACGGTGTAACGGAAGACGTTGTTCACCCCCGTTGAACTGGGGCGGCGAGCACCTTTTAACCGTGGACCACCACCGGAGTTCACACCTACGAAACACAGCCGAGGGTGGCGTACACGCCTGCGAAAGGGCCCCGAGCGGGGCGCTGGAGGCCGTTGGACGGCTCCTTGACCCCCCTCAGGGCCCTTTTCCTTGTGAAGAACTTCACGAACTTTTCCGACGCGCCGTCCGGACGGGTGTCCGCCGGGCCCGCGTCAGACGAGCGAGAGGGCGATTCCGTCCAGAATGTCGTGCTCGGAAACGACCACCTCACGGGCCCCGGTCCGCTCCATGACGGCCAGCAGGACCAGCGCGCCCGAGACGATGACGTCCACCCGGCCCGGGTGCATCACCGGGATCGCGGACCGCTCGTCGTGCGTCGCCGCCAGCAGCCGCGCGGTGACCTCGGCGACCCGCTCGTAGGAGATCCGCGAGCGGTGGATCGCCGCCGAGTCGTACTCGGCCAGCCCCAGCGCGATCGCCGCCACCGTCGTGACCGAACCGGCCAGCCCGACGAGCGTCTCCGCCTCCCGCAGCGGAACCGTCTCCTCCGCAAGGTCCAGGGCCGCCTCGATGTCCGACCGGATCGCCGCCACCTCAACCTCGGACGGCGGGTCACTGCGCACATGACGCTCGGTCAGGCGTACGCAGCCGATGTCGACCGACCGGGCGGCACGCGCGTGCGTGCGGCCGACCACGAACTCCGTGGAGCCGCCGCCGATGTCCACGACCAGGTACTCGCCGTCGCCGGGGCCCGTCAGCTCCTTGGTCGCGCCGGTGAAGGAGAACTCCGCCTCCTGGTCACCGGTGATGACCTCGGGCTCCACGCCCAGGATGTCCTTCACGCCCCGGACGAAGTCGTCGCGGTTCTCGGCGTCGCGCGAGGCCGAGGTCGCCACGAAACGCAGCCTCTCGGCCCCGTACTCCTTGATGACGGCGGCGTACTCGCGGCACGCCGTGAAGGTCCGCTCCAGCGCCTCGGGGGCGAGCCGCCCGGTCTTGTCCACGCCCTGGCCGAGCCGGACGATCGTCATCCGCCGGTCCAGGTCGGTGACTTCGCCGGTCGACGGGTCCACGTCGGCGACCAGCAGCCGGATGGAGTTCGTACCGCAGTCGATGGCGGCCACGCGGGTCACTGCTCGCCCTCCTCGTCCCGGTGAACGGTCACGCACGGACCCTTGGCCCACCACTCCGGCAGCATCGCGATGGCCTCGTCGCCCAGCGGGTTCACGCCCGGCCCGGCGGCCAGCGAGTGGCCGACGAGCACGTGCAGGCACTTCACGCGGTCCGGCATGCCGCCGGCGCTCGGGAAGCCCTCCAGGACCTCGATGGCGTCACGGCGTGCGATGTAGTCCTCGTGCGCGGCGCGGTAGGCGGCGGCGAGCTCGGGGTCGCTCTGGAGCCGCTCGGACATCTCCTTCATGACGCCGTTCGCCTCCAGCGTGCCGATCGCGGAGGCCGCGCGCGGGCAGGTGAGGTAGTACGTCGTCGGGAACGGGGTGCCGTCCGGGAGCCGGGGCGCGGTCTCCACCACGTCCGGGTTGCCGCACGGGCAGCGGTGCGCGATGGCGCGCAGGCCGCGCGGCGGGCGGCCGAGCTGTTCCTTGAACGCCGCGACGTCCGCCTCGGTGGGCTCGGTGCGTTCGGTCTGCGGAGGGGGCGTTTCCATGCCTGCCTTGGGTTCTACTTGCGGTCGGTGCGGTCGGCGGTGTCCACGCCGTCCCAGAGGTTGGAGTACCAGGGGCGGTCGGCCGCGCCCTGGTCGGTGCGGCGCTCGCGCACCGCGTCGGGGTCGATGACCGTGTAGCCGGTCTCCCCGGGGAGTACATAGTGCAGGTGCTCGCGGGCGAGGCGCCTGATGTACGCGTCGTCCTGGAGCCGCGCCTTCTCGTCGCGCAGCCGTTCGACGCGCTCGCTCGCCTCGGCCGCGAGCCGCTCCTGCTCGGCGATCTCGGCGCGCTGGGAGACCCATTGGCGCATCGGGTAGGCCAGGGCGACCACCAGGGAGCAGACGACCAGTGCCAGGAAGGCCGCGCGGCCGGTGAGCCGGGAGCGGCGGGCCTGCCGGCGGGTCTGGGAGCGGTAGACGCGGGCGGCGGTCTGCTCGCCGAGCAGTCGCAGCCTGGTCGCGGTGGAGAACCGGTCCCGGGCCATGTCGTGTACCCGCCTCCCCTTGCCCGTTACGTACGTACGTCCCCGGACACGGTACGGGACCGTGGCCGGGGACGTACGTAACCGGGCTATGCGACCGGGCCGGTGATCAGCCCTTGAAGCGCGGGAAGGCGCTGCGGCCCGCGTACACCGCGGCGTCGTCGAGGATCTCCTCGATGCGCAGGAGCTGGTTGTACTTGGCGACGCGCTCGGAACGGGCCGGGGCGCCGGTCTTGATCTGGCCGCAGTTGGTGGCGACGGCCAGATCGGCGATGGTGACGTCCTCGGTCTCGCCGGAGCGGTGCGACATCATGCACTTGAAGCCGTTGCGCTGGGCCATCTCGACGGCGTCCAGGGTCTCGGTCAGCGAACCGATCTGGTTGACCTTGACCAGCAGGGCGTTCGCGGCACCCTCGTCGATGCCGCGCGCCAGGCGCTCCGGGTTGGTGACGAACAGGTCGTCGCCGACGAGCTGGACCTTGGTGCCCAGCTTCTCGGTGATGGTCTTCCAGCCGTCCCAGTCGTCCTCGAACAGCGGGTCCTCGATGGAGACCAGCGGGTACGCCTCGACGAGCTCGGCGTAGTAGTCCGTCATCTCGGCGGCCGAGCGGGACTTGCCCTCGAACTGGTAGGCACCGTCCTTGTAGAACTCGGACGCGGCGACGTCGAGCGCCAGGGCGATGTCCTTGCCCGGGGCGTAGCCGGCCTGCTTGATGGCCTCGAGGATGAGGTCGAGGGCGGCGCGGTTGGAGTCCAGGTTCGGGGCGAAGCCGCCCTCGTCGCCCAGGCCCGTGGACAGGCCCTTGTCCTTCAGGACCTTCTTCAGCGTGTGGTAGACCTCGGCACCCCAGCGCAGCGCCTCGGAGAAGGACTCCGCGCCGATCGGGGCGATCATGAACTCCTGGATGTCCACGTTGGAGTCGGCGTGCGAGCCGCCGTTCAGGATGTTCATCATCGGAACGGGCAGCAGGTGCGCGTTCGGGCCGCCCAGGTAGCGGAAGAGCGGGAGGTCGGACGCCTCGGAGGCGGCGTGCGCGACGGCGAGGGAGACGCCGAGGATGGCGTTGGCGCCGAGCGAGGACTTGTCCGGCGTGGCGTCCAGGTCGAACATCGCCTGGTCGATCAGCCGCTGCTCGGTGGCGTCGTAGCCGACGAGCTCCGGGCCGATCTGCTCGATGACGGCGAGGACGGCCTTCTCGACACCCTTGCCGAGGTAGCGGTCCTTGTCACCGTCGCGGAGCTCGAGGGCCTCGAACGCACCGGTGGAGGCACCGGACGGGACGGCAGCACGGCCGGTGCTGCCGTCGTCGAGGCCGACCTCGACCTCGACCGTGGGGTTGCCTCGGGAGTCCAGGATTTCCCGGGCTACGACGACGTCGATGGACGGCACGAGCATCTCCTTCTGGGATGTGACGCAAAATGTGACGCATGCGGTGCAGGGTCTCTTTGGCCTTGCGGCAAGAGCCTAACCGGCCGGGGAGCCGTGACCAGCCGACGCCCGCCTCCTGGGACGAAAAAGGGCTCACCAGGCTGCATTGCGGGCGAAACGCCACGAAACCTACCGGTCGGTAATGTGGCTGGAGCGCGGAACCCCGGCCCGGCACGCACGGGGGAAGGGCGCGCCGGGCCGGGGTGGTCCCGCGGGGGTCAGCTCAGGTGGAGCTGCTGGCCCGGGTAGATCAGGTCGGCGTCGTCGACGATGTCCTTGTTCAGCTCGAAGAGCTTCTGCCAGCCGCCCGCGACCTTCTTGTCGGCGGCGATGGTGCTGAGCGTGTCGCCGGCCTTGACCTTGTACTCGCCGTCGCCCTTCTCGACCTTCTTGCCGGTCGGGGTGGTGACGGTCTTCGGCGCGGCCTTCTTCTCGGCCTTCGGGGCGGTGCGCTGCTCGCTGCGCGTGGTGGGCTGCTCGGCCTTGCGCTCCTGGACCGGGGCCCCCTGGTACGAGGCGTTGGACAGGCCGACGCCGCAGTGCGGCCAGGCGCCCTTGCCCTGGCCCGCCAGGACCTTCTCGGCTATCTCGATCTGCTGCGACTTGGAGGCCTGGTCGGCGGTCGCGGCGTACGCGGTGCCGCCGTACGCGGCCCAGGTGGAGGCCGAGAACTGGAGGCCGCCGTAGTAGCCGTTGCCGGTGTTGATGGACCAGTTGCCGCCGGACTCGCACTGGGCGACCTTGTCCCACTCGGCGGCGGTGGCGGCCGAGGCGGACGTGGCGCCCATCAGCGGGGCGGCGACGGCGACACCGGTGATGCCGGCGAACGCGGCGAACCGGGCGGCCTTGGAGGGGCGACGGTGCTTGGCCTTGCTGGAGAACAGCATGGGACATCTCCTCACCGACGCCTGCGAGGTGAGCTGTCGGGTTCGGGCGTGAGCTGCCCGGCCGCGCGGCACCGCGGTGCGGCGCGCGGCTTCACCCCAAGCCGGTCCGCGCCATGTCTCCATGGCCGGGCCCGGCACTTACCTTGGGTCCCCCGCTCCTGCCTTCGGCGCGTGACGCGACGACTGTTCCCGTCGACCGGCGGCAGGATTCGGCGTTCCGGTCGATGGGGCCCGCGGTGGCGAGCGGTCACGACCGTAAACAGAGACCTCCCCGAAGTTCAAAGGCGGACATCGGGGTCAATCCGCCCTTATGCGCCTGCCCTTGACGGGCGTTTACGCAGGTGAAGGGCGGATTGTGCGCTTCGGGCGGCCACGGTGCGCCAGTTGGGGCGAAGAGATTCATGTCTCACTTACCCAGAAGTGGACATAACCCCTGCCCCTACGGCTGATCCGTCGTCAGGTCGAGGCTCTGACCGGGGACGATGAGGTCCGGATCGGCGCCGACGGTCTCCTGGTTGGCCTCGTAGAGGGCGGGCCAGCCGCCGGGGACGTCGTGCTCGTCCGCGATGCTCCAGAGGTTGTCGCCGGGGCGGACGGTGTACGCGCCGGGCTCGACACTGCCGGGGTCGCGCGACGCTCCGTCACCCCGGGAGGGGTGGCCGTCGCTTTCGCGCCCGGTGGCCGAATTGCCGGTATCAGCGGGCTTGGCAGGATCGGTGGGCTTGGTGGTGGTTTCGCCCTCCGGTGCGGCTGGGGCGACCGGGGCGGTCGGGTCGGTCGCCGGAGTCTCCTCGGGAGACGGCTCGCCGCGGTGCTTGCCGGTGCCCGGAGCGGGGGTCGCGCCGGGCGCCGTCG
Source organism: Streptomyces sp. NPDC031064 (assembly GCF_055570965.1). Lineage (NCBI taxonomy): Bacteria > Bacillati > Actinomycetota > Actinomycetes > Kitasatosporales > Streptomycetaceae > Streptomyces > Streptomyces sp. NPDC031064. Next base: position 112,251 of record NZ_JBVIGF010000005.1, read on the forward strand.
GAGCGGGCTCGGTGGGCAGGAGCGTTCCGGCCGGGCCGGTCGGTGTGGCGGCCGGGTCGGTGGGCGCGGCCGGGTCCGTCGGCGTGGCGGGCGCGGTCGGGCCTTCGAGGGTCTCGGCCGGGTCCGTCGGCTCGGCGCTCTGTGCCGGGGCGGACGGCTCAGGGGCGGTCTCGGTGGGCGCGACGCCCAGGTCGGTCCCCGGCGTCTCGGCGGCGCCGCCCAGGCCGGCGATCGGGGCGCAGGTCTCCCACGCCTTGACGCCCGTCGCCGCGTAGACCTTCTCGGCGACGGATATCTGCTCGGTGCGGCTGGCGAGGTCGGGGCGCGCGGCGTGGGCGAGGCCCCCGTACGACTCCCAGGTCTCCTGCGACATCTGGAGGCCGCCGTAGAAGCCGTTGCCCAGGTCGGCGCTCCACAGGCCGCCGGACTCGCATTCGGCCACCCGGTCCCAGGTGGTCGCGTCGGCCGCCGACGCGGAACCCGCGCCGAGCAGCGGGAGCGCGATGGCGGATCCGGTCACCCCTGCCGCGACGACGATGGCGGGGGCTTGACGGGGTCGTCGGTGCCGGCCGTTCCCGGAGCGCATGCGGTGCTGCCTTTCGCGTGACTGCTGAGGTGACGGTGAACGTAGCGGCATTCGAACGTCAGTCACAAGTCGATGCACCGGAGATTACGCGAAGATCACAGATCTGATGGGTCGTCAGCCGACATGAGGGGTGAACTCGACCGGGAGCGTGCGCAGTCCACGCATAATGAGCCCGCCACGCCACCGCAAATCGGTAGGATCCACCGCAAGTCGCAAGTCCGGCAGCCGGGTCAGCAGGGTCGCCAGGGCGGTCTGCCCCTCCAGCCGGGCGAGCGGCGCGCCCAGGCAGTAGTGGATGCCGTGCCCGTACCCCAGGTGCTGGTTGTCCCGCCGGGCCAGGTCCAGCGCGTCCGGGTCGGCGAACCGCTCCGGGTCGCGGTCGGCGGCGGCGAGGACGACGAGGACGGGGTCACCGGCCGCGATCCGCTCGTCGCCGATGGTGAGCGGCTCGGTCGCGAACCGCCACGTCGCCAGCTCCACCGGGCCGTCGTAGCGCAGCAGTTCCTCGACCCCGCTCTCCAGCAGCCCGTGCTCGCCGGCGGCGAGGGACTCCTGGAGCCGGGCGCGCTGGTCCGGGTGACGAAGCAGGGCATAGACCCCATTACCGATCAGATTCACGGTCGTCTCGAAACCCGCGAACAGAAGGATGAACGCCATCGCGGCGGCCTCGTTCTCGGTGAGGTGCTCGCCGTGGTCCGAGGCCTTGATGAGCCCTGAGATCAGGTCGTCACCCGGATCCTCGCGCTTGCGGTGGATCAGCTCGGCGAGGTACCCGCGCATCTTCTTCACCGACCGCGCGACCCCGCCGCGCGGCCCGCCGCCGTGCCGGATCATCATCCCCGCCCAGTCGCGGAAGTCGTCCTGGTCCTCACGCGGGACGCCCAGCATGTCGCAGATGGCGTAGATGGGGAGCGGGAAGGCGAACTCGTGGATGAGGTCGGCGCTGCCCTTCGCGGCGAAGTTGTCGATCAACCGGTCCGTCAGCTCCTGGACGCGGGGCGCGAACTCCGCCACACGCCGGGGCGTGAACGCCTTGGAGACCAGGCGGCGCAGCCGGGTGTGGTCCGGCGGGTCGATGTTGAGCAGGTGCGTCATCAGCTCGGCCTTGCGCTCACCGGGGATGCCGGTCTTGCCCTTGGCGTGCGCGGGCTCGTCGTGATGTGCGGGGTTCTTGCTCAGCCGCTGGTCCGCCAGCGCCTGCCGGGCGTCCGCGTACCGCGTCACCAGCCACGCCTCCACCCCGCTGGGCAGCCTGGTCCGGTGCACGGGCGCGTGCTCCCGGAGCCAGGCGTAGGCGGGGTACGGATCGGTGGCGAACTCCCAGGTGAAGAGTTCGGGCGCGGCGTTCGGGTCGTTCACGCCTCGACGTTAACGCGTCGGCGCCCACGCCCCTCGGGCACGTGCCCCGGCCCCGACCGGGGCGGGCCGCCCGGTAGGGGCGCCGCCCAGCAGGGGCGCCACCCGGTAGGGGCGCCACCCGGTAGGGGCGCCGCCCGGCGGGCGCGCCGCGCCCCGTGCGGGGCCGGTGCCGTCGCCCTCCGCCGCCCCGCACCGGCGAGGGCGCCACCCGGTAGGGGCGCCGCCCGGCGGGCGCGCCGCGCCCCGTGCGGGGCCGGTGCCGTCGCCCTCCGCCGCCCCGCGCGGGTCAGGTGCTCTGGCCCTCCGCCGTGCGGATCGCGTCCCGGTAGGTGCGGCCGGCGGCTCGCAGCGCGGCCTCGGGGTCCACGCCCGCCGCTTCGGCCCGTACCGCCAGGGCGAGCAGCTCGTAGCCGATGCCGTCGCCGGACGGGACCGGGACGTCCAGGCCCGCGTTGCGGACCCGGCTCGCGAGCTTGGCCGCCAGGGCGAGGCCGGGCTGGCCGAGCGGGACACCGTCGGTCACGGACGCGCGCTGCTTCTCGACCGCCTTCGTGCGCAGCCAGTGCTCCTTGACCTCCTCCGGCGTCTCGGCGCGCTCCTCGCCGAAGACGTGGGGGTGGCGGTGGATGAGCTTCTCGACGATCGTGCCCGCCACGTCGTCGATCGAGAAGGGCTCCTCCTCGTGCTCCTCGGCGATCCGGGCGTGGAAGACCACCTGGAGCAGGACGTCCCCGAGCTCCTCGCGCAGTTCGTCGCGGTCGCCGTCCTCGATGGCCTCGACGAGTTCGTACGCCTCCTCGATGCCGTACTTGGCCAGGCCCTCGTGCGTCTGCCGCGACGACCAGGGGCATTCGCGGCGGATACGGTCCATGACCTCGACGAGGTCCAGCAGCCGCGCGCCCGGCAGGTCGTACGAACCGGGGAGCAGCTCCAGGTCGGGCATCGACACCCGGCCGGAGCCCGCCATCCGGGCCAGCCCGTCCGTCAGGGCACGATCGCCCTCGCCGGTCGCGACGACCACCACCGTGCGGCCTCCGGCGCAGGCGCCGACCAGTTCCTCGGCGGTCGGCGCCGCGATCTCGACCGTGACGCCCGCCTCCCGCAGGTACGGGAGCTGGGGGTGCGCCTCGTCGGCGCACAGCACCCGGTCCGCGGCGTGCAGCGTCCGCCACGCGGGCCAGGACAGCAGCCCCGGCGCGACGCGGTGGCTGGCGGTGAGCAGGACGATACGGCCGGGGGTCCCGGCGTCGAGCGTGTCGGGGGTGTCGGGGGTGTCGGCGTTCACCCCTCGAACCTACATCTGCTGCCGGCCGCCGAGCTGCCGGAGCCAGGGTGCACTGTACTCGCCGAGCTGGATCTTGTCGTTGTCCCACGTGCCGTAGCGCGGGTTCACGTCGATGTCGAGCTCCTTGGAGGCGGCGGCGAACACCTCGGTGAGCTTCTGCTGCCCCTCCGGGGTGTTCCCCGCGCCCAGTTTGGCGGCGATCTTGTTCATGAGGACGTTGCGCCGCACCACGCTGTCGATCTCGTCGGGGGCCACGCCCTGCTGCTGGAGCAGCATCGCGGCGAGCTGCTCCTCGCCGCCGCTCTGGCCCGCCGCGGCCCGCCGGGTCTCCTGGACCTCCTTGCGGCTGGCGGTGATGCCGTGGTCGGCGGCGACCTTCTCCACCACCCGGTCGAAGATCATGCCGTTCAGCTTCTCGCGGTTCAGGTCGCCGGTGGCCTCGATGAGCTGCTTCGCCTGCGGGGACGCCTGCTGGGCGCTGCGTACGTCCCTGACCTGGGCCTGGAGCGCGGCCACCTCGATCCGCTCGCCGTCGACGACGGCCGCCGCGCCCGGGTGGGCGTCGCTTCCGCAGGCGGCCAGGAGCGGGGCCGCGGCGAGGAGCGCGGCGGAGACGGTGAGCGCGGTGCGACGGCGGCGATGCAGGCGGTGCAAAGGAGCCTCCCGGCGTGGGTCGTGCGTCAGTGTGAACGACCTTGCGGTGATCGATGGTAGGCAGTCGCAGTGGCATAGGCCACTACTTCGAGGCCACTGCTTGCGTCAACGACTCACGGGTCCGGGGAGTCTCGGGGCGCAGCATGATCGTCCGGGAGACGGCGAACGTGATGGGGATGGCCGCCGCGGCGGCGACCAGCGGGGCCCAGCGGCTGGAGAAGCCGGCCAGGTCGACCAGCAGCCACACGCCGCTCGTGGTGATCACGAAGTTGGCGGCGTTGGTCAGCGGGAACAGCAGGAACTTCCGCCAGGTCGGGCGGGTCCGGTAGGTGACGTGGCAGTTCAGGAAGAAGGACCCGGTCATGGACAGGAGGAAGGCGACGACGTGGGCGGCCACATAGGGCAGGCCCAGGGCCAGGAACGACAGGTAGAAGCCGTAGTAGGTGGCGGTGTTCACCACGCCCACCAGCGCGAACCTGACCAACTGGCCGCGGACGGTCATCGGCGTACGAGCTCCCCACGGGGTCGGCGGTGCGATACGGGGGTGTTGGTCGCCTTCACCAGGAAGTGCGGGCGCCGCTTCACCTCGTAATAGATACGGCCCACATACTCCCCGACGAGTCCCAGCATCACCATCTGGACCCCGGCGAGTGCCGTGACCGTCACCAGCAGGGTGACATAACCGGGGGTGTCGACACCGTTCACCAGCGCGACACCGACGATCCAGGCGGCATACGCGGTGGCGAGGGCCACCAGCAGCAGGCCGAGATAGAGCGCCGCCCGCAGCGGTTTGTCGTTGAAGGAGATCAGACCGTCCAGGCCGTAGTTGAGCAGTTTGCGGAAGGACCATTTCGAGCGGCCCTGCTCACGCGGTGCGTTCTCGTACGCGAAGGTCGTGGTGCGGAATCCGACCCAGGCGAAGAGGCCTTTCGAGAAACGGTTGTACTCGGTGAGTTCCAGTATCGCGTCGACCGTCCGGCGCGACAGCAGCCGGAAGTCGCCGACGCCGTCGACCAGCTCGACGTCGACGAGGCGGTTGATCAGCCAGTAGTAGGCCCGGGCGGCGACGGTACGGGTGACCCGGTCGCCCGTGCGGGTGCGCCGGGCTATGACCTGGTCGTAGCCCTCGTCGTACAGCCGCACCATGCGGCGTATCAGCTCCGGCGGGTGCTGGAGGTCGGCGTCCATGATGACGACCGCGTCCCCGCCCGCGTGCTGGAGGCCGGCCAGCATCGCCGCTTCCTTGCCGAAGTTGCGGCTGAAGGAGACATAGCGGGTCCGGGAGTCCGAAGCCGCGATCCCTTCGAGCAGGGAGAGCGTACGGTCATGACTTCCGTCGTCCACATAGACCAGCTCGAATTCCACCGCGAATTCCCCTGCGACGGATTCGAGTTCCGTGGTCACATGGCCGTGGAAGCGGCCGATGATCTCCTCTTCGTTGAAGCACGGCACAACAATCGAGATCAGCACGGAAGAACGACAACCGATGTGCGTGTCGGCGGCGGTCGCTCCACATGGCGGGCAGACGACCATTGAATGAACTGGTCCGGGAGGCCGGTGATTTCCCGGAAGGGCGCTGGCATATTCGGCCGCACCATGGACAGAAACGCGCCCCGCTCCGGGGCTCGCGCCGGTGCCCTCGCCGGGCTGCTGACCGCGCTGGCCGTCTGCGCCGGTGACGCCGTCGCCCGGACCTTCCCCTTCGGGCCGCGCACGCGCAGCGTCAACGACCTGGGCAACCAGTTCGTGCCGTTCCACGCCCACCTGTGGGACCTGTTGCACGGGCGGGCGGACGGCGGGCTGCTGCTCAACTGGTCCTCCGGCTACGGCACGAGCTTCCTGCCGGACCTCGGCACGTACCTGACCAGCCCCTTCGCCCTGCTGGTCGGGGTCTTCCCGCGCGACGACATCGACCTCGCGGTGTATGTGATCACGGTCCTGAAGATGTCCGTCGCGGCCGCCGCCATGACTCTGCTGCTCCTCGGGCAGCGCCGCGGCCCGTGGTGGGGCGCCGCGGTGCTGGGGGCCTCGTACGCGCTGTGCGGCTGGGCCGTGGCCGAGGCGTCGTACAACCCGATGTGGCTCGACGGCCTGATCGCGTTCCCGCTGCTGTGCCTGGTCGGGGAGTGGATACGGACGGGACGGCACCCGGCGCTGGGGCCGGTGGTCGTCGCGGTGGCGTGGACCGCCAACTTCTACACCGCCTACATGGCGACGATCGGCGCCGCCCTGGTGCTGGCGGCGCGCGGGGTGCGCGGGTGGCGGGTGCTCCTGCGGGCGGCCTGGACGGTGCTGCTGGGCATCGGGCTCGCGGCGCCGGTCCTGCTGCCGGTCTTCCTGGGGTCGCGGCACGCGTACCCCGGCTGGACGCGGGAGTTCGCGCCCGCCGGGTGGGGGGACGTGGCCGCGCGGGTGCTTCCGGCGACGTACGGCTTCTTCACCCCGGCCCTCTTCCTGGGCACCGGCGCGCTGCTGCTGGCGGCGGCGCTGCCCTTCCACCGGGGGGTGCCGACGCGGGAGCGGTGGATATGGACGGGGCTCGTGGTGGGCGTGGTGCTGTCGGTGCAGTGGGAGCCGACGCACCTGGCGTGGCATGTGTTCGCCACACCCAACGGCAGCCCGTACCGGCAGACGTTCGTCCTGGCCGGGGTGGTGGTGCTCGCCGCGTGGACGGGCGTGTCGTACGGGTGGCCGGGGTGGCGGGCAGTGGCCGGCGGATCGCTGGTCCTGGGCCTGATCGCGGTGGGGGCGACCCCCGTGGGCGGCTGGTCGTACGCCCTGTTCGCGGGGGGTCTGGCGGCCGGCGTGGGTGCCCTGGCGCTGGTACGCCTCCGGGCGCGGCGGTACGGGGCCGTCGGCGCCGTGCTGCTGGCGGGCGCCCTGGTCGGGCAGGCCGCGGCGACCACGGCGTACGCCGACCGGGAGCGGCCTGCGCGGCTGGACGACTACCCGGCCTGGGGAGCCGGCCACGAGGCTCGGGCGGCGGCGGTGGCCGGGGCCGACGGGTGGCCGCGGTACCGCACCGACCCCGGGCGCCCGCAGCTCACCGGCAACGACCCGCTGCTGGTGGGCGGTCAGGGCGCCGCCTACTACAGCAGCCACACGCCGGCGGTGCTGACCCGGACGCTGGCCGCGCTGGGCGGCGGGTGGACGTCCAACGGGCGCAGCCTCCAGTCGCTGGACAACCCCGTGACGGACGCGCTGTTCGGGGTGGGCGCGCGGTGGCGGGGCTCGTCGCTGGAACGGCGGGCGGACGTGCTCCCGCTGGTGACGGTGCGGCCGGGCGGTCCCGACGGCCGGGAACTCCGGTACGGGGCCTCGCCGTTCCGTAACCAGGAACTGCTGCTCGGGTCACGCGTCTACGACCTCCCCGCCGATGGCGCGTGCCCGGTCGGCAGCGACGTCCATGTGTGGGCGCCGGACTTCACCGGGACGGCCCGCCTCGGGGCGGGCCCGCCGGTGGAGCTGCGCGGCGGCCTGCCGAAGCGGCGTGCCCCGATGACGCCGCTGGGTACGCAGCGCACGGCGGGTGCCCGGGTGGTGCTGGAGGGCCACGGTGACGTGGGCCCGGGCAGCGTCGGGTGCCTGGACCGGGCCCGGCTGGCGGCGGCCGTGGCCGGGCTGAGGGCGACCGGCGCGGTCGCGGTGCGCGTCACCGCCGACGGCGTCCGCGCCGACCTGCCGCCGGGCAGCCGGGGCACGGCCGTCCTCGCGGCACCCCGTATCGCGGGCTGGCGCTGCGAGGGCCGCCCCGCCGGTTCCTACGGCGGGCTGGTCGCGGTCGAGCTGACGGGGCGTCGCACCACGGTGGCCTGCGTCTTCCGGCCGCCCGGGCTGCGCGCCGGGGCGGGCGTCGGAGCGGTGGCGCTCATCACCCTGGTGGTGACCGGCCGCGTGAGTCGCCTGCGCGCCACCAAGACTTCACCCGTGCACCACCGTGCCGTGACCCCCACAGCGGCCTGAGCGGCGTAGCTTGCCCCGCATGCCCTCTCTTCTGAGCAACCGGCTGGCGAAGCGGGTCATGCGCCCCGCGTTCGCCCTGGTCGAGCAGCGCATGGAGCGCGCGACCACCGCGCTCCAGTCCGACCTCGACGCCCTGCACCACGCGGTGGCCGACCTGCGCCGCCAGAGCTACGGCCTCGGGCTGCTGCTCGACCAGGCGGGGCGCGACGGGCACCGGATGCCGACCGAGACCCAGGTCGACACCCTCGTACGCGAAGTGCGCGCCGTCACCGGCGACGGCGGCGAGCGCGCCCGGCACGACATCACCATCGCCTACCGCCACTTGGTGGCGCTGGAGGCCCTCGGGGCCGGCGGCCTGGCCGGCACGGTCTCCGACGTGTGCGGGCGGCTCGCCACCGTGCCCCTGCTCGCCCCGCCCAACGGCGACGTCCTGGAGATCGGCACCCGGCACGGGCTGTTCGCGGCGGCACTGCAGCGGATGCTGCGGCGTGACGGCGTCGAGGCGCGGCTGACGATCGTCGACCCGCTGGACGGTTCGCCCACCCGCGAGGAGGAGGTGCGCGGCAACCTGGCGCTGGGCGGCTCGACGGGGAACGGTTCGGCGGACGCGGCCCGCATCGCGCGGGGCGGCTTCGGCGACGCGGCGGTACGGGAGCGGATCGGCGACCGCCGCTACGGCGTGATCGTGGTGAACGGCGCCCACGACCTGACGCTCGTGCGGGAGCTGGCCGCGCCCGGCGGGGTCGTCGTCGTCGGCTCGGACGCCGGGGCGCGCCCGGCCGGGCTCAGCGGGCTCGGGCGGGTCGCGGATTCGGTGTACTGCCGGGCGGCCTGACCCCGGGGCGCGGCGTCACATCCCGCGCATCTGCTGCTGGCGCTCCAGCGCGCGGCGCAGCTCCGCCGGGAGCGGGTGGTACGGGCCGTACGCCCGCTCCGTGTCGTACAGCAGGTTCTGGAGCTGCTGCTGCGCCGCCGTGTGGTCGCCCATCGCCAGCAGCAGGTGGCCTATGCGGTGCCGGATGTCGAAGGCGCGGGCCGGGTCGGCGCCGGCCGACTGGCTGCTCGCGTAGTACGGCAGGACCGCGCGGTACTCGGCGAGCGCGGCGGCCGTCTCGCCGAGCTGCTCCAGGCACAGCGCCGCCTCGTACCGGAACTGGAGCGTCTGCGGGTCGGCCGGGCCCGCCTCGGCCGCGCGGTCGTCGGCGAGGCGCCGCAGCTCGGGCAGGGCGCGCCGGTACTGGCCGTCGTCCATCAGCGTCGTGGCGTACTGCTTGCGCAGGATGCGGACGACCGGGGAGTGCTCGCCGTGCTCGGCGGCGGCGGCCGGGAGGATCCCGCCGAGGATGTCGACGGCCTGCGTGATGCTGCCCTCGGCGAGCAGTCGCTTGACCTCGTCGACGGCGGCCGCGACATCGGGGCGCGCCGTGGCGGGCGGGACGGGCGGCTGCGGCACGGGGGCGGGCGTGGTGGACCGGTCGGGCCAGGGGGCGTGCGGGCGGAGGAAGGGACGCGTGGGGTCGAGGGGCCCCGTCGGTACGCCGCGCGCGGGCAGTAGCGGGGCGAGCGTCTCGTACACCTCCTGCGCGCCGGACGGGCGGGCCTGGGGGTCCTTGGCGAGCAGCCGCAGGACGAGCCCTTCGAGCGCCTCGGGGATCTCGGGGCGCAACTGCCGTACGGGCAGCGGCGGCTCGTACAGGTGGCGGTGGAGGACGCCGAGGGCGGTGGAGCCGGCGAAAGGTACGTTCCCGCTGAGGAGTTCGTGGAGGAGCGCGCCGAGCGCGTACAGGTCGGTGTACGGGCCGACGGCGCCGCCCATGGCCTGTTCGGGCGCCATGTAGGCGGGGCTGCCGATGGGCGAGCCGGTGTGGGTGAGGCGGGTGGTGTCGGTGTCGATGACGGACGCCACGCCCAGGTCGAGGACGGTGACCGTGCCGTCGGGCTTCACCATGACGTTGCGCGGCTTGAGGTCGCGGTGGACGATCGGCACCGCGTGCACGGCGGCGAGCACCGCGCAGAGCTGGGCGGCGACGGAGACCGCCCACTGCCAGGGGTACGGGTCGTGCTCGGCGAGGTGGTCGGCGAGGTCGGCGCCCTCGACGTACTGCATCACCAGGTACAGGTCGTCGCCGTCACTGCCCGCGTCGTGCACGGTGACCAGGCCGGGGTGGGAGACCTGGGCGGTGACCCGGCACTCGCGGACGAAGCGGCGGCGCATCTCGTCGGCCGCGGTGGCGGCGGCCATGTGGTCGGGGCGCAGCAGCTTGACGGCGACGCGGCGGTCGAGCCGCCCGTCGTAGGCGGTCCAGACCTGGCCCATGCCGCCCTGCCCTATGACGGTGGACAGCTCGTAGCGCCCGGCGATGACCCGCCCGTTCACTTGTCCCCTTCCCGGGGGTCCTGGGGCTCCTTGCGGAGGAGGTCGCTGAGCTCGTCGAGCTCGGCGCGCACCTGGTCGATGCGCTGCGACGTCGGCTTCGCCGTGGGCTGCGGCTGGGGCTGGGCCGGCACGGGCTGGGCGGGCTGCGGCCGGGCGGGGGGCTGGACCGGCTGGGGCTGGGCCGGCTGGGGCTGGGCCGGCTGGGGCTGGGCCAGGTACGTCTGCTGCAGGGGCGACTGCCCGGCCGGCGGGTAGCCGTACCCGGCCGGCGTGGTCCCGTAGACGGGCTGGGGGGCCGCGGCCATCCGGTTGAAGTACTGGATCTCGGCCGTCAGGTAGTACGCGAGGACACCGATGATCACCGCCATCATCCAGACGACCATGATGGCGGCGTCACCGTCGCTGATCTCCTTGTCCACGTCCTCCGGGGTGACGGCGACCAGGAACACCAGCAGGCCGATGTTGAGCAGCAGGACGGCGCAGAACAGGAACCAGTCCAGGGTCCTGCGGGTCACGACCGCGAGCCGCAGCATGGGCACCCAGCCGAGGAAGCCGCAGCTCAGCAACGTCATCGCCGAGAACAGCACGCGCAGCGCGATCAGCGAGCCGTCGGCCGGGCGCTGTGACGGTGGCGGTGCATAGCCGTGGCCGTGCATTCCTGCTCCTGACGAAAACGTACGAGTCTGACAAGAAGTCGAGCGTATACACCGACACCGACAACGGCCTCGGGGTTGTGCGGAACCGTTGTTGAACTGATCACCGAAGCCCCGGTCAGGCCTCGACCGTGCCGTCCGTCAGGCCTCGACCGTGCCGTCCGTCAGCCCGTCGTACATGCCCCGCACGAGCCGCTCGCCCAGGCGCCCGGCGAGGCGCAGCGCCTCCTCGAACTCGGCGAGGGCCCGGAAGCGTTCGCCGTACCGCTGCTGTTCGGCGAGCGGGAGGCGGGGCAGTTGGAGGCGCCGCACATCGAGGCGGGTCGCGGTGGACGCGTAGCTGCTGGCCTGGCGGTTGTTGGCGGTGCCGCGCAGGAAGCCGGCGAGGAACCAGGGGTCGAGCGCCGCCGGGTCGGGGCGCAGCAACTGGAGGTTGCGGCCGAGGGCCGCGCCCGCGGTGGCCTCGTCGACGACGCGGGCGATCGACCCGCCGCCGAGGACCGGGACGACGACGTCCCCGGCGCGGACGAGCACGGGCTCCTCGCCGGTGCCCTCGGGGAGGCTGCCGGAGGGGGCCTGGCCGGCCAGGACGTCCTGTTCGGTGAGGACGCGGAGGGCCGCCGGGCCGGCTCCGGTGCCGCCCGCGCGCAGTTCCAGGGCGCCGGTGCGGGCGAGTTCGCCGACGGTGACGCCGGGGAGGCGGGCGGGCTCGGGGCGCGTGGAGGTGGGTGCGGGGAGCGGGGTGAGCTCGGCGGTCCGGCGCAGCACGGTCGTCAGGCGGTCGTGCACCCCGGCCAGTTCCTCGGCGCCGCCGGCCACGGCCGGAGGCGGCAGGTGGCGGGCGGGTGCGAGGTCCACGTCGTCGTCGAGGAGTTCGATGACCGGGACGCAGCGGTGGGCGCCGGGCCGCTCGGCGACGGTGCCGTGCTTGTCGAAGGGCGCCCAGGCGTCCAGTACGGCGGTGTGGACGGCCGGCCAGTCGAGCTTGTCGCGGCCGGCGTCGGTGTGCTCGGAGGTGTCGACGACCAGCAGCTCCGGTGAGGCCGGGGCACCGGCGACGGGCTTGCGCAGCACCCACAGGTGGAGCGGGATGCCGTACGGGGGTGCCGCGCCGGCCGGGAGGGCGACGACCGCCCGCAGCGCGCCCCGGCGCAGCAGGTCGGCGCGGATGCGGCGGCCGGAGCGGCGGGAGGCGGCGGCGGGGGGCATCAGCAGGACAGCGGTGCCGCCGGGGCGCAGCCGGGCCAGGGCGTGCTGGACCCAGGCCAGTTCGGACTCGGTGCGGGCGGGGAAGCCGTACTCCCAGCGCGGGTCGTAGGCGAGTTCGTCGTGCCCCCAGTTGCGTTCGTTGAACGGCGGGTGGCAGAGCACGGCGTCGGCGGTGAGCCGGGGAAACGCGTCGGCGCGCAGCGTGTCGCCGACCTGGGCGCGGACCTCGGCGCCGGAGTGCAGGGCGAGCCGGAGGGCGGTGAGCGCGGCCAGGTCGGGGTCGGTCTCCTGGGCGTACAGGGCGGTGGGCTCGGCGACGGCGCGCAGCAGGGCACCGGTGCCGCAGGCGGGGTCAAGCACCGTCCGGGCGGGCCCGGCGAGTTCGGCCATGAGGGCGGCGGGGCCGGGCGGGGTGAGGGTGTACTGGCGCGGGTTGGCGTCCAGGTGGCGGCCGAGGAGGAACTCGAACGCCTGCCGGGCGCCGGTCCCGGCGGCGAGTTCGGTGACGGCGCGCAGCAGCGGGACGGAGGGCGCGAGCGCGGTCGGGAGCGGGGTGGGCACGGCCCGCTCGGCGCCGAAGCGGAGTGTCAGCACCTCTTCCAGGGCGGTGGGCAGCAGTTCCGACATGCGCTCGTCCGACACGGCGGTCAGCTCCAGCCAGCCGCTGGACCTGTCGCGTACGAGGAGGAGGGCGCAGCCCGCGTGAACCAGGGCGGTGACCGCCCCCGCCGGGTGTCCGGCGATCTGCTGCCAGACGCGTTCACGCAGGGGGACCTCGGCGAGCTTGCCCTGGGCCCGCAGCCACCGTTCGACGTCGGCGAGGGCGAAGGACGGGCTGGTCTCGGTGCCGCCGACGGGCTTGGGGAAGTCGGCGTGCCGACGCCGCCAGTTGCTGACGGCGGCCCGTCCCACCCCGGCGAGGCGGGCGATCCCGGCCGCGGTCACCTCTGCTGCGTTGTCCGGCACCTGGCTGACTCCCTTCCATCTGCTGCTGTGTCGCAGATCCTACAGCCGTACACAAGACCCACCGATTCACAGCGTGAGCGGAGCAGATTTTTGTGAACCGTGTTGACTCGGTTCACAGCCTCTGCTCTTATTGACCCGTCGCCAGATGGGGCAGCCCCACCGCCCCGAACACAGACCTATGTCACCGTCCGGGAGGGCACCCATGTCCGACTTCTCGCAGCAGCCGCAGTACAGCGCCCAGCAGCCCCACCCGGGCTCCGGCCCGTACGGCGGCGCCCCCGCGCCGCAGCCGTCGGCGCCCGCACGCAACGGCCTGGGCACCGCCGCCCTGGTCCTCGGCATCATCGGCGCGCTCTCCGGCCTGATCCCGATCCTGTTCTGGCTGGCCGGCATCCTCGGCGTCATCGCCCTGGTGCTGGGCCTGGCCGGCCGAGGCCGGGTCAAGCGGGGCGAGGCCGTGAACAAGGGCGTCACGATGACCGGTGCGGTGCTCGGCCTCGTGTCGCTGATCCTCTCGGTCGTCGGCGCGGTGATCACGTTCAAGGCCGTGGACGACGCGGTGGACGAGATCAACAAGGAGCTGAGCAACACCGCGACGAAGGACCCGGCCACCGGCAAGAGCGGCGCCCCGGCCGCGAAGGACGCCGGCAAGGACAAGGCCCTGGCGGCCGGTGACACCTCGGTCTACGACGACGACGTCCAGGTGACCGTGTCCGCGACCAAGTCCGTCAAGCCCGGCGAGTTCGCGATCGGCCACACCGAGGGCAACAAGGTCTACGCGCTGACGGTCACCGTCGAGAACGGCGGCAAGGAGAAGTTCTCCGCCGACTCCCTCACCGTCAGCGCCCGCGCCGGGGCCGCCGGTGTGACCGCGGAAGAGATCTTCGACGGCGACACGTACGGCAAGGGATTCACCGGCACCGTCCTGCCCGGCAAGAAGGTCACGGTCCAGTACGCCTTCGACGCCCCCGCCGACGCCAAGACGCTGACCGTCGAGGTCGCCCCCGGCTTCGACTACGACGCCACCCAGTGGGAGCTGAAGCTGTAGCTCCGGCGTGAGCCGACCCCCTCGGCCCTGCGCTCCCCCTCTCCCCTTGTCTCCCCTTGTCTCCCCTTCTCCGCCCTTCCCTTCCTTTCCGTTCCCCTTCCTCCCCCCGTCACCATCACCCCGGAGAAACACCCCATGTCTGCCACCGCCCTCCGCACGTTCAAGCGCCCCGTCCTGGCCGCCCTCTGCGCCGCCGCCGCGCTCGGCCTGACGGCCTGTAGCCCCTCCGACACCGGGGAGGCCAAGAAGGCCGAGCCGTTCGCCGGGCTCTCCGGCCCGCAGATCGCCAACAAGGCCATCAAGGCCACCAAGACGGCCGACTCCCTCACCCTCGACGCGAACATGAAGATGCCCGAGGGGCAGATGAAGGCCTTCATGGCCCTGGACACCAAGGGACAGTGCACGGGGACCATAACCATGGGCGCCGCCGGCACCATGGAGCTCATCAAGACCGGCAAGGACGCCTACCTGCGCTTCGACGAGGCCTTCCTGCGTGAGCAGAACGAGGGCGGCTCGCCGGAGGAGACGGAAGCGGCCCTGAAGATGCTCAAGGGCCGCTGGCTGAAGACGGACGTCACCGACCCGGAGGCCAAGGAAGGCCTCGAAATGTGTGAACTGAACTCGATGCTGGCCGAGTTCGAGACGGGCATCAACTTCGCCAAGCGGGGCGAGGAGACCACCGTCAACGGCAAGAAGGCGCTGACGCTCACGGAGAAGGACGGCGACACGACGTACAAGATCTACGTCGCCACGGAGGGCGAGCCGTACCTGCTGAAGATCGATCAGAAGGGCGGCGAGGAGCCGGGCACCGTGTCCTTCACCGACTACAACAAGCCGGTCCCGGCCAAGAAGCCGGCCGCCAAGGACATCCTCGACCTGGACAAGCTCGGGGCTGAGTAAGGGAACCCGGAGGGCCACGCCACCAGGGACCACGAAGACCACGGGGGCCACGGGGGCCACAAGGGGTGCCGGACAGACCGTCGGAGGGGGCGGCCTGTCCGGCACCGCCGTGTCCGGGCGGCCTACAGCGGGTGGCGCACCCACACGTTGGGCTCGACGTACACGGCGTACCCCTGCGACGCCTCGCACCGCACCGGGACCAGCGCGCCCTCCACCTCCACCAGGCCGTCCGTGTCGAACGGCAGCCCGGTCCACTCCCGCCACCGCTCCACCGAGTGCGCGATCGTCATCGACGCGGGCGCCACCGCCTCCACGACCCCTCCCGCGCGGACGTGGACGCGCAGCCAAGGATCGTGCGGCAGCCCGTCCTCCGCCCGCGTCCGGAAGGCGTACTCCCCCATCGGCACACCCGGCTCCAGGTGCTTGCCGCTCGGCCGGACCGGCGCGACGACCTCGCGGAAGCCGAGCTGCCGCGCGTTGTCCCGCATGGCCGCCAGCATCCGCCCCGACAGTCCCTTGCCCTGGACGCGGGCGTCGACGGCGACTTCGATGGCGCTCACCGTGTCGGGGATGCGCCCGTGCCGCCGGTCGGAGAACGCCCACAGCAGCACCTGGTCCCAGCCGGTCGCGGGCAGCTCACCGCGCCCCTCGGCCCGCAACTGGAACGGGACGCTGAACGCCCGCGCCACCACCGCCCCTCCGGCGTCGGTGGCCACCAGCACGTACTCGGGCAGCTCGGCGACGATCCGCCCCATGTTCGCCCAGCCGATGGGGTCGTGGAGCATGAACTGCGGCCACAGGTCCCGCATCTCCCACAGGGCGCCCTGGTGTTCGGGCCGCTCGGCGAGCGTCGTTATGCACAGATCCATCCGGGCAGGCTAAACAGCCAGCCACGCGCGGCCCAACCGCTTTTGCGGCCGGGCCGTCCGCGCGGCTCATCCGCCGCACTGGCGCAGCATGGCCCGCTTGTCCGCCCGCGTCACGGGCAGTTCGTACTTCTTGGCCACCTGGGCGAAGCGCACCGCGTACGAGCAGCGGACCTGCTTGTTCGGCGGCAGCCAGGACGCCGGACCGGAGTCGCTCTTGGCGGAGTTGGCGGGGCCGTCGACCGGCAGCAGGTTCAGCGGGTCGTTCGCGAGCTGTTCGCGTTTGGCCTCCGGCCAGCGGGAGGCCCCCATCTGCCAGCCGTAGGACAGCGGTACGACGTGGTCTATCTGGACCTCGGCGGCCCGCTGCTTGCGCCACTCGATGGTCCGGCCGGTGTACGGGTCGTGGAGGGTCATCGCCACGACCACGCAGTTCGAGCCCGAGCGGAAGCGCGGCTCCCGGCCGTCGCGGCGCAGGAGGTCGTTGCGGGTGTCGCACCCGTTGCGCGCCAGCGGTACGCCGTCGGCGGTGTCCATCCAGGCGTAGCCGAACTCGTCCCGGTCGTAACCGGTACTCGGCCCGCGTCCCTTCACGGTGAGCGCTTCGATGAGCCGCCGCGCCTCGGCCCGCTCGGCGTCCGAGGTGAGGGGCGCCAGGCCCGGCCTCGTACCGTCCGGGTTGTCCAGCGGGCCGGCCGCGCCCGTGGCCGCGCCGTCCGGTCCGGATGACGGGTCGCCGGCGCCGATGGCGTCGCAGCCGGCGACGAGGGACGCGGTGACGGCGAGGAGGACGGCGGGCAGGGCGGTCCGGGGCGTAGGCATGCCCGCATCGTAGGTGTCAGACCTTGCCCACCCCGAGGGTGTTCTCGCGCGGCAGCAGCCCGCTTCCCAGAACCGCCAGCCATACACCGCCCAGCAGTTCCGAAAGGCGCACCGTGTCCTGTTCGCCGAGCTGCGACCACGGCCCGGCGGCCAGTTCGTCCGTACGCCGCTCGACCTCGGCGCGCAGCGCCCGGCCGGCCTCGGTCGCGGTGCCGTCCTCGGCGACGAGCCCGCGCGCGGCGAGCCGTTCGCGGGCGGCGGCCCACTCATCCGCGCTCCAGCCGCGGCTCGCGAAGGTCTGCGGGGACGCGGCTCCTATGGCGGCGAACGAGACGAGCGCCTCGGCCGGGTCGAGCCCGGCGGTGAGCAGCGCGGCCAGGTGGCCGTCCCCGCGGTGCTCGCGCAGCACGGTCGCGGCCTGCCACAGGACCAGGTGCGGCGCGTCGGGCCACTCCAGGGCGGCGTTGGCGGCGGCGAGGGGGCGCCCGGCGTGTACGGCGGCCTCGGCGGCGCGCCGGGCGAGGGCGGCGGCCTGGTCCAGCTCGCCCACGTCCGCACCCGGCAGCCGCCGGTAGAACCGGTCCACCGCCCGCAGCCGCGCCGCCAGGACGTCCCCGGGCGCGGCGACCCGCCACGCGGCCGGGACGTACCGCTCCACCATCGCGGGGCTGAAGCTGTAGAACGCGGACGCCACCCGTCCGGCGCCCACCGGCCCGAGCGGCGCGGCCCGCCACGCGAAGTAGGAGGGCCAGCGCTCCTCGGTCCCGTACCCCAGCGCGGCGGCCTCCTCGAAGGCCTCCGGCGCGTAGTAGAGCACGGCGTGCACCGGCTCCAGCAGGTGCCACATCTGGCGTACGCGTGTGACGTCCATGACCGCTCCCCACTCGGGCCCATCTAGACAGTGACTAGATCCAGCACGGTCCAGCGTGCTCCCACCCTCCGAACTTGTCAATGCCTAGATTCGGCGTACGGTGACCTCATGAGCAGCCAGCGCGCCTACCACCACGGCGACCTGCGGCGGGCCGTACTCGCCGCCGCCCTCGACGTCATCGGCACCGACGGCCCGGCCGCCCTGAGCCTGAGGGACCTGGCCCGCCGCGCGGGCGTCTCACACGCGGCGCCCGCCCACCACTTCAAGGACCGCGCCGGCCTGCTGACCGCGATCGCGGCCGAGGGCTTCGACCTCCTGGCGGACGCGCTCGCCGAGGCGGCCGACCTGCGGGATGCGGGCGTGCGGTACGTGCGGTTCGCCATGGACCACCCCGCGCACTTCCAGGTCATGTTCCAGCCCGACCTGCACCGCCCCGACGACCCCGCCCTGCTCGCCGCCCGCACCCGCGCGGGCGACCGCCTCCGCGAGGCGGTGGCCGACGCGGTCGACACCGACGAGCCCCGCCTCGCGGGCATCGCGGCCTGGTCCCTGGCCCACGGCTTCGCGACGCTGCTGCTGACCCACAACCTCACCGACCCGGTGGGCGACCGCGCCCCGGAGGACGTCTTCCGCTCGCTGACCGGCCTGCTGTTCAAGGCCTGACCGGTCAGATGCCGCGTTCCACCATGTCGATGACGCCCTGCCCCGCGTCGTACGCCTGGGAGGGGAGAAGGCCCCGCAGCGGGCCGTCGATGAGGAGGACCGCCAGACCGTGTACGGCGGACCAGGCGAGGAACTCCGCCCCCGGCCGCCGCTCCTCCGGCAGAACGCCCGCCTCGACGAGGTCGTCCAGGGCCGAGCCGAGCAGCTCGAAGGGGGTCTTGCCACCGGCTCCGGCGGCGGTCTCGTCGGTGGCGTACGTCATGTCGCCGGGCACGTGGAAGGCGATGCGGAACAGCCCGGGCTCTTCCTGCGCGAAGCGCAAGTAGCCGGTGCCCACGGCGCGGAAGCGGGCGCGGGCGGCCGCCGCCGGGTCGCCGGTGGGCGGCAGGGCGGCCTGTTCGGCCTCGATCATGACGGCCACCTGGGCCATCGCCGCCTGGGACACCGCGTGCAGGAGCGCGGCACGGTCCTTGAAGTGCCGGTAGGCGGCGTTGGGTACGACGCCCGCGCGGCGGGTCGCCTCGCGAAGGACGACGGCGTCGGGGCCGCCCTCGCGGGCGAGTCCGAGCCCGGCCTCGATCAGGGCGTTGCGGAGGTTGCCGTGGCGGTAGGTCTTCCGCGTCGGCTTTTCGGCACTGCCCGACATTGACCGCTCCTCAATGTGGACAGCATCCACATCTTCTCTGTACGCTGCTGCAAGATCACTCCAGGGGTGCGGATCACCACACCCCCGGAATGTGGACATCGTACACAAGAAGGGGCTGCGATGAGTTCCGCCCCGTCCGGCGGTCCACACTGACGAACCACCTTCCGAGGAGACCCCATGGGAAAGATCACCCACTTCGTCCACCAGTCGGTCGACGGCTTCATCGAGGGCCCGAACGGCGAGTTCGACTGGCCCGTCATGGACCCGGAGCTGTCGGCCCACTCGCGTGCGCTGACCGACAGCGCGGACACCTTCCTGTACGGGCGCCGGGTGTGGGAGATGATGGCGGGCTTCTGGCCGCGCGCCGAGGAGTTGTCGGACCACGAGCACGACCTGGCGTTCGCGCCGATCTGGCGGGCGACGCCCAAGGTCGTGGTCTCCACCACGCTGGAGAAGGCCGACTGGAACACCCGCGTGATCCGTACGAACGTCGTCGAGGAGCTGGCCGCCCTCAAGGAGTCCGGCGCCCACCTCGTGCTCTTCGGCGGCTCGACCCTGGCGGCGACGCTGACCGAACACGCCCTGATCGACGAGTACCAGATCTTCGTCCACCCGGTCGTACTCGGCGGTGGCAAGCCCGTGTTCCAGCACCCCAAGCAGCGGTTCGGCCTCAAGCTGGCCGAGTCCCGGACCTTCGACTCCCAGGTCGTCCTCCTCCGCTACGAGCGCTGACCATCCCCAGGAGACCCATCACATGCGCAAGTTCAAGCTCCAGGTCCAGATGAGCGTCGACGGCTACATGGCCGGGCCGAACGGCGAGATGGACTGGCTGACGTGCCCCTGGACCGACGACATCAACGCCTACCTCGACGCGCTGACCGAGCCGGTCGACTGCATCGTGCTGGGCCGCAAGCTCGCCGAGGGCTTCATCCCGGCCTGGGCGGCGGGCCCCGAGGGCGAGGACCAGGCGTCCATCGACAAGATGAACAACACGCCCAAGGTCGTCATCTCCCGCACCCTCACCGAGTCGCCCTGGGAGAACGCCGTCGTCGCAGGCGGCGACCTCGCCGAGACGGTGAACGAGCTCAAGGCCCGGCCGGGCGGCGACATCATCGCCTACGGAGGCGCCACCCTCGTACAGAACCTCCTCACCGAGGGCCTCCTCGACGAGCTCCACCTGCTCGTCAACCCGACCGCCCTCGGCGCCGGCCTGGCCGTCTTCCCCTACACCGGGGACCGGCAGCCACTGCGCCTGGTCGCCTCCCGGCAGTTCGACTGCGGGATCACGGCGCTGCACTTGGAGCCGAAGCGCCCGTGAGAGCCGACGCGGCGGGTGGAGCGAACAGCAGCACGCTACGGCGCCACTGCCGCACCCGGTCCGCCTCCTCCCGCTCGTACGCCCGCAGATACGGCCGGACCAGCGCGGTCGCATCGCCGTCGATGGGCTCGTACCAGCCCCGCACGGTCGGCGCGGGGCGCGCGGGGCTCGCTGGGCGCGGCGGCGCGGGACCGGTCGGCGAGCCCACGCACCGGCGTTCGGGTGCGTGGGGGCGGCCATCACCGCACGGACCGCCCCCACGCCGTGGGGCCTACGACCCCAGGATCGTCGTCAGGAACTCGCCCGTCCACGCCAGCAGTTCGCGGCCCACGACCGGCTTGCCGCCGATCTTGCCCGTGGTGGGGCGGGGGACCAGGATCTGGTGCGTGGGCGCCTTGATCACCGTACGGGGGTAGAGGCGCTTCAGGCGCAGCTCCTGCGACTCGCGCAGCTCGACCGGGGCGAAGCGGATGTTCGCGCCCTGGAGCACGATCTCGCCGACGCCGCACGCGCGGGCCAGCATGCGGAGGCCGGCGACCAGGAGCAGGTTCTCGACCGGCTCGGGGAGCTTGCCGTAGCGGTCGGTGAGTTCCTCGCGGACCGCCTTGATGTCCTCCTCCGAGTTCGCGGAGGCGATCGACCGGTACGCCTGGAGGCGCAGCCGCTCGCCCGGCGCGTAGTCGTGCGGGACGTGCGCGTCGACCGGGAGCTCGATCTTGACCTCCAGCGGCGGCTCCTCCTCCACGCCGCCCTCCAGGGAGGCGCGGTAGTCGGCGACCGCCTCGCCCACCATGCGGACGTACAGGTCGAAACCGACGCCCGCGATGTGGCCGGACTGCTCGCCGCCCAGCAGATTGCCCGCGCCCCGGATCTCCAGGTCCTTCATGGCGACGTACATGCCGGCGCCCATCTCGGTGTGCTGGGCGATCGTCGCCAGGCGCTCGTGGGCCGTCTCGGTCAGCGGCTTCTCCGGCGGGTAGAGGAAGTACGCGTAACCCCGCTCGCGGCCACGGCCGACCCGGCCGCGGAGCTGGTGGAGCTGGGAGAGGCCGAAATTGTCACCGCGCTCGACGATCAGGGTGTTGGCGTTGGAGATGTCGATGCCCGACTCGACGATGGTGGTGGAGACCAGGACGTCGAACTTCTTCTCCCAGAAGTCCACGACCACCTGCTCGAGCGCGGTCTCGGACATCTGGCCGTGCGCGGTGGCGATCCGGGCCTCGGGCACGATCTCGCGGAGGCGGGCCGCCGCCCGGTCGATCGACTCCACCCGGTTGTGGATGTAGAAGACCTGGCCCTCGCGCAGCAGCTCACGGCGGATCGCCGCGCCGATCTGCTTCTCCTCGTAGGGGCCGACGAAGGTCAGGACCGGGTGCCGCTCCTCCGGCGGCGTGGTGATGGTCGACATCTCACGGATGCCGGTCACCGCCATCTCCAGCGTCCGGGGGATGGGGGTGGCGGACATGGTGAGCACGTCGACGTTGGCGCGGAGCTTCTTGAGCTGCTCCTTGTGCTCGACGCCGAACCGCTGCTCCTCGTCGACGATGACCAGGCCCAGGTCCTTGAACTTGGTCTCGGAGGAGAACAGGCGGTGCGTGCCGATGACGATGTCGACGGAGCCGTCCTTCAGCCCCTCCAGCGTCGCCTTCGCCTCCGTGTCGGTCTGGAAGCGGGACAGGGCGCGGACATTGACCGGGAACTGGGAGTACCGCTCGGAGAACGTGCCGAAGTGCTGCTGCACGAGCAGCGTGGTCGGCACGAGGACGGCGACCTGCTTGCCGTCCTGCACCGCCTTGAACGCGGCGCGCACGGCGATCTCCGTCTTGCCGTAGCCGACGTCGCCGCAGATCAGACGGTCCATGGGAACCGTCTTCTCCATGTCCTCCTTCACCTCGGCGATGGTGGAGAGCTGGTCGGGGGTCTCCGCGTACGGGAAGGCGTCCTCCAGCTCCCGCTGCCACGGGGTGTCCGGGCCGAAGGCGTGGCCGGGGGCGGCCATCCGGGCGCTGTACAGCTTGATCAGGTCCGCGGCGATCTCCTTGACCGCCTTCTTGGCGCGCTGCTTGGTCTTGGTCCAGTCCGCGCCGCCGAGCCGGTGCAGCGTCGGGGCCTCGCCGCCGACGTACTTGGTGACCTGCTCCAACTGGTCGGTGGGGATGTAGAGCCGGTCGCCGGGCTGGCCGCGCTTGGCGGGGGCGTACTCGACGAGGAGGTACTCACGGGTGGCGCCCTGGACGGTGCGCTGCACCATCTCGATGTAGCGGCCCACGCCGTGCTGCTCGTGGACGATGTAGTCGCCGGTCTCCAGGGTGAGCGGGTCGATCGTCTTGCGGCGGCGCGTCGGCATCCGCTGCCCGTCCTTGCCGGCCGCCTTCTGGCCGGACAGGTCGGTCTCGGTGAGGACGGCGAGCTTGAGGGCCGGGTCGATGAAGCCGTACTCGATCGAACCGCACGCCACGTGCACGAGGGACGGCGAGATGTCGGTGAGGTCGGCGTCGAGGCGGGCCGCGATGCCCTCGCCGCCCAGCACCTCGACCGTGCGGGCCGCCGGGCCGTGCGCCTCGGTGACGAAGACGGTGCGCCAGCCGTCGGCCAGCCAGCCCTTGGTGTCGGCGAGCGCACGGGCCGTGTCGCCCCGGTAGGACTCCGGGGCGTGCATGCCGAGCTTGAGGGTGTCATCGGACAGCTCTTCGTCGGCGGCGAACGGCGACACCGACCACCACATCATGCCCAGCTCGCGCGCCCGGTCCCGGACGTCCGCGATGCCCCACAGCGACGCCGCGCCGACGTCGATCGGCGCCTCGCCGCCGCCCGCGGTCGCCGCCCATGAGGCGTGCAGGAACTCCTGGGAGGTGGCCACCAGGTCGGCGGCCCGGGTGCGCACGCGCTCCGGGTCGCACACCACCGCCATGGAACCCTTGGGCAGCACGTCGAGCAGCAGCTCCATGTCGTCGACCAGGACCGGGGCGAGGGACTCCATGCCCTCGACGGCGATCCCCTCGGCGATCTTGCCGAGCAGCTCGCCCAGCTCCGGATGGGCCTCGGCGAGAGCGGCCGCGCGTGCCTTGACGGACTCCGTCAGCAGCAGCTCCCGGCACGGCGGCGCCCACAGGCCGTGCTCGGCGATCTCCAGGGACCGCTGGTCGGCGACCTTGAAGTAGCGGATCTCCTCGACGTCGTCGCCCCAGAACTCGATCCGCAGCGGGTGCTCCTCGGTCGGCGGGAACACGTCCAGGATGCCGCCGCGCACCGCGAACTCGCCGCGCTTCTCGACCAGCTCCACGCGCGCGTACGCCGCCGCCGCGAGGCCGTCCACCACATCGTTCAGGTCCGCCTGCTGACCGGTGCGCAGCGACACCGGCTCCAGGTCGCCCAGGCCCTTGACCTGCGGCTGGAGCACGGACCGCACGGGCGCGACGACGACCGAGACGGGGCCGGTCGCCGGGTCGTCCGCCGACGGGTGGGCCAGGCGCCGCAGCACGGCGAGGCGGCGGCCCACGGTGTCGGAGCGGGGCGAGAGGCGCTCGTGCGGCAGCGTCTCCCAGGACGGGTACTCCACGACCGTGTCCGGGTCCAGCAGGCTGCGCAGGGCCGCCGCCAGGTCCTCCGCCTCCCGGCCGGTCGCCGTCACGGCGAGCACGGGGCGGCCGGCGTCGCGGGCCAGCGCGGCGAGCGCGAAGGGGCGCGCCGCGGGCGGGCCGACCAGGTCGACATGGGCCCGGTGACCATCGGCGGCGGCCTTCACCGCTTCGGTGAGGGCGGGGTCCTTGACGACGGCGTCGAGCAGACCGTGCAAGCTCATGAAGGCGTCCATCCGGGGGGTGTGGGCAACGCGAACCGCCCGACACGTCTCACGGGCCGGGGGTTCCCAGCGTACGACGTCGGTCCGACAGCCGCGCCCGAAACCTCCCCCGCCCCACGAGGCGTCCGTTCGGAGTGTCCGAAAATACGTGCGGCAGAGTGTCAACCGGAACCGTCGCCCGGGGCGTATACGCCCATGACGTATACGCCCCGGGACCTGTCCGACCCGCCGAGTGACCCCAAGGAGCCCCTCCCCCATGCGTGGAGCCGCCGTCGCCGCCCCGCCCGCCGGCGACACCGAACCGATACCGATACCCGGCCCGCGCGGTCCCGCCACGCCCGGGAACCGGCCGCGGACCTGGACGGACCGCGCCCCCCACCTCCTCGCCCTCGCGCTGTTCACCGCCTACACGGCCCTGTCCGTACTGCGGTACCGCCGCATGGAGACCCGCTCCTGGGACCTGGGCATCTTCGAGCAGGCCATACGCGGCTACGCCCATCTCCAGGCCCCGGTCGCCGACCTCAAGGGCCCTGGCACCAACATCCTCGGCGACCACTTCAGCCCCGTCACCGCCCTCCTCGCCCCCGCCTACCGGCTCTTCCCCACCCCCGTCACCCTCCTCGTCGCCCAGGCCGCGCTCTTCGCGCTCGCCGCGATCCCCGTCACCCGCGCCGCCACCCGCCTGCTGGGCCGGGCGTCCGGCCTGGCCATCGGCGTCGCGTACGGGCTGTCCTGGGGCATCCAGCAGGCGGCCGACTTCGACTTCCACGAGATCTGCTTCGCCGTCCCCCTGATCGCCTTCTCGCTCGAAGCCCTCCTGGCCCACCGGTGGCGCGCCGCCCTCCTGTGGGCGGCGCCGCTCGTCCTGGTCAAGGAGGACCTGGGCATCACCCTCACCGCGATCGCCCTGGTCGTCGCCTGGCGCGCCCGCCGGGACCCGTCCCACGCCGCCCTGTACGCCCTCGGGGTCGCCGTCCTCGGCGCGGCCGCCACGCTCCTCACCCTCACCACCGTGATCCCCGCCTTCAACACGACGGGCGGCTACGACTACTGGACCAAGGTCGACGGCGGCCCCTCCCCCTTCGCCGGCGCCGAGACCAAGCTGCGCACCCTCGCCTGGCTGCTGCTGCCCACCACCGGTCTGCTCGCCGTCCGCTCCCCCCTTCTGCTGGCCGCCGCACCCACCGTGGGCTGGCGCTTCCTGTCCGGCGACGATCACTACTGGTCCACCGACTGGCACTACAGCGCCGTCCTGATGCCCGTGCTGTTCCTGGCCCTCGCCGACGCCGTCGACATCTCGCGCCGCAGCCCGCGCCCCTGGCTGCGCGCCTACGCGGACCGGCTCCCCGCCTGCGCCGCCGCGGCCGCGCTCGCCCTGACCACCTCGCTGCCCCTCGCGTCGCTGACCGAGGCCGCCACGTACCGCAAGTCACCGCGCGTCGTCGCGGCCGAGAACCTCCTCTCCCGCGTCCCCGACGGTGCGACCGTCGAGGCCAACGTCGGACCGATCAGCCGCCTGACCGGCCGCTGCCGGGTCATGTGGCTGGGCGACACACGGGGCGTGACCCCCGACTGGATCGCGCTGAACAACTCCTCCGGCTGGGTGCGCGACGCTCACGCCTACGCCCGGCAACTCCACCCGGACGCCCGCTACCGCGTGGCCGGCGAAGCGGGCGGCTACCTGCTGCTGGAACGGCGCACCGGCCAGAAGTGAGACCCCGGCCCCGGGCTGCCCGGTCACTCGGTCGCGATGGCGTTCAGCACGTTCATCCGGCCCGCCCGGAACGCCGGGACCAGCGCCGCGAACAGTCCCACGAACGCCGACCCGACGAACACCGTCAGGATCGTCGGCCACGGTATCTCCAGGACTCCCAGCCCCTCCAGGGCCAGCAGCTTCTGCGCCGCCGTGCCCCAGCCCATGCCGAGCCCCAGGCCGAGCAGGGCGCCGAAGAGGGCGATGACCACCGACTCCAGACGGATCATGCGCCGCAACTGACGCCGCGACAGGCCGATCGCCCGCATCAGGCCTATCTCCCGGGTCCGCTCGACGACCGACAGGGCCAGGGTGTTGACCACACCCAGCACCGCCACGATGATCGCCAGCGCCAGCAGCCCGTACACGATGTTCAGGAGCTGCCCGACCTGGTCCTTCAGGTCCTGCTTGAAGTCGGTCTGGTTCTGCACCTTGTACTGCGGGTACGCGGCCAGCGACTCCTTCAGCGCGGCGTACGCCTCGCGCTCCTCGCCCTCCTCCGCCTTCGCGAACATGATCACGCTCTTGGGCATCTTCTCGGCCGGGACGTAACTCTCGGCCGTCGTGATGTTCGTGTACATGGCGCCCTTGTCGACGTTGGTGTCGTCCGAGGTGATCGCCGCGACCTTCAGCTTCGCGGTCTCGCCGCCCTTGAAGGCCACCGCGATGGTGTCGCCGACCTTCACCCCGTGCCGGCCGGCGTAGTCACTGCCGACCGACATCGCGCCCTCGCCGTACGCGGCCGCCAGGTCTCCCGCGACGGTCTCGCGCCGCAGGTCGGTGGCGTACGTGGGGTCGGCGGCGACGACGCCCTCGTCCTCCGTCCTGCCGTCCGGGGACGTGAGCCTGGCCTCCACCACCTTGTACTCGGTCACATGCGCGATGCCCGGTGTCCGCTCCAGGGCCGCCTGCGCCTGCGGCACGATCGGCCGGCCGTCGGCGCTCGCGCTCTGGACGATGAAGTCCGCGCCGACCGACTTGTCGAGCTCCTCCGTCGCCGAGGCGACCATCGACGAGCCGACCACCGCCAGGCAGGCGACCAGGGCGAGGCCGATCATCAGGGCCGCGCCGGTGGCTCCCGTACGGCGCGGGTTGCGCAGCGCGTTGCGCTCCGCCATCCGCCCCACCGGCCCGAACATCCGCAGCAGCAGCGCGCTGATCACCTTGACCAGGCCCCCCACCAGCAGCGGGCCGACCACGACGAAGCCGACCAGGCTCAGGACCACGCCCGCGCCGAGGAACATCGACCCCTCGGTCGCCTTGTCCGCCCGCGCCGCCAGGTACAGCGCGGCAGCGCCCGCGCCGGTCAGGACCAGGCCCATGATGCCGCGCACGACACCGGCCTTGCCGTCCGCCGGAGTGCCCGCGTCCCGCAGGGCGGCCATCGGGGAGACCTTGCCGGCCCGGCGGGCCGGTATGTACGCCGCCAGGACGGTCACGACGACGCCGAGGAGCAGGCCGACGGCCGGAGTGGTCCACTTGACGGTGAGGTCCTGGGTGGACAGCTCCATGCCGATGGACGACATCAGTTCCATCAGGCCGATCGCCAGGCCCACCCCGGCGCCCACACCGAGCACCGAGCCGACGAGGCCGAGGAGCACCGCCTCGATGAGGACCGAGCGGTTGATCTGCTTGCGGCCGGCCCCGATGGCGCGCATCAGGCCGATCTCGCGGGTGCGCTGGGCGACCAGCATCGAGAAGGTGTTGACGATGAGGAAGATGCCGACGAGGAAGGCGATCCCGGCGAAGCCGAGCATCGCGTACTTCATCACGTCGAGGAATCCGCTGACGTCCTTACGTCCCGCGTCGGCCGCCTCCTGCTGCGTCTGGAAGCGGTACGGCCCGTCGACGGCGGACGCCACGTTCTTCTTCAGCTCGTCATGGCTGACGCCCGGGTCGGCGGTCACCCACACATGGGTGAACCGCCCAGCGCTGCCCAGCAGTTCGCGCTGGGCGGTGGCCGTGTCGAAGTAGACGACGGCCGCACCGGGGTTGGTGACCTTGAAGGAGGCGATGCCGGAGATCCTCGCCGTGAAGTCACCGGTGACGGCGATCGTGCGCAGCTCGTCGCCGATCTCCAGGCGGTGCTTCTCGGCGGTGTCGGCGTCGACCATCACCTCGGTCGGGCCACGCGGCGCGTGCCCGGAGGTGATCTCCATGGAACGCAGGTCGTTGCGCGTCCAGTTGCCGGCGATCGTGGGGGCGCCGTTGGTGGCGCCCATGTTCTTGTTGTCGGCATCGACGACGGTCACGCTCGTCGAGACGACCGCGCCCTCGGCGGACTTGACGCCCTCCGCCGCCTGGACCCGACTCACAACGGACGCGGGCATCGCCTCCGGTTTGCCGGTCTGCGGCATCTCGTCCACGGCACCGGCCGACTTGGGGCTGACGGTGACATCGGGCGAGGACACCGCGAACAGCTTGTCGAACGTGGTGTTCATGGTGTCCGTGAACACCAGCGTTCCGCTGACGAACGCCACGGACAGCAGCACGGCCACCGCCGAGAGCGCCATACGGCCCTTGTGCGCGAAGAAGTTGCGCAGGGAGGTTCTGACGACGGTCACGATGTCCGCCCCCGCGCGTCGAAGTCCTTCATGCGGTCCAGGACGGCCTCGGCGGTCGGCCGGAACATCTCGTCGACGATGCGCCCGTCCGCCAGGTACAGCACCCGGTCCGCGTAGCTCGCCGCCACCGGGTCGTGCGTGACCATCACGATGGTCTGGCCCAGCTCGTCCACGGACCGGCGGAGGAAGCCCAGCACCTCCGCGCCCGCCCGGGAGTCCAGGTTGCCCGTCGGCTCGTCGCCGAAGATGATCTCGGGTCGGGCGGCCAGCGCACGGGCCACCGCCACGCGCTGCTGCTGCCCGCCGGACAACTGCGAGGGCCGGTGCTTCAGCCTCTCGGCCAGCCCCACCGTCTCCACCACCCGGTTCAGCCAGGCGGCGTCCGGCTTGCGGCCGGCGATGTCCATGGGCAGCGTGATGTTCTCGATCGCGTTGAGCGTCGGCAGCAGGTTGAACGCCTGGAATATGAACCCGATCCGGTCCCGGCGGAGCTGTGTCAGCTTCTTGTCCCTGAGCCGGGTGATCTCGGTCTCGTCGAGGAAGATCTCACCGCTCGTCACGGTGTCCAGGCCGGCCAGGCAGTGCATCAGCGTCGACTTGCCGGACCCGGACGGGCCCATGATCGCGGTGAACTGCCCGCGTGCGATGTCCACATCGACGTGGTCCAGCGCGACGACGCGGGTCTCGCCCGCCCCGTACGCCTTGACGACCTGTCGCGCCCGCGCCGCGACGGCCGTACGCCCTCCAGTACCCCCGTGCCTGGGGATGGTCACAGCCGTTGTCACGGTAAGTCTCCTATATCGGGTATGACGGAATGTCGGAGGCATGCCGGTATGCCGGTATGCCGAATGCCGTGGTGTTGGGAAGTCGCTGCGCGGGCCCCGCGTATGACCACAAGTCTTCCGCCGCCCCGCACCCGAGCGCACTGGTGCCCAGCGCAGTCTTCGCCCTGGGGTTTTCCCCACCCCCGCCCCCACCGCCCTCGCGGCAGCTCGGCGCCCGTAAGAACAAGCTAAGGAACGGGCCCGTGCCTCCACGTCCTCCGGCGGGACGAAGACCCCCTGGGCCGGAGTAGGGAGGTGCCCCTAGGGGTTCTCCACCCGAGGAGGGGGTGAGAGGCTGGCCCGACGAAATACGTGCATGGGGAAAGGGATTCCGGTGTCCGAAGCCGACGCGGCAGTTGGCGCGCCGTCCGGTGCGCGGGCCGGAGCGCCGTCCGGAGCGCGGGCCGGGGCGCCGGACGGTGCGCGGCTCGGGGCGCGGGCCGACTCACCGGCCGGGGCGTCGGGCGATACGGCGGCGGGGGCGCACGCCGGGACGACCGGCAACTCCACGGCCGGGGAGCCGAGCGGTGCGACACCGGACGCGGCAGCCGACCCGATACCCGAAGCGGCGGCGAAGGGGCGGGCCGACGCGATACCCGGCCCCACGGCGGAGGCCCCGGCCGACCCACCGTCCGCCCCGCCGCCCACCGCACCGCCCACCCCCGCCCCGAAGGCGCCGGTCGACGCACCGCCCGCCACCGAAGCCGACGCCGTCGCCGTCGCTTCCGACTCCGACTCCGACTCCGACGCCACGCCCCCCGCGACCCGCCGAAGGGGACCGGTCGTCGCGGCGCTGATGCTGGGCATGGCCCTCGCCGCCCTGGACGGCACCATCGTCTCCACCGCCGTACCGCAGATCGTCGGTGACCTGGGTGGGTTGTCCGTCTTCTCCTGGCTCTTCTCCGGCTACCTGCTGGCCGTGACCGTCACCCTCCCCGTGTACGGGAAGCTGTCCGACACCTTCGGCCGCAAGCCCGTCCTGATCGCCGGCATCGTGCTCTTCCTCATCGGCTCGCTCCTGTGCGCCGCCGCGTGGAGCATGGCGTCCCTCATCGCCTTCCGGATCGTCCAGGGGCTGGGCGGCGGCGCCCTGCAAGGCACCGTGCAGACCATCGCGGCCGACCTCTACCCGCTCAAGGAACGCCCAAGGATCCAGGCCCGGCTCTCCACGGTCTGGGCGACCTCGTCCGTGGCCGGCCCGGCGCTCGGCGGGCTGCTCGCCGGGTACGCGGACTGGCGCCTGATCTTCCTGGTCAACCTGCCCGTCGGCGCCCTCGCCCTCTGGCTGATCGCCCGCCACCTGTCCGAACCCGCCCGCACCCGCAGCACCACCCGCAAGGCGAAGGCCCGCGTCGACTGGCCGGGCGCCCTGGCGATCTTCACCACGGGTACGTTGCTGCTGACCGCCCTCGTCCAGGGCGGCGTGGCCTGGCCCTGGCTCTCCGCGCCCTCCCTGGCGCTGTTCGCGGGCGCGGCCGCCCTCATGGCCGTCACCGTCCTGATCGAGCGCCGCGCCGCCGAGCCGATCATCCCCGGCTGGGTCTGGCGCCGCCGCACCATAGCGGCGGTCAACCTCTCCCTCGGCGCGCTGGGCCTGCTGATGGTCGCGCCGACGGCGTTCCTCCCCACGTACGCCCAGTCCGTCCTGGGCCTGGGCCCCATCGCCGCCGGTTTCGTCCTGTCGGCGATGACCCTGTCGTGGCCCATCAGCGCGGCGTTCTCCAACCGCGTCTACGGCCGCATCGGCTTCCGGCTCACGGCCGCCGTCGGCATGACCCTCGCCGTGCTGGTCCTCCTCGCCTTCCCGCTCCTGCCCTACCCGGGCGAAGCATGGCAGCCGGCGCTGCTCATGCTGCTGCTGGGCGCCGCCCTCGGCCTCGTCCAACTCCCGCTCATCGTCGGCGTACAGTCCACCGTCCCGTGGTCGGAGCGCGGCACCACCACCGCGTCCGTCCTCTTCTGCCGGCAGGTCGGCCAGAGCCTGGGCGCGGCCCTCTTCGGCGCCATCGCCAACGCCGTCCTCGCCACCCGCCTCACCGAAGGCGGCCTGGACGACCCCGCCGCGCTCACCCCCACGGCCGTGGACACCGCGGTGGAGTACGTGTACGTCGGCGCTGCGGCGGCCGGAGCCCTGGCCCTCGTCGCCCTGCTGACCCTCGCCCCGCGCCGCTTCCCCGTCCTCACGGACGACGACCGGACCGCCTAGGCCGCCCAGGCCAGACCGCCCGGCCCGACCCGTCGGCCCGACCCGCAGCCCGGACCGCCCAGCCCAATCCGACCAGGCCCGCCCCACCCCCTCAGCCCGCCCCACCCCCGAGCCGAACCCCCGAGCCGAACCCCCAAGCCCGACCCGCCGACCCTCCATAGGCCGCCCAGGCCCCGCCTACGCCGGGTCCGTACGTCCCGTCAGCGCCGCCAGGCTGCTGCGTACGTGGGCCATGTGGGCGCGCATCTCCTCGCGTGCCGTCTCGTGCTCCCGCAGGATCCGCTCCGTCTCCCGCTCCACCCGCTCGGCCCGCAGCCGCGCCTCCGACAGCAGGGCGGCCGCCTGCGCGTCGGCCTCCTCCTGGCCGTGCCGCGCCTGTTCGGCCGTCTCCGCCAGCGCCCGTTCCGCCTCCGCCAGTCGCGCCCGCGCCACGCCCATCAGCTCCTCGTGCCGCGCCGCCAGCTCCGCTTCCCGCCCGGCCGCCTCACGCTCCGCCGCCTGCCGCCGCTCGGCGTGCCCCGCCTCCTGCTCGGCCAGCATCCGCTCCGCGCGCTCCCGCGCCTCCCGCAGCGCGGCCAGCCCCTCGCCCCGCCGCTCCTCGGCCTCGGCGAGCGCCTCCGCCCGGGTCTGCCCGGCCGTGCGCCGCGCCGCCATGAGGGTCTCCTCCGCCCGCGCCTCGGCCCGGCCCCGTACCGCCTGCGCGGCATCGCGCGCCGCGTCCCGCACCGACCGGGCCGCCGCCTCGGCCTCGTCCGCCAGGCGCCGCGCCTCCTCCAGCGCGTCCGCCCGCAGCGCGTCGGCCTCCTCCTCCGCGAGGGCGAGGATCCGCTGCGCACGGTGCCCCAGCGTCTCGTACCGCTGCGGCGGCAACTCCGCCACGAACTCCCGCAGCCGCGCCGCCTCCGCCGCCAGCTCCTCCGCACGTACGGCCAGTTCGTCCGCCCGACGCCGCGCGGCCTCCCGCTCGGCCTCCAGACCGGCGACGGCCCGGTCCACCTGCTCGGTCCGGTAGCCGCGCCCCCATACGACAGCGAAACCACTCATGACTGACGCCCCTTTCCCCGGTCCAGGATGCAACAACCCGTACCAACGGAAAGGGGCGCCTATACGCCAACAGCGCCTGCGACGTCAGAGCCCTAGAGCAGCCCGTCCCACATCTGCTCCAGCAGCACCGACCACCAGCTCTCCGGCGACGACAGCGCCGCCGGGTCCAGCATCGCCAACTGCGCCTGGAAATCGACCGTCCAGCGGCCCGCCTGCTCCGGCGTCAGCCCGAACCGCAGCCGCCACATCCGTCCCAGCAGCGCCAGGCAGCGGGTGAACTCCGGCAGTCCGCTGTTGACGAACTGCGGCGCCGCCGGCCGCCCGTCCGGACCCGCCTCCACCGGTACGGCCACGATGTGCGCCGTCCCGTACTGCACGCAGATCGCCCGCCCGAAGTCGGACCCGACCACCAGGTAGGAACCCGCGTCGGACGCCGGCTGGACCTGCCGCTGAGCGGCCAGTTCGGCGAGCGTCGGCACCACCGGCTGGGCCGGCTGCGCCCAGAAGAACGGCCCGAAGTCGGCCGGCAGCCCCGCCCACACCAGGGTGCGCGCCACCAGTTCCGGCACGCCCTGCCGCGACACGGCCCGCTGGTCGAACCGGCAGATCCCCTGCGGCCCGAACGCGCCCACCAGCTCCTGCGCGATGCCCTCCGGCGGAACCGGCGGCGCCGGCTGCACCGGCGGCAACGGCACGCGCAGCGGCGCCGGACGCGCCGGGCCGTCGGCGACCTGGTGCAACTCGCCCTGGTGGGCGATCAATTGCCCCATGCCCTGCTGGCGGCTCGCGTGGTCACGCCCGTACGGGGCGATCGAGGTGATCCGCGCCTGCGGCCAGGTCTCCCGGATCATCCGGGCGCAGTAGCCGCCGGGCAGCTCGCACGACTCCAGCTCGGTGTGCAGTTCCAGCACCTGCTGCGGCGGCACGTTCATGGCACGCAGCTCGTGCAGGATCTGCCACTCGGGGTGCGGCGTACCGGGCGCCGAGCGGCGGATGAGCTGGGCCTCGGAGCCGTCGGGCGCGCGGTAGCGCAGCACGGCCTGGTAGCCGGGGCCGACGGTCGGCATCCCGGTGGGCGGCTGCTGCGGGTAGCCGTACGCGGGCGGCGCGGGCGCGGGAGCCGGCGGCGGCAGCGGACCGGGCCCGCCACCCGGGCCCGGCTGCGCCAGCATCGTCGCCGCGTGGTGCACCCCACCACCGGGAGGCCCGGGCGGACCAGGAGGCGCGGGCGTGCCGGGGGCGCCCGGCGCACCGGGCGGACCCGGAGGCGGCGGCGTACCGGGCGCACCCGGGCCGCCCGGACCCGGCTGGGCGAGCATGGTCGCGGCGTGGTGCACCCCACCGCCCGGAGGCGGCGTGGACCCCGGAGGCGCGGGAGGCGCCGGAGGCGGCGGCGTACCAGGGGCACCCGGCCCGCCCGGACCGGGATGCGCCAGCATCGTGGCCGCGTGGTGCACCCCGCCACCCGGAGGCGGCGTGGAACCCGGAGGCGGCGGCGGGGTCGGCACACCGGGCGGTGGCGTGCCGTCGGGCGGCAACTGCGACACGAGCTGCGTCGGTACGTACCCGCCGGCCGGCGCCCCGGGCGCACCCGGGCCCGACGCGGGCGGCCGCGCCCCCGGAGTGCCCGGCGCACCGGGCGGCGGCGGAGTCGTCGGGCCGGTCCCGCGGGAGGGCCTGGCGCCGCGCGGCGGCAGGGCGGCCTTGCTGGTGGCGGCGTCCGCTATGTCGCCCGGTGCCAACTGCTGCGGGTCCACGGCGGGCGCGACGGCGGTACGCGGGAGCTGGCTGCCGCCGGCCATCAGCGCGGTCGGCGCGTCGGCTCCCACCGCGGGCGGCGGCGTGTCGTCGTCGTCCGACCCGGACAGCGGCGGCGCGAACACGGTCGCGGGCAGCGGTACGGAGGCGTCGTCGCCGTCGCCGCCGGGCGCGTTGACGTCGCTCCACGGCGCGGAGGCGGGGACCCCGTCGGGCGTGGTGGGCTCGTGGTCCCCGGGCGGGGCCGGCCAGGCGCCGCCCTCGACATGGGACCCGCGCCCGGCCGTCGCCGAGCCGCCGGTCACCGCGTCGGCCGACGGAGCCGGAGCGGCGTCCGCCGGCACGGCCCCGGCGGGAGCGGTGGGCACGGCGTCGACCGGGGCGGGCGGCGTCGCGTCGGCAGCCGCCACGGCAGGCGCGGCCTCCCCGCGCTCCCCGCCGGCCACACCGGCCCCGGACGTACCGGCACCACCCCCGGCGGCCACACCGGCACCGGACGTACCGGCACCACCCCCGGCCACCACACCGGCACCGGCACCAGAGGCACCCGCGCCAGACGGGCCACCCCCGCCCGACGTGTCGGAACCCCCCGTGCTCCCCGCACGCCGGTCCGGGATGCCCAGTTGGTCCGCCGCCTCCTGGAGCCACTCCGGCGGGCTCAACAGGAACGACGTCTGGTTCAGGTCGATCCGCTCCGGCTGCGCCACGGCAGGAGCCGGCGCCGCCGCGGGGGCCCCGTACTCCTCCTCGTACCGGCGGATCACCTCACCCACCGGCAGCCCCGGCCACAACGTCGCCTCACCACTGTCCCGGGCGATCACCAGCCGCTGACGCCCGCCGTCCGACGTCGGTCCGTCCTCACGGTCCTCCGCCCACACCACGAACCCCAGCTCGAACTCCCGCACCCGCACCTCACGGTGCTGGTACACGGGCACGTCGCCGTTGACCCACTCTTCCGCCCGCTCCTGCGCCTGCGCGAACGTCACCATCGAAAGCTCACTCCCCCACCGGAACGGCCCGCGCGAAGCCGCCGTCCACCATCAGGTTCGCCACCGTCTCCAGCTCCGGCGGATTGCCCGCCAGCCGCTGGAGGAACTCGTCGAAGTCCGCCCCGCACGGCAACAGCAGCCGGTCCACCCGGTCCTGCACCGTCAAGCCGTCCTGGTCACGAGCGTCGTCGTACGCGCAGAACCACACCGAGCCGACATCACCGCCGCCCCGCACCTTCACCGCCAGCAGACCGCCCTGCACGAACCCGACACCGAGGTAATCCTTCGTCAGGTGATCGCGCAGACACTTGTTGACGTACACCAGGTCATTGACCGCCGCCTCGTCGCGCACCGTGAAGAACGGCTGGTCGACCAGCAGCCCCAGCTCCGGGTCGAGCGCCGCGCCCACCGGCGCGCAGCCGCCCGCCGCCTTCAGGAAGGACCGGTACGCGCCCGGGAGCCGGTAGCCCAGGTCCTCCTCCACGCCCTGCAACTGCGCCTCGGTCACCGACAGCGCGCCCTTCGGCAGCCCGACGTGCGCCGGCCGGGTCTCCTGCAACGGACGCGTACCGCGCTTGCCGTGGTCGACCGAAGCCGTCGCGAGGCCACCGTGGTGCCGCAGCAGCGCCTTCACCTCCACCGGAACCAGCTCCATGCGCCGCGTACCGGCCACGTGGTGCCAGGTCCAGCCGTGCGGCGTCGCCACCGCCGGAACCGTGTCCCACAGCTCGTGCCCCGACGCGGCCAGCGCCGCGTTCGCGGACACGTAGTCCGTCAGACGCAGCTCGTCCACGCCGAAACCCTCCGGCGGCTCCGCGATCTCCGCGGCCGCGCGGGCGTACGGCGAGAAATCCGGATGGCCGTTCCCGTCCACCCGCACCCCACCGGGATGCCGGGCGGCCCGGACCGGGTCCGGGAAGTGCACGACCTGCCCGGCGTAGGCCGCGTTCGGTGGCGCGGCACTGTGCTGCCCGAGCCGACCTGTCGTCATGGCGGATGCCCCCTGCTGCTGCTGGCTGGTCCGCACAGCCTATGCGGTGGGGCAACAGGAGGAACTCGCCCTCCGTTTCGGTGACCACCCGTCACACTCAGGTGACCCAATGACGATCACACGACACGCCGATCACACGTTTCAGCGCCCCCGCTTCCCCATCAGCTCACCCATTTGGCAGGCTGTTCCCCGCAACTCGGGGGATTGCAGAGGGGACAACACGCACCATGCACGCAGCGCGACCAGGCACGACGCCCGCCACCGGGGACCCACGCCTGAGCTGGAGCAGCACCGGCCCCGACCTCACCCCGATCCTGCGCCACCGGCGCGACGGCATCCTGCCCACCGTCGGAGCAGCACTCTCCGTACGCGGCGAGACCCTCACCTGCACCGCCGGCCGCGGCGACCGGCCGCCCGCCCTGCACCCCCTCGTACAGGATTTCCTCGACACCCTCACCAGCGGCCAGCGCGAACGCTTCACCGGCCGCTGCCCCGAAGCCATCCTGCTCTCCCGCCACCTCACCGCCACCGAGGCGAGCCGCTCCAAACGCGCCCAGCGCAAACCCCTCAGCCAGGGCGAAGCCCGCCGCTCGCTCAAACACGCCAAGATCACCGCACGCCGCATCCGCGAGGACGGCGACCCCCTCCACGGCAGCTACGCCGCCCCCTGCCGCTCCTGCGCCGCACTCCTCGCCCACTTCGGCGTACGCCCCGTCGACCCCACCACCGCCCAGAACGGCTGACCGGACACCCATGCCCGACCTGAACACCACCCGCTTCCCCGTCGCCGTGGACGCCGCCCTCAGGGAAGCGGGCTGGCAGCCCGGCCGCTGGGACATCAAACAAGCCGAACAGTGGGCCGACACCCTCCGCGCGTACGTCTCCCCCGCCGGCCACCGGCACAGCGTCTTCCCCGCCGCCGTCGAAGCCTGGGCGGAATTCGGCGGCCTTCACATCGCCGCGCCCGGACCCGGCCGCCAGATCGCTCCCGTACCCGTCCACCTCGACCCGCTCGCCGGACTCCACCACGCCCGCAGCCTCGCCGACCTCGGCCGCGCCCTCGACACGGACCTGGCCCCCATCGGCGAAGAGGCCGACAACCGGGCCGTCCTCGCCATCGACGCCGAAGGACGCGTCTACAGCCTCGACCACGCCGGCGACTGGTACCTCGGCCCCGACATCGACCACGCCCTGGCGCTCCTGATCACCGGCGCCCAGCCCGCCCGGCTCACCTCGACCTGAACCGGCCGCCCGGCCCCCGCACCGGCTACGCGGCCCGCACCGGCAGCACCGCCGACACCTTGAAACCACCCTCGTCCGTCGGGCCCGACACGAAGACCCCGCCCAGCGCCGTCACCCGCTCGCGCATGCCCACCAGACCATTGCCCCCGCTCGGCAGCCCCGCATCCGCCGCCTTGCCGTCCGACGGCCCGTTCTCCACCTGCATCGCCACCTCACCGCCCCGGTGCGCCAGCCGCACCACGACCTTCGCGCCCGCCGCGTGCTTGTGGACGTTCGTCAGCCCCTCCTGCACCACCCGGTACGCGGTCCGCTCCACCTGCGGCCCGTACGACCGCGCCTCCCCCATCACCTGAAGCTCCACCGCCATCCCGGCCTGCCGGGACTGCTCCACCAACTCCTCCAGCGCGTCCAGGCACGGCCCGTCCTCCGCCGCGTCCACCCCCCTGCCGGCCGCCGCGGCCGCCGCCCGCCCCACCGCCGCCAG
The DNA here is from genome assembly GCF_055570965.1 of Streptomyces sp. NPDC031064. Lineage (NCBI taxonomy): Bacteria > Bacillati > Actinomycetota > Actinomycetes > Kitasatosporales > Streptomycetaceae > Streptomyces > Streptomyces sp. NPDC031064. The sequence goes on from NZ_JBVIGF010000005.1 coordinate 150,094, forward strand.
CGGCACCGACTCCCGCACCGGCGCCGGATCGCCCGCCCGCAGCACCCCCAGCATCTCCCGCAACTCCGTCAGCGCCTGCCGACCCATGTCCCCCACCAGCGCCGCGTTCTTCGCCGCCTTCTGCGGGTCCTTCAACGCCACCGCCTGAAGCGCCGCCGCGTGCACCACCATCAGGCTCACCCGGTGCGCCACCACATCGTGCATCTCCCGCGCGATCCGCGTCCGCTCCTCCGTACGCGCCATCTGCGCGCGCTGCTCCGCCCGGTCCGCCAGCAGCGACAGCTCCTGCTCCAGGCTGTCCGCCCGCTCCCGCAAGCTCTCCATCAACCGCCGCCGCGCCCCTATGTACAGCCCGAACAGCACGGGCGGGGCGTTCAGACCCAGCGACATGAACACCGCCATCAGCGGCACGTACCAGGGCCCGGGATCGAAGTCGGCCGACGCGATGTCCTGCCGCACCCGCACGAACGTCACGATCAGCACCGCGACCAGCGACATCCCCGCCAGCGCCGCGATGATCCGCCGGGGCACCTCGGAGGCGGCGAGCGTGTACAGCCCGACGATGCTCATCAGGTAGCCCATCTCGGCGGGCGTGATCGCGATCGACACCAGCACCACGGCGATCGGCCACCGCCGCCGCATGACCAGCACCGCCCCGGCCACCAGCCCGAACAGCACCCCCACGGGCACGGGCAGCCCGGCGTTGTCCGCGAACCCGACCCCCTCGGCCGCGCACTCCAGGGCCGACACGGCCCCGAGCGTCACGTCCAGCACGGCACTGCGCCGCCGCCCCCACCACCACCAGCCCCGGGCGGTCACGCCCGCGGCATCCTGGTCTGCCCCCGTTGCGGTCATGTCTTCCAGCCTACGGGCGGGCGCGACCCGATTTCCGGCGTCGCGTCGAAGGGGGCGGGTACGGCATAGTAGGGCCTGCCACGCGCGCCCACCCGCGAAAAATTCGGGCATACGTGGTGATCCATCCCGGGTCGTCTAATGGCAGGACAAATGGTTTTGGTCCATTGAATGAGGGTTCGATTCCTTCCCCGGGAGCTCTGGAATCCCTTGCGAAGCGCGTACACCGGGTCCTGACCGCACAGTCAGGACCCGCCCTCATTTCCGCCCCGAAACCCCCCGGTATCCTGCGGGTGTCCACCACCCGAAGCCGAAGGGCATTCCCGTGAGCGCCAACCGCCCGGCAGCCGTCGTCGTCCTCGCAGCGGGTGAGGGCACCCGCATGAAGTCGAAGACCCCCAAGGTCCTGCATCAGATCTGCGGGCGCTCGCTCGTCGGACACGTCGTCTCGGCGGCACGCGAGCTGGACCCCGCGCACCTGTGTGTCGTCGTCGGGCACGCCCGCGAGCAGGTGACCGCACACCTGGACGAGCACTACGCCGGCACCCGTACCGCCGTGCAGTACGAGCAGAACGGCACCGGCCACGCCGTGCGGATGGCCCTGGAGGAGCTGGGGGCCGAGGCGCTGGACGGGACCGTGGTCGTGGTGTGCGGTGACACCCCGCTGCTGTCCGGCGAGACGTTGACCGCGCTGGCGGAGACGCACGCGACCGACGGCAACGCCGTGACCGTGCTGACCGCCGAGGTGCCGGATTCGACCGGGTACGGGCGGATCATCCGGGACCCGGAGACGGACGCCGTCACGGCGATCGTGGAGCACAAGGACGCGACCGACGCGCAGCGCGCGATCCGGGAGATCAACTCCGGGGTGTTCGCGTTCGACGGGAAGCTCCTGGCGGACGCGCTGGGCAAGGTGCGGACGGACAACAGTCAGGGCGAGGAGTACCTGACGGACGTCCTCGGCATCCTCCGTGAGGCCGGGCACCGGGTCGGTGCGTCGGTGGCCGGGGACCACCGGGAGATCCTGGGGATCAACAACCGGGTGCAGTTGGCGGAGGCGCGGGCGCTGCTGAACCAGCGGCTGCTGGAGCGGGCCATGATGGACGGCGTGACGGTCGTCGACCCGGCGTCCGTCTTCGTGGACGCCACGGTGACGTTCGAGCGGGACGCGGTGGTGCACCCGAACACGATCCTGCTGGGGTCGACGCATCTGGCCGAGGACGCCGAGGTGGGGCCGAACAGCCGGCTGAAGGACACCCGGGTTGGCCCGGGTGCCCGGGTGGACAACACGGTGGCGGACCGGGCGGACGTCGGCGAGGGCGCGACGGTGGGTCCGTACGCGTACCTGCGCCCGGGGACGCTGCTGGGCCCGAAGTCGAAGGCCGGCACGTATGTGGAGATGAAGAACGCGCGCGTGGGCGAGGGTTCGAAGGTTCCGCACCTGTCGTACGTCGGGGACGCGACGATCGGCGAGTACTCGAACATCGGCGCCGCGAGCGTGTTCGTGAACTACGACGGCGAGAGCAAGCACCACACGACGATCGGGTCGCACTGCCGTACCGGCTCGGACAACATGTTTGTGGCGCCTGTCACGGTCGGGGACGGCGCGTACACCGCCGCCGGCTCCGTGATCACCAAGGACGTACCGCCCGGTTCGCTGGCTGTCGCCCGTGGCCAGCAGCGGAATATCGAGGGTTGGGTGGCTCGGAAGCGGCCGGGCAGCGCGGCGGCGCAGGCAGCCGCGGCGGCCTCGGAGCAGGGTTCCGGCGAGGACTGACCGGAAACAGGTGCGTCGAACTCGGCGTACCGTGATACGTGCACACAAATTCGGCTGGTTCGCGCGGAAAGTGGTCGCGGCCAGAGAACACGTCTGAGGAGACAGTGCTGTGACCGGGATCAAGACGACCGGCGAGAAGAAGCTGATGCTCTTCTCCGGCCGCGCCCACCCCGAGCTGGCCGAGGAGGTTGCGCACCAGTTGGGTGTCGGCCTCGTGCCGACGAAGGCGTTCGACTTCGCCAACGGTGAGATCTACGTCCGTTTCCAGGAGTCGGCCCGTGGTGCGGACTGCTTCCTGATGCAGAGCCACACGGCTCCCATCAACAAGTGGATCATGGAGCAGTTGATCATGATCGATGCTCTGAAGCGGGCCTCGGCCCGGAGCATCACCGTGATCATCCCGTCGTACGGCTACGCCCGGCAGGACAAGAAGCACCGTGGCCGTGAGCCGATCTCGGCCCGTCTGATCGCGGACATGCTGAAGTGCGCGGGCGCCGACCGCATCCTCACGGTCGACCTGCACACGGACCAGATCCAGGGCTTCTTCGACGGTCCGGTGGACCACCTGTCGGCGCTGCCGGTGCTGGCCGACTACGTGGGCGCCAAGGTCGACCGCAACAAGCTGACCGTCGTCTCCCCGGACGCCGGCCGCGTCCGTGTCGCCGACCGCTGGTGCGACCGGCTGGACGCGCCGCTGGCGATCGTGCACAAGCGCCGTGACAAGGACGTCGCGAACCAGGTGACGGTCCACGAGGTCGTGGGTGAGGTCGAGGGCCGGGTGTGTGTCCTGGTCGACGACATGATCGACACGGGTGGCACGATCTGCGCGGCCGCCGAGGCGCTGTTCGCGCACGGCGCGGAGGACGTGATCGTGACCGCGACGCACGGCATCCTGTCCGGCCCGGCGGCCGACCGGCTGAAGAACTCCAAGGTGAGCGAGTTCGTGCTGACGAACACGCTGCCGACCCCGGGTGAGCTGGAGCTGGACAAGATCACGGTGCTGTCGATCGCGCCGACGATCGCCCGCGCGGTCCGCGAGGTCTTCGAGGACGGTTCGGTGACGAGCCTCTTCGAGGAGCAGGGCTGAGTACGCAGCCGAAAGGCCGCCCCGACCACACCGGTCGGGGCGGCCTTTCGCTTTCGGTTAGACTGGTGTAGTTGCTCGGCGAGGGAGGCCGCACCGAACGAGGTGCGGCGGTCCGTTATCGACGCGCTCTTCGTAGCAGGCCAAGTCCAGTCGTGGCCGGGTAACCACCACGACCGTTGATCCGTCTGACACTTACGAGGAGTGCATATGTCCGAGGTGAAGATCTCCGCCCAGACCCGCAGCGAGTTCGGCAAGGGTGCCGCCCGCCGCATCCGTCGCGCGAACCAGGTTCCGGGTGTTCTCTACGGTCACGGCTCGCAGCCGCTGCACCTGACGCTGCCGGGCCACGACCTGCTGCTGGCGCTGCGTACGCCGAACGTCCTGATCTCCCTGGACATCGACGGCAAGACCAACGAGCTGGCCATCCCGAAGGCCGTGCAGCGCGACCCGCTGAAGGGCTTCCTGGAGCACGTCGACCTGCTGCTGGTCAAGCGTGGCGAGAAGGTCACGGTCGAGGTTCCGGTCGTGGCCGAGGGCGAGCTGGCCCCGGGCGGCAACCTGCTGGAGCACGTGCTCAACGCGCTTCCGGTCGAGGCCGAGGCCACCCACATCCCCGAGTCGCTGACCGTCTCCGTCGAGGGCCTGGAGGCCGGCGCCTCCGTCCTGGCGAAGGACATCACCCTGCCCAAGGGCGTCACGCTGGCCGTCGAGGAGGACGCTGTCGTCCTCCAGGTGCTGGCCGCGCAGGCCGAGGAGCCGGCCGCTGAGGGTGCCGAGGGCGAAGAGGCCGCCGAGGCCTGAGCCCTCCTGGGCACCGCTTGACGGGGTGGCGGGCTGCGGCCCGCCACCCCGTTTCCCTGTTCGTACGCGAGGAGACTTGAGGACATGACGACGGATGCCAGCGCCCCCTGGCTCATCGTGGGCCTGGGCAACCCGGGGCCGGAGTACGCCGCGAACCGGCACAACGTCGGCTTCATGGTGGCCGACCTCCTCGCGGAGCGGATCGGCGGCAAGTTCAAGCGGGCGCAGAAGGCACAGGCGCAGGTGGTGGAGGGCCGCATCGGGCCCCCCGGGCCGGCGAACCGGCGGGTGATCCTGGCCAAGCCGATGTCGTACATGAATCTGTCCGGCGGTCCGGTCACGGCGTTGCGGGACTTCTACAAGGTGCCCACCGCGCACATCGTGGCGGTCCATGACGAGCTGGACATCGATTACGGGGTGCTGCGGCTGAAGCTGGGTGGTGGCGACAACGGCCACAACGGTCTGAAGTCGATGACGAAGGCGATGGGCGCGGACTACCACCGGCTGCGGTTCGGGATCGGGCGTCCGCCGGGGCGGATGCAGGTCGCGGACTTCGTGCTGAAGGACTTCTCGTCGGCCGAGCGCAAGGAGCTGGACTACTTCGTGGACCGGGCGGCCGACGCGGTCGAGTGCCTGGTGACGGAGGGCCTGGAGCGGGCGCAGTCGGCGTACAACTCCTGACCTGTCGGGACCGGGATTGACCGGGCGCGGTCATATCCCAGAGGATCGCGCCCCATGAGCAAGAAGCGGACTTCAGCCCTCCCGTACGCGCGCGGTGCCGCCATGGCGCTGGTCGCCCTGCTGCTGGTGGTGGCGGGTGTCTGGGCGTCGTGGGGCACGGCGCAGCATGTCCTGCTGTCGAAGGGCCGTGAGCACGGCACGCTGACGGTCACGGGGTGTTCGGCGGACGTCTGTACGGGGCGCTACGACCCGGACGGCCCGCCCGGGCCGCGTACCGACATGACGATCGCGCACTCGGTGGCCGTGCAGAAGGGCGGCCGGTATCCGGTGGTGGTGAAGCCGGACACGACGGAGCTGGTGCGTACGGGGTGGCCGGGCGGGCTGCACGCGTGGTTGCCGCTGGGCGGGGCGTTGTTGCTGGCGGCGCTGGTGATCGGTGGCGGGATGCGGTTGCCCAGGCTGGCGTGGGTGTCGGCGTCGGTGGGCGGGGCGCTGCTGGTGGGGACGTTCTTCGCACTCTGACCGTCGCCGGCGTAGCGGAATGAGGGATTCACCCAATCGTTATGCGGGTGATCGGGTATGCGGCGTCCGGTGTCTTGACGCCGGTGTGGAGTCACAAGAAGCTTCAGCCGCCCCCCACGGCCCCCCTCTCTCGTTGGACTATCCATGCGCACTCTTACTCTCTCCGGCGTGCTGGTGGCGGCTGCGGCCTGCTCACTGGTGTTCGCCCCGTCCGCTCTCGCCACGAAGGGCGACAACGGCACCGTCAAGATCCACGATGCCTCCACCGGCGAGGAGCTCCTCAAGAACGAACCGCACGTCTGCACCTTCTACCTCGACGCGTTCGGCTTCGACGCCGGCCAGCAGGTGGAGTGGCACATCGAGGCCTGGGCTCCGACGGCGGACGTCAAGGGTGAGACGGTCGAGTCCGGTTCGCTGACGCTGGACGGGTCGGGGCACGGACGCACCGACGACCTAACCCTGCCCGACGGGCACTACAAGCTGTTCTGGAACTTCGACGGCGAGAACGGCCGTGCCAAGCAGAAGGTCTTCTGGTCGGCGTGCGACGCGGAACCGGGCGGCCACGAGCCCGGCGGCTCCGAGCCGGGCGCGTCCCAGCCGGGCGAGCGGCCCTCCGCGGAGCCCTCCGCCGAGCCGTCCGCCGCCAAGCCCTCCGCGCAGACGGACGCCACGTCGCCCGCCTCGTCCGCCCCGGCCGCTGCCGGAGCTCCCGCCGCGAACGGCTCCGCCGAGGGCGACCTCGCCGAGACCGGCAGCTCCGCCCCGGTCGGCATCCTCGCCGGCGTCGCGGCGGCGCTCGTCGTGGGCGGCGGCTACCTCGTGTCCCGGCTGGGCAGGGCCAAGAAGCAGCCCTGACCGGCGTATGACGCGTGAAAGGGGCGCCCGGTGGTTCCGGGCGCCCCCTTCCTTCGTCCGCGCGCGTCAGCCGGTGTTGCGCAGGCCGGCCGCCACGCCGTTGACGGTGAGCAGCAGGGCCCGGGCGAGCAGCGGGTCGGGCTCCTCGCCGCGCTCGACGGCGGCCCGCTGGCGGGCGAGCAGCGCGACCTGGAGGTAGGAGATCGGGTCCAGGTAGGCGTCGCGGATGGCGAAGGTCTGCTGGAGGACGGGGTTGGAGTCGAGCAGTTGCTCACCGCCCGTCACGCGCAGCACCTCGCTGACCGTGAGCGCGTGCTCGGCCTCGATGTCGTCGAAGACGTGCCGCAGGTTCTCCGGGACGAGGGTCTCGACGTAGTGGCGGGCGATCCGCAGGTCCGTCTTGGCGAGGGTCATCTCGACGTTGGACAGGAAGTTGCGGAAGAAGTGCCACTGCTCGTACATCTCGTCGAGTACGGCGTCGAGGCCGGCCTCGCGCAGGGCCTTGAGGCCGGAGCCGACTCCGTACCAGCCGGGGACGATCTGCCGCGACTGGGTCCAGCCGAAGACCCACGGGATGGCGCGCAGTCCGTCGAGCGAGACGCCCGAGCCGGGGCGGCGGGAGGGCCGCGAGCCCAGGTGCAGGTCGGCGAGCTGGTCGACGGGTGTGGAGGCCAGGAAGTACGTCGGCAGGTCGGGGTCCTCGACGAGCTTGCGGTACGCGGTGTGGGCGGCGTCGGAGACGGTGTCCATGGCCGCGTCCCAGCGGGCGAGGGCCTCGTCGGACTGGCGGGGCGCGGTGTGCAGGGCGGACGCCTGGAGCGTCGCCGCCACCGTGAGCTCCAGGTTCTCCCGGGCCAGGGAGGGGATCAGGTACTTGTCGGAGATGACCTCGCCCTGCTCCGTGACCTTGATCTCGCCCTCCAGGGTGCCCCAGGGCTGGGCGAGGATCGCGTCGTGGGAGGGGCCGCCGCCGCGGCCGACGGTGCCGCCGCGGCCGTGGAAGAGGCGGAGGCGTACGCCGTAGCGGTGGGCGACGTCGCGCAGCCGGCGCTGGGCGCGGTGGATCTCCCACTGGCTGGTGGTGATGCCGCCGAACTTGGAGGAGTCGGAGTAGCCGAGCATGACCTCCTGGACGTCGCCGCGCAGCGAGACGAGGCGCCGGTACGACGGGTCGGCGAGCATGTCGTTGAGGATGACGTCGGCGGCCTTGAGCTCGTCGGTGGTCTCCAGGAGCGGCACGATGCCGATCTTGGCCCAGCCGGCGTGCAGGTCGATGAGTCCGGCCTCGCGGGCGAGGACGGCGGCGGCGAAGACGTCGTCGGCGCCCTGGCACATGGAGATGATGTAGGACTCGATGACCTCGGGCCCGAAGCGCTCGAAGGCCTCCTTGACCGTGTGGAAGACGCCGAGGGTCTTGGTGCCGGCCGCGTCGAGCGGGGCGGGCGTGGGCGCGAGCGGGCGGCGGGAGCGCAGCTCCTTGGCGAGCAGCTTCTGCCGGTAGTCGCGCGGCATGTCCGCGTACCGCCAGGATTCCTCGCCGAGGCGGTCGAAGAGCTGGCCGAGGGTGTGGTGGTGGGCGTCGGCGTGCTCGCGGACGTCCATGGTGGCGAGCTGGAGGCCGAACGCCGACAGGGTGCGGATGGTGCGGTCCATGCGGCCGTCGGCGAACAGGCCGCCGCGGTGTTCGCGCAGGGACGTCTGGACCAGGGTGAGGTCCTGGAGCAGCTCGGCGGTGCCGAGGTAGTCGCGGCCCTCCTGGTGCGGGGTGCCCTTGGCGAGGCGTTCGCGGGTGTTGACGAGCTTCTGCCGGATGCAGGTGGCCTTGAGCCGGTAGGGCTCCTCGGCGTTGAGGCGCTTGTAGCGGGGGCTGATCTCGGGGAGCCGGTCCAGGTCCTGCTGGAGGGAGTCCAGGAGCTCCTGGGTGGCGCCGGCGTACCGGATGGAGTTGGAGAGCTGGCTGCGCAGGTGGTCGATCAGCTCGATGGCGTCGGTGATGCCGTGCTCGTGCTGGAGGATCAGCACGTCCCAGGTGACGGCGGGGGTGACGTTGGGGTTGCCGTCGCGGTCGCCGCCGATCCAGGTGCCGAAGGTGAGGGGCCGGGTGCCGGCGGGCAGCTCGACGCCGACGCGCTCCAGCTCGGCGGCGAGGTCCTCCAGGACGTCGCCGACGGCGTTGGCATGCAGCTCGTCGAGGTAGTAGATGGCGTTGCGGGCCTCGTCGGTCGGCTCGGGGCGTACGACGCGCAGTTCGTCGGTCTGCCAGATGAGGTCGATGGACTCGGCCAGGCGCAGGTCGTGGCGGCGCCGGTCGGAGGCGATGACCGGGGTCTCCAGCAGCTCGGCGATACGGCGGAGCTTGTTGAGCACGGAGCGTCGCGCGGCCTCGGTGGGGTGCGCGGTGAAGACGGGGCGGACGTTGAGGTGCTTGACCGTCTCGCGCACGTGCTCGGGATCGCCGTCCTTGAGCATGTCGGCGGTGCGGGCGAGCAGGCCGCCCTCGGCGGCGCGCTTCTCGCGCAGCTCCTTGCCGCGGTGCACCTGCTCGGTGACGTTGGCCAGGTGGAAGTACGTGGAGAAGGCGCGTACCAGCTTCGCGGCGGTCTCCAGGTCGGTGTCGCCGAGCAGCTCGGCTGCGGCTTCGCCGTTCTCGCGCGTGAGGCGGCGGACCTTCTCGACGAGCTCCAGGAGCTCGGGTCCTTCCTGCCGTACGAGCGTCTCGCCCAGCAGGTCGCCCAGTCGGCGGATGTCGGCGCGCAGCTCGGCGCTGGCGGTGGGGGTCTGGTCGGCACTGCTCACAGGTGCGGCTCCTTGCAGTGTTTGAGCACGTCTGGAGGGGTACTGGAGGCTGCGGACCGCGCTGTCCGACGACACCCAGGATAGGTGTCCCCTCCGGCGGCGCCGTCGCCAGCCCTCTTGCCGCGCGCCCAACCGCTGCCATACTTACGTCGCCGTAGGTTACGGGACCGTAGCCACAGCTTCCGTTGTATCCCTCAGCCCCCAGGGGACACCCATGACCACAAGCTCCGACGTGCTCGAAACCTCGGATCCCGCCGCTTCTCCCTCCCCGGACCTGCCCTCCGCCACACTCGGCGGGGACAGCAAGCGCTCGATCGAGCAGATCACGCTGCTGCTGTTCATCACGGTGCCCTTCCTGGCCCTGCTCGCGGCGGTGCCGCTGGCGTGGGGCTGGGGCGTGAGCTGGCTGGATCTGGGGCTGCTGGTGGCGATGTACTACATCGGCTGCCACGGCATCACGATCGGGTTCCACCGTTACTTCACGCACGGTTCGTTCAAGGCGAAGCGGCCGCTGCGCATCGCGCTGGCGATCATGGGGTCGCTGGCGGTGGAGGGGCCGTTGGTGCGCTGGGTGGCGGACCACCGCAAGCACCACAAGTTCTCGGACGCGGAGGGTGACCCGCACTCGCCGTGGCGGTTCGGGGAGACCGTTCCGGCGCTGATGAAGGGCCTGTGGTGGGCGCACATCGGCTGGATGTTCGACGAGGAGCAGACGCCGCAGCACAAGTACGCGCCGGATCTGATCAAGGACCCGGCGATCCGCCGGATCTCGCGCCAGTTCGTCTTCTGGACGGTCGTGTCGCTGGCGATCCCGCCGCTGGTGGGCGGTCTGGTCACGATGTCGTGGTGGGGCGCCTTCACGGCGTTCTTCTGGGGCTCGCTGGTACGGGTCGCGTTGCTGCACCACGTCACGTGGTCGATCAACTCGATCTGCCACGCGGTGGGCAAGCGCCCGTTCAAGTCGCGGGACCGCTCCGGCAACGTCTGGTGGCTGGCGGTGCTGTCGTGCGGTGAGTCGTGGCACAACCTGCACCACGCGGACCCGACGTGTGCACGTCACGGGGTGATGCGGGGGCAGATCGACTCCAGCGCCCGCCTGATCCGCTGGTTCGAAATGCTGGGCTGGGCCTACGACGTGCGCTGGCCGAGCCGGTCGCGGATCGAAGCCCGCCGCCAGGACCGCGCCGCGAACGCGGCATGATGGACGGTGTGGCGATCGACGGCAGTAGTACCAGCAGCAGCGACAAACCCAGGCGCGGGCGCCGGGTCCGGATGACGGGCGCGGAGCGCCGGCAGCAACTGCTCGACATCGGCCGCACGCTCTTCGCCGAGCGGGGCTTCGAGGGCACGTCGGTGGAGGAGATCGCCGCGAAGGCGGGCGTCTCGAAGCCGGTGGTGTACGAGCACTTCGGCGGCAAGGAGGGCCTGTACGCGGTCGTCGTGGACCGCGAGATGCGCCAGCTCCTCGACATGGTGACCGGGGCCCTGACCGCCGGGCACCCGCGCGAGCTGCTGGAACAGGCGGCGTTCGCGCTGCTGGACTACATCGAGACGTACACGGACGGCTTCCGCATCCTGGTGCGGGACTCGCCGGTGGCCCAGTCGACGGGCACGTTCGCGTCGCTGATCTCGGACATCGCCACGCAGGTGGAGGACATCCTGGGCCTGGAGTTCAAGGCGCGGGGCTTCGACCCGAAGCTGGCCCCGCTCTACGCCCAGGCGCTGGTGGGCATGGTGGCCCTGACCGGCCAGTGGTGGCTGGACGCCCGCAAGCCGAAGAAGGCGGAGGTGGCGGCCCACCTGGTGAACCTGGCCTGGCACGGCCTGGACGGCCTGGAGCCAAACCCCCGGCTGATAGGCCACCGCAAGAGCTGAGGAACGACAACCCGTAAGAGCCGTGCGGACCCGTGCCGGGGCGCGGCGCGGCAGCGTGGCGCGCCCCGGCGCGGGCGTATGGCGGGTATCGCCGTTAAGTGGGGCGTCACCCCTTCGCCTCCTGGCCCCGGGTGGCGACCGCGAAGATGCGGCGGAACGGGAAGACCGTGCCGTGCGGGCCGGGCGGATACGCCTTGCGCAGCAGGTCACGGTACTGGGCCAGGAATTCGGCGACCGCCTCGTCGTCGCCGTCAAGGGCGGTCAGGACCGGCCGCAGCGCGGTGCCCTTGACCCAGTCGAGGACCGGGTCCTCGCCCTGGAGGAGCTGGGAGTAGACCGTCTCCCACACGTCCACGGCCAGGCCCAGGTCGGCCAGGCGCGTGAGGTAGTCGGCGGCGTCGAGGATGTGGACGAAGCGGCGGCCGTGGCCCGTGAGGCGGGCCCGCCACTGCGGGGTCTCGCACAGCTCGCCCAGCAGCGCGTGGCTGGGCGAGGTGAAGTTGGCGGGCACCTGGAAAGCGAGCGTGCCGCCCGGGACGAGCCCCTGGGTCCAGACGGGGAACGACTCCGGATGGTTGGGCACCCATTGGAGCGCCGCGTTTGAGATGATCAGGTCGTAAGGTTCGTCCGGCGTCCAGTGCGCGGCGTCGGCCGGGCGGAAATCGAGCCAGCCGCCGCCGTCGGTGGTGCCGGCGTAGGTCTTCTTCGCCTGTTCCAGCATCTCGGGCGAGAGGTCGAAGCCGGTGATGCGCGCACCGGGCCAGCGGTCGGCGAGCAGGGCGGTGACATTGCCGGGGCCGCAGCCGAGGTCGGCGATGCGGGGCGAGCGGCCCTCCAGGGTGGCCGGCAGTTCCGGTATCCGGGCGAGCAGGTCGAGGAACGGTCGCGTGCGGTGTGAGGAGTGGCGCAGGTACTGCTGTGGATCCCAGGTTGGTGCGGAATACATGTTCGAGCCCCCTTGCTGGAACGTAGTACCGAAGCGGAACAGAGTCCCGGCCCCGTCATGCCCAATGGTCCAGCCGAATATTTCTTGACGTCAAGAGACTTCACGTCGACAGATCCCCTACACTGATCGCCATGGAGGACGAGGTCGACCGACTGGTCGCTGCATGGCGCCGCGAGCGCCCCGACCTCGACGTGGAACCGCTCGAGGTGCTCAGCCGCGTCTCCAGGCTGGCCCGCCACCTCGACCGGGCCCGACGCCTCGCCTTCTCCGAGCACAACCTGGAACCCTGGGAGTTCGACGTCCTGACGTCACTGCGCCGCGCCGGCGCACCTTACCAGCTCTCCCCCGGCCAACTGCTCACCCAGACGCTGGTCACCTCCGGCACCATGACCAACCGCATCGACCGGCTCGCCAAGAAGGGCCTCGTCGAGCGCCTGCCCGACCCCAGTGACCGGCGCGGCGTCCTGGTCCGCCTCACTCCCGAGGGCCGCGACCGCGCCGACCAGGCCCTCGCCGGGCTCCTCGCCCAGGAGCGCGCCATCCTCGCGGAGCTGTCCCGCGCCCAGCGCGCCGAACTGGCCGCGCTGCTACGCCAACTGACCGCCCCGTTCGACAACATCCCCGGCTAAGGCCGGCTCCGTCTCGGCCGGGCCCACACCCGCCCGGCGGGCCAGCGCCACTGCCGCGAGCGTGGAGTGCACACCCAGCTTGCCCAGCACGTTCTGCATGTGCGTACGCACCGTGTGCGGCGACAGGAACAGCCGCTCGGCGACCGCCTTGCGGCCCAGGCCCGCCACCATGCAGCGCAGCACCTCCCGCTCGCGCGGGGTGAGCGACTCCACCAGCCGCTCGCTCTCGGTGCGGTGCTTGCGCGCGGCCGTCAGTTCCCGCAGCACCCCGGTGAGCAGCGCGGGCGGCAGATGCGTCTCGTCGCGCAGCACTCCCCGTATGACCGTCAGCAGCCGCTGGAGCGAGCAGTCCTTGGCGACCCAGCCCGAGGCGCCGGACTGGAGGGCGAGCGCGGCCCGCCGCGGGTCGTCCTTCTCGGCCAGCACGACCGTACGCACCTCGGGGCGGCCCTCCCGGACCCCGGCGACCAGCGAGATGCCGTCCACCACGCCCTCGCCGTTGTCCGGCACCGCGCGGGCGACCGCCGGAGCGGCCGCGGTGCCCAGGTCGGCGTCGATGAGCAGCACATCGAACCTGCGGCCCTCGGCCGTCGCCCGGTCCAGGCAGCGCATCGCGGCGGGGCCGCTGCCGGCCGCCGCGACGTCCACGTCGGGCTCGGCCGCCAGAGCGGCGGCGAGCGACTCGGCGAAGATGCGGTGGTCGTCCACCACCAGAACCCGGATACGGACCACTGACACCCCCATGTGTCGAGGAAGCTGCGCAGCTACGGGTACGGCGCCCGGAGCCCGAGGTACTCAGTGGTCGCACGGCCGCCGCCGTGCAGTGACTGTTACCCCCGCCCCGGGCGTCGTACCCGGCTGTCTCGCCCCCTGATCAGCACCGGCCCCCACCGGTGCCGTGCATCAGAGTACGGCGGGGCGGGCGGCGGGGAAGGGCACTTCACCAAACTCACAGGCACGCGCGCGTGGGCGCCGGCCGCGCCCGCGCTCACGCCACGCGGCGCGCCCCCGCCGACGGCACCGCCGGGAAGACCCGTGGAGCGGTGTACCCGGCCGCCGCGAACGCCTCACCCACCGCCTTGGTCACCGTGTCCGCGTCCGCCGCCTCGGCCAGCACGATCGCCGAGCCGCCGAACCCGCCGCCCGTCATCCGCGCGCCGAGCGCCCCGGCGCCGGTCGCCGCCGACACCACCAGGTCCAGTTCCGGGCAGGACACCGCCAAGTCGTCGCGGAGGGAGGCGTGGCCCTCGCTGAGGACCGGCCCGACCGCCCGCACGTCGCCCGCGTCCAGGAGGGCGATCGTCCGCTGGACGCGGTGGTTGTCGGACACGACGTGGCGGACGTACGAGCGAACCGTTTCGTCACCCAACCGTCGCAGGGCAGCGGACAGTTGCACGTACTCGACCTCGCGCAGCGTGCGCACACCCAGCGCCCGCGCGCCCGCCTCGCACCCGGCGCGCCGCTCGGCATACGCGCCGTCGCCGAGCGCGTGCTTCACGCGGGTGTCCACGACCAGCAGCGTCAGACCCTGGTCGGCGAGGTCGAACGGCACTTGACGTACCGTCAGGTCACGGGTGTCGAGGTACAGGGCGTGGCCCTCGGTGCAGCACGCGGACGCCATCTGGTCCATCACGCCGCACGGCACGCCCACGAACGCGTTCTCGGCGCGCTGCGCGAGGACGGCCAGCTCCGGGGCGGTCAGCCCGAGCCCGTACAGGTCGTTCAGCGCGAGCGCGGTGACGACCTCCAGGGCGGCCGACGACGACAGCCCGGCGCCCGTGGGCACGGTGGACGCGAGGTGGATATCGGCGCCGGTCACCGGGTGGCCCGCCGCGCGCAGCGCCCACACCACACCCGCCGGATAGGCGGCCCACCCGGTGTCGGCGAGCGGCTCCAGGGCATCGACGCCGAGCTGGACCACGCCCTGGTCGGTGTCGGCCGAGTGCACGCGCAACTGCCCGTCGGTGCGCCGCGACACGGCGGCGACGGCGGTGTGCGGGAGCGCCAGCGGCATGACGAAGCCGTCGTTGAAGTCGGTGTACTCGCCGATGAGGTTGACCCGGCCGGGCGCCGCCCACACGCCCTCGGGCGCGTACCCGTACAGCTCCTTGAAGCCGTCCTCGACGGTCATCGCCCCGCCCCTCTCTTCTTGGCGAGGGTCTTCGCGAAGTCCCACGCGTCCGCCACGATGCCCGCCAGCTCCGGCCGGGAGGGCTTCCAGCCCAGCCGGTCGCGCGCGGTGGCGGCCGAGGCCACCAGCACCGCCGGGTCGCCGGGGCGGCGACCGGCGACGACCTCGGGCACCGGGTGGCCGGTCACCTCGCGGACGGTCTCGATGACCTCGCGCACCGAGAAGCCCTCGCCGTTGCCGAGGTTGCAGATGAGGTGCTCGCCCGGCGTGACCGCGTCCATGGCGAGCAGGTGCGCCTCGGCCAGGTCGGCGACGTGGATGTAGTCGCGCACGCAGGTGCCGTCGGGGGTCGGGTAGTCGTCGCCGTACACGGAGATCGACTCCCGCTCGCCCATCGCGACCTGGAGGACGAGCGGAATGAGGTGGGATTCGGGGTCGTGTCGCTCGCCGCACTCGCCGTACGCCCCGGCGACGTTGAAGTACCGCAGTGAGGCGGCGGCCAGGCCGTGCGCGGCGGCCTCGCCGGTGATCATGTGGTCGACGGCGAGCTTCGTGGCGCCGTAGGGGCTGGTGGGCGCGGTGGGGTCGGTCTCGGTGATGGGCGTCGAGACCGGCTCACCGTAGGTCGCGGCCGTGGAGGAGAAGACCAGGCGGCGCACGCCCGCGTCGCGCATCGCGGCCAGCAGGGCCATGGTGCCGCCGACGTTGTTCACCCAGTACTTCTCGGGGTCGGTGACGGACTCGCCGACCTGCGAGAACGCGGCGAAGTGCAGGACGCCGTCGTAGGAGGGGTCCAGGTACCGGGCGGCGTCCTGGATGCGGCCCTCGATGAAGCGCGCGCCCACCGGTACGCCCTCGCGGAAGCCGGTCGACAGGTCGTCGAGGACGGTCACCTCGTGCCCCGCCCGAAGCAGGTGCGCGGCGACCACACTGCCGACGTAGCCGGCTCCACCCGTGACGAGATACTTCATGCGCTCGCTACCTCTCGCAGTCGGCGGGCCGCGGCCTCCGGCGGCACGTCGTTGATGAACACGCTCATGCCGGACTCCGAGCCCGCGAGGAACTTCAGCTTGCCGGAAGTGCGTCGGATGGTGAAAAGCTCGAGATGCAGGGCGAAGTCGTCGCACCCGGGGCCGGTGAAGGGCGCCTGGTGCCAGGCCGAGATGTACGGCGTCGGCGGTTCGCCCTCCCCGAAGATGCGGTCGAAGCGACGCAAGAGTTCCAGGTAGACCTGGGGGAACCCGGCGCGCGCGGCCTCGTCCAACGCCCGCAGGTCGGGCACGCGACGCCTGGGGTAGAGGTGCACCTCGTACGGCCAGTGGGCGGCGTACGGCACGAAGGCGATCCACTCGTCGGTCCGCAGGACCACCCGTTCGGCGTCGGTGCGCTCGCGCTCGACGAGGTCGTCGAAGAGGTTGCGGCCGGTGGCGGCGCGGTGGGCGGCGACGGAACGCTGCATCAGCGCCGTGCGCGGGGTGGTGAAGGGGTACGCGTAGATCTGGCCGTGCGGGTGGCCGAGGGTGACGCCGATCTCGGCGCCCCGGTTCTCGAAGCAGAACACCTGCTTCACGCCCGGCAGCTCGGCGAGTTCGGCAGTGCGGTCGGTCCAGGCCTCCAGGACGAGGGCCGCCTGCTCCTCGGTGAGGTCGGCGAACGAGGCGTCGTGGTCGGGGGTGAAGCAGACGACCTCGCAGCGGCCGGAGTCACCGGCGAGGGAGGGGAAGCGGTTCTCGAAGACGACCACGTCGTAGTCGCCGGCCGGGATCTCGCTGCGCCGGCCGTCGCGGGAGGGGCACAGGGGGCATTCGTCGGCGGGCGGGTGGTAGGTGCGGCCCTGGCGGTGCGAGGCGATGGCGACCGAGTCGCCCAGCAGCGGGTCGTGGCGGATCTCCGCGGTGGTGGAGATGGGGTCGAGGGGGCGCCGGTCCACGGCGTCACGGACGGCGTCGTCCCGCGCGTCGTAATAGACCAGCTCACGGCCGTCGGCCAGCCGGGTCGACGTCTTCTTCACTCAAGGACTCCTCGGGAACCTCACGCCCACACCAACAGAAACAAACATAACCAACCACAGCCCAACAGCACCCGTCAACGCCCAGCGTCGTGACGAGCTGCAAGCGCTTGCTTCCGACATTTCTCCTTACCCGATCACAATCAAACAAAGAAAACCAACAGAACTGTTCAGATCATGAACAGGGAGGCGTAGGTTCCGGCGTGATCAGTCCACGCGACGAAGCGAGTACTCATGCATCACCTCGCCGACGGGCACTACCTGGCCGACGGGCTCCGGCTCCCCACCAACGGGCTCGACTACACGATCCTGGCGATCTACTTCGCCGTGGTCCTGGGCATCGGATTCGCCGCCCGGGCCAGTGTGAGGACCAGCCTCGACTTCTTCCTCTCGGGCCGCTCCCTGCCCGCCTGGGTCACCGGACTGGCCTTCGTCGCCGCCAACCTGGGCGCGACGGAGATCCTCGGCATGGCCGCGACGGGCGCCCAGTACGGCGTGGCCGTCGTCCACTGGTACTGGATCGGCGCCATCCCCGCGATGGTCTTCCTGGGCCTGGTGATGATGCCCTTCTACTACGGCTCCAAGGTCCGTTCCGTACCGGAGTTCCTGCTCCAGCGGTTCGACAGGCCGGCGCACCTGCTCAGCTCGGTGCTGTTCGCGTTCGCCGCCATCCTCATCGCGGGCGTCAACCTCTACGCCCTGTCGATCGTCGTCGAGGCGCTGCTCGGCTGGCCGCAGTGGGTCTCCATCGTCGTCGCCGGCTTCTTCGTCCTGGCGTACATCACCGTCGGCGGCCTGTCCTCGGCCATCTACAACGAGGTGCTCCAGTTCTTCGTGATCCTCGCCGCGCTCATCCCGCTGACCGTGCTCGGCCTGAAGCGGGTCGGCGGCTGGGACGGACTGACCGGCTCACTGGAGAAGAGCCACGGCTCCGACTTCCTCTCCGCCTGGGGCGGCACCGGCATCGGCGACCCCAACCCGCTGGGCGCGAACTGGCTGACCATCGTCCTCGGCCTCGGGTTCGTCCTCTCCTTCGGCTACTGGACCACCAACTTCGCCGAGGTGCAGCGCGCCCTGTCCGCGAAGAACCTGTCCGCCGCCAAGCGCACCCCGCTGATCGCCGCCTTCCCCAAGATCTTCATCGTGTTCGCGGTGATGATCCCGGGCCTGGTCGCCGCCGTCCTGGTACCGAGGATCGGCACGGCGGGCTCGGACCTCACCTACAACGACGCCATCCCGCTGCTGATGCAGGAGCTGCTGCCCAACGGCGTACTCGGCATAGCCGTTACCGGCCTGCTCGCCGCGTTCATGGCGGGCATGGCGGCGAACGTGTCGTCGTTCAACACCGTCTTCACCGCCGACATCTGGGCCAAGTACGTGGTCAAGGGCCGCGACGACACCTACTACCTGCGCTTCGGCCGGCTGATCACCGCGATCGGCGTCCTCGCCTCCATCGGCACCGCGTTCCTCGCCGCCAGCTTCTCCAACATCATGGGGTACCTCCAGACCCTGTTCTCCTTCTTCAACGTGCCGATGTTCGTCGTCTTCATCATCGGCATGTTCTGGAAGCGCGCCTCGGTCAAGTCCGGCTTCTGGGGGCTGATAGCGGGCACCGTCGCCGCGATGGTCAACTACTTCGTCATCTACAAGCAGGGCGTCATCGCCATCCCCACCGACCAGGGCGCCAACTTCGTCTCGGCGATCGTCGGGTTCGTCGCCGGTGCGGTGGTGATGGTCGCCGTCACGCTGTTCACCGCTCCGAAGCCCGAGGCGGAGCTCGCCGGCCTGGTGTACGGGACGAGGTCGCCCGGCATGGAGGAGGCCCCGTCCGAGGGCGACGACGCCTGGTACCGGCGCCCCGCCCTGCTGGGCTGGGGAGCCGTCGCCTTGGCCGCCGCCTGCTACCTGCCGTACTCCCTGTGACCGCCCCGGAGGCACCCACCCATGTCCGAACTGCAGCGTGAAGTCTCCGAGCTGGAGAAGAAGTCCGCCACCGCCGCCCGCCTCTTCGACATCCGGCGCATCATCGGGGGCCTGTTCACGGTGTACGGGATCATCGTCACCGTCGCCGGGCTCACCGCGTCCGACGCGGACCTGAAGAAGGCCGTCGGCGTCAACATCAACCTCTGGACCGGCCTGGGCATGCTCGCCCTCGGGCTGTTCTTCCTGATCTGGCTGCGGCTGCGCCCGATGGCGCCCCCGGCGCCGCCCGGCGAGTAGACCCGAGGGGGCCGGACCGCGTCAGAGCAGGTCCGGCCCCTTCGCCACTCCGGACGCCCGGTCCAGCAGCCCCGTACGGGCGGCCAGCGCGGCGGCCTCCAGCCGGGACCCGACGCCCAGCTTCATCAGCACCCGCTGCACATGCGTACGGGCCGTGCTCGGCGCGATGTTCATGCCCGCCGCGATCAGCCTGGTGTCGTCGCCCTCCGCGACCCGCACCAGCACCTCCACCTCGCGCGGGGTGAGCAGCCGCAGCAGCCGCTGCCCTTCGTCGTCCGGCTGGGCGGCCGGGTTGAGCAGCTCGGTGAAGGCGCCCTGGAGCAACTGCGGCGCCACCGCCGTCTCGCCCGCCCTGACCTTCATCATGGCGCGCTCCACGCCCTCGATGCGCTCGTCGTGGCGTACGTAACCGGAAGCGCCTGCCGCGAACGCCGCCGCGATGCCGCGCGGGGACGGCACCGGCCCCAGCACCACCACGGCGACCTGCGGGCGCTCCCGCTTGATCGTCACGATCGGGTCGAACGCCCCCGGTTCGGCCGGGGCCGCCGTCCCCAGCAGACAGACCTCGGGCGCCCTGCTCACCACCAGTTCGGCCGCGCCCGCCGTGGGCGCGGCGGCCGCGAGCACCCGGTGCCCGCGCAGTTTGAGCGCCGAGGCGAGCGCCTCGGCGAGCAGTCGGTGGTCGTCGACCACCATGAGCCGCACGCCCATCGAGCTTCCCCCCATCCACCTGGGGCCGGCCCCCCGCCGCGCCCCAGCACTGTTGACCCGGCAAGCTACACGCTTGTTCGACGTTGCGCGCCCGTTACTTGTCAGAAGCCCCCCAGAATGTCGAATTCTTCGCCAAACAGGGCTACATGCGGCTCACCAAGTGGACGGCCCGGCACATCGAGCGAGTCGATGTGCCGGGCCGTCCGCCCTGTGCGAGGTGCATCAGTGTGTGGTGAACCCGATCGCCAGGTACTCCTTGCGGTCGGTGGACGTACCGCTCGGCTTGTCGAACAGGTTGTCGGCGATGAACAGCCTGCCGTCGCGGTAGAGGATCTCCGCGGAGTCCAGGACGAAGGACTGCTCCGCGGACCGCACCGACTCGTCGGACGGGTTCTCCAGCAGCACGGTCTGCTTGAAGGACCCGCCGTCGATGCTGACGACCTGTCCGCCCTTGTCGTACGGCGCCTTCTTGTACGCGATGACGTTGCCACCGTCCATCCGCAGCGGGAACATCGAGTAGCGGTCGCCCGCGTCGGCCTTGTCGGTGGTGGGCTTGCCGGTGGTGAGGTCGAACGACACGATCTCGTTGGTGTCCCCGTACTCACCGCCGCCCTCGTGGTCCTCGGTGGGCAGGTAGAGCCGGTTGTTGCCGACGACAGCCCGGTGGCAGACCTCCACGCCGGACGAGTCGCACTCGGCCGCGTACCGCTCGGCGTCCGCCGCGATCTTCACCTTGAGCTTGCCGGTCTTCTCGTCGATGGAGAAGAAGTCCGAGATGCCGGAGCCGTCACCGGCGGTGTCGCCCACGTCGGCGGCGACGACCAGCGGCTTGGTGGAGATGATGCCCGCGTCCTCGACGCCGGCCGGCATCTTGAACGACGACAGGGGCGCGCCGGTCTTCGGGTCGAGGTTCTGGATGAGCACGTACGCGCTGTCGTAGGGCCCGCAGACGCGCGCCGCGACGAGGGCTTCACCGCCGCCGTAGCCGCGGTCCTCGCACTCCTCGGCGTTGACCTGCGGCTTCCACAGCTCCTTGCCGGTGGCCAGGTCCCAGGCCGCGCCGCCGTCGAGGCCACCGGCCGCGACGGTGGTGGCGCCGATGGTGACCTCGTCGAACGCGGCCTTGTCGTCACCGGCGTCGGCGCCCGTGACGGACTTGCGCCACAGCAGTTTGCCGGTGGTCAGGTCGATGACGCCGACCTCGGTGCACGGCT
Source organism: Streptomyces sp. NPDC031064 (assembly GCF_055570965.1). Classification (NCBI taxonomy): domain Bacteria; kingdom Bacillati; phylum Actinomycetota; class Actinomycetes; order Kitasatosporales; family Streptomycetaceae; genus Streptomyces; species Streptomyces sp. NPDC031064. The sequence continues at coordinate 171,199 of NZ_JBVIGF010000005.1, forward strand.
GGAAGTTCTTCGGCGGCACGCGCTTGGCGGCCTCGAAGACGATGGCGGTCTTGTTGTCCTTGACGTGCCGGGACGCCGCGCAGACCTGGCCGGGGAGCGGCGTGGTCCACAGCGGGGTGCCCTTGTCGACGTCGTAGCCGACGACCGACTCGACGCCGGACTTGACGTACGCCTTGTCGGTGACCCAGGAGCCGTTCACGTCCGTGAGGTCCTGGACCTTGGGCAGCGGCAGTTGGAAGGCGACCTTGGCCTGGGTGTTGGCGGGCACCTTCTCCTTGCCGGCGCCGTCGGGGCCGCCCGTGCCGCCGCCGTTGGCGCCACCGGTGGCGCCGGAGGAGCCGCCCTTGGCGTTGTCGGCGGGGTCACTCGTGCCGGAGGTGGCGTACCAGACCCCGGCGCCGATGATCAGCACGACGGCGACGGCCGCGGCGATGATGATCTGCATCTGCGTGGACAGTTGCTTGCCGCCCCCGCCCCCGGGTCCGCCCTGCGCCGGCTGCTGCATCGGGGCGGTGGGGTAGCCGTAGCCGTAACCGGGCGGCTGCGTCGGCGGCTGCCCGGGCACCTGCCCCGGCGCCTGCGGGTAGCCGTAACCGGGCGGCTGGGCGGGCGGAGGAGCCTGGGGCGGCTGGGGTGCCTGAGGCGCCTGGGGGTAGCCGTAGCCCGGGTTCTGCGGCGGCGGAGTGGGAGCCCCGAACCCTCCCGGAGGGGGGTCCTGCGGCGCGCCGAAGCCCCCGGGCGACGGCGGCTGGTTCGGCGGCGGTGGCGGCTGCGTCATGGTGTGCGTACCTCTGGAAGAAGGATCTCGGTTCAGTGCGTCAGGATTCGGGGCAGGTCAGGTGCCGAAGGCCAGGATGATCGCCATTTCCCGCTCCTCCTCGTCGTCGAAGCCCCTGACCCGGCCGTACGCGCTCCATGCGAGCCCGCATCAGGACGCGCGGCTCGTGGGCGCCCGGGGCGACGGTCGCGACCACGTCGGGCCCACCGGCCGGCGGCGAGGCGTCGGTCAGCCCCCGTAGGGGTTGAGCGTGCCGTCCGGCCCGGGCGGGCCGGACGGCGGTCGGTTCGGCTGAGTCAGCGAACGGGGGCGGTCGTCACTTGCCGAACGCCATCATCGTCTTCGTCTGCTTCTCCTCGGCGTCGTTACGGGCGCTGACGCGGCCGCTGGCGATGAAGAAGCGTCCGTCGGCGTACGCGTACCGGGGCGAGTAGAAGTCGCTCTCGATCTCGGCCGTCGACGCCGGGTGCTGGAGCAGCACCTTCGGGCTGCCGCCCGTCGGGGCGAGGGTCGCGACGGCGCCGCCGCGGTCCCAGGAGCCCTCCATGTACAGCAGGACGTCACCGCCCTCCATGCGCAGGGGCGTCATCGTCCGCTGCGGTCCGGCGGGGGCGCGCCACTTGGGCTTGCCGGTGTTCAGGTCGAACGCCACCACGTCGTTGGTGCCGTTGGTGAGCTGGGTGGGCTCCGTCGACATGTAGAAGGTGTTGGCGTCGGCGGCGACACCGATGCAGCCCTGGAGGTTCTCGCCGAAGACGACGAAGCTGCCGCCGCACTTGGGGTTGAACTTGTCCTTGCCGCCGTCCAGCGTCGAGCGGAGCTTGCCCGCGTCGGTCAGCGCGACGATGCTCCACTTCTTGCTGTCCGGCTCCTCGGTGGAGATGACCAGCGGGCTGACCGAGAAGACCTTGGTGACCTCCCAGTTCGCCGGCAGCTTGTACGTCCACTTCGGCTTGCCGGTCGCCGGGTCGACCTCGCTGACCTCGTGCTGGGTCTTGTTGTAGTCGCCCGTGCGGCAGCTCGACGCGGCGATGAGCTTCGGCCCGCCCGCGTAGGCGAACGGCTTGCAGTCGGCGTCGGGCGTGCCGAAGAGGTGCTTGCCGTCGGCGAGGGAGAACCCGTGGGCGTTGCCGGTGCCGGCGGCCGTGACGGTGGTGCCGCTGATGGCGAGCGTCATGTCGGACAGCGCGTTGAAGCCGGTCCCCTGGGGGACGGGCTTCTTCCAGCCCGCCTTGCCGGTCTTCAGGTCGATCTGCTGGAGCACCGTGCAGTCGGCCTTCTCACCGGCCTTGTCGTTGACGCCGATGACGATGGTGCCGTCGGCGGCGGGCGCGGCCGGGGCGGTGCACACCTCGGTGGTGAACGGCACCTCCCACTTCTTCTTGCCGTCGGCCGCCGAGTAGCCCACGACGCTCTTGTACATCGCCTTGACGACGGTGTCGCCCACGACCCACGGGCCGTACACGTCCGCGCCGTTGCGCGGCAGGTCCACGTCGTTGGTCATCAGCCACTCGACCTTGGCCTCGCCCGGCTTGCGCCCGGCGTTCAGGTCGTCGTTGGCCTCACGGCCGCCGCCGGTGCCGTCGCCCTGGTCGACCTCGCCGGAGCCGGTCGGGGCGGGCGCGGCACCGGAGCCCTTGGCGTCGGGCTTCTTGGGGTCGCTGTCGTCGCCGCTGAGGGCGAGGTACGTGCCGCCGCCGATGACGAGCAGGGCGGCCACGGCCGCGCCGATGATGGCGGCGGGCTTGCCCTTGAAGGGGCTGGTCCTGCCGGCCGGGGGCGGGGTGGGCGCGCCGGGGTACTGCGGCTGGCCGGGGTAGCCCCCGTAGGGGTTGGGCTGCTGGCCGTAGGGCCCGGGCTGTGCCGCGTACGGGCCGGGCTGCTGCCCGGGCTGCTGCGGGTAGCCGTAGCCGGGCTGGGCCGGGGGAGTCTGGGGGTAGCCGTAACCGGGCGCGGCGGCGGGCGGCTGGCCGGGAGCCTGCGGCGGCACCGGCGGCTGCCCGGCGGGCGGCTGGGCGGGCGGCTGGGCGGGCGGCTGGGCCGGGGCGCCCTGCGGGGCGCCGTAGGCCGGTGCGCCGGCCGGCTGGGCGGGAGCCTGCGGCGGGACCGGCGGCTGGGCCGGGGCCTGAGGGGGCTGCTGGTGCGGGTCCTGCGGAGACCCGAAGCCCCCCTGCGGCGGTTGCTGGCTGGGCGGCTGAGTCATCAGCGCTTCCCCCTTCGTGCGGTCCGCTGCCCGACCGGCCTCCCCCGCGATTCCGGCGCGCACGTACCGCCGGAAAGGAGCGAATCGGACATGGATTCCGCAGTGTTACGTGAGTCGAGCGGGGCTTCTTTCTATCACTCGGCACCGACACGAAAGGGGCCGGTCCGCCCCTGTTCCCAAGGGAGGACCGGCCTGTGATGCCCTCGTTATCCGCTCTCCACGCCTTCGCCACGTACCCCCGGGGCTCAGGCGTCTTCGGCGAGTTCCAGCCAGCGCATCTCCAAGTCCTCGCGCTGGGCCGCCAGTTCCCGGAGCTCCGCGTCCAGTTTCGCCACCTTCTCGAAGTCGGTGGCGTTTTCGGCGATCTGGGTGTGCAGCTTGGTCTCCTTCTCGGAGACCTTGTCGAGCTGGCGCTCGATCTTCTGGAGCTCCTTCTTGGCGGCGCGCACGTCGGCCGCCGACTTCTCACCGGCCGGTGCGGACGCGGCGGCCGGAGCCGGGGACGACGCCGAAGCGGCGGCCGCCGTCTCGATCATCCGCTGGCGCCGCTCCAGGTACTCGTCGATGCCGCGCGGCAGCATCCGCAGCGTGGCGTCGCCGAGCAGCGCGTACGTCTTGTCCGTGGTCCGCTCGATGAAGAACCGGTCGTGGGAGATGACGACCATCGAGCCCGGCCAGCCGTCGAGGAGGTCCTCCAACTGGGTGAGGGTCTCGATGTCGAGGTCATTGGTCGGCTCGTCGAGGAAGAGGACGTTCGGCTCGTCCATCAGCAGCCGCAGCAACTGGAGGCGGCGGCGCTCACCGCCGGACAGGTCGCCCACCGGCGTCCACTGCTTCTCCTTGGTGAACCCGAACTGCTCGCAGAGCTGCCCCGCCGTCATCTCCCGGCCCTTGCCGAGGTCGACGCGGTCGCGCACCTGCTGGACGGCCTCCAGCACCCGCAGGGTGGCGGGGAGTTCGGCGACGTCCTGCGACAGGTAGGCGAGGCGGACCGTCTTGCCGACGACGATCCGCCCACCCGCCGGCTGCCGCTCGCCCTGCGTGGCGGCGGCGTCGGCGAGGGCGCGCAGCAGCGAGGTCTTGCCGGCACCGTTGATGCCGACCAGGCCGATGCGGTCGCCGGGGCCGAGCTGCCAGGTCAGGTGCTTGAGCAGCACCTTGGGCCCGGCGGTGACGGTCACGTCCTCCAGGTCGAAGACGGTCTTGCCGAGCCGGGCGTTGGCGAACTTCATCAGCTCGCTGGTGTCGCGCGGCGGCGGAACGTCGGCGATCAGCTCGTTGGCGGCCTCGATGCGGTAGCGCGGCTTGGAGGTGCGGGCGGGGGCGCCGCGCCGCAGCCAGGCGAGCTCCTTGCGCATCAGGTTCTGCCGCTTGGCCTCCTCCGTGGCGGCGATGCGCTCGCGCTCGGCACGCGCGAAGACGTAGTCGGAGTAACCGCCCTCGTACTCGTGGACCGTGCCGCGCTGTACGTCCCACATGCGCGTGCACACCTGGTCCAGGAACCAGCGGTCGTGCGTGACGCAGACCAGCGCGGAGCGCCGCGCCTGGAGGTGGCGGGCCAGCCAGGCGATGCCCTCCACGTCGAGGTGGTTGGTCGGCTCGTCGAGGACGATCAGGTCCTGCTCGGCGATCAGGAGCTTCGCGAGCGCGATCCGGCGCCGCTCGCCACCGGACAGCGGCCCGATGACGGTGTCGAGGCCCTGCGGGAAGCCCGGCAGGTCGAGGCCGCCGAACAGCCCGGTGAGCACGTCCCGGATCTTGGCGCTGCCGGCCCACTCGTGGTCGGCGAGGTCGCCGATGACCTCGTGCCGGACGGTGGCGGCCGGGTCGAGCGAGTCGTGCTGGGTGAGCACCCCGATGCGCAGGCCGCCGCTGTGCGTGACGCGTCCGGTGTCGGCCTCCTCCAGTTTGGCGATCATCCGGATGAGGGTGGTCTTGCCGTCTCCGTTGCGGCCGACGACACCGATCCGGTCCCCCTCGGAGACGCCGAGGGAGACACCGTCGAGCAGGGCACGGGTGCCGTACACCTTGCTGACTGCCTCGACATTGACCAGGTTGACGGCCATTTCACTCCTGTGCAGGGGACGGGGTCGACCTACCAGGGTAGCCGCCGCGGGCGGTGCGCCGGCGTGCGGCGGTCGGTCAAGGACGGGGGCCGGTGGTTCCGGCGGCGCTCGCGGGCGCCCACCCGGCCGGGCTCGGCGGCCGCGCACGGGTGTGCGGTGCCGGTGCGGTAGCGTGCGGCGTTTGATCGTCACGCGAGGGGTGGGGTTGTCATGGGGCGATACGGAATGCTGCGCGGCGTCGCGGTGGCGGCGGTGGCCGGGGCGGTGCTGACGGGGTGCTCGCCGGAGCCGCCGGCCAAGGCGCCCGAGAAGACGTCCGAGAAGGCGGCCGAGAAGGCGCAGCCGAGCGCGTCGGCCGAGGCCAAGGGCACCGTGATCGGGGGCAAGGGCACGCCGTGCGTGCTGCCCGTGTCGTTCGAGACGGCGCCCCAGTGGACAGCGGAGAAGGTGACGGTGTCGGGGGATCCCGACTTCGCCGCGCTGGCCCAGCAGGGAACGGTCATCCTCGCCTGCGAGGTCGACGCCAAGCCGGCCGGGAACATCGGGTTCATCCGGGTCTGGACGGGCGCGAACGCGAAGGAGACGCCGCGCAAGGCGCTTGAGGCGTTCGTGGGCGCCGAGAAGAACGCCTCGAAGGTCGCGTACGCGGAGACGAAGGCGGGCGCCCTGCCGGCCACCGAGGTGACGTACACGATCACCAGCGAGTTCACCGACGGTCCCAAGCCCGAGCGGGCCTTCGCCGTCTCCACCCCCGCCGGCCCGGTGGTGGTGCACCTGGGCGGGCTGGACGCCGACGAGCACAAGGCGATGCTCCCCGCCTACGAGCGAGCGAAGCGCACGACCGCACTCGCGGGCTGACCGCACGCGCGGCCCCGGCCGCCCGCCTGGAGGCCGGCCCGGGGAGCGGCCCGTGCACGCGAGCGCGACCGGTCCCGGCCGCCCGTCGGCTGGTCAGGCGCGGCCCGCGCGTTCCACCAGGAGCCAGCCGGCCAGGGCCATGCCGACCGCCGCCGGGGCGGTGACAGGGACGGCGATCAGGAGCGCCGAGCGGCCTTCCAGCAGGCCGCCGAAGCCGACCATCGACAGGCCGAGCACGCCGAACAGGCACAGCGTGATGCCGAGCGCCGCCACGGGTGACGAGCCCGGGGCGGCGGCCGGGCGCGGGCCGGGGCGCTCGACCGCGCGGAACACGGCGACCAGCAGCGCCGTCACCGCCGCCGCGACCGCCAGCCGCACGGGCACCTGCGCCCACCACGCGGCGGACGCCGGCTCCGGGAGCGGCACGTCCAGCGCGAGCATCGCGCCGTACACGCCGAGCATGGCCGTCAGGTGCCACAGGAACGCGGTCATGGCGATACCGTTCGCGGCGATGACGGCCCGCCACACGGCGGGGCGCCGGGCCAGCCTCGCGCCCGGGCCGCGCAGCAGTTCCACCGCGCCGACCAGCCACAGGCCGTGGCACAGCAGGGCCAGCGTCGGCGGGGCCATGTTGGAGACCTTCTCGCCCGGCATGCCGACCATGGACAGCGGGTACGGGCCGAAGGCCACCAGCGCGGCGGCGCCCACCAGACCGCACACCGCGAGGGCGGCGGGCATCCGGACGCGGCCGTCCGCCCGGAGGAAGCCGAGCTGGTGCACGGCCAGCCACACGAAGGCGAAGTTCAGGAACTCGACGTACGGCACCCCGGCCGCGAACCGCAGCGCGTCCACCGCCACCGCGCCCGCCACCAGCGCGGCGAACGCGCCCCACCCGTACCGCTCGTGCAGCCTCAGCAGCGGCGGGGTGAACGCCACCATCGCCAGGTAGATGCCGATGAACCACAGCGGCTGTGCCACCAGGCGCAGCGCCACGCCCGTCAGGCCGCCGTCCCCGCCGAGCAGTTGGACGGCGAGCGCGGCGGCCGTCCACACCCCGATGAACACCATCGTGGGGCGCAGCAGCCGCTGGAGCCGGGCCCGCAGGAACGCCGCGTAGACGGGGCGCGAGCGGTACGACAGGGCGTGCGAGAAGCCTCCGACGAAGAAGAACACCGGCATGATCTGGAGCGCCCAGGTGAGCACTTGCAGCTCGGGGACGACGGCCAGCAGGTTGCCAATGGAGCCGTCGGCGGTGACGGCCGCCATCAGCCAGTGGCCGAGCACCACGGTCGCGAGCGACGCGACCCGCAGCAGGTCGATGTACCGGTCACGGGTGTCGGGGGTGCGGGCGGCGAGCTCCGAGACGCTGATTGCCATGCCGGTACGGTCCCGGACGGGGCCGCACCGGCGTCAGCGCTCTCGTACTCAGGTACGGATCTGAGTAGCCCCCGCCGCCGGCGACGTCGCCACCCGGGCCGTGCGGCAGGTGCCGGAGGCGAGGAGGGCGTCGGCGACCGTGCGGGCCGCGTCCTCGTCCTTGGTCAGGAACGCGGTCGTCGGGCCGGACCCGGAGACCAGGCCCGCCAGGGCGCCGGCCTCCGTGCCGGCCGCGAGGGTGGCGGCGAGGGAGGGGCGCAGGGAGAGGGCGGCGGGCTGGAGGTCGTTGGCGAGGGCGCCCGCCAGCGCGGCGGCGTCGCCGGTGCGCAGCGCGTCCAGCAGGGCGGGCGAGGCGGCCGGGGCGGGGACGTCCGTGCCGGCGGCGAGCCGGTCGAACTCCCCGTACACCGCGGGGGTCGACAGGCCGCCGTCGGCGACCGCGAACACCCAGTGGAACGTGCCGCCGACCTCCAGCGGCGTCAGCCGCTCACCGCGGCCGGTGCCCAGCGCCGCCCCGCCGACGAGGCTGAACGGCACGTCGCTGCCGAGCTCGGCGCAGATGTCGAGGAGCTCCTCGCGGGACGCGCCCGTGCCCCACAGGGCGTCGCAGGCCAGCAGCGCGCCCGCGCCGTCGGCGCTGCCGCCCGCCATGCCGCCCGCGACGGGGATGTCCTTGGCGATGTGGAGGTGGACGTCCGGCGAGATGCCGTGCCGGGCCGCGAGGGCGATGGCCGCGCGGGCGGCCAGGTTGGTGGCGTCCAGCGGCACCTGGTCCGCGTCCGGGCCGGAGCAGGTGATCCGCAGCCCGTCGGCCGGGGTCGCCGTCACCTCGTCGTACAGGGAGACGGCGAGGAAGACGTTGGCCAGGTCGTGGAAGCCGTCCGGGCGCGCGGCGCCGACCGCGAGCTGGACGTTGACCTTCGCCGGGACTCGTACGGTGATGCTCTCGGGCATGCTCTGGGTCACGCTGCCTTGGCCTCCGCGATGCGTGCGAACTCTTCCACGGTGAGGGCCTCGCCCCGCGCCTGCGGGGAGACCCCGGCGGCGACCAGCGCCGCCTCGGCGGCCGCCGGCGAACCGGCCCAGCCGGCCAGCGCGGCGCGCAGCGTCTTGCGGCGCTGGGCGAAGGCCGCGTCCACGACCGCGAAGACGTCCTGCTTCGACGCCGTGGTCTTCGGGGGGTCCCGGCGTACCAGGGACACCAGGCCCGAGTCGACGTTCGGCGCGGGCCAGAAGACGTTGCGCCCGATGGCTCCGGCCCGCTTGACCTCCGCGTACCAGTTGGCCTTGACCGACGGCACGCCGTACACCTTGTTGCCCGGCCGGGCCGCGAGCCGGTCGGCGACCTCAGACTGGACCATGACGAGGGTGCGCTCGATGGTCGGGAAGCGGTCGAGCATGTGCAGCAGCACGGGCACGGCGACGTTGTACGGGAGGTTCGCCACGAGCGCTGTCGGGGGCGGGCCCGGCAGCTCCTGGACGTGCATCGCGTCGGAGTGGACGAGCGCGAAACGGTCCTTCTTCGCCGGCATGCGGGCGGCGATCGTCGCCGGCAGCGCACCCGCGAGCACGTCGTCGATCTCGACGGCGACCACCCGGTCCGCCGCCTCCAGCAGCGCCAGGGTCAGCGACCCGAGCCCGGGCCCGACCTCCACGACGACGTCGTCGGGGCGGACCTCCGCGGTGCGGACGATGCGCCGGACGGTGTTGGCGTCGATGACGAAGTTCTGGCCGCGCTGCTTGGTGGGGCGGACGCCCAGCGCTGCGGCCAGTTCACGGATGTCGGCGGGGCCGAGGAGTGCGTCGGGCTCAGTGGTGCTCACCGATACAGCCTACGGCCGCAGTGCGGCCACGGGCTCGCCCCCCGCTGCACGTAGAGCTTCTTCGCCCGGTATGTCTGTTCGGTGGCGGGCGCGTCCTGCGGGACGCCGCTGCCGCCGAGGGAGCGCCAGGTGCCGGGGTCGAACTGGTACAGCCCGCCGTACGTACCGGAGGAGTCCACGGCGTCCGGCCGGCCGCCGGACTCGCACTGGGCGAGGGCGTCCCAGTTCAGGTGGTCGGCGCCGGCGACCGAGGTCGGCATGGGCTTGGTGCCGACCAACACCCGCCGGTGGACCGGCTCCCGTACGACCTCGTCGGCGATCCTGCGGGGCCTCTGCTTGACCCCGTTGACGGTGCGCACGGCGTACGTCACCCGGCGCGAGCCCTGCCGCCCCTGGCGCTCGACGACCTCGGTGCCGGTGTAGAGCGAGGGGTCCTCGACCTTCTCCACCTCGTACGGGATGGGCTCCTCGCGGACCTCCTTGCCGGCGGTGATCCGCATGACGGTGATCGTCTGGCCGTCGCGCGGGAAGCTGCCGAGCGGTACGGAGGTGGTGTCCTGGCCGCCGAGGACGATCCCCGCCTGTTCGACCGCCTCGCGGACGGTGGCGGCGTTGGTGCGGATGGTGCGCTCGCGGCCGTCGGCCATGAAGGTCACGGTGCGTTCGGTGCGTACGTCGAGGGCGAGGCCGCGCCGGGTGATGGCGGCGGAGCGGGACACCGACAGGTAGGCGCCCTCGGCACGGACGCCGAGCCCGCGCAGCGCCTCGCCGACGGTCCGCGCGGTGGTCCAGACGCGGCGGCGCTGACCGTCGAGGGTGAGGACGACGGGGCGGCCGTAGCGGAGGACGACCTCGTCGCCGCTGGCGAGCGCCTCGTGCGGCGCGGGCGCCACGAGGTCGTGCTCGCCCACGTCGAGCCCCTCGTCGGCGAGCAGCTCGGAGACGTCGTCGGCGAAGGTGTGCATGGTGCGCGGTACGCCGTCGACGCTGAGCCGCACGGCCTTGTCGTCGGCGACGAACGCGCTGGTGCCGCCGGCGAGGAACGCCACGACGAGTGCCTGCGGGACGAGCCGCCGCAGTCCTTCCGGAGCGCCCGCCCCGGCAGCCCCGCCCACCCCGGCGGCCTTGCGGCGACGGGCGGCACGGCGGGCCTCGGCGCGGCCCCCGGTGGGCACCGCCGGGAGGGTCGGCGCTGCGGGATCGACGCCGCCTCCGGTCCCGGCCCCGGTCCCGGCCACGGCTCCCGTCCCGGCGTGGGCACCGGCCCATGTCGCGGTCGCCCCGGCCGACCCCGCCGATCCTTGCCCGGACCCCATACCGGCCCATGCCCCGGCGCGCGTCCCCGACCGCGCGCGGGCCCGGGCTCCGGGTCCCTGCCGGGGCAACGCCCGGTACACGGCGACGGGCGCGGGTGGAGTGTCCCGCGCCGGTGCCGCCGGCGGCGGGAACCCCGGCTCGGCCGACGCCGACGGCACGCCCCACGCCTCGTACCCCGGCGCCTCGTAGCCGACGGCCGTCTCGTACCCGGCCGGCGCCCCGTACCCGGCGGCCGTCTCGTACCCGGCCGTCTCGTACCGGACGGCCGTCTCGTACCCGGGCGCCTCGGAGCCGTATCCCGCCGGCTCGTACGCGTACCCCATTGCCTCGTACCCCGCCACCGGCTCCCGGGGCGGAGCCGGGGCGGTGCGGTGACTGCCCTGGGAGTTGCTCACGAGGCCGGGACCCTAGCGGAGGGCCCGTCACTCACCAAAGCGATTCGACTACGCTGTGTCGCGCCGCTACCCTGTTGCGCCGCCGACTCGTTATCGGTCAGTAATCAAATGCTCGCGCTGTGTTGACGGCGATCGCGGTCGACATGGCCTCCTCGTCGATCCCCCGCACGTGCGCCATCGCCCGGACCGTGATCGGAACGAGATACGGGGCGTTGGGCCGTCCGCGGTACGGCACGGGCGTCAGGAACGGCGCGTCCGTCTCGACGAGGACGAGGTCCAGCGGGGCGACGGCGAGCGCGTCGCGCAGCGGCTGGGCGTTCTTGAAGGTGACGTTCCCGGCGAAGGACATGTAGTACCCGGCGTCCGCGCAGACGCGGGCCATGGCGGCGTCGCCGGAGTAGCAGTGGAAGACCGTCCGCTCCGGAGCGCCCTCCTCGGCGAGGATCCGCAGCACGTCGTCGTGGGCCTCGCGGTCGTGGATGACGAGCGCCTTGCCGTGCCGCTTGGCGATCTCGATGTGGGCGCGGAAGGACCGCTCCTGGGCGGCCATGCCCTCGGGGCCGGTGCGGAAGTAATCCAGGCCGGTCTCGCCGACCGCCTTGACCTCGGGCAGGGCGGCGAGCCGGTCGATCTCGGCGAGCGCGTCGTCCAGCGCCGCGTCGCCCCCCGCCTCCCGGGCGCCCTGCCGGGACCAGCCGTCGGGGTCCCCGAGCACGATGCGCGGGGCTTCGTTGGGGTGCAGGGCGACCGCCGCGTGGACCTGAGGATGCGCGGCGGCCGTCTCGGCGGCCCAGCGGGAGCCCTTGAGGTCGCAGCCCACCTGGACCACCGTCTCGACACCGACGGCGGCGGCCTTGGCGAGGGCCTCCTCGACGGTCCCGGACTGCATGTCCAGGTGGGTGTGGGAATCGGCGACCGGCACTCCGAGGGGCTCGGGCAGCGGCGGCGGGGCGTCCTTGGAACTCATGCCCCGATCGTACGGAAGCGGCCGGCGGCTACTTCCGGTGGAAGGCGTGGAGCAGGTCGGACAGGTGCCAGTGGTGCGGCTCCTTGGCGGGCTGTTCCGCCGCCGGTGCCCGTTCCTGGCCGAGGGTCGGCCCGGCCGATCCGACGGAGCCCTTCGTCGGCTCGGCCTGGTGCTGGGCGAGCAGTTCGAGCACCGAGGAGACCTGGCCGGCCCGCATGATCCGGACGCGGTGCCGCCCGCAGTTCAGACAGGTGGGGTTGGAGAGCGGTGACGGCACCCGGCGGCCCCCCGCCTTGTACACGACGAACTCGTGCCCGCTGATGTCCGTGTGGTGCTCGATGTCGTACGCCTGCTCCCAGCCGTACCCGCAGTTCATGCAGGCGAAGGCATATGCCTCATGGCCGACCGGAGTACTTGTGGTCTCGCTCATGCCAGCTCCTTTCCACTGAACCAGTGGACGCCTTTACGGGCGGGAGTGCGTAGGCACCTGTCGAAAGTTGGACCGGTTTTGGGGCTTCCCATGCCGAAAGGCCTGCCGCACGGTCTGGTCTTTAGCTTTTACGATAGTCCTTTACCCACTGCGGAGCCTTCGGCAGACGCGTTCTTTGCCGCGACGACCGCGTCGAAGACCTCCCGCTTGGGCAGCCCCGCCTCGGCGGCGACGGCGGCGATGGCTTCTTTGCGACGCTCCCCCGCCTCCTCGCGCACCCGCACCCTGCGCACCAGCTCGTCGGCGTCCAGCTCCCCGGGGCCGGGCTCGGGCGCGCCCTCCACGACGATCGTGATCTCACCGCGTACGCCTTCGGCCGCCCAGCGGGCCAGCTCGCCGAGGCCGCCGCGCTTGACCTCCTCGTAGGTCTTGGTCAGCTCGCGGCACACCGCGGCCCGCCGCTCCTCGCCGAACACCTCCGCCATGGCGGCGAGCGTGTCGTCGAGGCGGTGCGGGGCCTCGAAGTAGACGAGGGTGCGCCGTTCGGCGGCGACCTCACGCAGCCGGGACAGTCGCTCGCCCGCCTTGCGCGGCGGGAAGCCCTCGAAGCAGAACCGGTCGACGGGCAGCCCGGACAGGGCGAGCGCGGTCAGCACGGCGGACGGCCCCGGCACGGCCGTGACCTTGATGTCCCGCTCGACGGCGGCGGCGACCAGCCGGTAGCCGGGGTCGGAGACGGACGGCATGCCCGCGTCGGTGACCAGCAGGACGCGCGCGCCGCCCGTGAGTGCCTCGACGAGCTCGGGCGTACGGGCTGACTCGTTGCCCTCGAAGTACGACACGACCCGGCCGGTCGTGTGCACGCCGAGCGCCTGGGTCAGCCGGCGCAGCCGCCGGGTGTCCTCCGCGGCGACGATGTCGGCCCTCTCCAGCTCGGCGGCGAGGCGGGGCGGGGCGTCCGCGACGTCTCCGATCGGGGTCCCTGCGAGTACGAGCGTTCCGGTCACCGTTCCTGTCACAGGAGCCATCCTCGCAGCCCGGACGGGCGACTCGCACAGGCGCGTTCCCTACGATGGCGCGGTGACCAGTACTGCTCATAAGGCCCTGCACGGGCAGGACGCCGGGAAAGAGCCGCCCTCGTGGCAGCAGCGCCTGCGCCGTTTCGGCTATGTGCCGCGGCCGGTGACGGGCCTGCGCGAGCGGTTGGTGCCCCCGTACGCCCGCCCCTCGGACCGGGTCTGGACGGTGCTCGGCGCGCCCCCCGCGGTGGCCGACCGGCTGTGGCGGCTGGCGGCGTGGGGCGGCCCGCTGCTGGTGGCGCTGGTGGCGGGGGTGCTGCGGTTCTGGAACCTGGGCGAGCCGCACGCGGTGATATTCGACGAGACGTACTACGCCAAGGACGCCTGGGCGCTGGTCAACCAGGGGTACGAGGGGGCGTGGCCGAAGGACGTCGACAGGTCGATCCTGGACGACCCCGGCGCGGTGGCCGTCCCGACGGCCCCGGGCTACGTGGTGCACCCGCCGGTGGGCAAGTGGGTCATCGGGCTGGGTGAGCGGCTCATCGGGTTCACCCCGTTCGGCTGGCGCTTCATGGTGGCGGTGCTGGGCACGCTGTCGGTGCTGATGCTGTGCCGGATCGGGCGGCGGCTGTTCCGGTCGACGTTCCTCGGGTGCCTGGCGGGCGCGCTGCTGGCCGTGGACGGGCTGCACTTCGTGATGAGCCGCACGGCACTGCTCGACCAGGTGCTGATGTTCTTCGTCCTGGCGGCGTTCGGGTGCCTGCTGATCGACCGGGACCGGTCGCGGCGGCGGCTCGCGGCGGCACTGCCGGTGGGCGAGGACGGGGTGCTGCGGCCCGACGCGGACGTCGCGGAAACGCTGCGCCTGGGGTGGCGGCCGTGGCGGATCGCGGCCGGGCTGACGCTGGGCCTGGCGGCGGCCACGAAGTGGAACGGCCTGTACATCCTGGCCGCGTTCGGGGTGATGACGGTGCTGTGGGACGTGGGCGCGCGCCGCACGGCCGGCGCCTTCCGCCCGTACACGAGCGTGCTCCGGCGCGACCTGCTGCCCGCGTTCGTCTCGACGGTGCCGGTGGCGATCGCCACGTACATCGCCTCGTGGTCGGGCTGGATCCTCACGGACAAGGGCTACTTCCGGAACTGGGCGGCCACGGAGGGCAAGGACAGTTCGTGGTCGTGGCTGTTCCCCGACTGGTGGCGCAGCCTGTGGCACTACGAGTCCGAGGTCTACAGCTTCCACGTCAACCTGACGTCGGGGCACACGTACCAGTCGAACCCGTGGAGCTGGATCGTGCTGGGCCGGCCCGTCTCGTACTTCTACGAGGACCCGGCGGCCGGCCGCGACGGCTGCCCGGTGGACGTCAGGGAGAAGTGCGCGCGCGAGGTGCTGGCGATCGGCACGCCCCTGCTGTGGTGGGCGGCGTGCTTCGCGCTCCTGTACGTCCTGTGGCGCTGGTTCTTCCGGCGCGACTGGCGGGCGGGCGCCATCGCGTGCGCGGTCGCGGCCGGCTGGGTGCCGTGGTTCTTCTACCAGGAGCGCACCATCTTCCTCTTCTACGCCGTGGTGTTCGTGCCGTTCCTGTGCCTGGCGGTCGCGATGATGGCCGGCGCCATGCTGGGCCCACCGGGCACGGACGCGGCCGCCGAACGCCGACGGACCATCGGCGCGGTCGGCGTGGGCGTGCTGGTGCTGCTCATCGTCTGGAACTTCATCTACTTCTGGCCCCTCTACACGGGCGAGTCGATCCCGATGGACGACTGGCGCGACCGCATGTGGCTGGATACGTGGGTGTAGGCAAATCCCGCTGCCCCGTTGTCAGTTGGGCTGTGTAGTGTGTTTTACAGCCGGGGGGAACGGGCCTTGGGCGGCGTGCGTGGCCGCGTGTGCACGCGTGGCGCGCGTGCCGCCCGTGGGGGTCCGTGAGGGATCGCCGTTTCCCCCGTGAGACAGACCAACGGGGAACGGGGAAAAGACCATGAGACGGAGCACACGTGTGCTCGCGGCGCTCGGTGCCGCCGCCGGTTCGCTGATACTCGTCGCCCAGCCGGCTTCGGCGAACTCCTTCGGGCCGACGTTCGCGGACAACAAGGCGCACAGCTTCTTCTTCGACGACGACCTGTCGTCGGGGCAGCGCGGCGGCATGGACTGGGCGCGCAAGAACTCGCTGGCGCCCACGGACATGACGACCAGCCTGGAGCGCCGGTACGACAACAAGGTCGACGTCTGGGCGTACGCCACGTGGAACCCCACGGGCGACCAGAGGAACTGGTACGCGTGGACCACGTGCGTCAAGAAGGTGAGCGGCAGCTCGTCCAAGTGCGACCAGTTCACCATCGTGTTCAACAACAGGGTGCCGCACAACAACTACAAGTCGCTGTCGTGCCATGAGATCGGCCACAGTGTCGGACTGGGCCACGCCACCGGCGACAACCGCAACTACTCCTCGCCGAATCGTTCCTGCTTGCGGAGCAATCCCGACCACAACTACTACTCCAAGCACGACAAGAACCACATCAACGGCCGTTACTGAGCAGGACCGAGGAAGCAGAGGAGAGTGAGCGACCGATGAAGCGCACACACATCACGCGGGCGGCCGCCGGCGCCGCCACGCTCGCGGTCCTGCTGGCCACGGCGGCGTGCTCGTCCGGCACACCGAAGGCCGACGCGGAGCAGGGCGCGTCCGGCGCCGCGAAGGCGTCCGGCGACTTCTGGAGCGCGCACGCCGGTGCGGCGGCCTCGGAGGCCAACCCGCCGGCGAGCGTCCCGGATCTGGCGGGCCGCTCGGACCTGGTGGTCCTCGGCACCATCACGGGCGCCAAGGAGGGCAAGGACTACACCGACCCGGGCAAGCCCGCCAACCGGACCTCGAACGTCGAGATCAAGGTCGAGAAGTCCAGCAAGCCGGGGGTGACCGGCGCGGTCGTCGAGTTCACCCGCGACCCGGGACACAACCTGAAGGACCTCACCGACAGCCTCCCCAAGGGGAAGTACGTCTTCTACCTGACGTCCTGGTACGAGGGGGCCGACGGCCCCGTCTACAGTTGCGCGTCCACCGCCGCGTGCGTGGTCGCCGCCAAGGACGGCGCCCTCCAGACGCCCCGGGACCCGGAGGCGGCGCACGAGCTGACCGAGGGCACCAGGAGCGCGGCCCCGGCCCAGGCGGGGAAGACGGCTCAGTCCGCCCCGTCGGGTCAGCGGCTGAACAGCGCGGACGACGTCTTCGCGCTCAGCACCACCCGCTGAGCCGGTAGGCACGCGCGGGCCCCGGACACCGGCAGCGGTGTCCGGGGCCCTGACGTTCCGGTCGGGTAACAGTCAGCCGCGTCGTCACTCCCGTCCCGTAGGGTGACTCCAGTTACGCGCTTGAACGCGTTCAACGGGGCTCCTGGGGAGGGGGACTGCACGATGCGCAGTGGAGCGAAGGTCGCCATCGTCGGCGGGGTGTTCACCGTCGTGGCCAGTGGGGTGGGGTACGGGGCGTACAACCTGTACAACGGCATCACGGGCGGTGCGACGGGGACGACGACGTCCGCCGCGGCCCCGCGGAAGGCCGGCAGCGGGCCGGTCACCGCCGAGGAGGTCGAGCGGACCGCGAAGGACTTCCTCGCCGCGTGGGCGGCGGGCGACGACGCGGCGGCCGGTGAGCTGACCAACCACGCCGACACCGCCGCACCTGCCGTGCAGAACTTCCGGGACGTCGCGCACGTCTCGAAGGCGGTCATCACCCCGGGCACCCCGGTGGGCCCCAAGGTGCCCTTCACGGTCGACGCGACGGTCACGTACGAGGGGAAGTCCAAGCGCCTGACGTACGCCTCCGAACTGACCGTCGTACGCGGCCTCACCACCGGCAAGCCGCTGGTCGACTGGGAGCCGTCGGTGATCCACCCCAAGCTCACCGACGGGACGATGCTGCGCACGGGCCAGGCGTCGCACCCGCCGGTCAAGGCGGTGGACCGCGACGGCGTGGAGCTGACGCCGGAGAAGTACCCGTCCCTGAAGCCCGTCCTGGACGAGCTGCGCCAGAAGTACGGCGCCGACGCCGGCGGCGTGGCCGGCATCGAGACGTGGATCGACGCGGAGTCCGAGGGCGTGCCCGACCAGACGCTGCTGACGCTCACCGAGGGCAAGCCGGGCCGGCTGGAGACGACGCTGGACGCGGACGTCCAGGCGGCGGCCGAACGCGCGGTGAAGCAGTACGCGGAGTCCTCGGTGGTGGCCATCAAGCCGTCCACGGGCGAGATACGGGCGGTGGCCAACAACCGCGAGGACGCGTTCAACGCGGCGTTCGAGGGCAAGCAGGCACCCGGTTCGACGATGAAGATGGTGACGGCGGCGCTGCTGCTGGAGAAGGGCCTGGTCAGCAAGGACCGCCCGGCCGAGTGCCCCAAGAACGTCCTGTACCAGGGCCGTACGTTCCACAACCTCGACCACTTCGCCCTGCCGGACGGCAGCACGTTCAACGAGAGCTTCAAGCGGTCCTGCAACACCGCCTTCATCAAGCTCATCGACGACGTCGGCGACGACGGGGCGCTCGGCAAGGAGGCCCGCGACGTCTTCGGCATCGGCCTGGAGTGGCAGACGGGGGTACGCACCTGGGACGGCTCCGTGCCCGAGGAGCGCGGCGGCGAGGCGGCGGCCCAGTACATCGGGCAGGGCACCATCCAGATGAACGTCCTCAACGTCGCGTCCATCACCGCGACCGCGAAGAGCGGTTCCTTCAAGCAGCCGGTCATCGTGGACCGGGACCTGGACCACCGGCAGATCGCCACCGCCGCGCGCCCGCTGGAGGGATCGGCCGCCCGCCAGTTGCGCGACATGATGCGGGCGACGGCGACCAGCGGGACGGGCGCGGCGGCCATGGCGGGGGTCGGCGGTGACAAGGGCGCGAAGACCGGGTCGGCCGAGGTCGGCGGGCAGGCCACGTCCAATAGCTGGTTCGCCGGTTTCGCCGACGACCTGGCCGCCGCGGCGGTCGTCCAGTCCGGCGGCCACGGCGGGGACGCGGCGGGCCCGCTCGTCGCGGCCGTGCTCAACGCCCGGTAACCCACTCGCGTGGCCCGTACAGCCACCGCTAGCGTGCGGGCCATGAGCGCTTCACTTGCCCACCCGCGTTTCGCCGAGGCCCTCCGCGCGCTCGGCCTGCACGACGTCGAGGTCCGCCGCTTCCCCGACGCCGTCCGCACCGCCGCCCAGGCCGCCGCCGCGATCGGCTGCGACCCGTCCGAGATCGTCAAGTCGCTGGTCTTCGCGGCCGACGGGGTACCGGTCCTGGTCCTGATGGACGGCTCGTCGCGGGTCGACGTGGAGCTGGTACGGCGTGAGCTGGGCGCCGCCGCGGTGACGCGGGCGGACGCGGACCTGGTCCGGCGGACGACGGGGTACGCGATCGGCGGCGTACCGCCCTTCGGGCACGTGACGGCGACCCGGGTGCTGGCCGACCGGGGGCTGCTCGACCACGACGTGGTGTGGGCGGCGGCCGGGACGCCGCACACGGTGTTCCCGCTCGACCCCAAGACGCTGATCGCCCACGCCGGCGGCACCCTGGTCGACGTGCGCGAGCGGCCCGCGTGACGCCGCTCGTCGCGGCTGCCGTGCTGCTGGCCGCGGTGACGCACGCCGGGTGGAACGCGATCGCCCACCACATCAAGGACCAACTGCTGTCCTTCACGCTCATATCCGGCGGCGGCGCGCTGATCGGCGCGGTGGCGGCCTGCTTCGTCCCGCTGCCGGCGGCGGCCGCCTGGCCGTACCTGCTGCTGTCCGCCGCCCTGCACGTCGGCTACATGGCCCTGCTGATGCGGTCGTTCACGCTCGGCGACTTCGGCCAGATGTACCCGATCGCGCGGGGCACGGCACCGCTCGTCGTCACCGTCCTGGCGGCCGCCTTCGTCGACGAGCTGCCCGACGAACGGCAGCTCGCCGGCGTCGCGGTCGCCTGCGCGGGGCTGGTGGGCCTGGCCCTGTGGGGCATCCGGGGCGGCAAGCACCGCCCGCACCGGCCGGCGATCGTCGCCGCCCTCGCCACGGGCCTGGCCATCGCCGCGTACACGGTCGTCGACGGCGTGGGCGTGCGCGCCTCGGGCACCCCGCTCGGCTACATCGCCTGGCTGATGCTCCTCCAGGGCCTGGCGATACCGGCGTACACCCTCCACCGCCGCCGCACGGCACTGGCCGCCCAGCTCCGCCCCCACGCCGCCCGGGGCCTGCTGGGCGCGGTGCTCTCCATCTCCGCCTACGCGCTGGTCCTCTGGGCCCAGACCCGCGCCCCCCTCGCCCCGGTCGCCGCCCTCCGCGAATCCTCCATCATCGTCGGCGCGGCCATCGGTGCCCTCTTCTTCAAGGAACGCTTCGGCGCACCCAGGATCGCGGCGGCGGGCGTGATGGTGGTGGGCATCGGGCTGATGCTGCACGTGGGTTGAGCGCCCCCCCGGCCGGGGCGCCGGCCTGGAGGGTGCGCGTCCGGTTTGCCTGTGATCGGTCGCACACCTGATCTAATCCGCTCCCGCTCCCCACCGCTTTGGCATAGCGTGATCACCGACCAACTCGCTTCATCCAAAGGGGGATTACATGCGTGCCACCATGACCAAGCGGCGTACGCGCGTGCTCGTCGGTGCGCTGACCGCGCTGGCCGTCGGCGTGCCCGCCGTCGGTGCCGTGGCTGCCGAGATCAGCGGCAGCCGGCTGCCGTTCAGCGTCGCCACCGCGGGAAGCAAGGAGGACGGCGACCGCTGGCGCGGCCCGGGCAGCGGCCACGCCAAGGCCTGCGGCGATGTTCCGGTCAACGACACGCGGACGTTCAGCGCCTACATTTACGAGGACAAGAGCTTCCGTCCGGACCCGCAGATAGCCAGCACCTCCCGGAGCTACCGTTCCGGGTACGGCTGCGGTGCCTACAAGGGCACCAGCACCAGTGGCAAGTACTACACCAAGGCCACCTGGGCGGGGATTCCCGGGAGCCGTGCGACCGGTTACGTGAACGCCCAGAACTGATCAGGAACACCGTGTCACCTCGCAACAGCACCGCCGCCGCCGGCACCGCGCCGGTGGCGGCGGTCGCGGGCGTTTCGGTCCGTTACGGGCCGACGACCGCCCTTGACGACGTCACCCTCCACTTCTCCGCCGGGGTCACCGGTCTGCTGGGGCCCAACGGGGCGGGGAAGAGCACCCTGTTGTCCGTGCTGAGCACCGCGCGCAGACCCGGGTCCGGGACGCTCGGCCTCCTTGGTGAGGAAGCCCCGAACGGGGCGGCGGTGCGGCGGTTGCGGCAGCGGATCGGGGTGCTGCCGCAGTCCTTCGGGTTCTATCCCGCCTTCACCGTCCTGGAGTTCACCGAGTACGCGGCCTGGCTGCGCAAGGTGCCGTCGGCCCGGCGCCGGGAGCGGGCCCGTGAGGCGCTGCGCCTGGTGGAGATGGAGCAGTACGCGGACCGCAAGATGGGGGCGCTGTCCGGGGGGATGCTCCGGCGTGTGGGCATCGCCCAGGCCATGGTCAACGAACCGGCCCTCGTCCTGCTCGACGAGCCGACGGTCGGCCTCGACCCCGCCCAGCGCGTCGGTTTCCGCACCCTGATCCAGGGCCTCGGCGAGCGGTGTGCCGTCGTGATGAGCACCCACCTGGCCGAGGACGTGGCGCACGTGTGCGACCGCGTGTCGGTCCTCCTCCAGGGAAGGGTCCGCTTCACCGGCACGGTCGCCGAGCTGTGCGCCCTGCCGGGCGAGGGCTCGGGCGGGGACTCCGCCGTGGACGGCGGCGCGGTGGAGGCCGGCTACCTCCATCTGGCCGGGTCGGAAGCGGTGACGGGCTGATGCGCGTACTGCTGACCGAGATGCGCCGCGGCGAGGCCAAGTGGGTCGCCGTGCTGATGGGCGCGATCGGCTGCTACTACTTCCTGTCCGAAAGCCCGGCCCAGAGCGACTGGATCGGCTGGTGGACCCAGACCAGCCTGCGCGTCCAGCTCTTCGCCGTCATCGTGATGGGCTCGCTGATGAGCAGCGCCGCCGCGTGGGCCGCCGGGCGCGCCCACCGCCATCAGGTGCGGATCTGGGCCGACACCGCCGCCCGCGGCGGTTGGACGCAGTCGCTGGTGCTCTGGCTCGCGGCCTGGCTGTGGTCCCTGATCGCGTACGCCGTCCTCATCGCCGTCGCCTTCGCACGGACCGCCCAGGTCAGCCAGAGCGGCGGGCCCGTCTGGACGCCCCTGCTGCTCGGCGCCTCGATGCTGGCCCTCCAGACCGGCCTGGGCGTGGCCCTCGGCACCGCCCTGCCGTCACGCGTCTGCGCGCCCTTCGCGGGGGTCCTCTGGTACGGGCTCTTCGTCGCCCTCGCCTTCGTACCGGACAGCGCGCTGAACAAGCTCTTCCCCGCCGTCGACGAGCACTGGGACACCGTGTTCGAACCGAACACGACGCGCATGCTGGTCGCCGCGGCCTGGTGCCTGGCCCTGGGTCTGGTGCTGCCCGCCCTGCCGGCACTGCGGCGGAGCGCCACCCTGCGCCCCCGGCCGCTGCCCCTCGTGGCGCTCGGGCTCGTCGCCCTGACCGCGGGCGGCACGCTGGTCGCCTTCCGTACCCCGGTGCCGGACTCCTACTGGGCCGTGCGCAAGGCACAGCCATCCCAGGCCGCCTGCGCCACCGGTGGCCGCACGACGGTCTGCCTGTGGCCGGAGGACCGGCATCTGCTCCCCCGCGCGAAGGCCGCCGTGCGGCGCGTCGACACGGGCCTGGGCACCCTGTCGGGCTTCAACCGCGGCTTCTACGCCACGGGCCTGGAGCGTCCACGGGGCCACACGGCCGAACTGGCGCTGACGTCGCCCGACATGAGCGAGGAGGAGCTGACGGACGCCATGTTCACGGCCGCCCTGCCGCAGCCTCCGTCGGAGTGCGAGCCGCACCTGCTGAAGGAGACCGGCGGCTACCCGGACACGTTCCTCTTCGAGGCCGTGGTCCGCCACCGGCTCGGCGCCCCCACCGAGTACTACGGCGACGACTTCGGCGCGGCCCTCGAACGCGTCACCGCCGCCCCTCCCGCCGAGCAGGAGCGCTGGATCGAGGCGTCGGCCGACCACATCCGGTCCTGCCGCCCCGTACCCGCGCTGCCCCGGGCACCGAAGGCCCCGCGGTGAACGCCGCCCTCGCCTACGCGCGCAGCCGCGGCCTGCCACGTGCCGCGGCCATCGGCACCATCATCGCCGCGGCGACCGCTCTCCTTGCCCAGCAGCGCGTCGCCGTACCGGAGTTCCGCTACCTGGTGGACTTCACCGTCCCGGTCGCCGAGGTCGCGCCGGTGGCGTACGCGGTGGTCCTCGGCACGACGCTGTTCTCGCCCATGAGCGACCTGGAACGGACCGCCGCCCAGCCGATGCGCCGCCACCGCGCCGTCCACCTGGCCGTGCTGCTCGGCCTGGCCGTCGCCCTGAGCGCCCTCCCGCTGCTGGGCGGGGCGGGGTGGGAGGTGTCCGGCGCGTCCGTGCGCAACGCCGTCGGCTACCTCGGGCTGGCCCTGATCAGCGCCCGCCTCTTCGGCAGCGGCCTGTCCTGGCTGCTCCCCCTGGGCATGCTGGGCCCCACACTGCTGCTGGGCGTGCGGTTCGACAACACCACCGAGCCGTGGGCCTGGTCCCTCCACCCCGCCTCCGCTGCCCCGGCCGCCGCCGTGGCGGTGTCGCTGTGGGTGCTCGGCGCGGTGGCGGCCTGTACGGGGTCACCGCGCCGGACGGAGCGGGCCGAGCAGCGGTGAGTACGTGGGGGGCCCGAACCGCTAGGGTCCGGGGACGACGTGCGACGAAGGGGGGCCGTGGTGGCCAAGGTGGACATCAGTCTGGACGCCGAACTGGTGGTGGAGGTGATGGTGCTGGCCGGGGTCGGGTCACCGCAGGACGCCGTGGAGTTGGTCGTACGGGACTACATTGCGCGCGGTCACCGCACCGAGGCCCGTACCGAGCTGAAGGACCAGGCGCTGCGGGAGGTCGACGTCCGGCCACAGGAGCCGCAGGGCTGACGGGCCATCACGGGTCTTCGCCCCGTCGAAGAAGTCACGACCTTCGCGGGCGCGGCGACCGTGCGGGGCGGGGCGGGCCGGTCCTCGGCGGCCCAGGCCGGTGCGCCGAGGACGACGTTGCGCCGGTGCCCTGCCCCGGATGTCCGCCACGAGGCCGTCAGGCGTCAGACCAGGGCCATGGCACCGGCCGTGACGAGCAGCGCGCCGAAGGACCGGCCCGTGGCGTAGCTCTCGGACGTGGTGTCGAGGGACAGGGTGAACATGCTCGGCACCGTACGGGCGTTCGTGCGGCCGTCGCGTCTGGGTATTCTGCGGTGCCCCCGGAAGTGGGGGCGTACATTCCGCATCCCGGGGAGGGCCCATGGCCATCAAGAAGGCGACCATTCAGCGGCAGGTGGCGGAGGCCCTCGCGCAGGCCAATCCGACCGACCGGCCGATCGTGACCATTCAGGCCATCGCCGGGCCCAGCGTGTGGCTGATGAGCATGCTGGGGATCATCGGGCAGGCGTTCCTGACGTACTACTTCATCACCCTGACCGAGCAGAGCGTCGTCATCCACAAGGCGAGCCGGATGAGCAACCGCCCCCAGGAGATCGCGTTCGCCCTGCCGCCCGCCCAGGTGGGCGCGATGATCGGCGACGTGCGGCGCAACACCGTATGGAGCTCGTTCCGCGTGCTGCTGCCCGGGCAGACGCAGCCGACCCGGATGAACGTGCACCGCATCTGGCGGGGCGAGATGGACCACCTGCTCGGTCTGCTGACCGGTCAGCAGACGCCTGCGCGATAGCGCCTAGGCGACGACCGACTTGACCGCCCGCACCAGCGCCTGGGCCCTGGGGTCCGCCGTGACGCCCTTGCGCATGCCGTTGGTGACGTAACCGAGCGCGATGCCCGACTCCGGGTCGGCGAAGCCCAGCGAGCCGCCGCGCCCGGGGTGGCCGAAGGAGCCGGGGCCGAGCAGCGGGGACGCCGGGCCGTGCAGCATGTAGCCGAGGCCGAAGCGGGTGGAGACCACGAGCACTCGGTCCGGGCCGGCGGATTCCTCGGTGCGGGCCATCGCCAGGGTCGCCGGCGCGAACAGGCGGTGGCCGTCCACCGGGCCGAGCGTCGCCGCGTAGAAGCGGGCCAGGGCCCGGGCGGTGGAGACGCCCGCCGACGCGGGGAGTTCGGCGGCCCGGTAGGCCGGGTCGTTCTCGTCCGGGGCCGGGGTGATGGCGCCGAAGGCGCGGCGGGTGAGCGAGGAGGGGTCGGCGTAGGCGTCGGCGACCGAGCGCTTGGGGCGCAGCTTGAGCGCGCCGCCGGCCGCCGGCTCCTCGATGGGCCCGACGCGGCCGACCCGGTGCGCCTCGTCCGCCGGGAGGCCGATCCACAGGTCGAGGCCGAGCGGGCGCGCCATCTCCTCGGCGACCCAGCGGCCTATGGAGCGGCCGGTGACCCGCTGGACGAGGGCGCTCAGCAGGAAGCCGTACGTCTGGGCGTGGTAGCCGTGGTCGGTTCCCGGCTCCCACACGGGCGCCTGGGCGGCGATGGCGTCCGCCGCGACGGAGACGTCGGCGGCCTCGGCCAGGGTCAGGGGCCGGTCCAGGACCGGGACGCCCGCCTGGTGCGACAGCAGGTGGCGCACCAGCGCCCGCTCCTTGCCCGCCGCCTTGAACTCGGGCCAGTACGTGCCGACCGGCGCGTCCAGGTCGAGCTGCCCGCGCTGGTGCAGCAGCAGCGGTACGGCGGCGGCGACGCCCTTCGTGGCCGAGCGGACGACCTGGGCGGTGTCCACGGCCCACGGTGCCGTGCCGTCGGCGTCCTTGACGCCCGCCCACAGGTCGACGACCTTGCGGCCGTCCCGGTAGACGGCGACCGCGGCGCCCCGCTCGCCGCGCTGCTGGAAGTTGCGCAGGAACGCGTCCCTGACCGGCTCGAAGCCCGCCTGCACCGTGCCCTGGATGTCCTGGAGGCCCTGGATGTCCTGGACGTTCACGCTCCCACGCTCCTCTCCCGCGATCGTTCACCCCATGGTGCAACGCGCTAGTGGGGCGCCGGCTTCCGGGTCGGCCTTGCGGTCGGGTCGAAGCCGAAGGGCAGCTCCAGGCGGTGCTCGCGCATCAGCTCCTCGTCGCCGAGCAGGTCGCCGGTCGGGCCGTCCGCCGCGATCACGCCCTCGCTCAGCACGACCGAGCGCGGGCACAGTTCGAGGGCGTAGGGCAGATCGTGGGTGACCATCAGGACGGTGACGTCCAACGAGCGGAGGATGTCGGCGAGTTCGCGGCGGGAGGCCGGGTCCAGGTTGGACGACGGCTCGTCCAGGACGAGGATCTCGGGCTCCATCGCGAGGACGGTCGCCACCGCGACGCGCCGCCGCTGGCCGAAGGACAGGTGGTGCGGGGGCCGGTCGGCGTACTCCGCCATCCCGACCCTGGACAGGGCCTTCACCACGACCGCCTCCAGCTCGGCCCCGCGCAGCCCGGCCGCCGCCGGGCCGAAGGCCACGTCCTCGCGGACGGTCGGCATGAAGAGCTGGTCGTCGGGGTCCTGGAAGACGATGCCGACCTTGCGGCGGATCTCCGCGAGGTTGGCCTTCTCGACGGGCAGCCCGGCGACGGTCACCGTCCCCACGCCACCGCCCAGGATGCCGTTGAGGTGGAGTACGAGGGTGGTCTTGCCGGCGCCGTTGGGGCCGAGCAGCGCGACCCGCTCGCCCCGCTCGACGGTCAGGTCGACGCCGAAGAGCGCCTGGTGGCCGTCGGGGTAGGCGTACGCGAGGCCGCGGACGTCGAGCGACGGCACGAAACTGAGACTCATAGCGTCCATCCCAGCAGACAGATGACGAGGGCGGTGAGCGGGAGGGCGGCGGCCGACGACCACTGGGCCCGGGAGGCCGTCACCTCGTCGATGACCGGCATCGAACCGGCGTAGCCGCGGCTCACCATCGCCAGGTGGACGCGTTCGCCGCGCTCGTAGGAGCGGATGAAGAGGGCGCCCGCCGACTTCGCGAGCACGCCCCAGTGCCGTACGCCCTTCGCCTCGAAGCCGCGCGAGCGCCGGGCGACGGACATGCGCCGCATCTCGTCGGTGATGACGTCGCCGTACCGGATCATGAACGAGGCGATCTGGACCAGGAGGGGCGGCAGTCTCAGCCGTTGCAGGCCGAGCAGCAGGGCGCGCAGCTCGGTGGTGGCGGCGAGCAGCACGGAGGCGGCGACGCCCAGGGTGCCCTTGGCCAGCACGTTCCAGGCGTCCCACAGGCCGGGTACGGACACGGAGACGCCCAGCAGCGTCGTCTGCTCGCCCGGCACGACGAACGGCATGAGGAACGCGAACGCCACGAACGGCACCTCGATGACCAGGCGCCGCAGCACGAACCCCGCCGGGACGCGGGCGGCCGCCGCCACCGCGCCGAGCAGCCCGGCGTACGCGGCGAACGCCCAGACCGCCTCGCGGGGCGTGGAGACGACGACCACGACGAAGCAGAAGACGGCGGCCAGCTTGCAGTGCGGCGGCAGCCGGTGCACCGGCGAGTGCCCGTGCCGGTAGAGCTTGTGGGTGTGCCCGGCGCCCATGTCAGACGGTTTCCTCGGTACGGGATTCCTCCGTACGGCGCCGGCGTACCGCCCAGAAGACCCCCGTGCCGGCCAGGACGGTCGCGCCGACGCCGATGGTGCCCGCCAGCCCCCCGGACAGGCGGGCGTCTGTGAGGCCGCTGACGCCGTAGTCGGCGAGCGGCGAGTCGGCGGCGGCGTGCTCCTCGGCCTTCCGGTCGATGCCCTGGTCGGCGGCGACCTTCTCCAGGCCGTCGGGGCTGGCGGAGGCGTAGAAGGAGACGAATCCGGCCAGGACGAGCGCGGTGGCCAGGCCGGTGATCCACACCTTCGCCGTGGAGCGGGCGGCCACCGGCGCCACCGGCGCGGACGCCGGGGTCGCCTCGACCAGCTCGCCGCCCACGCGGAGCTTCAGCGGCGCGGCCAGGCCACGGGCCCCGTACACCAGGTCCGGCCGTACGGCGATGACGGCGCCGACCGTCGCGGTGGTGATCACCGCTTCGCCGATGCCGATCAGGACGTGGACGCCGACCATGGCGGTGAGGACCTTGGGCAGCGGTACGTCGGTCGTGCCACCGATGGCGTAGACGGCGGTGAACGCGCCCGCGGCGGCCGGTACCGACACCAGCGAGGCGACGAACGACGCGACGGTCACCGAGCGGCGGGTGCGCGGCAGGACCTTGACCAGGCCGCGGAACAGCCCGTACGCCACGAGGACGGTGACCGCGCCCATGACGGTGATGTTGACGCCGAGCGCGGTGAGGCCGCCGTCCGCGAACAGGACCCCCTGCATCAGCAGGACGACCGCGATGCACAGCACACCCGTATGGGGCCCGACGAGGATCGCCGCCAGCGCTCCGCCCAGCAGGTGCCCGCTGGTCCCGGCCGCGACGGGGAAGTTCAGCATCTGCACGGCGAAGATGAACGCGGCGACCAGACCGGCGAGCGGCGCGGTCCGGTCGTCCAGTTCCCGCCGTGCCCCGCGCAGGCTGACCGCGACGGCGCCGGCGGCGACGAGACCGGCGGCCGCGGAGACCGGCGCGTTGATGAATCCGTCGGGGACATGCATGCGGGGACCGCTTTCGGACAGGCGGATAAGAACGGGTTCGATGATGGGTCCTCTTGCGAACGACTTGCAAGAGCGTCCACATCACGAAAAGGGGGGCGGGCACACCCCGCGGAATGGTGGGACATTAGAGACAAATGAGGCGAGTGTGAGGAGTCGGCCGATGTACCCCGCTGAGGAAGGTGTCGTAGTCCACACCAAGGCCCTGATCGTGACCGACGGCCCGCTCTCCCGTCCCGTCCCCGTCGCGATCCGCTACGAACCGGTCGATCCCGAACCCGTCGTACGGCTCTGCTTCCCCGGCGGCACCGACTGGAGCTTCCCGCGCTCCCTGCTGGAAAACGGCCTGCGCGCCCCCGCCCGGGACGGTGACTTCGGCGTCTGGCCGTGCGGCCGCGTCCAGACGATCGTCGAGTTCCACGCCCCCGAGGGCGTGGCCGTGGTGCAGTTCGACTCCTCGGCGCTGATGCGCTTCATCCGGCGCACGTACGCCACGACCACGTCGACCGTCACCCGGTGAAGCCAGGGTGACGGCACGACGCGGCGACGGCGCGTGACCGGGGCGGCGGCTCCGGTCGAGCGGCCGCCCCGGGGTCCGTGTCAGGCCCGTACGAGCTCCCGCTCGCCGTCCTCCGGGGACGCGTCGGCGGCCGGCTCCACACGCAAGCCCTCGCCCTCGACGTCCACGTTCGGCAGGACGCGGTCCAGCGGGCGCGGCAGCCACCAGGCCTTGTGGCCGAGCAGGGCGAGCACCGCCGGCACGATCGCCATCCGCACCACGAACGCGTCGAAGAACACGGCGACCGCGAGGCCGAAGCCGATCATCTTCACCATCTGCTCGCTGGAGCCGATGAAGCCCGCGAAGACCGCGATCATGATCACGGCGGCGGCCGTGACGACCCGCGCCCCGTGCCGGAAGCCGGTCACGATCGCCTCGCCGGGCCGTTCCCCGTGGACGTACGCCTCACGCATCCGGGTGACGAGGAAGACCTCGTAGTCCATGGCCAGACCGAAGACGACGCCCACCATGAAGATCGGCATCATGCTCATGATCGGGCCGGTCTGCTCGACGCCGAAGAGCGAGCCGAGCCAGCCCCACTGGAAGACGGCCACGACCGCGCCGAGGGCGGCGACCACCGAGAGCAGGAAGCCGAGCGCGGCCTTCAGCGGCACCAGCACCGACCGGAAGACGACCATCAGCAGCAGGAAGGCGAGGCCGACGACGAGCGCCAGGTAGGGCAGCAGCGCGTCGTTCATCTTCTGCGAGAAGTCGATGTTCATCGCGGTCGCGCCGGTGACCAGCACGTCGTCACCGGTGGTGTCCCGGATCGAGTGGACCAGGTTCTCCGTCTCGACGGAGGAGGGGCGGTCCTTCGGTACGACGGTGATGATCGAGGTGTCGCCGGCCTTGTTCGCCGTGGCCGGGGTGACGGCCGCGACCCCGTCGAGGCCCTTGATGTCGGTGACGGTACGGTCCGCGGCGGCCTTGTCGCCGTCGACCACGACCATCAGCGGGCCGTTGGAGCCGGGCCCGAAGCCGTCCGAGAGCAGGTCGTAGGCGCGGCGCTGGGTGGTGGAGGTGGGCTGGGCGCCGTCGTCGGGCAGGCCCATCTCCAGCGACGCGGCCGGTACGGCGACGGCACCGAGGCCGATGACGCCGACGAGCAGCACGGCGACCGGGCGGCGCAGCACGAAGCGGGCCCAGCGGGTGCCCATGTTGGGCTTCTCCTCGCCCGCCGGCGCGGACCCGGCCGCCTTGCGGGCCTTGCGGCCGACCACGCGCCCGCCGGCGTAACCGAGCAGCGCGGGGATGAGCGTGAGGGCGATGAGAACGGCGATCAGGACCGTGCCGGCCGCCGCGAAGCCCATCTTCGTCAGCATCGGGATGTTGACCACGGCGAGGCCGACCAGGGCGATGACCACGGTGAGCCCGGCGAAGACGACGGCGGAACCGGCCGTGCCGACGGCCCGTCCGGCCGCCTCCTCCCGCTCGCGGCCCTCGGCCAGCTCGGCGCGGTAGCGGGAGACGATGAACAGCGCGTAGTCGATGCCGACGGCGAGGCCGATCATCATCGCGAGGGTGGAGGTGGTGGAGCCGAGGTCGAGGACGGACGCCAGCGCCGTGATCGTCGAGACGCCGATGCCGACACCGATGATCGCGGTGAGCAGCGGCAGCCCGGCCGCCACCAGGGATCCGAAGGTGATCACGAGGACGATCCCCGCGACGATCACGCCGATGATCTCGCTCGCCCCGGTCTCCGGGACGGTCTGGAGCGCGTCACCGCCGATCTCCACGGTGAGCCCGCTCTTGCGCGCCTGGTCGCCGGTCTCCTCCAGCGCCTCGCGCGTCGCGTCGGTCAGCTCCATGCCGCTGACCTTGTAGGACACCTGTACGTACGCGGTGCTGCCGTCCCGCGAGACCGCCTGGACGGTGTACGGGTCGGTGACGTTGACGACCTGGTCGGAGCCGCTCTTCAGCTCACCGACCGCCTTGCGGACCTCGGCCTTGTGGGCCGGGTCGGTCATCTTCCGGCCGTCGGGGGCCTTGAAGACGACCCGGGCGGTGGCGCCGTCGGCACCGGCGGCCGGGAAGCGCTCTTCGAGCAGGTCGAAGGCCTTCTGGGCCTCCGTACCCGGTATGGAGAAGGAGCTGGAGGTCGCGGCGGGCGCCGAAGCGGCGCCGACGCCGGCGAGCGCCAGCAGCGCTATCCAGATGAGGGCGACGAAATGGCGGCGCCGGAAGGCTGACCGGCCGAGTCGGTAGAGGAACGTTGCCACGGGGGCGTCTCCCGGTGATGGGTGGGACAACAGGACATGGGGAGCCGGCCCGACAGCGTGAGCGGTACGTGTCAGGTAGTGCGGTGGTGGTGCCAGGTGGTGCGGTGGTGGCGCCAGGAGTGGTGCTGGTGGTGCTGGTGGTGCGTCAGACGCCCAGGGCGGGGAGGACCACGGCGTCGACGTACGCGGTGAGGAACGCCTGGTCGACCGGCCGGTCCTCGACGAGGGGGCGGGCGACGAAGGCGCCGATGAGCATGTGCGGGACGAGCCCCAGCGCGGGGTTGTCCACGGCGACCTCGCCGCGCCGCACCGCGCGGCCCAGCACCTCGCCGAGCCCGGTCATCTCGGGTTCGACGAGCAGGTCGCGCAGCGCCTGGAGCAGGTCGGGGTTGTCGTGGACGGCATGGGCGAGGCCCCGCATCAGCGCGGAGTCCTTCTCCATCTGGCAGTCGTCGGAACGCGCGAGCATCTCGTGGAAGTCGCCGCGCAGCGAGCCGGTGTCGATCTCGGCGATATTCACCGGCTTGTTGTGCCGCAGGGCGTGGGCGACCAGCTCGGGCTTGCTCCCCCACTGGCGGTAGAGGGTGGCCTTGCTGGAGTGGGTGCGGGCGGCGACGGCGTCCATGGTGAGGGCGTCGTAACCGACCTCGCGGAGCAGGTCGAGCACGGCTTCGTACAGCTCGGCCTCGCGTTCCGGGGTGAGCCTGCCGCGTGCCATGTCCCTTGCACTCCCATCGACCGTCGACCATCGAGACGAAACGGTTTCGTACGCATACGAGAGTACGGCAGCCCTGCTGCGAAACGAAACCGTTTCGTACGTGTGCTGGATCACGTGATCGGGTTGCCGGGCCCCCTGAGCGCGGAAAGCATGGCTGTGTGAGCAGCGACGGCGCATACCTCCGCTATCCCCATCTCCACGACGACCTGCTGTGCTTCGTGGCCGAGGACGACCTGTGGGTCGCGCCCCTGGTCGCGGACGGCGAACCGCCCGGCCGGGCCTGGCGGGTGACGGTCGACCGGACACGCGTGGGGCACCCCCGCTTCTCGCCGGACGGGCGGCACATCGCGTACACGAACTGGCGCAGCCTGGACCCGGAGATCCACCTCGCCCCCGTCGACGGCGGACCCGCGCGCCGGCTGACCTACTGGGGGTCGGTCGACACGCGCGTGTGCGGGTGGACGCCCGACGGGGAGATCCTGGCCGTCGCCTCGCACGGCCAGCCGTTCTCGCACTTCTCCTGGGCCTACAAGGTCCCGGTCGACGGCTCGCCCGGCGGCCGACTGCCGTGGGGGCCGGTGGCGGACATCGCGGTCGCGGACATCGAGGGCCGCCACCTCACCCTGCTGCTGACCGGCAAGCCGCCGCACGAGCCAGCCGCCTGGAAGCGGTACCGTGGCGGCGCGACCGGGCGGCTGTGGCTGCACGGGGAGCGGCTGCTGCCCGACCTGGAGGGCCACCTGGACTGCGCGATGTTCGTGGACGGCAGGATCGCGTTCCTCTCCGACCACGAGGGCGTCGGCAACCTGTACTCCTGCCTCCCCGACGGCACCGGCCTCCGGCGCCACACCGACCACGACGCCTTCTACGCCCGGCACGCCTCCTCCGACGGGCGCCGCGTGGTCTACCAGTGCGCGGGTGACCTGTGGATCGTGGACGCCCTGACCCCCGACTCCGAGCCCCGCAGGCTGGCGGTGCGGCTCGGCGGGCCGCGCGCCGGGCGGCGCACCTACCAGGTGCCCGCGGCGACCAACGTGGACGCCGTGTCGGTGGACGAGACCGGCCGGGCCAGTGCCGTCTCCGTACGCGGCAGCCTGTACTGGCTCACGCACCGGGACGGCCCCGCCCGGACGATCGCCGACACCCCGGGCGTACGGGTGCGGCTGCCGGTGATGCTCGGCAGCAGCGGGCGGATCGCGTACGTCACCGACGCCGAGGGCGAGGAGGCCATCGAGGTGGCCCACCTGCCGCGGGCCAGCGGCGACCGGGAGCCGAGGCGGCTCGCGGCGGGCGAGCTGGGGCACGTGACGGAGATGCTGGCCGACCCGGAGGGCGAGCGGCTGGCGATCGCGTCGAACGACGGGCGGCTGCTGCTGCTGGACGTGCCGGAGGAGCCCGAGGAGCCGTCGGGCGAGCCGGCGAGCGAACCGAACGGCGAGCCGGCCGGCGGCCTGACGGAGCTGACCCGCTCCATCAACGGGCCCGTCAGGGACATGGCGTTCTCCCCCGACGGCGCCTGGCTGACCTGGTCCCACCCGGGGATCGGCCGGTCGCTGCGCCAGATCAAGATCGCCCGGATCAAGGACCGGACGATCGTGGACGTCACCAACGGCCGCTTCGAGGACGAGAGCCCCGTCTTCACGCGCGACGGCCGCTACCTCGCCTTCCTGTCCTGGCGCGGCTTCGACCCGGTGTACGACGTCCACACCGGGGACCTGTCTTTCCCGCTCGGCTGCCGCCCCTACCTGGTGCCGCTGGCCTCCACCACGCCCTCCCCGTTCGCCCTGTCGCCGGAGGGGCGGCCCGCGGCGGGCGGGCTCGACCTCGCGGAGGAGGCGGCCGAGGGCGACGGGACGGTGGTCGTCGAGTTCGAGGGCCTGGAGAACCGGGTGACGCCCTTCCCCGTCGCGGCCTCCAAGTACTCCTCCCTGCACCCGGTGAGCGGCGGCGGCCTGGTGTGGCTGCGGTGGCCCATCTCGGGCGCCCTGGGCGAGACATTCGTCAACCCGGCCGACACCTCCGGGCGGCCCACCCTCGAACACTTCAACCTCGCCAAGGCCCGCAAGACCGAGCTGGTCGACCACCTGGACTGGTACGCGGTCAGCGGCGACGGCAGCCGGCTCGTCGTGGTCGACGAGGGCGACCTGCGGGCCGTCCCGGCGAACGAGCCCGGCGACAGCGACTCCACGGTGTACGTCGACTCGCGCCGCATCCTGCACGAGGTGGACCCCGGCGCGGAGTGGCGCCAGGCGTACGACGAGGCGGGGCGGATCATCCGCGCCTACTTCTGGGACCCGGGCATGAGCGGGATCGACTGGGACGCCGTCCTCGACCAGTACCGCCCGCTGGTCGAACGGGTCGCCTCGCCCGACGAGTTCGCCGACCTGCTGCGTGAGGTGCTGGGCGAGCTGGGCACCTCGCACGCGTACGTCACGCCCGCGCGCCGCAACGAGGGCCCGCCGCACTACCAGCGCGCCCAGGGGCTGCTGGGCGCCAACTTCGTGTGCCGGGACGGCCACTGGGCGGTCAAGCGCATCCTGCCGGGCGAGTCGTCCGACTCCAAGGCGCGCTCGCCACTGGCCGGTACGGGCATCCGCGAGGGCGCGGTCCTCACCCACGTGGACGGCCGCCCGGTGGACCCCGTGGCGGGGCCGTACCCGCTGCTGGCCGGGGCTGGCGGTACGACGGTGGAGCTGACGTTCCGCCCCGACGGGGGCTCCGAGGGGGAGGGCCCCGCGCGGCGCGTGGCCGTCGTCCCGCTGGTCGACGAGCGGCCGCTGCGGTACCAGGACTGGGTCGCCAAGCGCCGCGAGGTGGTGCGGGAGCTGAGCGGCGGCATGTGCGGGTACCTGCACATCCCGGACATGGGCGGCTCGGGCTGGGCGCAGTTCAACCGGGACCTGCGGATGGAGATGGCCCGGCCCGCCCTGATCGTCGACGTCCGGGGCAACGCGGGCGGGCACATCAGCGAGCTCGTCGTCGAGAAGCTCACCCGCAAGATCCTGGGCTGGGACCTCACCCGCAACGCCCAGCCCGTCTCGTACGCCTCCAACGCCCCGCGCGGCCCGGTCGTCGCCCTCGCCGACGAGGCCACCGCGTCGGACGGGGACATGATCACGGCCGCCTTCAAGCTCCTCGGCCTCGGCCCGGTGGTCGGCCAGCGCACCTGGGGCGGCGTCGTCGGCATGACGGGCCGCCACCGGCTGGGCGACGGCACGGTGATCACGGTGCCGATGAACGCGGCGTGGTTCGACGAGTACGGCTGGTCCGTCGAGAACCACGGCGTGGCCCCCGACATCGAGATCCTCCGCACCCCGCTGGACTGGGCGGAGGGCCGCCACCGGCAACTCGCGGACGCGGTGGAGGTCGCGCTCCAGCTCCTCGCCGAGCACCCGGCGTCCCGCCCCCCGGACTACTCCCAGGTCCCATCCCTCACCCGCCCCAAACTCCCCCCGAGGCCCGCCTCCTGACGGCCGCGCCGCCGGTGCGGGCGCCTGGTTGCGGGCGGGCGCCGGGGCCTACGGCGGGGGGTGTTCGGACTGCGCTTCGCGCTCTTACGTCCGAACACCCCCCACCTCCGACCCCGTCACCCTCACGCCGGTAGGGGCGGGGGCGCCGGCCCCACGTGCAACTCCCCCCGACCGGGGGCCTGGGGGCCGGGGCGGAGCCCCGGTTTCGGGAAGGGGCGGGGTGGGGGAACGAGCCCCGGGCGCCCGCCCCCGCGGCGCGAAGCTGCCGCGCACCGGGGCGTCAGCCACCACCGGCGGGGCCCGGGGCGCAGCCCCCGGTGCCGGGCGCCCACGGGCGTACACGTACGCCCCCCGCGGCGGGAGCCGGGCGCGCGGCCCCGTACGCGCGAGGGCGCACCCGGCGTCCCGGGTGCGCCCTGCCTACCGCCGTGGCGTCAGATGTCGTAGCCCTCGTCCGCCCGGGCACGCTGGCCCTGCATGTCGTCCTGGAGGCCCTGGCGACGCTCGTCGCGCGGCTGGCGGCCCTTCTGCTGGCCCTTCTGCGTACGCTCCTGCGCCTCGCGCTTCGCGTCCTGGGCCCGGCGCTTGGTCTGGTCCTTCATCTCCTGCGCCTTGTCGTTGAACTGGTCTGCGATACCCATCGAGGTTTCTCCTGAAAGGGTGTGGGGGACTCCGGGGACCGTCATCGGCCCCCGGCCTCGACCAGCCTGGCACGCCCCGACATACCGCGCATTTCGATCAAGTAGTCACCGAACGGTCACGCTCCGTACGCGCCTGTTCGTCCGCCGCGCCGCCGGCGCCGACCAGCCCCTTCCCCACCCCGGCCAGCCGGGGCTCGAAGCGCCTCATCTCGCGCTGCCCCACCGTCGCGATGAGCCCCGGCAGGTAGCCGCGCATCGACTGCATGCCGCGCAGCCACCACTGGGCGTACACGTGCGCGGAGCGCCGCTCGATCCCGGCGACGATCCGGTCGACCGCGGGGCCGAGCGGGTACGTACGGTTCGACGGCCACGGCAGCCGCTGCCGCAACTCCCGCATCACGTCGTCCTCGTCGGCGCCGCGCACCATGTCGGTGTCGGTCCACGACAGGTAGCCGACGCCGACCCGTACGCCCTTGTGGGCGACCTCCGCGCGCAGGCTGTGCGCGAACGCCTCCACGCCCGACTTGGACGCGCAGTACGCGGTCATCATCGGCGCCGGGGTGATCGCCGCGAGGGAGGCGATCTGGAGGAAGTAGCCCCGGCTCTCCATGAGCACGGGCAGGAACGCCCGCCCCGTCACCGCGCCGCCGATCAGGTTCACCTCGATGACCCGCCGCCAGGCGTCCGGGTCGGAGTCCACGAACGGACCGCCCGCCGCCACGCCCGCGTTGGCGACGACGATGTCCACCTTGCCGAAGCGCTCCTTCACCTCGCCCGCGACCTGGGCCATGGCCTCGTGGTCGGTGACGTCGACGTGCCACCAGTCGCTCTCGGTGTGCAGCCGGCCGGACACCTCCTTGAGCAGCTCCGGCTCCAGGCCCAGCAGCGCGACCTTCGCGCCCCGCGCGGACAGCTTGCGCGCCAGCAGTTCGCCGACACCCCGCGCGCCTCCCGTGACGACCGCGACCTGTCCCTCCAGGCTCACCCTGCTCATGCGACCTCCTCCTGCTCGGTACGGACGTACGTGGTCACCAGGGCGCGTATCCGGGCGGTCACGGCCTCCGGCGCCTCGACCGGTGTCATGTGCCCGACGCCCGCCAGTTCCTCCAGGCCCACACAGGCGGGCAGGGCGGCGGCCAGCGCCCGGGCGTGGACGGGTGGCGTGAGCCGGTCCGCCGTGCCGGCCAGCACCGCCGTCGGTACCGTCAACTGCCGCACCCCGGCCTCCAGGTCCAGTTCCGCGAGCACGTGCGACCACGCCACCCGCACCCGGCGCGGGCAGGCGTGCACGATCCGGGCGCACTCCGCGACCCGTTCGCGCGCCGAACCGGGGCCCATCGTGGCGTACTTGAGGATGGCCTTCGACACGGGGGTGACCGGCCCGAGGGGCGCCCGGGCGCCCAGGACGGCACGGGTCAGCCGGGTCCGCAGCCGCCCGGCCCGCATCGGCAGCACCAGCGACTCGGCGACCAGCCGCGAGGGGCCCGTGCTGCACAGCAGAACCGCCGCCGCGTGCTCGCGCAGCCCCGGCCGCCCGGCCGCCGCCATGAGCGTCATGCCGCCCATGGAGTGCCCGGCGAGCACGGCCTTCTCGCCCGGTTCGAGCGTGGCGGCCAGTACGGCCTCCAGGTCGTCGGCGAGGGCGTCGGTCGTGTATCCGGACGGCCCGACGGCGGGCGTACGCCCGTGACCGCGCTGGTCGTAGACGATCACCCGGTGGTCGGCGGACAGGTCCCGCACCTGGGCGGCCCAGAACTCGGTCGAGCAGGTCCAGCCGTGGGCCAGGACCACCGCCGGGGCGCCCTCGGGCCCGTACACCTCGACGTGCAGCGACGATCCGTCGGCGGAGACGGCGGGGACGACCCTCATGCCGCGGCCTCCTTCGGCAGCGAACGCACGCGCACGACCTCGTACTCCGACAGGTCCACCGTCCGCGTCGCGCGCCGGAACTCGGAGGTCGTGCCGGGCCAGAGCGTGGTGTTGCGGCCGTTGGCGTCCAGGTACCAGCTATCGCAGCCGCCGGCCTTCCACACCGTCCGCTCCATCCGGGCCTGTACGCGCCGGTTCCACGCGGCCACCGCCGAGGGCCGGGCGGCGAGCGCGGCCCGCTCGCCGAGCAGGTTCAACTGCCGCAGGTAGTCGGCCATGTAGTTGAGCTGCGACTCGATCATGAGGATCATGGAGGAGTTCCCCAGGCCGGTGTTCGGCCCGATGATGGTCATCCAGTTGGGGAAGCCCGCGGCGGTCGCACCGCGCAGCGACTCCATGCCGTCCTTCCACGCCTCGGCCAGCGTGATCCCGTCGGCGCCCACCACCCGGTCGGCGATCGGCATGTCGGTGACGTGGAAGCCGGTGCCGAAGATGATCGCGTCGACCTCGGCCTCGGTCCCGTCGGCGGCGACGGCCGTCCGGCCGCGCACCTCCGCCAGACCGGAGGCGACGACGTCCACGTTGGGCCGCGCGATGGCCGGGTAGTACTCGCTGGACAGCAGGATCCGCTTGCAGCCGATGCGGTACGACGGGGTCAGCTTGGCCCGCAGCGCGGGGTCCTTGATGGCCCTGGCCATGTTGGCCTTGGCGATCGACTCGACCAGCCGCAGCTCGTTCGGCCGCTTGGTGAACGCGCTGACCTGCAACTCCCGGATGCCCCAGAGCAGTCCGCGCCGCGCGGTCCCGGTGAACGGCAACTGCCGGTGCAGCCACCGCTCGACGCCGCTGATGGCGCGGTCCATGCGGGGCATGACCCACGGCGGGGTGCGCTGGAACAGCGTCACCTTCCCGGCCTTCGGCTGGATCGCCGGCACGATCTGGATGGCGGAGGCACCGGTGCCGATCATCGCGACGCGCTTGCCGGCCAGGTCGTAGTCGTGGTCCCAGCGGGCGGAGTGGAAGACCTTGCCGCCCGCCTCCTCGAAGGCGGCGAGGCCGGGGATGTCCGGGATCTTCGGGTCGGACAGCGGGCCGGTCGCGGAGACGACGACGTCGGCGGTGAGCGTGCCCCGCGAGGTCTCGATCTCCCACCGCAGCTCGTCGTTGTCCCAGCGCATCATCAGCACCTCGTGGTTGAGGCGGAGGTGCGGGCGCAGCCGGAAGGTGTCGGTAACGTGCTCCAGGTAGGCGCGGATGTGGCGCTGCCCGGAGAAGGTGCGCGGCCAGTCGGGGTTGGGCGCGAACGAGAACGAGTAGAGGTGGGACGGTACGTCGCAGGCGCAGCCGGGGTAGCTGTTGTCGCGCCAGGTGCCGCCGACGGAGTCGGCCCGCTCCAGGACGACGAAGTCGGTGATCCCCTCGCGGCGCAGCCGGACGGCGGCTCCGAGGCCGCCGAATCCGGATCCGATCACCGCCACTCGTACGTGCTCGTGCTGGCTCATGCCGCCTCCGCATCGGAAATCCGAAATCCGCAAACTCTGCCAGCAATCACTGGCACGGTTGTTGGGAGAGTAGAGCAGGTCCTTACCGAGCGGTAGGGGTCGAACCAAGGAAGTTACCGGCGGTACGACATAGGGTTGCGGGCGTGACGAACCAGCGGACGAACGGGCAACCGGCCCCCACGCGTGAGTACCGCATGGAAGAGCTGGCCGAGGCGGCCGGCATCACGGCACGTACCCTGCGCTTCTACCGCGAGCGCGGCCTGATCCCGCCACCCCGCCGCGAGGGCCGCATCGCCTGGTACGGGCCCCACCACCTGGCCCGGCTGCGGACGATCGCCGCCCTGCTGGAGCGCGGCCACACCCTCAACGGCATCGCCGACCTGGCCGCCGCCTTCGAGAGCGGCCGCGACGTCGGCGAGGTGCTCGGGCTGGGCGAGCCGACCGAGGAGGAGCCGGTCCGGCTCACGCCCGAGGAGCTGGCCGACCACTTCGCCGACCAGGTCACGCCCGAAAACCTGGCCGCCGCCCTGGAGTTGGGCTACCTGGCCACGGACGGCCAGGAGATCGTGCACG
Source organism: Streptomyces sp. NPDC031064 (assembly GCF_055570965.1). Taxonomy (NCBI): domain Bacteria; kingdom Bacillati; phylum Actinomycetota; class Actinomycetes; order Kitasatosporales; family Streptomycetaceae; genus Streptomyces; species Streptomyces sp. NPDC031064. The sequence goes on from NZ_JBVIGF010000005.1 coordinate 210,579, forward strand.
TCAGCCGCCGCCTGCTGGACGTCTCGGCCGCGCTGGTCAAGGAGGGCGTCCCGCTCGCGGCGGTCCTCGCGACGGCCGGCCGGGTCCGGGAACACGCGGACGCCCTGGCCCGCCTCTTCACCGACCTGCTGTACGAGCACACGGGCGGGGAGGCCGACCTCGTACGGCTGCGGCCGCTCGCCAAGAGCGTGGTGGAGGCGGAGGTCTCGATGGCACTCGACCGCCGCCTGCGCGCCCTCGCGCCCTAAGCCGCGGTCGCAGCGCCGCGCCGCCGCCCGTACGCGACGGTCACCGCCACCAGCAGCGGCGGCCAGGCGAGCAGCGGCACGTAACAGACCACCAGGAGCAGGTCCTGGGCCGGCGTCCCGATGCTGCCCTCCCCCAGCCCCGCGTACTGGGCGTAGAAGGACCACGCGCACAGCGCCGCCAGCCCCGCCGCGCCGGTCAGCGCCGGCACGGTCGCGGCGCGCGGCGGCACCCGCCGGCCGCCCAGCAGCGGAACCCACCGGGGCACGACCTCGCCCCACGCCCGCACCAGCCCGAGCGTCAGCAGCGCCAGCGCCTCCGCCACCACGCTGAGCCCGACGACGTACACGGCCTCCCACCCGACGGGCCGGTAGTCGGCCAGCGGCAGTCCGAGCGCCACGCCGATCCGCCACAGGCCCGACGGCAGGGTGATCAACGGCACGGTGTGGGCGGCCAGCACGGCCCAACGGGGAACGTCCGGAAGAGCGGTCATCCTCAGCATGCGTTCATGCTTCCGCCCGGCCGTCCCGGCCCGCGTCGCCGTACGGTCGCATCCGCCTCCGCCGGGCGGCGGAGCGGGGGCTACGACCCACTCACGGCAGCCACCACCGCGCCTTGTAGATCCCGCCGTCCACCAGCCGGTACGCCCGGGCCGGCCGGTGCACCGCGACCGTGCGCGTCCACCACGTCTCGCCCAGCCCCCGCTCCGGCACGGTCGAGACCACCTGGCCGGTCACCGGGTCGTCCCCCACCGCCTTGACCCGCGCCCGGCCGACCCCCGCCGCGTCCGGGAAGTCCCGCACGAACGCCCCGGTGCTCTTCACGTACTGGTACACGGCCGAGCCGCTGCTCACCCACAGCCGGTCGGGGTCGTCCGCCACCTGCCCCAGGTCGTGCCCGTGCGGGGTCGGCAGCCGCGCCTCGAAGACCGCTTCGAGCGTCGGCCCCGCCGCCGTACCGCCCGCCTTCAGCGCCACCAGCCGGTCACCGCCCAGCGCCCACAGCACGCGCCGCCCGGCGTCCCACTGGAGCCCGTGCGCGTCCTTCAGCGGGTACGTCGCGTGCGGCACGTCCGCCCGGCCGCGCGGGGCCGCGTACAGCCGCACGAGGCCGCCGGTGCTGCCCGCGACGGCGACCTTGCCGTCCGGCAGCAGCTCGATGCTGTGCGGGTTGTCCCGGATGGTGCCCGGCGAGAGCGCGTCGCCCCAGTACCGCCCGCCCGACGGGTACTCGACCACCGCGGCGAAGCCGTACGAGGCCACCGTCAGCACGTACGTCCGGCCACGCCAGGTGCGCACCTTGGCCTCGCTCGGGTGCACCCAGCTCACGTCCGGGTCCAGGTCCGCGTACCGGGCGTCCCCGACCGGCGAGAACGCCCACTTCACGGCGTCCGGATCAGCGCCCGGGTCCCACTCGCGCCGCCCTCCGTCGAGGAGCAGGACGCGCTTGGAGGCCTGATCGGTGACAAGGACGTCGGGCGTCCCGGCGGGGATCTCGGAAGCGGGAACCGGGACGGTGGCCGACGTCGGTACGGTGGCGGCGACCAGCACTCCGCACGTGACCGCGGCGACCAGGACGGACCTCAGCGGCGTACGTACGGCGGTGCTGCGCACACCGCCTCACCCTGCCAGAAGCATTCCCCCGAACCCGGTCCCGCCACACCGGCCGCCACACAAGCGGTGACATACCCTCACTTCCGGATCACGTCATCCCGCTTGCCCGGCGGCCCGCCCTACAGGTCGTACGCCGCCGTCACCGGGGCGTGGTCGCTCCACCGCTCGCCGTGCGTCGCCGCGCGCTCCACCCAGGCCTTGACCGCGCGGGCCGCGAGGCCGGGCGTGGCGACCTGGAGGTCGATACGCCAGCCCGCGTCGTTGTCGAAGGCGCGGCCGCGGTAGGACCACCACGAGTACGGCCCCTCCTGACCGGGGTGCAGGGCGCGGACGACGTCCACGTACGACGCCTCGTCGAAGACGCGGGTCAGCCACTCCCGCTCCTCGGGGAGGAAGCCGGAGTTCTTCCGGTTGGCCTTCCAGTTCTTCAGGTCGGCCTCCTGGTGGGCGATGTTCCAGTCGCCGCAGACGACCACCTCGCGGCCGTCGGCGGCCGCCCGCTCCCTGAGTTCCTTGAGGTACGGCAGGAACTCGCCCATGAAGCGGATCTTCTCGTCCTGCCGCTCCGTGCCGACCTCGCCCGAGGGCAGGTAGAGGCTGGCGACCGTGACGCCCGGCAGGTCGGCCTCGACGTACCGCCCGCTGCCGTCGAACTCGCTCGACCCGAAGCCGATCCGCACGGCGTCCGGTTCACGCCGCGTGTAGAGGGCGACACCCGCGCGGCCCTTGGCGGCGGCCGGGGCGTGGATGGTGTACCAGTCCTCGGGCGAGCGGACCGCCTCGGGGAGCTGCGCCTCCTCCGCCCGTACCTCCTGGAGGCACACGACATCGGCCTCGGTGGCGGCCAGCCACTCCACGAACCCCTTCTTCGCGGCTGCGCGGAGACCATTCACGTTCACGGACGTCACAATGAGCATCCGGGCACACTACCGAGAAGCCCTCGAAGATCGCCCCGCATGAATGTACGATGCTCCGCATGATTATACGCCCTACGCCGTTCGACCACCCCGACGCCCGCAAACTCAACGACATGGTCCAGCTCGAGTACGCCGAGCGTTACGACGACGAGGGCGACCTCACACCGCTGGACCCGACGATGTTCCGCCCGCCGCACGGTCTGTACCTCATCGCCTACGACGCCGGCGACCGCCCCGTCGCCACCGGCGGCTGGCGCACGCAGGACGAGAACGAGGAGGGGTACGCCGACGGCGACGCCGAGCTCAAGCGCATGTACGTGGTCCCCGAGGCCCGGGGCCTGGGCCTGGCCCGCCGCATCCTCGCCGCCCTGGAGGACGACGCCCGGTCCGCCGGCCGCACCCGCATGGTGCTGGAGACCGGCGACGCGCAGCCGGAGGCCATCGCGCTCTACACGTCCAGCGGGTACGAGCCGTGCGCCAAGTTCGGCTACTACCGCGAGTACGAGAGCAGCCGCTGCTTCGCGAAACCGCTGAAGTGACGCCGAAATCAGTCATGACGCGCCCCTGACAAACAACAGCCGTCCGTGGCACCCTGCCTCACGCACGTCGATCCGCACCGCTCTTCGTTCCCCCACCCTGCCCGGCCGCGCCGACCGCGCCCCGGGCACGGCAGAAGGAGACATGCGTGAGAGGCCAACGCACCGCCATGGGCGTCCTGCTGACCGTCGGAGCCCTGATCACCGGCGCCCTGTCGACCACCACCGCCACCGCGGCCCCGTCGTCCCCCGCCCCCGCTCCCGCCCCCGCCGCACGGGGCGTCCCCACCGCCGAACAGCAGACGGCCCGCACGTTCTGGACCGCCGAGCGGATGCGCGGCGCCACCCCGCTCGACCTGCTGCTCACCCCGCAGGCGCTGAAGAAGCTCAAGACCCCGAAGCCCGGCGGCGAGACGACGACCGTCGCCCCCACCGCCTTCCCCCAGGCGGGCGGAGCCTGGACCGGCGGCGGAGCGGTCGTGAAGACGTCCGGCAGGGTCTTCTTCACCTTCCAGGGCCGTACCGCCTCCTGCTCCGGCAACGCCGTGACCAGCCAAAACGCCAGCACGGTCATCACCGCCGGGCACTGCGTGAAGTACCAGGGGAGCTGGCACACCAACTGGGTCTTCGTCCCCGCGTACAACAACGGCCAGGCGCCCCACGGCCAGTGGACCGCCACCAAGACGCTCACCACCCCGCAGTGGGAGGCGAGCGAGGACATCAACCACGACATCGGCGCGGCCGTCGTCGCCCCCCTGAACGGCCAGAAGCTCACGTCCGTCACCGGCGCCCAGGGCATCCAGTTCAACGGCGGCTACAACAAGCAGATGTACGCCTTCGGCTTCCCGGCCGCGTCTCCCTACGACGGCTCCAAGCTGATCTACTGCAGCGGGAACTCCTCCAAGGACTTCCTCTTCTCCCAGGACCACAGCCTGGGCTGCAACATGACCGGCGGCTCCAGCGGCGGCCCCTGGTTCACCGGCTTCAGCGAGGCGACCGGCACGGGCCTCCAGGTCTCGGTGAACAGCTTCGGGTACACCTTCCTGCCGAACCGGATGTTCGGGCCGTACTTCGGCAACGAGGCCAAGGCCCTGTACGACAAGGCCCAGGTCTCCTGACCGGCTGACTCCGGCGGCGCCCGGCGGGCGGGGGCTCGCCCGCCGGGCGGCCGGGCGGCCCTCACCGCACGCCGACCGCCGCGTCCACCGTCGCGCCCGGCAGCCGGACGGTGGCCAGCGGCGGGGCACCGTCCAGGGGCGCGGCTCCGGCCGGGAGCGCGACACCGTCCAGGGGCGCGCGTTCCGGGGCGGGCTCCGGGGCGGGCTCCGCCGCGCCCGGTCCGGGGGCCGCGTCCCGGACGCCGCGCACGCCGTACTCGGCCCCGCGACCGTCCCCGTCGCTGTCCCCGCGCCCGTCCCCGGGAGCCGTCCCGGGCGGCGCTCCGGGACCGCGCCCGGTGCCGCCGCCCGGCGCGCCGGGCGCCCGGTCCGGCGACGGGCCCCTTCCCGAGCGTGCCGACTCCACGTCCCCGGCCGCCCCGACGGCCCGCCGGGGGGAGGGAGCGGCGCCGACAGCGTTGTCGTCGGTCAGCCAGCGCTGGGACGCCGAGCCGTCGCGGAGCTTGACCACCACGGTGGTTCCCGGCTGCGCGGTGGCCGGCACCAGGCCCAGGCCCGCGTGCCACCGGGGCACCACATGGCCCTGGATGCTCAGGTCGTACCGCACGGTCACCGCGGCCTGGGTCGCGCACAGCCGGAGCACCACCACACCGGAGGGCTCCTGCGAGTTCGGGCACAGGACCGGGGCCGCGGCGCTGCGCAGCAGCCCGTCCCGCTCGTACCGCCACGCCTGGGTGGGGTGGCCCGAGCACGGCGCCAGGGTGAGTTCGGCGCCCACCTGGGGCCGGCCGTCCCGGATGTCGAGGCACAGCCCGGTCTCGGCGTTGCGCAGCCGCGTGGTCAGGGCGCCACCGCCGTGTCCGGCCGACGAGGGCGGCTGGGGCTGCGCCTGCGGCGGGGCGGTGGTCGGCCGGGAGCCGGGCGCGGGGGCGGCGCTGCCGGCCGGGCTGCTCGGGGCCGCCGCTCCGGCGCCGGGCCCGCCGTCGGTGTCCGTCCAGAGGCCGGCGACGGCCGCCACGGCCAGGACGCCTGTCATGACGAGCCCGAGCCCCGCCAGGAGCGCCCCGCCGCCCGGCACGGCCCCGGCGAGGCGCCGCACGGCCCCCACCGGCACGGCCCGCGAGTGCCGGCCTGCCCTCCGCGCCTCGGCCTGCGCCCCGGCACGCGCACGGGAGCGGCCCGGCCGCGACTCGACGTACGCCCCGGCCCCCTCGCCGAGCACGCCCTCGGCCAGCAGCAGCGGCAGCCGCCCGTCGGAGTGGCGCAGTTGCTCAGCCGCGTACCGGCAGTGCCGGCACTTCGACAAATGCCGCTGAATGTCCGGGATCAGGGCGCCGCCGCGCCGCAGTGATATGTCGAGCAGCCGGTTGTAGTGGCGGCATTCCGGGTCGGCGGCCAGCTCGAAATGGGCGCGCAGACAGCCCGCGCGGAACAGTTCCCGGGCCCCTTCGAGTTGCGCTGTCGCGGCACGCGGGTCGATGGCCAGCAAAGCCGCCGGAATGGATATGCCCTCCGCCTCGACCTCCCGGTGCCAGAGCAGAACCTGGGCCGGCCCGGGCAATGCCGCGAATGCCCGGGCGACCAGCTCCCGGTCCGGTGCCGGCCCGGCGGGATTCGGCAGTCCGGTCAGCAGGGCCGCGATCCGCGCGTCCCCGGCCCACTCCGCGAGGGTCCGCCGCGCCGCCACCAGCAGCCGCGGCCGCACCGCGGCCTCCGTACCGCCCACGCCCTGGCGCAGTTCGTCCAGCACGTGCGCGAAGGCGGCCGACACGACCATCGAGGCATAGGTGCGCGAGCCGGTGAGCAGCGCCGCGTAGTCACTGACCGCCCCGCAGTGCCGCGCCATGAGCACGGTGGCGGGATAGGCGTCCGCAGTACCCCCGCCGCCGGGCGCCGCGCCCAGCATGCCGGCGAGTGCCGCGTCGGCGCCCCCAGAGGTGGGCGCGTAGGGAGGGGGCGGGGGAACGGAGGAATCGGGGCGAGGGCGTGAGGGCATGGGTGTATTTCCATTCAGGGCATTGCGATGGGGGGCTGAGGGGAACGCCGCCTGATTGGTACATACCTTGTCGGATGCCGATTCCGTTTGGGGGGCCGATTCCCTTTTGGGGGTGCCACCGTCCGGAAATTCGAACTGCCGCTCAATTAAGCCCTGTTGGGCCCGCGGGGCTGCTCAGCCTTCCATAACCCGCCACTTTGGAACAAGAGTTCCGGCACGCGGTGCCCATCGGTATTCGCGTTGCCCTTCGCGTCCGGCGCGGGCGCGACCGCCCGGACCCCGGGGAACACCGGGGCCGGCACCGACGTCGCCCGCGGACAACGACAAGATCCCGCCCGATCTGAGCGATCGGACGGGATCTTGTGTGTGCGTGGACCTGAGGGGATTTGAACCCCTGACCCCCTCGATGCGAACGAGGTGCGCTACCAGTCTGCGCCACAGGCCCTTGCGACGTGTGAAACATTAGCATCCCGATCCGGGTGCTTGGAAATCCGTTCCCCGCGGGCCGCCGAGAGGTCCGTCACGCGGCGCCCTACTCGTTGGCCGCGCGGGGGCGGTCCTCGTCCGCGTACTGGTCGAAGAGCGGTGTCCTGCCGTGGTCGTGGGGGCGGCGCGGCGGGTGCGGGCTGGGGTGGGGGTTCTGGCGGGTGGCCGGCGGCGGGGTGGGTTCCGCCGGGGAGGAACGGGCCGCGCTCCAGGTCTCCGGGTCGGTGACGTCGACACCGCCCGTCGCGCGCGGAGCCACCGGGGCGGTGACGTAGGTGGGCAGCGGCACCGGGACCGGGTCCCAGCTATCGCCGCGGGTGGGGCCGTGGTCGCGCTGCTGGTCCACCCACTCGGCGTGGTCGGTCTGCTCGACCAGCGCGCGGCGCCCGGCCTCCTGCGGGGTGAGCGCGGGGGCCGGTTCGGGGTCGGGCTGCGGGTGGCGGGCCTCGGGCGCGTCCCCCTGGTCGGGGGCGGTACGGCCGCGCGGGCGGCTCTCACGCAGGCGCTGTGCCGCGGCCTCGGCGCGGCGCCGGTCCATGACGTACACGAAGCGACGGCGCTCCTGGGCGCGCAGGTGCACGATGTACGCGCTCAGCAGCACGGCCGGGACGCCCGGGGCCCACAGGAAGGCGAGGCCGCCGACCGCCGCGACGATCGCGCCGAGCGTGAAGGCGAGGAAGAGGATCACCGTGGTCCGCCGGCGCCGGGCGAGGACCTTGGAGCGCCGGGCGCGCTCGGCGGCCGCACCGGCCGGGCGGGGGCGCCGGGCGGGGCGTGGCCTCGCGGGCGGAAGCTCCGGGACCTCCAGGCGCGCCTCCGTACGGTCCGGGGGCGCGGCGAAGGCCCGGACGTCGACCGAGCTCAGATGCTCCGTCTCGGCGTCCGGGTCGACGTCGGGCGACGCCGCCTGTTCGGCGGTGCGCTCGCGCAGCTCCTTGGCGTACCGGCGCTCCATGCCCGCCCGTCCGGACAGGAGCCGGATGGCGGTGCTGAAGCGTTCCGTCGGACGGGCTTCGTTCAGCTCGTCCTGCCTGCGGAGCCACATCGGCACCAGGTAGGCGGCCCAGGCCCCGACGATGACTGCGTAGATGAGGCCGCTGCTGCTCACGCCTCACACCGTAGAGGGGTTCGCATCCGGCCATCGGCCAATTGGGCCGGTGTGTCGCACGATCTGGCTGATATCACTGAATTTTTTTGTGATTGATCCGACCGGTTCCGACAGAACGCCCGCCTGAATTCGAACATATATTTTATTACTGTGCTCGGTTCGCGGTCGATTGCGGTCGCGGTTGATAGCCGTCGCGGTCGATTGCGGTCGATCAGCGCGGGGTTCCCCGGCTGACCCGGTGCCACCGGCGCAACAGCCCCTCCGGGACCTCCTCGGCGGTGAGCGCGAAGACGAGGTGGTCGCGCCAGGCACCGTCGATGTGGAGATAGCGCGGGCGCAGCCCTTCCTCGCGGAATCCCAGTTTCTCCACGACCCGGCGGCTCGGGGTGTTCTCGGGTCGGATGCACACCTCGATCCGGTGCAGTCCGACCGTACGGAAGCAGTGGTCGACGGCGAGCGCCACGGAGGTCGGCATGACGCCCCGGCCCGCGACCTCGCGGTCCACCCAGTACCCGACGTGGCCCGAGCACATCGAGCCCCAGGTGATGCCGGCGACCGTGAGCTGGCCGACCAGCCGCCCCTCGTACTCGACGACGAACGGCAGCATCCGCCCCGCGTTCGCCTCGGCACGCAGGTGGCGCACCATCTGGCGGTACGTGGGGCGCTGGGCGAACGGGACGCCGGGGGCCGGCGGTGGGATCGTCGCCTCCCAGGGGCGCAGCCAGTCGCGGTTGCGCCGGTTGACCTCGCGCCAGGCCCGCTGGTCGCGCAGCTTTATCGGCCGCAGGACGACGGGGCCGTCCGCCAGCGTCACCGGCCAGGCCGGGTTCATGACGGTCTGGGGTGGTCGCCGCCGCGGAGCTGGTCGACCGCGTGGACCAGGAGCCGTTCCAGGACGGCCATGCCATCGCGGACGCCGCCGGTGGAGCCGGGCAGATTGACGATCAGGGTGCGGCCGGCCACCCCGGCCAGGCCCCGGGACAGCACGGCCGTCGGGACCTTCTCGCGGCCGTACGCGCGGATGGCCTCCGGGATGCCGGGGACCTCGTGGTCCAGCACCCGGCGGGTGACGTCGGGGGTGCGGTCGGTGGGCGAGACGCCGGTGCCGCCGGTGGTGAGGATGACGTCGTACGCGGCCTCGACCCCGGCGCGCAGCGCGGCCTCGACGGGGTCGCCGTCGGGGACGACCTGCGGTCCGTCGACGGTGAAGCCCAGGCGGGCGAGGCCCTCGGCGAGGATGGGGCCGCCCTTGTCCTCGTACACCCCGGCGGAGGCCCGGTTGGAGGCGGTGACGACCAGCGCGCGGTACGGGCTGCCGCCGGTGTGGGCGTGCGGAGCGGGGGCGTGCTCCGGCTCGGGGGCGTGCGCGGTGGCGGCGCGCTCCGGCTCGTGGGCGCGCTCCGGGGGGTGGGGGTGCGCGCCGGTGACGTTTCCGGCCCGGGGCGTCACGCCCGCTCCCCTTCCGCCTCGGTGCGCCGGTAGGTGCCCGACTTGCCGCCCGTCTTCTCCTCCACCCGTACGTCGGTGATCACGGCCGCCTTGTCGACGGCCTTGATCATGTCGACGACGGTCAGCGCGGCCACCGACACGGCCGTGAGCGCCTCCATCTCGACACCCGTGCGGTCGGTGGTCTTCACCGTCGCCGCGATCTCGACCGCGTCGTCCGCGACCGACAGGTCCAGCTTCACGCCCGAGACGGCCAGCGGGTGGCACAGCGGGATGAGGTCCGGGGTGCGCTTGGCGCCCATGATGCCCGCGATACGGGCGGTGGCCAGGGCGTCTCCCTTGGGGACGCCCTCACCGCGCAACAGCTCGATCACACGGGGGGAGACGAGGACCCGGCCGGTGGCGCGGGCGGTGCGGGCGGTGACGTCCTTCTCGGAGACGTCCACCATGCGGGCCGCCCCCGACTCGTCGATGTGCGTCAGGCTGCCTTGCGTACTCACTGCTGAACTCCGCCTCGCGTGTTCCGGCGCCGATTGCCCCGTACGGCCCATTGTCGCGCCGCCGGGGGCCGGGGGTGGTCCCCCGGGAAGGCACAGCGCAGACACGGTACCGCCACGCCGGACGATCAGCCGATGAGGACCACGTCCAGTTCGCCGCCCGGCTCGACCGTGGTGGTGTCCTCGGGGACGACGAGCAGGGCGTCGGCGTGTGCCAGGGCGGCGATCAGGTGGGAGCCCGCGCCCCCCACAGGGGTGACCGTGCCGGCCTCGGCGTCGTACCTGCCGCGCAGGAACTGGCGCTTGCCGGCCGGTGAGGACAGCGGCTTGTCGGCGGACAGGACGGCACGCACGCGTGGCCGCTGGGTGTCCTTGACGTCCTTCAGCCCCATCAGGGCACGGATCGCGGGCCGGACGAACAGCTCGAAGGAGACGTAGCTGGAGACCGGGTTGCCGGGCAGGGCCAGGAGCGGGGTGTGGTCGGGGCCGATGGAGCCGAAGCCCTGCGGCTTGCCCGGCTGCATGGCGAGCTTGCGGAAGTCGACGCCGCTGCCCGGCTCGTCCTCGTCGCCCACCGAGGAGAGGGCCTCCTTGACCACGTCGTACGCGCCGACGCTGACCCCGCCGGTGGTGACGAGGAGGTCGGCGCGGATGAGCTGGTCCTCGATGGCCGCCCGCAGCGTCGTGGCGTCGTCGGTGACCGCGCCGACCCGGTAGGCGATGGCCCCGGCGTCGCGCGCGGCGGCGGCGAGGGCGTAGCTGTTGGAGTCGTAGATCTGGCCCGGGCCCAGTTCCTCGCCCGGCTGGACCAGTTCGCTGCCGGTGGAGATCACGACCACGCGCGGGCGGGGACGGACCCGCACCGTGCCGCGTCCGATCGCGGCGAGCAGCCCGATCTGCGGCGGGCCGAGGACCGTACCGGCCTCCAGGGCCAGGTCGCCGGCCTGGACGTCGCTGCCACGCGCGCGTACATGGGCGCGGGCCTCGGCCGGGCGGTGGACGCGGACCTCGCCGGTGGCTCCCTCGGGGGCGGCGCTGGCGGCCCGCATGCCGGTGGCGGGCGCGCCGCCGGTGCCGCCGTCGGTCCACTCGACCGGGACGACGGCCTCGGCGCCCGGCGGCAGCGGGGCACCGGTCATGATGCGGGCGGCCTGGCCGGGGCCGACGGTGGGCAGCCCCTCGCTGCCCGCCGCCACGTCACCGATGACCGTGAGCACCGCCGGGAACTCCTCGGTGGCGCCGGTGACATCGGCGACCCGTACCGCGTATCCGTCCATGGAGCTGTTGTCGAAGGGCGGCAGGGCGACGGGCACCATGACGTCCTCGACCAGGACACAGCCCTGGGCGTCGGGCAGCGGCAGCTCGATCGGGTCGAGCGGGTGGACCGCTTGGAGGATGTCCTCCAGGTGCTCGTCCACCGACCAGGTCGTACTCACAGCGCTTGCATCTCCTCGGTGACGTAACTGCGAAGCCAGTTCCGGAAGTCCGGTCCCAGATCCTCACGTTCGCACGCGAGTCTGACAATGGCCCGCAGGTAGTCGCCGCGGTCGCCGGTGTCATAGCGGCGGCCCTTGAAGACGACGCCGTGCACCGGTCCGCCCGCCGACTCGTCTGCGGCCAGCTTCTGGAGGGCGTCGGTGAGCTGGATCTCGCCACCGCGGCCCGGCTCCGTCTTGCGCAGTATCCCGAAGACGGCGGGGTCGAGGACGTACCGGCCGATGATGGCGTAGTTGCTGGGCGCCTCGGCCGGGTCGGGCTTCTCGACCAGGTTGGTCACCTTCACGACGTCGGAGTCGCCGGTGGGCTCGACCGCCGCGCAGCCGTAGAGGTGGATCTGGGACGGCTCGACCTCCATCAGCGCGATGACGCTGCCGCCCTCGCGCTCCTGGACCTCGACCATGCGGGACAGCAGCGGGTCGCGCGGGTCGATGAGGTCGTCGCCGAGGAGGACGGCGAAGGGCTCGTCGCCCACGTGCGGGGCGGCGCACAGGACGGCGTGGCCGAGGCCGCGCGGGTCGCCCTGGCGGACGTAGTGCATGGTGGCCAGGTCGCTGGACTCCTGGACCTTGGCGAGGCGCTCCTGGTCGCCCTTCTTGATGAGGGCCTCTTCGAGCTCGTAGTTGCGGTCGAAGTGGTCCTCGAGCGGCCGCTTGTTGCGGCCGGTGATCATCAGCACGTCGGAGAGGCCGGCGCCCACGGCCTCCTCGACGACGTACTGGATGGCGGGCTTGTCGACCACAGGCAGCATCTCTTTGGGAGTGGCTTTCGTGGCCGGCAGGAACCTGGTGCCGAGGCCGGCGGCGGGGATGACAGCCTTGCTGATCCTGGGGTGCGACTTGGTCATGCGGAGCACCATATCTGTTCGGTATGGGCGGAAGATTAGCTTCCGGTTAACTTCCTCCCCATACGGTCATGTACGAGAGGTTTGTGAGGTAACCATGGTCGGCGACATGTCCGAAAAGGCCGTTCTGCGCCGCCAACTCCTCGCCGCGCGCACCCTCCTGACCAGTGATGACGTCCAGGAGACGGCCGCGGTTCTCGCGAACGTCGCCCTGAACCTGCCCGAGCTGCGGCGGGCCGGGACAGTCGCCGCATACGTCTCCATAGGCACCGAACCGGGCACGCGCGCGCTGCTCGACGTGCTGCGCGAGCGGGGCGTGCGCGTCCTGCTGCCGGTCCTGCTGGAGGACAACGACCTGGACTGGGCGGTCTATGAGGGCGCGGAGGGGCTCGTACGGGCCCGCCGCGGCCTCCTGGAGCCCTCGGGGCCCCGGCAGGGCGTGGACGCCGTCCTGGAGGCCGACACGGTCCTCCTGCCCGGCCTGGCGGTGGACGTGCGGGGCATGCGGCTGGGGCGGGGCGGCGGCTCGTACGACCGGGTCCTGGCCCGCATCGCCCGGTCCGGCCACGATCCGGCCCTGGTGGTGCTCCTGTACGCGAACGAGGTGGTCGAGCGGGTCCCGGAGGAACCGCACGACCACCCCGTGCACGCGGTGGTGACCCCGGAGGCCACCCTCCGCTTCCGGGCCTGATGGCGGGCCCGGCCGGTTTCGTGCCGCCCGCCGCCTACGGCGTGAGGACGAGCGTGTCCACGGTCCTGGCGTCGACCGCCTGCCTGCCGTAGGGCCAGTCGAGCAGTTCGCCCTTGGCCCACTTGTCCGTCTGGTCGGTGTAGTGGGCGTTGTAGGCGTGCCCGGAGGCGCCGGTCAGGTTGATCCAGCGGGACTTGTCCCAGTCGCCGACGTTCACGACCATCCGCATGGAGGGCACCCAGGCGACCCCGTACCCGCCGGCCGCGTTCCAGCCGGTGGCGTTGACCGCCGCCTCGCCGCCGGACAGGTTCCACGGACCCCGGTTGAGCAGGAACTGGATGAAGCCCGGGCCCTCGGTGCCGAGGGTCTGGTTCTTCAGGGTGAGCTGGTGCAGCCGGCCCCAGCTCCAGCTGTTGACGTCCTTGCCGAGCTTGGAGGTCAGCTCCCAGCGGGCGTCCACCATGGCGCGCTTGAGCAGCTCGTCACGGGTGGCGGTGCCGTCCCGGTGGGTGCGGCTGGGGGCGGACTGCCACCACTCGTTCTTCTCGTCCTTCAGGATCCGGCGGACCACCTCGTACCAGCGGTCGCCACCGTCCGGCTGGGCCGTGGCCGCCGCGGCGTCGCGCTGGCCGCACTCCCGGACCAGCCTGTTCTGCTCGTCGACGGGTCCGGTGGAGTCGGCCGGGCGGACGTTGAGGCACTCGCCCTTGACCCGCAGCTCCTTGGGCAGCTTGTTGCCGAACGCCAGCTTGAGGACGTGGCGCCACACGCCGTTGAAGTAGGCGGCCGCGCCGGAGTCCGCGTCCTGGGTGTAGTCCCAGCCCTCCAGGAGCTTCTGCGCCTCACGGACGTGCGGGTCCGAGATGTCGATCTTCAGCAGGTAGGGCGTCAGCAGCTTGGCGATCTCGCTGCTGTTGTCCATCTGCATGGTGCGCATGTCCTCGGTCGAGACCTTGGCCCCGTCCTTGGTCTTGGACTCGATCAGGTCGTTGATGCGCTGGCTGCGCGATCCGTAGCCCCAGTCCTCGGTCAGCGGATACGGATACTTGTCCGGGTCGATGACGGCCTGGTTGGCGGTCACGATGTAGCCGCGCTCGGGGTTCTCCTCGTAGGGCAGTTCGTCGAAGGGGACGAACTTCTTCTCCCAGGTGTACTTCGGGTCCCAGCCCGGCGCCGGCATGGTGCCGTCGTGGCCCTTCTTGCGGACCGGGATCTTGCCGGGGGCCTGGTAGCCGATGTTGCCCTCGGCGCCCTTGGCGTCGGCGTAGATCAGGTTCTGGGAGGGCACCTCGAAGTCACGGGCGGCCGCGCGGAACTGCTTGAAGTCGGTGGCGCGGTTCAGCTTGAACACGGCCTCCATGGACTTGCCCGGGTCCAGGGCGGTCCAGCGCAGCGCCACCGCGTAGCCGTCGCCCCGGTCCGGGGCCAGGGTGTCGACAGGCGCCTCGTCGCCGACCTTCTCCAGCTCGTTGCTGCGGTCGGAGACCAGGGGGCCGTTGTTCGTCGTCCGGACGGTGATCTTCTTGCTGCCGCCTCCGGCGATCTTGATGACCTCTTCGCGGGTGACGAAGGGCAGTTCCTTGTTGCCGTACCGGTAGCCGCTGTCGGTGATCTTCTCCAGGTACAGGTCGCTGACGTCAGCGCCCAGGTTGGTGAAGCCCCAGGCGATGTCCTGGTTGTGGCCGATTATCACGCCGGGCATCCCGGCGAAGGTGTAGCCGGCCACGTCGTAACGGCACTTGTCCGACACCGAACGGCAGTGCAGGCCCATCTGGTACCAGAGCGAGGGGAGCTGGGGCGCCAGGTGCGGGTCGTTGGCGAGCAGCGGCTTGCCCGTGGTCGTGTACTTGCCGGAGACGACCCAGGAGTTGGAGCCGATGCCGTTGCCGTTGGGGCCGAGCAGGGCGGGGATCTTTTCCAGGGAGGTGGACAGCGCGGAGAGCTGCGACTGGAGGCCCTGGGTGGCGCCCTGGGCGGTGTCCGAGCCGCCGGTGCCGGTGCCTGTACCGCTCCCCGTGCCGGTCCCTGTGCCGGCCCCTGTGCCGGCGCCCTGACCGTTGCCCGAGTCCGCGTCCTGGGCGCCGCCCTTGGCGGAGGGGTCGAACTTGCCGGTGACCTTGTCCACGCCGCCCTTGTCGACGATCGGGCGGTGCAGGTCGTACGGGTACCCGGGGTAGAGGTCCTTGATCTGCTTCTCGCTGAGCCGGCTGGTCATCAGCGAACGGTCGATCTCCTCCTGCATGTTGCCGCGCAGGTCCCAGGCCATGGCCTTGAGCCAGGCCACCGAGTCGACCGGGGTCCAGGGCTCGATGGTGTAGTCGTTGCTGAAGGACAGGGCGGCGTACTCGACCGAGATGTCGCGGCCCTCCTTGCCCTTCAGGTAGGCGTTCACGCCGTCCGCGTACGCCTGGAGGTTCTTCTTGGTGTCGGGCGACAGGAGCTTGTCGTACTCCTCCTGGGCCACCCGGTGCCAGCCCAGGGTGCGCAGGAACGCGTCCGTGTCGACCTGCTCCTTGCCGAACATCTCCGACAGGCGCCCGGCCGTCATGTGGCGGCGGACGTCCATCTCCCAGAACCGGTCCTGTGCCTGGACGTAGCCCTGGGCGCGGAACAGGTCCTCGTCGGTGGAGGCGTAGATCTGCGGAACGCCGTAGTCGTCCCGTTTGACGTCGACGGGCCCGGACAGTCCGTCGAGCTTGAGGGTGCCGGTGGTCTGCGGGAAGGGGGCGCGCACGGTGCTGACGCTCCAATAGGCGCCATAGCCGACGCCCGCGACCAGCGCCAGCACCAGGGCGATCACGAGCAGACGGGCGCGTCGCCCCTTCTTCTTGGTGGAAGCGGCGGTGGTGTTGGCGGGCATCGCTGTCCTTCGAGGCGCAGGCTGGTCCTGGAGTGCTGGAGCAACCATAGGCGCAGCGCCCGCCCGGCCCGGACGCGGTGTCAGTAAGGAGGCCTTTCCCGGGGACCCGGCACGGGCACCGCGCCCCCGGCCCCGGCGTCAAGGAAGCGTTAATGATTAGGTAAAGTAACAAAGCGCCCGTGGCTGGAACGATCCGGCGCGCAAGTGAGGAAAGGGTCGGCCCACTGACTGTCCACCAGCTCAATGAGCTCCTGTTCGTCTGCTCGCTCGTGCTGCTCGTCGCCGTCGCGGCGGTGCGGATCTCCTCGCGCAGCGGGCTCCCCAGCCTGCTCCTGTACCTGGGGATCGGCATCGCCATCGGGCAGGACGGGATCGGCAACGTCGAGTTCGACAACGCCGAACTGACCCAGGTGATCGGCTATGCCGCACTTGTGGTGATCCTGGCCGAGGGTGGCCTGGGAACGAAGTGGAAGGAGATCAAACCCGCGTTGCCCATGGCGGCCGTCATGTCGACCGCCGGCGTCGCGGTGAGCGTGGGCGTCACGGCCACGGCGGCGCACTACTGGGTGGGCCTGGAGTGGCGGCAGGCGCTGATCATCGGCGCGGTCGTCTCCTCGACGGACGCCGCCGCCGTCTTCTCCGTCCTGCGCAAGGTTCCCCTTCCGTCCCGGGTGACCGGGACCCTGGAGGCCGAGTCCGGCTTCAACGACGCCCCTGTCGTGATCCTGGTGGTGGCCTTCTCGACCACCGGCCCCGTCGACAGTTGGTACGTGCTGCTCGGCACGATCGCGCTGGAGCTGGCCATCGGCGCCGCCATCGGCCTGGCCGTCGGCTTCCTGGGCGCGTTCGGGCTGCGGCACGTGGCCCTGCCCGCCTCCGGCCTGTACCCGATCGCCGTGATGGCCATCGCGGTGGTGGCGTACGCGGCCGGCGCCATGGCGCACGGCAGTGGCTTCCTCGCGGTCTACCTGGCCTCGGTGGTCCTGGGCAACGCCAAGCTGCCGCACGCGCCCGCCAACCGAGGTTTCGCGGAGGGGCTGGGCTGGATCGCCCAGATCGGCATGTTCGTCCTGCTCGGCCTGCTGGTGACCCCGCACGAGCTGCTCGACGACTTCTGGCCGGCGGTGATGGTCGGGCTGGTGCTGACGGCGGTGGCCCGGCCGCTGTCGGTGTTCCTGAGCCTGCTGCCCTTCCGGATCCCCTGGCCGGAACAGGCCCTCATGTCGTGGGCGGGCCTGCGTGGCGCGGTGCCCATCATCCTGGCGACCATCCCCATGGTGTCCGGCATCGAGGGCAGCGAGAAGGTCTTCAACATCGTCTTCGTGCTGGTGGTCGTCTACACCCTGGTGCAGGGCCCGACCCTGCCCTGGCTGGCCAGGGCGCTGCGGCTGGGCGACCAGGCCGAGGCCGCCGACCTGGGCGTCGAATCCGCCCCCCTGGAGCGGCTGCGCGGGCACCTGCTGTCGGTGGCCGTCCCGGAGAGGTCGAGGATGCACGGTGTGGAGGTCGCGGAGCTGCGGCTGCCCCCGGGCGCGGCCGTCACCCTCGTCGTACGGGACGGCCAGAGCTTCGTGCCGTCGCCGACGACCGTGCTGCGGCGCGGCGACGAGCTGCTGGTGGTGGCCACGGACCCGGTCCGGGACGCGGCCGAGCGGCGGCTGCGGGCGGTGGCCCAGGGCGGCAAGCTGGCCGGCTGGCTGGGAACGGGAGGCAATGGCGGGGCCTGAGGGGCGGTTTTGGGGCGAGGACGCCCGGGAACCGGCGTCCAGAGGCCCGGCCAAGGGACCCCGAAAGCGAACATCCGGTTAATCGGAGGCGACGGCTGGTCCGTATTGGCAAATTCACAGGCACCACATGCGCTCTTCCCTGTACCATGAAGGCACACACTGATCGAACCAACTCTGCCTGACGCAGAGCTGGCGCGACCGTATGGCGGCCGAGTCGCCCCTCCGCAGTAGGGGCCCGGTATCTACCGCAGTTCCGCGCAAGAGGACAGCTCTCGGCGGCTCCCGACACCCAGGGGAGCGCTACCAGGCAGCAGAAAGGCACAGGCCGTGCCCTCCGCTGTTAACACAGCCACGGTCACCACGTCTGACGCTGTCAAGCGTCCCGGATACGGGCAGCTTCTGCGCACCCCGGGAGCCTGGACGTTCCTGCTTCCCGGATTCGCGGCGAGGCAGCCCTTCGCGATGCTCACCATCGGCATCGTCCTGCTGGTGCAGCACACCACCGGCTCCTACGGAAGCGCCGGCGCCGTCGCCGCGTTCACCGGCGTCTCCATGGCCCTGTTCGCCCCGCAGAGCGGGAAGCTCGCCGACCGCTTCGGACAGCGTGCCGTCCTCATTCCCGGCGTGCTCGTGCACACCGTGTCGGTGTCGGCCCTGACGGCGCTGGCGCTGGCAAACGCCCCCCTGTGGGCCCTGTTCGCGGCGGCGGTGCCGACCGGCGCCTCGGTGCCGCAGATCGGCCCCATGGTCCGCTCCCGCTGGGCCGCGAAGCTGGAGGGCTCGCCGCTGATGTCGACGGCGGCCGCCTTCGAGTCCGTCACCGACGAGTTCACCTTCGTCGTGGGCCCCGTCCTCGCCACCGCGCTGTGCACCGGCGTCCACCCGGCGGCCGGCCTGGTCGCCGAGGCGGCGCTCACCCTGGCCGGCGGCCTGCTCTTCGCCGCCCAGCGCGGCACCCAGCCCGCCCACGGCCTGTCCGCCGCCCACGCACGCGTGGAGCACACCTCCGCCCTGTCCATCCCGGGCGTACGCGTCCTGGCGATCGCCTTCCTGGGCATCGGCTCGGTCTTCGGCGGCATGCAGGTCTCCCTGACCGCGTTCACCGAGGAGATCGGCCAGCCGGGCATGAACGGCCTGCTGTACGGCCTCTTCGCCGCGGGCAACATGCTGGCCGGCGTCGCGGTCGGCGCCATCGCCTGGAAGTCCGGGCCCCGGCGCCGCCTGATCCTCGGGTACGCGGCCCTGACGGTCGCCGCCTCGCTGCTGTGGTCCGCGCACTCCGTGGTGCTGCTGGGCGCGCTCGGCCTGGTCGTGGGGCTGTGCATCGCCCCGGCGCTGATCACCGGCTACACGCTGGTCGAGTCGCTGGTCCCGGCGTCCGCCCGCACCGAGGCCTTCACCTGGCTGACCGGCGCCGTGGCCCTGGGCCAGGCGGCCGCCGTGACGGTGGCCGGGCGGCTCGCGGACGGGTACGGCGCGAGCGCCGGTTTCCTGGTCCCGCTGGCCGGTACGGCACTGGCGCTGACCACCCTGGTGGCGCTCCGGTCGCGGCTCGTGCCCCGTCCGGCGAGCCGGACCGTCGCACGTGGCGTCGGTCACCGCGTGCCGGTGACGGTGGACTGATCCCGCGGAATACGTCACTATGGACTGTCGTTAGCACTCATCGAGTGAGAGTGCCAGGAGGAAGACAAGTGCCGACCTACCAGTACCAGTGCACCGAGTGCGGCGAGGGCCTCGAGGCGGTGCAGAAGTTCACCGATGACGCCCTGACCGAGTGCCCGAGCTGCCAGGGACGCCTGAAGAAGGTGTTCTCGGCCGTCGGCATTGTCTTCAAGGGCTCCGGCTTCTACCGCAACGACAGCCGTGGCGCGTCGTCGAGCAGCTCGCCCGCCGCGAAGTCGTCCGGCGCGGCCGGTACGTCGTCGAGCTCCTCGTCCTCCGGCTCGTCGGACTCCAAGCCCGCCGCGTCGAGCACGTCGAGCTCTTCCAGCACGGCCGGAAGCTCCAGCTCCGCCGCCTGATCACGTTTGGCCAGGACCCTGCCGTTTTCCACGGCGGGGTCCTCGGCGTATCCGGCCCCGGCTAGGGTGAGGCGCATGGCGAACGCAGCGAAGGCAGGCACTGGCACGGACATGCGCGCGGACATCGGCGTCATCGGCGGCTCGGGGTTCTACTCCTTCCTGGAGGACGTCACCGAGGTCCGGGTGACCACGCCGTACGGCAGCCCGAGCGACTCGCTGTTCTTCGGTGAGCTGGCCGGTCGCCGTGTCGCCTTCCTGCCCCGGCACGGGCGCGGCCACCACCTCCCGCCGCACCGCATCAACTACCGGGCCAACCTGTGGGCGCTCCGGTCGGTCGGCGTACGACAGGTCCTCGGCCCGTGCGCCGTGGGCGGGCTGCGCCCCGAGTACGGGCCGGGCACGCTGCTGGTGCCGGACCAGTTGGTGGACCGGACGAAGGCCCGTACGCAGACCTTCTTCGACGGGGAGCCGCTGCCGGACGGAACGGTGCCGAACGTCGTCCACACCTCGTTCGCCGACCCCTACTGCCCCGACGGGCGCAAGGTGGCCCTCGCCGCCGCGCACGGGCGCGGCTGGGAGGCGGTGGACGGCGGCACCATGGTCGTCATAGAGGGCCCGCGCTTCTCCACCCGCGCCGAGTCGCGGTTCCACGCCGCGATGGGCTGGTCGGTGGTGGGCATGACCGGCCACCCGGAGGCGTACCTCGCCCGTGAGCTGGGGCTCTGCTACACCTCCATGGCGCTGGTGACGGACCTGGACGCGGGCGCCGAGACCGGCGACGGCGTCTCGCACGCCGAGGTGCTGCGGGTGTTCGACGAGAACGTGGGCCGGCTGCGCGAGGTGCTCTTCGACGCGGTGGCCGCGCTGCCGGAGACCGACAGCCGCTCCTGCCTGTGCACCCGGGCGCACGACGGCTGGGACCTGGGGATCGAACTGCCGTGATCATGGCGGGCGGTCACGCCTGCGGGTGACGGGGTTTTCCACACTGCCAAGGCTGTCCACAGGCGTGAGCGGGATCGGCGGGAACGCGGAATCGTGAGGGGCGTCGGCGGAAAGCCGGCGGAGCCGATGCTCGCTCCCGGTCTCTCACGGCAGGTGGTCGCCATGACGTTCCCCTCGCGCGTTTCCGTTCCTCCCGGCCTGCGTCCCGGTCCTCGGCCCGGTCTTCCCCCGGTGGCACATGGGGGTTCGGCACCGGTGCCGTCGCCGGGGTCATCGGCGGTGTTGTCGCCGGGGTCGCAGCCGGTGTCGTCGGTGCCTGAGACGTGTGGGGTGCCGCAATTCGCGCCGCTGCGGGTGCGCGGTGGCCGGCACCGGCTGCGGCGGGCCGTGCGGCGAAGGCGGCGCGCGATGGCGGCCGGGCTCGCCATGACGGCCGCGGCGCTGGCCGCTTCGGCGGCGGGGTCGCGCGGCCCCGCCGAGCCGGACAGGCCGCGGGCCGCCGCGGCGCCACAGCGGGAGCGGCAGCCGACCGAGGTGGTGTCCGCTCCGGTGCGGATCGCGGACGGCGCGACCGTCCGGCTGCTGCGCCCCGGTGACCGGGTCGACGTGATCGCGTCGCCGGCCTCACCGCCGGCGGACGGTGATGACGCGGCACGCGTGGTGGCCAGGGGCGCTCGCGTGGAGAAGGTGCCGCAGACCGGCGAGGCGAGCGCGGACGGTGGTGCGCTGGTCGTGCTGTCCGTCCCGCGCGCCACCGCCGCGGTGCTGGCCGGCGCGGGGACGACGTCCCGTCTGGCGGTGACCCTGTGCTGAGTCACCAGACGCTTCCTGGCCGCACTGATCATCTGCCGGGTCACCTGTCCGTGTGTACGGATTGGACGGATATGCACGGTGCACGGCCTAATGGCTCCGCCAACTGCACACGCGACGAAAGGCACCGTGGTGAGCCAGGAGAAGAACCAGAGCCTGCTGGACGGCTTCAAGGCCTTCCTGCTGCGCGGGAACGTGATCGACCTGGCGGTCGCGGTGGTGATCGGCGCCGCGTTCACCAACATCGTGAACGCGATCGTCAGAGGAGTGATCAGCCCGGTCGTCGGCGCCTTCGGCACCAAGAACCTGGAGAGTTACCAGTCCTGCCTGAAAGGCCCGTGTCAGGTGAACGACAACGGGGAGGTCGTCCAGGGCGTCGCGATCCTTTGGGGTTCGGTGCTCAGCGCGACGCTCAGCTTCCTGATCACCGCCGCCGTCGTCTACTTCCTGATGGTGCTGCCCATGGCCAAGTACCTGGCCCGGCGGGCGGCGCTGGAGAGGGAGAAGAGGGGCGTGGAGGAGACTCTGGAGGTCACCGAGCTGGAGGTGCTCAAGGAGATCCGCGACGCCCTTGTCGCCCAGCGCGGATCAAGGCCGGGCGCCGTCTAGGGCCGCCGGCTCACAGGTGGTGCGGCGGCTTCTCGTCGAGGAAGCGCGCGAGGTCGGCGGCGCTGTCGCCGGCCGGAGGCCGCTCACCCCACCCACGGTCCGTATCGTCCGCGGACGGCTGGTCCAGCGGATCGTCGAAGATCAGCGCCGGCGTCCTCTTCTTGGGACTGGCCGTCCTCTTCTGGGGACCGGCCGGACTCGCCGGACTGTCCGTGCTGTCCGGGCTGTCCGGGCTCTTCGTGTTCCTCGGATTCTGCGGGTTGTTCTCTTCCTCCGGCGCCGATTCGCTCTTCGCATCGCGCGGTCCGGGGGCGGGGGCGGTCCTCATGCTCTCAGCGTACGCCGGTTGTCAGCGGTCATCGGGGTCGAGCAGCCACAGCGCCGGGACGACGAGGAACGACGGCACCGGGAAGCCCGCTCCCCACCACGCGGTCGCGGTGTCGCCCCGTCCGTGGGTCGCCATAGCCGCCGGTGGGCCGGATCTGCGGGTAGCGCTCGCGGACCGGGTGATTTAGGCCGGAGGCTCGTCCGGGCCGGGGTCACCGGTCGGGGCCGGAGGCTCGCCGGGGGCGGGGTCGCCCGTCGGGGCCGGGGGCTCGCCCGGGCCGGGGTCACCCGTCGGGGCCGGAGGTCCACCCGGGCCGGGGTCACCCGTGGGCGCCGGGGGTTCACCCGGGCCGGGGTCACCCGTCGGGGCCGGGGGTTCACCCGGGCCGGGGTCGCCGGTCGGGGCAGGAGGCTCACCGGGGGTGCCCTTGGGCGGCGGGGTGGGGGGCTCGGTCACGCGGCCACCGTAGGGGGACATGATCGGGTTCGCCCGTTTTGGGGACTTCGGGGGTGACGGCTTCCCACGGATGGCGTCCGGCGGCGGTGCCTCTGCTGTCCTGGGGGGATGACCTCCCCTCCCCGTAGGCCCCTGCGGCCCCTGGTCTCGCGCAGTCGGGACGAGGCGCACCGCGCCGCCACGCCCCTGGAGCTCTTCTTCGACCTGTGCTTCGTCGTGGCGGTCGCCCAGGCGGGCATCCAGCTCGTGCACGCGGTCGCCGAGGGCCATGCCGGCGACGGCATCGCCCGGTACGCGATGGTGTTCTTCGCCATCTGGTGGGCCTGGATGAACTTCTCCTGGTTCGCCTCGGCGTACGACAACGACGACGCCCTCTACCGGGTCGTGACGCTCGTCCAGATCGCGGGTGTCCTGCTGCTCGCCGCCGGGGTGTCCCGCGCCTTCGCGGAGCACGACTTCTTCCTGGTGTGGCTCGGCTACCTGGTGATGCGGCTCGCGCTCGCCTCGCAGTGGCTGCGCGCCGCGCGGGCCGCGTCCGGCACGGAGCGGACCATGGCGCTGCGGTACGCGGCCGGGGTGACGCTGTGCCAGGCTGGCTGGACGGCGCTGCTGTTCGTGCCCGAGGCGGCGCGCCCATGGGTGTTCCTGGTGATGGTGGTCGCCGAGATGGCCGTACCGCCGCTCGCGGAGAAGGACTTCGCGTCGAGCTGGCACGCGCACCACATCGCCGAGCGGTACGGGCTGTTCACCATCATCGTGCTCGGCGAGACCATCGCCGCGGCGACGGTCGCCGTGAAGACGGGCGTGGAGGAGAACGACGCGCTCGGCGACCTGCTGCCGGTCGCCGCCGGCGGGCTGCTGCTGATCTTCGCCGCCTGGTGGGTGTACTTCGTCGTCCCCGTCCACCGGCGGCTGCTGTCGAACCGGCAGGCGTTCCTGTGGGGATACGGCCACTACCTGATCTTCGCGTCGGCGGCCGCGATCGGCGCGGGCATCGAGGTCGCCGTCGAGCAGGCGGTCGGCGAGGCGCATGTGTCGGCGACCGCCGCGGCGGCCGCGGTGACCCTGCCGTCGGCGCTGTTCCTGCTGCTGGTGTGGGCGCTGCACTCGCGCTACTTCAAGGTGGGCATCGCCCAGCAGCTCGTACTGCCGTGCGCCGCGCTCGGCATCCTGCTCTGCACCTTCGCGGGGCACTGGGGCGTCCTCGCGGGCGGGCTTGTCGCGGCGGCGGCCGTCGCGGTCGGGGTCACGCTCACCGCCCGTATGGAGCGTGGTACGCAAGGGGGATGAATGACGCACTGACGGACGTGGCCGGCCTCCGGGTCGGCCACGCGCGCGTACCGGGGGAAAACGCGCTCAGCGGCACCACCGTGGTCCTGGCGCCCGAAGGCGGGGCGGTCGCGGCCGTGGACGTGCGGGGCGGTGGCCCCGGCACCCGGGAGACGGACGCACTCGACCCTCGCAACCTGGTCCAGCGCGTCGAGGCGGTGGTCCTGACGGGCGGCAGCGCGTACGGACTGGAGGCGGCGGCCGGCGTGATGGCCTGGCTGGAGGAGCGCGGGCGGGGCGTGCGCGTGGGGCCCGACCCGTCGCAGGTGGTGCCGGTCGTCCCGGCGGCGTGCGTGTTCGACCTGGGCCGGGGCGGCGACTGGAAGGCGCGCCCGGACGCGTCGACGGGGCGGGCGGCGGTGGAGGCGGCGGACGCCACGGAGCTGCGCGCCCCCGTGGAGTGCGGGGCCGTCGGCGCCGGGACCGGGGCGGTGATCGGCGGGATGAAGGGCGGGGTCGGCACGGCCAGTACGGTCCTGCCGTCCGGGATCACCATCGGCGCGCTCGTCGTGGCCAACGCGGTGGGCTCGGCGGTCGATCCGCTGACGGGGGTGCTGTACGGGGCGTACGGCGACGGGCCGTTCGTCCAGCCGGACCCGCAGACGCACGCTGCGGCGGCACGGCGGCTGGCGGAGTCGCTGGAGCGCAACGACTGGCCGCCGCTGAACACCACGCTCGCCGTGGTCGCCACGGACGCCGACCTGACCCGCGCCCAGGCGCAGAAGCTCGCGGGGACGGCGCACGACGGCATCGCGCGCGCCGTGCGGCCGGTGCACCTCCTCAACGACGGCGACACCGTCTTCGCCCTGGCGACGGGCGAGCGCCCCCTGCCCGACACGCACGGCCCGCTCGCGCTGAACGAGGTCCTGGCGGCCGGTGCCACCGTGGTGACCAGGGCGATCGTACGGGCGGTGCTGGCCGCCGGTTCGGTGTCGGGGCCGGGCGGCGCCTTCCCTTCGTACCGGGATCTGTACCGGCTCGACTGAGGGGCGACCGGGAGGAGTTGAGAGGGGGGCGCGGGAACTCGCTTTGCGCGCCCCTCGTTTTGTGGAAGCCGGACGCGTTGTCAGACCCAGGTACTACCTTAAGCAAGCATCGAGTGACACACGGCGACGGCCTGGAGACCCCTCTTGAACGTTCCGAACGACGACGAGACGACCGAGATGCACGTCGAGCGCCTCCTGGGGCGGGCGCTCAACTCCTTCGATCTGCCCGACGCGCTGGTCACGCGACTGGACTCCGCGCTGGCCCACGCCAGTTCGCTGCACTCGTCGCACCACAGCGCGGCGCTCCACCGGGCGACGTACCGGCATACGTACCTGCTGGCGGACGGCTCGTCGCTGACGCTGTGGGAGTTGGTGCACAACACCGGGCGGGACGGCCACGAGCAGCACGAGCTGTACGCGGACGAGACCGACGTACGGCTCGCCGCCTCCCGGCTGCCGGTCGGCTTCCCCGAGCCGGAGGACGACCTGGAGGTGGACCTCGACGCGGACCTGGAGCTGCTGGGCTCGCTGCTGAGCCGGCCGCCGCTCCCCGCCCCGCCGATGTACGTGCCGGACGATTCGGCGGACCACGCGCGCCGGGTGCTGCGCCGCGCGGAGAACGAGGACCGGCCGGGCGAGGCGGTGGCGGCGCGGCTGCGGGGGGCGTTCGCGCACCACATCAAGCAGGTCTTCGGCCGGCAGTGCAGCGTGGCGGGGAAGGACGCCGGGTTCACGCTGTACGAGCACGCGTTCCTGCTGCTGGACGGCAGCGAGATGAGCATCTGGGAGGTGGAGCACACGGCGACGCCGGACGGCCGGCACATGTGCGAGGTGTACGAGGACGAGCACACCGCGCGCGACGCCATGGAGCGCCGCGCGCGGGTACGGGGCCGGGTGCGCTGACCGAGGGCCGGGTCCGCTGACCGCGGAGCCGGTTCCGCTGACCGCGGGGCCGGTGCGCCGACGGGTCCCGGGGCCCGGGTGTCAGGCCGCGACGGCGACCTTCTCGTGGGTCTCCCCCGGCTCGTCCGCCGCCGGGGAGGACGTGGACGCCTTGCGGGCGTGGCCCTTGAGGAGGACGACGAGCGCGGCGGTCACCAGGGTGCCGGCGAGGATCGCGACCAGGTAGAGGGCCGGGTTGCCGATCAGGGGCACCACGAAGACGCCGCCGTGCGGGGCCCGCAGGGTGCACTCGAAGAGCATCGACAGGGCGCCGGTGACCGCGCCGCCCACCATCGCCGACGGGATGACGCGCAGCGGGTCGGCGGCGGCGAAGGGGATGGCGCCCTCGGTGATGAACGAGGCGCCGAGCACCCAGGCGGCCTTGCCGTTCTCCCGCTCGGCCTTGGTGAACAGTCGGCCGCGCACCACGGTGGCCAGGGCCATCGCGAGCGGCGGCACCATGCCGGCGGCCATCACGGCGGCCATGACCTTCAGCGAGCCCTCGTTGGGGCTGGCCAGGCCGCCGACCGCGAAGGCGTAGGCGACCTTGTTGAGCGGGCCGCCCAGGTCGAAGCACATCATCAGGCCGAGGATGATGCCCAGGACGACCGCGTTGGCGCCCGACAGGCCCGACAGCCAGTCGGTCAGCGCCTTCTGGAGCGACGCGATGGGCTTGCCGATCACCAGGAACATCAGGAAGCCGACGATCACCGACGAGATCAGCGGGATGACCACCACGGGCATGATGCCGCGCAGCGGGCCGGGCACCCTGATCCGCTGGATCGCCATCACCACCCCGCCCGCGATCAGACCGGCTGCCAGGCCGCCGAGGAACCCGGCGTTGATGGTGAGCGCCACGGAGCCGCCGACGAAGCCGGGGACGAGTCCGGGGCGATCGGCCATGCCGTAGGCGATGTAACCGGCGAGGACCGGGATCAGGAAGCTGAACGCCAGACCGCCGATCTGGAACAGCAGCGCGGCCCAACTGTCGGCCTGGCCCCAGGCGAAGTGCTCGGCGACGGAGGGGGCCTTGTCGATGGTGTAGCCGCCGATGGCGAAGCCCAGGGCGATGAGGAGACCGCCCGCGGCGACGAACGGGACCATGTAACTGACGCCCGACATCAGCCACTTGCGCAGCTTGGTGCCGTAGCCCTCACCGGGCTCGCCCGCGCTCTCGACGGGCGTGCCGCGACCGGCCCCGGCCGGAGCGGTGACCTCGCCGCGCTCGGCCTTGCCGCGCACTTCGGCGATCAGCTCGGCGGCCCGGTTGATCCCGGCCTTGACGCCGACGTCGACGGTGGGCTTCCCGGCGAAGCGTTCCTTCTCCCGGACCGGCACGTCATGCGCGAAGATCACGCCGTCGGCGGCCGCGATGACGGCCGGGTCGAGCCGGGCGAACCCGGCGGAGCCCTGCGTCTCGACGGCCACCTCGACCCCGGCGTCCCGCCCGGCGTTCTCCAGGGACTCGGCCGCCATGTAGGTGTGCGCGATCCCGGTGGGGCACGACGTCACCACCACGACCCGGAACGGCGCGGACGGCTCGGCCCCGGGGGTTCCCCCCGGCCCCCCGGCAGCCGCTTCCGTCGTGGTTCCGGCGGCGGGGCCGTCCGGCCGGGCGGGTCCCTCGGCGGAGAGGGACCCGGCCTCGGCAGCGCCCGGCGCGGCGGTGACCGCCCCGGTGCGCTCCCCGGCGTCGTCGGCCCCGGCAGGACCCCGCGCCGCGGAAGGCCGCGCACCGGGGGCCCCGGCGGGGGAGGGAGCGGCCGGTGTGGTCCGCGGGGCCGGGGAGGCAGCGGCGTGCGGGGCCTCTCCGCGGATCAGGGCGGCGGCCTCGGAAGCCGAAGTCATCGTGCGGAGCGCCGACGTGAAGTCGGGGTCCATCAGGCGGCGGGCCAGGGAGGAGAGGATCGTCAGGTGGGCGTCGTCCGCGCCGGCCGGGGCGGCGATCAGGAAGATCAGGTCCGCCGGGCCGTCCGGGGCGCCGAAGTCGATGCCGGGGCCCGAGCGGCCGAAGGCGAGCGTCGGTTCCGTGACGTGCGCGCTGCGGCAGTGCGGGATGCCGATGCCGCCGTCCAGGCCGGTCGGCATCTGGGCCTCGCGCGCGGCCACGTCGGCCAGGAAGCCGTCCAGGTCGGTCACCCGGCCCAGCCGCACCATCCGCTCGGCGAGCG
Organism: Streptomyces sp. NPDC031064; assembly: GCF_055570965.1. Classification (NCBI taxonomy): domain Bacteria; kingdom Bacillati; phylum Actinomycetota; class Actinomycetes; order Kitasatosporales; family Streptomycetaceae; genus Streptomyces; species Streptomyces sp. NPDC031064. Next base: position 238,755 of record NZ_JBVIGF010000005.1, read on the forward strand.
AACGGGCCGCCGCCTCCTTCGTGTTCGCGGCCAGGTCGAGATCGACCAGGTCCGCGGTGATCATCTCGCTCATCGCGGGCTCCCTTACTCGCTCAGGTCTCGGTCGAGAGGTATGTCGGCGGTCACCGTGACCGCCGACAGGTCCAGGTCGGACGGCGTCGGCATCTCGCTGCCCGGCAGCCGCACCGCCGCCGCACCGTGCGCCACCGCCGCCGCCAGCGCGTCGGGGCCTTCGCCGCCCGCGGCGAGGAAGCCCGCGAGGGACGCGTCGCCCGCGCCGACGTTGCTGCGTACGGCGTCGACGGCGGCGTATCCGTAGAAGGCACCGGCGCCGGAGACGAGCAGTTGCCCGTCCGCGCCCAGGCTGGCCAGCACGGTGCCGGCGCCCGCCGCGAGCAGTTCCTCCGCCGCCTTGACCGCGTCGCCCACGGTGGCGAGGGGGCGGCCGACCGCTTCGGCGAGCTCCTCGGCGTTGGGCTTGACCACGTCGGGGCGGGCGCGCAGCGCGGTCAGCAGCGAGGGGCCGGAGGTGTCCAGGGCGATCCGGGAGCCGTACCCGTGCGCGCGGGTGACGAGGTCGGCGTACCACTCGGAGCCGAGGCCGCGCGGGAGGCTGCCGCAGCAGGCGACCCAGTCGGCGGCGGGCGAGTACGCGCCGACCGCCGCGAGGATCGCCTCCGACTCGCCCGGGGTGAGCCAGGGCCCCGGCGCGTTGATCTTCGTGAGCGTGCCGTCGGGTTCGGCGACCGCGATGTTCGAGCGGGTGTGGCCCTTCAGCGGGACGGGCGCCACCTCGATGCCCTCGTCGGCCAGCAGTTCGGCGACGAGCGCGCCGGGTGCGCCGCCCAGCGGTACGACGGCGACGGTACGGCGCCCGGCCGCCGCCACGGCGCGGGAGACGTTGACGCCCTTGCCGCCCGGGTCCACGCGTTCGCCGGTGGCGCGCAGCACTTCGCCGCGCTCCAGGGCGGGGACTTCGTACGTCCGGTCCAGGGACGGGTTGGGGGTGACGGTGAGGATCATGCGCGTACGACTTCCGTTCCGGCCGCCTCGATGGCCGCCGCGTGTGCTTTGCTGAGCCCGGTGTCCGTGATGAGCAGGTCCACGTCGGTGAGGTCGCCGAAGCGGGCGAAGTGCTCCGCGCCGTGCTTGGCCGAGTCGGCGAGCAGCACCACCCGGCGGGCGGCGGCGACCATGGCGCGCTTCACGGCGGCCTCGGCGAGGTCGGGGGTGGTGAGCCCGCTCTCGACGGAGAACCCGTTGGCACCGAGGAGGAGGACGTCGGCGCGGATCTGCCCGTACGCCTCCAGAGCCCACGCGTCCACGGCGGCGCGGGTGCGGTGCCGGACGCGGCCGCCGACCAGGTGGAGGGCGATGCCCGGGTGGTCGGCGAGCCGGAAGGCGGCGGGCAGGGCGTGGGTGACGACGGTGAGCGCGCACTCGGGGGGCAGTCCGGCGGCCACCCGGGCCACGGTGCTGCCCGCGTCGAGGATGACGCTGCCGTCCTCGGGCAGTTCGCCGAGGGCGGCGCGCGCGATGCGGTCCTTCTCGTCGGCGGCGGTGGACTCGCGTTCGGCGAGGTCCGGCTCGAAGTCCAGCCGTCCGGCCGGGATGGCGCCGCCGTGCACCCGGCGGACGAGTCCGGCGCGGTCCAGGGCCTTGAGGTCGCGCCGGATCGTCTCGGCCGTCACTTGGAACTGCTCGGCGAGGGACAGCACGTCGACCCGGCCGCCCTCGCGGGCGAGGCGCAGGATCAGTTGCTGGCGCTCCGGTGCGTACATGTGGTTTTACGTCCGATCGATGCCCGAACTTGTGGTTTCACCAGCAGGCTACGTCCGCATTCCCGCGAAGTAAACACATCCGGGCAAACGGAAGGCCCGGCTCCAGGGGTCGTGAACCGATCCCAGGAGCCGGGCCGTCAGGCCTCCGCGCGCCCCCTCAGTGCGTGAGCGCGGGCACCTGCTCAGGCACCTCGTCGGCGGCCACCGCGCCACCCTCCAGGTGCTGCTTCGGCCGCCCCGGCAGCGCGAACATCACGGCGAAGATCACCGCGAGCACCGCCACGACCCACCACAGCGCTCCCCGGAACGCCTCCGCGAACGCGGTGCCGACCTCACCGGGCGCGAGCCGCTCCTCGTCGATCGCCCCGAAGAAGACGACCGACACCAGCCCGAGGCCCAGCGCCGTTCCCATCTGCCCGGTCGTGTTGATGAGCCCGGACGCCGAACCGGCGTGCTCGCGCGGTACGTCCGACAGCACCGCGTCCGTCAGCGGCGCCACGATCAGGCCCATGCCGATGCCCATCACGATCAGCGGCGCGGCCATCTGCCAGGGCTCGATCCCCGTCCCGTACCGCCCGGCCTCCCAGATGTAGAGGAGCACCCCGGCGACCATGGTCAGCGCGCCGGCCTGGAGCACCTTCCGCCCGAAGCGCGGCACGAGCTTCTGCACGGACACCCCGGCGGCGGCGGACACGGCGATCGAGAACGGCACACCGGTCAGACCGGCCTTCAGCGGGCTCCAGCCCAGCCCGATCTGCATGTACAGCGTCCAGACGAGGAAGAAGACGCCCAGCACGACGCCGAAGGTGAGCTGCACCGCGATACCGGCCGCGAAGCTCTTCACCCGGAACAGCGACAGCTCGACCAGCGGCGAGCCGTCCTTGCGCGCCTTGTACTTCTCGTACGCCACGAAGGCACCGAACACCGCCGGGCTGGCGGCCATGCACACATGGCCCCACAGCGGCCAGCCCAGCTCGCGCCCGCGCGTCAGCGGGTAGATCAGCATCAGCAGGCCCAGCGTGACCAGCGCGACGCCCACCAGGTCCAGCCGCAGCGCCTTGTCGGCGCGCGACTCGGCGATGAACTTCCGGCCCAGGATCAGTCCGGCGATGCCGACCGGCAGGTTGATCAGGAAGATCGGCCGCCACTCCAGCCCGAACAGGTTCCACTGGGTCAGCAGCGCGCCCAGCAGCGGCCCCGAGACGGCCCCGAGTCCCACGACCGCGCCGAACATCCCGAACACCTTGCCGCGCTCGTGCGCCGGGAAGGTGACATGGATGATCGCCAGCACCTGCGGCACCATCATCGCGGCCATCGCGCCCTGCAACAGCCGGGAGGCGACCAGCATCTCGGGGTTCGCGGCGAAACCGCAGAGGGCGGACGCGACGGTGAAGCCGGCCATGCCGAGGAGGAAGAGCCGCTTGCGGCCGTAGATGTCGCCCAGGCGCCCACCGGTGATGAGACCGGCGGCGAAGGCCAGCGCGTAACCGGCGGTGATCCACTGGATCGCGCCGAACGACGCCGACAGGTCCCGCTCGATGCTCGGGATGGCGATGTTGACGATGGTGACGTCGACGAGGTCCATGAACGCGGCCGTCATGACGATGGCGAGTGCCAGCCATCGCCGCCGGTCGGCCGCTGGTGCGGTAGTGGCGGAAGAGGTGGAAGTGGAGGTCATGCCGGAAAGCTAATCGGCATATAGGTCAGGTTGTGTCCTAGTGGGCGCGCATGCTGGAGAGCATGACGGACACTCCGGCACGACTCCTCAATCTGCTGTCGCTCCTCCAGACGCCGCGCGAGTGGCCGGGCAGTGAGCTGGCCGAGCGGCTCCGCGTCAGTCCCCGTACGATCCGCCGCGACGTCGACCGGCTGCGCGACCTGGGCTATCCGGTCGAGGCGACCCGGGGCGCGGTCGGCGGCTACCGGCTGGTCGCGGGCGCCGCGATGCCGCCGCTGCTGCTGGACGACGAGGAGGCGGTCGCCATCGCCGTCGGGCTGCGTGCCGGGGCGGGCCACGCCATCGAGGGCGTCGAGGAGGCGGCCGTACGGGCGCTGGCCAAGCTGGAGCAGGTACTGCCGTCGCGGCTGCGGCACCGGGTCGCGACCCTCCAGAACGCGACGATCCCGCTGACGCGCGGGGACGGCGCGACCGTCGCGCCCACGACGCTGACGACGCTCGCGGCGACGGTCACCGGCCATGAACGCCTGCGGTTCGGGTACCGGGCGGGCGACGGGACGGAGACGAAACGGCAGGTGGAGCCCTACCGGCTGGTGTCGACGGGCCACCGCTGGTACCTGGTGGCATACGACCTGGAGCGTGCGGACTGGCGCACCTTCCGCGTCGACCGGGTCGCGGACCCCTTCCCCACGGGCGCCCGGTTCACCCCGCGCGAGCTGCCGGCGGGGGGCGCGGCGGAGCTGCTGTCGCACTCCACGTCGCGGACACAGCCGGAGCTGGACCTGGACGTCACCTTCGAGGCGCCCGCGGAATTCGTGACGGCCCGCCTGCCGGCCCACCTCGCCCCCACGCCGACGGGCCCCGACACATGCCGGCTGCGCGCCCGGTCGGCGGACTCGGTGGAGTGGCTGGCGCTGCGGCTGGCGCTGGTGGACTGCGAGTTCACCGTCCACGGCCCGGGCGCACTGGCGTCGTACGTGTCCGCCCTGGCCGCCCGCCTGACGCGGTCGGTGTCATAAGGGGCCGCCCCCGAAAGGGGACGCGCAGCGGGTCGTGTTCTGGGCGTAAAACGACTGAGCTTGCGACAGGAGAGCCCAGGACACGATCCCCGGAGCGGCCCCAACGGCACGCGCCCGCGCCGGGCCACGCCCGACGGCCCCCGCCGGGACGGCGAACCGACCGCCCCGCCGGAGCGGGGCGCCGGGGGCGCGGGCCCCCGGACGACTAGGCCGCCGCGTCGAAGCCCGTGTCGCGGGCCATGCGCTTCAGTTCCAGCAGCGCGTGCTTCTCGATCTGGCGGATCCGCTCGCGCGTCAGGCCGTGCTCCTTGCCGACCTCCGTCAGCGTCCGCTCACGGCCGTCCTCGATGCCGTACCGCATCCGGATGATCGACGCCGTACGGTTGTCGAGCTTGCCGATCAGGTCGTCCAGCTCCTCGCTGCGCAGCAGCGTCAGCACCGACTGCTCGGGGGACACGGCCGAGGTGTCCTCCAGCAGGTCGCCGAACTGCGTCTCACCTGCGTCGTCCACCGACATGTTCAGCGACACCGGGTCGCGCGCCCAGTCCAGGACGTCGATGACCCGCTCCTCGTTCGACCCCAGCTCGGCGGCGACCTCCGCCGGCTCCGGGTCGCGGCCGTGCTCGCGGTTGAACTCACGCTGCACGCGCCGGATGCGGCCCAGCTCCTCCACCAGGTGCACGGGGAGGCGGATGGTGCGCGACTGGTCGGCGATCGACCGCGTGATGGCCTGGCGGATCCACCACGTCGCGTACGTCGAGAACTTGAAGCCCTTGGTGTAGTCGAACTTCTCCACCGCCCGCACCAGGCCCGCGTTGCCCTCCTGGATCAGGTCGAGGAGGGGGAGCCCACTGCGCGGGTAGCGCCGGGCGACGGCCACCACGAGGCGGAGGTTGGACCGGATGAAGACGTCCTTGGCACGCTCGCCCTCGGCGACCAGGCGCTCCAGCTCCTCGCGGGACGCGCCCGCGGCTGCGCCGCCCGCCTCGGGTTCGATCTCACCGTCCAGGATCTGCTGGGCGTACACACCCGCCTCGATCGTCTGGGACAGCTCGACCTCCTTGGCGGCGTCGAGCAGGGGCGTGCGCGCGATCTCGTCGAGGTACATGCCGACCAGGTCGCGGTCGGCGATCTCCCCGCCCACGGCGCGAACGCTGCTGGCCCGGTCGGTGGTCTCACTGGCGGCGGACTGACGACGGGCGACGGCACGGGTTGCCATGCGAGCTCCCTTGCTGAGTAGGTCGCGACACCCTCCCGGGTGCCCTGCATCCGACGGAAACAACGACTGGAATCCGGACAGAATTCCCATGACGCCCGTCGATTTCCGCGATCTTGCAGTACCCTGTCCCGCCACCAGGGGAGGGCGGATGCCGCACGACAACGAAGAGGTGCAGGTCAGGCCGGGCACGGAGGGTGACCTCAGGGCGCTCACGGACATCTACAACCACTACGTCCGTGAGACGGCGATCACATTCGACACCGCCGCGTTCACCCCCGAAGAGCGGCGCCCCTGGCTGCACTCCCACCCGGAAGACGGCCCCCATCGCCTCCTGGTTGCTCGCGACACCGGGAACGGCACCGACGCGAACGGCAGCAACGGCACGAACGGCACCGGGAACGCCGGAGCGGTCCTCGGGTTCGCCACCTCCAGCCCCTTCCGGCCGAAGGCCGCGTACACCACCTCCGTGGAGGTGAGCGTCTACCTCGCCCCCGAGGCGGCCGGGCGGGGCATCGGGACCCTGCTCTACGAGCGGCTCTTCGAGGCCCTGGCGGAGGAGGACGTGCACCGCGCCTACGCCGGGATCGCGCTGCCCAACGAGGCGTCGGTGCGCCTGCACGCCCGCTTCGGCTTCCGGCACACCGGCACCTTCACGGAGGTGGGCCGGAAGTTCGGGCGGTACTGGGACGTGGCCTGGTACGAGAAGGACCTCTGAGAGGCCTCTAGACAGCCTGGCCGAACTGGATGGACCGCTTCGCCAGCCCCATCCAGAACCCGTCGATCACGCTGCGCCCGCCACTCAGGTCCCCGGCGGCGTCGGCGGCACCCAGCGTCACGAACAGGGGTGCGAAGTGCTCGGTACGGGGGTGGGCGAGCGCGCCGGCGGGCGAGGCGTGCGCGAAGTCCAGCAGCGCGTCCACGTCCGCGGCCTCCAGCGCCCGCCGCCCCCAGTCGTCGAACTCCGCCGACCAGCCGGGGACGCCCTCGTGCCGCAGGGCGGCCAGGTTGTGGGTGAAGAACCCGCTCCCGACGATCAGCACGCCCTCGTCGCGCAGCGGCGCCAGTCGGCGCCCGATGTCCATGAGCCGGGCCGGGTCGAGCGTGGGCAGGGACATCTGGAGGACCGGGACGTCCGCGTCCGGGTACATCTCGACGAGCGGGACGTACGCCCCGTGGTCCAGCCCCCGGTCGGGCAGGTCCTGCACGGGCGTGCCGGGGCCGCGCAGCAGTTTGCGCACCGATTCGGCCAGCCGGGGCGCGCCCGGCGCGGCGTACCGGACCCGGTAGTAGTGCTCGGGGAAGCCCCAGAAGTCGTAGACCAGCGGCACCGTCTCGGTGGCACCGAGGGCCAGTGGGGCCTCCTCCCAGTGGGCGGAGACCATCAGGATCGCGGCGGGCCGGGGCAGGCCGGCGGCCCAGGCGGCGAGCTGGCCGGGCCAGACGGGGTCGTCGGCGAGCGGCGGCGCGCCGTGCGAGAGGTAGAGGGCGGGCATCCGCCCGGCGGAACCGGGCTCCACGAAGGCGGTCATGACGGCGACTCCTGACGTGCTCTTCCATCCTACTTACTTGAAAGTTAAAGCAGGCTCGAACAGGAGCGTACCGACCATTTGTTCAAGTTTCAAGAAGCCGTACAGTGGGATACATGGATACGGCAACCAACGGCGGGTCCCGGCGGTCCGGGGAGCCGCGCTGGCTCAGCGACGACGAGCAGCGCGTCTGGCGTGCGTACCGGCACGCCACCACGCTCCTGGAGGACCACCTCGACCGCCAGCTCCAGCGCGACGCCGGAATGCCGCACATCTATTACGGCCTGCTCGTCCAGCTCTCCCAGGCCCCGCGCCGCCGGATGCGGATGACCGAGCTGGCCAAAGACGCCAAGATCACCCGGTCCCGGCTGTCGCACGCCGTGGCACGGCTGGAGAAGAACGGCTGGGTACGCCGTGAGGACTGCCCCTCCGACAGGCGCGGCCAGAACGCGTACCTGACGGACGAGGGGTACGAGGTGCTCAGGCGCAGCGCGCCCGGCCATGTCGCCGCCGTGCGCCAGGCGATCTTCGACCGGCTCAGCCCGGAGCAGGTCGACCAGCTCGGCGAGATCATGCGGGTCATGGCCGAGGGCCTCCAGCCGTGCGACCGGGACGCCGACCTGCCCTGGCTGCGGTAGCCCTCGCACCCCGGCAGCCCTCGGGCCCCGGCAGCCCTCGCACCCCGGCAGCCCTCGGGCCCCGGCAGCCCTCGCTAGGTGGTCAGCACCACGCCCGCGTACGACGCCGCCGCCACGATCACCCAGGCGGCCAGCCCCAGCGCAGCGACCCGCACCCCGGTGCGGGACAGCGTCGGCAGGTGCACCGCGCTGCCGAGGCCGAACAGGGCGGCGGCGAGCAGGAGTTCCTGAGCCGTCCCGGCGGCGTCCAGCGCCGGCGCGGGCAGCCATCCGGTCGTACGCAGCGCCACCATCGCGAGGAACCCGGCCACGAACAGCGGCACCAGCGGCGGCCGGTGCCCCTTCGGCACAGCGTCCCCCGACACGACACTGCCCGGCGCGCCACTCCCCGGCACAGCGCCCCCCGGCGCGGCGTCCGCCGGCACGGCGCTCCCCGCCGCGGTACGCCCACGCCGCCGGGCCGCCACCACCAGGGCCGCGACCAGCGGGGCCAGCAGCGCGACCCGCATCAGCTTGACCAGCACCGCCTCGCCGAGCGCGGCGGGCCCCGCGGTCCCCGCGGCCGCGACCACCTGACCCACGTCGTGCACCCCGGCCCCCACCCAGCGCCCGAACTGCGCGTCGCTCAGCCCCAACGGGCCGTGCAGCAGCGGAAGTACGGCGATGGCGAGCGTCCCGCACAGGGTGACCAGGGCGACCGACGTGGCGGCGTCGTCCTCGTCGCTGTCGCGCACCGCGCTCACCGCGCCGATCGCCGACGCGCCGCAGATCGCGTACCCGGTCGCGATGAGCACCGGCTGGTCGCCCGACAGCCCGATCCGGCGCCCCAGCCACCACGTACCGCCGAAGGTGGCCGCCACCACCGCGAGCACCATGGCGACCGTCCCCCAGCCCAGGCCCAGGACGTCGCCGAGGCTCAGCTTCAGCCCGAGCAGCACGACGCCCACCCGCATCAGGCGCTTGGCCGCCAGGGTCAGGCCCGGCCGGCAGCCGCCCCGGATGCGGGCGCGCAGCCACGGCGTGTGGGCGGCGGCGACGCCCAGGACCACGGCGGCGGTGAGCATGGGCACGGCCGGCACGGCGAGGTGCACCAGCCACGCCGCGCACACCCCGGCCACGGCGAGCGCGAGCCCGGGCAGGGGGCCGGGCGCCGCCCGGTGGCCGGCGGCGAGCGGGCGGACGCGTGAACCGACGAGCGCCATCAGCGGTCCGCGGGCAGCCGGTAGAGGCGCCGGACGCTGGTGCCCAGGCGGGTGATGTCGGCGCCGTAGACGTGCAGTGACAGGGCCGTGCGGTCACCGGCGTTGCGTACGGAGTGGATGTCGCCGGGCGGGGCGAAGGCGGCCACCTCCCCGGGGCCGTTCACCACGTCCCCGGTGGCGAGCAGCCGGGCGGAGGTGCCGTCCGGGACGAGCTGGTAGCGGCGTTCGTGCTCCTCGCCCTGGTGGACGCCGGCCACGCACCACGAGACGTGGTCGTGGATGGGGGTGCCCTGGCCGGGCAGCCAGACGATGGCGACGACGGAGAACCCGCCGTCGGGCTCGGCGTGCAGCACGTGCTGGCGGTAGTGGGCGGGGTCGCCCTCGCACTGCGCCGGGGTGAGCAGGTCCGGCGCGCCGAGGTGCGGGGCGAGGCGGTCCGCCACGAGACGGGCGGTCGGGTCGGGTGGCAGGCCACGGTCCACGGCCTCGCGTATCTCGGCGACGAGGGTGCGAAGGCGCTCGGTGGTCGTGCCGGCCGCGGCAACGGAGGTCGTCGTCATGGCGGCAGCGTCCGCCCGGCCGACCCATTACGTCCAAGGACGGTTTATTGCCGTCCACTCAACGAACGCTTATGGATGAGGGGAGTTCAGCAGCCCACCCTGGACTCGGCCACCGCCACGATCTCGTCCAGCATCAGGGCCGTCGCGGGGATCTTGAGGTGGTCGCGGAGGACGTACGCGTACACCTGGCGGCGCGTGTGCGGCTCGACGATCCGCCCCGTCACCTTGTCGTGGCAGAGGAACGACAGGACCAGCGCGGGCACCATGGCGATGCCGACGCCGGCCGCCACCAGGCTCTGCATCACCAGGTTGTCGTCCGTGGTGCAGGCGATGTCGGGGGTGAACCCCGCCTCGGCGCAGGCGTGCAGGAAGTTGGCGTTGCAGCGGGCGCAGCCGGCGATCCACCGCTCGTGCGCCAGATCGGCCAGGTGCACCGCCCGGCGGCGGGCCAGCGGGTGGCCGGTGGGCAGGAGCACCGTCAGGGGGTCCTCCAGCAGTTTGAACTCGTCGAGTTCCTCGGGGACGTCCACCCGCAGGCCCGGATAGGTGAAGGCCAGGGTGATGTCGCACTCGCCCCGGGCGACCATCCGCAGCGACTCGGGCGGCTCGCTCTCCACCAACTCGACCCTGATGCCGGGGTGTCCGGCGGCCATGCGGGCCATGGCCTCGGGCAGGATCGTCGCCCCGGCGCTGGGGAAGGCGCACACGCGCACCCGGCCGGAGCGAAGCCGCGCTATGGCGTCGATCTGCTCCTGGGCGGCGGCCAGGCTGTCGAGGATCGTCCCGGTGTGCCGGGTGAGGGCCTCCCCCGCCTCGGTGAGCCTGAGGCCGCGTCCGACGCGGGTGAACAGCGGGGTGCCGACGTCCCGTTCGAGCGCCTTCATCTGCTGGCTGACGGCCGGCTGGGTGTACCCGAGCGAGCGGGCGGCCGCCGTATAGGAACCGGTCCTGACCACCTCGTGGAAGGTCTTGATGTACCGGGAGTCGAACACGCCGAAAGCATAAGCGGAAATTGGGGTACGCGAAGGGGCGCTTCCCCGCCACATCGGCGGCGGGGAAACACCCCTCCTGGCGCGCGCGTGAAACGCCCCTCCTGGTGTGTGCGCCAAAACGCCCCTGGCGTGCGCGTGTCCGTCAGTGCGCGATGACCGGGACCCGCACCTCGTCGTCGGCCCGTCCCTGACCGTGGCCGTCACCGTCGCCGGAGGCCACCGGCTGCGAACCGGTGCCCGGACGGCCCGTGTTGATGAAGGTGAACGCGATCGTGGCGGACACCAGCAGGATGCCGACCGCCCACCAGATGGCGGCGGAGTAGCCCTCGACCATGCCCTGGAGTTCCAGCAGCCGGCGCGCCTGCGGCGAGGTGGCGGCGGCCGCGCGGTCGGCGATGTACGCGGTGGTCGCCGACGCGGCGATGGTGTTGAGCAGCGCCGTGCCGATCGCGCCGCCGACCTGCTGCGAGGTGTTCACCATCGCGGAGGCCACCCCGGCGTCCCGCGCCTCGACGCCGTGCGTCGACAGGGACATGGCCGGCATGAACGCCGTACCCATGCCGAGGCCCAGCAGGAGCTGCGCGGGCAGGATCAGCCCGGCGTACGAGGAGTCGACCTCCAGCCCGGTCAGCAGCAGCATGCCGGTGGCGGCCACGAGGAACCCGGGGCCCATCAGCAGCCGGGGCGCGACGCGGGTCATCAGCCGGGCGCCGATCTGCGTCGAGCCAGTGATCATGCCCGCGATCATCGGCAGGAAGGCGAAACCGGTCTTGACGGGCGAGTACCCCTTCACGACCTGGAGGTAGTACGTGAGGAAGAGGAACAGCCCGAACATCGCGATGATGGCGAGCCCGAGGGCGAGGTACGCGCCGCCGCGGTTGCGCTCGGTCATCACGCGCAGCGGAAGCAGCGGCGACTTGACCCTCGCCTCGACGGCGACGAACGCGGCGAGCAGCACGGCCGAGGCGATGAACAGCCCGATCGTGCTCGCGTCGGACCAGCCGTCGGACTCGGCGCGGGTGAACCCGTACACGAGGGAGACCAGGCCGAGCGTGGACAGGACGACGCCCGGGATGTCCAGCGGGGAGCGGTTGCGGCCGCCGGCCGGCTCACGGATGACGAAGTAGGCGCCCGCGGCGGCGACGACGGCGAAGGGGATGTTGACGAAGAACGTCCAGCGCCAGTTCAGGTACTCGGTGAGGACGCCACCGAGGATCAGACCCACGGCGCCACCGCCACCGGCGATCGCACCGTAGATGCCGAACGCCTTGGCGCGCTCCTTGGCATCGGTGAACATCACCGCCAGCAGGGACAGCGCGGCGGGTGCGAGCAGCGCGCCGAAGGCGCCCTGGAGGGCGCGCGAGCCCAGCATCATCGCCTCACCGGTCGCCGCGCCGCCCAGCGCGGAGGCGGCGGCAAAGCCGAGCAGGCCGACGACGAAGGTGCGCTTGCGGCCCCACAGGTCGGCGATGCGGCCACCGAAGAGCAGCAGACCGCCGAAGGCGAGGGCGTACGCGGTGATGACCCACTGCCGGTTGCCGTTCGAGATACCCAGATCCTGCTGGGCGGAGGGCAGCGCGATGTTCACGATCGTCGCGTCGAGCACCACCATGAGCTGGGCCAGGGCTATGAACACCAGCGCTTTCCAGCGGCTGGGGTCGGGGGCGAGGTCGGCCGGAACGGGGCCGGAGGACGTTTTTGGCATGGGGGCAGCCACCTAGGGGCTCGAAAAGGCGAAAAAGGGATGTCGGGGCGGGTGTTCAGGTGACCGCCCGGGGAGAGTGGGTCGGCGGGTCGGTGGGTCGGCGAGTCGGCCGGTCGGCGGGTTTGCGGATCGGCCGGTCGGGCGGCGGATCGACGGGTCGGCGGTCGGCGGATCGGCGGGTCGGGTCAGGACTCGCGGCGCAGGTCCTCCAGGGTCGCGGGCGAGCCGGGAAGTTCGGAGCGGGCGGGCGCCTCCAGGCCGTCCAGGAAGAGCTGGAGGTGACGGTGGACGAACCGGTCGAAGTTCGGGCACGCGGAGCCCGGCAGCGGGCGGGTGAGCTGGGAGAGGGCGACCAGCAGGTCACCGACGGCGACGTCGGTGCGCAGCCGCCCGGTCGCCTGCGCCCGGCCGAAGAGGGCCTGGACGGCGCCCTCCAGGCGGTCGCGTTCGGCGAGCAGTTCGGGGTGGGCCCGGTCGAAGGCGCCGGAGAGCATCGGGCACAGGGCGCCGATCCGCTCGTCGGCGGCGGCGTGGGTGAAGCGGCGCAGCGCCTCGAAGGCGTCGGCCTCCTCGGCGTCCGCCTCCAGGGCCCGCTCGGTGGTACGGGACATGACCGACAGGACGACCTCGTGGACGAGGGCGGCGCGGTCGGGGAAGTGCCGGTAGAGCGTGGCGTTGCCGACTCCGGCCCGGCGGGCGACCTCGTCGAACGGCACGTCCGGCCCGAGTTCGACGAACATCTCGCGGGCCGCCGTCACGATCCGCTCGCGGTTGCGCAAGGCGTCCGCACGGGGGCGGGACGCGCGGCGCGTGGCGGTGGCGGTGGTGTCGGCGGTGCTGGTCACGGTCACTCCCTACTGCCGTAACCGGGGACGGCTTCCCCGGTTGTCGGCGACACAGGGATAAACGGGGAGTCCGTCCCCGGAATTTCACCCTCTGCTGTGACCTGCGTCACTCCGACCCATCACCCTCCCGGCGAGTAACCCACGATCGGCCGCGCCCGGCGGGCGTCCGCCCGCCGCCCGGCAGAGGCTGATCGGACGGAGAGCAGTCCGGACCCGGCCGGCTGCCGCCGACCGAAGGCGATCAGCACGCATGGAGCAGACCCGCCGGCGGATACGCAGACCGGCCGCCCTCGGCGCGGCCGCCACCCTCGCCATAGCCGGCCTGGCCACGGCGAGCTCGACCCTCCCGGACCCCACCCGCGCCTCCGCCGGCCCCGTCGCCGCCCGGTCCGCCGCCGACGAGCCGGGGCTCGCCGCGTGCCGGATCTCCACCGCCCTGGGGGTCCAGCTCTCGGAGGGCATACCCACGGGCCCGGGCTACGCCCGCTCGACGGGCGAGGTCCGTGCCCTGACCCTGATGGTCGACTTCCCCGACGCCCCCGGCGAGGGCCCGGCAATGAGCCGGTTCGCCGAGTTCTTCCCGCAGACCACCGACTGGTTCCGGGTCAGCTCCTACGGGCGCCTGCGCTACCGTCCCGAGGCGCCGCTGCGGGACTGGCTCCGGATGCCGGTGCCCTTCGCCTCGTATGGGATCGAGCGCGGCTCACCGTACGAACCCGGCTACCGCCAGCTCGTCCAGGACATCGTGACGGCCGCCGACCCCAAGGTCGACTTCAGCGACTACGACCTGGTCAACGTCCTGGTCACGCCGAACGCCGGCCCCTCCGCCCTGGACACCGTCCTGTCCGTCACCTTCTCCGGCAACGGCGAGGCCCCGCACGCCGACGGCGCCCCGCTCGCCAACACCTCGTTCGTCTACAGCCGCCAGGACGACGGCTCGGGCACGTACCACGAGACCGGGTTCCGGGTCCTGCCGCACGAGAACGGCCATGTCTTCGGCCTGCCCGACCTCTACACCGCCGAGGGCGGCGCCGCGGTCGGCCACTGGGACATCATGTCCGAGGACTGGGGGGCCAACAACGACCTGCTGGGCTGGCACAAGTGGAAGCTGGGCTGGCTCGACAACAACCAGGTGCGGTGCGCCGCCACGCCCGGCACCCGCGAGTACACGCTCACGCCGCTGGCCATCAAGGGCGGGCCCAAGCTCGCCGTCGTCCCGCTGACGCCGGAGTCCGGGTACGCGGTGGAGGTACGCACCCGGGACGGCAACGACGAGGCGGTGTGCGAGCCGGGCGTGCTGATCTACCACGTCCAGTCGGACGTGGACACCGGGCACGGCCCGGTCAACGTCGTCGACAGCGACGAGGCCAGCGGCGGCTGCACGCGCCGCCCCAACGTCCACGCCGAGCTGTCGGACGCCCCGTACCGCCCGGGCGAGTCCTTCACGGACCGCGAGAGCGGCGTACGCATCACGGTGCTGTCCGAGGACCCGAAGACGGGCACCTACCGGATCCGCGTCACCCGCGGCTGAGCCCGCACCCGGGCGCTTCGCCCGCCCGGACCCGCTCCTGGACCTCCTGCCTCAGGTTCCGCTTCAGCACCTTGCCGGTCGCGTTGCGCGGCAGCGGACCGTCCTGGACGAGGACGTGCGCCGGCACCTTGAAGGCCGCCAGGCTCCGCGCCACCAGCGCCCGCAGCTCCTCCGCCCCTGCCGTGGCCCCCTGCCGGAGCCGCACCACGGCCGCGACCTCCTCGCCCAGCACCGGGTGGGGCACACCGAGCACGGCCGCGTCCAGCACATCGGGGTGACCGGACAGGGCGGCCTCGACCTCCAGGCAGTACACGTTCTCGCCACCCCGGATCACCATGTCCTTCAGCCGGTCGACGACAGTGACCCGCCCGTCCCGCACCGAGGCCAGGTCACCCGTGCGGAACCAGCCGTCGGGCGTGAACGCGGCCGCGGTCGCCCCCGGGTCCTGCCAGTAGCCGCGCACCAGCGACTGGCCGCGCAGCCACAGCTCGCCCACCTCGCCGTCGGGCAGCGCCCGCCCGTCCGTGGCGGCGATCCGCACCTCGGTCACGGGCGTGGGCCGCCCCACGCTGTCGGGGAAACGCCGGTAGGACTCCCCGAAGTTGGCCAGCACGCCACCGCTGGTCTCGGTCAGCCCGTAGCCGTTGCGGGGCTCGACGCCCTGGGGGCAGCGGGCGACGAGGCCGGGCGGTGCGGCGGCGCCGCCGGTGCTGAGGTGGACGAGCGTCCCGAGCCCCCTGTCACCGGCCGCCTCCAGGAGCTGGTGCGCGGTGGTGGGGACCCCGGCGTAGTGCGTCACGCCGTGCTCGTGGATGAGCTCCAGGGCCTTCACGGCGTCCCACTTGCGCATCAGCACAAGCGTGCCGCCCGCCGCCATCACCGTGTAGAACGACGTGAAGGCGGCGACGTGGAAGAACGGGAACGTGGTCAGCGACACGGGCGCCGGACCCTGCCCGGGGATCTCGCCCCGTTCCAGCGCGGCGACGGCGGCGTGGTACCGGGGGTTCATGGCCGCCCCGGCCTGGGCGAGGTGCGTGGCGACCGCGCCCTTGGGCCGCCCGGTGGTGCCGGACGTGTAGATGATGGTGGCGTCGTCCTCGGGCCGGACGTCCACCTCCGGCGGGCCGAGCGCCGGGTCGGCGGCGGGCAGGTCCTCGTACCGCTCGAAGCCCGCCTCGGCCTCGCCGTGGAAGACCAGGCCGGGCACGCCGTGGCGCCGCGCCCACGCCCGTACGCGCTCCACCCTCTCCCCGTCGACGAGCAGCACGCGCGGCCGGCAGTCGTCGAGGGCGTACGTGAACTCGTCCTCGGTCCACCAGGCGTTGAGCGGTACGGCGACGAGGCCGGCCAACTGCGTGGCCCAGAAGGCGATCTGCCACTCGGGGTGGTTCCGCATCGCGACGACGGCCCGGTCGCCCGGGCGCAGCCCGTACACGTCGGTGAACCGACGGGCGAGCGCGCAGGCGGCGGCGAAGAACTCCCCGTACGTGTACGTCCGGCTCTCGGCGACGAGGAACGGCCGCTCGCCGTACGCCCAGGTGACCTCGGCGAACTCGCGCAACGTGCGCGGTCCGCCGGCGTACACGGCCCGCCCGTCCCCGGCCGTCGCGACGGCGAACGGCGCTCCCGGCGCGGTCAGTACCGACGGGTGGTGCGTGGACGGATCGGTGTGCGGCACGATCGCCTCTTCCTAAGCGCTTGCTCACTCCCTTCGGGCGACGCTATGCGCACCGGCCGCACGCCGTCAAGGTAGATGTATGAGCCACTTATTACGTACCACTCGCCGTACGCCGCTCAATGGTGCCGCTCAACGGCGTGCCTCAATGGCACCCCACGATGGCACCGCCCAATGGCGCCCTTCAATGGCGCCCCTCAATTGCACCCCTCAATGCGGGTGCAGCTCGCGGACTTCGGCGGCCGGGCGCAGGTCGCCGGTCGGCGCGAGGGCCGGCCGGACGACGTGCCACATGCGGGCCAGCCACTCCTGCGCACTCTCACGCGGGGCGGACGGACCCTCACCGAAGGCCGCACCCACGCGCGTACGGGTCATCATCTCGGCGCCCACGATGACCGACATGACGAGCGCCACGGCGGAGCGGGCGTCGACGCCGGACAGCGCCGCCCCGTCGGCCTCGGCCCGGCGCAGGGCCTGGAACAGGCTGCCGAGCCAGTTGACGTGACAGTGCAGCGCCGGGTCCTCCGGGGTCTCGACCTCGCGGGCCAGCCGCACCCCGGCCCGGGTGACGACGTCGCTCTCGAGCAGCCCGACGAGGGTGTACGTCATGTCGACGACGGCCTGGAAGGACGGCCCCTGACGCTCGGCGCACACCGCCAGCGCGGCGCCCGAGGTGGCGCACGCCTCGGCCTGGACGGCACGGGCGAGGTCGGACTTGGCGGCGAAGTGGAAGGACAGCGCACCCTTGGTGACCTGGGCCTGATCGCTGATCACGGAAAGGGTGGCGCGTTCGTACCCGACCTGATCGAACACCGCGGCGGCCGCCCGGACGAGATTCGCCCGGGTCCTCTCGGCCCGCTCCTGCTTCGCCACAGCCCCAACCCCTCTCGCCTGGGCATGACAGTAGAAACCAACCTCTTGGTTTGTCAAAGGGGCGCAAATGAGCCACTCTCACCACCAGGATTGGCTCCGAGCTGCTCATTCACCCGAGCGAGGGCACTAAACAAACCGTTTGAGCGGTTTTTTAATGGGGTCAGTGACGCTGGGGGTTGGCGGCCGTCCCCTCGGTGCTGAGCAGCACGAGCGTGGCGGCGGCGCCGACGCCCAGGGCGGTACGGCGCTCTCGTGCGCCCGCACCGGTCAGGGCGGCCCGGACGCCGGCCAGCGACGCGGCTCCGCACGGGCCCGAGGACACGCCCAGTGCGGCGAGGTCCCGGGCCGCCCGGGCACTGTCGGCGTCGCTGACGGCGACGGCGGCGTCCAGGCCGTACCGGAGGTGGGGCCAGGCGATGCTGGACGGGGTGCCGCAGTTCAGGCCCGCCATGGCGGTCTCGCCCGTGGCCACGGTGACCGGCTCGCCGCCGACCAGGCTCGCCAGGACGCAGGCGGCGGCCTCGGGCTCGACGGCCAGCAGCGCCGGCCCGGCGGCCCCGTGCGGGCGGTCGCGGTGGTGGCGGTCGCGGTAGTGGCGGTCGCGGTAGTGGCGGTCGCGGTAGTGGGTGACGGCGGCCTGCGCGAGCGAGCCGACCCCGACGGGAACGGCGACCAGGTCGGGCGACCCGGACGGAAGGGCACCGAGCTGGTCGTCGATTTCGGCGAACAGCGTGGAGTACCCCTCGACGATCCAGCCCGGGATCTCCTCGTAACCGGGCCAGGCGGTGTCCTGGACGAGCACCGCGCCGGGCCGCCGGGCCGCCTCGGCCGCGCGGCGCACCGCCTCGTCGTAGGGCCCAGCCACCGGCGTGACCTCGGCGCCCTCGGCGGCGATGGCGGCCGCGGCGGCCGGGTGCACGCCCCGGGGCACGAAGACCCGGGCGCGCTGCCCGAGCAGGCGGGCCGTGCGCGCCACCGCCCGGCCGTGGTTGCCGTCCGTGGCGGTGACGAGCGTGAGCGGGGCACCGTCCCCGTACCGGCGGCGCTCGGCCAGCACCCGGTGCACCGCCCACGAGGCACCGAGCGCCTTGAACGCCGGCAGCCCCAGGCGGGACGACTCGTCCTTCACGTACACCCGCCCGACGCCCAGCTCGGTGGCGAGCGAAGGCAGTTCGGTCAGCGGCGTGGGGGCGTACCCGTCGAGGGAGGCGTGGAAGTCCCGTACGCCGTCGGGGGCTGGCGGGCAGGTCCAGTCGCCCCGGGCTCCGGGCCGCGCGCACCACCACGAGGAATCGGTCACCGCACCAGGGTGCGCGGGCGCGGAGCGACCGTCCAGCGGGCCGTCCCCGGGGAGTTGGCACACGGACCGGCTCACGCGGCCTTCACGCCGGTACGCCGTACGCCATGACCGAGGCCGCGTCCACCGGTCCGCTCACCGGCCCGCACACCGACCTGCTCAGGGACCCGGTCCGCAACCCGGTCGACGGCCCGGTCGGCAGCCCGCGCGTCGGAGGCGGCCAGCATCCGGTGGGCGTACGCGGCGGACACGAGGCTCATGTGCCGGTGCCAGCCCGGGTAGGAGCGGCCCTCGAAGTCCCGCATCCCGCAGTCGTCGAGGCCCTCCAGCGCCCCCGCGCCCACGACCCGGCGGGTGAACAGCGCGGCGGCCTCGGCGAGCCGCTCCCCGTGCAGCGTGGTGAGCCACACCCGCTCCGGCGCCCGCTTGCCCGGCACCCAGGCCGCGACCAGCCGCAAGGGCCCCACCGCGTGGGCCGCGTACACGTGGACGGGCAGCACGCCCGGCGAGTGCGGCGCCCCGGAGAGCGCCGGCCCGCTGCCCGTCGATCCGCTGACCGCCGACCCGCTGACCGCCAGCCCGGAGACCGCCGGCCCGGCACCCAGCCCGCGTGCCGAGTCCCGCAGTTGCCCGGCCAGTCCGCCGGCGCTGACGACAGTGCCGCACGGGGCCTGCCCCGGACGGCGGGCGGCGGGCTGCGGCGCGGCGTAGACCGGGGTCGCGGCGGGGACGGAGACCACCCAGTCCACCCCGAGGGCGTCGAACCCCTCGATCAGCTCGGCCGCCTCCCCGACCGTCTCGGCATCGGCCACCACGGGAGCACCCGGGCCGGCGGTCGTCGCGGCCAGGTCCACCATCAGGCCGCCGGGGGATCCGGCCCGTACCGTGTCGGGGATGCGGGCGCGGCGCCGCAGCGAGGCGTCGTCCAGCCACTCGTCGGGCAGGTACAGCCGCCAGTCCACGGGCACGGCCGCGCCGGACCCGGTGAGCAGGAAGAGCCCGAGGCCGAGCTGGCAGCCGAGGGTGCGCCCGGCGGTGGCGTCGAAGCGCCGGTGCACTCCGGCCGAGTAGTGGCCGCGCTTGGGCATCATCACCCGCTCCAGCGCCCAGCCGCGTACCTCCGTCCGCTCGTGGCACCAGGCGGTCAGCTCCCGGCGGACGTCGGTCCATGACCAGGTGCTCTCGTTGACCACCTGGTGCAGGGACTGGGAAGCGGTGTACGAGGCGCACACCGACCAGCCCATGTTCCGTACCGACTTCTTGCCGGGCGTGGACAGCAGACCCGTCATGTACGCCCCGGCCCACCGCCGCTGGTCGGCCCGCGGAAGCCCGTGGAAGAGGCGACGCGTCAGCTCTTCGGCGTTCCGGCGGTCAGTCATGTCGGCTCCCCTCGTCGGCAGGCACAGGAAATATAACGAACTCTCTCTATGTTTTTGAACGGGGGTTCGCCCGCGGACTTGCCAAGGACGTCCTGGATGGGGCGCGGCGGCAACTCCCTTGCGGCGCCGCCCAGTAGCGTGCGAAGAGGCGTAGCAGGACGAACAGGCACGAAAAAGAAGGTGACGTCGTGGTCAAGCAGGAGCGGGCCCTGCTGACCCGTGAACGCCTCGTCCGGGCCGCGGCTGACGCGTTCGCCCGGGACGGCTACACGGGAAGCTCACTCCAGGACATCTGCGGGCGCGCCAGCATCTCCATGGGTGCGCTCACCTTCCACTTCGCGAAGAAGAACGACCTGGCGCGGGCGGTCAAGGAGGCGGGCATCGCGGTCACCCGCCACGAGGTGGACAGGACCCGGCGCGGCGCGCCCGACCCGCTGGCCGCCGTCGTCGCGGTGACCTGCGGGCTCGTCGACCTGCTGGCCCGCGACACCCGGGTGCGGGCGGCCCAGTCGCTGACCCATACCCCGCCCGTGTGGGACGAGGCGTGGGTCCCCCAGGTGCGCCGGCTGCTCGCCGAGGCGGAACGGCAGGACCTGCTGACGCCCACCGTCCGCGCCGAGACACTGGTACGGCTGTCGATCCACCTGGTACACGGCGCGGCGGCCGCGCTGGGCACCCGGCCACGCGCGATGGCCGAGGGGGCGGGCGAGTTCGCCCTGCTGTGGGACGCGGTGCTGGAGGGCGTGACGGCGAGGAGCCACTCGTACTAGAGGCGTACTGGCGGCGTCCTCGCGCCTACTGGCGCCCCTGCGGCGTCCCAGCGGCGGCACTGGCGGGCGCCGTGGCGGACGCCCTGGCAGCGCCCCCGCGGCGCCCTGGCGGCGTCCTCGCGGCGTACTGGCGCGCTCCTGCGGCGCACTGGCGGCGTCGACGACGCATTGGCGCGTCCCCGCGCCGCACTGGCGGGCGTCGTGGCGCCGCACCGGCGGCGCCCCCGCGCCGCACCGGCCGCGCCCCCGCGCCGTACTAGATCGCGCTCCAGCCGCCGTCGACCGGCATGGCGGCCCCGGTGAGGAAGGACGAGCGGTCACTGCACAGCCACGCCGCCGCCTGGGCGACCTCGCGCGGGGCGGCCATCCGCTTCTGGATGGCGCGCGCGGTGAAACTGGCCTCCAGCTCCGGTACGTCCTGGAGGAGTTCGTCCATCAGCTCCGTGCGCGTACTGCCGACGACCAGGGCATTGACGCGGATGCCGGACTCGCCGTACTCCATGGCGGCGGCCTTGGTGAGCCCGAGCACGGCGTGCTTGGCGGCCACGTAGGGCGCCACCGCACCGGTGGCCACGATGCCGGCGGTGCTGGAGGTGTTGACGATGGAGCCGCCCGAACCTCCCTTGAGCATCGCGGGTATCTGGCGGCGCAGGCAGTTCCAGACGCCGCGTACGTTGAGGTCCATCACGCGGTCGTACATGTCCTCGTCGAGCTCGTGCAGCGGCGTCCCGCCGGTTCCCCACCCGGCGTTGTTGAACGCCCCGTCGAGGGAGCCGAAGGTGTCGACCGCCATGGCGACGGCCCGCTCCACGTCCGCCGGCCGGGTCACGTCGCCCGCCGCGATCGCCACGCGGGCGCCCGCCTCGGTGAGCGGAGCGGCCACCTCGGCGAGCACGTCGGCCCGCCGGGCCATCAGGACGAGGGCGGCGCCCTCCTCCGCGAACAGTTGCGCGGCGGCCGCTCCGATACCACTGGACGCTCCAGTGATCATGATGGTCCGGCCGCTCAGCATCCCCCGGTCAGTGATCATGCTCGGTATTCAACTCCACTCGTTCCGCCGTGAGAAGAGCCCCGGACGACCTCACGAGCCCCGAACGCCGCCGCGTTCGCCCGCGCCCAGGCGGCGAAGGGGCGCGGGGCGCGCCCGGTGGCCTCCCGTACGCCGTCGGCAACCGCCTCCTTGGCCCCGTCCCGCTGCCGCCGGGCACTCTCCAGCAGGGCCCGCGCCATGGGCTCCGGCCACCGGGCGCGCCACCGCTCCAGCGCCTGGTCCTCGGTCAGTTCGACGAACGTCAGCGACCGCCCCAGCGCCTCGCCCAGCGCCTCGGTCTGCTCCCGCGCGGACAGCGGCTCGGGCCCGGTCAGGGCGTAACTCCGCCCCGCGCCTTCCGCGTCGAGGAGCGCCCGCACCGCCGCGTCGGCGACGTCGCGCGGGTGGACGCAGGCGTTGCGCCCGGAGCCGTAGAGGGCCCGGACGGTGCCGTCCTGCCGTACGGAGGCGGCCCAGCCGAGGGCGTTCGACATGAACGCCCGGGGCCGCAGCAGCGTCCATTCGAGCCCGGATGCGCGCAGCCGCTCCTCGTTGTCCCGCTGCCAGCGGGTGAGCAGGTCCTGGGCCGCGGGGTCGAGCACGGCGAGGGCGGAGAGCTTGACGACGCGGCGGACCCCGGCGGCACGGGCGGCGGCGAGGACGTTCTCGTCGTGCTCGGGCCGCAACGGATCGCTCGTGACGACGAAGACCCGGTCCACGCCCTCCAACGCCCGTACGAGCCCGTCCACTTCACCGAAGTCGGCGGCGACGGCCCGCCCGGGCAGCCCTTCGCGCGCGGCCTTGGCGGGATCGCGCACCAGGAGCCGTACGTCAGCGCCGTGCGCGCCGTGCGCGCCGCCCGTGCCGTCCATGCCGTCCATGCCGTCCGCGCCGCCCGCGCCGCTCTCGGCGGCGAGGCCGCGGGCGACGAGCCGGCCGATGGTCCCCGTGGCACCGGTGAGGGCGACGACGGGCCGGGGCTGCCGTATCACGCGTCCTCCCCGCCCTTCCGGCTGAGCCGCCGGCCCCGTTCCACGCCCGCGTCAAAGTCCTGGGCGGTGCCGGGAGCGGCGATGCCGGGGAGCAGGCAGTCCCACATCTCCTTGACGCGCCGCGGCAGGTCCCGACGGCCGTCCACCTGCCGCGAGTAGAGCTGTACGCCGGTGCAGGCGCCCACCACGAACCGGGCGATCACCTCCGGGTCGGCGCCCTCCCGCAGTTGGCCCATCTCCCGCGCCTCGCGCAGGTACCCGGCCATGAGCTCGCGCCAGCCCTCGAACGGCGTTCCCTCCGCGAGGCCCTCCTGGTCGATCGAGAGCTGCACGCCCGCCCGCAGCAGCGGGTCCTCCAGGAGGCGGTGGGACCACACCAGGGTGATGTCGACCAGGCGCTGGAGGCCCTGGGACTCCAGCAGCGGCTCGATCGCGTCCTGCTGGGCGTTCATGACGGCCTTGGCGAGCCCTTCCTTGGAGCCGAAGTGGAAGTACAGGGCACCCGCGGTCAGCCCCGCCCGCTTGAGGATCTTGTTGATCCCGGCTCCCGCGTAGCCGTGCTCGTCGAACACCTCGGCGGCCGCCCGCATGAGCGCCAAACGGGTCTGCACGGCCCGTTCCTGCTTGAGCTGCACCATGCGGGGGCCCTCATTTTCCCTCGACACAAAAAAGAACGCCCTCTATATTACGGGCTTACCGGCCGCAGCACCCAGGGGGAACCACGATGTCCAGGCCAGCCAGCCCCAAGGCAGCCCTGTCCTTAGTCCCGCGGAAACACGTCCACAAGGACGACCCCGACCAGGTCCTCCTGTCGAGCTGCGAACGGATCTCGGACCGAGCCTTCGAGATCACGGCCGACTGGTCCCGCGCCCACGCCCTCTTCCCCGTCCGCGACCGGCACGACGACCCGATGCTGCTCGTCGAGACCGTCCGCCAGACGTTCCCGCTGCTGTGCCACGACGCCTTCGAGGTCCCGCTCGGCCACCACCTGCTGTGGGAGGACTTCCGCTACTCCGCCCGCACGCCGGCCCTGCTCGCCGACCCGGACCACCCCACGGCGGTGGACCTCAAGGTCGTCTGCAAGGACGTCGTACGCCGCGGCCGGCGCGCGGCCGCCCTCTCCCTCGGCATCATCGTCCGGCGCGGCGGCATCCACCTGGGCACCGCGCACACCCGCTTCACCATCCAGGCCCCGGCGGTCTACCAACGCCTCCGCCAGGGCCGCGGCGACGCCCGCGCCATGATGGCCGCCGCCCTCCCGCTCGCACCACCGGCCTCCCCGCCGGACGTGGGCCTGGACACCTTCCACAACGTGGTCCTCTCCCCCACCGACATACCCCGCCGCTGGCAGCTCCGCGTGGACGTCCACCACCCGCTCTTCTTCGACCACCCCGTCGACCACGCCCCGGGCATGCTCCTCATGGAAGCCGCCCGCCAGACGGCCCAGGCCGTCTCCCAGCCCGACCGGGTGCTCCCCGCCGCCATGGAAGTCACCTTCCACCGCTACGTCGAACTCGACACCCCCTGCCTCATAGAAGCCCACCCGGCCCCCCACGACCCCCACGGCCGCCCCCGCGTCCTCGTGATAATGCGCCAGGACGACGACGAACGCTTCAACGCCCTCGTCACCCTCGACCGCCCGGCCTGACCCCACCCCGCCCCACCCTCACCCGCTACACTGACGC
Source organism: Streptomyces sp. NPDC031064 (assembly GCF_055570965.1). NCBI lineage: Bacteria > Bacillati > Actinomycetota > Actinomycetes > Kitasatosporales > Streptomycetaceae > Streptomyces > Streptomyces sp. NPDC031064. Next base: position 263,152 of record NZ_JBVIGF010000005.1, read on the forward strand.
CGGTGCCCACCACGGCACCGTCCGCCTCCGTAGCTCAGGGGATAGAGCACCGCTCTCCTAAAGCGGGTGTCGCAGGTTCGAATCCTGCCGGGGGCACAACTGCAAAGTGCTGGTCACAGGCCAGTTGATCACTGCCCGTCGGGGGGAGCCCTGGCGGGCAGTACGCATTCTGTACACATGAGTTCGTTCATTCCGTCGTCGTGAGCGGCGCTGTCAGCTTCGCGAGAGCGTTCACGCGGCCCGCGTCGAGCACGTCCGCCACCTCGTCGAGGCGGTCCGGCCACAGATGCCCGTAGACGTCGAGAGTCATCGCGGCCGACTTGTGCCCGAGCATCGTCTGCACGACTTTCACGTCCGCCCCAGCGGCAATGGCGAGTGAAGCCGCGGTGTGCCGCAGCTTGTGCGGCGTGATGCTGAGTCCGCCGAGGCCCGCCGCGGCCACAGCCTTGTCGAAGTCACGGCGCCGGAAGTTCGGGTAGCGCATCGGGCCGCCCTCGGGTGCGGTGAACAGCAGCGCGTCGCGGGAACGTCCGTCGACCAGTGGACGGAGTTCCTCGGCGAACGTACGCGGCAGCGGGACCGACCGCTTCTCGTGGTTCTTCACCGGGCCCAGTTGCAGATGACCGTCGACGTCGGAGTACGCCTGCACGATTCGGATGCGCCGGTCGGGGAGCATGGTGCGGCCCACCTTGATCGCGATTGCCTCGCCCCACCGGATTCCCGTGTAGCCGAGGGTGCGGACGAACGTGGCGTAGCGACCGGCGGCCAGGGCGAGTGTCTCAAGCTGGTCGTGCGTGAGGTAGACGTGATCGTCCTCGTCCTCGGCGCGCGGCAGGTCGTGGTCGTGTGCCGGGCTGGTCGAGATCCGGTGGGTACGTACGGCGTGCTTCATGACGCCGCTGAGCACGTAGTAGGTCTTCGCGATGCGTGCGGGGCTGAGGGGCTTACCGCGCTTGCCCGGCTGGGTGCACAGCTCGTTGACCCAGTCGGAGACGTCCACCCACTGGACAGCCCCGACCTGCCAGTCTCCCCACTTGGGCAGCACGTACAGGTCGAGGAGTTCCCGGTAGTCGTCTTTCGTACGCCGGCCCTGCTTGCGCAGCGACCCGTGCCACTCCTCGGCGACCACGCGCACCGCGACCTTCGCGGACTGGGGGTCGCGGTACGAGCCCTTGTCGAGCCGCACCATCAGCGACTGCTTTTCCGCCTCAGCGCGCGGCAGCGTCGCGTAGGTCTTGGCCTTCGGCTTGTTGTCCGGGCCGTACCACCGCACGCGCCACCGGCCGGGCGGGGTGCGCTTGCTGCCGGCCTTTTTCGCGGCTTTCCAGCGATCCACAGCCTGTTGGTAGTCGGCATGGTTGGCGCGGTCCTCAATCCAAACCCTAGCCATCGCTACCCCCTGGATCCCGTTCTCGCCGCTCGCGCTCGTACTGCTCGGCGGTCAGGCGGGCATGGTCCTCGCGCTGCTCGTCGCGGTCGTCTGCCAGCCAGTGCGGAAGCCCGTGCAGCCGGTAGTGCGAGACGGCGGCGTACAGGGCCCGGCCGGCGGCGGCGGTTCCGCGTTCCTTCGGGAGTTCGATGGGCCCCTCGCCGGTGCCCCATGTCCACGCCGCGTAGGCGCCGACCGGGCGGGTGCCAGTCAGCTCCACCTGGTCGTTCGGCTCGGCGTCCACCGGCAGCAGGAGGGCAAGCGGGCCCACACCGAACGCGGCGGCGAGGGCGACCAGGTCGTCGACGTCCACACGTCGGATCGAGCGGCCTTCCGGCTGGGCGCCGTTCTCGATCTTGTTGAGCGCGTCGGCACTGAGCGGGCGCCCGCGCTCCTTCAACTCTGCGGACAGCGCCCGGAGGGTGAGCCCCCGAGCCTCCCGCAGACGCTTCACATTGGCGGCCACAGTCCGCCCCGTCGGTCCCAACTCGATACGTCCTGTCGTCATGATCCGGACGGTATCAGTCGAGCTTTTCTCGACAGAACCCCGGATCTTGCGGACCGGGATCATCCCGGTTACGCTCCACATCATCACGGACTATCCCGCGATGATGCAAGTCATCATCGAGAAAATCTCGACAGGAGTTTTCAGATGGGTGCCGAACGACTGACCCCGGAACAGGCCGGGGAACTCATGGGGGTCAGCGCGCAGACCCTCGCCAACTGGCGGTGGCAGGGCATCGGCCCCGCCTACATCAAGCTCACGCCGGGGCGCGGCGGCCGTATCCGCTACAGCCGGACCGTGGTCGAGGCGTGGCTGCGCTCCCGCAGCGTCGACACCGGGGCTGCCGCATGACCACCAACGACGAAGCCCCCGGCCTGCTGGAACAGGACGCGGGGGCAAATGACTACCTGGGCGGCGAGTCATTCGACATGGTGCCACACGGTCAGCGATGGGGAAACGCACTCCGCGACGCCACGGAAGCCGTCCGGCGCGGCCTGCACGCCTTCCCGATCAGCCGGACGAAGATGCCGGCGATCCGCTCCCCCCACCGGGACGACCCGCGCGGCACACCGAAGTGCCGCGGCGAATGCGGCCGACCTGGTCACGGTGTGCACGACGCCACCAACGACATGCAGCGCCTGGCGGACCTGTTCGCCGAGGCCCCGCACGCCACCGGATACGGCATCGCGTGCGGCCGCGGCGAGCACCCGCTGCTCGGCGTCGACCTGGACCGGAAGAACGGGGTCGACGGCGTCGCCTCGCTCCAGGCCCTCGCCGAGGAACACCGCTTCACCGTGCCTGTCACCGTCGTGGTAGCGACACCGAGCGGGGGGCTGCACCTGTGGTTCACCGGCCCGGCCGCCGCCTCGGTGCAGAACAGCGCGGGGAAGCTCGGGCCGGGCATCGACGTCCGCGGCTACGGCGGTTACCTGGTCGGGCCGGGCTCGTGGACCCCGAAGGGGGTGTACCGCATCGCGGCCATGCACCCCGTCGCCGCCGCCCCGGCCGGCCTCGTCAGCCTCATGGTCCACAAGGCCACACCCGTACCGGCCCCCAGACCCGTACAGCGCCCCGGCCGCCGACGCTCCGCCGTCCTCACCGGCCTGATCTCGTTCGTCCTGGCCGCGCCCGAGGGGGAGCTGAACAACCGCCTGTACTGGGCGGCCTGCCGCGCGTTCGAGACCGACGTCGACCCGGCCGCCGTCACCAGCGCGCTTATCGACGCGGCCGTCGCAGCCGGCCACCCCGAAGCCTCCGCCGCGCGCACGGTCGCGAGCGCCCGACACGCACCAGCAAGGACCCGTACATGAGCGACCGCGACGACGAGATCAGCAAGAAGGCCCGGGAAATTCTTCAGGCCAACGGCATCGGTGAGGAAGCGAAAGGCCGCGGCCCTACCCAGGCGTCACAGCTCGTCGCCCTCGCCCGCGAGCGGTACGAGCTGTTCATGTCCGAGGACGGCCGCCCGTACGGGGTCAAGCAGGACGGCCCGAACATCGCTCTGCCGCTGCGGGGAAAGGCCGGCCTCCGCTCGCAGCTCGCCCGGATCTACACCGACGCCAACGACGGCTCCGTACCCTCGCAGTCCGCGCTCGCCGACGCCATGACCGTGCTGGAAGGCGTGGCCGCGAGCGCCGACCCGCGCGTGCCGCACCTTCGGGTCGCCCGGCACGGGACCGGGATCGTGATCGACCTCGCCACGTCCGACGGCCGGTGCGTCGTCGTCGACACGGACGGCTGGCGGCGTGAAGCCCGCTCACCGGTCCTGTTCCGTCGATCCGGCGCGATGAAGCCCCTGCCCGAACCGGTCGCCGACGGCGACGGCTTGGCCAAGCTGCGCGACCTGCTCAACATGAGTGACGACGGATTCCGGCTGCTCGTGGCGTGGCTGGTCGCCGCGTTCATCCCCGACCTGCCGCACCCCATCCTGACGTTCCGCGGTGAGCAGGGCACGGGCAAGTCCAAGGGTGCGGCCATGGTGATCGGCATCGTCGACCCGTCCGGCGCACCTAAGCGCACAGCACCCCGCGACGTGAAGTCATGGGCCACGCAAGCGTTCAACTCGTGGGCCCTGTGCCTCGACAACGTCTCCATCGTCCCGGACTGGCTGTCCGATGCTCTGTGCCGCGCGGTGACCGGAGACGGCATCGTCGACCGGGCCCTGTACACCGATGACGACGTCGTCGTGCTGGAGTTCCGGCGGGTCCTGGCGATGACGACCATCGACGCCGGCGCGCTCGCTGGTGACCTCGCCGAGCGGCTGCTGACGATCGAGCTCGAACTGATCCCCGACCACAAGCGGCGCGAGGAAGCCGAGTTGGATGCGGTCTACGCCGAGGCGCACGCCTCGGTGCTGGCGAGCCTGTTCACCCTGTTGTCGCAGGTGCTCAAGGTGCTGCCCGACGTGGTGCTGACCTCGCGGCCGCGCATGGCCGACTTCGCGCGCATTCTCGCCGCCGTCGACCAGGTGCAGGGCTGGAACACCCTCGACTCGTACAAGGCCAGTGCGCAGGACGCGGTCGCCGACGTCCTCGACGGCGAGCCATTCGCGCAGGCGGTCGTCGCCCTGGTCGACGCTGCGGGGCCGGGCGGCGTGACGCTCACCGCGCAGCAGCTCCTCGACACCGTTCCGGCGCCGGACCGGCTGCCGAAGAAGTGGCCAAAGGACTCCACCCGCGCGGCCGGCCAGTTGAAGCGGCTCGCGCCCGCGCTCCGGACGATCGGCATCGACGTCGACGACTCCCAGCGGCAGCCGAAGGGTAACCGCTCGCGCCTGTACCGGCTCACGTCTTCGGAGAGTAGGCGCAAAACAGCACCCGCAGCGCCCACAGCACCCGCTACCGGCTCTGACCTGCACAAAAAAGCGGGCGCTACGGCTGACGCCAGCTCCCGCAGCACCACCCGCAGCACCCGCGCCGGGCGCTCGGCGGGCGCCGCGGGGGCTATCGCGGGTGCTGAGAAATCCACAGCACCCGCGCCCGACTCCCTACCTGACCTGCCCGAACACACCCTTGCGGGCGCTACGGGCGCTACGGGTGCTCGTTCGCAGCCACTCTCTGAAACCCGTACCGGTCTCTGCGCCGTATGCGGCCTGCCGATGGTGCTCATCGAACCCAACCAGACCACACACCCCGGCTGCGACCCCGCAGCCTGACCCCGAAAGGCACCGCCATGACCGACACCACCACCGCCGAGCGCGACCCGCTCGACATCGCCCGCGACGCCATCCCAGGTTTCCGCGCCGTACAGGCTGCCGATGCCCTCGTGCAGCAGCGGCTCGCCGAGCTGCGCGACCCGACCGCCCCGACCGCCGACCTCGGCGCCGAGACGTTCAAGGCGGTCACCACAGGCAAGCCCGTCCCCAGCGACCTCGGCCGCCGGGCATGGGAGGCACAGCAGGCCAACGAGTTCCGCACGGCCGAGCTGAACATCCTCATGGGCGTCGAGAAGCGACTGAACAACCACGGCGAGAACACTCTCAGGGCCGGCGCCGACGAAGGTCTGCGCGCGCTGCGGCCCGTACTCAACGAGCTGATCAGCCGGGCACGGCCCATGTCGGCCGCGCTGCGCGGTGTGCACGACGCGCAGGGCGCCATCGACCGCGGCCCGGAAGCCGTCGCAGCCTGGTCCGGATTCGCCGGCGTCGTCTCCCGCTACGCCGCCATCCGGAACGCTCAGCGCACGCTCAGCCGGTTCGCGATCGGTGAGAGCGTCGGTACCAAGTACGGCAGTGTCGGGTTCCGCGCGGTGTTCGACGTGTGGTCCGAGATCGAAAACGTGGCCGAGGTCTGGCCCGAGTGGACTCCCGCACGGCGCGATGGGGAGACCGTGAAGCCCCCGTGGCCGGTGGCCCACCCGCACAAGCCGTTCGAGGTGCAGCACGACCGCGCGTGGGTGCTCTGGCTGCTGTCGCACCCGAAGGTGCATCTGTGGGTGCCGACTGTCGACGAGCTGACCAAGGCGTACCTCACGCAGCGCGAGGACGCCGCCGCGCGAGAAACCACGGTGAGCGCGAGGACTGGGGAACCGCGGCACCGCCCGGTGCGCACCCCGGATGGCGACGGCAGCGTGCACGTCGAGTTCGAGAAGATCGAGGACTGAGGAGATAGGCCATGGCCACCCGTAAGAACCGCTCAACCGGCAGCGTCACCGACGGCAAGGCGCTGTACCGCGAGCTGATCGGCCCGCTGTCCGGCGACACGGCCGCCGACGAGTTCGCCGCGATGAAGGACACCCGCATGAACCGCTTCACGCTCGCGCACATCGCGCAGCAAGGCGGCGAGCGCGGCCGCGCAGCGCGGGCACAGCTCACCGAATGGGAAGCCAGCGACGAACGGCCGCCGGCGGCCTGACAGACCAGGCGTCAAAGTCCCCCGGCCACCGCTCCAAGTCCACCCCGGCCGGCCGGGAACCATGGGCCCGAGCATCAAGCCTGGTCCACTGACTGCCCAGCGCCTACTAAGCGCCCCGTCGATCACCCCGGCGGGGCGCTTCGATGTCCAGACGTGTAACGGCTATCGCTCGCTGACCAGCAGGAACGTAAGACAGCCGACACGCCGAAGGGTCACGCGCCCGTGTGCCTGATCAGGGGGTCGCGACAGTCCAGCAGGGACGCGTTCACCCCCGTGCGGGCGCTTCAAGGGGCCAGGGGGCCGTTTTCCCCAGACCCGTACAGACCGACGCCCACAGCACATCCCGAGCCCCAGACGGGGCGGTGAGGGGAGTCACCCCCCAGGGGACTCCGAGGAAGGCCAAGCCAAGGCGATGCTCAAGATTGTGGCGAATGGTTCGAGGCCGAGGAGCAGCAACACGATCGCCGCAACGACGGCGGCCTTTCGTGCAGCGTGATCCGGCAGGTCGCCGGGAGTCCAGCGCTGTTCCTGTAGCGCATCCACCTTGACCATGAGGTCGTACGCGACCTGGTCGTGCAACGCAAAGAGGTCGTCGACCGCTCCACGCGCCGCCGCATACGCATCGCCCGTAAATCTGGCGTGCCGCTTTAGCTGTTTGAGAACGTGGGGCTTGTCTCGCAAGCGGTACCAGTTTTCGCGGACGAACTCTCCAATGAACTCGTGAGCGCGCACATCCGTGGCTTGCCGCCACTCCATACACAGGATGTCGCCGATCTTGGCGGCGTCCGCCATGTCGGCGTGCGTCATGCTCGCTGCGTTGAGTCGCTGCGTCCACAGTTGGTCGAGCGTCAGCACCTTGAAGACCTGCACTGTCCACTGCTGCGCAGTCAGGTCATCCTCTGCAGTGTTCCGCATGAGAGCTCCGTGTGTCCGATGCCCTCAGCCAAGCAGCTATCAGGGAGAAACGCTTCGATGCGTAGCCCGTTCGGGTGTGAGCAGGCTGGGGCGTCTGTTACTGCCTGCCCGCCATCGGCGGGTCATTTCGTCCCACCTGTTTGCACAACCGAGCACGGCCGCGTGGGCATGCTCGCAATCTCACGCAACCTGTACCCACGGCTGGCTTCCTGCCCGCATGCTGGTGTCCCGACCAGCCAGAACGGAGTGAACACATGACGCTCAGGTTCATCGGTACGACGTCCGAGCACGGCAACTGCCCGACCCTGTACGAGGTCGTCGAGACCGGCGACATCGTCGTTCAGGGCGACCAGCTCACCGACCCGGAGCACCTGGCCCAGCTTCGCGACGTGGGCGAGCACGAGACGTTCGTCGTCATCCCGCGTGATCTGCTGACCCGCTTCGCCCCGAAGGAGTGACGTGCCTCCGCTGATTCCGTTCGAGGAGATCACCCACCTGTTTGCGGAGTTCGAGCACACCGCGTGGAGGCTGGAGACCCGCCGCGGCTACGCGTCCGATCGGCAGGGAGCGCGCTTCCAGGCGTTCATGCGCGGCATTGAGCCGGAGCCGGAGCCGGACCACCCCTGGAACGTCAACGTGCGGGAGCGGACATCCCAGGGCGCCCGGTTCTCCCGCGTCCGCATCATCGACGAGCCGCCCACAGACGGGCAACGGTTTCTCATGGCGACCGCGGCCGGGAACGTCGCGGCCGGCGAGGAGATCCGCGTACTCACCCGGTCGGGGGCCGAACGGCTACACCTGCCGGACTACGACCTGTGGCTGTTCGACTCCCGGGTCCTGGTCCGCATGCACATCGACGACACGGACACCACGCTCGGCGTCGAGGTCGTCGAGGACCCGGCCGAAGTGCTGGCCGCCTGCCGGGCCCGCGACGCCGCATGGCCGGTCGCTGTCCCTTCTGCGGACGTCTGGGCACAGGTACGTTCGTCCGTGTGAGCACGGACTTTCAGAGCGCCAGGATGGCCCTCGGTGCGCGCCTCCGGGAACTGCGCACCGAGGCCGGCCTGAACGGGAAGGACTTCGCCGCCCGGCTCGGCTGGCAGCGCTCGAAGGTCTCCCGCCTGGAGAACGGCAAGCAGACCGCCACCGCTGATGACCTTGAGGCGTGGGCACGCGCCGCCGACGCCCCTGGACAGGGTGAGGACCTGAAGAGCCGACTGCGCGGCCTGGAGTCGCAGCAGCGCTCTTGGCGTCGGCAGCTCGCCGCCGGGCACCGGCCCGTCCAGGACCGGTACGTCGTCGAGTACCAGCGAACAGCCACCATGCGCGGCTACGAAGCCACCGTGATCCCGGGCCTGTTCCAGACACCGGACTACGCCCGCCACCTCCTCGCCCAGAACGCTGAGCTGATGCAGTCCCCCCGCGACACCGAGGCCGCCGTACGCGCGCGCATGCGCCGCCAAGAGGTGCTCTACGAGGCGGGCAAGCTCTTCCGCGTCCTGGTGTGGGAGGGCGCCCTGCACGCACTGGTGGCCCCGCGAGAGGTCATGGCGGGGCAACTGGACCGCCTCGTCGGCCTCATCGGCATGAGCACGGTCACGCTCGGCATCGTGCCGCTCGGCGCACCCATGACGCTCACGCCGAAGCACGGGTTCTGGATCTTCGACGAGCAGCGCGTCATCGTAGAGACGATCAACACCGAGTTGCAGTTCGACTCCGCGGACGACCTGGCGCTGTACGGGCGGGTGTGGGACCGGCTCAACGAGGCGGCGGCGTACGGCCCCCAGGCTCACCGGCTCATCGCCCGAGCCAGGGCCCAGGTACAGCCGGCCTGAGCAACCCGCGCCAACCCCGCCCCTGCCCGCGCAATCGGGCGCAATCGGGCGGCGGTTGCCCATGGGCGTTCCTACGGTGCTGGTCATGGCCGCAAAGACGAAGTCTCCCGTCAACGATGCACGGCCAGTGGACGACTGGTGCCACTGGCACAAGGGGCCGTCCGGGTCCGCTGTCGTGGTCCAGGTCGCCGAGCGTTCCTCTGGCCCGCCTGTGCGGCTGTACGCGTGCGCGCCCTGCCGCGAGCAGCGCGGCCTTACGCCACTCGCCGGGAAGGCGGTCTCATGAACGTGCTCGGTCGACGTCTCAGGCTCCACCTGTGCTGGGAGCCCAACCCCAGCGCCCCCAACCGGAATTGCACCCGCGAGCCCCTGCATGAGGGTGACCACTTCCACGAGTACTCCAACACGTCGTGGACCCGCGACGGCAGCTCCAAGCCCCGCGCCCGCCAACGTCCTTGAGGCGCGCGCGGTGAAGCGCGGCGCCCGACGGCGAGCAAGACAGGGCGCCCGCTGCAACCGCTCCTGTCCGTGGCCCTGGAACCAGCCCGGCGCATGCCGACTCGGGTGGGCCACAGCGCCTCCGTGGCGATCCAGGTGGGAGCGGGCACAAGACGACCCCCGGACGCTTCCCAGCGTCTCGGGGGTCGTTGCGTATGGGCAGGCGTTCAGTGTCCGCAAGCGGGTCTCGTCCACCAACCGCACACGGCGCAGTAGTCGTAGCCGAAGGCGGCGGCCAGAAGTCGGGTGATCACTCCCCAGTCACCTCCTTACGGACTGGGTGGATGATGCACGTAACCCCTTCCGGGCCCCACTCCACTCGCTCTACTTCGTCGCTCTCATCTGCGTAAACGTCACCGGAAGGGGTGCCGGAGAGCGGTGGGGGAGTGGCGGACGAATCGGACACCGTGCGGCGCCTCACGGCCCACCACACAGCCGCCCCGCCCGAGATCCAGACGGCCAGGACGCCCGCGTCCGGGGTGACCGCGAACGGTATGCCGAGCCCGCCAGCGACGGCTGCCACGGCCACGCAGCCGCCGGCGCCCCGGCTCGGCGTCGCTACCCGCTGCTCGCTCATGCGATCGCCCCGTAGAGGGTGGCGCCCGCCCAGTTCGCCGCCTGAGCGAGCGGCACGGCGGCGAATCCGGCGATGCCGGCGGAGGTGCCGAGGCCGAGCCCGCACCACATGCCGCGCTTCAGGTCGCTGCGCCACGCGGATCGCTTCATGGCAGCGAAGATGCCGACGGTGAGCAGCAGGACGACGGCGTTTCCGGTCGTGGTGAGCGGCAGGTAGGTCGTGCTCTGGGCCACGGTGCCGACGGGTACGCCGACGCCCCACACCAGGGCCACGTCGCCGAGCCAATTGGTGACCCACAGGGCGGCGTCGAAAGCCCAGCCGATCAGGCCGCCGACGGTGAGGATGCCGAGTACGCCGTAGCACCAGGCGATGAGGAACGGCGCGAGCGTTCCGAGGTGGCCGAGCGGATTCGAGCGGAGGGCTTTCAGGCCGGGCCACCAGCCGACGAGGTAGGCGATGAGGATGGCCAGGCCGATGGTGACCCCGCCCATGGTGACGATGATCATGTGAACGTCCTCAGTGGAGGATGGCCGCGCCGAGAGCGGCGAGAGTCAGAATCAGCGCGCACGTCCCGAGCACGGGCAGCGCGTACAGGTCGCGTTCCCGGGCCGGGCCCGTGAGGCGAAGCCCCACGAACCCGGCGACCATGGCGACGACGAAGAACACGAAGAGCACGACGGGCCGGCCCGTCAGCCGTCGGCGACGGCTGCGCGGCGCACGCGGCGGCCGTAGCCGTCGCTCTTGCCGAGCCGTTCGCCGATGGCGGTTCCGGTCAGTTCCGGCTCGGCGGCCAGCCACTTCCGCGCGGTGGCGACGTGGGCGGCGAAGGTGGTGTTGCCGCTGTCCTCGGAGCCCACGTCGTCCGCGCCGGAACCGGCGGGCGGAACCTCCGGAGCGTGGACCGGTTCCGCCGGTTCCGGCACCGGTTCCGCCCCGGCCCCGGCCCACTCCAACCACCGGGAATCCTGCTGGTCAGTGCCGGTTCCGGCCGGTTCCGGCGCCAGTTCCGCCAGCGGCGTCCACGGACCGAGGACGGGCACGTACGCGGCGGCGTCGACCGGCTCAGGCTCGGCTCGCCGTGCGGCCGGAGCGGGTGCGGTTTCCGCTGGTTCCGGCGCAACGTAGATCGGTTCCGGCTGTGGTTCCGCGGCGACGGATGCCGGCTGCTCGCCGAGGCGGTGAACCCGCCACAGGACCAGCGGAGCGATCGCCGAGACTGCGACGACGAGCGGCGGCGCCACAGGCAGCAAGCCCACAGCCACGAGGTGGGAAGCCGAGTTCACTGCAATCAGCGCGGCAACCACCACGAGGACGTCGCGCCTCGCCCTGAGTGCCTTGATGGCGTAGATGTCGAGCGCGGCCGGAACTCCGGCAGCAACCCATTCGCCGAACCCACATGCGCGAGCCAGGTTGTACTCAGCGGAGGCGAGCACGACCAGCACGGCACCGAGGGCGCCCCACAGGAGCGGGTCCCGCTTCACTCGCCCTCCTCGGTGGAGAGGAGCACGGACAGCTCACGGGCGAGGCGCCGCAACTGTGCGGCGTGCTCGACGAGCGCAGCCGCGAGCTTGTCCAGGTCGGCCGGATCGAGGGTGCGGGCGTACCCGGTCTGCTCGACATACAGCCCGGTGTGCCGGCGGCCGCCCGACGCGAACGGGTCCTGGGTCAGCACGGCGACCAAGAGGGTTTCCCCGTCGAACTCGAAGCGGTGTTCCCGCCCGGTGTGGGCCAGGTCGACGCGGTACTCGACCGGCCAGCCCGCGTGCCCGAGGCACCAGGACGGTTCCGGCATGGTGACGTCGCCGTGATCGAGGGTGGGCACCGTGATGGTGCGCGGGGCGGTCACTCGTTCACCACCTGGGCGTCCAGGCTGGCGAGGCGGTTACGCAGGGCGCGCAGCCGGGGGATGAAGCGTTCCAGGTCGGCGATGAGCTGGTCGGCGCCGGCGACATCCAAGTCGCCGTCGGCCAGGGGCTCAGCCCAGATCGCGAGCCTGGTGTGCGGGGCGGGGGCTTCCCACTCGTAGAGCGCGGCCTTGATAAGTGCCCCGGTGGCTCCGGTGGCGGTGACGCCGGGCGCGTTGTCGAAGGGGTTGGGTGCTGCCGGGTCTGCCGGCTTGGAGGTGGTCCGCTCGCTGTCGCCCGCGGTCGGCTGCGCCGGGATGGCCGGCAGGTAGGGCAGGACCAGGCTGCCGGACGGCTTGAAGAGCCCTGGGAGGGTGGAAGTGGACGGTACGGTGTTCTGCATGGTTCGGACCTCTTGTCTACGAAGGGGTCCGGCCGTAGGCGCCGCCGTTCATGTCTCCGCATGCGGCGGCGCCGCCCGGTTCTCGTACGTATGCCGTACACATGAGGCCGGGAAGGGCCGGGATAACTTGGGATACGGCGAGACGCCGTTTCCGCTGGTCAACCGGCCTGTTGCGTTATCAGCACTGGTCAGACAAGGGCCCCGTACGGACTCCTAAAGCGGGTGTCGCAGGTTCGAATCCTGCCGGGGGCACCAGCGCGAAAGGCCCCGGACCGGTCATGGTCCGGGGCCTTTGTGTCGGCCGGAGCCGTCAGTCGCGGCACGTCAGTCGTAGTTGGGCCGCGGCGTGGTGGGCGCCGGTGAGGGTGGGGGTGCCCCAGTCGAGGCCGCGGTTGGTGAGGTGGACCGTGAAGGTGGGGGACTTGACCGGGTAGGTGCCGACCTGGACCAGGGTGCCGCGGTGGATGGGCTGGCGGACGCCGAAGGCGGCGTAGGTGGACGTGGGGTCGTCCGGGTCGGCGAGCACGCGGTAGACGGTCGGGTTTCCGGCGACATCGATGTCGCGGGGGCCCTTGGGGACGAAGACCGCCAGGGCGCACCGCTCGTAGTCCGTGCCGACCGGCCAGGTCCACGTCGCGGTGGCCGGGCCGTCGCGGTCCGGGGTGCCCGACATGGGGAGGGCGGTGAACCGGCCGTCGCAGCCGCCGCCCCGGAAGCCGCCGGAGGGCACCGTGTACCAGGCGGCGTCGCCGTTCTCGAAGCGGCCCTGCTCGCGGTACGTGGTGTCCGTCGTGCAGCCCGGGCCCGCCCAGGCCGTGTACGTGGGCGGGCGGGTCGGGGCGATGAGGGACGGCAGGCTCCGCTCCGGGGCCCGCCCCTCCGGGCCCGGGCCCGGGGCCGGGGCGTCGTCGCCGCCCAGGAGGGACACCGCAGCGATCAGGCAGCCTCCGGCCACGACGAAGCCCGCTGCCAGCACAGTTCGTACGCTCGCCATGCCCGACCACTATGCAGCGCGACTCGCGGTAACCGTGAGGGTCAGCGGAGTTCCTCCGGACACGGCGTGCCGCGCGGGAAGATCTTGTACGGCGCGGCCAGCCGGTACACCCCCGGCTTCGGCGCGAGCAGTTCCGTCCACTCGTCGCCCTCCCGGTCCTCCTCCGCCTTCAGCAGGCAACCGTGAAGGTTGAGGAAGGTCTTGGGGCCCTCCTCGCGCTCCTGCGAGGCCTTCGTCTCCTGCGGCGGCTCCACCTTCTTGCCGTCCGCGTCGAGGAGCGCCAGCCACGGCGAGTACGGGACGCGGATCAGCACCCGGCCCGCCGTGCCCACCCGGATCGTCACCTCGCCGGCGCCCGCCCGCTCCACCATCGCCGGCGGGTCGGCCAGCGGGGTCGGGTCCTCGACCGCGAACAGCCGCCAGTTGGCGTCGGACCACACCGGACGGAGGTACGGCTGGCCGCCCTTGACCAGCTCCGCCTCCTGCTCCGCACCCGTGTCCGGCTCGCCCTTGGGGAGCACCACGTAGTGGACGGCCCAGCGGTGAAGCCAGTCGCGGTAGGTGGCGGAGTTGAGGGTGTCGTCGTAGAAGACGGGGTTGCGCTCCATGTCCGCCTGCCGGTTCCAGCCGCGGGCGAGGTTGATGTACGGGGCCAGCGCCGACGCCTCCCGGTGGCTGCGCGCCGGGACCACCTCCACCCGCGCCTTCTCCGCGCCGAGCTGCTGCAACTGGTTGATCAGCGGCGCCGCCTCACGCGCCCAGGACGCGTCCGGGGCGGTACGGACGATGTCGTCGGCGCTCTTGAAACCGATCCACACGTTCAGGACCGCGAAGGCGAGGACGAGGGCGTACCACTTGCGAGTGCGACGGGCGGTGTACGGCAGGGCCGCCAGCAGCACGACACCCGCGAACAGCATCGGCAGCCGCGACACGTTCGACCCGATCTGCGAGTCGATCAGCCAGGTCAGCAGCGTGCCGAGCGCGTACACGGCCGCGCCGGTGCGGACCGTGCGCCAGTCCTCCGGTACGAGGACGAAGACCAGGACGCCGAAGGCGAACGGCAGCATCGTCGACCCGAACGACATCGGCTGCGTACCGGAGAACGGGAACAGCCACGACGACAGGGCCACGACGGCGACCGGCGCGAGACCGAGCGCGTACGCCCCGGGGCGCCGCTTGTTGAGGAACAGCGCCGCCGCCGCGACCCCCAGGAACAGCCCGGCCACCGGGCTCGCCGCCGTCGCCAGCCCCGCGAGCGGCGCCGCGACCGCGGCCTTCGCCCACCGTTTCGTCCTCCACCGGTAAGGCCAGCAGAACACGGCGGCCACCGCGCCCAGCGCGAACATCATGCCGAGCCCGAACGTGACACGGCCGGACAGCGCATTGCACAGGAACGCGAACACCCCGGCGAGCGAGCACGCCAGCGGATTGCGCACGGCCCGCACCCGGACCAGGATCAGCGCGGTGAGCGCGGCGGACGCCGTACCCGCGATCATCATCGTCGTACGCACGCCGAGCAGCGACATCAGGTACGGCGACACGACGCTGTACGACACCGGGTGCATCCCGCCGTACCAGGCCAGGTTGTAAGCGGAGTCCGGGTGCCGTCCCACGAACTCGGCCCACGCGTCCTGCGCGGCGAGGTCGCCCCCGCTGTTCGCGAAGAACAGGAACCACACGATGTGCGTGAGCGCGGCGAGTCCGGTCGCGACGGTGACGGGGTGGCGGAGGAACGGCGTACGGGGTGCGAGCGCGGTGAAAGCCTCGGGCGCGCCGCGGTCGGAGGGGTAGGCGGGGTCGATGGGGTCGGTGGGGTGGGTGCGGCCGACGGGGTCGCCGGGTTCGACGGGGTCGACGGGGCCTACGGGGTCAACGGCGTCAATGGGGTCGCCGGGTTCGACGCAGCCGGCGGCAGCGCCCTGCGCCTCGGCCAGTGGCCTTATTCGCGCCCGGGAAGCCGGGGCGTCTTCCGCGCGGGCCCGCTCGGCGCCGGCCGACGGAACGCGGGCAGGCTGGGCGCGGGCCGGTTCGGCGCCGGCCGGCTCGGCGCTGGTCGGCTCGGCGCTGGTCGGCTCAGTGGTCGTCACTGCGGCTCTCTGCTCTCTGCGTCGTCCCCCATGCCCTTGCCACGTGCTGTCTGCGTAGACGTCGTCCCGGCGCCTCGCGTTGCCCGGACGTGTCCGGACGCTAACACGGGGGCGCCCCGGAAATCCGGGGCGCCCAGGGCGGTTTCAGCCGAGACGGGTCAGCTTGTCGCCGAGGCCCGGTTCGGCCAGCGCGCTCTGCAGGGCCACCGGTACCCGGACCTGGCTGGCGCCCTCGCCCACGGTGAGGACGCCGACCTGCGTGCCGGCCGGCGCGGAGTGCGGCAGCGCGCGGCCGCCGTTGCCCAGCTCCAGCTCGACCTTCAGGCCCGACCAGCCCACGACCTTCACGTCCTTGGTCGCGACCACGGGGGTGGTGCCGCCCAGACCGTCGTCGACGTGGCCCACCACGTCGCCCTTCTTGACGACCGTCTGACTCTCCAGCAGCTCCTGCGTGGCGAGCATCGCCTCCTTGCTGGCCGCGATCGCGCTGCCGAGGATCGGCGTCTTGTACTGGGCCAGGACGGCGCCGACGATGAGCTGGTCCGTGTCGCCCACCTGCTTGTGCGCGGCGAAGAGCAGGTTGCCGCCCGCCTTGGTGGTGCTGCCGGTCTTGATGCCGAGCGCGCCGTCGTACGGGACGAGATCGTTGTAGTTGCGCCACTTCTTGCCGGACGGGTCCGTCCACCACGGCATCGCGGTGATCTCCAGCAGCGCCGGGATCTCCACCAGCTTCTCGCCCAGCTTCACCTGGTCCTCGGCGGAGCTGACGGTGGTGTGGTTCAGGCCGGAGGGGTCGGTGTACGTGGTGTTCTTCATCCCGAGTTCCTTGGCGGTGTCGTTCATCTTCTTGACGAACGCCGCCTCGGAACCGGCGTCCCAGCGTGCGAGCAGCCGGGCGATGTTGTTGGCGGACGGGATCATGATGGCGGCGAGCGCGTCGTGCTGCGAGATCTTGTCGCCGGCCTTCACGGTGTTCAGCGTCGACTCGTTCTGCGCGTCGTAGCCGCCCTCCTTCTCGGCCAGGGCGTCGATCTCGATCATCTCGCCCTTCTCCCCCTTCTTCAGGGGGTGCTCCTTGAGGATGACGTACGCCGTCATCGCCTTCGCCACGGAGCCGATCGGCACGGGCTTCTGCTCGCCGAACGAATCGACGGTGCCGAGGCCGGTCGCCGACATGTAGCCCTGGCCCTCGTTCGGCCACGGCAGGGAGGGCTTGCCCCCGTCGAAGGTGTAGGAGGGCTTGGCCGTCAGCGCCAGGGTGGGCGCGGGCAGCGGCCGCACGAACTGCACGATCGCAAAGATGATCGCCAGGAGGACGACGAGCGGCGTCCAGATCTTGATGCGCCGGACGACCGTCCGGACCGGGGTCTCCGGCGGGGGCGGCGTGTTCGTCAGCTCGGCGAGCATGTCGAGCGGCGGCCGCGGCGGCAGCGGCTGCTGCTTGGTCCGCTCCGGCTCGGTGAGCGAGGCGGGCGTGGCGGCGGCCGGCCCGGCGGAGCTCGGGGTGGTCTCAGCGGGGCTCGGCCCGGCGGGAGTCGTCCCGGCGGGGCTCTTCCCGGCGGGGCTCTTCCCGGCGGGGGCGGGGCCGCCCTGGGCCGGGGGCTTCGGTGCGGGCTTCCTCGCGGCCGGACGCACGTCGTCCGAGCGGAGCGGGACGAACTTGCTCGTCCGCTCGGCGGCGGACTCCGGCGCGGACGCCTGGCCCTGCCCCAGTCCCTGCTTCGGCGTGGGCGTGATCGCCTTCAGCGTGGTCGTCGGCTGGTCCAGCGGCTTCCGCTGCACGGCCCGGAACACGGCGGTGGGCTGGTCAACGGCCGGCCCGTCGGTCTTGGGGGACGGCGCCTCCTCGGCCTTGACGGCGGACGGCTCGTCGTCGGCGACGTCGGCCTCGGCTTCGGCTTCGGCTTCGGCTTCGGCGGGGGACGGCTCGTCGGCCTCGTCGGCGGCGGGCACGGCGGCCGCGGCGGTCTCGCCCGACGGCTCAGCAGCCTCGACGGCGGCCGGCTCCTCGGCCTCTGCAGCGGCAGGCTCGTCGCCCGCGGCGGCCTCGTCGGCCTCGTCGGCCTGCTCGGCGCTCTCGGCATCCGCCGAGGCCGACCCCTCGTCGGCGCCGGCCGTCTCATCCGCAGCAGGGTCGTTTCCGCCCGCTTCGGTGACCGGGGGCGTGACCCAGGCAGCCACGGCGTCGCGCAGGCGGGCGTCGTCGTCCTTGGGCTCAGCGGCGTCCTTGGGCTCGGCGGCGACCTTCGGTCCGGCGGCGACCTTCGGCTCGGCGGCGTCCTTCGGCTCGGCGGCGGCCCGGGGGACCGCCTTGAACACCGCGGTGGGCTGGTCGACCGGCGGCTTGGCGTCACCGCGCACGGTGAGCCTCGGATCGCGCTCGTCCGAAGCCGTCTCCCCCGGCGTTTTCTGTTGCTCCGACTTGTCGGGGGACTCGCCCGCCACCGTGCCTCCTTCAATCAACGCGTTGCCGAAACATGTACCAGTGTCCTGTGTGAGCGCTTGGCCCCGGGGCAAGACGAGAACGACATACCTACTGGTTCCCGTACGAAGCGCCCAGGCACTCTCGACAGACCAATGTGAGAGGGGTCACCCTGTCATTCATCCACGCGGGGAGGCATGGATGGGCAGGAGCCGCAGAACACTTCCGGAGGAGCTTCTGCTGCTCGCTCTGGACCCGGCCACGGGTACCACAGCGCAGCCGCAGTCGCTCGACCTCGGCCTGGCCGGAGCACAGCTAGTGGAGCTGGCTCTGGCGGGACGGATAGCCCCTGACGGGGATCGTATCGCCGTGGTGATGCCACGGCCGACCGGAGATCCGACACTGGACTCCGCGCTCGAGCTGCTGCGCAGGCGTGGCAGTCCGGTGCGCGCCGTCCACTGGATCGGCGGGCCCCGGCTGGGGCTGCGCCAGACGTATCTCTCGCATCTGGAGCGGTGCGGCATGGTCCATGCCGTCGAGGGCCAGATGTGCGGGGTGCTGCCGACGACGCGCTACCAGGCGACGGAGACGGCGATCAGCCGGGAAATCAGGGCCCGGCTGGACAGTGCGATCCGTACCGGCGTACCGCCGGACCCGCGGACCGCGGCGCTCGCCGCACTGGCCCACGCGGTCGGACTCGGCAAGCACCTCTACCCCGGCAACGAGGGGCGTTCGTCGCGCTCCCGGCTCCGGGACCTGATCAGGCACGATCCGATGGGCGGCCTCGTGGCGCACGCCGTGATGGACGTCCAGAACGGCGTGGGCGCACAGCCACGTCGCAGCTCGGGCTCGGGAGGCGGTGGCCGCCCGGCCACGGCCCTGCCGATGCAGCCGCAGCCACGCAGCGGGTCGATGGCCCGCGCCGTGGCGCACTGAACGGTGACGGAACGGTGACGCACTGAACGGTGACGCACTGAACGGTGACGCACTGAACGGTACGGCTGAGCACGCACCCCCACGGCCCGGTTCGGGAGCCGCACGAGCGCGCGGGGCAGCCATCACGGCCGCCCCGCGCGCTCGCACGTGTCCGTACGTGCGTACGCATAGGGGCTCGTGTGGCCATTTTCCAGCGCGCACAGCCCATTGGTGGCAGTCTGCTGAGCAGTAGATACGCAGAGCTACGCCAGCAAACGCAGCCAAGCAGCCGGAGGTGCAGTTTCCCGTGGCGTCCAACGTCAACCCCACCGTCAGGCGACGCAGATTGGGCCAGGAGCTGCGCCGGCTGCGTGAGCTCAAGGGCATGACGGCGGAGGAGGTGGCGGAGCGCCTGCTCGTCTCGCAGTCGAAGATCAGCCGCCTCGAGAACGGCCGCCGCTCCATCAGCCAGCGCGATGTGCGTGACCTGTGCGGGGTGTACGAGGTGGAGGACCACCGCATCGTCGATTCGCTGATGCAGATGGCGAAGGACTCGCGCCAGCAGGGCTGGTGGCACGCGTTCGGCGACATCCCGTACAGCGTCTACATCGGCCTGGAGACGGACGCGGCCTCACTGCGGGTGTACGAGCCCCAGGTCGTACCGGGCCTGCTGCAGACCCGGCAGTACGCGGAGGCGCTGATCACCGGTGCCCTGCCGGAGTCGTCGCCGGCCGACATCGAGAAACGGGTGAACGTCCGCGCGCGCCGCCAGGAGCGCATCAAGGACGCGGAGACACCGCTGCGCCTGTGGGCGGTGATCGACGAGTCGGCGCTGCGCCGGGTGGTCGGCGACAAACAGCTCATGATCGAGCAGTTGGAGCACCTGGTCGACCAGTCGCACCTGCCCCACGTCACGGTGCAGGTGCTGCCGTTCGACATGGGCGCACATCCGGGCATCAGCGGGCATTACGCGATCCTGGAGTTCCCGGACGCCTCCGACTCCTCGGTGGTCTACATCGAGGGTGTCACCAGTGACCTGTATCTGGAGAAGGCGAACGACGTCCAGCGGTACAGCGTGATGTACGAGCACCTGCGCGCCCAGGCGCTGAACGTGGAGCAGACGCGGCAGTTCATCGGCGAGGTCATCAAGGACTACGCGGACGCCACGCGCTGACCCCTCGTCCTGGCCGCACGGCCCACACGTCCTGCACGCCCCGCACGTCCTGCACGTCCCGGTCGTCCGGATGCGCCAAGTACGGCGTGATTGAAGGGGATTCGCCCAGCCCGCCGGGGAAGAAGCCGGTACGGTACACCGCGACCGGCTTCCAGCGGAAGACCCGCATGGAATATGCCATCCGGTCGAGTGAACGCCCGCCCCGCACACAGATCGCGACGAGTAGCGTCGATCACGCCAGCCTGCAGGTCAGGCCGGTGCGAGTCACTGCTGTCACTGTCGAGAACCGGAGCGGAGAAGATGGCAATCATTCAGGGCGCCACGGACACCTGGACCAAGTCCTCGTATTCCGGCGGGAACGGCGCGTGCGTCGAGGTCAAGTCCCCCGTCGTCGCGTCGATCGCGGTACGGGACTCCAAGGTCCCCGCCGGTCCGTCGATCACGTTCGTCCCCGAGTCGTGGAACGCGTTCGTGCGTGAAGTGAGCACGGGAGCTCTCTGAGACTGTCGGCGCATCACCGATGAGCCCTCTCGACTGGTCCGCCGTCCCGGCCGAGGGGGCTCGGTCATGCGCTAGCGCAACTGATCGACGTACCTGTCCGTCCCCGGCACCGTCGGGATGAACGGCGCGACCAGTTCCACCCTGCCCCGCTCGCCCGCCGCCAGGCCCGTGAAGTGGTCCTCCCAGCACGTGCGGGGGTCCTGTTCCAGGAACCACAGGAGGGTGAGGCGGGTGTCGACGGCCTCGACCTGCTTGACGTAGGTCATCCGGTCGCCCGGCAGGGGCGTCGGCCGGAAGGCGGTGACCATCGCGGCGGGTGAGCCGGCGAGGCGGCGTGGGAGGTGGCGGGTGCGCAGCCACTCCAGGAGCTCGGCGCGCTCGCGTGGCCCCTCGGTGTCGATGACCTCCAGGACGAGGCCCGCGTAGGGGTGGTCCAGCGCGTGGTGGTCGCGCGGGCCGGCCGCGCCGTCGCGGTAGACGGTCGCCGCGTGGTCGTGGAACGCGGTGAAGACGTGGGTACGGGCCTGGTGGACGCGGCCGTCGTGGTTCAGGCGCTTGTTGATGGCCACGGTCCACTTCATGTGGTCGTCGTAGCGGCCCTCGGTGATCCAGTACGTGGAGAGGTAGCACCCGGCGGTCACGGGCTGGGCCACCGCCGACTTCTCCGGGTAGCGCAGCAGTTGCAGCTCTCGGGTGGCGACCCAGCGGCGCCCGGCGTAGATCCAGGGCATGGCCATGGCGCCCGCGTAGTAGTGGTCGTCCTCGTACCAGCGGTTGTAGGCGTACTCGTGACCGGGGTGCGGCTCGACCATGGTGATCAGGGCGTGGCCGGGGCGCACGCCGTACGGGCCCACGGCCGCGAGCCGGGCGTACTCCTCGCTGCGGGTGTCATTGTCGTCGTCGCTCATGCGGCCTACTCTGACGGTGCGTCAGATCTCTCGTCCAGAGCCCGGGAGGCACCGGATGCCGCTGCGCGACAGGACCGTGATCGTCTCCGGCGTGGGCCCCGGCCTGGGCCACCAGGTCGCCGCCGCCGTCGTTCGGGACGGGGGCAACGTGGTGCTGGGGGCGCGCACGGAGGCGAACCTCGCCGCGTGCGCCGAGCGGATCGACCCGGAGGGGCGGCGCAGCGCGCGGCTGGCCACGGACATCACGGACGAGGGCCGGTGCGAGGCGCTGGCCGCGCTCGCGGTGGCGCGGTTCGGCGGCATCGACGCGGTGGTCCATGTCGCGGCGTACGACAGCCACTTCGGGGGCCTGGAGGACGCCGACTTCGGCGCCTGGCGGGACGTTCTGGACGTCAACCTGCTGGGCACGCTGCGCATGACGCGGGCCTGCCTGCCGGCGCTGAAGAAGCGCGGGGGCTCGGTGGTCATCATCGGTACGCAGTCGGCGGTGGCCGCGCCGTCCCAGGTGCGGCAGGCGGCGTACGCGGCGTCGAAGGGCGCGCTGACGTCGGCGATGTACTCGCTGGCGCGCGAGCTGGGGCCGCACCGGATACGGGTCAACACCGTGCTGCCGGGCTGGATGTGGGGACCGCCGGTCCAGGCGTACGTGCGTCTGACGGCCGAGGCCGAGGGCGTACCGGAGGGCGAGGTGCTGGGGCGGCTGGCGGAGCGGATGGCGCTGCCGGAGCTGGCCACGGACGCGGACGTGGCGGAGGCGGCGGTGTTCCTCGCCTCCGACCGGGCGCGGGCGATCACGGGCCAGTCGCTGCTGGTCAACGCGGGCGAGCTGATGAGGTAGGCCGCCTCCTGTATCCACCGACCGCACGGGACCCGCATCCCGTGCGGTCGCTCTGTCATGTGCACGGACCTGACGAAGCGCCCGATCATCGTCCGGCCGCCGTCCTGGGCCTGACAACGGCCACGCGAGTCAAGAAAGAGTAAAGGAGTTCTTCTTTCTGACCTCTGTTCATACTTGTGACCGATGAAGCCCTTGACCGGCCGCTCGAACTGACGGTTCAATCCCCGAAGTCCCCGCTCCCGCACGGGGGCGCCGCTGACCGGACGTACTGACGAAGTGCTTCGACGTTCACAAGGCGGACCCCTGGAGGGGGACATGAACAGTCTCGACTGGGCCGTGCTCATCGGCTACTTCGGTGTGATGGTCGCGATCGGCGTCTGGTCGCACAAACGCGTGGACGACGTCAGCGACTTCTTCACGGCCGGCGGCAAGATGCCGTGGTGGCTGTCGGGCATCTCGCACCACATGTCGGGCTACAGCGCGGTGATGTTCACCGGGTACGCGGGCATCGCCTACACCTACGGCGTCACCTCGTACGTCACCTGGTCCTTCCCCATCGCCATCGGCGCCCACCTCTTCGCGCCCCGGCTCAACCGGCTGCGCTCCCGCCTCCATGTGGCCTCGCCGCTCGAATACCTCAAGAACCGCTACAACCTGCCCACCCAGCAGGCACTCGCCTGGTCCGGCGTGCTGCTCAAGATCGTCGACGTGGGCGCCAAGTGGGCCGCCATCGCCACGCTGCTGTCCGTCTTCACCGGCATCTCGCTCAACCAGGGCATCCTCATCACCGGCGTCATCACCGGCATCTACTGCACGGTCGGCGGGCTGTGGGCCGACGCCCTGACCGAACTGGGCCAGTTCATCATCCAGTTCTTCGCGGGCATCGCCATGCTCGTCGCCGTCATGGCGGAGCTGGGCGGGGTCAGCGCCCTGTGGACCGTGTGGGACCGCCCCGAGATGCAGGGGCACACGGCGCCGACCGCGGGCCCGTACACGCTGACCTTCCTGCTCGCCTACCTCTTCATCAAGACCTTCGAGTACAGCGGCGGCATGTGGAACCAGGCCCAGCGCTACATGGCCACGCCCAGCGCCCGGGAGGCCACCCGCTCCGGACGGCTGTCGGCGGCCTTGTGGTTCGTCTGGCCGCTCGTCCTCTTCTTCCCCATGTGGTGCGCGCCGCTGCTGGTGAAGCCCGAGAAGCCGGACGCGTCCGACGCGTACGCGCTGATGACCGAACAGCTCCTGCCACACGGGCTGCTGGGACTGGTCATCGTCGGGTTCTTCTCCCACACCATGGCCATGTGCTCCTCCGACGCCAACGCCATCGCGGCCGTCTTCACCCGGGACATCGCCCCGGCCATGAGCAAGGCGGCGCGGGGCTGGTCGCACCGGGCCGGGCTGCTGGCCGCCCGCTGGTCGACCGTCGCCTTCCTCGCCCTGTCGATGGCGATCGCCACCCAGGTCAACTCCCCCACCTTCAAGGACATCATCACCGTCGTCATCAAGTGGGTGGCCGGTCTGATGGGCCCGATCGCGATCCCGTTCATGCTCGGTCTGCTGCGCTCGTTCCGCAGGTCCGGGCCGACGGCCGCGCTGGTGTCGTGGGCGGCCGGGCTGTTCGCGTTCTGGCTGACGAACTACGGGCTCGACGGCATGGAGCTCCAGATCCAGATCGTCTCGCCGCTGGCGACCTCGCTGATCCTGTACGTCCTCATCGGCTTCATCAAGCCGGAGGACACCCCCGAGCGGGACGCCGTGCTCGACAAGCTCCACTCCGACGACGGCAGCCCTGCCCGAGCGGTTCCCGAACGTCAGCCCCTCGGGTAGCGGGCCAGCCAGCCCGGCGCGGAGGCGGCCGGGCCGTGCAGGGCCGCGCCCTGGGTCATCTCCATGGCGAAGTCGTCCGCGATCTGCAGGACCGTCGGCCGCCCTTCCAGCTCGGCCAGCCAGGCCGGCGGGAGGGCGGTCTCGCCGTGCAGGGTGCCGAGCAGCGCGCCGGTGAGGGCGCCGGTGGTCTCCGACGGGCCGTCGTGGTTGACGGCCAGGCGCAGCCCGTGGCGGACGTCCTCGCCGACGAGCGCGCAGTAGACCGCGATGGCCAGGGCGTCCTCGGCGTGCTCGCCGTCGGTGTCACCGAGCGAGGCGATCCTGGCCGGGCTGGGAATGCCCTGGCGTACGGCGCCGAGCGCGTGCTTCAGCGCTTCGCTGACCGGCTCGTGGCCGGGGCGCGCCGCCAGTTGGGCCAGCGCCCGCTGGACGGAGCCGTCGACGGTCTCGCCACGGGCCAGGCCGTGCACGACGACGGCGAAGGCACCGGCCGACAAGTAGGCGGCGGGGTGGCCGTGGGTCTGGACGGCGCACTCGACGGCGAGCTGGCACACCAACTGCGGCTCCCACCCGACGAGCAGCCCGTACGGCGCGGAGCGCACGAGGGCGCCGGCGTCGCGGGCGGCGGGGTTCTTCGGCTTGTCGAGCGTGCCGAGGATCTCGTCGCCCAGGCCGGTGAGGGTGGCGGGCGAGGGGTCGCGGCGGGTGTACAGCCACTCCTCGCAGGCCAGCCAGCCGTTGTCCTTGCGGCGCTCGTCGGGGCCCCAGTCGCGCTGGGTGGCCGCCCAGCGCAGGTGGGCGCGGTGCACGTCGGTGGGCGGGTGCCAGGCGCCGGTGTCGCGGCGCACCTGGGCGCGTATCAGACCGTCCACGGTGAACAGCGCGAGCTGGGTCGCGGACGTCACGGCCCCCCGCCGCCCGTACGCGGGCGCCAGGTCGGCCAGCCCGTCGGGCCCGTGCGCCGCCCGGATCGCCTCGACCGACAACCCGGACACGCCGGCCCCGAGGGCGTCCCCGATGGCGGCACCCAGGAGACAGCCCCGCACCCGGGCCCGGAAGTCCTGCTGCTCGGCCCGGCCCCAGACAGCCGCGACTGCCGCACTCACCTCGCGTCCCTCCCGTCACCCGTCCACCTTCGTCCGGCGCGCAGCACTGTAATCGAAGGAATCGAAGGGCCCAGGGGGCGGAGTGTTATGGGTACGGACGCCCAAGAGGTACGGATCTGGGCATGCACCCATCCTTCGGGACTCATGTTCCGTCGTCGCCGGGCGTCAGCGCGGCACGTGCCGCCCGCACCGGGTCCAGCAGCCGCGCCAGGGCTTCCCCGTCGGCGCCCGGGCAGGCTGCCAGCTCCTCCAGGAACCCTTCCAGTTCCTTGAGCTCTCCCCAGTCGGGGCGCGACGACAGCATCCGCTCCACGAGGCGCCGGGCCTCCACCCAGTCCCCGAGCGCGGCGGACAGGACGCACGACTTCCCGACCTCATGCCCCCGGGGCTCGCGCTGAGCGACGGCCGCACACCGTTGCCCGTACGCCCGCCAGTGCGCCGCCGCGTCCCCAGTCCCCCGCATCCGGCTCTCGGCCATCGCCAAGTGGAACAGACCGAGGGGAGGCGCCAACTCGGCGAGCCGTGCCGCAGCCTCACGCGCCTCGGCGAAACGGCCAAGGCGCCGCAGGGCCTTCGCGAGGAGTAGCAGCTCGCCGTCCCGGTCACCCGGCGGCAGCTCCTCCAGCACCGCCAGTGCCTCCTCGGCCCGGTCCAGGGACAGCAGGGCAGCGGCCCGGCGGCCACGGGTCCAGGAAGGATCGAAGCCCATCGCGGCGAGCCGATCCAGGTCGGCCAGGGCACGCAGGGGCCGACCGGCCGACCGCAGCGCCACCGCCCGCTGACCGAGAGCCCAGCCGTGGTTCCGCTTGGAGGCGACCACCTCGTCCAGATCCGCGAACTGCCCCCGCCCGTCGCCGAGCCGCCCGCGGAGCCAGGCCCTGCTCACCCGCGCCCACCCGTGCCCCGGGTCCAGGGCCAGCGCCTGGTCGAAGTCCGCCAGCGCGTCCTCGAACCGTCCGCACACCGCCCGGGCCGAGGCCCGACGGATCCAGGACCCCACGTCACCGGGCACGCTCGCGGTGATCTCGTCGACCGGCGAGGCGTCCCTGCCGATCACCCGCAGCTCCCGGTATACGGCTTCCCGCTCGGCCAGCACCCAGGGCGTGTCCGGCAGGAGGAGCGCGGCCCGCTCCAGGTCCGCCAGCGCCTCGGGCAGCCGCTCCATGGCCCGGTACGTCACCCCGCGCACGCCGATGGCCCACCCGTAGTCGGGGTCGAACCCGACGGCCCGGCCGAAGTCGGCGACGGCCTCTTCGTACCTCCGCGCCAGCCGGTGCCCGGCACCGCGCATCGCGAACGCCAGCGCCGGGTTGTCACCGCTCAGTACGGCCCGGTCCAGATCCGCGCGTTCGGCCTCCCCGTCGCCGAGGCGACGGTGGACGTCCGCCCGCTGTGTCAGGGCCCAGGTGTAGGCGGGCTTGAGCTCCACGGCCCGGTCGAGGTCCGCCAGCGCCTCCTCCAGCCTCCCCATCGACTCCCACACCAGCGCCCGGCTCGCACGGGCCCACGCGTATTCGGGGTCCATTTCCAGGGCCCGGTCGAAGTCGGCGAGTGCCTGCTCGTGGCGGCCGCACCGCCAGTGGAGGCGGGCGCGTTCACCGATGACCCACGCCCGGTCCGGTTCGATCTCCTCGGCCCGGTACAGGTCGGCCAGCGCCCCGTCCTCGTCCCCCAGGTGCGAGCGCACCTCCGAGCGCCTCAGCAGCGCCCACCAGTACTCCGGTTCCAGCTCGATGGCGCGGTCCAGGTCGGCAAGGGCCTCGCGGTCGCGCTCCATGAGGTACTTGGCCATACCCCGGGTGGCCAGCGCCCAGGCGGAGTCCGGCCGGAGTTCCAGCGCGTGGTCGCAGTCCGCCACGGCCTTCTGGTGCTGCCCCAGCAGCCGGTGGACATCGCCCCGCGACTCCAGGATCCACGCCGTGCCGGGTGCGAGACCGTCGGCACGGTCGAGGCGGGCCAGCGCTCCCGCGTAGTCGCCTTCGGTCCGCTGCACCAGGCCCAGCCCGTAGTGCGCCCGCGCGCAGTCCGGGTCCAGGGCCAGCGCCCGCTCGTAGTCGCCGACCGCCTTCGCGTGGTCGCCGTCGTGCCGGTGGTGCATGCCCCGGACGACCAGCGCCGCCACCTGGTCCTCCCGGCCGAACCCGGCCCGTGCCAGCAGCAGACCCAGCAGCCCTACGGGCCGTTCCTCGCCGTCCAGGGCGGCCAGGGCGTCCCGCCCCCAGGCACGCAGCTCCGCCGAGTCGGTGTCCTCACCCGCGTCGGCGAGGACCCGGGCCCAGCGGCGGGCCGTCGCGGGGTCCTGCTCCTCGCACACGTCCACGCCCGCCCGCAGCATGCCGGGCAGCGCCGTGACCGGCTGGGCACACAGCCGGTGGTACAGCTCCTCCAGGCGCGGCGCGCGCCAGGTCTCCCGGCTCCAGAGCTCGTCCGCCGGTACGTCGCCGGCGGACGCCTCCGCCCAGCCGGAGAAGACCTCCGCGAGGCGGGTGTGCTCGGCGCTCCAGCGGCGTGGTGACCGTAAGCGCTGGAGGCGGAGCATCGGACCACGTACGACGTCGTGGTAGCGGGAGTGGCCCTCCCGCTCGGACACGAACGGCAGCGAACGCAGCCACCCGAAGAGATCGGCGGATTCCTCGGTCGCCGCCGCGAACACGTCCTCGTTCAACCGGCGCGGCAGGGCGCACGCCAGGGCGGCGGCCCGGCGGACAGGGTCCGTTTCCCACTTGAGGAAGCGGTCGACCGCGTCGGCGCTCGGGGCGTGCACCTCTCCGGGCTTCTCGGCGAGGGTCGACACGAGGACCGGGAGGCCGCCGGCGAGGCGCAGCACGTCCTGGACGACCGTCTCGTCCACCACTCCTTTGACGGCGAGCAGTTGCCGGCTCTCCGGTTCGGTGAAGGGTTCGAGCGGGATGTCGCCGATGAACTCGGCGTGGTCGGACCAGCAGGCCGGATCGAGCCGGGTCTGTCCGGCGAGGGTGAGGACCACGTTGGGCGGCAGCGCCCCGTACCGGTCCTCGGTGGTGATCAGGTCGCGCAGCCAGGTGTCGAGGAACGGCGCGGTGCGTTCGTAGGTGTCGAAGAACAGCGCCACCCAGGGGACCTCGGCCGCCACCCGGTCCAGCTCGGCGACCAGGACGGGCGTGAGCGCCTGGAGCGGGTCGAGGACGAGCTGGACGTCGTCCTGGTTGCGGAAGCGCGCGCTGAGCACTGCCCGCAGCCGGTCGGTTCCCTGGGCGACCCGGGCGGGGTCGACCGCCCCGGTGAAGGCACCGACGACGGGCAGCATGCCCACGCCGATCAGCCCGGCCTGGGCGATGGCCATGCCACTCGCGCTCGGCGCCGCGGCGGCGTCCTGCTGCTCGGGACCGGTCACAGCGGCCGACGCCGCTTCCGCCTCGTACCGCCGCTGCCGGTAGGTGGCGAGCTGCCGGTCCAGCGCCTTGAGCGGGTGCCCCTGCTGGGCGCAGCACGCGCTGATCTCCGCAAGCGCCTCGGGAACGCTGTTGACGCCTTCGTCGACGTACGCGGTGAGGGCGCCGCGCCCGCGGGCGAGGTCCTGCCACTCCCGGACGAGCGTGGTCTTGCCGACCCCGGCGATGCCCCGGACGTGGAACACGAACCGGTGCCGGTCGTCGTCCACTGGGATGTCGAAGTTCTCCCGGTAGACGGCCAGTTCGTCGCGCCGCCCCACGAACCCGGCACGCTTGCGCCGTTGCAGCAGTGCCTGCATCGATGGCCGCGCATCCCCCGCACCGGTCCTCATGGAATCAGTCTGGCAGCACCGGCAGCAGTTCCGGCAGGTGCCCGTCGGACGCCCGCGCCGCCCGCTGCCGCTCCTCCGGGACCTCGCCGTAGAGGGTCGTGCGGGGGCGGGCCGGGCGGCCGGCGGAGTCGGCGATGGAGATGAGGTCCTGGACGGACTTGTAGGAGCCGTAGGAGGAGCCCGCCATGCGGGAGATGGTCTCCTCCATGAGCGTGCCGCCGAGGTCGTTGGCGCCGGAGCGGAGCATCTCGGCGGCGCCGTCGGTGCCGAGT
This sequence comes from Streptomyces sp. NPDC031064, assembly GCF_055570965.1. Taxonomy (NCBI): domain Bacteria; kingdom Bacillati; phylum Actinomycetota; class Actinomycetes; order Kitasatosporales; family Streptomycetaceae; genus Streptomyces; species Streptomyces sp. NPDC031064. The sequence continues at coordinate 292,317 of NZ_JBVIGF010000005.1, forward strand.
TTGACCCAGCTCGTCTGGATGTTGGGGATGTGCGGGTGGAGCAGGACGCGGGCCATGGCGGTGACGGCGCGGTTGTCGCGGGCCGTGGGGCCGGGGCGGGCGATGCCGGCGAGGTACACGGGGGCGTTGGTGTGGATGAAGGGGAGGGTGACGAACTCGGTGAAGCCACCGGTCTCCTGCTGGACGCGGGCCAGGGTGCGGAAGTGGCCGAGCCAGTGGCGGGGCTGGTCGACGTGCCCGTACATCATGGTCGACGAGGACCGGATGCCCAGCTCATGGGCGGTTTTCACCACTTCGATCCAGGTGGCCGTGGGGAGCTTGCCCTTGGTCAGGACCCAGCGCACCTCGTCGTCGAGGATCTCCGCGGCCGTGCCCGGGATGGAGTCCAGACCGGCTTCCTTCGCGGCGGTCAGCCACTCGCGGATCGACATGCCGGTGCGGGTGGCGCCGTTGACGACCTCCATGGGTGAGAAGGCGTGGACGTGTATGCCGGGGACGCGGTCCTTCACGGCCCGGGCGATGTCGAAGTACGCCGTGCCCGGCAGGTCCGGGTGGATGCCGCCCTGCATGCACACCTCGACCGCGCCGACGTCCCACGCCTGCTGGGCGCGGTCGGCGACCTGGTCCAGCGACAGGGTGTAGGCGTCGGCGTCCGTGCGGCGCTGGGCGAAGGCGCAGAAGCGGCAGCCGGTGTAGCAGACGTTGGTGAAGTTGATGTTGCGGGTGACGATGTAGGTGACGTCGTCGCCCACGGCCGACTTCCGGATGTCGTCCGCGACCCGGCACAGCGCGTCCAGCGCGGGCCCGTCCGCGTGGAGCAGGGCGAGGGCCTGGTCGTCGGTGAGCCGGGTCGGGTCGTCGGCGGCCTGCCTCAGAGCTGCCCGGACGTCCGTGTCGATGCGCTGCGGCACCATCCCGGGCGCCGCCGCCTCCCGCAGCGCCTCCCAGTCGCCGTACACCTCGTCGAAGTCGTCGCGCCGGTCGCCGGTGCGGCCGTCCGTGTCGATGGTGCGGTGCAGGTCGGTGCGGCCCGACGCGGTGAACCCCTCGTCGGGCTCCTGCCACGGCAGGCCGCGCACCTCCGCGTCCGGGTTCGCAAGGCCCGTCTCCGGGTCGGCGAGCGCGCGGACGTGCGGCAGCAGGCGCGGGTCGAGCCAGGGCTCGCCGCGCGTGACGAACTCGGGGTACACGCAGAGACGTTCACGCAGGCGGAAGCCCTCGGCCGCCGACCTCTCGGCGAGCGCGTCGATCTGCGGCCAGGGCCGCTCCGGGTTGACGTGGTCGATGGTGACCGGCGACACCCCGCCCCAGTCGTCGATGCCCGCCCCGATGAGCCGCCCGTACTCACCGTCGACCAGGTTCGGCGGAGCCTGCAAACACGCCGACGGTCCCATGATGTGCCGGGCGACCGCCACCGTCGCCACCAGGTCGTCCAGTTCGGCGTCCGGCATGCCGCGCATCGCCGTGTCCGGCTTGGCGCGGAAGTTCTGGATGATCAGCTCCTGGATGCCGTGGTACGCCCTCGACACGCGCCGCAGCGCGAACAGCGACTCCGCCCGCTCCTCGTACGTCTCGCCGATCCCGATGAGCAGCCCGCTGGTGAACGGCACCGATGACCGGCCCGCGTCCTCCAGCACCCGCAGCCGCACGGCCGGTTCCTTGTCGGGCGAGCCGTGGTGCGGGCCACCCGGTTCGGACCACAGCCGGGTCGCCGTGGTCTCCAGCATCATCCCCATCGACGGCGCCACCGGCTTGAGGCGCTGGAAGTCGGTCCACGACATGACGCCCGGGTTGAGGTGGGGCAGCAGCCCGGTCTCCTCCAGGATGCGGATGGCCATGGCGCGTACGTAGGCGATGGTGTCGTCGTAGCCGTGCGCGTCCAGCCACTCGCGCGCCTCGGGCCAGCGGTCCTCGGGCTTGTCGCCGAGCGTGATCAGGGCTTCCTTGCACCCCAGTTCGGCGCCCCGGCGCGCGATGTCCAGCACCTCGTCGGGCGACATGTACATCCCGTGCCCGGCGCGCCGCAGTTTGCCGGGCACGGTCGCGAAGGTGCAGTAGTGGCACTTGTCGCGGCACAGCCGGGTCAGCGGGACGAACACGCTCTTCGAGTACGTGATGACCCCGGCCCGCCCCGCCGCCGCCAGCCCGGCGTCCCGCACCCGCGCCGCCGACGCGGCCAGGTCCTCCAGGTCCGCGCCCCGGGCCCGCAACAGGACGGCGGCCTCCGTCACATCAAGCGCCACGCCGTCCCTGGCCCGCTTCAGGGCACGTCGCATGGCGTTGGGGGTGGGGCGTCCGGCCTGGTCATCCGTCATGGACCCGAGCATACGAGTGCGGGGGTTCTACACGTACCGCGCGTACTCGTCGAGCTTCCGCAGCACTTCGGCCTCGTCACCCGGCGGGAGTTGGACGACGGTCTCGGTGATGCCGAGGTCGGCGAAGTGGGCGAGCTTGCCCTCCGTCGGGTGGACGGCGTAGGGGACGACCTGGAGGGCCTCCGGGTCACGGCCCGCCTTCTCCCAGGTCTGGCGCAGCACCGGGAGCGTCTCGGTGAGGCCGCGGCCGCCGATGGGCAGCCAGCCGTCGGCGTATTCGGCGATGTGCGCGAAGAGCTTGGGCCCTGCCGCGCCGCCGATCAGGGTGCGGGGGGCGCCTCCGGCGGGCTTGGGCCACGCGTAGGAGGCGCGCACGGACGCGGTCTCGCCCTCGTACGCGGTGGGTTCGGCGGCCCACAGGGCTCGCATCAGGGCCATCCGGTCGCGGGTGCGGCCGCGGCGGGTGCGCCAGAGGACGCCGTGGTCCTCCGCCTCCTCCCGGTTCCAGCCGTAGCCGACGCCGAGGGTGAACCGGCCGCCCGAGAGGTGGTCGAGGGTGGCGACCTGCTTGGCCAGGTCGATGGGGTCGTGCTGGGCGACGAGCGTGACGCCGGTGCCGAGCCCGAGGCGCTCGGTGACGGCGGCGGCCTGGCCGAGCGCGATGAACGGGTCCAGGGTGCGGCCGTACTCGGGCGGCAGGTCGCCGCCCGCCGGGTAGGGGCTGGTGCGTTCGACGGGGATGTGGGTGTGCTCCGGCAGGTACAGGCCCGCGAAGCCGCGCTGCTCCAGCTCGCGCGCGAGCCGCACCGGGGTGATGGTCTGGTCCGTGAGGAAAATCGTCGTCGCGATCCGCATAAGGGCTCAAGGTATGGCGTCCCGCGGTGAATTCCGAGACCGTCGCCTGTGATTGGCGGGGAGTTCACCAGGCGCGAGGAGGGTGGTACCCATGATGGGCAGACGCGGATTCGTGACGGGCGCGGCGGGGGTCTTCGCGGCGCCCGGCCTGAGCTTCGGCCCCGGGCAGACCGAGCAGGTGCTGCGCGGCACCCTGCCGCCCGGCTCGCCCGACTACGTGTACGTGCCGGTCGAGGTACCGCGCGGAGTGCGGGAGATCCGGGTGTCGTACGCGTACGAGCGGCCCGCCGTGCCGCCCGGGACGCAGGGCAACGCCCTGGACATCGGCGTCTTCGACGAGCGCGGCACCGAGCTGGGCGGGCGCGGCTTCCGGGGCTGGTCGGGCGGTGCCCGCACCGAGTTCTTCGTCCGTGCCGACGACGCCACCCCCGGCTACCTCCCGGGGCCCGTCCGCGCGGGCACCTGGCACATCGCGCTCGGCCCGTACACGGTCGCCCCCGGGGGCCTGGCGTACACGGTGACGGTCCGCCTCACGTACGGGCCCTCCGGCCGTACGCCCGCGCCCGTGTACCCGCCGCAGCGCGCCAGGGGGCGCGGCCGGGCCTGGTACCGGGGCGACTGCCACCTGCACTCGGTGTACTCCGACGGGCGGCGCACCCCCGCCGGGATCGCGGCCGCCGCGCGGGCCGCCGGGCTGGACTTCATCAACACCTCCGAGCACAACACGCACGCCGCGCACCGGGCGTGGGAGGGCCTGTGGGGCGACGACCTGCTGGTCCTCACCGGCGAGGAGGTCACCACGCGCAACGGTCACGTCGTCGCCGTCGGCACCGACCCGGGCACGTTCGTCGACTGGCGCTACCGGGCCCGTGACAACCGATTCGGGCACTACGCCCGCGCGATCCGCCGGGCCGGCGGCCTGGTCGTCCCGGCGCACCCGCACGCCACGTGCGTCGGCTGCAACTGGAAGTTCGGCTTCGCCGACGCGGACGTGGTGGAGGTGTGGAACGGCCCGTACACCCCGGACGACGAGGTCACCCTGGCCGACTGGGACAGCACGCTGGTCGCCGGGCGCCGCTGGACCCCGGCGATGGGCAGCAGCGACGCGCACCGCGAGCCGCAGAAGGTGGGCGAGCCGCAGACGGTCGTCCTGGCCGACGACCTGACCCGCGAGGCGATCCTGGCGGGCCTCCGCGCGGGGCGCAGTTACGTCGCCGAGTCGGCCGCCGTGTCCCTCGCCTTCTCCGCCACCGGCGGCCGCGGCGCCCACGCGGGCATCGGTGACCGGCTCCCGGTGCCCCCCGGCGCCCCGGTCACGGTCCGCCTCGACGTCACGGGCGCCCCGGGCTGCACGGCCCGCTTCGTCACCGACCAGGGCGTCCTGCACACGGTGCCCCTCCCCGCCTCCGGTGCGGGCACGGTCGAGTGGACGACGACGCCCGCGTACGCCGCGTACGTCCGCGCGGAGGTCCGCCACCCGGCGACGGTCCCGGGCCTGCCGGGGGCGCTGGCGGCGTTCACGAACCCGGTGTTCCTGGGGGACGGCACGTAGGCTCGTCTCCATGAGCAGCACGACTCCCGGCCCCCGGTCCGTCGACCGTGCGCTGGAGATCCTCGACATCGTGGCCGACGCGGACGGGCCCGTCGGGGCGAAGGCGCTGGCGCGGCGGCTGGGGTGCTCGTTGTCGACCGTGTACCACCTGCTGGGGCCGCTGACCGCGCGCGGGCACCTGGTCAGGTCCGAGGGCGGCGGGTTCGCGCCCGGGCCGCGGGTGGCGGCGATGAACCGGGCGTTCCAGCGGCACGTGGGGGCCCGGCCCGGGGTCGGGGAGGTGCTGGCGCGGCTGCGGCGGGAGAGCGGGGCGGAGGCGTACTTCACGGCGTACCGGGACGGGCGGATCACCGTGGTCGACAGCACGGTGCCCGTCACCGACCCGGCGCACCCCTTCGTGCCGGGGCCCGAGGTGCGGGCGCACGCCACGGCGCACGGGAAGGCGCTGCTGGCGGGGGTGGAGCGGGGGGTGCGGCGGCGGTACCTGGCCGAGCACGGGATGGCCCGGTTCACCGACCGGACGATCACGTCGGCGGAGCGGTTCGAGGCGGAGCTGGCCCGGGTGCGGGGGCAGGGGTTCGCGGTGTCGGTGGGGGAGGCGGACCCGGCGTACACGTGTGTGGCGATGGTCGTGCCGGGTCGCCGCGAGGGGGCGCTGCACGCGCTGTCGGTGTCGCTGCCCACGGCGGAGTTCCGTCAGCGGCACGGGCAGGTGCGGGCGGCGGTGGCCGGCTCGGTGCGCGCGTTTTCCGGCGGTGCCGGAATCGTGGGCGCGTGAGCTGGACGGGGGTCGGCGAGCGGAGCACCGTAGCGGCATGATCTTCATCGCCGTCCGGTTCACCGTCCGCCCCGAGCACAGCGACCAGTGGCTCACGCTGGTCGACGACTTCACCCGGGCCACCCGCGCCGAGCCCGGCAACCTCTTCTTCGACTGGTCGCGCGACGTCGAGGACCCGAACCGGTTCGTCCTGCTGGAGGCGTTCGCGGACGCGGAGGCGGGCGCGGCGCACGTCCGGTCGGACCACTTCACGGCCGGCCTGGAGGCGATGGCCGGCGCCATCGCTTCGACGCCGGAGATCATCAACGTGGAGCTGCCCGGTCAGAGCGGCTGGAACGCCATGGCGGAGCTGAGTCCCCGCGCCTGAGACCGCGCCCGGGACCGGGCTCAGTCGTTGACGGCGGTGAGCAGCACCGCCGCGTCCGTCACCGCCGTCACCCCGTGCCGCTCCGGCGGCAGCAGGTAGAGGGCGCCCATGGTCAGCTCCGTGTCGCCGGACTGGGCCGTCACCTTCACCACGCCCCGCAGCACCTGGAGGGACGCGGCGGGCGGGGTGTTGTGCTCGTCGAGCGAGGTGCCGGCGGTGAGCGCGATGACGCTCTGCCGCAGCGGCGGGTCCCGGAGGATCAGGTTCGCGCTGCGGCCGTGCTCGTCGGCGTGGGCGGCGACGAGGTGTTCCTCTGCGATGGCGTTGAGGTCATACATACCGTCCACCTTGCCCCGCTGCCGGAACGTACGCATACGGAAGGGGCGGGCACCGTGCCGTCCCACGGTGTCCGCCCCTTCCGGCTCAGGTGAGGTGGTGCGTCAGTCCTCCACGACCAGTGCCGGGGTCTCCTTGGTGAGGACCTCGCCGCGGAAGAACGCCGGGCTGCGGCGCTGCATCACCAGCATGATCACCACACCGAGGAGCAGCAGGCCCACGCCGATCACGAAGACCGAGCCCACGCCGAAGACCGAGGAACCGCTGCCGTAGGCCGGGTCCCAGATGTCGTACAGCGTCTGGCCGAACACGGCGGTGAGCATCACGCCGCCGAGGCCCGGGAGGATGCCCTTGACGAGCAGGTCGCGTACCGAGCGGCGCAGGTCGTTGCGGAAGAACCAGACGCAGGCGAAGGCGGTGATCGCGTAGTAGAAGCAGATCATCAGGCCGAGCGCGTAGATGGTGTCGATCAGGACGTTCTCGCTGACCAGCGACATCACGGCGTAGAAGACACCGGTGGCGACACCCGCGATGACGGTGGCGCGGCCGGGGGTCTTGAAGCGCGGGTGGACCTTGGCGAAGGAGGCCGGCATGGCCTGGTAGGTGCTCATGGCCAGGGCGGTGCGCGCGACCGGGATGAAGGTGGTCTGGAGGCTCGCGGCGGCGGAGGCGACGACGGCGAGGAAGAGCAGGACGCCGAGGCCGGAGCCCATGACCGGCTCCGCGAGGACGGCGAACACGTTGTCCGCGGTGTCGGGGTTGCCGAGGCCGGTGCCCTTGTCGCCGACGCCCGCGTACATCTGGGAGGCGATGGCGATCATCAGGTACGAGGAGACGATCACGACCATGGCCAGCATGGCGGCGCGGCCGGGCGTCCGGGCGCTGCCGGTGCTCTCCTCGTTGATGGACAGGCAGGCGTCCCAGCCCCAGTAGATGAAGATCGACAGGGACAGGCCCGCGGTGAAGGCGGCGAGGGACTCGACGCCGAACGGGTTCATCCAGGACCAGGAGAAGTCCAGCGACCCGGCGACCTCGTCGGCCTTGGTGATCGCCATGAAGGCGAAGATCGCCAGAACGGTGAGCTGGAGGCCGACCAGGGCGTACTGGACCCACTTGGTGGCGGTGATGCCCCGGTAGCTGATCGCCGTGGCGACCGCGATGAAGGCCAGCGTCGTGGCGATGTGCGCGGCCTTGTTGCCGTCGAGGCCCGCTACCCACTCGCTGCCGGTGACCTCACCGAGGAGCAGGTAGAAGTAGGAGGTCGCGACGCCCGCCAGGTTGGAGAGCACCACGATGGTGGCCACGAGCAGGCCCCAGCCGCACATCCATCCGACGCGGGGGCCGAAGGCCTTCACCGACCAGGTGAAGGAGGTGCCGCAGTCGGGCACGGCCCGGTTGAGCTCGCGGTAGGCGAAGGCCACCAGGAGCATCGGGAGGAACCCGGCGAGGAAGATCGCCGGCATCTGCAGCCCGACCTCACTGACCGTGGGGCCGAGTGTGGCCGTGAGGCAGTAGACGGGAGCGACGGTGGACACACCGATGACGGCACCACCCATGAGCCCGACGGAGTTGTCGCCGAGTCCCTTCTTGCGTACGCCCCCTTCGGAGCCGCTCATTACCGTGTCTCCGGCCTGGGGCCGCGCATCTACCTGAGTCATGCAGAGGACGTTAGGTGCTGCGGTTTCCACATCCGGAACAAGGCGCTCCGCGATCTTTTCCTTGCATTGCCAGGGAGGGAACCGCCCCTCGGCAAAGAAATCAAGATCACCCCCACCCGTCACAGACCGATTGGTAGGTGAAAACTACACGGTTCGATATACGGGAACCGCAACCGTGTCCGATTTGCCGGTTTCTAAATTTTCCCGAGCTGTTTTCAGCCAGGCCACACGACCGCTTGCAGCTCGCTGTACGCGTGCAGCGCGTAGGACCCGCAATCCCGGCCCACACCGCTCTTGTTGAAGCCTCCGAAGGGCGCCTCCATGTTCCGGCCGACCGTGTTCACGCCCACCCCGCCGGCCCGCAACCGGGCCGCCACACGGAAGGCGCGGGCCACATCCCCCGACCAGACGTAGTCGATCAGGCCGTAGTCGCTGTCGTTGGCCAGCGCGACGCCCTCCTCCTCGTCGTCGAACGGCACGACCACCACGACCGGGCCGAAGACCTCCTCCCGCACGACCCGCATCTCGTGGGTGCAGTCGGCCAGCAGGGCCGGGGCCACGAAGAAGCCCCTGTCGTACGCGGGCCTCGTCCCGCCCACGACGACCCGGGCGCCCTCCTCGCGCCCCAGCTCCACATACCCCTCCACCCGGTCGCGGTGGGCGGCCGAGATGACCGGCCCCACCACCGTCCCCGGATCGGCCGGGTCCCCCACCGCCAGCCGCCCCGCGTAACCGGCCAGCCCCTCCACCAACCGCTCGTACACCCCGCGCTGCGCCAGCACGCGCGTGGGAGCCGTGCAGATCTGGCCGCTGTAGAAGGAGAACGTGCTGCCGATGCCCCGGACGGCCGCGCCCAGGTCGGCGTCGTCGAACACCAGCGCCGCGCCCTTGCCGCCCAGCTCCATGAGCTGCCGCTTCAGCTCGCGCCCGCACACCTCGCCGATCCGCCGCCCCACCGCCGTCGACCCGGTGAAACTCACCATGTCCACGTCCGGCGAGTCGACCGCCGCCTCCCCCGTCCCGGCTCCCGACCCCGTGACCACGTTGACCACCCCGGGCGGCACCCCCGCCTCCTCCAGCGCCCGGGCCATCGCGTACACCGACAGCGGATCCTGCGGCGCCGGCTTCACCACCACGGTGTTGCCCATGGCGAGCGCCGGCGCGATCTTCCCGGCGGGGTTGGCCCACGGGTTGTTGTACGAGGTGACGCACGTGACCACACCGACGGGGCGGCGCACCGCGACCGCCCCGAGAACCGACGCCGGACCCATCGGGCCCGCCCCGCTGATCTGCGGCGGCAGCGGCTGCTCCACCGGTTCCAGGGCGCCCTTCGCGTACCGGCGGAACCGCGCGATCCCCACCGCGACCTGCATCGCCCGCGCCGTGGCGGCCGTCGCCCCGCTCTCCGCCCGCGCCAGCCGGGCGTGCTCCTCCGCGTCCCGGGCCATGACGTCGGCGGCCCGGTCCAGCACGGCCGCCCGCTCCTCCGGCCGCGTGCGTGACCAGCGCCCGAAGGCCTCCTTCGCCGCCGCGGCCGCCTCGTGCACCTGGCGCCGGCTCGCCTCCGGGGCGAGGCCGACGACCTCCTCCGTGGCGGGGTTGACCACCTCGTAGTGCCCGCACTCGGGCTCGACCCACTCGCCCCCGATGAACAGCCTCACCGCGTCGGCACCGTCCTCGTGTCCCGCCCCGACCGCAGCACCCTGCCCGGCACCGCACCCGTGACCCGGTCCTCCCGCACGGTCTCCACACCGTTGATCCGCACGGACACGATCCCCACCGCCCGCGAGTCCAGCCGCGGGCTGTCGCCCGGCAGGTCGTGCACGAGCGTCGCCGGCCCGGCGTCGATCCGCTCCGGATCGAACAGCACCAGGTCCGCGTGGTAGCCCTCCGCCACCCTGCCCCGCTCCCGCAGCCCGAAGAGCCGGGCCGGGTCATCGCTCACCATGCGCACCGCCCGCTCCAGCCCGACGAGCTTCCGCCCCCGCAGGCAGTCACCGATGAACCTCGTCGTGTACGGCGCCCCGCACATCCGGTCCAGGTGCGCCCCCGCGTCCGAGCCGCCGAGCAGCACGTCCTCGTGCTCCCACGTCTCGCGGCGCAGCGCCCAGGAGGCGGGGTCGTTGTCGGGCGGCATGGGCCACAGCACCGTGCGCAGCCGGTCGGCCGCGCAGATCTCGACCAGGCACGCGAACGGATCCTGCCCCCGCTCCGCCGCGACGTCCCGCACCACCCTCCCGGTCAGCCCCTCGTTCTCCGGGCTGTACGTGTCGCCGATGACGTACCGCCCGAAGTCGGCGAGGCGCCGGAACACCCCGGCCTCCCTGGAGTCGGCGCGCCGCAGCATCTCCGCCCGCACCCCCGGGTCCCGCAGCCGGGCGATCCGCTCGTCCACGGGGAGCCCCAGCACATCGCCCCACCCCGGAATCAGATTGAGCGCGCAGAAGGACCCCAGCGACATGTTCATCGGCGTGAGGATCGGCATCGTCAGCGCGACGACCCGCCCGCCCGCCTTCCGCGCCCGCTCACTGGCCAGGAGCTGCCGGGGCACCCGCTCGGGAACGGCCGCGTCGATGGTCAGGACGTTCCAGTTCAGCGGCCGCCCCGCGGCGACGCTCATCTCCACCAGCAGGTCGATCTCCGCGTCCGCGAACTGGTCCAGGCACCCGGCCACGATCGCCTCGATCTGCGTGCCCTCGTGCTCGCCCACGGCCCTCGACAGCGCCAGCAGCTCCTCGGGCCCGGCGTGGCGCGACGCCACGGGGGCGCCGTCGCCGTCCGAATGCGTGGACGACTGCGTGGTGGACAGGCCCCAGGCCCCGGCGTCCATGGCCTCGTGCAGCAGCCGCACCATGGTGTCGAGCTGCCCCGGGGCGGGCGTGCCTCCGATGGCGTCCGCCCCCATCACGTACCGCCGAAGGGCGCAGTGCCCCACCATGAACCCGGCGTTCACGGCGACGCGCCCCTCCAGCGCGTCCAGGTACTCCCCGAAGCCGCGCCAGCTCCAGTCGACGCCCTCTTCCAGGGCGGCCAGCGCCATGCCCTCCACCTTGGACATCATGCGCCGTGTGTAGTCGGCGTCCTCGGGCCGCAGCGGCGCCAGCGTGAACCCGCAGTTGCCGCCCACCACGGTGGTCACCCCGTGATTCATGGAGGGCGTGGCGTACGGGTCCCAGAACAACTGGGCGTCGTAGTGCGTGTGCGGGTCGACGAACCCGGGCGCGAGGACGAGCCCGTCGGCGTCCTCACTGCTCCTGGCGCCCTCGGTGACGGACCCCGCCGCCGCGACGACCGCGATGCGCCCGTCCCGTATCCCGACGTCGGCCTTGCGGACGGGCGCCCCGGTGCCGTCGACGAGGTCGGCGCCCTTGATCAGATGGTCGAGCATGACGTCCCCTTATTCGCTGCGTCGCGTGTGTGCCCCGGCCGGGGCCGCCGTGACCGGCCGCGGCCACGGCGCCCCACGGCCGGGGCGGTACGGGCCGGCGGCCCGGGATGCCACCGCCCGCGTCTACCGGGGCTCCGCCCCGAGCCCGGTCGCACCCGTCCGCACCCGGCGTCCGGCCGGAGGGGCCGTGCAGGGTCGCCCCCGCAGAGGCCGGCGGCAAAGGGCGGGCTCCCTTGACTGGCGCCCAAGGCCGCCGGCCTCGAGGAGGTGAGCCCGGAGGGGCCCCGCCCCACCCACCGGGGGTGGCCGCACCCCACCGGGGTGCACCGTTCGTCTGCGGACCGTTTGTGCCCACCCTCCCCCAAGCTCTCGGCTTCGCTCGAGCAGGGGGGACCCCCATCGCCCTGCGGCACGAATGCCCACAAACGGGCAGGTGCCCCCCCGAGCCGGGGCGCACCCCCACCAACGGACGCGGCCCGACGGCTAGGCGGTGGCCGAGGCCTCGCGGAAGCGCGTCGTGCGGTGGACCGGGTCCGTGTCGATGTGGGGGATCACGTGCTCCCCGATCAGCCGGATCGTGGTCATCGTGTCCTCGTACGACACCCCGATCGGCAGCCCGAACGACAGTTGGTCGGCGCCGGCCCGCTCCCACCGCCGGCACTGCCGCAGCACCTCCTCCGGGTCGCCGCAGATCATCAGCTCCTCCGCGATCAGCAGCTCGATGATCTCCTCCGTGTACTCCGGCAGCAGCTCCGGCCACTCCGGGATGCCTTCCGGCCGGGGGAACGTGTCGTGGTACCGGAACAGCAGCGACTGGAGGTAGTTCAGGCCCCCCGACACCGCGATCTCGACCGCCTTGGCGTGCGTCTCCGCGCAGATCGCCGTCGACGTCACCATCACGTTGTCGTTGACGTACGCCCCGACCGGCTCCGCGTCCTTCACCGCCGTCTTGTACGAGTCGACGACCCACTCCATGTCGGAGACCTTCTGCACGCTGAAGCCGAGCACGCCCAGCCCCTTCCGGCCCGCCATGGCGTACGAGGACGGTGAGCCGGCCGCGTACCACATGGCCGGGTGGCCGGCCCCGTACGGCTTGGGCAGGACCTTGCGCGGCGGCAGGGACCAGTGCTTGCCCTGGAAGCCCTCGTACTCGTCCTGGAGCCACATCTTGGGGAACTCGGCGATGGTCTCCTCCCAGATCTCCTTGGTGTGGTTCATGTCGGTGATGCCCGGCAGGAACCCGAGGATCTCGTGGGACCCGGCCCCGCGCCCGGAGCCGAACTCGAAGCGTCCGCCCGAGAGGTGGTCGAGCATGGCGACCTTCTCGGCGACCTTCACGGGGTGGTTGACGGGTGCGAGCGGGTTGAAGATCCCCGATCCGAGATGTATCCGCTCGGTCGCGTGCGCCAGATAGCCCAGGTACACGTCGTTGGCCGACAGGTGCGAGTACTCCTCCAGGAAGTGGTGCTCGGAGGCCCAGGCGTACTTGAACCCGGACTTGTCCGCCTGGATGACGTACTCCGTCTCCTCCATCAGCGCCTTGTGCTCGGCCTGGGGGTCGGCCTGTGCCCGCTTGGCCGGTACGTATCCCTGTACAAAGAGCCCGAATTCCAAGGGGTCACCGTCCCTACGCTATTTCTGACGGACCGTCAGTTCCAGAAGCCCGACTGTTCCACCGCCCACCCGCACCGTCAATACCTGACGGGTCATCAGAGACCTAGAAGAGATTCACCCCCGCCAGCCACCCTCCGTCGATCACGAAGGGCTGCCCGGTGACGTACGCGGAGTCGTCGCAGCTCAGGAAGAGCGCCAGCGCCGCGACCTCCTGCGGCCGCCCGACCCGACCCAGCGGCACGAGCTTGCGGTACAGCTCGTCCAGCGTGGCGGGATCCGCGCCCTCGGGGTTGGACATGGGGGTGTCCACCGCGCCCGGGCAGACGGCGTTGACCCGGATGCCCTTGCCGCCCAGCTCCACCGCCGCGACCCGGGTCAGCCCGAGGACGGCGTGCTTGCTGGCGGCGTAGGCACCGACGTACGCCATGCCCGTCAGGGCGGTGTACGAGGCGGTGTTGACGATCGTGCCGCCCCCCGCCGCCTCGATCTCGGGCGCCACGGTCCGTATCCCCAGGAAGCACCCGACCTGGTTGACCCGGACCACGTCCATGAACTCCTCCAGCGGCGTGGAAACGAGTTCGTTGAAGCGCAGCACGCCCGCGTTGTTGACCAGCCCGTCGATCCTGCCGAAGGCGCCCCTCCCGGCCTCGACCGCCCGGCCCCAGTCGTCCTCCCGCCCCACGTCCAGGTGGACGTACAGCGCCCGCTCCTCCCCCAGTTCCCTGGCGAGCGCGGCCCCTTCCCCGTCCAGTACGTCCCCCAGCACGACCCTGGCGCCCTCCGCCACGAAGAGCCGGGCCTCCTGCTCACCCTGTCCGCGCGCCGCGCCCGTGATGAGCACGACACGCCCGTCCAGCTTGCCCATGCCGGCCTCCTCAGCCCAGCAGGGGCGCGACACCGTCGGCGAAGGCCCCCATCTGGTCGATCAGCTCGTCACGGCTCCGGGACCGGAACCGCACCTGTATCTGGTCCACGCCCATCGCCCCGTAGGCCCGCAGCGACTCGGCGAGCGCGTCCGGCTTGCCGCTGAGGGTGCGCCGCCCCACGTCCCAGGGGGCGTCGCCGACGTACAGCGCCTCGGTGATCGCGCCGATGACGACCGGCTGCTCGATCCCGGCCTCCTCGCGAAGCCGCCGCAGCTTCCCGATCTGCGCGGGCAGCCGGTCGCGTGGGTCGCCCTGCGGCAGCCATCCGTCGCCCTTGAGCGCGGCGCGGCGCACGGCGGCCGGCGACGATCCGCCCACCCAGAGGGGCACCCGCTCCTGTGCGGGACGTGGCCGTTGCCCGAGCCCCTCGAAGGCGAACCGCTCGCCACGGAAGGCCGGGAACTCCTCCGCCCCCAGCGCCGCCCTCAGCGCGTCGATCACCTCGTCCAGCACGGCGCCCCGCCGCTCGAAGTCGACCCCCAGGGCCTCGAACTCCTCCCGCACGTGCCCGGCCCCGACGCCGAGGACCAGCCGCCCGCCGCTCAGGTGGTCGAGCGTGGCGTACGCCTTCGCCGTCACGAGCGGATGGCGCAGCCCGACGACCGCCACGTGGCTGAGCAGCCGCACCCGCCGGGTGACGGCGGCGAGGTGGGCGAGGGTGGCGACGGGGTCGTACCAGACGGTGCTCATCGCCCCGGCCAGCCGCCGGGGTATCGCCACGTGATCGCAGCACGCGATGTACGCGAACCCGCTCCGGTCGGCGGCCCGGGCGATCTCCACGAGATCCTCGGGACCGGCGTCCGCCTCCCAGGTTTCCGCGTAGAGGGTGCTCTGCGACTGGACCGGCAACTGCATCCCGTACGAGACCACGCCCGCACCCCCATACCTGATGGACCGTCAGCGACTCCCCAGTCGTACCTGACGCTCCATCAGACGACAAGAGCGGTGCTCACCCCAGCAGCGCGTACACCGTGGACGCCCGCGCCGCCGGCCCCCCGTCCCCCTCGCCCTCCGCGGTCATCGTGATCTCGGCGAACGCCATCCGCTTGCCGAGCTTGGTGATCCGCGCGTCCACCAGGACGTCGGCGCCGGTCACCGCCCGCATGAAGCTGGTGGACTGCTGCACCGTGGTCATGGGCACGAACGCCCCGCGCGCCGAGGACACCGCGATCACCGTGGCCGTGTCGGCGGCCGCCATCAGCGCCTGCCCCGACAGCCCACCCCCCTCCCGGGCCAGCCGCCCGTCCCACGGCAACCGCAGCACGGCGTGCGCCTCACCCGTCTCCACCACGGACAGGCCGAGCTCCAGCACCCAGGGTGCGAAGTTGTCGGCGAGGATCTTGTCGGCCTCGGCAAGCGTCAGAGTCATGCCGGGATGCTGCCGCCGTGCCGCGTCCGCGAAACCCGGCCGGCCGGGCCCGTCACCCTCGCCAGAGGCCGTCCTCGGTCAGGCCCAGCAGGTCGATCGCGTTGCCGCGCACGATCCGCTCCACCACGTCCGGGGCCAGGTGGCCCATCTGGGCCTCGCCGACCTCGCGGGACTTCGGCCAGGTGGAGTCGGAGTGCGGGTAGTCCGTCTCGTACAGGACGTTGCCGACGCCGATCGCGTCCAGGTTCCGCAGCCCGAAGGCGTCGTCGAAGAAGCAGCCGTACACGTGCTCGGCGAACACCTCCGAGGGCGGTCGGCGGACCTTGTCGGCGACGCCGCCCCAGCCGCGGTTCTCCTCCCACACCACGTCCGCCCGCTCCAGGATGTACGGGATCCAGCCGATCTGGCCCTCGGCGTACATGATCCGCAGGCCCGGGAAGCGTTCCAGTTTGCCGCTCATCAGCCAGTCGGTCATCGAGAAGCAGCAGTTGGCGAAGGTGATGGTGGAGCCGACCGCCGGCGGGGCGTCCGCCGAGGTGGACGGCATCCTCGACGACGAGCCGATGTGCATGGCGATGACCGTGCCCGTCTCGTCGCACGCAGCGAGGAAGGGGTCCCAGGCGTCGGTGTGGACGGACGGCAGCCCCAGGTGCGGGGGGATCTCGGAGAAGGCGACGGCCCGCACGCCCCGGGCGGCGTTCCGGCGCACCTCGGCGGCGGCCAGTTCGGCGTCCCACAGCGGGATCAGGGTGAGCGGGATGAGGCGGCCGTGGGCCTCGGGGCCGCACCATTCCTCGACCATCCAGTCGTTGTACGCCCGGACGCACAGCAGCCCGAGTTCACGGTCGGCGGCCTCGGTGAAGGTCTGGCCGCAGAAGCGCGGGAAGGTGGGGAAGCAGAGCGCGGACTGGACGTGGTTGACGTCCATGTCGGCGAGCCGGTCGGGGACGCTGTACGAACCGGGACGCATCTGCTCGTACGTGATGACTTCGAGCCGTATCTCGTCACGGTCGTAGCCGACGGCGGTGTCGAGACGGGTGAGCGGGCGGTGGAGGTCCTCGTACACCCACCAGTCCCCGACGGGCCCTTCGTCGCCCTTCTCGCCCATCACCGGGGCGAATTTCCCGCCCAGGAAGGTCATCTCCTTCAAGGGCGCCCGGAGGATGCGCGGGCCGGTGTCGCGGTACTTCGACGGGAGCCGGTCCTGCCAGACGTGGGGCGGCTCCACCGTGTGGTCGTCCACCGAGATGATCTTCGGGAAGGTCTCCATGCGTAGCACGGTAGCGCCGAACTGACGACCCGTCAGCTATTCGGTGGGGGGAGCTTGTGCAGAGCGTCACCCACTGCTGACGCAAACGCCATCGACAAGGCAGACTGTCGGGGGCGAAACCAGCGGTACGGGCAGGGGGAGCTATGGACCGTGAAGACGGGCCGCGAGTGCCGGAGCAGCGCGCTCCGCAGCCGGGTCCCGCCGAGCGGGGCGGCGACGCGCGCGACCGGCGCGACGGCCCGCACGGCGACACGCACGCGCGCGACCGGCGCGACGGCCCGCAGGGCGGCGTGTGCGGCGACCTGCGCTTCGGCGTGCTCGGCCCGGTACGTGCCTGGCGGGACGGCGAGGCCCTGCCGTCCGGGTCGCCCCAGCAGCGGGCCCTGCTCGCCGCGCTGCTGCTGCGCGACGGGCGCACGGCGACCGCCGCCGAGCTGATCGACGCGATCTGGGGCGACGAACCGCCCTCGCAGGCCCTCGCGGCGGTCCGGACGTACGCCTCACGGCTGCGCAAGGTCCTCCCGCCGGGCGTGCTGGTCAGCGAGTCGGGCGGGTACGCCATCCGGGGCCGCGCCGACGCCCTCGACCTGAACGTCGCGCAGGAGCTGGCCGCCGAGGCGGAGAAGTCACGCGCGGCGGGTGACCGGAACCAGGCGCGGATGCTGATCGACAAGTCGCTGGGCCTGTGGGACGGCGAGCCCCTCGCGAACGTCCCCGGTCCGTACGCCGAGACGCAGCGCGCCCGCCTGGCGGAATGGCGGCTGTCGCTGCTGGAGACCCGGCTGGACCTGGACCTGGAGTGCGGGCACCACGCGGAGGCGGTGTCGGAACTGACCGCCCTGACCGCCGCGCACCCGCTGCGCGAACGGCTGCGGGAGCTGCTGATGCTGGCGCTGTACCGCAGCGGACGGCAGGCGGAGGCGCTCGCCGTGTACGCCGACACGCGCCGGCTCCTCGCCGACGAGCTGGGTGTCGACCCGCGTCCGGAACTGGCGCGGCTCCAGCAGCGCATCCTCCAGGCGGACGCGGAGCTGGCCCGCCCGGTGGAGGAGCCGTCGCCCGCCCCGGCCGTGTCACGGCCGGCGCAGTTGCCGGCCACGGTGCCGGACTTCACCGGACGGGCGGCGTTCGTACGGGAGCTGGGCGACCGGCTGGTCACGGCCGACGGCTCGGTGATGGCCGTGTCGGCGCTCGCGGGCATCGGCGGCGTCGGCAAGACCACGCTCGCGGTGCACGTCGCGCACGCCGCGCGCCCGCGCTTCCCCGACGGGCAGTTGTACGTCGACCTCCAGGGCGCCGGGGCCCGGGCGGCGGAGCCGGAGACCGTGCTCGGCGCCTTCCTCCGCGCGCTGGGCACCCACGACTCGGCCATCCCCGACACCCTCGACGAGCGTGCCGCGCTCTACCGGTCGACGCTCGCCGGGCGGCGGGTGCTGGTCCTGCTCGACAACGCCCGGGACGCCGCCCAGGTGCGGCCCCTGCTGCCCGGCACGGAGGGCTGCGCGGCCCTCGTCACCAGCCGCGTCCGGATGGTCGACCTGGCCGGTGCGCACCTGGTGGACCTGGACGTGATGTCCCCGGAGGAGGCCCTCCAGCTCTTCACCAAGATCGTGGGCGCCGAACGGGTCCAGGCGGAGCGCGAGGCGGCCCTGGACGTGGTGGCCGCGTGCGGCTTCCTCCCGCTCGCGATCCGCATCGCCGCCTCCCGCCTGGCGGCGCGCCGCACCTGGACGGTGTCGGTCCTCGCGGCCAAGCTGGCCGACGAACGCCGCCGCCTCGACGAGCTCCAGGCGGGCGACCTCGCCGTCAAGGCCACCTTCGAACTCGGCTACGGCCAGCTCGAACCCGCCCAGGCCCGCGCGTTCCGCCTCCTGGGCCTGGCCGACGGGCCCGACATCTCCCTCGCCGCCGCGGCGGCCGTCCTGGACCTCCCCCTCCATGACGCCGAGGACCTCCTGGAGGCGCTGGTCGACACCTCCCTCCTGGAATCCGCCGCCCCCGGCCGCTACCGCTTCCACGACCTGGTCCGCCTCTACGCGCGTGCATGCGCCGACCGCGACGAACAGCCCCCGGCGGAACGCGAACTGGCCCTCTCCCGCCTCCTGGACTTCTACCTCGCCACCGCGGCCCACGTCTTCGCCATGGAACGCCCCGGCGACCGCCTGGTGGCCCACCTGGAGCCGACGACGTACGAGGGCCTCACCTTCACCGACCGCCAGGCGGCGCTGGACTGGCTGTACACGGAGGCGAACTGCCTCCTGGCGTGCGCGCGGCAGGCGGCGAAGGGCCCGCGGCTGCGCACGGCGGTGGACCTGCTGTGGGCCGCCCAGGACCTGGCGGAGTCCGGCGCGAACTCCAAGCTGTACGAGTCGGCCGCGCTGTCCGCCCTCGACGCCGCCCGCGCCTCGGGCGACGCCCGTATCGAGGGGCGCGCGCGGACCTCCATGACCAACGTCCACCTGGTGGCGGGCCGGTACGAGGAGGCGGACCGGGAAGCCGAACAGGCCGCGCGGCTGGCGACGGCGGCCGGGGACGCCGCCCCCGTCTACTGGGCCGACAACGACCGGGGAATCATCGCCTTCAACCAGGGCCGCTACGAGGACGCCGAGAGGCATCTCTTCAAGGCCATGGAGGGTTCCCACGCGGACGACAACCGCCCCGGTGAGGCGAGCGCCCTGTGCAACCTCTCACGGATCCACCTGTCCATGGGGCGCGTGTCGCAGGCCATTTCGCTCGCCGAGCAGGGCGTCGAGCTGTACGAGCGGATAGGGCACACCCTGCGCCTCGCCAACGCCCAGTACGCGCTGGGGGTCGCCCTCACCCACGCCCGCCGCCATGCCGAAGCGCTGGAGCAACTGGCGGAGGCGCTGCACCGGTTCGAGATGAACCGCCAGCGCCTGTGGGCGGGGACGACGCACTTCCGCATCGCGCAGACGCACCTGTCCGCCCAGCACCCCACCCGGGCCGCCCAGCACGCGGAGCAGGCGCTCGCGATCGGCTGCATCGGCGGTGACCGCATCCGCGGCAACGTCCTGATCACGCTGGGCAAGGCGCTGGACCGCCTCGGGCAGTCGGGCCGTGCGCGTGCCTGCTGGCGCGAGGCGCTGGCCCTGCACGAGCAGTCGGGCGCGACGGCGGAGGCGGAGGAGGTCCGGGGGCTCCTGTCGCCGCTGACGGCGGCCTGAGGCCGCGAGCAGGGCGTTCATCGATTGTTTATGCCCACCCGGCATGCTCCATTGCAGTCGATCCGCCGCGTCGGGGGGCACGCGGGTCCACTAGCCTTCTGCCCGGCGACCCTCGGGGGAGCCGCCGGTCAGAAGGCACCAAACGGATACCAGCACCTAACGGGGGACAGAAGCATGAGCGAGTCCGCGAAGAAGAAGCTCGACAACGTCACCACGCTGGGCGACCACCACACGCCGGCCCCGCCCGCCCAGGACACCATCACCACCATGGGCGACCACCACACGCCGGCCCCGCCCGCCCAGGACACCATCACCACCATGGGCGACCACCACACGCCGGCCCCGCCGGCCCAGGACACCATCACGACGCTGGGCGACCACCACACGCCCGCGCCTCCGGCGAGCTGACCGAGCGTCCTTCGCAACGGGGTGCGGCCGCGGCGGCGCGGAGGGGGAGCCGCCGCGGCCGCGGCACTCCGCGGTCGGCCGCACCTGCCGCCACCACGAAGCCCCACCCTTCGCGAGGTGCGGCACGCTCCACGAAGGGGGCGGACCTGAGCCGGGTCCGCCCCCTTCGCCGTGTCCGGGGGGCGCTCAGCCCGCCGACCGTGCCCGCAGTTCCCCCTTCACCACCTTGCCGCTCGCGTTGCGCGGCAGCTCGGCCAGGAACTCCACCTTCCGGGGCACCTTGTAGTTCGCCATCTCCCGCCTCGCCCAGGCGATCAGGTCGTCGGCCGTGAGGGTGGAGCCGGGGCGGCGGACCGCGAAGGCCTTGGCGACCTCGCCGAGGCGGGGGTCGGGGATGCCGACGACGGCGACGTCGACGAGCTCGGGGTGGGCGGCGAGGAGCTGCTCGATCTCGGCGGGGTAGGCGTTGAAGCCGCCCACGATGAACATGTCCTTGAGGCGGTCGGTGATGCGCAGGTTCCCCGCCTCGTCCAGGACGCCCACGTCGCCGGTGTGCAGCCAGCCGTCCGCGTCGATGGCCGCCGCCGTGCCGGCCGGGTCCTCGAAGTAGCCGCTCATCACGTTGTGGCCGCGCACCAGGACCTCGCCCGAGGCGTCGACGCGGACCTCCGTGCCGGGGATGGGGCGGCCCGAGGTGGTGGCGATCGTCCCGGGCGGGTCGCCCCGGCGGCACATGGTGACGATGCCGCTCGCCTCGGAGAGGCCGTACGCCGTGAGGACGGTGCCCACCCCCAGCTCGGTGCGCAGCCGCTCCACCAGCCGCAACGGCACCACCGCCGCGCCCGTCACCACCAGCCGCAGCGAGGACAGGTCGTGCGCCGGCCGGGCCGGGTGGTCGAGCAGGGACTGGAGGAGCGTGGGCGGGCCCGGCAGGACCGAGACGCGTTCCGCCGCGACATTGGCCAGCACCGTGTCCACGCCGAACACCGGCTGCGGCACCATCACCGCTCCCCGCATCAGGCACGCGATGATCCCCGCCTTGTAGCCGAAGGTGTGGAAGAACGGGTTCACGATCAGGTAGCGGTCGCCCTCCACCAGCCCCGCCAGGTCCGCCCACGTCTCGTAGCAGCGCAGCGTCTGCGCGTGGGTGATCACCGCGCCCTTGGGGCGGCCCGTCGTCCCGGACGTGAAGATGATGTCCGAGGGGCGGTTCCCCTCCAGGCGGTCCGCGCGTGCGCGGACCTCCTGCGAGGAGATCGCGTCCCCGCCCGCCAGGAAGTCCTTCCACGTACGGAAGTCCTCCGGCGCGCTGTCCGCCAGGACCACCACCTGCTCCAGGTCCGGCAGCACGACGCCGGTCCGCCGCAGGGACGCCACGTACGACGTGCCCAGGAACGTCCCGGTGATGAAGAGCAGTTTGGTGCGGCTGCGCTCCAGGACGTACGCCGCCTCCGCCCCCTTGAAGCGGGTGTTCAGCGGCACCAGCACGGCGCCCGCCGTCACCGCGCCGAGGGCGGAGACGATCCAGTCGAGGGTGTTGGGCGCCCACACCGCGACCCGGTCGCCCGGCTCCACGCCCGCCGCCATGCACGCGGCGGCCGCCCGCTCGACGCGCTCGCCCAGCTCGGCGTACGACACCCGCGTGCGGCCCTCCACGACCGCCTCCCGGGGCCCGTACCGCTCGGCCGCCGACCGCACCAGCCCCGGGATCGTGCCCCATTCCAGGTCGCCGCGTCGTCCGCGCATCTCGCACCCTCCCTGTAGCTGACTATCCGTCAGATTAGCGCTACCGTCACAGCCATGACAGGTGGAGGACTCAAGGACGCGACGGCCATCGTCGGGATCGGACAGACCCGGTTCGCCAAGCAACTCCCCGAAACCGAGAAGACGTTGGCGTGCCGCGCCATCCTGGCCGCCCTCGACGACGCCGGCATCGCGCCCGCCGAGGTCGACGCCTTCGCCTCGTACACCATGGAGGAGACCGACGAGGTCGAGGTCGCCAAGTCCATCGGCGCTGGCGACGTGACGTTCTTCTCCAAAGCCGGATACGGCGGCGGCGGATCGTGCGCCACCGTCGCCCACCTCGCCGCCGCCATCGCCACCGGCCAGGCCACCGTCGGCGTCGCCTGGCGGTCACGCAAACGCGGCTCCGGCCCCCGCCCCTGGACCAACACCCACGCCCAACTGCCCACCCCCGCCCAGTGGACCCGCCCGTACGGCCTGCTCCGCCCCGCCGACGAGATCGGCATGCTCGCCCGCCGCTACATGCACGAGTACGGCGCCACCCGCGACCACCTCTTCAACGTCGCCCTCGCCTGCCGCAACCGCGCCAACCAGAACCCTGCCGCGATCATGTACGAGCGCCCCCTGACCCGCGAGATGTACATGACCTCCCGCTGGATCAGCGAGCCGCTCTGCCTCTTCGACAACTGCCTGGAGACCGACGGGGCCCTCGCCTGCGTCGTCGTCTCCGCCGGGCGCGCCCGCGACTGCCGCCGCACCCCCGTGTACGTCCACGCCGCCGCCCAGGGCCTGCCCGCCCAGCACCACGGCATGGTCAACTACTGGAACGACGACCCCCTCACCGGCCCCGCCTGGACCGCCGCCCGTCACCTGTGGAAGCAGGCCGACTTCGGCCCCCAGGACATCGACGTCGCCCAGATCTACGACGCGTTCACCCCCCTCATCCCCCTCTCCCTGGAGGGATACGGCTTCTGCGCACGCGGCGAAGGGGCCGTCTTCACCGAAGGAGGCGCGCTGGAGACCGGCGGCCGACTACCGCTCAACACCGGCGGCGGCGGGCTCAGCGAGGCGTACGTCCACGGCTTCAACCTCATCACCGAGGGCGTCAAGCAACTGCGCGGCACCAGCACCGCCCAAGTCCCAGGCGCCCGCACCTGCCTGGTCACCGCCGGCGAAGGCGTCCCCACCTCCGCCCTCCTCCTCAGGAGTTGAGATGCTCGAACCCGTCGTCGACGAGGACGGCGCCCCCTTCTGGGAGTACGCCGCCCGGGGCGAGCTGCGCGTCCAGGGCTGCGCCCGCTGCGGCGAGCTGCGCTTCCCGCCCCGCCCCTGCTGCCCGCACTGCCAGTCGTTCGACAGCGAGTGGCGCCCGATGAGCGGGCGCGGCCGCATCTGGTCGTACGTCGTCCCCCACCCGCCCCTCCTGACCGCGTACGCCGCCCTCGCGCCCCGCTACAACGTCGCCGTCGTCGAGCTCGCCGACGCCCCGCGCATCCGGCTCGTCGGCAACGTCGTCGCCGCGCCCGGCGCGCCCATCGACTCGGTCGACCCGGCCCGGCTGCGCATCGGCGCGCCGGTCCGCGTGGTGTTCGGAGCCGACGGCATGCCCCGCTGGCTCCTGGAACGGTCATGACCGCCACCGTCGAAACGGACCAGGGCGTCGCTGTCGTCACCCTCGACCGCCCCGCCAGGCACAACGCCATCGACCTCACCATGGCGCACCGGCTCACCGCCCTCTGGCGGGACCTTCGGTACGACGAGGGCGTTCGGAGCATCGTGCTCACCGGCGCGGGCGGGAAGGCGTTCTGCACCGGCGTCGACCGGACCGTGGACGTACCGCAGCCGCCCTCCCCGTACAGCATCGACGACCCGCTCCTCACCATCGGCCCCAAGGCCAACGACCTGTGGAAGCCCGTGATCGCGGCCGTGGAGGGGATGGCCTGCGGCGGGGCGTTCTACCTGCTCGGCGAGTGCGAGTTCGTCGTCGCCTCGCGCGAGGCGACCTTCTTCGACCCCCATACGGCGTACGGCATGGTCAGCGCGTACGAGGCGGTCCTCATGGCGCAACGCATGCCGTACGGGGAGGTCGCCCGCATGTCCCTGATGGGTACGGCCGAACGGGTGTCGGCGCGGCGGGCCTACGAGACGGGCCTGGTCTCCGAGCTGACCGAACCGGGCGGCGCGCTGCTCGCCGCCCGACGGGCGGCGGCCGTCATCGCCGCGTACCCCACCGAGGCCGTGCAGGGCACGGTACGGGCGGTGTGGGCCGCGCGGGAGGCGGCCAGGGCCCACGCGCTCGCCCAGGCCCCGCACCTGATCGCGCTCGGCAACCTGCCGGCGGACCGGCAGGCGGCGCTGTTCGAGGGGCGGGGCAGGGACGGGGCGTACCGCCTCCGGTGACGTCAGAGCGCGGTCTTCGTCGCGCTGTCGACGACGCACTCCTTGTACTCGCTGCCGTTGCCCGTGCCGGTGTACGCCGTCGTCGCCTCGGCGACCTGCGAGGCACCGGCCTTGACGGTCAGCCCGGTGACGTTGGCACGCACGGTGGTCGCGCCGGAGGCGGCGTCGCCACGGAACTTCATGGTGATGTTGTACGTGTAGTCCAGCGCGCCGCTGTTGGTGACGGTGAGCCGGGCGACGAGGTTCTTGCCCGCGTCGTCCATCCGGCAGTCGTCGATCTTGATGTCGCGCGCGGCCTTGTCGCCGCCGGAACCACCGGGGACGGAGACGCCGCCCGAGCTGCTGCTGGAACCGTCGTTGTCGTGGCTGCCACCAGTGGTGCTGCTGCCGGAGTCGGAGCTGTGGCTGCTGCTGCCGCTGTTGCTGCTGCAACCGCCGCCGGAGCCACGGGCTCCGGTGAGTGCGACGAGCGCGACGCCGAAGACGGCAATGGCACGGACATGGCGGAGCTTCACGTTCAACCCCCGTTGAAAGTGTGAGTGAGTGGGAGCCCGATCTTGACGGGCACACGTCACCCTAGCAGCGCCGTGTGGCGCCCCGTCCCCGGGCGGCGTAGCGTCGTGATCGAGAGCCGACCCCTGGGAGGCCGACGATGGTCCGTAACGTCATCGGCTCCGTCCTCGCTCTCGCCGGAGCGACGGCCGCCGTCTGGAGCCCCTTCCGTGCCTGGTACGACGGCCGTCCCGGACGCGACTACCGCGTCGCCGACCTCTTCAGCGGCATCAGCCCGACGAAGGCGGATCTGGAGACCTCGATCCTGCTGCCGCTGGCCTTCGCCGCGCTGGTGACGCTCGTGGGACTGGTGCTGCGGTCCCGGCTGCTGACCGCCCTCGCCGGGCTGATCGTGCTGGCCTTCACCATCCTGTGGATGGTCCGCCAGGGGCAGGCCGTCGGCAGTCTCAGCGTGGAGTCCGACGGCTCGGGCCTCGGCCCGGGCGTCGCCCTCGCCGTGGGCGGCGGGGTGCTCCTGCTACTGGCCGCCGTGCTGATGAGCGGGCGGGCACGGGCGCGTGAACCCGACGAGCCGGCCTTGCGGGGCGGCTGGGGGCGCGGGCACGGGCTCCACCGGCGTGGCCACGAGGAGCCGTACGCGGGCGACGCACCGACGGCCGAGTACCCCCGCTACGACGACACCCGGCCCGTGGACCGCCCGGGCGACGAACCGGGCCCCTGGCCGGGCGGCCCCGAACGCCCGGGCCCCCCGCACCGCGGCTGACGGCCCCCGGGCCGTGCGTAACCGTTGCCCGCCCGCACCCGGCGTCCGGCCGGGCGGGGCCGTGCAGGGTCGCCCCCGCAGAGGTTGGCGGCGAGGCGTGGGCTCCCTTGCCCTGGCACCCCAGGCCGCCGGCCTCGAGGAGGCGAGCCCGGAGGGGCCCCGCCCCCACCCACCGGCGGTGGCCGCCCCGGCCACCGACCCGCACCCGTGGTCACCGGGAACAGGCACCGCCCCCGGGGGCACCGGTCAAGGGCACCGCCCCTGTCCCGTTGTGCCCACCCTCCCCCAAGCTCTCGGCTTCGCTCGAGCAGGGGGGACCCCCATCGCCCTGCGGGACGACTGCCCACAACGGGGGGAAGCCGCGCCCCGGCGGGACGACTGCCCACCACAGGGGAAGCCGCGCCCCGGCGGGACGACTGCCCACCACAGGGGGGAGCCGCGCCCCGGCGGGGCGACTGCCCGCAACGGCGCCCCGGGGCGCGCTCAGCCGGGATCCGCCCCGGGTCAGCGCGCGCCGCTGCGGCCCGTTGCCGTGCCCTTTATCGCGTCCAGTGCGTAGACGCAGCGGTCCTTGCTGCACGCGTAGACCACGCCCGCCCGGGCGACGAGGGAGCCGGTGATCTCACCGCCCGTGGTGAGCTTCCAGCGCAGTTGACCGCCGCTCGCGTCCAGCGTGTACAGCACGTGGTCGGCCGAGCCGAAGTGCAGCCGGCCGTCCGCGACGACGGGGGCACCGATGATCGGGCCGCCAGCCGGGAAGCGCCACTTCGGGGTGCCGGTCACCGCGTCCAGGGTGTAGACCGCGCTACCGCTGCCGACGTGGATGTTGCCGTCGGCGACGAGGACGGGCTCGCTCGAATGGCGGGACTCGGTGGCGATGCGCCAGCGGTCCTTGCCGGTCGTGGCGTCCAGCGCGTACACCGTGCCGAGGTAGTCCGCGAGGTACACCCCGCCGCCCGTGACGGCCGGGCCGGGCGCGAAGGCGGGCGGCGAGAGGAAGACCGCCGGGGCCTCGAAGTGCCACCGGACGTGGCCGGACATGATGTCGATGGACAGCACCCGGGTGCCGGCGGAGACGTACACGTAGCCGTCCTCCGCCGGGGCGACGCGCACGGGCACGCCGCCGCAGGAGGCGGCGTCGCCGATCGGGTACGACCAGCGTTCCGTGCCGGTGCGCGCGTCGAGGGCCTGGAGCCGGGCGTCCCGCCAGACGTACACGGTGTCGTCGAACAGGGCGGGCCCGGCGTCCGGGGTCTCGAAGTCGGTCTGGGCGCCGGTGATCTCCCACAGCTTCTCGCCGTTGGAGGCCTCCCACCCCTGGACGCCGCCGCCGCGCGTGCCGGTGACGACGGTGCCCCGGTCGACCTTGAGGGAGTACGCCCAGGCGTCGGTCTGGAGCCGCCACCGCTCGCTGCCGTCGAGCGCGTCCAGCGCGTACAGCGACGGGCCGTCGGAGGCGTGGATACGGCCACCGGCCACGGCCATCGTCCAGGCGACGTCCCGGGTCTTGAACTGGCGCCGACCGGTGCCGACGTCCAGGGCGTGGACCTCGAAGGACGTGACGTAGAGCAGGTCGCCCGAGACGACCGGGGTGCCCCACACGTCGTTGGACATCCGGAACCGCCACGGCCGCCAGTGCCCGGGGCCTGCGGGCTCCGGCGCGGCGGAGGCCCCGGCGGAGGCCCCGGCGGGCGGCCCGGCGGGCGGCGCCCCCGGGTGCGGCGGGTGCGCCGGGGCGGGAGCCGGTGCCGGGTCGGAGCCCGCGGGACTCCCCGCGGGGCGGCGGATCCAGCCGGTGGCCGGCCCGGCGTCGACCGCGACCCCGGCGCGCGTGTCGGCGACGCGCGGCCCGGGGCCGATGGGCAAGGGGGCGCCGGGCAGCCGTACAGGAGCCGCGGGCGCGGCGGGCGCCGCATGCCCCGTACGGGGGTCACCGTTGCCGCCGCGCCGGGAAGCGTCCCACTCGCTGCCCGGCCCGGGACCGGGCACCGGGGCGGGGGCGGGGGCGGGGGCGGACGGCGGCGTCGCCGGGGGTGGCGGGGTGCTGGGGCGGCCGCCCCGGCGGGCCTCGATCATCGCGGTGGCCCGGGAGGGCAGCCACGCCGACGCCGTACCGCTGTCGTCGCTGCCGGAGAACAGGTGCGGCGCGAGCTGGGCCTGGAGGTCCGCCGGCGAGGGCCGCAGCCCCGCCTCCATCTGCATACAGGACTCGATCAGCGGCCGCAGCTCGTCCGGCAGGCCCTCCAGGTCGGGGCCCTCGCGCAGCAGCATGAAGACGGTCTCCACCGGGTTCGCCCCGTGGAAGGGGGCGTGC
This sequence comes from Streptomyces sp. NPDC031064, assembly GCF_055570965.1. Lineage (NCBI taxonomy): Bacteria > Bacillati > Actinomycetota > Actinomycetes > Kitasatosporales > Streptomycetaceae > Streptomyces > Streptomyces sp. NPDC031064. Next base: position 320,071 of record NZ_JBVIGF010000005.1, read on the forward strand.
CCGGTGGCGGCGAAGACCAGCGTGGAGCCGAGCGAGAAGACGTCACTCGCGCCGGTCACGCTGCGGGAGTCCTTCGCCTGCTCGGGTGACATGTACGCGGGCGTGCCCACGGCGACGTTGGTCATCGTCAGCCGGGTGTTGGAGACGCCGGACGCGATGCCGAAGTCGATGACGCGCGGCCCGTCCTCCACGACGAGCACGTTGGACGGCTTCAGGTCGCGGTGGACCAGCCCGGCGCCGTGGATGGACTGGAGCGCCTCGGCGATACCGGCGGCGAGCCAGCGCACCGCCTGGGCCGGCAGGGGCCCGCACTCATTCACTATTTCCTCGAGCGAGGGCGCCGGGACGTACGCGGTCGCCAGCCACGGCACCGCCGCCCGCGGATCGGCGTCCACCACGGCCGCCGTGTAGAAGCCGGACACCGCCCGTGCGGCCTCCACCTCGCGCGTGAAGCGGACGCGGAACAACTGGTCCTCGGCGAGCTCGGTCCGAACCGTCTTGATCGCCACGCGCCGCCCGGACGCCGATCGCGCGAGATAGACCAGGCCCATGCCTCCGGCACCGAGCCGGCCCAGCACCTCGAAGGGGCCGATCCGTCTCGGGTCGTGCTGCGTGAGCTGTTCCACTTGCCTGCCACCTCCCCGTAGGGGCCATGAAAGTACGGCCCCAGTCGCCCCCTGATTGTTCCTGTCCGGGGCGGTGGTTGCGAACCCGGGGGCGGATCGGGGTGTCTCACCCCGATCCGGACACCCTCACCGGGGTCCTCAGGCGGCCTTCGGCTCGGCCAGGACGGCGAAGACGGCACCCTGGTTGTCGGCGATCAGGGCGATCCTGCCGTACGGCGTGTCGAAGGGCTCCTCGGTGACGCGGCCGCCGAGGCGGGTGGCGAGCGCGGCCGTGTCGTCGCAGTCCTCGACCGCGAAGTAGGTGAGGAAGTGGGCGGGCATGGCGGCCGGGAAGGCGTCGGTGATCACGCTGCGCCCACCGATGGCCGTCTCGTCACTCGCCTGCGTACCGGCGGGCGACCAGACCCGGAAGTCGATGGAGGCGTCGTCGAGGTCGCGCACCTGGAAGCCGAAGACGGTCTCGTAGAAGGCGTCCACGGCGTCCTTGTCCCTCGTATAGACCTCGGTCCAGCAGAAGGACCCCGGTTCGCCCTGTTTCTCGAAGCCGGTGTGCTCGCCCGCCTCCCACAGGCCGAAGACGGCCCCGCCCGGGTCGGCGGCCTGGGCCATGGTGCCGAAGGAGCCGATCGGCATGGGGTCCATCACCATCTGGCCGCCCGCCTCCCGGATCCTGCGGGTGGTGGCGACGGCGTCGGGAGTGGCGAAGTAGACGCCCCAGACGGTGGGCATCCGGCCGTCCCGCTTGGGCGCGAGGCCGGCGACGCGCTTCCCGTCGCTGTAGGCGTTGGTGTAGTTGCCGTACGCCTCGTCGCCCTCGTCGAACGTCCAGCCGAAGAGCTCACCGTAGAACCGCTTGCCGGCTTCGAGGTCGGGGAGCATCGCATCCACCCAGCACGGCGTGCCCTCTGTGACTGCGGCCATGGACCTGATCCCTTTCCGTGTACGGGCGGGGCGTGTGGTGCCCGTCACAGTCACGCTAAGGGCGCCGGGCGTCCGCCGCAGGGAAGAAGAATCGAACGCGTGCGCAATTGTCGGGATACGGGCGACGTCCGGCCCAGCGCTTGCATGGGTTGTCCACCGAAGTTTTCCACAGGCTGTTAATAATCCTATCGGGGCAGTGCACGGCTCCCAGGTGGCCGAAAACCGCTCCGCGGCCGCCGGCGCCCCCGCCGGCCAGGACTGCCCGGGCCCGCGCGGCCGCCCGCACGGATGCCCGCCCCGATGCCCGGCCGGGGGCCGTCACCGAGGGGCGTCACCCCATTTGCAGTCGGCCGAATCGCGCGCGGATCACCCCTCGGTAAGCTGACGGCATGACAGGACAAGTACGCACCGTCGACGGCCGCGTGGCCGGTCGACGCGGACAGGCGACGCGGCAGAAGCTGCTCGACTGCCTCAGCGAGATGCTCAGCTCCTCGCCGTACCGGGACGTCAAAGTCATCGACGTGGCCCGGAAGGCGGGCACTTCCCCGGCGACGTTCTACCAGTACTTCCCGGACGTCGAGGGCGCGGTCCTCGAAATCGCGGAAGAAATGGCCAAGGAGGGCGCCGGGTTGACCGAACTGGTCTCCGGACGCACCTGGGTCGGCAAAGCCGCCTGGCAGGCAGCGGAGGAACTGGTCGAGGGCTTCCTCGACTTCTGGCGCAAGAACGACGCCATCCTCCGCGTGGTCGACCTCGGCGCGGCCGAGGGCGACAAGCGGTTCTACAAGATCCGCATGAAGATCCTGAACTCGGTCACCAACTCCCTTACCGACGCGGTCAAGGAGCTCCAGGCCAAGAACAAGGTCGACAAGGACGTCAACCCGGCCGCGATGGCAGGCTCCCTGGTCGCGATGCTCGCGGCGGTCGCCTCACACCAGAAGGGCTTCACCACCTGGGGCGTCAAGCAGGCCGAACTCAAGCCCAACCTCGCACTGTTGGTCCACCTCGGCATCACGAGCAAGAAGCCGACGAAGTAGCACCCCACTCCCACACGTCCTGTCGCGCCGACGGCGGTCCTTCTCCTCGACCGCCGTCGGCGTTCCCGTATCCGGCCCCGTCACCCCCTCCTCGTGAGGCGGAAGAGGCGGATCTCGCGGTCGACCCTGGCCTGGTACGTGGCGTACGGCGGCCAGAAGCGCAGCGCCTTCGCCCACGCCACCTCGCGGTCCTCGCCCTTCAGCAGCCGGGCGTGGACGGGAACCGTCCGGCCGCGCCAGTGGACCTCCACGTCCGGGTGGGCCAGCAGGTTGGCCGTCCAGGCCGGGTGCGCGGGGCGGCCGAAGTTGGAGCCGACCAGGAGCCAGGTGGCCGCCGCCGGGCCCTCCGGCACGCAGGCCAGCGGGGTGCGGCGCTCCAGGCCCGAGCGGGCACCGCGCGAGACGAGCACCAGCCCCGGCAGCATCCGGGCGCTGGGCAGCACCCTTCCGCCGGTCAGCCGGTGGACCGCCCGGTCGAGTGCGGGGACGACGTGCGGGGCGAGCCTCGCGAACGTACGGGTCGAGGAGACCCACTGGACCAGCCGCCGGGCCGGTGACGGCCCGGTCACCGGGCGAGCACCCCCGCCGCTTCGGCCGCGTGGCCGCGCAGCCGGTGGACGGGGCCGAAGAGGAGCTCGTCGGCGGTCGCCCGTTTGACGTACAGGTGGGCCTCGTGTTCCCAGGTGAAGCCGATGCCGCCGTGGAGCTGGACGCCCTCGGCGGCGACGGTGCCCAGCGCCTCCAGGCACTGGGCGAGCGCCAGGCCCCCGGCGGCCGGGTCCCAGGCCGCGTAGTACGCCGCCGAGCGCGCCGCCTGCACCCGCACGTACAGGTCGGCCAGCCGGTGCTTGACCGCCTGGAACGACCCGATCGCCCGCCCGAACTGCTCCCGCGCCCGTACGTACTCCACGGTCCGCTCCAGCATGTGGGCCGCCGCCCCGACGGCCTCCGCGGCGAGCACGGCGGCCGCCTCGCGCCCGGTCGCCGCGAGCGCGTCCGGCACATCCGCCAAGCCCTCGTCCGCGCCCAGCAACTCGGCTTCCACCTCGCGTAGTTCGACGCGGGCGAGCGGCCGCGTCTCGTCCAGCGACGTCAGCCGTACGCGCGTCAGGCCGGCCGGCCTCCCCCGTACGAGGAAGAGCAGCGTCCGGGCGGCGGGGTAGCCGCCCGTGTGCGCGGCGACCAGCAGCAGGCCGGCGCTGTGCCCGTCCAGGACCTGCCCCACCTCCCCGTACAGCGTCCACGTCCCGTCCCCGGCCCTCCGGGCCTGGACGCCGCCGGCCCGCCCGCCCCCGGCCCACTCACCGGCCCGGTTGTCGCCGGTCAGGGCGAGGACGTGGGGCAGGGGCGCGGCGGCGAGCGTGGCGGTCAGCGAACCGTCCGCGATGCGCGGCAGCAGTGCCGTCCGCTGCGCCTCGGTACCGAGCCGGGCGATCAGCGGGGCGGCGAGCACGGCGGTGGCCAGGAGCGGCGAGGGGGCCAGGACGCGGCCGATCTCCTCGCCGGCGAGGGCCAGTTCGGTGGTGGTGCAGCCGACGCCTCCGTACGCCTCGCTCAGCGCGAGCCCCGGCAGCCCGAGCCGCCGTGCGAGCAGCGCCCACAGGTGCGGGTCGTGTCCGGCGTCGGTGCCGGTGGCGGCGCGGACCTGCTCGGTCGCGCAGTGCTTGGCGAGCAGTTCGCGGAGAGTGCGGCGGATCTCGTCCTGTTCGGCGGTGAAGGCGGCGTCCATGGGGCCCTCCATTTCTGACGGATCGTCATATTAGGCCGGTCCGCCACCGATGCCCATAGCCGTTATCTGATGTACCGTCAGCTTTATGCCTCGTCGTCGTTCCGTCGCCATCGTGGGCGTATCACTCTCGGACTGCGGCCGCGTCGACACGGCCACCCCCTACGCGCTGCACGCCCAGGCCGCCCGGCGGGCGCTCGCCGACTCGGGGCTCGACCGGTCCGTCGTGGACGGGCTCGCCTCGGCCGGGCTGGGCACACTGGCCCCGGTCGAGGTCGCCGAGTACCTGGGGCTGCGGCCCCGGTGGGTGGACTCCACCGCCGTGGGCGGCGCCACCTGGGAGGTCATGGCCGCGCACGCGGCGGACGCCATCGCGGCGGGCCACGCCAACGCCGTCCTCCTCGTCTACGGCTCCACCGCCCGCGCCGACATCAAGGCCGGCCGCCGCACGGCGAACCTCTCCTTCGGCGCCCGGGGCCCGCTCCAGTTCGAAGTGCCGTACGGGCACACCCTCGTCGCCAAGTACGCCATGGCGGCCCGCCGCCACATGCACGAGTACGGCACGACCCTGGAGCAGCTCGCCGAGGTCGCCGTCCAGGCGCGCGCGAACGCCGCGCTCAACCCGGAGGCGATGTTCCGCGACCCGATCACGGTGGACGACGTCCTCGCCGGACCGGTCATCGCCGACCCCTTCACCAAGCTGCACTGCTGCATCCGCAGCGACGGCGGCTGCGCCGTGCTGCTGGCGGCGGAGGAGTACGTACCCGACACGGCGAAGGTCCCGGTGTGGATCCTGGGCACCGGCGAGCACGTCTCGCACACCACCATGTCGGAGTGGGCCGACTTCACGGTGTCACCGGCGGCGGTGAGCGGCCGGCTCGCCTTCGAACGCGCGGGCCTCACGCCCGCCGACATGGACTTCGCCCAGATCTACGACGCCTTCACCTACATGACCCTGGTGACCCTGGAGGACCTCGGCTTCTGCGCCAAGGGCGAGGGCGGCCCGTACGTCCGGCACGGCACCCTGCCCGTCAACACCGACGGCGGCGGCCTGTCCGCCTGCCACCCCGGCATGCGCGGCCTGTTCCTCCTGGTGGAGGCGGCCCGCCAACTGCGCGGCGAGGCGCCCGGCCGCCAGGTCCCGGACGCCCGCCTCGGGGTGGTGTCGGGCACCGGCGGCTGGTTCTGCTCGTCGGGGACGGTGGTCCTGGGGCGCGCATGATGTCCCCATGACCGACTTCCACGACGCCCTGCGGTCCCTGCGCGTATGGGACACCGACCTGCCCGCCTTCGACCCCGGCTCCGCGCCCGCAGGTCCCCTGCCGCTCTTCCACGACTGGTTCGTGGCGGCGGCACAGGCCGGGCAGGCGGAGCCGCACACCATGTCGCTGGCCACCGTCGACGCGGAGGGCCGGCCCGACGTGCGGACGGTCATGCTGCACGACGCCGACGAGCGCGGCTGGCACTTCACGACGCACACCACCAGCACCAAGGGGCGCCAACTGGCCGCCGCCCCGCACGCGGCGCTCGGCTTCTACTGGCCGGTGCAGGGCCGCCAGGTACGCGTCCGGGGCCACGTGACGACCGGCACGCCCGAGGAGGCGTACGCCGACCTGCACGCCCGCTCGACGGGCGCCCTGGCCGCCGCGCTGGTGGGCCGGCAGAGCGAGGCGCTGGACTCCCTGGACGCCCTGGCGGCGGCGAGCGAGGCCGCCTGGGCCCGGGCGCGGGCCGAGCCCGACGCGGACGTGAAGACCTGGACGCTGTACGTCGTCGACCCGTACGAGGTCGAGTTCTTCCAGGGCGACGCCGCCCGCCGCCACATCCGGCTGCGGTACCGCCGCCGGGATGGAGGCTGGGTGCGGGAGCTGCTCTGGCCGTGACCGGCTCAGTTCACCCGGGAGACCTCGGACCACACCGTCGTCCGGGCCAGCACCCCCTGGTTGTAGTCCGCGCTCACCGAGGTGACCGTGAGCCGTGCGACGCGCCCGCCGCCGGTCCTCACGCAGAGCACCGTGCCCTTCTCCACTTCGACCTGGTTCATGCCCTGCGTGGAGACGCGCTCGAAGCACGCGCGCCGGTCCGGTACCCCCGGGCCGTCCCACACCGCCAGGTTCGTCGGGTTGAACACGCTGTCCGAGTACAGGATGTACGGCGGGCCGAGCGCCATGAGGGCGACGTCCTTGTCGTAGTCGGCCATCTGCGGCGGGTCGCCGTCGAGCTGTGGCCCCCGTGCCGCGATCCTCAGGTCGCCCTGCCACCGGACGGCTTCCGGGCCGGGCGACGCGGTCGGTGGCGGCTCCGAGTCCGGGAGGGGCTCCTCCGACGGGGCCGGGGCGGCCACCTGGCTCGTCGGGGTGGGCGTGGCCTCCGGTGTCACGACCTGCCGTTGGGGCGAGCCGTTCCGTGTGCCGTCCGAGCCGTCCCGGTCGGCGAGCTCGAGCCAGGCCATCACCGCGCCACTGATCACCACGAGGGCGACGGCGGTGGCCGCGACGATCACCCAGCCCTTGCCGCCGCGCGGCGGGGCGTAATGGTTGATCTGGGTGTTGTACTGGCCGCCCTGTGCCGCCGTGGAGCCCTGATACGCGTTCCCGGAGGCACCGCTCACGCCGGGTCCGGGTCCCGGGCCGGGGCCCGCTCCGGGTCCGAGGCCGGGGCCGCTCACGCCTCACGCCCGAAGTAGTTGGTCTGCCGGTTGTGCTGCCCGGTCTGTACGGCGGTGGGGCCGTGGAAGGTGTTCCCGGACAGCCCGCCGCCCTCCGCCCGGGCCCGCCGCTCCTGGTCCTCGATCAGCACCCGGAGCTGGGCGACCGCCTCCGCGCGGGCATGGGCGGGCAGCGCTTCCAGCACCCTTTCGACGTGGTCCTGCCAGGCGCCCTCCTGGCGCAGCCGGACCCGCTCCAGCTCGCCGCCGTCCGCTCCGTCGAGGGCGGCGGCGGTCCGGTCGAGCCGCTCCAGCTCGACCCGCGCCGCCTCGCCGTTCCCCGCGCCGACCACCCGCGCCGCCCGGTCCCGGAACGCCGTCCACGCGTCCGTACCGACGGCCTGCACCACGGCGACCCCGAAGGCCGCTGCAAGCGCCGCGACACCCTCTGCGAGCATCCTTCTCCCCCTCCACCCCGCTCCCTCACCGCATCGTAGGGCTCAACACACGTCCGGGCGGGGCGAATTGAGAGGCAGGCGCACTGGTGATGGTGGGGGCCTACCGCGTGGCGTACGGGTGGGCGCGGCGGGCGTAACGGAGGGCCGATCCCCACCAGTCGAGCTGGTCGAGCATCGCCTTCGCGGCGGCCGCGTGCTCCTGGGGGTCCTTGAGGTTTCCGTCCTCGTCGAAGAGCAGGTAGTAGCGGGGGAAGCTGACGTAGTCGCGGACGGTGTGGGCGTGCAGTTCGCCGAAGACCTGCCTGAGCTGTTCGATGGCGAGCAGGCCGCCGCTGGCACCGCTGTAGCCGACGAAGCCGATGGGCTTGGCCTCCCACTCGGTGTAGTGCCAGTCGATGGCCGCCTTGAGGGACGCGGGGAAGCTCCGGTTGTAGTCGGGCGTGACGACCACGACGGCTTCCGCCTCCGCCAGTCTGCGAGTGAGGTGCGCCATGCCGGCCGGGCGCGGCAGGTCCGGTTCCACGGCCGGGGGCACGGCGGGCAGGGCGAGCGGCAGGTCGATGTCGGCCAGGTCGATGACGTCGACGTCGAACCGGCCGTGCAGCTCGGCCTGTTCGGCGAACCACCGGGTGACGACCGGGCCGAAGCGGCCGTCCCGGACGCTGCCGATGACGATCGCGAGACGGAGGGGCTGGGAGGTGGAGGACATGGTGGACTCCTTGTCGGACTCGGGTTTCACGTGCTCCAACCTGCCGGGGTGGACGGTGGCCAGGAAGGCCGGGCCGAGACTGGTAGTGGCAGGGCCACGATCAGCGGGCGTACCCGCTGCTAGCGTCGGCCGGGTGAGCGACAACGAACTGGGGCTGTTCCTGCGCACGCGCCGCGAGGCGGTCACACCCGCCGAGGTGGGCCTGCCCGCCGGACCGCGCCGCCGCACCCCGGGTCTGCGGCGGGCGGAGCTGGCCACGCTGGCCGGGGTGAGCGTCGAGTACGTGACGCGCCTGGAGCAGGGCCGCGACCGGCACCCGTCGCCGCAGGTCGTGGCCGCGCTGGCGGACGCGCTGCGGCTGACGGCGAGCGAACGGGTCCACCTGCACCGCCTGACCAAGAGCGTGGGCGGGGGGCTGTGCACGGGGGCGGCGGCACCGGCGCTGACGGTGCGGCCGACCGTGCGGGCGCTGCTGGACCGCCTGGAGCCGGCCCCGGCGGTGCTGCTGAACCGGATCGGCGACCTGCTCGCCTGGACGGACGGGTACGACCGGCTCGCCCGGCCCGTCGGCATCCTGGACGGCGCCCCGCCGAACCTCGCCCGGTTCGTCTTCGGCGACGAGCGGGCGCGCGCCGCGTTCCCCGACTGGGACCGGGTCGCCGACGAGCAGGTCGCCGCCCTGAAGGAGGGACCCTTCCGCGCCGATCCCCACGTGGCCGCGCTCGCCGACGAGCTCACCGTGACGGCCGGGGCGGAGTTCACCGACCGGGTACGGACGCTGCCGGGCCTCCCGAGGGCGACCGGCGTCACGCGCCTCACGCACCCGGAGGCCGGGCCGCTGCGCCTGGCGTACGAGACGCTGGGCCTCCCCGCCGACGACGAACAGCGGCTGGTCGTCCACCTCCCCGCCGACGAGGCCACCGCCTCCGCCCTCGACACCCTCACCGGCCGCCGCCCGGGCGCCCTGCGCGCGGTGTCGGCCTGACGGGCCGCCGGCAATCCATGTGGGGCTGACCGGGGCGCAACCCCGCGGGGTCGTTTCCGCGTCGACACGTATGACCGGAACGATCAAGGGGGATGACCATGGCCGTCACGCTGGGCGAGGAGATCGCGCTGCTGTCGCTGGACGACGAGTCGGGGGCCGCGAAGGAGCGTTCGTCGGCCGGCTGGGCCGTGGCGGGCGGCATCCTGCTGGAGCTGGCCATGGCCGGGCGGGTGTCGGTGACCGACGGCCGCCTGGAGGTGACCGACCCGACGCCCACCGGAAACGCGCTGCTCGACGGGCGCCTGGCGCAGCTCGGCGAGTGGACGCGGCGCAAGAGCAGGCGCAAGGTGGCCGACTGGCTGACCAAGGACCAGTCGAAGGCGGTGAACGCGACCGTGGCGAGCCTGTGCGAGCGCGGCCTCGTCGTCGAGGAGGCGAGCCGGGTGCTCGGCCTCTTCCCGGTGCGCCGCTACCCGGAGGCGGACGGCTCGGTCGAGCGCGAGCTGCGCGAGCGGCTGGCGTCGGTGGTCGTGCACGGTGCGGAGCCCGACGGCCGCACCGGCGGGCTGATCGCCCTGCTGCACGCCGCCAAACTGCACCGGCTGGCGTTCCCCGAACTGCCGCGCAAGCAGGTGCAGTCCCGCATGGCGGAGATCGCCGACGGCCAGTGGGCGGGCGACGGAGTGCGTGAGGCGATCCGGAACATGCAGGCCGCGATGGTGGCGATCACGGTGGCCACCACGACCAGCGTGATGCTCTGACCTCAACACCTCGCCGTCCGGCGGAAACCTCAGATCTTCGCTGTCACCTTCAGTGGTGTCAGCACGGCCAACGCCACCGTGCAGGGCACGGCCGCCGACGGCACTTTCAACCGCGCTGCCGCCGAGGCGAAGTTCGGCAAGGAGTTCGCCGACGCTGTGGAGGCGCAGATCGCCGAGCAGCGTGCGGCTGCCGCGCCCAACCCCAAGGCGTCGTCCAAGCTGCGTGCCGCCGCGGCGGCCTCGGCGGCGCCACCTCGGCCATCATGAACAAGCTGTCGGAGAAGAAGTGGTCCGACGCCGCCCGGCTGATCACCAAGAAGGCGGCCAGGTGGAACCACCGCCAGCCCAGCACCAGGCCCAGTGCGAGCAGCAGCACCACTTCTCCGCTGCCACCCGTGGCCACCGACCGCCACCGTGGCGCTCCGAGTCGCCTCGTACGCTTCAGCCATGTCCGTCAACATCACATTCACCCTCGCCGTCACCGCCCTGAAGGACGAGGCCCAGGCACGCGAGGTGGTGCGCTCGCTGGACGAGGTCATGGAGGACGAGCGCATCCAGGACCAGGTGAACCTGGGTGTCGCCTGGGACGAGGACGGGACGGTCTTCGTGTCTGGGGAGACCGACTTCCCGCTGAGCATCACACGGTTCCACCTCTGGCAGCCCGAGTTCGAGAGCTATGTGAAGTTCGCCGTCGACGAGGTCGCACCGGAGGCGAAGCTCACCCTCGACTGGGGATACCCGGACCTCGAACGCCGAGCGGTCGTGGGGTAGGTTGAACACGTTCAGTTGAACGTGTTCAACACAAGGGGGTGCTCATGGGGACAGAGACCAGGCGCGTGCACGGGCTGCGGCGCGCCCTCGTTGCGGGTGCGGTGATCGCCACCCTGCCGGGCCTTCTGTTCACGCTGACCAGCTACCTCTTCCCGCTGCACATCCTGACGGCCCTGCCCGTCGCGGTCCCCCTCTTCCTGCCGCGCCGCCCCACGGCCTTCACCCGCGCCTGTGCGATCACGGCGCTGTTCCTCCTGGCGTGGGGACTCCTGGGCTTCCTGGCCGGCATGTTCGTCTTCTGGCCGTCCGCCCTGTTGCTGCTGCTGGCCGCCTTCGCCGACCCCCGCAAGCGACCGGTCACCGCGAAGGTCATGGGCGTGGCGGGCGGACTGGTGATGGCGGGGCTCCTCACCGCCACCGCCCTGTTCGTCTGGCACATGCACGTCGCCCCCGCCATGGCGGAACCCCACACCTACCGGGCGGTGACCGATCCGGACACCTTCTACGAGGGGCTCGGCGCCCACGACGCACACCTGAAGCGGTTCGGCGCGACCAGCGTGACGGGCACCGCGAACGATGACGCCCACTACCTGGACGTCCGCTTCCCCGACGACCTCCCCGAAGAGCGGCGGGCGACCCTGAAGCGGGAGATCGAGCAACTGCCGGGCGTCAGCCGCGTCGACCTCTGCCCGGTCCGCGACTGCGGCTGACGCCCGCCGTCAGCGGCCGGCCGCGTCCGCGACGAACGCCGCCCACGCGTCGGCCCCCACCGCGAAGGTGGGGCCATCGGCGAGCTTGGAGTCGCGTACGTGCACGGCGTGCGGGCAGGCGGCGACCTCGACGCACGCGCCGCCCTCGTTGGTGCTGTAGCTGGACTTGCGCCAGTCGTAGGCGACTTCGACGCACTCGCCGCCCTCGTTGCCGCTGTAACTGCTCTTGAACCAGACCAGGCCGGGGGTCATAGCTTCGCCGCCATCCTCTCGATCAGTTCCACGGACTCCCAGGGCGTCAGCGCCTGGGCCCGCAGCGCGCCGAAGAGGTCGTTGAGCCGGTTGACCTCTTCGGGTTTCGAGATCAACGTATCCCCGCCGTGCGCCTCCGTGTACCCCAGATTGCGTCCTTCTCGGGTGCTCAGTAGCTTCATCGGCCCCATCAGCCCCGCGTGCACCGACCGCTGCGTCGGCATCACCTGTACCGTCAGGTGGTTCCTGACCCGGACCGACTCCAGCACATGCAGGAGCTGCTCCTTGAGCACCGACTCCCCACCGATGGGCCGCTGGAACACCGATTCCTCGACCACGTAGCTGACGATCGCCTTGGGCCTGCGGTCCAGCACTTCCTGCCGCTCCAGCCTCGCCTGCACGTGCCGGTCGATCTCGTCCGGCTCGTACATCGGCACCCGCGTCTCGTACAGCGCCCGCACGTACGCCGGGGTCTGCAACAACCCCGGCACGACCATGCACTCGTACGCGCTGATGCTCGCCGCGTCCGCCTCCGTCCGCTTCCAGTTCAGGAACTTCGGCGAGTACTTCTCCTCCTCCATCAGCTCCACGCACGACCTGAGCACCCCCTGCGCGCCCAGCGCCGCGTCCGCGTCGACGAGGAACGCCGTCGTCGGGATGCGTTCCGCCCGTTCGTACGCGCCGACCAGCGACTCCGACATCAGCAGCCGGTCCGCGAGGTCCTTCTGCGTCAGGTCCGCCATGGCGCGGAACTTCTTGACCAGCTCGCCCACGTGCCTCCGCGCCGGCGAGGGCTCACCACTCGATCCCACAACCGTCACCGTCCTTCCCACACCGCCCCGAAGTGGATCGTGTCCCCCTGGTCACGCTACGCAACCGCCCCGATCCTCGTAGCCATGACGAGCAACAAACTCCCCGATTGGGTTCCCGCGTCCGGACTGCAACTGCACCTGGCCGGAATCCACTTCGACGCGATCCGCGTGCGCGGCGTCCGGGGCGAGGCCGTGCTGCACCACCTCGGCGACGTCAGCGACGGGCGGCCCGGTCCCGTCGTGCGGGAGGTCGCGGGCGGACGGTGGACGTACTTCCTGATCCCGCCCGGGAGCAGCAAGGAGTACGCGTGGCCACCGGGCGCGGCCTGTTTCGGGCCCTGCGCACGGGACCAGTACGTGGGCATCCCGGCTGCGCACGGCAACACGTACCCGCTGTCGTGGCGGTGCGGTCCGCCCGCCGAGGGCGAGTTCGTCGACCCGGAGCTGCTCCACGAGGTGGTCACGGCGCAGTTGTGCGTGGCGCCCCGGGAGTGAAGACCGGCACCGCGACGTCGCCCTCCGCGCGGAAGGCGACCGTCAGCTCCATGCCGATCCGCAGGTTCGCCTCCGGGCAGTCCACGACCTGGGTCATCATGCGCGGGCCTTCGGCGAGGTCGACGACGGCGGCCGTGTAGGGGGTGCGGTCGCCGAACGGCGGCAGGTCGTTGCGGTGGACGACGGACCACGTGTAGAGGGTGGCCCGGCCGCTCGCCCGCTCCCAGGTGACGTCATCGCTCCAGCAGTGCGGGCAGAACTCGCGGGGGTAGTGGTGGGCCCGCCCGCAGGCGCCGCACCTGCGCACGAGCAGGCGGCCCTCGGCGGCGGCGTCCCAGTAGGGGCGGGTGAAGGCGTCGATGCCGGGGTCGGCGGCGCTCATGCGCCGAGCCAGCCGATCGCGTGGTCGAGGGACCAGGTCTGCCACGACACGGCGAACAGAGCCACGAGCGAGATGAGCGCCATCATGGCGTTCTGCCCCTGCTCGGCCCAGTCATGGATCATGAGCGTGAAGTACAGCAGGTTGAGGAGGAGCCCCCCGACCAGGGCGACCGGGGTGAGGAAGCCGGTGACGAGACCCAGACCGAGGGCGAGTTCGGCGTAGACCACGACGTACGCCATCAGCCCGGGCCTGGGCGCGACGACCTTGTCGAAGCCGGTGCGTACCGCCGCCCAGCGATGCTTGCCGGCGACGTCCGCGGCCCAGGCGATGCCCGTGCCGCGTTCGAACCAGCCCTTCTTGTCCTTGTGGCGCCAGCTCTCCAGCCACCACAGCCCGAGGCCGATGCGGAGGACGGCGAGCCATTCGGCGCCGCTGAGCCAGACGGTCTGCATTCCGGACCACCCTTCGCCAAAGCTGACGGTACGTCAGTTCAGCGGTTCCGTGGACGGTACGCAAGGGGGCCCGGCATGGTGCTCTGGACCGGCACGCGCTGAAACAAGGGGGAATGGATGGCTTTCTGGGATCAGGCTCCGGCTCTGATCGGCGTCGTCATAGGGGCGGTCGGCTCCTACCTGGCGGCGAGCCTCACGGAGCGCAGCCGCTGGCGGCGGGCGAGGGCCGAACGCTGGGACGAGCAGAGGTTCCACACGTACGCGAGCTACGCGAACACCCTGAAGGCACAGATACGCATCGCCCAGCGCATCGGCGCATACCGGGGCCTTGAACACGTCACGGACCCACTGCGACCCGAGGAGGGGCTGCCCCAGCTCGCGGAGGCGGAGTCACGGCGGGCGGCGGAGTGGGAGTCGGTCCTGCTCGTCGGGGACGCCGAAACCATCGCGGCGGCACGCGCATGGCACGAAGCCGTCTGGAACGTGGAGCTGTACGCGCGCGGACTGCGGGACGACCCTGCCGGATGGGCGGAGGCCGTACAGCGGGTGAGCCTGGCACGTGACGCCTTCTACGCCCGCGCCCGGCGGGACCTCGGCATCGCGGGGCCTCCGCCGCCGCCGGGCAACTGGCCACGGACCTGGCAGAAGATCGAAGCGGAATGAGGTCCGTGCGCGGCTGTTCCTGACTGAGCGTCAGTTCGCTAATCTGACAGAGCGTCAGCTAAAGCCTCCGACGAGCAGGAGCGGCGGAACGATGCTTGGATCGACCCACGGCACCCTCACCACCGACCTCCGCGCCCGTGTGGTGGCCTGCGGGCGGACCACCGGCGCGGCCGTCCACGGCACCGCCGCCGCCGAGGGCGACCTGGACGTCGGCGGCCGCCCACTGCACGCCCCCGTCCCGGACCTGGACCCACTGTTCCGGCCCGGGTCGGTCGCCGTCGTCGGGGCGTCCGACACCGAGGGCCGCCCCAACACCGGGGTCACCAGGCAGCTCCTCCGCTGGGCCGAGCGGGTCGGCGCCCGCCTGTACCCCGTGCACCCGGGCCGCCGTTCGGTCTTCGGCCTCGGCTGCGTACCCTCCGTCGCCGACCTGCCCGAACCCGTCGACGTCGCCGTGCTCCTGGTCGCGGACCCGCTGCCGGTCGTCGAGGAACTCGGCGCGGCGAAGGCCAAGTTCGCCGTGGCCTTCGCCTCCGGGTTCGCCGAGACCGGCCCGGCGGGCGCCGCCGCCCAGGCGCGGCTCGCGGCCGCCGCCGAACGCTCCGGGGTACGGCTGCTCGGCCCCAACACCAACCTGAACGCCTTCGAGGAGTTCCGCGACGACCTCGACGGCCCCGCCATCGCCCTGATCACCCAGTCCGGCCACCAGGGCCGCCCGCTGTACGCGTTGCAGGAGCTGGGCGTACGCCTCTCCCACTGGGCGCCCACCGGCAACGAGGCCGACCTGGAGGCCGCCGACTTCCTCTCCTACTTCGCCGAGCGCCCCGAGGTCGGGGCCGTCGCCTGCTACCTGGAGGGCATCAAGGACGGCCGCTCCTTCCTGCTCGCCGCCGACCGCGCGGCCCGGCGCGGCGTGCCCGTCGTCGCCGTGAAGGTCGGCCGCACCCCGGCCGGTTCCCGGACGGCCGCGTCCCACACGGGCAAGCTCACCGGCGCGGACCAGGTGGTGGACGCGGCCATGCGGCAGTTCGGCGTGATCAGGGTCGACGCCCTCGACGAACTCCAGGACACCGCCACCCTGCTCGCCCGGGCCCGCCGGCCGGTCGCCGACGGCGTCGTGGTCTATTCGATCTCCGGCGGCACGGGCGCCCACTTCGCGGACCTCGCCACGGCGGCCGGGCTGCGACTGCCGGCCCTGTCCCGGGAGAAGCAGGACGAGCTCCACCAGTGGATACCCGACTACCTGAACGTCGCCAACCCCGTCGACAACGGCGGCCACCCGGTCGGCGACTGGCGCGGCCGGAAGATCATCGAAGCGATCCTGGAGGACCCGGACGTCGGCGTCCTGATCTGCCCGATCACCGGCCCCTTCCCGCCCATGAGCGACAAGCTCGCCCAGGACCTGGTGGACGCGGCGGAGCGGACGGACAAGCTGATCTGTGTGGTGTGGGGCTCCCCCGTCGGCACCGAGGCCGCCTACCGCGAGACGCTCCTCGGCTCCTCGCGCGTCGCCACCTTCCGCACGTTCGGCAACTGCGTCACCGCCGTCAAGGCCTACCTGGACCACCACCGGTTCACCCGGGCCTACCGCTCCCCCTTCGACGAGGCGCCGCGCACGCCGTCCCCCTCGTACCGCAAGGCGCAGGCCCTGCTGCGCCCGGGCCACCGTCTGAGCGAGCACGCGGCCAAGCAGCTCCTTCGGGCGTACGGCATCCGCGTACCGCGCGAGCAGCTCGTGACCAGCGCGGCGGCGGCCGTGCGGGCGGCGAGCCTGGTGGGGTATCCGGTGGTGATGAAGGCGTCCGCCCCGCAGCTCGCCCACAAGACGGAACTCGGCCTGGTCCGGCTCGGGCTGACGTCCGCGAGCCAGGTCCGCGACACGTACCGCGAGCTGACCGACATCGCCCGCTGCGAAGGGGCCGAGCCGGACGGCATCCTGGTCTGCCAGATGGTCGACCCGGGCGTCGAGATGGTGGTGGGCGTGACGCACGACGAGCTGTTCGGCCCCACCGTCACCGTGGGGCTCGGCGGCGTCCTGGTGGAGGTGTTGCGGGACACGGCCGTGCGCGTGCCGCCCTTCGGGGAGGACCAGGCGCGGGCCATGCTCGGCGAACTGCGCGGCCGGGCCCTGCTGGACGGCGTACGGGGCGGGCCACCGAGGGACGTGGACGCGCTCGTGGAGGTCGTGCTGCGGGTGCAGCGGATGGCGCTGGAACTGGGCGACGGGCTGGCGGAGCTGGACATCAACCCGCTGATGGTGCTGGAGCGCGGGCAGGGCGCGGTGGCGCTGGACGCGTTGGCGGTGTGCCGGTGACCGGGCCTGCGACCGGACCGGAGACCGGGCCTGTGACCGGGCCGGTGCTCCACGCCACCGAGGACGGCGTCTCGTGGATCACCCTCAACCGCCCCGAGGCGATGAACGCCCTCGCGCCCGGCCAGCGCGACCGGATCATCGCGCTGCTCGCCGACGCGTCCGCCGACCCCGGCGTACGGGCCGTCGTCCTCACCGCCACGGGCAGGGGCTTCTGCGCCGGGGCCGATCTGCGCGCCACGGGGGCCACGGGCCGGGAGCGGGTCGCGGGCGACGTGGCGCGGACCGTCCGGCTCGGGGCGCAGCGCCTGATCGCCGCCGTACTGGACTGCGAGAAGCCGGTGATCGCGGCCGTGAACGGCACGGCCGCCGGGATCGGCGCGCACCTGGCGTTCGCCTGCGACCTGGTGCTGGCGGCCGAATCGGCGCGGTTCATCGAGGTGTTCGTGCGCCGGGGTCTGGTCCCGGACGGCGGCGGGGCGTATCTGCTGCCCCGCCTGGTCGGGCCGCAGCGCGCGAAGGAGCTGATGTTCTTCGGTGACGCGGTCGCGGCGCGGGACGCCGAGCGGATCGGCCTGGTCAACCGGGTCGTGCCCGACGAGGAGCTGGAGAAGACGGCCCGGGCCTGGGCGGAACGTCTCGCCACCGGTCCGACGCGCGCCCTCGCCCTGACCAAGCAGTTGGTCAACGCCTCGCTGGACGCCGACCGCGCCACCGCGTTCGCCGCCGAGGCCGCGGCGCAGGAGATCACCATGACGACGCACGACGCGAACGAGGGCGTGGCGGGCTTCGTGGCGCGCCGGACGCCCGACTTCAGGGGGAATTGACGTGATGGGACACGCCGGGATGGCCGCGACCGCCGTCCGTTATCTCCGGTCGGTGGGAGCCCCCACGGCCTCCGACCCCTACCGCCCGCTGCGGGCCGTGCGGGACGACGAGCGGCTGCTCGTCGACCCGGCCGAGTTCCGGCGCGTCCTCGGCCACTTCGCGTCGGGGGTCACCGTCGTCGCGGCGTACGACGAGCGGGGCCCCGCCGGCTTCGCCTGCCAGTCCTTCGCGTCCCTGTCGCTGGACCCGCCCCTGGTCGCCTTCATGGTGGCGCGTACGTCGTCCACCTGGCCCCGTATCGCCCGGGCCGGCGCCTTCTGCGTGAACGTCCTGGGCGCGGACCAGGCGGACCTGTGCCGGGCGTTCGCGGTGAGCGCGGCCACGGGGGCCGACAAGTTCGCCGGTGTCGCGTACGAGGCGGCACCGGCGACGGGCTCACCCCGGCTGACGGGCGCCCCCGCCTGGGTGGACTGCGTGGTCCACGCCGTCCACACGGGCGGCGACCACCTGATCGTGGTGGGCCGCGTGGAGGCGCTGGGCGCCGCGGAGGACGGCGACCCGCTGCTGTTCCACCGGGGCAGGTTCGGCCGCTTCAGGCAGTGACCGGCTGCCGTCGCCGGATCACCAGGGCCATCAGGGCGGCCGCCGCGCACAGGGCTCCCGAGGCGTACCAGACGACGTCGTACGAGCCGAAGACGTCCCGCGCCACGCCGCCCGCGAAGGCGACCGCCGCCGCGCCCACCTGGTGGGAGGCGAGCACCCAGCCGAAGACGATCGCCGAGTCGTCCCCGTAGTGCTCGCGGCACAGGGCGATCGTCGGGGGCACCGTGGCGACCCAGTCGAGTCCGTAGAAGACGATGAAGAAGATCATCGGCGGGTGCACGGCCGGCGCCAGCAGCATCGGCAGGAAGAGCAGCGAGACGCCGCGCAGCGCGTAGTACACGGCGAGCAGCCGCCGGGCCTCGAAGCGGTCGGTGAACCAGCCGGACGCGATGGTGCCGACGACGTCGAAGACCCCGATCACCGCGAGGAGCGACGCGGCGGCCGTCATCGGCATGCCGTGGTCGTGCGCGGCGGGCACGAAGTGGGTCTTGACCAGGCCGTTGGTGGACGCGCCGCAGATGGCGAAGGTGCCGGCGAGCAGCCAGAAGGGGCCGATGCGGGCCGCGGAGAGCAGCACCGTCACGGCGCGCCGCGCCGCGCCCGGCACGGGGGCCGGCTTGGGTACGAAGTCGGCGGAGCCGTAGGGCTTGAGCCCCACGTCCGCCGGGTGGTCGCGCAGCAGCAGCCAGACGAACGGCACCACGGCGAGCGCGGACAGGGCGACCGTGACGGCGGCCGGGCGCCAGCCGTGGTGCGTGACGAGCCAGGACAGCAGCGGCAGGAAGACGAGCTGGCCGGAGGCGCCCGCGGCGGTGAGGATGCCGGTCACCAGGCCGCGCCGGGCGGTGAACCACCGGTTGGTGACCGTCGCCGCGAAGGCCAGCGCCATGGAACCGCCGCCGAGGCCGACGAGGACGCCCCAGTACAGGACGAGCTGCCAGGCGGCCGTCATCCACACGGTGAGCAGCGAGCCGGTGGCGATGACCGTCAGCGCCAGGGCCACGACGCGCCGGATGCCGAACCGGTCCATCAGGGCGGCGGCGAACGGCGCCGTCAGGCCGTACAGCGCGAGGTTGACCGAGACGGCGAAGCCGATCGTGCCGCGCGACCAGTCGAACTCGCCGTGCAGCGGCTCGATCAGCAGTCCCGGCAGCGAGACGAAGGCCGCCGCGCCGATGATCGTCACGAACGTGACGGCGGCGACGAACCAGGCGCGGTGGACGCGGGGCGTACGGGGGCGGGGCGGCGGGGCGACCGGCGAGGCGGCCGGGGTGGGGGCAGGGGTTGTCTGGGTCACGTCGGACAGCATCGCGAGCGGCCCGGCACCGTACCAGTGGCCCGGATGACACCCTTCGCTAGGATCGGGCCATGAGCCGGACCGTCCCGCACCGCGTCGTCGTCCTCGCCCTCGCCGGGCTCCTCCCCTTTGAACTGGGGATACCGCACCGCATCTTCGGCCGCGCCAAGGACTCCGAGGGGCGCCCGCTGTACGAGATCGTCACGTGTGGCGTGGCCGCGGGGCCGGTCCCAACCGACGCGGACTTCCTCATCTCCGTCGACCACGGACCCGAGGCCCTCGCCACCGCCGACACGGTCGTCGTCCCGGCCTCCTACGAACTCGGGCCGGTCTACGCGGAGGGCAGGCTCACCGACGAACTGGCCGCCGCGCTCGCCCACATCCGGCCCGGCACCCGGCTGGTGTCCATCTGCACCGGCGGGTACGTGCTGGCCGCCGCCGGTTTCCTCGACGGGCGGCCCGCGACGACCCACTGGGCCTCCGCCGAGCACTTCCAGCGGCTGTTCCCGTCGATCAGGGTCGACGCGGACGTCCTGTTCATCGACGACGGCGACGTCCTCACCTCCGCCGGGGTCGCCGCCGGCGTCGACCTGTGCCTGCACATCGTGCGCCGCGACCACGGGGCGGCCGTCGCCAACGAGGTCGCGCGGCGCACCGTCGTACCGCCCCACCGGGACGGCGGCCAGGCGCAGTTCGTCCACCGGCCCGTCCCGGACCCGCAGTTCGCGACCACCACCACGGCCCGCGCCTGGGCCCTGGAGCGCCTCCACGAGCCGATCCAGCTCCGGGACATGGCGCGGCAGGAGGCGATGAGCGTCCGGACGTTCACGCGCCGCTTCCGCGAGGAGGTGGGCATCAGCCCCGGCCAGTGGCTCACCCAGCAGCGGGTGGAGCGGGCCCGGCACCTGCTGGAGTCCACGGACCTGCCGGTCGACCAGGTCGCCCGCGACGCCGGCTTCGGCACCGCCCAGTCGATGCGCCAGCACCTCCAGGCCGCGCTCGGCGTCCCGCCCACCGTCTACCGCCGTACCTTCCGCGCCACCCGCGCGGATGCCGGCGGCGCCTAGGCCCCTGTCCGGTTCACCGGAATTCGAGCACCGCGCGCGCCACCCGGCCGTGCCGGGCGTCGTCCGCCGCCTTGGCGAAGTCCTCGACCGGGTACGTCTCGGTCACCAGCTCATCGAGCAGCAGCTCGCCCCGCCGGTAGAGGTCGGCGTACAGCGGGATGTCGTGCTGCGGCCGGGAACTGCCGTAGCGGCAGCCGAGGATCGACTTGTCGAGGAACATCGCGGCGGGCGGGAACGCCGCCTCGGCGTCCGGCGACGTCATGCCGAGCAGGACGGCCTGCCCGTGCCGGTCGAGCAGGTCGACGGCCCGCCGTACGAGGCCGGTGTGGCCCACGCACTCGAAGACGTGGTCCGCGCCGCCCGGCAGCACCTCGCGCACGGCGTCCACGTCGCCCAGGAAGTGGGTCGCCCCGAACCGCCGCGCCGCCGCCTCCTTGTCCGCGCGCACGTCGACCGCGACGATCACGGAGGCGCCCGCGAGCCGCGCGCCTTGGAGCACGTTGAGGCCGACGCCGCCGGTACCGATGACGACGACGCTGTCGCCGTGCCCGACCTTGGCGCGGTTGAGGACGGCCCCGACGCCGGTGAGGACCGCGCAGCCGATGAGCGCGGCCGACCGCAGCGGAACGTCCTCCGGTATCCGTACCGCCTGGACCGCCTTGACCACCGTCCGCCGCGCGAAGGCCGAGTTGGAGGCGAACTGGTACACCGGCCGCCCCTCCCGCGTGAACGGCGTCCCCGGCCGGCCGATCGCCCGCCGGCACATCGTCGGCCGCCCCCGGTCGCAGTCGGCGCACGTCCCGCAGTTGGCCAGCGTCGACAGCGCCACATGGTCGCCTGGCGCCACATGGCTCACCCCCGCCCCGACCGCCTCCACGACCCCCGCGCCCTCGTGCCCGAGCACCACCGGCACCGGGAACGGGATCGTCCCGTCGATCACCGACAGGTCGCTGTGGCACAGCCCCGCCGCCGCGATGCCGACCAGCACCTCGCCCGGCCCCGGGTCCCGTACGACGAGGTCGTCGACGACCCGCGCCCGCTCACCGTCGAAGAGAACACCTCTCATGACGACCCCTTCGGCAGGCCGAGCACCCGCTCGGCGATGATGTCGCGCTGGATCTCGTCCGAGCCGCCGTAGATGGTGTCGGCCCGGCTGAACAGGAACATGTGCTGGAGGTCGTCGAGTTCGTACGCGCCCGGCGACCACTCCCCCGGCCCGGTCGCGCCCGCCGCGCCCCGCACCCGCATCGCCAGCTCGCCGAGCCGCTGGTGCCACCGGCCCCACAGCAGCTTGGCCACGCTCGGCGCCCCCGCGTCGGGCGAACTCAGCGTCCGCAGCGCGTTCCACCGCATCACCCGCAGCTCGGCCCACTGCCGTACGAGGGCGTCCCGCAGTACGGGGTCGGCGACCGCGCCACTGTCCACGGCCAGCCGCAGCACCCGCCCCAGCTCCGCCTCGAACCCGATCTGCTGGACGAGCGTCGACACTCCCCGCTCCACCGCCAGCAGCCCCATGGCGACCCGCCAGCCGTCCCCTTCCCGGCCCACCACGTCGGAGGCCTCCGCCCCGTCGAAGAAGACCTCGTTGAACTCACTGGTCCCGGTCATCTGCCGGATCGGCCGCACCTCGATCCGGCCGGGCTGGTCCATGGGCACCAGCAGGAAGGACAGCCCGTGGTGGCGGCGGGAACCGGCCTCCGTCCGGGCCAGGACGAAGCACCAGTCGGCGTCCCGCGCGAGCGAGGTCCAGATCTTCTGCCCGCTGACCCGGTACACGTTCCCGTCCCGCTCGGCGCGCGTCCGCAGCCCCGCGAGGTCCGATCCGGCGCCGGGCTCGCTGTAGCCCTGGCACCACAGTTCCTCGCCCCGCGCGATGGCGGGCAGGTACCGGTCCTTCTGCCGCTGGTCCCCGTAGGCGATCAGCGTCGGCGCGAGGAGCTTCTCGCCGATGTGGCCCACCCGGCCGGGCGCCCCCACGCGCGCGTACTCCTCCGCCCACACGACCTGCTGGGTGAGCGTGGCGCGCCGGTTGCCGTAGCCCTCCGCCTCCCACCCGAGCCCGATCCAGCCGCCCGCGCCGAGCTGCCGTTCCCAGGCGCGGCCGCCCCCACCCCTGGGGTGTGCCGCGAGCCACTCCCGGGCGACGGCCCGGAAGTCCTCGTCCTCCGCCCCGAACGCGAAGTCCATGACCGCCCCTACGCGTTCGGGCGGGACTTGGCGGCCGCCGCCCTGGCCATCTCCTCCAGCCGCTCCAGCAGCGGCATGGGGTCGGTGCCGACCGTGCCGGGCAGGACGTCGGCGATCCGCTCGGGCGTCCAGGGCTCCTGCCCGTACGCGGCCCGCAGCTCGCGCGGCTGCGCCCAGACCGCGATCTTGGGTCCGGCGATCGTGTAGACCTGCCCGGTGATCCTCTCGGCGCGGGCCCGGTCGGAGAGCAGGTAGACGACGAGCGCGGCGACGTCCTCGGGGTCGCCGATCTCCTTGAGCTCCATGGGGACGTTCGCCGACATCCGGGTACGGGCGACGGGCGCGACGGCGTTGGCCGTGACGCCGTACTTGTGCAGGCCGAGGGCGGCGCTGCGGACGAGCGAGATGATGCCCCCCTTGGCGGCGGAGTAGTTGGCCTGGGAGACCGAGCCCTGGTGGTTGCCGCTGGTGAAGCCGATCAGCGTCCCGGCACCCTGCTTCCGCATCACGGCGGACGCGGCCCGGAAGACGGTGAAGGTGCCCTTGAGGTGGGTGGCGATGACGGGGTCCCACTCCTCCTCCGACATGTTGAAGAGCATCCGTTCGCGGAGGATGCCCGCGACGCACACGGCCCCGTCGATCCGGCCGTACCGGGCGAGCGCGGTGTCCACGACGCGCTGCCCGCCCGCCATGGTGGAGATGTCGTCCGCGACGGCGACGGCCTCGCCGCCCGCCGCGACGATCTCCTTGACGACGGCCGCCGCGACCTCGGAGGTGGGTTCGGCGCCCTCGATGGACACGCCGTAGTCGTTGACGACGACCTTGGCGCCCTCGGCGGCACAGGCGAGGGCGACGGCCCGTCCGATGCCCCGCCCGGCGCCGGTCACCACGACGGCCTTGCCTGCCAAGAAGTTCCCCATGCCCGGCTCCCTCCGGCGCCACCACTTCCGCCTTATCTGACGGATCGTTAGATTCTACGGTCCGTCAGATATGCGCGCACAACCCCTGGGAGGGCCCCATGTCACTGCCGGCCGCGTTCCACGAGATCGCCAAGCGCGTCAACAACTGGGGCCGCTGGGGCGAGGACGACGAGCGGGGAACGCTGAACCTGATCACCGACGACGTCGTCCGGGAGGCCGCCCGGGCCGTACGGACCGGACTGCGCGTGCCGCTGGCGCTGGAGCTGCGCCAGGACGGCGTCCAGACGGGCCTCATCCCGGGCCGGGTCAACCCACTGCACGCCATGGTGCAGATCAACCAGGAGCTGTTCGGCCCCGGCACGGTCGCGACCAGCGACGACGCCGTGACGCTCGGGCTCCAGGCGGGCACCCACTGGGACGCCCTCACACACGTCTCGCACTCGGGCCGGATCTACAACGGCCGGCCCGCCTCCTCGATCACCCCGCACGGGCGCAGCGAGTTCAGCGGCATCGACAAGGCGCGGTACGTCGTCTCGCGCGGGGTCCTGCTGGACGTGGCCCGCGCCAAGGGCGTCGAACGACTGCCGGGCGACCACGCGGTGACGCCGGAGGACCTGGACGAGGCGGCGGAGTTCGGCGGGGTGAGCGTCCGGGCGGGCGACATCGTGCTCGTACGGACGGGGCAGGTCCAGGTCTACCTGGCGGGCGACCGGCAGGCGTACGGGTACCCGTCGCCGGGCCTGTCGGTGCGGACGCCCGAGTGGTTCCACGCCCGGGACGTGGCGGCGGTCGCGAACGACACGCTCACCTTCGAGATCTTCCCGCCCGAGATCGAGGACCTTTGGCTGCCGGTGCACGCGCTGCACCTGGTGGAGATGGGGATGCTCCAGGGCCAGAACTGGAACCTGGAGGAACTGTCCACAGCCTGTGCACAGGAGCGCCGGTACGCGTTCCTGCTCTCCGCGATGCCCGAGCCCTTCGTGGGCGCCACGGGAACCCCGGTGGCCCCGGTGGCGGTTCTGTGACGGATCGGCCGGGCACCCCGTGAGCCGGGCGATCCTTGGGTGGCGGCGCACGCATGCGCACCCCGAGCACGGCACGGCGGCCGCCACCCGGCTCCGGCGGGCTCACCCCGAGGGCCCTGAACAGGAGCCGCCGCCGAGCCGCGACCCGTACTCGCCGAGGGCGTCAAGCCCTCGGCGTCCCCTCGCCACGAATCGCTGCTCCAAGGGTGATCAGACGGATACGACCCGTCAACACCTATTCAGAGATACGTCCGTTATGCACCATTTGTGACAGCGCACGACGGCGCATATGCTCCCGGCTCACGCACCACCCCCGTCACAACAGGTGCGCCCCGGTCCACCTCGCACCAGATGCTCTTGCCGGCACCCTCCCGCTGCCACCCCCACCGGTCGGCCAGCCCGTCGACCAGCTCCAGGCCCCGCCCGTTGGTGTCGTCACCGTCGGCGTGACGGGGGCGCGGCGGGCGGGCGCTGGCATCGGCGACCTCCACCCGTACCGTCCCCGCCTCGGCCGCGCCCGCACCGAAGAGCATCCGCAGCACGGCCGGACAGCCGGTGTGCACCACGGCGTTGGTGACGAGTTCCGAAATGAGCAGCACCAGCGTCTCGGCCAGCGGCTCGTCCTCCCCTATCCCGGAACCGGCGAGCCGCGATCGCGCCCATCTCCGGGCACGACCGACCTCTGCTGGATCGGGGCCGATCTCCAACTGCACCTGAAGCACCTGCACCGCTCACACCATCCGAACCGGCGGACACATCGCCTCGCGTCTCACAGTGACCACAGCAGTAACAGTCGTCACTGAATGTGATTTCCTTGTGGGACAGCATGGTTGACGTACAGTCACCGCAACAAGCGCTTCGGGCATATTCCAGCGCGAAGGAGTACGCGTGGTGCATACTGTGCGACGCACGTTGCGGCTAGTCGAACAGGGGGGCGCACCGCGCCACCGAGGGGTACGACAAGGGGTACGAGCGGCGGGCATTCCCGGGCGCGGAGCTGCCGCACGGGCAACACCGGGGCGTCCCAGCCTCTGAACCACTCGCATTCCCCGGAGCGTACCGGAGGCGGGCGCCGACTCCAGGCCGTGACGAGTACTCGCAAGGCAACAACCCGATATCAACGCTGCGTGACCGTCTCACCCTTGAGGTGAGCCCGAGGGAACGCCTCACCCTCCGTCGCACAGCGCGGCCGCACACGCCTCCTCCGCCTCAGCCGTCCCCGTCCACCGCCGGGACCGCACCCACGCCCGCTTCAGGTGCAGGTGCACATCGGCCTCCCAGGTGAAGCCCATCCCGCCGTACACCTGGAGGCAGTCCCGGGCGCCGCGCACGGCCGCCTCGTCCGCCAGCAGCTTGGCGGCGGCGACGTCCACCGGGTCGGCGGTGACGGCGGCCGCGTACACCGCCACGCGCGCCGCCTCCACGCGCTCCAGCATCCCCGCGCACAGGTGGGCCACCGCCTGGAAGGCGCCGATGGGGCGGCCGAACTGTTCGCGCTCGCGCGCGTACCGCGCCGCCATCTCCGTCGTACGCCCCGCGCTGCCGAGCTGTTCGGCGGCGGTGAGCAGCACCGCCACCGGGTCGGCGGGCGCGGCGCCCGCCGGCACCCGGTGCAGCGGCGTCAGCGGGTCGGCCGACCGGACGGGCCGGGCGCCGCGCACCTCACCTCCCCGTACGGCGTCGGCGGCGTCCAGCCACTCCACCAGCGTCCCGTCCACGGCGGTGACGACCGCCTCGCCCTCCGCCGCGCCCTCCACGTGCCCCGCCGCCAGGTGCGTGGCGACCAGCGGCCCGGGCAGCAGCACCCGCCCGGCCTCCTCGAAGGCGAGCACCGCCTCCACCAGCCCCAGCCCGGCCCCGCCGTCCTCCTCCGGCAGCCGCAGCGCGAAGAACCCGGCCGCGCCCAGCTCCCGCCACAGCTTCCGGTCCAGCACGCCCGTGTCCACGGCCGTCCGCAGCGCGTCGCGTCCGAACCGTCCCTCCAGCAGCTCCCGCACGCCCCGCCGCAGCGCCCGCTGGTCGTCGTCGAGCCGGAAATCCACCGTCATCGTCCCTTCGGCAGGCCGAGGACGCGCTCGGCGAGGATGGAGCGCTGGATCTGCGAGGTCCCGGCGGCGATGGTGTACGAGAGCGACGACAGCCGGTCACGGGCCCACTCCCGGTCCAGGTCCAGGGCGTCCGCGCCCAGCACCTCGGCCGCCGCGTCGTACAGCTCCTGGCGCGCGTGCGAGTACCGCAGCTTGAACACCGAACCGCCCGCCCCGGGCACCGTGCCGGTCGCCTCCGCCTCGCTCACGTTCCACTGGACGAGCCGCCACAGGGCGCGGAACTCGGCGCCCAGCCGCCCCAGGCGGCGCCGCAGCACGGGGTCGTCCCAACGGCCGTTGCGGCGGGCCTCGCGCGCCAGTTCGCCCAGGACCCGGCGGCAGGCGACCACCTCTCCGGCGAACGCCGTGCCGCGCTCGTACGACAGGGTGACCATGGTGACCCGCCAGCCGTCGTTCTCCGCGCCCACCCGGTGGGCGACGGGCACGCGGACCTCGTCCAGGAACAGCTCGGCGAACTCGGCCGTCCCGGCGAGCGTGCGCAGCGGCCGCACGGTGACGCCGGGGGCGTCCATGGGCATGGCCAGCCAGGTGATGCCCCGGTGCCTGGGGGCCTCGGGGTCGGTGCGCACCAGCAGTTCGCACCAGTCGGCGACCTCGGCGTGGGAGGTCCAGATCTTCTGCCCGCTGACCACGTAGTGGTCGCCGTCCCGCCACGCGCGCGTGCGCAGGGAGGCGAGGTCCGAGCCCGCGCCGGGTTCACTGAAGCCCTGGCACCACACGTGGTCGCCCTTCAGGATGGGCGGCAGCCACCGCTCGCGCTGCTCGGCCGTGCCCTCGGCGGCGATGGTGGGGCCCGCGTGCAGCAGGCCGACGAAGTTGGCGCCCACGTAGGGCGCGCCGGCCAGCTCGGTCTCCTCCAGGAAGACCAGCCGCAGTGCTGGGGCGGCCGCCCAGTGCAGGTCGCCGTAACCGGCGTCGTACAGCATGCGCTGCCAGGCGGTGTCGTAGGCGCGGCGGGCCGGCCAGTCGGCGGGGTCGGGCTTCGGCGGCAGGCCGGGCAGCACGGCCGTGAGCCACTCCCGCAGCCGCGCCCGGAAGCGCTCTTCCTCCTCCGTGTGGGCCAGGTCCATCAGACGAGGTCCAGGCCGAGCATCCGGATGGCGTTGCCGCGCATCAGCTTGTACGTCGTCTCCTCGTCCAGGCCCTTGACGTGGTCGAGGGCGACCTCCTTGGTGTGCGGGAAGGTGGAGTCGACGTGCGGGTAGTCGGTCTCGAAGGTGGCGTTGTCACGGCCGACCACGTCCAGGGACGCGATGCCGTGCTTGTCGCGGAAGAAGCAGCAGAAGATCTGCCGGTAGTAGTACGTGGACGGCGGCTCGGGGATCAGGTCGCGCACCCCGCCCCAGGCGCGGTGCTCCTCCCACACGTCGTCGGCCCTCTCCAGGGCGTAGGGGATCCAGCCCATCTGCCCCTCGCTGTAGGCGAGCTTCAGCGCCGGGAACCTCACGAGGACGCCGGAGAAGAGGAAGTCCGTCATCGACGCCATGGCGTTGTTGAAGGACAGCGACGCCTGTACGGCGGGCGGGGCGTCGGGGGAGGCCGCCGGCATCTGCGAGGAGGACCCGATGTGCATGTTGACGACCGTCCCGGTCTCCTCACAGACGGCGAAGAAGGGGTCCCAGTACCCGGAGTGGATCGACGGCAGGCCGAGGTAGGTGGGGATCTCGCTGAAGGTGACCGCCCGTACGCCCCGGGCGGCGTTGCGCCGGACCTCGGCGACCGCGAGGCCGATGTCCCACAGCGGGATCAGGCACAGCGGGATGAGCCGTCCGCCGCTGTCGCCGCACCACTCCTCCACCATCCAGTCGTTGTAGGCGCGGACGCAGGCCAGGGCCACCTCCTTGTCCTCGGCCTCGGCGAAGGTCTGCCCGCAGAAGCGGGGGAAGGTGGGGAAGCAGAGCGAGGCCTCGACGTGGTTGAGGTCCATGTCCTCGAGGCGCGCCTTCGGGTCCCAGCAGCCGCGCCGCATCTCGGCCCGGGTGATGCCTTCGAGGGTCATGTCGTCGCGGTCGAAGCCGACGGCGGCGATGTTGCGCTTGTACGGGAACTTCAGGTCCTCGTAGATCCACCAGTCGGCCGGCGGCCCGTCCGGGTCCATGGTGATCCGGTACTTCCCGCCCACGTACTCCAGCTCGCCGATCCCGGTGGTCAGCGGCTTGGGCCCGCGGTCGCGGTACTTGGCCGGGAGCCAGGTCTCGAAGAGGTGCGCCGGTTCGATGACATGGTCGTCGACGCTGATGATCCGAGGCAGTTCCGTCATGACGCCTCCGTTTTCTGACGCTCCGTCAGCTCTGTCGCTCGCAGGCTAGCCCCGCACCCCTGGACCGACAAGGCACACCGCCCTACGCTCACCGCACTGATCTGACTAACCGTCAGCAACGGAGGAGCGCACCGTGCCGGACACCGACACCGCACACGCCCTGGGCGCCTCGCCCACCCTGTGGGAGCTCGCCGACCGCCGCGCCCGCCTCACCCCGGACCGCCCCGCCCTCCTCCAGGGCGACCGGCGCCTGACCTTCGGCGCCCTGCGCGACCGCGCCGAACGGACGGCGGCCGGGCTGTGGGACATGGGCGTCCGGCCCGGCACGGTCGTCGCCTGGCAGTTGCCCACCCGTGTCGAGACGGTCGTCCTCACCGTCGCCCTGGCCCGTCTCGGCGCCGTCCAGTCCCCGGTCATCCCGTTCTACCGGGACCGGGAGGTGGGCTTCGCGCTGCGCGAGTCCAAGGCCGACTTCCTCGCCGTACCGGGCCGGTGGCGCGGCTTCGACCACACCGCCATGGCGCACCGCCTCGGCGCGCGCGGCGTCTTCGAGGCGTACGACACCCTCCCCGACGCCGACCCCGCCGGCCTGCCCGTGCCGCCGCCCGCCTCGGGGGCGGACGTGCGGTGGATCTACTGGACGTCCGGCACGACATCCGACCCCAAAGGCGTCCTGCACACCGACCGTTCACTGATCGCGGGCGGCTCCTGCCTCGCCCACGCGCTGCGCCTGACGCCCGACGACGTCGGGTCGATCGCCTTCCCCTTCGCCCACATCGGCGGCCTCGACTACCTCGTCATGCTCCTGCTGTACGGGTTCCCGGCCGTCCTCTTCGAGACGTTCGCCCTGCCCGAGGCCCTGGAGACCTACCGGGCGCACGGCGTGACCACGGCCGGTGGCTCCACCGCCTTCTACGCCATGTTCCTCGCCGAGCAGCGCAAGCAGCCCGGCCAAAAGCTCATCCCCACCCTCCGGCTCCTCGCGGGCGGCGGCGCGCCCAAGCCTCCGGAGCTGTACCACGACGTCGTACGGGAGATGGGCTGCCGCCTCACCCACGGCTACGGCATGACCGAGGTCCCGATGATCACGATGGGCTCCCCGGACGACACCGACGACAACCTCGCCCACACCGAGGGCCGGCCCCCGGAAGGCATGGAGATACGGATCGTCGACGGCGAGGTCCGGCTGCGCGGCGAGGCGGTGTGCCGGGGCTACCTGGACCCGGCGCAGACCGCCGAGGCGTTCGACTCCGACGGCTTCCTGCGCACCGGGGACCTCGGGTACCTCACGGAATCCGGCCACTTGGTGCTCACCGGACGTGTCAAGGACATCATCATCCGTAAGGGCGAGAACATTTCGGCCAAGGAGATCGAGGACCTGCTGCACCGGCACCCCTCGGTACGGGACGCGGCCGTCGTCGGCCTGCCGGACCAGGAGCGCGGCGAGCTGGTGTGCGCGGTCGTCGAGGCCACCGGCGCGCTCACGCTGGAGGCCCTCACCGCGTTCCTGCGCGGCGAGGGCCTGGCGGTGCACAAACTGCCGGAGCGGCTTGAGGTCGTGGACGCCCTGCCGCGCAACGACACGCTGCGCAAGGTGCTCAAGTACAAACTGCGCGAACGCTACTCGGAGGCGTGAGGCTCCTGGGTCATGAAGTACCGGGCGAAGGCCGTGACGGCCTCCTCCTCGTCGACCAGCCCGCTGCGGTCCAGGTCCATCGACTCGGCCGCGAGCGCCGCCGCGTGCGGCTCGACGCCCAGCACCCGCAGGGCACGCTCCAGCTCCGCCGTGCCGGCCTTGCCGTCACCGTCCTGGTCGGCCACGGCGAGCAGGGCCCTGACGAAGGGGCGGGCGATCTCGGCGAACCGGTCGGGGTTGTCCCGCAGCCGCTTCACCGCGCCGCTCACGAACTCCGCCCGGGTCACCCGCTGGTCACCGTCCACGTCGGCGATACCGGCCAGGCCCTGCCAGAAGGCCTCCGCGCCACCGGCCAGCGCCTGGCCCTTGTCCGAACGGAACGAGATGCCGAACTCCTCCAGCAGCCTGCCGGCCGCCGTCGTGAAGTCCTCGCGGGAGATATGGCCGTTGCCGTCCTGGTCGAACGCGGCGAACCGTGAGGCGATCCGGCGCTGGTACAACTCCTCTGCGTCCATGCCGGGAGGGTACGACGCGACGGGGTCGCCGTCACGCGGACAACTGTTCGTCCTGTTCGCCGGTGGCCGAGGCCACGTCCGCGTACACCGAGAACAGGCGCCGTACGCCGAGGGCCGCCAGGACCCGGTTGACGTGCGAACCGTCGACGGCCCCCTGAGCGGGCAGTATCAGCCGCAGCCGGCCCCGGCAGGAGTGCAGCAGCCGGCGCGAGGCGATCAGCACGCCGACGCCGCTGGAGTCGCAGAACAGCACCTGGGACAGGTCGAGGACGACGTCACGTCTGCCCTCGGCGACCGCGTCGTGCACGCGTCTGCGGACAACGGGTGAGGAGACCAGGTCCAGTTCGCCCTGGACGCTGAGCACGGTCCAGGCGCCGTGCTCGGCTTCGTCCACCGTGAGCGTCACGCGCCTACCCTTCGCCGATCCGACCGGGAAAATGAACGGGAACATGAACCGGAAGCAGTGCTTCCTTTGCGCCCCTGCTGCCCCGTGGTTCTCCCATGAAACACGATCCACGCACAGTGACGGTTTCCTTACCATCCCGGACCGGCGCGGGACGCACTTGCCACAAAGAGGGGCGCGTTGTCGGTACGGCCCATTACATTCGAGAGGAGTCGGGTCGGGAGGGCTCCCTATGGCGAAGGACACACCACCGCGCTGGGACCGCAAGATGCAGCAGCGGCTGGCGCGCGGCGAGGCGGCCGCGCTCGGTGAGCTGTACGACCGCTTCGCCTCCCTCGTGCACAACACCGCGCACCGCGTCCTCGACGACGAGTCGGCCGCGGACCAGGTCACCCGCGAGGTGTTCGGCTACGTGTGGGAGAACCCGGACGCGTACGACCCAAGGCGCGAGGGCTCCATGCGCTCCTGGATAGCGAAGCTGACCCGCCGCCAGGCCGTGCACCGGCTGCGCCAGGCGGAGGCCAAGGCGTACGCGGAGCGGGGCGGCGGCTCCACCGAGGAGCTGGAGCAGAAGGTGCGCCGCGCGGCCGTGTCGGCCCGTGCCGACTTCATCGTCCAGTCCATGCCGGCGCCGCTGCGCGCCGCGCTGGAGCTGGCCTATTTCCAGCGCCGTGACTACCGCCAGACCGCCGCAGACCTCGGCGTGACCGAGGACGAGGCACGGCGCCGGCTGCGGCTCGGGCTCCAACTGCTGTCCACCGCCAACACCCGGCCACTGGACGGACGGGCGCTATGACCGGGCCGCTGGACGGCGACGGCCACGGCGACGGCCACGAGGAGGTGGGCGGCGTGCCGCGCATACCGTCCCCGAGGCGGGCCGCCGACAACTGCGAGGCCCTGCCCGCGCCCGAGGTGGCGGCGCCGCCCCTGCCGCACAAGGTCCTCCAGTCGCTGCTCGGCGCGTGGGCGCTGTCCGCCTGCTCGCCCGAGGAGACGGTCGCCGTCGAGGAGCACCTGACCGAGTGCGCGCCCTGTGCGGAGGAGGCCCTGCGGCTGCGTGACGCGGTCGGCCTGCTGCACCACGAGCGGGACCTCGACCTGGACCCGCTGCTGCGCTCCCGGGTGCTGGAGAACTGCCTGGGCCGCCGCCCGGCGCGTATCCCGGTGCCCGACTGGGCCGGGCCGTACGACGCGGAGACCGCCCGGCTCGACGCGCTGCTGCGGGACATCGGCGACTCCGAGTGGCACGCGCCGGTGCGGCTCAGGTGGTTCCAGCGCGACCGGTCCGTCAGCCGCCGCACCACCGTGGCGGGGGTGATCAGCCACCTCCAGGCGGTCGACAGCCTCGTCGCGACGGCGATCGGCCTGGACGACTCGCTGTCGGCGAAGACGCCGGCCGAGCGGACCGAGGCGTACTGGCAGGGTGCCCACCACCCGCCCACCAGAGCGGTCCGCGAGCCGTGGCGCGACCAGGCGCACACCCTGATCCGCACGGTCTCCTTCGCGGGGCGCGGCGTGGCGGAACTGTCCGTGTCGTACGGCGACTTCTCCCTGCCGCTGCGCGACGCGCTGCTCGACCGGGCCTTCGAGTGCTGGGTGCACGCGGACGACATCGCGACCGCCGTCGACTACCCGTACGAGCCGCCCAGCGCCACCCACCTGCACGGCATGATCGACCTGGCGGCCCGGTTACTGCCGGCCGCCCTCGCCGAGCGCCGCCGCGCGGGGCTCGCCGCCCCGGCCCGCCACCTCGTGACGGCCGGCGCCCCCGGCCGCTCGCTCCACCTGGAGGTCGAGGGCTCCGGCGGCGGCGACTGGTACATCGCCCTCGACTCCCCCGCCGCGATCGGCTCCCCCGACCGCAAGGTCGCCCAGGTCGCCCTGGACGCCGTCGAGTTCTGCCAGTTGGTCGCGGGCCACAT
This sequence comes from Streptomyces sp. NPDC031064, assembly GCF_055570965.1. Taxonomy (NCBI): domain Bacteria; kingdom Bacillati; phylum Actinomycetota; class Actinomycetes; order Kitasatosporales; family Streptomycetaceae; genus Streptomyces; species Streptomyces sp. NPDC031064. The sequence continues at coordinate 353,560 of NZ_JBVIGF010000005.1, forward strand.
CACCCCCGACGAAGCCGCCGCCGGCCAAGACGGCGACCGCGAAGCCATCCGCGACGTCCTCCTCGCCGCGGCCTCGCTCAGCCGCCTGTAGCCGCCGGGGCCGCCGCCTCCGGCTCCCCCCGCCCCGTGGCGGGGGGAGGTTGGTTGTACGTGGGGGCCACGCCCCCACACCCCCAGCGCGGCAGCTTCGCGCCGCGAGGGAAGGGGCCGCGGGCTGCGCCGCGCCCAGCGCGGGCTGCGCCCGCACGGCCCCGTTGCGGGCAGTGGCCCCACAGGGCACACACCCGCCTCCGTTGTGGGCAGTCGTCCCGCAGGGCGGGACGGGTGGGCACAACGGGACCGGGGCGGCGCCCGGCCGCGGGCTGCGCACCGGGGCGGTGACCTTGCGTGGGCGCTCCCAGGGCGGTGCCCAGCCGTGGGCCACGTACCGCGGGCGGAGGCCTACGCGAAGACGACGGTGCGGCGGCCGTTCAGGAGGATGCGGCGCTCCGCGTGCCACTTCACCGCCCGCGCCAGCGCCTGGCACTCCACGTCCCGCCCGATCGCGACGAGCTGCTCCGGCGTGACGTCGTGGCCCACCCGCTCGACCTCCTGCTCGATGATCGGGCCCTCGTCGAGGTCGGCCGTCACGTAGTGGGCCGTCGCGCCGATCAGCTTCACGCCGCGCGCGTGCGCCTGGTGGTAGGGCTTGGCGCCCTTGAAGCTCGGCAGGAACGAGTGGTGGATGTTGATGATCCGGCCGCTGAGCTGCTTGCACAGGTCGTCCGACAGGACCTGCATGTACCGGGCCAGCACCACCAGCTCGACGTTCTCCGCGCGCACCAGCTCCAGCAGCTCGGCCTCCGCCTGCGGCTTGGTGTCCTTGGTGACCGGAATGTGGTGGAACGGAATGTCGTACGACGCGACCAGCTCGGCGAAGTCGGTGTGGTTGGAGACCACCGCCACGATCTCGACCGGCAGCGCGCCGATCCGCGTACGGAACAGCAGGTCGTTCAGGCAGTGACCGAACTTCGACACCATCAGCACGACCCGCATGCGCTCGTCGGCGCGGTGGATCTGCCAGTCCATCGCGAAGGAGTCCCCGACCGCCGCGAAGCTCGCGCGCAGCTTCTCCACCGTCACCGGCGCCTCGGCCGAGAAGTGGACCCGCATGAAGAACAGGCCGGTGTCCCGGTCTCCGAACTGCTGACTGTCCTCGATGTTGCAGCCGGTGATGAAGAGGTAACTCGAAACGGCGTGCACGATGCCCTGTTTGTCCGGGCAGGAGAGCGTGAGGACGTACTGGTCGGTCATCCTGGCAGGATGCCACATCCGGGCGACGCCCCCGGACGGCGGTCCGTCAGGCGGACCTGGTCATGATCCGCAGCACGTCCAGCGACCGCGGCGGCGCGTCCGGGTCCTCGCCGTCGTTGACGGCCAGCCGTACGTGCGCGTCACGGGCCGCCCGTACCGCCTCCGGCCAGCCGTGGTGCCCCATGTAGGCGGAGACCGGGGCGTCCGGCCCCACCTGGTGCATGATCCGCAGCACCCGCAGCACCGCGACGTCGACCAGCGCGGCCTCGCCCGAGTCCCGGAATATGGTGCCGACGTACTTCTCGGCGGACCAGTTGTCCAGCCAGGTGTCCTCGACCAGCCGGTACACGGCGTCGGTGACGTCCCCGTACCCGTCGAGGCCGGCCAGCCAGCACTCCTGGTGGAAGACGGGGTCGGAGAGCATGTGCAGCGCCGAGCGCACGTTGGCGCGCCAGCGCCACCACGGCATGTCGTTGAGCGGCATGCCGCCCATGGTGGAGGAGCGACGGCCGCGACGGGAAGAGTTCACGGAAGCTGACACGTTTCGATCGTACGTTCCCCCGAACGCGCCGAGGACCGGCCCCCGTAATTCACCTCGGCGTCACCGAGCGTTGAACCGGCCTCACTCCCGCGTTACCCATGGGGCGGAATTGTGCATGACCATGACCGGTAACGGCAGGCGACGCTCTTCCTCCACCCTCTCCCTCATCAGGACCGCGGCGGCAATCGGCTCGGCGTGCCTCCTGGCCGGGTGCGGGGTGCTCCCTGGGGCCACGGGGGGCTCCAGGGACCCTCTCACCGTCATGACGTGGGCGCCCGAGAACACCCGCGCGACCAATATGCCCGGGATGCCCGCCATGGGGCAGGCGTACGCCCGGTGGATCAACGCCAGAGGCGGCATCAACGGCCGCGAGCTGCGCGTGCTCACCTGCAACGCGGGCAACGAGCCGACGGCCGCGGCCGCCTGCGCCCGGCGCGCGGTCCAGGAGGGCGTGGTGGCCGTCGTCGGCTCGTACAGCCGCAACGGCCGCGCCTTCATGCCGCCGCTGGAGGCCGCCGGCATCCCTTACATCGGCGGCTACGGCCTCACCGACGACGAGTTCCGCAGCCCCGTCTCCTACCCGGTCAACGGCGGCCAGGCCGCGCTGCTCGCCGGCAACGGCATCCAGCTCGCGGACGCGTGCGACCGCGTCTCCCTCGTCCGGCCCGACTCCATCACCGGCGCCGACCTGCCGCTCATCCTCAACTCGGGCCTCGCCCAGGGCCACCACCGCACCGCCGTGGACATCCCGGCCGCCGACGACGCCGGCGAGTACACCGAGGAGGCCCGGCAGTCCCGCAAGCGGGTCGGCGACGAGGGCGGTTGTGTCACCGCCGCGCTCGGCGAGCACACCGCGAACTTCTTCGACTCCTTCCGCCGGCTCCCGCCCGACGGCCGGGAGGTCAAGGTCTCCTCGGTCCTCGGCAGCGTCGACCAGCCGCTCGTGGACCGCACCGGCGGCGCCAACGGCCCCTTCGAGGGCGCCTACATCACCGGCTGGTACCCGGAGGCGGGCGACGAGCGCTGGGACGCGATGAAGCGGGTGATCCGCGAGCACGCCTTCGGCGACAACCGGATCGACCCGGCGGACGCGGGCGTCCAGACGACCTGGATCGCGTACAACGTCCTGACGGCGGTCGTCGAGTCCCTCGGCGACGACGAGGTCACCTCCGGCCGGATCGGGCAGGCGCTCGACCGCGGCGTGCGGGTCGACACCGGCGGCCTGACGCCGCCGCTGCGCTGGCGCTACGAGGACATGCTCGGTACGCCGGACCTGCCGCGGATCGTGAACCACCAGGTCACCTTCCAGGTCGTACGCAAGGGACGACTGGTGGCGCAGAAGGACGGGTTCGTCGACGTCGGCCCGACGCTCCGCAAGGCCTCCGCCCTCTAGCGGTCCGGAGTCCGGCCGCTCAGAGCTGGTTCGGCTGGCGCGGGGTCAGACCGTACGTGCCCGCGATGCCGTTCCAGATGGGGGCCGCCTTCCTCTTCGCGGTCGTCGCGTCACCGCTGCCCTTGTTGCCCTGCTCGAAATGCCCCGTGCTGCGCGCCTTGCCGCCCTTGCAGCCCTTCTTGCCCTTCACCTCGGCGGCCCAGGCCGCGTAGTGGTCGTCGGCGGAGGCGGACGCCTGCCAGGCCTCGGTCAGCGCGGTGGTCAGCGCGGCGTGGTTGGGCAGTCGGTCAACGGCCAGGCCCTGGAGCCGGGTCACCAGTTGGCGGCGCTGCCCGGCGGCGCCGCGCAGATCCGTGGCCGCCTGGTCGAGGTTCTGGCACTTCTTGATGTTCTCGACCGAACGGATCACCGTGTCGCGGCTGTTGTTGCTGTCCGCGAGGAGCTTGTCGAGGGCCTCCGCCTGCGTCCTGGCCGGGTCGGGCGCGGCCTGGGAGCCGCCCGGGGTGGGCGAGCTGGCGGCGGCGACGTCGGTCTTGTCCGACGGGCCCTTCTTGTCGTCGTCGCCCCCGCTGAGCAGGGCACCGGCGCCGAGCCCGAGGACGGCGCAGCCGACGACGACGGCGGCGATCAGGGGCAGCTTCGACGACCGCCGGGGCGCCGCCGGCTCCCGGTACGGCTCCTGGTAGGGCTGCTGGGGCTGGTACTGCTGGGGCGGCTGGGGCTGGTGCTGCCGACGCGGAGCCTGGGGCGCCGCCCCGTACGGGGGCATGTGCTGCGTCGCGGCCGCGTCGTCGCGGAACAGGCTGTCGAACTCGGCCGGGGGCTGCCGGTCGCCGGGCGCCCCCGGGCGTATCCCGTAGGGCGCGCCGGACGGCTGGGGCGGGACGGGCGGTATGTACTGCGTGGCGTCCGCGTCGTGGCCCGCCGGGCGGGTGCCGAGGAACTGCGTCGACTCGGCCGGGTTCTCCGGGGGCAGCGGCATCGGCATGGGCATCGGCCCGGCGCCCGGCGTGGCGACCGGCGGCAGGTACTGCGTGGCGTCCGCGTCACCGGCGCCCGGGGTGACCTCGGGCGGCAGCGGCTGGGCGACGGTCCCGTACGCGTCCTGCTGCGGCGGCTGGGGCTGCTGCTGGTGCTGGTGCTGGTGCTGCTGCTGGTACGCACCGGGCTGCGGTTGCGGCTGCTGCGGCGGGAGGGGCTGCTGGTGGCCGCCCGGCGGTCCCCAGGGGCCGCCCCACGGCTGGCCCCCGGCCGGCCCGGCGCCCGCCGCGCCCCAGGTCTCACTGCCCTCGGCGGGCAGCACGACACCTTCGTGCGCGGGCCGCGCCGCGGGAAGGTGCGGCTCCTGACCCTGTCCGCTCTGCGTCACCGGGACTCCTACGTGTAAACCTGTAAACCTACGGAAGCGTCGGCTCACGCTACCGGGTGACGCAGAGCCCGCGCACACGTGTGTGGCGGCCGTAACAAGAACCTTCCCGAAGACGCTGATACCGAAGACGCCGATACGGAAGTCACCGAGACCCCGGTGCCCGGAAGCCGCGTCAGGCGGCCTGGAGCTCCAGCCGGGCGCCGAATTCACGGACTGCCGGCTCGTTCGCGTACGGCTCCAGGCGCTGTTGCAGGTCGTCCAGGTATTCCGCCCCCCTCGACGAACGCAGCGTGCCGAGCAGTTCGGCCGCGCGCGTGCCCGTGTGGCAGGCGGCCTCCACCTCGCGCTGCTGGACCTGCGCCGTGGCCAGCAGCACCAGGCCGATCGCCCGCCGCCGCGCCCGCGCCTCGGGGTGGCCCTCCAGCGACTCGGTCGCCGCCCGCGCCGCCTCCTCGGGCCGGCCCAGGTCGCGGTAGCAGTGGGCCAGTTCGTCGGCGAGGTACGCCCGGTCGAAGTGGGCGATCCACGCCGGGTCGTCACCCGCCTCCGGGTCCGCCCGGTCCATCGCGGCCACCGCCCGGGCCGCCACCTCCTGGCACACGTGCGCGTCACCGAGCAGGGCGTGCCCCCGCGCCTCGGCCGCCAGGAACATCGCCTCCGCCCTCGGCGGCACATGCCCCCGCGCCCCTTCCTGAGCGGCCCGCGCCAACTGGGCGATCTCGCGCGGGTTGCCGAGCTGCGCCGCCAAGTGGCTCATGGACGCGGCCAGTACGTACCCGCCGTACCCCCGGTCACCGGCCGCCTGCGCGAGCCGCAGCGCCTGGATGTAGTACCGCTGCGCCAGCCCCGGTTGCCCGGTGTCCACCGCCATGTACCCGGCCAGCTCCGTCAGGCGGGCGACGGCGGCGAAGAGTTGACGGCCGACGGTGTCCCGGTACGAGCCGGACAGCAACCCGGACACGACGCTGTTCAGGTAGTGCACCACCACGGGCCGCACATGGCCGCTGCCGAACCGGTGGTCCAGCTCGACCAGCGCGGCCGTCATCGCCCGTACCGCCTCGACGTCCGCCATCCCGACCCGGGCGCCGGCCTGCCGCGCCACCTGCGGGTCGGCGGCCGTGATCAGCCAGTCCCGGCTGGGCTCGACGAGCGCGGAGGCGGCCACCGTCGAACCGGACAGGAAGTCCCGCCGCCCCACGTCGCTGCGCCACAGCTCGCAGACCTGCTCGATGGCCCCGAGCACGGTCGGGGAGAACTGGAGCCCCACCCCGGAGGCCAGGTTCTTGCCGTTGGCCATGCCGATCTCGTCGATCGTGACCGTACGCCCCAGCTTGCGGCCGAGCGCCTCGGCGATGATCCCTGGGGCCCGTCCGCGCGGCTGCTGGCCACGCAGCCAGCGCGCCACCGACGTCTTGTCGTACCGCAGGTCGAGCCCGCGCTCCTGCCCGACCATGTTGACGCGGCGGGCGAGCCCGGCGTTGGAGCACCCTGCTTCCTGGATGAGAGCCTGCAACCGTTCGTTCGGCTGACGGGCGACGAGCGGCCTCGCTGCCATGACTACCCCCTGTTGCCGCGGTGATCAGTCTCGCTGATCACTGCCCGGCTGATATACGGAGAATGCAGAAGTTGACCTGCGAATACTGACGAAACCGATGAAGCACCAAGAAGGGCACGGACAGTTACGGAAGTGCATGGATGAACGTGTGGTCCCCCTTGGTGCCATGAAGACCGATGAAGTCTGATACGTCATGCGATATCGGTAGACCGGTCACCTCCCCCGACTGTGGCTACCCGGCCACCGCTCCCGGTCCCCATGCGCGCCCCCGTCCGTGCATCCATGCGCCCCGGATGCCGAATCGATGCGCCTCGGCCTCCCGTCCCGCGCCCCGTAACCCCGGGTGGGGCCGGTAGTTGTGCTGACCGTGGAAGAGACCATCGGAGTCACGGAAGCCGCACAGATCCCCAAGCAGCGAGGCGAGCAGTTGCTGGACAGCGCCGTGCGGTACGCGGAAGAGCGGCACTGGGACGTGTTCCCCGGCACCTGGCTGGAGGCGGTCGACGGCATGGAGCGGTGCTCGTGCGGCGACACCGCGTGTCCCGCGGCGGGTGCGCACCCCGCCCGGCCGGACTGGGCGACCCAGGCGACGGGCAGCGCGGTGGTGGCGCGCCGCCTGTGGGGGAAGCAGCCGAAGGCATCGATCCTGCTGCCGACGGGCCGCACGTTCGACGCGCTGGACGTGCCGGAGGCGGCGGGCTTCCTGGCGCTGGCGCGGATGGAGCGGATGGACCTGACGCTCGGCCCGGTCACCTGCACCCCCGACCGCCGGATGATGTTCTTCGTCCTGCCGGGCGCCGCCGCCAAGGTGCCGGACCTGGTGCGCAAACTGGGCTGGTCGCCGAGCGGCATCGACCTGGTGGCGCGGGGCGAGGGCCACTACGTCGCGGCGCCGCCGACCCGGGTGGGCGGCCACGGCGCGGTGCAGTGGGCGCGCCGCCCCACGCCGGCGAACCGGTGGCTGCCGGACATCGAGGAGCTGATCTGCCCGCTGGCGTACGCGTGCGCCCGGGAGGCCGCCACCGCCAGGGAGGCCGCCGCGGCGCGGGCCCGGCAAGGCTGAGCAGCGCAGACTGCCGGATTCTGCCCCTGCGTGCGCCCCGGCCCGTCCGTAGGGTGGTTCCCGTAACGACGGGGACGACGGAAGGCAGTGACCATGCCGGACGGGACGGTCGATGACGTGGCGGGTGGAGCGCCGGGAGCGGCGCCGCCCGCCGTTCGTGTCGAGGGGCTGTGGAAGCGGTTCGGCGAGCAGATCGCCGTCGCCGGGATCGATCTGACGCTCCCGGCGGGCCGGTTCATCGGGCTCGTGGGCCCGAACGGGGCGGGCAAGACGACGACCCTGTCGATGGTGACGGGGCTGCTGCGGCCCGACCAGGGGCGGGTCGAGGTGGTGGGGCACGACGTGTGGCGCGACCCGGCGGAGGTGAAGGCCCGCATCGGGGTCCTGCCGGAGGGGCTGCGGCTGTTCGAGCGGCTGTCGGGGCGGGAGCTCCTCGCGTACACCGGGCGGCTGCGGGGGCTGCCCGGTGCCGAGGTCGACAAGCGGGCCGCGCAACTGCTGGACGTGCTCGACCTGGCGGGCGCCCAGCACAAACTGGTCGTCGACTACTCGACGGGCATGCGCAAGAAGATCGGTCTCGCCGCGGCCCTGCTGCACAACCCCGAAGTGCTCTTCCTCGACGAGCCGTTCGAAGGCGTCGACCCGGTGTCGGCCCAGACGATCCGCGGCGTCCTGGAGCGGTACACCTCATCCGGCGCGACGGTCGTCTTCTCCAGCCATGTGATGGAGCTGGTGGAGTCGCTGTGCGACTGGGTCGCGGTGATGGCGGCCGGCCGGATCCGGGCGCACGGCACGCTGGCGGAGGTGCGAGGCGGTGCGCCGTCGTTGCAGGCGGCGTTCCTGGAGCTGGTGGGCGCGCACGGGCGCGACACGGGCGAGTCGCTGGACTGGCTGGGCGGTGCGCGGTGATCTCCGTCTTCGTACGGCTCAAGCTGTCCCTGTTGCGCAATGGGCTGCGGCAGTCGGCGGGGCGTACGGCGGCGTACGTCACCTCCGCCGTGCTCGCGCTGCTGTTCGCGGCGGGGCAGTTGCTGGGGCTGGTGCTGCTGCGGGGCAGTGAGCACGCGGCGACCGTGGTGGTGTTGCTGACGGGACTCGTGGCGCTGGGGTGGGCGGTGATGCCGCTGTTCTTCCCGAGCGGTGACGAGACGCTCGATCCGACGCGGCTGGTGATGCTGCCGCTGCGTCCGGGGCCGCTGGTGCGGGCGCTGTTGGTGTCGTCGCTGGTGGGTATCGGTCCGCTGTTCACGCTGTGTCTGGCGGTCGGTTCGGCTCTCGCGCTGGCGCGCGGGGCGTTCGCGGTGGCGGTCGCGGTGGTGGCCGTGCCGCTGGTGCTGTTGGTGTGCGTGGCGCTGGCGCGGGCGGTCGCGGCGGGGAACGTCCGGCTGCTGACGTCCCGCAAGGGCCGGGACCTGGCGGTGCTGAGCGGTCTGGTGATCGCGGTGGGCATCCAGTTCGTCAACTTCGGCGCGCAGCGGCTCGGCCGGGCGGGCGGCCTGTCGGCGCTGGACCCGGCGGCGGAGGTGGTGCGGTGGGTGCCGCCCGCGTCGGCGCTCGCCGCGGTCGACTCGGCGGGCGAGGGAGCCTACGGGGAGGCGGTGGCCGGGCTCCTGCTGTCGGTGGCGGCCCTCGCGGCGCTGCTGTTCGCGTGGCGGCGCAGCCTGGAGAAGCTGATGACGGCCCCGGACGGGTCGACACTGGCGGCGGCCTCGCGCCCGTCCCGCCGCGAGGCGGCGGCCTCCACCGGGCCCGTCGGCCGCCTGTGGCCCGAGGGGCGTGCGGGCACGGTGATGCAGCGGAGTCTGCGCTATGTGGCGCGTGACCCGAAGACCAAGGCCGCGTGGGTGACATCGCTGGCGATCGGCCTGATCGTGCCGCTGTTCAACGCCTTGCAGGGCACGGGATCGGTGTACTTCGCGTGCTTCGCGGCGGGCATGCTCGGCATCCTGATGTACAACCAGTTCGGCCAGGACACCTCGGCCTTCTGGATGGTCGCGATGACGATCTCCTCGGCGCGGGACGCCTACGAGGAGCTGCGGGCGCGGGCGCTGGCACTCGCCCTGATCACCCTTCCGTACGTGGTCCTCGTGACCGCCCTGACAGCGGGCGTGCTCGGCGACTGGCGGGTGCTGCCCGACGCGCTGGGCCTGTCGTTCGGGGTGCTGGGCGCGATGCTGGGCACGGGCGCGGTGGCCTCGGCCCGCTTCCCGTACTCGATCCCGCAGGACAGCGGCTTCAAGAACGTGGCGCCGGGTCAGGCGGGGCTGGCGTGGATCTCCATCCTGGGCGGCATGGTCGCGGCGGCGCTGCTGTGCGCCCCGCTGATCGCCCTCACGGTGTGGCTGAACGCGACCGGAGCCGACATGGCGGCACGGCTCTTCCTCCTCGCCCTGGGCGCCGGCTGGGGCACGCTGCTGACCTGGGCGGGCCTCCGCCTCGCCGCGCCGCGCACGGCGGACCGGCTGCCGGAGATCCTGACGGCGGTCAGCAAGGGCTGACGTCCTCCAGGAAGGGCGTGATGGCGGCGCGCCAGCCGTCCGGCCGGTCGTAGTGGACGAGGTGGCCGGCGTCCGGTACCTCGGCGTACCGCCCGTGGGGCAGGACGCGGACCATCTCCTGGGCCTCCGCACGGCCCAGTTCGCCATCGAGGCCACGGACGACGAGGGTGGGGCAGCGGACCTGGGCCAGCGATTCCCAGTGGGCGTCGTAGACCCAGGTCTCGCGGGAGGTCAGCATCTGGCGGCGGGAGAACAGGGGGCGCCAGCCGTCGGCGCCCTCGGCCATGACCTCGGCGAAGAACTCGCCGCGCGCCGGGTTGGGGCGCTCCACCCGGGGGTCGTCCTCGCCGAACCACTTCCGTACGTCGGCGAGCGTGGCGAAGGGCAGCGGCCAGGAGCGGAACCACTCCTGCCACTCCCGTTGGGACGCGGCACCCAGGGCGGAGGCCCGCATGTCGCAGATGACGAGCGCCCGCACGAGGTCGGGGCGCTCGGCGGCGAGCTGCCAGGCGGTCAGGGCGCCCATGGAGTGGCCGATGAGGATCGCGGGACCGATCCCGAGCTGTTCCACCGCGGCGGCGGCGTCGGCCACGTACGCCTCCCGCGTGAAGGGGCCCTCGGCGGGCTTGTCGCTGCGCCCGTGCCCACGCTGGTCGAGCGCGACGGCCCGGTACCGCTCGGTGAGCCAGCGCGCGGTCGAGGCCCAGTGCGAGGCCCGGCCCATCAGGCCGTGGAGGAGGAGCACCCCAGGCACCTCGTCGCCGGACGCCCGGCCCTTGGGCGGGTCGGCGAACTCCCAGGCGGCGAGGCGTAAGCCGTCGGCTCCGGTCAGGTCGATGCGTCGCACCATGTGTCCTGACACCCCCTTCTGTTCACATGCGCAGCCAGACTATCGAACCTGCATTCGAAAACGGGGCTCTCGCTCGCAACACCGCTCGTTCGAGTGACCCGGCTCAAGGATTGACGGCCGCCGCCGAGGGGAGATCTTCATCGGGAGGCGGGCCGCTCGGGGAAAACGGTCCGAGGGGGACGACCCTGAGAGCTCGGGGCTCCGGGTCGACACAGGGGAGGTGAGGCCCCGGCGCCGATGGGCGCCGGGGCTCTCCATGTCTGACGGCCGCGTCAAGCCGGCTCCCCTCCCCGCGCGCTCAGGTCTGCCCGACGCCAAGACTGGCACGCGCCGCGCGCCCCCGCTGCCGTTCCGCCCGTTTCCGGGGCTCCGCCCCGGGCCCCCACCGCCCTGCGGCACGAATGCCCACAAGCGGTCGGGCGTGCGTCCGCGAAGGCAGCCGCACGCCCACGGGCGGCCGGGCCCCGCCCGGCGGACCGTCAGCGCTTGGCGACGAAGACGTGGGCGGCGACGTCGGCGCCCAGTTCCGCGGCTTCGCCGCTGCTGCCGACCAGGACGCCGCCCGGGGACTCGGTGACGCTGACCACCGAGCCGGGCTGGACGCCCGCGCGGCGGAGGGTGTACATGAGCTGGGCGTCCGTCTGGATGGGCTCGCCGATCCGGCGCACCACCACGGTCTTGCCCTCCGTGCCCGCGTCGAGCTCGGCCAGCGACACCATGCCCTCGTCGAGGAACGCCTCGGCCTCCGCCTTCTCGCCCAGCTCCTCCAGGCCCGGGATCGGGTTCCCGTACGGCGACTCCGTCGGGTGCCGCAGCAGCTCCAGCACGCGGCGCTCCACCGCCTCGCTCATCACGTGCTCCCAGCGGCACGCCTCGGCGTGGACCTGCTCCCACTCCAGGCCGATCACGTCGACCAGCAGGCACTCGGCCAGCCGGTGCTTGCGCATCACGCGGGTGGCCAGGCGGCGGCCCTCGTCGGTCAGCTCCAGGTGCCGGTCGCCCGCGACGGTCACCAGACCGTCCCGCTCCATCCGCGCGACCGTCTGGCTGACGGTCGGCCCGCTCTGGTCCAGCCGCTCGGCGATGCGGGCGCGCATGGGCACCACACCTTCCTCTTCGAGCTCGAGGATGGTGCGGAGATACATCTCCGTGGTGTCGATCAGTCCGGACATACGTGCCCCTCGAAAGATTCGTGCGCTGGCCCTGACTCAATTCTTGCGCATCGCGCCGACAACCGTGCCGCCCTGTGGACAAGCCCGGTATTGACAGAGCAATGGTCCAGACCGCAACGTGATCCGCGACACGGAGAGAAGGGGCCCGACGATGCCTGACGCCATCGGCGAGAGCAAGCTGGCCGGTCGATTCTTCGACGCCGCGATCGGCCTGCTCCAGCGGGTGCGCAACGAGGAGGCGAGGAACATCGCCGCCGCCGGCGCGGCCATCGCCGACACGGTCGCCGACGGCGGCCGGCTGTTCGCGTTCGGGGCGGGCCACTCCTCCCTCGCGGCCCAGGACGTGGTCTACCGGGCCGGCGGGCTCGCGCTGGTGAACCTGCTCGCCGTACCGGGCGTCGTCGGCGTCGACGTGATGCCCGCGACGCTCGGCTCGGCCCTGGAGCGGGTGGACGGTCTCGCCGGCGCGGTCCTGGACTCCTCGCCCGCCCGGGCCGGCGACGTACTGATCATCGTCTCGCTGTCCGGCCGCAACGCCCTGCCCGTCGAGATGGCGATGAACGCCCGCGCGCTGGGTCTGAAGGTCATCGGGGTGACGTCGGTGGCGTACGCGGAGGAGACCAAGTCCCGGCACGTGTCCGGCACCTTCCTCAAGGACCACTGCGACATCGTGCTGGACTCCAAGATCGCCGTGGGGGACGCGGAGCTCACCCACGAGGGCGTGGAGGCCCCCTTCGCACCGGCGTCCACGGTCGTCACCAGCGCCGTCATGCAGGCGGTGATGGCGGCCGCGACCGAGGCCCTGGTGGCGCGCGGCATCGAGCCGCCACTGCTGCGCTCCGGCAACGTCGACGGCGGCCACGAGTGGAACGGCCGTGTGATGAACGAGTACGCGGACCGGATCTTCTTCCGCCACTAGGACCATCCGTCACCCGGACCAGGTGACCCGCACCGTCAGGCCGCCCTCCGGCGCCGGGTTCGCCGTGGCGGTGGCCGACGCGCCGTGCGCGCGGGCGATGGACGTCACGATCGACAGGCCGAGCCCGGCGCCCTCCCCCGGGGCGTGACGGCGTTCCGTCAGACGGCGGAACGGCTCGAAGAGCAGCGGGACCGTCTCCGGCGGGACCACCGGGCCCGTGTTGGACACCTCGATCCCCGACCGTCCCGTCCGCACCTCCACGCGGCCACCCGCCCGGTTGTGCCGGATGCCGTTCGCCACGAGGTTGTGCACCAGCCGGTCCAGCAGGACCGCGTCGCCCTCGACCGTCAGCGGCTCCGCCGAGACCGTGACCGTCACCTCCCGCTCGGCGGCCTCCGCCGCGAGGGCGTCCACGGCCGCCCGGGCGACCTCATGGACGGCGACCGGCGCGACGTCGCCCGACAGGCCCTGGTCGGACGCGGCCAGCAGCAACAGCCCGTCGATGATCCGCTCGCTGTCGTCCGCGACGCCGATCAGTTTCGTACGGATGCGGGCCACCCGCTCCGCGTCCGGCTCGCCCGCCAGGCCGATCTCCGCCGCCGCCCGCTGCACCGCCACCGGGGTGCGCAGCTCGTGCGCCGCGTTCGCCGCGAACCGCTGCTGGGCCCCGACGAGCTGCTCCATCCGTTCCAGCATCCCGTCGAAGGTGTCCGCGAGGCGCTTCAGCTCCCCCGGCGGCCCCGCGAGCCCGATCCTTTCGTGCATGTTCTCGCCGGACAGCCGCCGTGCCGTCTCCGTGATCACCGCGACCGGCCGCAGCACCCGCCCCGCCATCCACCACGCCACGGCCACCGACACCACCGCGTACGCCACCAGCACCAGCAGCGACACGGTCAGCAGCCGGCTCAGCGCTGCGTCCTCGGCGGCGTCGCTGAGCTGCCGGGTGACCGCGTAGCCGCGTACGGCCAGGTCCGACGGCGCGGGCGTCGGCATGGGACTGGCCGGGACGGCCGAGCGCAACGGCGCCGGCGTGGAGGGGGCGAACGTGGAGGCCGGGACGGCCGTCGTCACCGCCGTACTGATCGAGCTGTACAGCCCCTGCCGCACCAGCAGGTAGACCACGCCCGTGAGCAGCGCCCCCGCCAGCACCAGCAGCCCGCCGTACAGGGCGGTGAGCCGCACCCGTTCACCGCCCGCGAAGGGGCTCATGAGCCGATCCGGTAGCCCGCGCCCGGGACCGTCTCCACCACGGGCGGCTGACCGAGCTTGGCGCGCAGCTTGCTCAGGGCGACCCGGACCGCGTTGGTGCGGTAGCTGGTGTGCTCCTCCCACACCTGCTCGATCAGGTCCTCGCCGCTGACGACCGCCCCGTCCGCGCGCAGCAGGGCCTCCAGGACGGCGAACTCCTTGCGCGACAGGTGCAGGTGCCGTCCGTCGCGGCTGGCCTGGCGCCGTGCCGTGTCCAGCACGATGCCGGCCCGCTCCAGGACGGGCGGCAGGGCGGGCCGTGCCCGGCGGCCGAGGGCGAGCACGCGCGCGAGGAGCTCGTCGTACGCGAAGGGCTTGGTCAGGTAGTCGTCGGCGCCCAGGCCCAGACCGTCCACCCGGTCCCGTACCGTGCCCGAAGCGGTCAGCATCAGGATCCGGGTCAGCAGCCCCTGCTGCACCACCCGGCGGCACACGTCGTCACCGTGCAGGCCCGGCAGGTCCCGGTCGAGGACGAGCACGTCGTACGCCCCGAACTGGAGCTTCCGCAGTGCCTCCAGGCCGTCCGACGCGACATCGACGGCGAGCGCGTCACGGCGCAGCCCCTCGGCGATCATCTCCGCGAGGAACTCCTCGTCCTCCACCACCAGTACGCGCATGCGTCCTGTGTAACCCACGGGCACCTTTCGTCGGTGTTAACGAATCCCTTGGCAGCGGCGAAACACCCGTCCCGGGCACCCTCCACAGCCATGAGAATCCGACACTGCACGGCCATCGCCGCCCTCGCCCTGCTCGCCGCCGCCTGCTCGGGCACGGACAGCGGGACCAAGACCGAGGACGTCAGCGGCGAGGGCAAGAAGGCCGACCAGGCCCTGGAGTACCGCAAGTGCCTGCGCGAACAGGGCCTGGACGTGCCCGAGCCCAAGCCGGGACAGGACGAGCGGGGCATCACGATCGGCGGCGACCTCACCAAGGAACAGATGGAGAAGGCCTTCAAGGCGTGCCGCGGCAAGGGCGGCGCCGCCGGCTCCGGGGAGATCACCCAGGCCGACAAGGACAAGGCGCTCAAGTACGCGCGCTGTATGCGTGAAAACGGGGTCAACATGCCCGACCCGAAGTTCGACGGGTCGATGCAGCAGGCGCTGCCGATGCCGACGGCCGGCCCGGAGAAGGACAAGTTCGACAAGGCGATGAAGGTCTGCGGGGGCGAGACCCGGTGACCCGCCGCCGACTCGCCGTCGCGCTCGCCGTCATCGTCCTGGCGGCGGGCGGCGGGGCCGCCGTGACCGCGTACAGCGCTCCCGAACAGCAGACCACCCCCAAGGACACCCCACCCGCCACCGCCACCGTCGAACGCGGCGACCTCACCGACACCAGTCAGCAGACCGGCACCCTGGGCTATGCCAAGGAGCGCCGCGTCAACGCCGGACCGTCCGGCACCCTCACCTGGATCGCGGGCGCCGGTTCCACCGTCGAGCGCGACGAGCGGCTGTACGAGGTCGACGGGCGGCCCGTCCGGCTGATGCACGGCGGCGGGCCGATGTACCGGACGCTGAAGCCCGGCGACGAGGGCAGGGACGTCCGGGACCTGGAGGAGAACCTCCGCGACCTCGGGTACGGCTCCGGCCTCGCCGTCGACGAGGAGTACACCGAGGGCACCGCCGCCGCCGTCAAGCGGTGGCAGGAGTCCCACGACCTGAAGCAGACCGGCCGCATAGGGCCCGACCAGATCGCCTTCGCGTCCGGTTCGGTCCGGGTGAAGGAGACCGGCGCGGCGCCCGGCGACCCGGTCGGCCCGGGAAAGCCGGTCCTCACCGTGACCGGCGCCGAACGCGTCGTACGGTTCCAGCTCCCGGTCTCCGACGGGTCCCTGGCAAAAACCGGCACCAGGGTGACCGTCGAACTGCCCGACGGCACCAGCGCGCCCGGGAAGGTGACGGGTGTCGGCAAGACCGCCAAGGCGGGCGACGACCCGCAGGACAAGACCCCGAAGATCGACATCACGGTGTCGTTCGACGACCCGTCCAAGGTCAAGGCGTTCGACCAGTCACCGGTCACCGTCAAGCTCACCGGTGAGACCCGCCGACACGTCCTCTCCGTCCCCGTCAACGCGCTCCTCGCCCTCCCCGGAGGCGGTTTCGGCGTCGAAGTGGTCGAGAAGGGCCGCAGCCGGGACGTGAAGGTGGAGCTGGGCATGTTCTCCGAAGGCCGGGTCGAGGTCAGCGGAGGCGGGCTGCGCGAGGGCATGAAGGTCGGGGTGCCGTCCGTATGAGCACGGTCGTACGCCTGACCGGCGTCACCAAGGAGTACGCGGGCGGCGTCACCGCGCTCGACGGCGTCGACCTGGCCATCGAGCAGGGCGAGCTGGTCGGGATCGTGGGCCCGTCCGGGTCCGGCAAGTCCACGCTGCTGCACATCGTCGGCACCCTGGACCGGCCGACGGCGGGGCGCGTGGAGATCGCCGGCCACGACGTGGCCGCCCTGTCCGACCGCCGTCTGTCGGCGCTGCGCGCCCGGCACATCGGGTTCGTCTTCCAGGCCTTCCACCTGGTGCCGGGCGTCAGCGCCCAGGACAACGTCGCCGAAGGGCTCCTCTACTCCGGCCTGCCGCGCGCCCGGCGCCGCGCCCTGGCCGCCGAGGCACTCGCCCGCGTGGGGCTGGCCGACCGCCGCGGGCACCGGCCGCACGAACTGTCCGGCGGCCAGAAGCAGCGGGTCGCCATCGCCCGCGCGGTCGTCGGCCGCCCCGACCTGCTGCTGGCGGACGAGCCGACCGGAGCGCTGGACACGGCGTCCGGCGAGGCGGTGATGGAGCTGCTGCGGAACTTGAACGAGGAGGGCGCCACCATCGCGGTGATCACTCACGACCAGGAGATCGCCACACGCCTGCCCCGTCAGGTGCGCATCCGCGACGGCCGGATCGTCGCCGACGGGGTGACAGCCTGATGTCCCGTACGAAACTGAAAGCCGCCCGCCTCGGCCCCCGTGACGTCCTGCACGTCGGTGCCGCCGGGCTGCGCAGCCGGCCGGTGCGGATCGTGCTGTCCGCGCTCGGCATCGCGATCGGGATCGCCACCATGATCGCGGTGGTGGGCATCTCCGCGTCCAGCAAGGCGCAGTTGATGCGGCAGCTCGACGCGCTCGGCACCAACATGCTGGTGGCGACGCCCGGCGAGTCGCTGTTCGCCGGGCAGGACGTCCAACTGCCCAAGGACGCCCCCGGCATGGTCGGCCGCATCGACGGCGTCCAGCAGGTGGGCGCGACCGGCGACGTGAAGCACTCCGTGCGCCGCTCGGAGAAGATCCCCGAGGAGGAAACGGGCGGCATCACCGTCCGGGCCGCCACGGAGGACCTGCTCAAGGTGGTGCGCGGCCGGGTAGGCCACGGCACCTGGCTGAACGCCGCCAACGGCCGCTACCCGTCGGTGGTCCTCGGCCACGTCGCCGCCGAGCGGCTCGGGATCACCGAGCCGGGGCGTCAGGTGTGGATCGGCGACCGGTACTTCACGGTCGTCGGCATCCTCGACCCCCTGCCGCTTGCCCCCGAGATCGAACGCTCCGCCCTTCTGGGGTGGGCGGCCGCCGAACGGCTCCTCGGCTTCGACGGCCACCCCACGTCGGTGTACGAGCGGTCCACGGACGCGTCGGTACGGGACGTCCGGGCTGTCCTCGCCGCCACGGTCGACCCGCGCAACCCGCAGAACGTCCGGGTCACCGACCCCTCCTCCGCACTGCGCGCCAAGGCCGCGACGGAGGGCGCCTTCTCGACGCTGCTGCTCGGGCTGGGCGGCATCGCGTTGCTGGTCGGCGGGGTGGGGGTGGCCAACACCATGATCATCTCGGTGCTCGAACGGCGCCACGAGATCGGGCTGCGCCGCTCGCTGGGCGCGACCCGGGGCCAGATCCGCGTCCAGTTCGTCACCGAGTCGCTGATGCTCTCGGGCCTCGGCGGCCTGGCGGGCGTGGCCCTCGGCGCGGCGGCCACCGGCGCGTACGCCACCTCCGGCGGCCTGCCGTGGGTCGTCCCGCCCTGGGCGGTGGGCGGCGGCTTCGGCGCGACGCTGCTGATCGGCACGGTGGCCGGGCTGTACCCGGCGGTGCGGGCGTCCCGCCTGTCACCGACGCTGGCGCTGCACGCGGCGTAGGGGGCGCCGGGAGCGACCCGTACCGTCCGACGGACGACGGCCGGGGCGGGGCCGTGCAGGGTCGCCCCCGCAGAGGTTGGCGGCAAAGGCCGGGCTCCCTTGGGTGGCGCCCAAGGCCGCCGGCCTCGAGGAGGTGAGCCCGGAGGGGCCCCGCCCCCACCCACCGGGGGTGGCCGCCCGACCCACCGGGCCCGCACCCGGGGTCACCGGGGCCGGGCACCGCCCCTGTCCCGTTGTGCCCACCCTCCCCCAAGCTCTCGGCTTCGCTCGAGCAGGGGGGACCCCCATCGCCCTGCGGGACGACTGCCCACAACGGGGGGCGAGCCCTGCGGGACGACGACTGCCCACAACGGGGGGCGAGCCCTGCGGAACGACTGCCCACCACCGGGAGGGAACGCTGAACGGCGGAAGCGGGACCGCTACCCGACCCGGGGTCGCCGGGGCCACCGCGCCCGTTAAGCGTCCAGCGTGGAGGCCAGGTCCACCGCCGAGGCGACGCGGACCGCGACGGTCTGGGCGTAGATGGCGTCCGGGCGTTCGAAGGCGGGGCGGGGGCCGGACCGGAGGAAGGTGAGGACGCCGAGCGTGCGGCCGCGGCTGCGGAGCACCGTGCACAGGGCGTGCGCCGCGTCCGGGGGCCAGTGGCGGTCCGTCGCCCAGGAGTCCGACGTGGCGCTCGCCCGCACCGGCCCCGTCCGGTCCACCGCCTGCAACGCCGGGTGCCCGGCCGCGTACCGCACCGGGATGCCGCCGCCCGCGAGGCGGGCCACCGGGCCGGGCGCCCCGGTCGGGGAGGCGGCGGCCCGCACGAGCCGGTCGCCCTGGAACAGGTCCACCAGCGCGTGGTCGGCGAAGCCGGCCAGCGCGAAGTCCAGGTAGGTCGCCGCCGCCTCCATCGGGTCCTCGCATTCGGCGGCCGCGCTGCCCGCCCGGTGGAGCTGACTGGACCGGAACCGCAGCCGGTCGGCTTCCTGTTCCTTCAGCCTCGCGTCCGTCACGTCCTGGAACAGCCAGCCGACACCCAGCGGCACCGGTTCCTCCGCGAGCGGTGACGCCAGCCGCAGGAAGCCGCTGCGCCAGCAGCGCCGCCGCTCGCCCTCCGGTGTCCGCAGCGTCACCCACAGCTCGACCGGCGCCTTGGGCGCGCCCTCCGCCAGGACGTGGTGCAGGGCGCCCTCCAGCTCCTCCACGCCCTGCACGACGACTTCGCCGAGCGGCCGCCCGAGCAGCGTCGTACGCCCGGCGCCGAGCGCCCGCGCGGCGTGTGCGTTCACGACGGTGGGGCGGAGGTCCACGTCCACCAGCACCACGCCCCAGGAGGCGTCCTCGAACAGCGCCTCGCTCAGCGCGATGGACCGCTCCAGGTCGATCTGGGCGTGCACCTCGCTGAACGCGCAGTACACCCCGGCCGGCCGGCCGTCCGCGCCCCGCACCCCGGCCGACTGCGTCCGCACGAGCACCCGCCCGCCGTCCTTGCGGAGGAGGGCGAACTCGTGGACCTGGCGGCCGGGCGCGTCCATGACGGCCATCAGCCGCCGGTGTACGTCGTCGGCGTCCGCGCTGCGCACGGCCCACCCGGCGAACCCGGGCCGTCCGACGGCCTCCTCGGCGCTCCACCCGAGGATCCGCTCGGCTTCCCGGTTCCAGTGGGTGAGCACCCCGTCGGCGTCGAAAGCGCACAGCGCGGCGTCCATCCCGTCGAGCAGCGCGGCGAGCAGATCCGCCCCGGTCGCGGCCCGCCCCTCGGTCTCGCTCCTGGACGCACTCATCCCGGCACCCCCTGCAGGACGTGTACTCGCGTGCGTGCACGTGCACGCCCGGTCATTCAACTGGAACGTGACTCAGAACACAGCCGGTTCCCGGAAATCGCCCGGCTCGAAAAAACCGGTTGTGGGACGCCGGGGCCGTTCCTAGGGTGTGGGGCACACGAAGAAAGGAGGTGATCCGGAAGTGGTTTCTTTTCGGATGCGTGAGGTGACTGCGGGCTGAGGCCTGTTGTCGCACTCTGTGCAACGTCGGCAGGCCTCCTGCCGCAATCCCAAGCAGTCACCGACCCGCGGGTTCGCCGGCACATCCGGCCGGCCTCTCCGTCAGGAGAGCCAGAGCCCGCGGGTTTCTGCTGTGAGTATCCGGACCCACCGTTCCGAGTACCCGTCTGAGTACCCGCCACGATGTCCGGCCCACCGGCCGGCGCACAGAATGGCGGCATGAACGCCACCGACTCGCCCCGCACCGCCCCTCCGGCCACCGACCCCTTCGCGCCCAGCACGCGCGCCGTGCGCGTGTTCGCCGGGATCGGACTGCTGCTGCTCGCGGTCACGTTCATCGGCACCCTCGTCATCGTGCTGAACCAGGCCTACACGGGCGACGGCGCCTCCGGCCCGCTGATCGAGGTGGCCATGTGGTCGCTGGGCCTGTCCGGCCTGGTGGGGCTCTGGGCGCTGTGCCTGCCCCGTGACGCGGTCGGCCACAGGGTGCGGAGCGTGGCGGTGGTCGTGCAGTACGCGCTGGCCGTGGCCGGACCGCTGCTCGCGGCCGTCGACTTCTCGTAGCTCACGTCACGCCAGCAGCTCACGTCACGCCAGCAGCTCACCGTCACGCCAGCCCCAGCCGCCCCGTCCGCTGCGAGCGCGCCTCGCCCGCGCGGAGGATCAGGGCCGCGGCGCACAGCAGGAACGCGCTGAGGGCGGCCAGGCCCGTCAGGGCAGGAGCCAGCTCGGTGAGCGTCCCGGCTTCGAGCAGCGCGCCGCGCACCGCGAGCAGGCTGCCCGTCAGGGGGAAGACGGCGCCGACGAGTTGGACGGCCACGGGGAGGGCGAAGTTGGGCAGGCGGACGGCGGAGACGAACCAGAGGGGCTCGTCGAGGATCGTGTAGAGGAACGCCGAATCCCGGGAGAAGACCAGCAGGCTGTTGAGGAACGCCCCCCACGCCACGGCCGGGACCAGCAGGGCCAGGAACACCACCCCGTACATCCACCAGGCGGCGACGGACAGGGTGCCGAAGCCGGCAAGGGCGGCGACGGTGAAGCAGGTGAGGAGCCAGGCGTTCTGGAGGAGGGCGCCGGTGCCGTTGGCGAGCATGAGGGTGAGGCGTCCGGCGGGGCTGAGGAAGAGCAGCTCCAGGGTTCCGGTGGTGCGCTCGAAGGACAGGTGCCAGGCGGACTGGACGAGCGAGAAGAAGAAGGCGTACGCGAGGGTGCCGGTCGCGAGGAAGGCCAGGAGCCGCTCGGGGTCGGTGGCGAGCGGCCAGTTCGCGGCGGCCGGCGACGCGGTGGCGACGGGGCGCAACGTGTAGTAGGTGGTGGCGAGTTGCAGCACCGGCCAGACGAGCATGGAGAACACGACGAGGGGCTGGCCGAAGAGGCGGCGGTGCTGCTTGAGCGCCTCGGCCGCGAAGACGCGCGGGGCGTGACGGAAGGCGCCGGTCATGCCGGACCCCCCGCCGCGGTCCCGGCGCCCACGGCCCCGGCGCCCGCGTTCCCGACGTCCGCGTTCCCGGCCCCGGCCCCGGCGCCCGCGGCGAGCGTCAGGATCGCGTCCTCCAGGCTCGCCTCGGCGATCTCCAGGCCCCCGATGGAGCCGCCCGCCCCGACGATGGCCGCCGCGAGCGGGCCGGCGATGTCGTCGGGGTGGCGCAGGGTGATCAGCTCCGTGCCGTCGGGCCGCCGTTCCGCGACGGCCCCGAAGGGGGCGACGGCCGCGGCGGTACGGGGCGTGGGGTTGGTGACCGTGACGCGTACCGTCCGGTGGCTGCCGGTCGCGGCCTTGAGCCGCGCCGGGCTGCCCTCGGCGAGGTGGCGGCCGGCCGAGATGACGTAGACGTGGGAGCAGAGTTCCTCGACCTCGGCCAGGTAGTGGGAGGTGAGGAGCACTCCGGTGCCGTCGGCGGCGAGGTCGGCGACGACACGGCGGAGGTCGCGGGCGATGGGAGCGTCGAGGCCGAGCGTGGGCTCGTCGAGGAGCAGGTAGGCGGGACGGTTGATCAGGCCACGGGCGATGGCCAGGCGCTGCGTCATGCCGCGCGAGTACCGCTCGACCATGGTGTCGGCGGCGTCGGTGAGGCCGACGAGGGCGAGGAGTTCGCCGATGCGGGTGCGCAGCTCGGCCTTCGGCACGTCGTAGAGCTGGCCGAAGTACCAGAGGTTCTCCCGGCCCGTCATACGGGTGTAGACCATGCGCTCGCCGCCCGCGATGAGGTTGATCCGGCGGCGTACGGCGCGGGCGTCGGCGACCGTGTCGAGGCCGTCGACCGTCACGGTGCCGGAGGTGGGGCGCAGGAGCGTCGCGAGGGTCTTGATGGTGGTGGTCTTGCCGGCGCCGTTGAGGCCGAGGAGGCCGGTGATGCGGCCGGGCGGGATGTCGAGGTCGAGCCCGTCGACGGCGGTCTTGAGCGTACGAGGGCGGAAGAGGCCCTTGTCGCGTACGGGGAAGTCCTTGCGCAGCGCGCGGACCTCGATGCCCTTCATCGTCAGTACGTCCTTTCGACGGCGCGGGCCTCGGCGCGCGGCAGGTACCGCACCCCGGCGAGCAGGTAGGCGGCGGTGAGCGCGAGGCAGGTGAGGAGGCGGGGTGCGAGGTCGGCGAGGGTGTGGCCGCCGGTGAGGGAGCCGTGCAGGACGTCCATGGCGGCGGTGGTGGGGAGCGCCTCGGCGAGCCACTGGGCGGGCTCCGGGAGGTAGGCGCGGGGAAAGGTGAAGCCGCACAGCAGGCCGAGCACGATGAAGACGGTGTTCTGGGAGATGTGCGCCTCGCCCGCCGCGATCATCAGCCCGCCGAGCCCCACCGAGAGGGCGAATACGGCGGCGATGAGGGCGAGCGCCCCGGCGAGCGCGCCGAGCGGCGAGGCGACCGGGATCGTGATGCCGAGCAGGCCGATGACGGCGCCGAGAGCGAGGAACTCGACGAGGCTGCTGAGCACCGCGAAGCCGGTGAAGCCCAGCAGGTAGGGCAGCCGGGCCGCCGGGGCGATCAGCAGTGCGCCGAGGGTGCCCTGGCGCTGTTCGGTGATGAGCGCCTTCGCGGACCACAGGATGAGGCGGACGGTGAACTGGAAGGCGGTCGCGCCGACCGCGATGTAGGCGAGGTACGCGGCGGGTCCGGCGCCGCTGGCGGCGGTGAAGTCGTCGCCGACGTGGCCGCCGCCGATGGCGTGGTAGCCGAGGTACGCGAGCGAGATGGTGAGCGCGGCGGGCAGCACGGTGCCGACGGCGTAGGTCCATGGATAGGCGCGTCTGGTCATCTGCCAGGTGCGCCAGGCGGTAGCCCGGGCAATGGGCACGGCCGGTTCCTCCCCCGAGTCAGTTCCCATTCGAAACTCCAGTCGCGTAAGTTTCTATCGGGAACTCACTCGGTGGCGCAAGATGGAGCCCGTCGAGAGAGAGGACGCCATGAACAGAGCAGTGCCCGAGCGCGACGCCGCCTGTGCCGTCGCGCACGCCGCCGCCGTGGTCGGCGACTGGTGGAGCCTGCTGCTGGTACGGGAGACCGCGCGCGGCCGGCACCGTTTCGACGAGTTGCAGCACGAGCTGGGCATCTCGCGGAAGGTCCTCACCGAGCGGCTGAACCACCTCGTCGACAGCGGCGTCCTGGAGAAGGTCCCCTACCAGCGGGCGCCCGTGCGCCACGAGTACCGGCTCACCGCCGCCGGGCGCGCCCTGCTGCCCGTCCTGGTCGCCATGCAGGACTGGGCCGACCGCTGGCTGCTCGGCGACGGCACCCTGACCGCGTCCGCCGACGAGGACAGCGCCGAGGCGCGGCGCGTACTGGCCCTGCCGGGCACCCGGCTGCCCCGGCTGACGCTCCCCGCGCACACCGGTGGTGAACTCGACCCGGTGGACGACCGCGCGGGCGCCACCGTGCTCTTCGCCTACCCGGCGACCGGGCGCCCGAGCCCGCTGCCGGACGGCTGGTCGGAGATCCCCGGCACGGTCGGCTGCACCCTGGAGAACCGGCTCTTCCGCGACGCGTACGGCGACTTCACGGCGGCCGGGCTCGCGGTGCGCGGGGTCAGCACGCAGCGCCCGGACGAGCAGCGGGCCTTCGCCGCCGCCGAGGACATCCCCTTCCCGCTGCTGTCCGACATGGACAGCCGGCTGTCGGCGGCGCTGCGGCTGCCGACGTTCCGGGCCGGGCAGGGTCTGCGGCTGAAGCGGGCGGTGCTGGTACTGGACCGGGAGCGTGCCGTACGCCACGTGCAGTACCCGGTGACGGACATCCCGGCGGCCGTGGCGACGGCCCTGGCCGAGGCCCGCCGCGTCGCCGCGTGACCGTCAGGGCGACAGCCGCTCGACCCGCCAGCCCTCGCCGTCCCGGACGTACCGGAGCCGGTCGTGCAGCCGGTTCTCGTGGCCCTGCCAGAACTCGACCGTCTCGGGTGCGATCCGGAAGCCGCCCCAGTGCGGCGGCACCGGCACCTGCTCGCCCTCCGGGTAGCGCGCCGCCAGCTCCTCGTACCGGGCCAGCAGCTCCGCCCGCGAGGCGATCACCGACGACTGCTCGCTGGCCCAGGCACCGAGCTGGGAGCCGTGCGGGCGGGTGCGGAAGTACGCGGCCGTCTCGTCGCGCCCGACGCGGGACGCGGTGCCGGTGACGAGGACCTGGCGGGCGACCGGGTGCCAGGGGAAGAGGAGCGAGACGTACGGGTTGGTCTCCAGCTCCGCGCCCTTGCGGGAGCCGTAATTGGTGAAGAAGACGAACCCTCGCTCGTCGTAGTGCTTCAGCAGCACCGTGCGTGCCGACGGCCGGCCCTCGGGCGTGGCCGTCGAGACGATCATGGCGTTGGGCTCGACGATGGCGTCACTGTCGACGGCCTCCTCGAACCAGCGCGCGAACTGGTCCATCGGCCCGGGCGCGAGGTCCGCCTCCAAGAACTCGGCGGTGCGGTACTGCTCGCGCATGGCGGCGGGATCGAGAGCTGCTGGGTCGAGAGCGTCTGTCACAAGGCCCATCCTGCCGTAGCACCCCAGTCTGCCCGGCACCGCGTGCCATTAATCCTCCCTGACCGGTTCGGCGGAGTGTGCCGGATGTCACGCTTCCCCGCATCGGAGGAACCCGACAGACTCATGCGCTGGGTCACTGTTCCCTCCCCACGACGGTGCCGGATGACCACCCGCCGTACGGGGCATCACCGCACCACTGGAAGACTCACCTGACGAGGAGCCGCCTGATGTCCGACTTCGTACCCGGACTCGAAGGAGTCGTCGCGTTCGAGACGGAGATCGCCGAACCGGACAAGGAGGGCGGCGCGCTCCGGTACCGCGGCGTCGACATCGAGGACCTGGTCGGTCAGGTCTCCTTCGGCAACGTCTGGGGCCTGCTGGTCGACGGGGCGTTCAACCCCGGCCTGCCGCCCGCCGAGCCGTTCCCCATCCCGGTGCACTCCGGCGACATCCGCGTGGACGTGCAGTCGGCGCTGGCCATGCTGGCGCCCGTGTGGGGGCTGCGGCCGCTGCTCGACATCGACGAGGAGCAGGCCCGCGACGACCTCGCGCGCGCCGCCGTCATGGCGCTGTCCTACGTCGCCCAGTCGGCGCGCGGCCAGGGCCTGCCGATGGTCCCGCAGAGCGAGATCGACAAGGCGCAGTCGGTCGTCGAGCGCTTCATGATCCGCTGGCGCGGCGAGCCGGACCCCAAGCACGTCAAGGCCGTGGACGCCTACTGGACGTCCGCCGCCGAGCACGGCATGAACGCCTCCACCTTCACCGCCCGCGTCATCGCCTCCACGGGCGCCGACGTGGCCGCCGCGCTGTCGGGCGCCGTGGGCGCCATGTCCGGGCCGCTGCACGGCGGGGCGCCCTCCCGCGTGCTGGGCATGATCGAGGAGATCGAGCGCACCGGTGACGCCGGCGCCTACGTCCGCCAGGCCCTCGACAAGGGCGAGCGCCTGATGGGCTTCGGCCACCGCGTCTACCGCGCCGAGGACCCTCGTGCCCGCGTGCTGCGCCGCACCGCCAAGGAGCTGGGCGCGCCGCGCTTCGAGGTCGCCGAGGCGCTGGAGAAGGCCGCCCTGGAGGAGCTGCACAACCGGCGCCCGGACCGCGTCCTGGCGACGAACGTCGAGTTCTGGGCGGCGATCGTGCTGGACTTCGCGGAGGTCCCGGCGCACATGTTCACGTCCATGTTCACCTGCGCCCGCACGGCCGGCTGGTCGGCGCACATCCTGGAGCAGAAGCGCACCGGCCGCCTGGTCCGCCCCTCGGCCCGCTACGTGGGCCCTGGCGCGCGCAGCCCGCGCGAGATCGCCGGGTACGAGGACATCGCCGGCTGACCCCGCACCCACGGGAACGGCGCCGCACCCTGCACGGGTGCGGCGCCGTTCCCGTACCCCGGGCTCACCCCAGCACGTCGTCCAGCAGCGCCGCCCACTGCGCCACCACCCGCTCGCGGCGCGCGGTGTCGTCCGTGAGCAGGTTGGCCAGGCCCAGGCCGCGCGCCATGTCCAGCAGGCCCTGGACCGTCTCGCGCACGCCCGGCCGGGACTCGTCGGCGCCGAGCAGCTCCACCGCGATGCGGTGGGTCTCGCGGCCGACCCGCGCCTCCAGCTCGGTCACCCGGGGCCGCAGTTGCTCCTCGTTGGAGGCGGCCACCCACAGGTGCAGGGCCGCCCGGAACAGCGGGCCGGTGTAGAGGTCGACCAGGGCGGCGACGACCGCCGCGCGGTCCTGCACGGGCAGGGCGCGCAGCGCCTGGGAGCGTTCCTCGGCGACGTACTCGACCGCCGCCGTGAACAGGTCCTCCCGGGTCGGGAAGTGGTGCTGTGCCGCGCCCCGCGAGACACCGGCGCGTTCGGCGACGACGGAGACCGTCGAGCCCGCCCAGCCGTGTTCCGCGAGGCACGCCACGGCCGCCGCGAGGAGCCGCTGCCGGGTGGCCCGGCTGCGGTCCTGCTTCGGCGCCTTGGGAGCCGAGGAGGTCACAACACCCATACGGGGTCCCGTCGTTCGAGGAAGGCCGTCATTCCCTCGCGTGCCTCCGCCGAGGCGAAGAGCGAGGCCGAGCGCTGTACGAGGTCCTCCGCGTCGCGCTCGAACATCTCCAGCACCCTAGCCGTGACGAGCCTCTTGGCCTCCGCCAGCCCCTGCGGCGACGCCCGGCGCAGCCCGTCCAGCACGGGGGCGAGGACCGCGTCCACGTCGTCCCCGACGACCGTCGCCAGCCCGATCCGGGCCGCCTCGGCCGCGTCGAACCGCTCACCGGTGAGGTAGTAGCGGGTGGCGGCCCGCGCGTCGAGACGCGGCAGCAGGGACAGGGAGATCACCGACGGCGCCACCCCGATCCGCACCTCCGTGAGCGCGAAGTCCGAGCCCGTCCCCGCCGCCACGATGTCGCACGCCCCGAGCAGCCCCAGCCCCCCGGCCCGCACGTGCCCCCGCACCCGCGCCACCACCGGCTTGGGCAGCTCCACGATCGCCCGCAGCAGCGCCACGAAGGTGTACGGGCTGGGCGGCGCCTTCAGGTCGGCGCCCGCGCTGAACGTGGACCCGGTGTGCGTGAGCACCACCGCCCGTACCGCCGGGTCCTTGCCGCAGCCCTCCAGCGCGGCGGCCAGCTCGCCGACGAGCCGCGCCGACAGGGCGTTGCGGTTGTCCGGAGAATCCAGCGTCAGGGTCGTGATGCCCCGCTCGTGCGCGGTGGTGACGAGACTCGTCATGCGCCCTCTCGCTCCCTCAGTTCGCGCCGGAGGATCTTCCCCGACGCCGCCCTCGGCACGCCGTCGATGAACTCGACGCGCCGGATCTTCTTGTACGGGGCGACCTTCCCCGCCACGAAGGCGATGATGTCGTCGCCCGTCAGCCCGGTCGCGTCGGGCTGACGGACGACGTACGCCTTGGGGACCTCGTTGCCGTCCTCGTCGTACACGCCGATCACCGCCGCGTCCGCGACGCCCTCGTGGGTGAGCAGCAGCGCCTCCAGCTCGGCCGGGGCGACCTGGAAGCCCTTGTACTTGATCAGTTCCTTGACCCGGTCGACGACGAACAGCCACCCCTCCTCGTCGACCCGGCCTATGTCCCCGGTGTGCACCCACCCGTCGGCGTCGATCATCGCGGCGGTGGCGTCCGGGCGGCCCAGGTACCCCTTCATCACCTGCGGCCCCCGTACGGCGATCTCGCCCTCCTCACCGGGGGCGGCGTCCTTGGCCGGGTCGTCCAGGGACAGGATCCGCATCTCGGTGCCCGGCAGGAGCTTGCCGACCGCGCCGGGTGGGGGGCTGGGCGCGTCCAGTGGGACGACGTGCGTGGCGGGCGACAGCTCCGTCATCCCGTACGCCTGCCGCACCGGCGGCAGACCCAGGCGGGCCGAGCACGCCTCGGCGAGGCGCGCGTCGAGCGGGGCGGCGGCGCTGACGACGTACTCCAGCGACGACAGGTCGTAGCGCGCGACCGCCGGGTGCTTGGCGAGCGCCAGGACGATCGGCGGGGCCACGTACAGGGCGTTGATGCGGTGCTTCTCGATGGCCGCGAGGAACTGGTCGAGCTCGAAGCGGGGCAGGACGACGACGGTGGCGCCCTGCCGCAGCGGGGCGTTCATCAGCGCGGTCAGCCCGTATATGTGGAAGAACGGCAGGACGGCGAGGACCCGGTCCCCCGGGCGCATCGGGATCAGGGGTTCGAGCTGCGCCAGGTTGGTGGCGATGGAGCGGTGCGTGAGCATGACGCCCTTGGGGACGCCGGTGGTGCCGGAGGAGTACGGCAGGGCGGCGATGTCCTCGTCGGGGTCGATGGCGACGTCCGGTTCGGGGGCGGTCGAGCCCAGCATGTCGAGGATCGAGCGGTGGCCCTCGGCCTCGTCGCACACCAGGACCTCCGTGACACCGCCCGCCAGTTCGGCGGCCCGGCGGGCGGTGGCGAGCAGCGGGGAGACGGTGACGATCCAGCGGGCGGAGGAGTCGCGTAGCTGCTTGGCGAACTCCTCGGCGGTGGACAGCGGGTGGACGGTGGTGACGGCCGCTCCGGCGCGGGTCGCCGCGTAGAAGACGACCGGGTAGGCGACCGTGTTGGGGCTGTGCAGCGCCAGGACGTCGCCCTTGCGCACCCCCGCCTCGGCGAGCGCGGCGGCGACCCGCCGGTGGTAGGTGTCGAGCCGGCCGTACGTGAGGGTCAGGTCGCCCGCCCCGTCGACGAGGGCGGCCTCGTCGGCGTACGCGGCGGCCGAACGGGCCAGTACCGCGTCGTGGATGGGGAGGGAAACGGTCGGGACGTCCGCGTACTCGCTGTGGAACACCATCACGGCTCCTGTCAGTACGACTTCGGGAGACCCAGGGTCTGGTGGGACACGTAGTTCAGAATCATTTCCCGGCTTACCGGAGCGATGCGTGCCACTCGCGAGGCGGTGATGAGCGAGGCGAGCCCGAACTCGCGGGTGAGGCCGTTGCCGCCGAGGGTGTGGACGGCACTGTCGACGGCCCTCACGCATGCCTCGGCGGCGGCGTACTTGGCCATGTTGGCGGCCTCGCCGGCCCCGGTGTCGTCGCCCGCGTCGTAGAGGAGGGCGGCCTTCCGCATCATCAGGCGGGCCAGCTCCAGCTCGATGTGGACCTGGGCGAGGGGGTGGGCGATGGCCTGGTGGGCACCGATGGGGGCCTTCCACACCTGCCGGTCCTTGGCGTACTCGACGGCCCTGGCCAGCGCGTACCGGCCCATGCCCAGGGAGAAGGCGGCGGTCATGACGCGCTCGGGGTTGAGCCCGGCGAAGAGCTGGAGGAGCCCCGCGTCCTCGTCGCCCACGAGGGCGTCGGCCGGGAGGCGCACGTCGTCGAGGGTCAGCTCGAACTGCTTCTCGTGGGCGTTCAGTTCCATGTCGATCTGCCGCCGCCCGAAGCCGGGGGCGTCGCGCGGGACGACGAACAGGCAGGGCTTGAGCTTCCCGGTGCGGGCGTCCTCGGTCCGTCCCACGATGAGGGTCGCGTCGGCGATGTCGACGCCGGAGATGAACACCTTCCGGCCGGTCAGCACCCAGTTGTCGCCGTCCCGGCGGGCGGTGGTGGTGATCCGGTGGGAGTTGGAGCCCGCGTCGGGCTCGGTGATGCCGAACGCCATGGTGCGGGTGCCGTCGGCCAGGCCCGGCAGCCAGCGCCGCTTCTGCTCGTCGGTGCCGAAGCGGGCGATGACCGTGCCGCAGATGGCGGGCGAGACGACCATCATGAGCAGCGGGCAGCCCGCCGCGCCCAGCTCTTCGAGGACGATGGACAGCTCGGCCATGCCGCCGCCCCCGCCGCCGTACTCCTCGGGGAGGTTCACCCCCAGGTAGCCGAGCTTGCCCGCCTCCGCCCACAGGGCCTCGCGGTCGTGCTCGCGCCCGTGGCGGCGGCCGAGGGCGGCGACGGCGGATCGGAGGGCGGTGTGCTCTTCGGTCTCGATGACGGTGCTCATTGCTCGGTCTCCTCTTCGGACGACTCTTCTACGACGGCGAGCAGGGCTCCGACCTCGACCTGGCGGCCGGGGGCGGCGTGGAGCGCGGTGAGCGTGCCGGAGGCGGGAGCGGTGATCCTGTGCTCCATCTTCATCGCCTCCAGCCAGACGAGCGGCTGCCCCGCCTCGACGCGGGCGCCGGCCGCGACGTCGGCGACCCGGACGACGGTGCCGGGCATGGGCGCGAGCAGCGAACCGGGCGCGGTGCGCTCGGCCGGGTCGGTGAACCGGGGGTGGACGGTCAGCCGGTGGCCGTTCACATGGACGACGCCGTCGCCGTGGTCGGCCACCGCCCAGCGCCGTACGACACCGTCCACTTCGAGGCTCACGCACCCGGGCGAAACGTCCACCACGCGTGCGTGCGGGTGGGACTCGACGGTGAACCCGCCTCCCCGCGTGGGCAGGTAGCGCACCTCGTGGTCGCCGTAGCGGACGGTCTGCGGCTGCGACGGTACGTTGCGGAAGGCGCCGCCGAAGCGCCCGGAGCGGCGCGCGGCGGCCGCGAGGGCGGCGGCGACGGCCGCGTACTCCTCGCCCGGCGCGGGCGCGGTCAGCCCGGCGAGGTTGCGCTCGTAGAACCCGGTGTCGACGCGCCCCGCCACGAAGTCCGGGTGCCGCAACGACCGGGTGAGCAGGTCCCGGTTGGTGACCGGCCCGTGCACCCGGGCCCGCGCCAGCGCGTGGGCCAGTCGCCGGACCGCCTCCTCCCGGGTGGGCGCGTGGGCGATCACCTTGGCCAGCATGGCGTCGTAGTGGACGCCCACGGTGTCCCCGGCGGCGTACCCGGCGTCGACGCGCAGCCCGGGGCCGGCGGGGAGGTCCAGCGCGTGCAGGACGCCCGACTGCGGGGCCCAGTCCCTGGCCGGGTCCTCCGCGTACAGGCGGGCCTCCACGGCATGGCCGGAGGCGGCCGGGGGCTCGGGCGGCAGCGGGGCGCCCTCGGCGACCTGGAGCTGCGACGCCACCAGGTCGAGCCCGAACACCGCCTCCGTGACCGGGTGTTCGACCTGGAGGCGGGTGTTCATCTCCAGGAAGTACGCCCGGTCGCCCGCGACCAGGAACTCGACCGTGCCCGCGCCGACGTACCCCACCGCCCGCGCGGCGGCCACCGCCGAGGCGTGCAGGGTCTCGCGCAGGGCCGGGCCCAGGCCGGGTGCCGGGGCCTCCTCGATGACCTTCTGGTGGCGCCGCTGGAGCGAGCAGTCCCGGGTGCCCAGCGCCCACACCGTGCCGTGCGCGTCGGCGAGGACCTGGACCTCGACGTGCCGGCCGCGCTCGACGTACGGCTCCGCGAACACCTCGCCGTCCCCGAACGCCGACCGCGCCTCGGCGGCCGCCGCCGCCAGCTCGCCCGGCAGGGCGGC
Organism: Streptomyces sp. NPDC031064; assembly: GCF_055570965.1. Taxonomy (NCBI): domain Bacteria; kingdom Bacillati; phylum Actinomycetota; class Actinomycetes; order Kitasatosporales; family Streptomycetaceae; genus Streptomyces; species Streptomyces sp. NPDC031064. The sequence goes on from NZ_JBVIGF010000005.1 coordinate 385,335, forward strand.
GAGGTCCCGGACGACCCGCATGCCCCGGCCGCCGCCGCCCGCCGCCGCCTTGAGCAGCAGCGGCAGGTCCGCGTCGGTGGCCGTCGCGGGGTCGACGGGCGCGAGGAGCGGCACGCCCGCCGCGCCCATCAGCTCCTTGGCGCGCGTCTTGGACGCCATCGCCTCGATGGCCTTCGGCGGCGGGCCGATCCAGACCAGGCCCGCGTCGATGACGGCCCGCGCGAAGTCGGCGTTCTCGGACAGGAACCCGTACCCCGGGTGCACCGCGTCCGCGCCCGCCGCGAGCGCGGCCCGCACGATCAGGTCGCCGCGCAGGTACGTGTCCGAGGGCGCCGCGCCCGGCAGCCGTACCGCCGCGTCGGCCTCCCGCACGTGCAGCGCGCCCGCGTCCGGGTCCGCGTACACCGCGACCGTGTCGATGCCGAGCGAGCGGCACGTGCGGAAGACGCGGCAGGCGATCTCGGCGCGGTTCGCCACCAGAACTGAAGTGATCATCAGGGCCTCACATCCGGAAGACGCCGAAGCCGCCGCGCGCGCCTTCGACCGGGGCGGTGTGGATCGCCGACAGGCACAGGCCGAGGACGGTACGGGTGTCGCGCGGGTCGATGACCCCGTCGTCGTACAGCCGCCCCGACAGGAACATCGGCAGGGACTCGGACTCGATCTGCTGCTCCACCATGGCGCGCAGCGCGGCGTCGCCCTCGTCGTCGTAGGGCTGCCCCTTGGCGGCGGCGGACGCGCGGGCGACGATCGACAGGACGCCGGCGAGCTGCTGCGGGCCCATGACGGCGGACTTGGCGCTGGGCCAGGCGAACAGGAAGCGGGGGTCGTAGGCGCGCCCGCACATGCCGTAGTGCCCGGCGCCGTACGACGCGCCCATGAGCACGGACAGGTGCGGGACGCGGGAGTTGCTCACCGCGTTGATCATCATCGCGCCGTGCTTGATGATGCCGCCCTGCTCGTACTCCTTGCCGACCATGTAGCCGGTGGTGTTGTGCAGGAAGAGCAGCGGGACGTCCCGCTGGTTGGCGAGCTGGATGAACTGCGCCGCCTTCTGCGACTCGGCGGAGAACAGCACCCCTTGGGCGTTGGCGAGGATCCCGACCGGATAGCCGTGCAGGGACGCCCAGCCCGTCACCAGCGACGGCCCGTACAGCGGCTTGAACTCGTCGAAGTCCGAGGCGTCGACGATCCGGGCGATGACCTCGCGCGGGTCGAAGGGGGTCCTCAGATCCCCCGGCACGATCCCGAGGAGCTCCTCCGGGTCGTACTTCGGGGGCTCGGCGGGCCCCGGATCGGGGTGCGCCTTGCGGTGGTTGAGGCGCGCGACGATCCGGCGGGCCTGGCGGACGGCGTCGGCCTCGTCCACCGCGTAGTGGTCGGCGAGCCCCGACACGCGCGCGTGCATCTCGGCACCGCCGAGCGACTCGTCGTCGCTCTCCTCGCCGGTGGCCATCCTCACCAGCGGCGGGCCGCCCAGGAAGACCTTCGACCGCTCCTTGATCATCACGGTGTGGTCGGACATGCCCGGCACATAGGCGCCCCCCGCGGTCGAGTTGCCGAAGACCACGGCGATGGTGGGTATCCCGGCGGCGGACAGCCGGGTGATGTCGCGGAACAGCGCCCCGCCGGGGATGAAGATCTCCTTCTGGGAGGGCAGGTCCGCGCCGCCGGACTCGACGAGGGCGATGCAGGGGAGGCGGTTGGCGTACGCGATCTCGTTGGCCCGCAGCGCCTTCTTCAGGGTCCACGGGTTGGACGCGCCACCGCGTACGGTCGGGTCGTTGGCGGTGATCAGGCACTCGACGCCCTCGACGACACCGATGCCGGTGACGATCGACGCGCCCACGGGGTAGTCGCTGCCCCAGGCGGCGAGCGGGGACAGCTCCAGGAACGGCGCGTCGGGGTCGAGGAGCAGCTCGATGCGTTCGCGGGCCAGCAGCTTGCCGCGCTTCCGGTGCCGCTCGACGTACTTCTCGCCGCCGCCTTTCAGCGTTTTCGCGTGCTCGGCCGCCAGCTCGGCGAGCTTGGCGAGCATGGCCTCGCGGTGGGCGGCGTAGTCGGGCCCGGTGGTGTCGAGGGCCGAGGGGAGGACGGTCACAGGAGGGCCTCCGGTATGTCGAGGTGGCGGGCGCGCAGCCATTCGCCCAGCGCCTTGGCCTGGGGGTCGAACCTGGCCTGGGCGGCGACGCCTTCGCCGAGCAGGCCGGTGACGGTGAAGTTCAGCGCGCGGAGGTTCGGCAGGACGTGCCGTACGACGTCCAGCGGTCCGGTTTCCGGGAGGAGTTCGCGCAGCCGGTCGACGCTGAGGGTGTGGGCGAGCCAGCGCCATGTCTCGTCCGTGGGCGCCCACACCCCGATGTTGGCGTCGCCGCCCTTGTCGCCGCTCCTCGCCCCGGCGACCAGCCCGAGCGGGACGCGGCGTACCGGACCGTCCGGGAGGGGCTCGGGAAGCGGGGGCTCGGGGACGGGCTCCAGCGCCCTCGTCCGCACCGCCGCCGGGATCACCTCCCGCTCGCCGTCCGGGAGTACGGCGGTGTGCGTGACGGTGCCGGGATCGACGTACACCGCCTCGAACACCCCGTAGGGCGCGCCCTTTCCGGGCGGGGCCGTGACGTGGAAGCCCGGGTAGCTCGCCAAGGCCAGCTCGATGGCCGCGCCGCTCACGGCCCGGCCCACCGCGTCGGGGTCGGCGTCCCGGACGACCAGCCGCAGCAGGGCGCTGGCGGTCTCCTCGGTGTCGGCGTCCGGCCGGTCGGTGCGGGCCAGTTCCCACCGCACCTCGGCGGGCTTCACGGCAAGGGAGCTCTCCCACTGTTCGCGCACCAGCCGCGCCTTGGCCTCGATGTCGAGCCCCGTCAGGACGAACACGACCTCGTTGCGCCAGCCGCCGAGCCGGTTCAGCCCGGCCTTCAGCGCCGGGGGCGGCGCCTCGCCCCGTACGCCCGTGATCCGCACCCGGTCCGGCCCGTCCGCCGTCAGGGTCACGGTGTCGAGCCGTGCGGTGACGTCGGGTCCCGCGTACCGGGCGCCGGCCGTCTCGTACAGGAGCTGCGCGGTGACCGTGCCGGGGTCCACGACTCCGCCCGTGCCGTCCTGCTTGGTGATGACGGAGCTGCCGTCCTCGTGCAGCTCGGCGACCGGGAATCCGGGCCGCCGGACGTCGTGCCGGGCGAAGAAGGCGTAGTTGCCGCCCGTCGCCTGCGTCCCGCACTCCAGGACGTGCCCGGCGACCACGGCCCCCGCCAGCCTGTCGTACTCCTCCGGGCCCCACCCGAACCACCACGCCGCCGGCCCGCTGACCAGCGCCGCGTCCGTGACCCGCCCGGTGACCACCACGTCCGCCCCGCCGCGCAGGCACGCCGTGATGCCGCCACCGCCCAGGTACGCGTTGGCCGTCAGCGCCCCTTGCGGCACCGGGAGCTGGTCGCCCTCGACGTGGGCGACGCGCACCTCGGGGAGTCCGAGGCGGTCCGCGAGGGCGCGCAGCGCGTCGGCGAGACCGGCGGGGTTGAGCCCGCCGGCGTTGGTCACGATCTTCACTCCGCGCTCGTGGGCGAGCCCGAGGCCCTCCTCCATCTGGCGCAGGAAGGTCTTGGCGTAGCCGAGCCCCGGGTCCTTCAGGCGGTCCCGGCCGAGGATGAGCATGGTCAGCTCGGCGAGGTAGTCGCCGGTCAGGACGTCCAGTTCGCCGCCGGTGAGCATCTCGCGCACGGCGTCGAAGCGGTCGCCGTAGAAGCCGGAGGCGTTCCCGATCCGCAGCACGCTCATGCCGTCCTCCCAGGCGCCCGGCCGGGGCCCGCCGGTCCGGCGAAGGCCTGCGCGATGTCGAGCCACCGGTCGGCGTCGGCGCCCTCGGCGCGTACGGCGAGGTCGGCGCGGTGGGCGCGCTGGGTGACCAGGAGGCAGAAGTCGAGGGCGGGGCCGGTGACGCGCTGCGCCGCGTTCTCCGGGCCGTAGGCCCACACGCCGGAGCCGTCCGGAGCGGTGAGCTCCACGCGGAAGGGCTCACCCGGGACGGGCAGCCCTCGCACCGCGTAGGCGTAGTCCCGGGCCCGTACGCCGATCCAGGCGACGTGCCGGAGGCGGGCGGTCGGCGCGCGTACGGCACCGAGGGCGTCGGCGATGTCCTGGCCGTGTGCCCAGGTCTCCATCAGGCGGGCGGTCGCCATGGACGCCGCGCTCATGGGCGGCCCGTACCAGGGGAAGCGGGCGCCCGCGGGGGCGGCGTGCAGGGCGGTCAGGAGCCGTTCCCGGCCGTCCCTCCAACGGGCCAGGAGCTCCCCCGGCGGGGCGGCGGCGCCCGCCTCCGCGCCGTCGTCGACGAAGGTCTCGGGCGCCTTGAGTGCCTCTTCGACGTGCGCGGCGAACCGGTCCGCGTCCGTGATGGCGAGCAGGGCCGCGTCGTCGGTCCAGGCCAGGTGGGCGATCTGGTGCGCGACGGTCCAGCGGGGCGCGGGGGTGGGCGTGGCCCAGCCGTCCGGTCTCAGGCCCGCGACGAGCCGGTCGACCTCCTCGCTCTCGTCTCGCAGATCGGCCAGCAGGGCATCCGACACGGTGCGCTCCCTCCGGGACACGGCAGTGCGTGCCCCGGAGCATGGCAGCGCCCGAGGAAACAAGCAAGCATGCTTGCTTTACTTTTCTGCCGTCCGCTTCGTCGTCTGCGACCGCACCGCTCCCATGCTCGCCGCGATGACCAGCGCGATCGCCAACGCGTCGGTGACGGAAAGCGCTTGGCGCAGGATGAGGAACCCGGCCGTGGCCGCGATGGCGGGCTCCAGGCTCATCAGGATGGCGAAGGTGGGGGCGGGCAGGCGGCGCAGCGCGAGCAGTTCGAGGGTGTACGGCAGGACCGACGACAGCAGGGCGACGGCGAGGCCGAGCCCGATCGTGGAGGGCACCAGCAGCCTGGACCCGGCCTCGGCGATGCCCAGCGGCAGGGTGAGCACCGCGCCGACGGCCATCGCCAGCGCCAGCCCGTCGGCCTGCGGGAAGCGCCGCCCGGTGCGGGCGCTGAAGACGATGTACGCCGCCCACATCGCGCCCGCCGACAGCGCGAACGCCGCGCCCACGGGGTCCAGCCGGTCGAACCCGCCCCCGCTCAGCAGCACCACGCCGGCCAGCGCGAGCCCGGCCCACACGACGTTGACCAGCCGCCGCGAGACGACCACCGACAGGGCGAGCGGCCCGAGCACCTCCAGGGTCACGGCGGCACCCAGCGGGATGCGGTCGGCGGCCTGGTAGAAGAGGACGTTCATCGCGGCCATGACGGCACCGAAGGCGACGACCGTCCCCCAGTCCGCCCGCGTGTAACCGCGCACCTTCGGCCGGCACAGCGCCAGCAGCACCAGGGCGGCCAGCACCAGCCGCAACGTGACGACCCCGACCGCCCCGGCGCGCGGCATGAGCAGCACGGCGACGGCGGCCCCGAACTGCACGGACAACCCGCCGGCCACCACCAGCGCGACCGGCCCGAGCGACCCGCGCCGCCTCACGCCCTCCTGGGGATGCGCGGCGGACGCCTCGGGGAGCGCGACGGCGGATGCGTCCACGACCGACGCGTCCGGACGTGCGGTGTCGTTCACCGGGGTAACCTCGACTTCTTCCTCTTCGTGAGTACATTGGATTGAACTTCCAGACCAAGGTACTGCACCGGCCGCCGGAAGCCCACCCACCCACGGTAAGCGCCGCCCCTAGCCGTCGAGCCCCTCCGCCAGCACCTCCGCCAGGTGCCTGGCGCGGCGGCCGGCGAGCTGGGCCAACTGGGTGCGGCAGGAGAAGCCGTCCGCGAGGAGTTCGGTGCCGGGGGCGGCGGCGCGGACAGCGGGGAGGAGCTGGTCCTCGGCGCAGGCGACCGAGACGTCGTGGTGGCCGCGTTCGAAGCCGAAGTTGCCGGCCAGGCCGCAACAGCCGCCGCTCAGGTCGCCGGTCAGGCCCGCGCGGGCGCGGAGGCGGCGTTCGGCGGCGTCACCGAGGACGGCGTGCTGGTGGCAGTGGGTCTGGCCGGCGGCCGGGCGGTCCAGGCGCGGGGGCTGCCAGTCGGGGGCGTACTCCTCCAGGGCCTGGGCGAAGGTGCGCACGGAGCCGGCCAGGCGGCGGGCGCGGGGGTCGTCGGGGAGCAGCTCGGGCAGGTCGGTCTTCAGGGCGGCGGCGCAGCTCGGTTCGAGGACGACCAAGGGCACGTTGGTGAAGGGCTCCATGACGTCGAGCGTGCGGCGCATGACGGTTCGGGCGTGGTCGAGCTGGCCGGTGGAGACGTACGTGAGGCCGCAGCACACCCGCGCGGGAGGCAGGGCCGGGCGGAGGCCCGCCGCCTCCAGGACCGTGACGGCCGCGCGACCCACGGACGGGGACAGGTGGTCGGTGAACGTGTCGGGCCACAGGAGCAGGTCGCCCGCCCCCGCCGCCGGGCCCCGCCGCGCGAACCAGGCGCGGAACGTCCGCGGCGCCAGCTCCGGGATGTCCCGCTCCGGCGCGATGCCCGCCACCCGCTTGGCCGCCGCCGCGAGCGGGCGCACCCGTGCGGCGGCGTTGAGGACCCGGGCGAAGGGGGCCGCCAGGCGCAGCCACTGCGGCAGGCGGCCCATCGCGTAGTGGGCGGCGGGACGCGGCCGCCCCGCGTAGTGGTGGTGCAGGAACTCCGCCTTGTACGTGGCCATGTCGACCCCGACCGGGCAGTCGCTGCGGCAGCCCTTGCACGAGAGGCACAGGTCCAGCGCGTCCCGCACCTCCGGTGACCGCCACCCCTCCGTCACCACCTCGCCCGCCAGCATCTCGTGCAGCAGCCGGGCCCGGCCGCGCGTGGAGTGCCGCTCCTCCCCCGTGGCCCGGAAGGACGGGCACATCACGCCGGGGCCCTGGCCGGGGCCGTCCACCCGGCACTTGGCGACACCGACGCAGCGCCGTACGGCGGTCGCGAAGTCGCCGCCGTCGTGCGGGTAGCCGAAGGCGACGTCCACCCGCTCGCGCGGCAGCACGTCGAAGCGGAGGTTCTCGTCCAGGCGGGCGGGCCGGGCGAGCATGCCGGGGTTCATGCCCCCGTCCGGGTCCCACAGGTCCTTGAACCGGCCGAAGAGGGCGACCAGCTCGTTCCCGTACATCTTCGGCAGCAGCTCGGCCCGGGCCTGCCCGTCGCCGTGTTCGCCGGACAGTGAGCCGCCGTGGGCGACGACGAGGTCGGCGACGTCCTCGGAGAACCGCCGGAAGCGGCCCACTCCCGCCTTCGACACGAGGTCGAAGTCGATACGGACGTGGATGCAGCCGTCGCCGAAGTGGCCGTAGGGCGTGCCGCGCAGCCCGTGCGCGGCGAGCAGGGCGCGGAAGTCACGGAGGTACGCGCCCAGGCGGGCGGGCGGGACCGCGCAGTCCTCCCAGCCGGGCCAGGCCTCGGCGCCGTCGGCGGTGCGCGTGGCGGTTCCGGCGGCGTCCTCCCGGACCCGCCACAGGGCCCGCTGGGCGGCCGGGTCGGTGACGACGGTGCCGTCCAGGGCGTCGGCGGCGCGCAGCAGGGCCTCGGCGTGGGCGCGCGCCTCGGCGGGCGTCGCACCGCCGGTCTCGGCGAACAGCCAGGCGCCGCCCCGGGGCAGGGTGGTGCGGGCGGCCGGGTCGCGCACCAGGTCCTCGGCCATGCCCTCGACGGTGAGCGGGGCGTGCGGGAGGAGGCCGGGCGCCGCCTCGGCGGCCGCGCTCTCGTCGGCGTACCCGAGGACGGCGAGGGCGCGGGCGGCCGGCGACTCGACCAGCCGTACGGTCGCCTCGGTCAGCACGCCCAGGGTGCCCTCGCTGCCGCAGAAGGCGCGGGCGAGGTCGGTGCCGCGCTCGGGGAGGAGGGCGTCCAGGGCGTAGCCGGAGATGCGGCGGGGCAGGCCGGGCGGGAAGCCGGTGCGGATGGCCGCCAGGTGCCGGCCGACCAGGTCTGCCAGCCCGTCGGGGGCGCCCTCGCCGTGCCGCCCCAGGCGCCGTTCGGTGCCGCCGTACGTCACGACCGACAGGCCCACGACGTTGTCGGCGGTCGTCCCCCACGCCACCGAGTGCGACCCGCACGCGTTGTTGCCGATCATCCCGCCGAGCGTGCAGCGGCTGTGCGTGGACGGATCGGGCCCGAAGGTCAGCCCGTACGGGCGCGCCGCGTCACGCAGCCGGTCCAGCACCACGCCGGGCCGGACCACGGCCGTCCGCGCCTCGGGGTCCACCGACACGATGTCCCGCATGTGCCGGGTGAGGTCGAGCACGACGCCCGTGCCGGTCGCCTGCCCGGCGATCGAGGTGCCCGCCCCGCGCGGCACGACCGGCACGCCGTGCTCCCGGCACACCTCCAGTACGGCTGCCACGTCGGCCGCGTCGCGCGGGGCCACGACCCCGACGGGGACGCGGCGGTAGTTGGACGCGTCCATGGTGTGCAGCGCCCGGGCCGCCGTGCCGAAGTCCACCTCGCCCCGCACGGCGGTGCGCAGCGCCCGTGCGATCTCTGACTGCCGCTGATCACCCATGCGGCCAGCATGCCCCCGACGGGGCCGGTGACCTCCGGTCCCTCGCCGAGACCTCCGCAAGAAAGCGCGCAAGAAACTTCCCAAAGTGATCGTCAATTCTCTTATAGTGACCCGGAATTGCTCGGGAATTGACGGCTCCAGATGCCCCCACCACGCCCAGAGGACTGACGATTTGCGCCCCTCCCTCCGGTCACTCAGGCCGGTCGCGCCGACCCTGCTGATCTCGGCGGCCGTCACCGGCCTCCTGTGCGCGGGGGCGGTGGCCGCCGCGCCCGGCTCCGTACGGGCTCCGCTGGCGTGGGGCTCGGCCACGGCCGCCGTGCTGCTGACCGCCGCGATCACCACCGCCGCGTACGCCCTCGGCACGGCCCGCCGCACGGCCGGCGCCAGAACGGAAGCGGAACGCGCCGCCGCCGAGGCCCGTGCCGAAGCGGAACGCGCGGTCACCCAGGCCCGCGCCGAAGCGGAACGCGCGGTCACCCAGGCCCGTGCCGAAGCGGAACGTGCCCGCGCCGAAGCCGCCCGCAGCGAGACCGGCCGCGCCGCCGCCGTGGCCGCCTGCGCCAACGCCGCCGGGCGCATGCAGGCCCTGGCCACCAGCATGCTCGCCGACCTCCGCGAGATGGAGCACCGGCACACCGACGAGGACGTCCTCACCGACCTCCTCCACCTCGACCACCGCACCGCCCAGGCCGGCCGCCTCGCCGACTCCATCGCCGTCCTCACCGGCGCCCGCTCCGGCCGCCGCTGGGCGAAGCCGATCGTGATGGAGTCCATCCTGCGCGGCGCGATGAGCCGCATCGGCGGCTACCAGCGCGTACGGCTCCACACCACCAGCGACGCCGCGATCGCCGGCCACGCCGCCGAAGGCGTCATGCACGCGCTCGCCGAACTCCTCGACAACGCCGCGAACTTCTCGCCGCCCACCGCCGAGGTCCACGTGTACGTCGAGGAGGTCCCGGCCGGGCTCGTCGTCACCGTGGAGGACAGCGGCCTGGTCATGAGCGACGTCCAACTGCGCCGCGCCGAGCGGGCCGTCACCGCCGAGGGCACCGACCTGACCGGCCTGTCCGGCACCCGCCTCGGCCTCGCCGTCGTCGGCCGCCTGGCCCGCAAGCACGGGCTGACCGTGTCGTTCCGCCCCTCGGCCCGGGGCGGCACCGGCGCGCTGATGATGATCCCGCACGAGCTGATCACCCGCCCGCGCGCCGAGGTCCGCCCGCTCCCCGAGGCTCCACCCGCACCCGCACCCCGCACCACCCAGGAGCGCCACCAGGAGCGCCACCAGGACCGCCACCGGGAGCGTCCCGCCTCGCCGTTCACCAGCGCCGGGGACCCCGCCCCCACCCGGCTCCCCAAGCGCCGCCGGGGCCAGACCCTCGCGGCCGCCCACCCCGAAGGCACTCCCACCACCCCCGCCGAAAGCTCCGACACCGCCTCCCGGACCCGGTCGGCGGCCCGATTCAGCAGCTTCCGCCAAGCGGTACGCACCACCACGGAAGGCACCCCCCGATGACCACCGGCACCGGCACCACCACCGACGACAAGCTCACCTGGCTCCTGGAGAGCCTGCTCCGGCGCACGCCCGGCGCACGCCACGCGCTCGTGCTGTCCCGGGACGGCCTCAAGCTGTGCCGTACGCCGGAGCTCTCCGTCGACCAGGCCGACCAACTGGCCGCCATAGCGGCGGGCATCCAGAGCCTGTCGCACGGCGCGTCCGTCGAGTTCGGCGACGGGACCGGCGGCGTACGGTCCGCGATGGCGGAGTTCTACGGCGGCATCCTGCTGATCGTCGAGGCCGGGCAGGGCGCCCACCTCGCGGTGGTCGCCGCCGAGGACTCCGACGTCGGCCTCGTCGGGCACAACATGAGCGAGCTCGTCGAGCAGCTCGGCGAGCACCTGCACGCCGAGCCCCGCACACCGTGAGCCCCGGCAGCCACCGGGACGAGTCCCCGGACCGGCTGTACACCATCACCGGTGGCCGTACCCGGTCCGCGCCGGACGCCCCGTTCGACCTCGTCACCCTCGTGGTGGCGGAGTCGGAGCCGGTGCCCGGCATGCAGTCCGAGCACGCCGCGATCCTGCGGACGTGCCGGCGCCCCACGGCCGTCGTCGAGGTGGCGGCCGAACTGGCCCTGCCCATCGGCATCGTGCGCATCCTGCTGACCGACCTGCTCGGCACGGGCCGGATCAGCGCCCGCCACCCCCGCACGGCCGGCCAGGGCTCCACGTACCGCCTTCCCGACCCCGACATCCTGGAGCAGGTGCTCGTTGGACTCCGCAACCTCTGAACGGACACCGCTCACCAGCACCGCCGACAACGGTCTCAAGATCGTGATCGTCGGCGGTTTCGGTGTCGGCAAGACCACCCTCGTGCGCTCCGTCAGCGAGATCCGTCCCCTCAACACCGAGGAGACGATGACCAGCGCGGGCGAGGCCGTCGACGACGTCGCCCAGGTCCACACCAAGACGTCCACCACCGTCGCCTTCGACTTCGGCCGCATCACACTCGACGCGCACAACGTCCTGTACCTCTTCGGCGCCCCGGGCCAGGAACGCTTCTGGTTCCTGTGGGACCGCCTCTTCTCCGGCACCCTCGGCGCGGTCGTCCTCGTCGACACCCGCCGCCTCGCCGACTCCTGGTACGCGATCGACCGCCTGGAGCACCACGGCATGCCGTTCATCGTCGCCTGCAACGACTTCGGCGGCCCGGCCCACACCGAGCGGGAGATCCGCGAGGCGCTCGACCTGGCCGACGACGTACCGCTGGTGGAGTGCGACGCCCGCGACCGCTCGTCCAGCAAGTACGTGCTGATCACCCTCGTCACCCACCTCCAACGCATGCACGCCCAACGGGAGACCAGAACATGACCGCCCCCGTGCCCCTGTCCGGGCCCCGGTTCCAGGCCGAACCCGCCGAGCTGTACCGGGAGATGAGGCGCGAGCACGGAGCCGTCGCCCCGGTCGTGCTCGACGGGGAAGTCCCGGCCTGGCTGGTGCTCGACTACCGGGAACTGCACCAGGTCACCAGCGACCCGGTGCTCTTCAGCCGTGACTCGGAGCTGTGGAACCAGTGGGACCGCATCCCCGGCGACTGGCCGCTCCTGCCCATGATCGGCCGCAAGCAGCCGTCCATCCTCTACACGGTCGGCGAGCGGCACCGCGAGCGCGCCGCGATGATCGGCGACGCGCTGGAGTCCGTCGACCCCTTCACCCTGCGCCGGTACGCCGAGGGGTACGCGGACGGGCTCATCGACGCGTTCTGCGGCGCGGGCGAGGCGGAGCTGGTCGCCCAGTACGCCATGCTGCTGCCGGTCCGCGTGCTGGTGAAGATCTACGGCGTGCCCGACGAGCAGGGCCCCGGGCTGGTCACCGCGCTCAACGACATGATCGACGGCCGGGAGCGGGCCCTGGCGGGCCAGCAGCACCTGGCCGGGGCGGTGTCCGGCCTGCTCGCCGCCAAGCGGGCCGAGCCGGGCGACGACGTGGCCTCGCGCATGCTGGCCGACCCGGCCGGGTTCACCGTCGAGGAGATCGCCCAGGACCTGATGGTGATGATGGCGGCCGGGCACCAGCCGACGGCCGACTGGATCGGCAACTCGCTGCGCCTGATGCTGACCGACGACCGGTTCGCCGCGTCCCTGTCCGGCGGCCGCCACTCCGTCGCCGAGGCGATGAACGAGGTGCTGTGGGCCGACACCCCGACCCAGAACGTGGCCGGCCGGTGGGCCTCGCGCGACACGCACCTGGGCGGGCGGCACATCAAGGCCGGCGACCTGCTGCTGCTGGGCCTGGCCGCCGCCAACGCCGACCCGCAGGTCCACATCGACAACGCGGCCCTCACCGGCGGCAACAGCGCCCACTTCTCCTTCGGCCACGGCGAGCACCGCTGCCCGTTCCCCGCCCAGGAGATCGCCGAGGTCATCGCCCGCACCGGGATCGAGGTGCTGCTGGACCGGCTGCCCGACCTGGACCTGGCCGTCCCGGCCGGCTCCCTCACCCGGCGCCCGTCGCCGTGGCTGCGCGGCCTGACCGACCTGCCCGTGACGTTCACCCCGACCCCCGCCCTGGGAGGCACCCCGTGACCACAGAGCCGATCCACCTCGACCCGTTCGTCACCGACCTCGACGGCGAGAGCGCGGCACTGCGCGCGGCCGGGCCGCTGGCCCGGGTCGTCCTGCCGGGCGGGGTGCCGGTGTGGGCGGTCACGCACCACGCGGAGGCGCGCGAGCTGCTCACCGACAAGCGGCTGGTGAAGGACATCGACGTGTGGGGCGCCTGGCGGCGCGGCGAGATACCGCCGGACTGGCCGCTGATCGGCCTGGCCAACCCCGGCCGGTCCATGCTGACCGTGGACGGTGAGGACCACCGCCGGCTGCGGGCGCTGGTCGCCCAGGCGCTCACCCCGCGCCGGGTGGAGCGGATGCGGGCGCGGATCACCGAGCTGACCGACGGCCTGCTGGAGGGCCTCGCCGCGCACGGCCCGGACGAGACCGTGGACCTCAAGGCCGCCTTCGCCTACCCGCTCCCCATGTACGTGATCAGCGACCTGATGGGCATCGACCCGGCGGACCACCCGCGCCTGAAGGTGCTGTTCGACAGGTTCTTCTCCACCCAGACGCCGCCCGAGGAGGTCGTGGCGACCCTCGGCGAGCTGGCCGGGATGATGGCGAAGGTGGTGTCCGCGCGGCGGGCGGAGCCCGGCGACGACCTGACGAGCGCGCTGATCGCCGCCTCGGAGGACGGCGACCACCTGACGGACGAGGAGATCGTCTCCACCCTCCAGCTCATGGTGGCGGCGGGCCACGAGACGACCATCTCGCTGATCGTCAACGCCGTGGTGAACCTCTCCGCCCACCCCGGGCAGCTCGCCCTCGTCCGCTCCGGCGAGGCGGGCTGGGACGCGGTGGTCGAGGAGACCCTCCGTCACTCCACCCCCACCTCGCACGTCCTGATCCGGTTCGCGACCGAGGACGTCCGGGTCGGCGACCGGACCCTGCCGGCGGGGGACGCGCTGATCGTGTCGTACGGGGCGATCGGCCGCGACGAGAAGCAGCACGGCCCGGGCGCCGGCGCCTTCGACATCACCCGCTCGCCCAACCGGCACATCTCCTTCGGCCACGGCCCGCACGTCTGCCCGGGCGCCGCGCTGTCCCGGCTGGAGGCCGGGGTCGCCCTGCCGGCCCTGTACGGGCGCTTCCCGGAGCTCGATCTGGCGGTGCCCGCGTCGGAGCTGCGCAACAAGCCGGTCGTCACCCAGAACGACCTCTTCGAGCTCCCGGTCAAACTGGGCCCGCGTGCGTGGTGACTTGCCATTTCGTGTCTCATCGGACGGACACGGTCATCGGCCGCGTCCTTGAGCGGCTAGGCTCCGACCGTGGCTGAGATCCGGATTCCCGCTGACATCAAGCCCGCCGACGGCCGTTTCGGCGCGGGCCCCTCCAAGGTGCGTACGGAGGCGCTGGACGCCCTGGCCGCCACCGGCACCTCACTCCTCGGTACGTCCCACCGCCAGGCCCCGGTCAAGAACCTGGTCGGCGAGGTCCGCGCGGGCGTACGCGAGCTGTTCTCCCTCCCCGAGGGATACGAGGTGATCCTCGGCAACGGCGGCTCCACCGCCTTCTGGGACATCGCGACCCACGGGCTGATCGAGAACAAGTCGCAGCACCTGTCCTTCGGCGAGTTCTCCTCCAAGTTCGCCAAGGCCGCCAAGCTCGCCCCGTGGCTGGCCGAGCCGACCGTCGTCTCCGCCGACCCGGGCACGCACCCCGAGCCGCGCGCCGAGGCGGGCGTGGACGTGTACGCGCTCACGCACAACGAGACCTCCACCGGTGTCGCCGCGCCGATCAAGCGCGTTCAGGGCGCCGACGAGGGCGCGCTGGTCCTCGTGGACGCGACCTCCGGCGCGGGCGGCCTGCCGGTCGACATCACCGAGTCGGACGTCTACTACTTCGCCCCGCAGAAGTCGTTCGCCTCCGACGGCGGCCTGTGGATCGGCGTGTTCTCCCCGGCCGCGCTGGAGCGCGCGCAGCGGGTCCACGCCTCGGGCCGCCACGTGCCCGAGTTCTTCTCGCTGCCGACTGCGATCGACAACTCGCTGAAGAACCAGACGTACAACACCCCGGCCCTCGCGACCCTCTTCCTGCTCAACGAGCAGCTCAAGTGGATCAACGGCCAGGGCGGTCTGGACTGGTCGGTGCGCCGCACCGCGACCTCGGCGCGCACGCTGTACGGCTGGGCGGAGGAGTCCAAGTACGCGTCGCCGTTCGTCGCCGACCCGTCGAAGCGCTCGCAGGTCATCGGCACGATCGACTTCTCGGACGAGATCGACGCGGCGGCGGTCGCCAAGGTGCTGCGCGCCAACGGCATCGTGGACACCGAGCCGTACCGCAAGCTGGGCCGCAACCAGCTCCGGATCGCGATGTTCCCGGCGATCGACCCGGCGGACGTCGAGGCGCTGACGGCGTGCGTCGACTACGTGATCGAGAAGCTGTAAGCAGCGGTACGCGGTGAGGGGCCCCGACCTGGCTTGGTCGGGGCCCCTCCGTATGCCTTCCGCACGCGGCCGATTACCGCCCTATCCACGCCCTCCACCGGTCCCTACCATCCGAAGCACTCCGGGAGCACGACCCCCGGAGTGGTTGACATGTGCACGACATCCACGGTTGGACCCCCCACCTCCACCCGGCCACCGATCGGAGCCCCATGTCCAGAAGACCCCGGACCCTGCTCGCCGGCGCGACCGTCGCGACGGCCCTGGCGTCGACCGTCCTCGCGCCCAGCCCCGCCTCGGCGGGCATCGTCGCCCCGCCCGACAAGATCGTGATCGAGATCGCGACCGTCAACGGATCGGGCTGTCCCCAGGGCACGGCCGCCGTCGCCGTGGCCCCGGACAACACCGCCTTCACCGTGACGTACAGCGACTACCTCGCCCAGGTGGGCGTGGGCGCGAAGCCGACCGACTTCCGCAAGAACTGCCAGCTCAACCTGATCGTCCACGTCCCGGGCGGCTTCACCTACGCCGTCGCCAGCGCCGACTACCGGGGGTACGCCAAGCTGGAACCCGGCGCCACCGCCGTGCAGAAGGCGTCGTACTACTTCCAGGGCTCGCCCGACACGGCGCAGAAGAGCCACCCGTACAAGGGCCCCTACGACAACAACTGGCAGGCGACCGACGAGACCGACTGGGGTCAGCTCGTGTGGGCGCCGTGCGGGGTGAAGCGGAACTTCAACATCAACACCGAGCTGCGGGTCAGCGCGGGCACCTCGGACCCGACGAAGACCAACAGCTTCATCGCCATGGACTCCACGGACGGCGACATCAAGACGGTCTACCGGCTGGCCTGGAAGGAGTGCCCGAAGTAAGGCCTGAGCCAGGGCCCGAAGCAGGGCCCGTCGTACGCCCTTCCCGGTGACCGGGTGGGCCCGCGCCCCCTCCGCGGGCCCACCCCCCGCCTCACTTCGAGAGCCGCTGGAAGCGCCGGACCGCGAGCGGCAGGAACACCGCCGTGATCACCAGCGGCCACACCACCGCCATCGCCACGGCGTGCTGCTCGACCCAGCTCCCGCCGCCCGCGCCGGGATTGCCGAACAGCTCACGCGTGGCCACCGCCGTGGAGGAGATCGGGTTCCACGCGGCGATCGTGCCCAGCCAGCCCGGCATCGTCCCGGGCTGCACGAAGATGCTGGAGATCATGGTGAGCGGGAAGGCGACCGCGAACAGCCCGCCGGCCGCCTCCGGGTTCGGCACCAGCAGCCCCAGCCAGATGCCCACCCACGTCAGGCAGTAGCGCAGCAGGAGCAGCAGCGCGAAGGCGGCCACGGTCGCGGCGAACCCGCCGTCCGAGCGCCAGCCCATCGCGAACGCCGTCGCCGCCAGGATGGCCAGCTCCGCGCAGGCCACGATCGCGTCGGTGACACCGCGTCCGGTGACCACGGCGGAGG
Source organism: Streptomyces sp. NPDC031064 (assembly GCF_055570965.1). Classification (NCBI taxonomy): domain Bacteria; kingdom Bacillati; phylum Actinomycetota; class Actinomycetes; order Kitasatosporales; family Streptomycetaceae; genus Streptomyces; species Streptomyces sp. NPDC031064. The sequence goes on from NZ_JBVIGF010000005.1 coordinate 401,768, forward strand.
GCGCCATGGGCATGGAGCGGAACCGGTCGATGACGCCCTTGTTGGCGTCGGTCACCACGGCCGTCGCGGTGTTGATGAACCCGAAGGCCATCGTCATCACGAACATGCCGGGCATCAGGAAGTCCCGGTAGTCGGCCGCCCCGCCACCGCCCGGCGGCTTCATCGCGCCGCCGAAGACGTACCCGTACAGCAGGACCGACAGGATCGGGAAGCCGAGCTGCCAGGCGATGTAGACGGGCTTGCGCTGATACAGCGTCAGGTGGCGCCGCACGACGTTCCAGCAGTCGGCGAGGGCCCAATGGGCCCGTCCGCGCCCGGCGATCGGTTCCACGGTGGCACTCATGCCGCGACCCCCTGTCCCGTCAGGCGCAGGAACACGTCGTCGAGGCTCGGCCTGCGCAGCCCGATGTCCTCGACCGGTACGCCCTCGTCCTGGAGGTTCCGGGCCACCTCGGTCAGCGCCGTGACCCGGTCGGCCACGGGCGCGTGGACGCGCCGTTCGGCCTCGTCGAGGTGGGGCTCGCCCAGGCAGACGCGGGCGACGGTCTTGGCCACGCGCGGCAGGTCGGCCGCGTCGGCGGCCACCACCTCGATGCGGTCGCCGCCGACGCGGTTCTTCAGCGCCTCGGGGGTGTCGTCGGCGATGGCGCGGCCCCGGTCGATGACGGTGACGCGCGCGGCCAGCTTGTCGGCCTCCTCCAGGTACTGGGTGGTCAGCAGGACGGTGGTGCCGCCCGCGACCAGCGCCCGTACCGCGTCCCAGACCTCGCCGCGGCCGCGCGGGTCGAGCCCGGTCGTCGGCTCGTCCAGGAACAGCACGCGGGGCGCGAGGATCATCGAGGCGGCCAGGTCCAGGCGGCGCCGCATACCGCCGCTGTAGCCCTCGACGCCCTTGTCGGCGGCCTCGGTCAGCCCGAACCGCTCCAGCAGCTCGTCCGCGCGCGAGCGGGCCCGGCGCCCGCCGAGGTGGAACAGCCGGCCGAACATCTCCAGGTTCTGCCGGCCGGTCAGGATCTCGTCCACGGCCGCGTACTGGCCGGTGAGCCCGATCAGGGCGCGGACGCGGCGGGGGTCGCGCGCCACGTCCACCCCGGCGACCTCCGCGCGGCCGCCGTCGAAGCGGCGCAGCGTGGCCAGTACGCGGACGGCCGTGGTCTTGCCCGCCCCGTTGGGGCCGAGCAGGCCGTGGACGGTGCCGCCGCGCACCGCGAGGTCGAACCCGTCCAGCGCCCGTTTGTCCCCGTACCTCTTCTCCAGGCCCTCGGCCCGTACCGCCCAGTCGTCCATGCGCCCTCCCGTTCGCGAAACCACGTACCCGAAAACTGAGTACACCGTACCCAAGCGAGCGTACACCGTACTCAGTTTTGGTGCGGTGATTTACGCTGACGCCATGACCAGCGACAGGACGCCCGGCCGGACGACGGCGACGAGCGGCAGCGGCGACCTCAACCGCAGCCTGGAACTGCTCTGGGGCACCGGCGAACCCCCCACCCGGGGGCCCAGGCGCGGCCTGACCCTCGACCGGATCGTCACCGCCGCCGTCGAAGTCGCCGACGCCGAAGGGCTGGACGCGGTCTCGATGCGGCGGCTCTCCGCCGAATTGGGCACCGGCACGATGTCGCTGTACCGGTACGTCCCCGGCAAGGCGGAGCTGCTCGACCTCATGCTCGACCGGGTGCGGGGCGCGATGCTCGACCCCCAGCCGCCCGAGCCGTGCGACTGGCGCGCCGCCGTCGACGCCCTGGCCCGCGCCGAACTCGCCCTCTGCCGCCGCCACCCCTGGCTGCTGAAGGTCAACCAGACCCGCACGGTCCTCGGCCCCAGCGCCCTGCGCGGACTCGAACTCGCCCTGATGGGGCTGAAGAGCATGGGCCTGACGGACCCCGAGACCATCTCGGTGATCATCGCCGTCCAGAGCTTCGTCACCGGAATCGCCCGCATGGAGGCCGAGACGGTCGAGGCCGCCAAGGAGACCGGCGTCAGCGACGAGGAGTTCTGGAAGCGCCAGGAGCCCTTCCTCGACCGGGCCATGCGCACCGGCGAATACCCCCTGCTGGCCGCGCTGTCGCCGGACGCCTTCTCCGCCGACTTCGACCACTTCGAGTTCGGACTGCGCGCGCTGCTCGCGGGCTTCGAAAGCCTGGTGGCCTTCCCCGACGCCCCAGCACCCGCCTCGGAGAGCTGACCGCCCCGCGCACCCCCGCCTCCTCCCCTGTGCGGCGGGCACGCTTGCCGATCTCCCTCCGCGGGGACAACACAGCCGACGGGGACCACGGGGGTACGACGGGGGATACGGCCATGGGGCCTGGTGTGCTCTATCTCGCGGCACTGGCGGTGGTGGCCGCCGCGCTCGCCCACCGCCTGCTCGTGGCGGCGGGGATACGGCGGGAGACGAAACGCGCGGTGGAGGTCCGCGAGGACCTGACCGCTCACGAGCTGGCCTTCCTGGCGGGCGGGCCACGGCGCGTGGTGACGATCGCGGTGTACCGGATGAAGCAGCAGGGCCGGCTGTCCGTCACGGAGGACGGCACCGTCACCTTCCACGACGGCGTGGACGCGTCCGGTGCGGCGGACGCCGTCGAGAAGGCGCTCATCGAGGCCGCGGGCATCCACCGCACCGAGCGCCTCGGGAAGCTGGTGGCCCAGGCGGCCTCGACCCGCGCCGTGCAGTCGGTCGGCGACCGCCTGAAGACCGAGTCCGTCCTGGTCAGCCCGTCCCTGCTGCGCCGCCAGTACCGCGCCCGGCGCCTGCTGCGGATCACGGCGGTCCTGCCGCTGGCCCTCACGGTGGGCGAGGTCGCCCTCGGCTCGCCGCACCGCTGGTGGGCCGGGGTGCTGCTGTCCGCGATCGGAGCCGTACCGGCGTGGCTGCTGAAACCGGTGCACGCGCGCGTGCCGGACGAGGTCCGGTGCAAGCTCGACACCTTGCGGGCCGAGCGGGAACGCCCGCCGTCGTCCCGCTCGCCCGACACCCTGACCACACTGGCGGCCACCACCGTCGGCGCCGTGGCCCTGGGCGGTCTGGCCGCCACGCGGGAACCGGAGTTCACGGCACTGGTCACCCCCGAGACCTGGGCCGCCCGGCAGAGCCCCTTCGGCTCCGGCACCGGCTCGCCGGGCTTCGGAGCCGCCTACTGGTGCGGCACCACCGCCGACTGGGGCGGCACCTCCTGCGCGGGCCCGGCGGGCTGCGGCGGCGCGGGCGGAGGCGGGTCCGCCTGCGGTGGGGGCGGAGGCTGCGGCGGCGGGGGGCCGTGAGGCGTTCGCCGGGCGCGGGCGGGCGGACGCCTCATCCCTGGACGATCGGTACGGCCCGTCCCGTGACGCGCGTGCGGTCGTCCTCCGGGGACACGTCGATCAGCAGGTCGCTGGGTCGGCCCATGTCCTCTCCCTGGCGGATCGCGATCGTGGTGGGCCGGGTGACCAGGCCGAGCGTGCGGAGATAGCCGCCGAGCGCCGCGGCCGCCGCTCCCGTCGCCGGGTCCTCCACGACACCGCCGACGGGGAAGGGGTTACGGGCGTGGAACCGCTCCGGCGACTGGCGCCACACCAGGTTCACGGTCGTCCACCCGTGCTCCCGCATCACCGCGGCCAGGGCGTCGAAGTCGTAGTCCAGGTCGGCCAGGCGCGCCCGCGAGGCGGCGGCCAGGACCAGGTGGTCGTTACCGCCGAAGGCCACGTGCGCGGGCAGGGCGGGGTCGAGGTCGGCGCCGGACCACCCCAGGGAGCGCAGGGTCGCGTCCAGCTCCGGGCCCGTGGCGGGCCGGCTGCGGGTGGGGACGCTGGTCAGCGTGGCCACCACCGCGCCCGAGCCGTCGCGACCGGTGGCCACGGGGATCTCGCCCACGGGGGTGTCGAGGAGGATGTCGCCGACGCCCAGCCGCTCGGCGAGCGCGACGGTCAGGGCGATGGTGGCGTGTCCGCAGAACGCCACTTCGGCGAGCGGGCTGAAGTAGCGGACCCGGAACCGTCGCGCCGCCTCGTCCGCGCGCGTCACGAACGCGGTCTCGGAGTAGCCGAGGTCGGCGGCGATCGCGAGCATCGCCGCGTCGTCCAGCCCGGAGGCGTCGAGGACGACGCCGGCGGGGTTCCCGCCCTCCGGGACGTCGGTGAAGGCGGAGTAACGGAGGGGCTCGGTCAGCGGGGTGCGGGCTTCGGTGGTGGTCATGGCCCTATGCTGGCGCGCGCCGTCCCATCGCGTCCAACGATCAGTTTTCATCGGGTCGATGCGCCAATCGCATAGCCTGGACCCGTGGACACCCGGCTTCTGCGCACCTTCACGACCCTCGCCCGGACCGGCAGCTTCACCGCCGCCGCCGCGGAGCTGCACGTGGCGCAATCCACGGTCACCGTGCACATCCGCACCCTGGAACGGGAGCTCGACACCCGGCTCTTCGACCGGCTCCCCACCGGCGCGCTGCTCACCGACTCCGGGCGGCGGCTGCTGGTGGAGGCCGAGAACGTCCTGGACGCCGTGGCACGCCTGCGGGCGGGCGGCGACGACGGTGAGGGGGCCGTGAGGGGGCGGGTGGTCGTGGGCACCCCCGAGTCGCTGTGCTCCACCCGGCTCCCGGGCGTCATGGCCGCCTTGCGCGCCCGCCACCCGGAGATCGACGTCCAGCTCCACGCCGCGGGCACGGCGGAGTGCGTGGAGGGTCTGCGGTCGGGACGCCTCGATGTGGCCCTGCTGCTGGAGGAGGACGCCGACTTCCCCGATGTGACCGCCGAGCCGGTCGCCCGCGAACCGCTCGCCCTCGTCTGCGCCCCCGGGCACCCGCTCGCGGCGCGTACGCCTGCGCGTGCCGTCTCCTGGGAGGAGCTGGCGGCGGAGGAGTTCTTCCTGCTGGAAGAGGGCTGCTGCTACAGCGACGCCCTGGAGCGGAGGCTGCTCGCCGTGGCCGGGGCCCGGCCGAGGCTGACCCGGTTCGGGAGCGTGGACGCGGCGCGTGGCTGTGTGGCCGCCGGACTGGGCCTGGCCCTGCTCCCGCTCACGACGGTTCAGGAGCACCTGCGCCAGGGCCGGCTGGCACGGGTCCCCGGACCGGGCTTCGCCGACGTACCCGTCCTGCTGGCCCGGCACAGCAGGCGGTGGGTCGCCCCGGCCTCGCAGGTGTTCACGCGGGAAGTGGTACGGCACCTCTCCGGGTGAGAGCGGCTTCGCCGGCCTCCCCGGCGTGCTCAGCCCCTGGGCCGCCACAGACGCCGCCACGCCAGTACGACGGCGGCGACACCCGCCAGGACCAGGGCGCCGAGCGTGGCGTTCCCGTCGCCGCCGTCGCCCGTACCCGCGCCCGTCCCGGGCGAACCGCCGGTGGGCGAACCGCCGGTGGGCGAAGGCGCGGTCGGCGGTTCCCCGTCCTCCTTCTCCACCGGCACGCGCACCACCGTGCTCTTCGCGCCCTCCGACCCGAACAGCAGCGCCGAGCCGTCCACCGTGTACGTCACCGACTCCGACTGCCGCTGGAACGGCGCGCTCAGCCGCTTCTCCGCGCCGGGCCGGCCGTCCTTCCACGCGTACGCCCGCGCGCTGAAGTAGCCGCGCAGCACCAGTTCCTTCCCGTCCGGTGAGAAGGCCCCGTCGGTGACCCACGGCACCTCGCCGATCCGCCGGAAGACGTTCGGACCGTCGGCGCTCAGCCTGGCCGGGCCTTCGTACAGGCCGCCCCCGTCCTCGTTCTTCGACGCGATGTAGACCCGCCCCGTCTTCGGGTGCACCATCAACGCCTCGGCGTTGCGGGCCCCGTCGGCGTACCGCACCGTGTACTGGGTGGCGTCGATGGTCTGGTCGCGCAACTGCTCCGGCTCCGGGAAGCGGTAGATCCAGACGTGGTCCCAGGAGCCGTCGAGGTTGTCCCCGATGTCGCCGACGTACACCGCGCCGTCCGCCCCGACGGAGATCGCCTCCATGTCGCGGGGCGTGCCGACGCCCCGGAGGGTGATCGTGGCGACGGTCTCGCCGGTCCGCCCGTCCACGGCGAACACCCGTGGCCCGTCCTGATCGTTGTGCGTCCAGTGGACGCCCGGGTGCGCGCGGCTGGCGGCCAGGCCGCTGGACTCGGTGATCCGGGGGTCCTTGATGGTGAACCCACCGTCCTCACCCTCCGCCACGGCCGGGCCGGCGGCCGCCAGCACCACGGCGAGGGCCGCCACCAGGGTCGTACGCAACGAACGCATGATCCCAGTGTCCATGGTCACATCGCACTTACGGGACGGGGTCGGCGATGATGACCCCCATGCGTTTCATGTTCGTCGGCGACAGCCAAACCATCGGACGCGCCGGCGACTACACCTGGCGCTACCGCATGTGGCAGCACCTCGACGCGACCTTCGACGGTCCCTACGCGATCGTCGGCCCGCGCACCGAGCTGTACGAGGCGACCGCCGACGCCGCCGTCTCGCACGCCTACGCCGACCCGGCCTTCCCCGCCGCCGCCCGCAGGCACCTGTCCGGCTGGGGAGAGGGCTGGCTGCACATGGCACCGCTGATCGGCGAGGCGGTCGCGGCGGCGGAGGCGGACGTGCTGCTGGTCGCCCTGGGGCTGATAGACCTGGGCTTCTACACCAACAGCGCCCAGACCTCCGAGAACGTACGCGCCTTCATCGGCGCGGCCCGCGCCGCCAACCCCCGCGTACGGGCGGTCGTCCTGCCGGTGATCCCCAACGTGCGCGCCGAGGACGAGCCTCCGTTCGCCGCCGAGTGCGCCCGCTTCAACGAGCTGCTCGCCAAGACCGTCGCCGACCTCGACGAGCCGGGCTCGCCGCTCCTCCTGGCGTCGCCGCCGGAGGCGTACGACATCCACACCGACACCTACGACGGCACCCACCCCGGTCCGTCGGGCGAGCACAAGCTCGCCGCCGCCTTCGCGACCGCGATGCACCAGGCGTGGGGCCTGGGCGGGCCCTACACGCCTGCCTCATGATCTTCACCACACCCGCTTGATTCACAGAAAACACACATTTAACGTTCATTCGTCCTTCCCCCACACGAATGTGCGTACGCACGGCTTCGACGTCTCAGGCAGCCCCCCATCTCCGAGCGAGCGGCGTAAGCAAGCGCCGCCCCGCCCCCGGAGGTCCTGCCCCCGATGTCGCCGATATCCCCCATATCCCGTCGTACCGCCCTCGGGGTGCTCGGCCTCGGAGCAGCAGGCGTCGCCGGCCTCACCGGGTGTGCGGACACCACCCCTCCCGTGCGCAAGAAGGCCGCCAGCGGCCACAACCCCGTCACCGCCGAGAACTCCCTCCCCGGCTCCAAGGGCTGGCACATCCCCACGGACGGCAAGCACACCAACAAGGACCGGCTCGGCCAGATCCAGGGGTACGCCTCCGCCACCTCCGTCGGCCGGGGCGAGCGGATCGCCTTCCACGTCTCCCTCCGCGAGGCCCAGCCCTTCACCGTCACCGTCCACCGGATCGGCCACTACGGCGGCACCGGCGGCCGCTCCATGGTCACCAGCCCCGAGCTCCCCGGCGCCCCGCGCCCCACCCCGAAGCCCGACCCCACGACCGGCGCCATCGTCTGCGACTGGCCCGCCTCCTGGACCCTGACCGTGCCGGACGACTGGACCTCCGGCGCCTACGTCGCCGTGTTCACCGCCGAGGACGGCCACCGAAGCTGCACCCCGTTCGTGGTGCGCGAGCCCGCGCGCGCCTCGGACGTGCTGGTCGTCCTGCCGTTCGCCACGTACCAGGCGTACAACCAGTGGCCGCTGGACGGCCGCACCGGCAAGAACCTCTACAAGGGGTACGCCCGCCCCGGCGTCGTCGGCGACAACAAGCACCGCGCCTTCCGCGTCTCCTTCGACCGGCCCTACTCCGACCACGGCCTGCCCCGCTGGGCGGAACTGGACCTCGCCTTCACCCGGTGGATCGAGCGGCACGGGTACGACGCCACCTACGCCACCAGCACCGACCTGCACGAGGGCCGCGTCGACCCGGCCCAGTACACGGCCATGGTCTTCCCCGGCCACGACGAGTACTGGTCGAAGCCCATGCGGGACGTCGTGGAGCGTGCCGTCGCCGTGGGCACCCACGTCGCCTTCCTCGCCGCCAACAACATCTACTTCCACGTCCGCCTCGCCGAGGACGCCCACGGCATCCCCTGCCGCGCGGTCGTCTGCTACAAGCAGGACCACGACCCGGAACCCGACGAGAACGGCCCCACCAAGCGCTGGCGCGACCTTCGCGGCGAGCGCGACGAGAAGCACGGCGGGGCCGAACAGGGCCTGCTCGGCGTCCAGTACAACGGCATCCTCGCCGAGCCCGCGCCCCTCGTCGTCCGCGAACCGGGCCACTGGTTCTGGGCCGGCACCGGCCTGCGCGACGGCGAGGCGATCGCCGGCCTGGTGGGCGTGGAGGCCGACGGCCACGACCCGAAGATGCCCAGCCCCGAAGGCGCCACCCGCACCCTCCTGTCGGAGTCCCCGTACGGCGACACCTGGGGCAAGGGAGGCGGCCGGGGCCGCCGCGTCCAGAACACGGCCCTGACCGAACACCCCGACGGCACCCTCGTCTTCGTCGCCGGCACCTTCCACTGGAGCCTCGCCCTGGGCGACCCCGCCCACGCGGAACCCCGCGTCCAGCGGGCGACGAAGAACCTCCTGGACCGGATGCTGAAGCCCCGGGCGTAAGGGGCCGACGCATCGGGCCACCGGCGGATCGGGCCAACCGGCGGCGGACGGCCGGCCGGAGCGGGCCAACCGGCGGCGACGGACGGCCGGAGCGGCTCAGGCCGCCGGCAGCCAGCCGGACTGGACGGCCTTCACGCCCGCCTCGAAGCGGCTGCGGGCCTCCAGCCGGGCCATCAGATCCGTGGCGATGCGCCGGGCGGTACGGGTGGACACCCCGATCCGCTTGGCGATCGCCTCGTCGGTGTGCCCCTGCGCCAGGAACCGTACGACGGTCTCCTCCTGGTCCGTCAGCCCGTGCCCGGACCTCCGCACGGGCGCCGCGCCCAGGGGCCTGGCCGACTCCCACACGCTCTCGAACAGGGCGCACAGCGCGGTCAGCATGCCCTGCCCGGTGAGGACGACCGCCCCGCCGGCGGTGTCGTTGCTGCTGACCGGGATCACCGCGAGGCGGCGGTCCGCGATGATCAGGCGGGTGGGCAGCGTCGGGGCGGTGCGGACCTCACCGCCCAGCTCCGCCAGCCAGTTGACGTAGTCGACGGTCGGCTGGTGGTTGCGCACGCTGTCGAGGTAGACCGTACGCATCCGGACGCCCTTCTCCAGCAGCTCGCGGTTGAGCGGGCGGGCCGCCTCGATGTTCTCGGGCAACTGTCCGCCGCCCGGCGAGAAGGTCATGACCTCAGTCGTCAGCTCCCGGCCGAGGCGGGTGAGCCGGTCACGAATCTGATCGAGTCCGATGAGCTGTTCCACCCCGGCGGAGTCGGCCGCCGGACGCAAATCCGCGTATTCCGCGATCAGTTGTACGGCAGCGGCGCGGGCCTCTTCCATTCGCTGCTGTTCGGCAACCAGTTCCGCCTGTCTTCGAGCCATCAGCAGTTCCATTCCCACTTCCGGGGAAACTGCGCGCATGGTTCCTGCAACTTCGACGGACGGACGCACAAGCGCCAGCTCACTGAGGGTGTCGAGCGCCCCTCGAATCGAACTTTCAGGAATACCGAGTTGTTCTGACAGCGCGCGCACACCGCTTTTCGGATACGCGAGCATGGCCCTATAGACCGCTTCCGACGTGGAATCCAATCCGAGCATGGAAAGCATGCCGTCCCACCCCCCAGTGAGTTCCAGCCTCGTACTTCAGGCGTCACAATAGATCATTTGCGGCACGGCAAGAAGAGCGGGCTGGGGGCGGGCCCGAAACGGCCAAGGACGGAACGGGCCCGTCCGTTTACTGGCGCTCCAGACGCCCCTTCCGGCAACGCTGGACGCATGTATCTCATTCACGCCCCCCTCAAGCCCGCCGTCCCCGGCGTACCGCCCGAACTCCCGGCCGAGACCGGCGACTTGGTCCGCCGCCTCGCGCACCCCGACGAGCACATCGAGCACGTCTCCCTACACGCCCACGCGCGGCCCTATCCGGTCCTGGGCGTCTTCGTCCTGGCCGACGGCCTCCTGGAGGCTGAGGAACTCGCCGCACGCGCCTGTGCTCGCGCCCTGCACACCTCGCCCCTGCTGCGGGGCTGGCAGCTCGTACGCGCCGAGGCCCCGCTGCTGGAGGCGTCGTTCGGCCTGGCCGATACAGGCCTTGCGGGACCGGCCGCTGGCCCGAACCGTCCGTGGCCCGATCGGTCCAGTTGATCTCTCTTCCACCCCTCCCGCCACCGGGGCAATCTGGTGTCACCGCCGAGGAACACCGGCGGAAACGCAGAACCGAGCAGCAACGAGAGCAGAGCACGAAGGCATCACCGCGGGATGCCGACCGCTCCGGTCTCACACCACGTCAGTCACCTTCGTCCGAAAGGCCAGTGCCATGATCCGCAACCTCTTCTCCCAGGCCGCCGCGGTCGCCGCTCTCGTCGCCGGTACCGCCCTCCTGGTGCCCGCCGCCCTCTCCGCCCCCGCCGACTCCACCACCACCTCGGTCACCGCCGCCCCGTCGGGTGCGGTCATGCAGGGCGACCTCATCTGGGGCTGACGCCCCGACCGACCCCAGCCTGACCGGCCGGCTCCGCCGACTCGGCCGGTGACACGGGGGTCGGTCGCCCGGGCCCTCAGCGCGGCCGACCACGGCCCCACCGCCCGGCACACGTCACCACGCACGCGACCGCGCCCATCCCCGCGGACGTAACACCTCTCACCGCGCCTCACCACGCACGTCACCGCGCCCCGCCGCACCGCGCCTCACCATGCGCCCGGCCGCACCGCACCGCGCACATCACCGCGCCTCACCGCACCGAGCCCCGGCATGCCCGGCCACGCCACCAGCAGCCGCCGCCCGCCCCGTCCGCCCGGTGCACCCCAACCGACTTCCGGGCCCGAGAGCCCGATCACTCACCCACGCCTTCACGCACCCTGAGGAGATCCACCATGTCCGCTCGCCGCACCGTCACCGCCCGCAAGCTCGCCTCCGCCACGCTGGTCGCCGCCTCCGTGCTCGGCCTCGGCATCATCGGCACCGGTACCAGCCACGCCGCCTCTTCCGTCAACGGCGAAATCTCCCGCTCCGAGGTGCTCCAGCGTGCCCAGAACTGGCTGGACCGGAACGTCCAGTACAGCCAGAGCACGGACATGGCGAACTGGGTCTACGGCCCGACCAACGACGTGAAGTACCGGCCGGACTGCTCGGGCTTCATATCGATGGCCTGGCACCTGGGTTCCAGCCTGACGACGTACTCCCTGGACGACCGCGACGTCACGGCCGTGATCGCCAAGAGCGACCTCAAGCCGGGTGACGCCCTCGACACCCACTCCGGCCACGTCATCCTCTTCGAGAAGTGGCTCGACAAGGCGAGCGGCAAGTTCCAGTACATCCACCAGTCCAACCCCACCAACGACATGGCACGCGGCTACGACTGGCTCGACGGCGGCAGCGACGGCGCCATCTCCGGTCACGCCGCGTCCGGTTACTTCGCGCTGCGCTACAAGAACATCGTCGACTCCACCATGAAGGCCACCCACGACTACACGGGTGACAACATCGACGACCTGCTGGGCATCGACACCGCCGGCCAGCTCCACCTCTACCGCAACAACGGCTCCGGCTCACTCGCGAGCAGCGTCGTCGGCCCCGGCTGGGCCGCCATGGACAAGGTCGCCTCCGCCGACTTCAACGGTGACGGCAACGGCGACATCGTCGCCACCAACGGCTCCACCGGCGACCTCTTCCTCTACACCGGCCGTGGCACGGGCGGCTTCAACTCGCCCACCGAGATCGGTCACGGCTGGACCGGCGTCGAGCAGATGGCCGCCGGCGACTTCACCGGCGACGGCAAGGCCGACATCGTCACCGTCAACAAGGCCGACGCCACCCTCAACCTCTACACCGGCACCGGCACCGGCGTCGCCTTCACCAAGCAGATCGGCTCGGGCTGGGGCGCCATGACCAACCTGGCCGTGGGCGACTTCAACGGGGACGACAAGGCGGACGTCGTCGCCAACCGCGAGGACAACGGCATCCTCAACCTCTACACCAGCACCGGCAGCAGCCTGAACGGCGCCATCCAGATCGGCACCAGCTTCCACCTGATGGACAAGCTGACGCTCGCCGACCTCGACACCGACGGCCGTGCCGACGTCGTCGCCACCAACCGCGACAGCGGCGACCTGGTCCTCTACACCAGCAACAGCAACAGCGTCGACGCCGGCCGCACCATCGGCCACGGCTGGGGCAGCGTCCGCGACCTGATCTGACGGTCGACCGCCCCCGCGCCGCAGCGCAGCGCCCGGGGCCCCGCCGCCCACCGGCCGGGCCCCGCCTCCCCTCCCCTTCACTTCCCCGCTTCCCTCACCCACTCAGAGGTTGATCACCCGTGTCCGCTCAGTCGCGCCTCCGCCACATCGCCACCGTCCTCGCCGTCACCGTCGCCGCCCCGCTCGCCGCCGTCGCCGCCACGGCCACCACCGCCGAAGCGGCCTCCGTAGCCACCTGGGACAAGGTCGCCGAATGCGAGTCGGGCGGAAACTGGTCCATCAACACCGGGAACGGCTTCTACGGCGGGCTCCAGTTCTCGTACGACACCTGGAAGGGCTTCGGCGGCCAGGTCTACGCCACCTACGCCCACCAGGCGACGAAGCAGGAGCAGATCCTCATCGCCGAGAAGGTTCTCGCCAGGCAGGGTGAGAACGCCTGGCCGACCTGCGGCCCGCGCGCCGGCCTGGGTGCCGACGACGCCGAGCCGTACCCGGTGGAGGAAGTGAAGAAGCGCACGCACGACTTCACCGGTGACAACATCGACGACCTGCTGGGCGTGGACGGCTCCGGCCAGCTCAACCTCTACCGCAACAACGGCTCGGGCTCTCTCGCGAGCAGCGTCGTCGGCCCCGGCTGGGGCGCCATGGACAAGGTCGCGGCGGCCGACTTCAACGGTGACGGCAACGGCGACATCGTCGCCACCAACGGCTCCACCGGCGACCTCTTCCTCTACACCGGCCGTGGCACGGGCGGCTTCAACTCGCCCACCGAGATCGGTCACGGCTGGACCGGCGTCGAGCAGATGGCCGCCGGTGACTTCACCGGTGACGGCAAGGCCGACATCGTCACCGTCAACAAGGCCGACGCCACCCTCAACCTCTACACCGGCACCGGCACCGGCGTCGCCTTCACCAAGCAGATCGGCTCGGGCTGGGGCGCCATGACCAACCTGGCCGTCGGTGACTTCAACGGCGACGGCAAGGCGGACGTCGTCGCCAACCGCGAGGACAACGGCATCCTCAACCTCTACACCAGCACCGGCAGCAGCCTGAACGGCGCCATCCAGATCGGCACCAGCTTCCACCTGATGAGCCAGCTCACCCTGTCCGACCTGGACAACGACGGCCGTGCCGACGTCGTCGCCACCAACCGCGACAGCGGCGACCTGGTCCTCTACACCAGCAACAGCAACAGCGTCGACGCCGGCCGCACCATCGGCCACGGCTGGTCCACGATGCAGCACCTGATCTGACGGTCACCCGGTCCATTGGAAGGGCCCGCCATCCTCCCCCGAGGTGGCGGGCCCTTTCGGCGCATGGGATCAGACCGTCGGGGAGGCGCTGAACAGGTGCTTCCCGAAGCCCTTGCCGTCGTTGTTCCAGTCCAGGAACAGCTCACCGTCGGCCAGGCCACGGGCGGAGCCGATGTTGTAGCTGAGGACGGGCGTGGTGTACGAGTTGTTGTAGTTGGCGTTGGAGTCGCTGTTCTCCAGGCGCGACTCGATGCCCCAGTAGTTGGCGGACTTCTTCACCGGGTCGGTGCCGGACTGCGACTTCTTGACCTGGAGCTTGAAGTAGGCGCCGTCGAATATCGTGCTGTCGTCGACCTGGCCGTACGCCGGGCCGTCCCAACTGATCTTCGCGTACGTGTAGACGGTCGAGCCGGAGCGCTTGGCGCACAGGCTGACCTTGAAGTCCCAGTTGTCCGCCCAGGGACCGTCGTACGACGCGTCGTCCACGGACTTGGTGCTGGTGGTGCACCGGTAGTCGGCGGCGGAGGCCGGGGTGGCGGTCGCGAGGGCGGCCGTGCCGGCGAGCGCGGCGACGACGACGGCGGTGGAGGCGGAACGCTTGAGCTTGCGCATGCGGTGCCTTTCGTAGGCGGACGATTCCGGCTGTGGAGGGTGGCGTGACTACGCAAGATCAATTTAGCTCCGCGAAGTGTAAAAGCCGTCACCAGCAGGGCACTTGACCGTCCCTGTCCGGAAACTAGTTGAACCTTCGACTTCACGGTGGGTCCGGAGGTCCCACGCGGAGGTGTCAGCGCCGCAGGCCGTCGGCTGCCGTCGCGGCGAGGGGTGCCGGGGTCGTGGCCCCGGCATCGGCCGGGGTGCCGCCGAGGGCGACGGTCATGTACCGCAGCATCGCCGCGTCGATGGGGTGGGGCTTCACCTGTCCCTGGTCGTCGAGGCGCTGGTACTTCATGAGGTTCCAGCCGAGCGCGGCCTGCCGGCGGCCGTCCTCGGTGGACAGCGCCCAGGTACCGGCACCGAAGACGCCGCCGTCGTGGCCCCAGTACCAGCGGCCGTCGGGCATCTTCAGCGTGTAGAGGCCGAGCCCGTAGCGGAACGTCACCTCACCGCCGGGCGGCGGCTCGTGCGCGGGCACCGTGGTCTTCATGGCGGCCAGTTCGGCGGGGCCGAGGAGCTTGCCGCCGAGGAGCTGGCGGTAGAAGGAGTTGAGGTCGTCCATGGTCGACACCAGCGACCCGGCCGGGCCGCACCAGGACATGTCGTAGACGCTGTAGTCGCGGGCGGGCTCGATCAGGCCGAGCCACGACTCGTACATCTTGGCGTGCGGGCCGGTCAGGAACGGGGTGCGCGGGAAGTAGGTGTGGCGCAGCCCGGCCTTGCGGATGACGTTGTGGGTGATGTACCGCGCGGGCTCCTGGCCCGTGACCTTGCGCAGCAGCAGCCCGGCGATCACGTAGTTGGTGTTGGAGTACGCGTGCGTGCCGCGTGGTGCCGGTGACGGGGCGGCGAGTCCGAGGCGTACCAGCTCCTCGGGGTCGAAGCGGTGGAACTGGCGGGCGTCGAGGGCCTTGCCCGGGTCCTCAAGGAGGCCGGGGAACGCGCCCAGTATGTGATCGCCGAGGCCACTGGTGTGGTTGAGGAGCATGCGGACCGTGATGGCCTGTCCGCGCTCGTCGGGTATCAGCTCGGGCAGGTAGCGGGCGATGGGCGCGTCGAGGTCGATGCGGCCCTTGGCCACCTGTTGGAGGATCGCGACGGCGGTGAAGGTCTTGGTGATGGAGCCGACCCGGTGCTCGTAGTGGGCGCGTACCGGGCGCTGGGTGGCGAGGTCGGCGGTCCCGGCGGCGCCCCGCCACGTCGACGAGCCGTCCCGTACGGCGGAGAACGTGCCGTACATGCCGGCCTGGTGGATCGCTTCGAGCGAGGCCCGCAGAGCCTTGCGGTCGAGACGCTGGCCGTGGTCCGGGCTGGACGCGGTGACGGCCGTGACGGCCGTGGTGGCCGTGGTGGCCGTGGGCGCGGCGTGGGCCGGAAGCGTACCGGCGGCCAGGGCGAGCAGGGCGGCGCTCGACACGAGCGCGGCGCGGCGGCGGGTGTGGCGGAGCGGGGAGGGTGCACGGCGAGTGGTGGGGTCCATGGGCCTTCCTGCACGGTCGACGGCGCACCGGTGTGTGCGCCGTCGACCATCCTCATGGCCCCGGCACGTCAAGTGCCTCAGCCCAGAGGCGGATTGGTGTCATGGGAACGCATGACATTTGTCAGTCCGGCCGGTCAGCCCGCCTTGTGGAACACCACCTCGGGATGGTCGGCGGACGGACCGTCCAGCAGTCCGCGGTCCACGCCCTTCAGGTGCAGGTCGAAGAAGGCCGTCATGTACGCCCGGGTGATCTCCTGTGACCGTTTGCCCGAAAGGGGCTCGTCCGGCGGCAGGAGGCCCAGTTGGTCCGCGAGGACCGGGGTGTCGGTGAAGGTGAAGTGGCCCGAGCCGGTGACGTTGATCCAGCGCTTCCAGCCGTCGAGCAGGGGCCAGTCCCGTACCCAGGAGCCGTCGTCGTCGCCGGTGCCCAGCATCATGAAGGGGCGGCCGCCCAGGCCCTCGGCGGGCACGGGTTCCATGAACGACCCGTCCATGTTGGCCCCGGCGAGCACCCGCTGGTCGCGGACCATGGTGGACATGGCGGAGGCGCCACCGACGGAGTGCCCGGCCATGCCGATGCTGGTGCGGTCGATCATGCGGGCGTGCCGCCAGGCGGGATTCCGGTCGGCGAGGAGCCGGTCGAGCAGGAAGGACACGTCCCGCGCCCGGCCCTTGGGCACCTCGCCGTACCTGCCCGGTCCGGTCTTCTCGCAGGCGACGCACGTCAGGAGCCGGCCGCCCGGGAAGGCCGTACCGACCGACTCGTAGGCGTGGTCGACGGTGGCGACGACGTACCCCCGGCTGGCCAGCTCCTCGGCGAGCAGGGTCAGGGTGGAGCGGTTGACGGTGAAGCCGGGCGAGAGGACCACGAGCGGGTACTTCCCGCGTACGGGCGCCGCGCCGGGGCGGGCGTTGGTGCGGGTGCCGCTGAGCGTCGCGGCGGACACCGCCCCGGTCAGCTCCCGGTCGTCGATGAAGGCTTGGGCCTCGCCCTTGGTCATGTAGGGCGCTGTGCGGCCGCCACCGGGCCGGGCGGGGTAGTACATCGACACCATCAGCTCCCGCGCCCCCGCCTCCTGGACCCAGGGGTCGGGACGGCTCTTGTCGACCAGGTGCAGGGTGTCACGCCCGACGGCGAACGCGCCGGTGGGTGCCGGAAGTTGGAGGCGTACGCGGGCGCTGTCGGCCGCCGGTGCCGGGGCCGTGCCGGGTGCCGCATGGGCGACGCCGGTGCCGAGCAGGGCGAGGGACAGGCCGAGTAACGCGGCGGCGGCGCCGCGAGGAATGCGGTTCATGCGGACGAGGCTAGGCAGGGGGTCCCGCCCTGGCGTCCCTCCACGAGCTGAACCACATGGGCCCCAGGAGGTAACCCGGTGTCCGACCGTGGACGGACACGGCGGTAAGAGTCTCGTAATGGTCCAACTCCTTCCGCCGGGGCGTCAGTTGTCAAAAGGTTGGTCGCATGCGATGGAGATCCCACTTCCTCACCCTGCTCACGCTCACTTCGGCGGCGCTCGCCACGGCCCCCGCCGCCCAGGCGGCACAGCCGACGGGCACGGGCGTGCCGACCTACACGTACGTCGACCTCGGGGTGCTCGGCACCAACAGGTACGGCGTCAGCGGCAGCGCCGGCGCGGACGTCAACAACGCGCGACAGGCCGTCGGCCACTCCACCACCACGGGGCCGTCCCGCCACGGGTTCACGTGGAAGGACGGGGCCATGACCGACCTGGTCCCGCTCCTGGACAGCCCGTACGCGGGCAGTTCCGCGAACGGCCTCAACGACGCCGGGGACGTCGTCGGGCACACGAACGTCACCTCCACCGACCCGTCCCACGCGTTCCTCCACCGCGACGGCGTCATGGTGGACCTGGGTACCGGGTACGGGCCGGGCAGCATGAGCAGCGCGGAGGACATCAACGCGGCCGGCCAGGTCGTCGGCGTCCGGTCGGTGACCGCGCAGGCACCCGACCGGGCGGCCCTCTGGGAGAACGGAACCATCCGGGACCTGGGCACGCTCGGCGGCCGGACCGATGCCGACTACGACACGGAGAGCATCGCCTACGCGATCAACGACGGCGGCCAGGTCGTCGGCGCCGCGCTGCCGGCGTCCGGGCACCCGCTGCACGGGTTCGTGTGGCAGGACGGCGTCATGCGCGACCTCGGGACGCTGGGCGGCAACGGCGAGGCCACCGAGGCCCGGGACATCAACAACGCCGGTCAGATCGTCGGCAACTCCCAGACCGCCGGCCTCCGTACGCACGCCTTCCTGTGGGAGCAAGGCGTGATGCGGGACCTCGGGGCGCTCGGCGGCAAGGACAACAGCAGCTACGCCTACGGGATCAACGACGGCGGCCAGGTGGTCGGCCTCTCCGGGCAGACGTCCGCGACACCGGCCCGGGCGTTCCTGTGGAACGGCGACAAGATGGTCGATCTGAACCACCGGGTGACGAACCTGCCCGCCGACGTGCTGCTCAGCAACGCCCAGGCGATCAACGACGACGGAACCATCGTCGGCACGACGTGCAGCTTCAACTGCCCCGCCGACAAGGCGACTCCGGTTCGTGCCTTCATGCTGGTACCCAACGGCTGACGGAGGTTGACCTCAAGAGCGGTTGAGGTTCTAGCGTCCTCCCCATGACGACGACAACGACCTCTCCCGCCCCCGCCAACCCCGCCGCCACCGACGAGGACCTCGCCTCGCAGCCCATCGGCTACTGGAGCGGCGTCGCCCACAAGGCGGTCATCACCCACATCCGTGACGCCATGGCCCGTGTGGACGTCACCCAGCCCCAGTGGTGGACGCTCAACCGGGTCGACGCCGGCGACGACGTCACCCGGGACGTCATCGTCGCCGGACTGGCCGACGTCGCGGACACCCCGCACGACGCCTCCCGCGCCGTGGACCACCTCCTCCACCGGGGCTGGCTGGCCCTCGACGCCGAGGGGCGACTGCGCCTCACCGACGAGGGCCGCGCCGCCAAGGCCCGGATCAAGGAGCTGGTGACCGGCATCCGGGCCCGGATCCACGACGGCATCACCGACGACGAGTACGTCGCCGCGCTGAAGGTGCTGCGCCGGATGATCGCCAACGTGGAGGCGGCGGCTACGCCCGCGTGAGCCGGTTCGCGAACGTCGACATGGTGTACGTACCGATGCCCATGACGACCTCCAGGGCGTTGCGTTCGGTGTAGCCGTGGGCGAGGAAGGCGGCCAGGTCCTCGTCCGGCACCTCGCCCGTCGTCGCGTGGACGACCTCGACGAACCGCCGTACCGCCTCCAGGCGTTCGTCGGGCAGCGGGGTGCCGTCGCGGAGGGCTTCCACGACCTCGGCATCGGCGCCCAGGGCGCGGAGCTTGCGGGTGTGGAGGTCGACGCAGACCTCGCAGCCGTTGCGCGTGGCGACGGTCATGATGACCGTCTCGCGGGCGATCGGGTCCAGGGTGGTGCGGTCGAACACGGCCGTGAGGGTCGTGAAGCCCTCCAGCAGTTCCGGGGAGGTCGCCATGCGGGCGACGGCCCGCGGGAGGCGGCCGCCCATGCGCTGCGAGACGGCTTCCATCACGGGGCGGGCGGCGGGCGGGGCGGAGTCCAGGGTGTGGTCGACGAACATGGCCGCTCCTAGGATGGACAACATGGTTGACGACAAGAAGGTAAACCAGGTTGTCGAACCGGGCAAGGGGAGCGGCAGGGGATACGAGCTGCCGCTCCTGCTCTTCGCCGGGTTCCGCACCCTCATCGACCGCCTCCACGCCGAACTCGCCCACCAGGGCCACCCCGACGTGCGGCCCGCGCACGGGTTCGCCATGCAGGCCATCGGGGCCGGCGGCGCGACCGCCAGCGAGGTGGGGCGGCGGCTCGGGGTGTCCAAGCAGGCCGCCGGCAAGACCGTCGACCGGCTCGTCGCCCTCGGGTACGCCGAGCGCGCCGACGACCCCGCCGACGCCCGCCGCAAGCTGGTCCGCCTCACCCCGCACGGCCTGGACGCCCTCGCCCGCTCGGCCGCGATCTTCGACGAACTGCACCGCGAGTGGGCCCAGGCCCTCGGGGCGGAACGGGTCCGCGACATGGAGGCCGCGCTCCGGACCGTCGTCCCGGCCGACGCCTTCCGGCTCGACGCGGCGGGGTGGCTGGGCGGGGCGTGAGGCACGGGCTGGCGAGCTGTCGCCACGGGCGTGTCGGCCCCCGCGTGCGTATCGTTTTCCGAGGCGGCTGCATGCGCTCACGCGGCAGCGGGGAGGAGCGCCACGATGACCGTCGTAGACGACGACAGGATCCACATGGCCGACAGCAACGACGGGCGGACC
The DNA here is from genome assembly GCF_055570965.1 of Streptomyces sp. NPDC031064. Classification (NCBI taxonomy): domain Bacteria; kingdom Bacillati; phylum Actinomycetota; class Actinomycetes; order Kitasatosporales; family Streptomycetaceae; genus Streptomyces; species Streptomyces sp. NPDC031064. The sequence goes on from NZ_JBVIGF010000005.1 coordinate 421,776, forward strand.
TTGGACGAGATGTTCGAGGCGCTCGAGCGGATGGGCGTCCCCGAGGGTTACAAGACCGAGATCGTCGGGGGGAACATCGCCATGTCGCCGCAGCGTCAGACTCACTGGCTGATCACGATGGACATCGTCGAACAGCTCCGAGTGAAATACCCCAGGCGGCGGCTGATGTCCGACGTCCGCATCGACTACCCCGGCCATCTCAACGGCTTCGCCACCGATGTGACGCTCATCGCCGACGGCGCGACGCTGAATCAAAAGGGCCTGTGGCGTTACGAGGACGTCCAGTTCGTCGCCGAGGTCATCTCCCGCAGCACCGGCATGAACGACTACGGCCCCAAGAAGGCCGCCTACGCCGAGGCCAGGGTGCCCGTCTACCTCATCGTCGACCCCTACACCGGCAGGTGCGTCCTCCACACCAACCCGAAGGGTGAGGAGTACACCGCGGACGCCCGGTTCGACTTCGGGGAGCCCATCGACCTCACCGACACCCCCGTCGGCCTCGTCCTCGACACCTCCGACTTCCCCCGCGACTGACGCGCGCCCCCACGCGCCGACCGCGCACCGCCCGGCGCGCCCTTGCTTCGAGGGCGCTCCAAGGCGTTGGCTGTACGTTCATGAAGTACACGCAGCTCGGACGCACCGGACTCAAGGTCAGCCGACTCGTCCTCGGCACGATGAACTTCGGGCCCCAGACCGACGAGGCCGGCAGTCACGCGATCATGAATGCCGCCATCGACGCGGGCATCAACTTCTTCGACACCGCCAACGTGTACGGCTGGGGCGAGAACAAGGGCCGTACGGAGGAGATCATCGGCTCCTGGTTCGCCCGTGGCGGCGACCGGGACAAGGTGGTGCTCGCCACCAAGGTGTACGGGAACATGGGAACCGACGGGCACGTATGGCCCAATCACGACCGGCTGTCGGCCGTGAACATCCGGCGGGCCGTCGAAGGCAGCCTCAAGCGCCTCAACACCGACTACATCGACCTCTACCAGTTCCACCACATCGACCGCCGCACTCCCTTCGAGGAGATCTGGCAGGCCATCGACGTGCTGATCCAGCAGGGGAAGATCCTCTACGCCGGGTCGTCGAACTTCCCCGGCTACAAGATCGCCCAGGCGAACGAGATCGCCGAGCGGCGCGGCATGGTCGGGCTCGTCAGCGAGCAGTGCCTGTACAACCTGGCCGAGCGCCGCGCCGAGATGGAGGTCATCCCGGCCGCGCAGGACTACGGCCTCGGCGTCATCCCGTGGTCGCCGCTGCACGGCGGGCTGCTCGGCGGGGTGATCAAGAAGGAGACCGAGGGGGCGCGCCGCACCAGCGGCCGGTCGGCGGACGCGCTCGCCAACACCGACGTACGCCTCCAGATCCAGGCGTACGAGGACCTCCTCGACAAGCACGGGCTCAAGCCGGGCGAGGCGGCCCTGGCATGGCTGCTGTCCCGGCCGGGGGTGACGGGGCCGATCGTCGGGCCGCGCACCGCCGAGCAGCTCGACTCCGCGCTGCGGGCGGTGGAGCTGGAGCTGTCGGACGAGGTCCTGACGGAGCTGGACGCGATCTTCCCGGGTCCGGGACCGTCACCCGAGGCGTTCGCCTGGTGACAGGCGCCGACGGGCGGCCGCCGCTCGGTCAGCCGAGCGCGGCCGCCACGGCGATGATCACGAACATCAGCACGAGTACACCGGCCATGATCCGGTTACGGGTCTTCGGGTCCACCCTTCGAGACTAGCTCGCCCGTCCCAGCGGCCAGGAACCGACCGTCTCGTAGCGCGGCCCCCGGCCCGCGTCGCCGCCCCCGCCGAGATTGCTGCGCACGAGGGCGAGCTCGGCGACCTCCCAGCGGGTGCCCTCGAAGTCCTGGAGCCGCTCGACGAACGGCCGCAGGTCGGCGGCGTCCGTGCGGCTGCGGGCGATCGTCAGGTGGGCCTGGTAGCGGCGGTGCTCGTCCATCGGGATGCCGGAGCGGCGGGCGGCGGCGTCCGCGCGTTCGGCGAGCAGCCGCATGTCGTCCAGCCCGCCCGCCGCGCCCGCCCACAGGACGCGGCGGCCGAACCGCCCGCCCCCGTGCACGCGCAGCGGGAAGGGCTCGGTGCGGTGGGCGGCGCGGGCGAGCCGGCCGCGCAGTTCCGGCAGCAGCCGCTCGTCCACCTCCCCCATGAACGCGAGTGTGAAGTGCCACCCGTCACGCCCCGCCCAGCGGAGCTCGTCGGCGCCCGGCAGGTGCTTCAACCGGTCCACCACGGCGGCGAGTTCATCGACGGCGACCCTGCTCGGCAGCACGGCAGCGAAAAGCCTCATACCGCGAGTCTGGCATGATCCGCGCGCCCTATTCTCGTCCGATGAACATGGGCGCGATGGAGATCAGGAAGGGCGGGGCCGACGACATCCCCGCGATACTCGGCATGCTGGACAGCGCCGTCGTCTGGCTCAACGAGCGGGGCATCACCGACCAGTGGGGCACCGAGCCGTGGTCGGCGAAGCCCCGGGCCGTGCGGCGGGTGCGCGAGACCGTCACGGACGGCATGCCGTGGATCGCCGAGATCGACGGCGTACCGGCCGGAACGCTGACGCTGACGCCGTACCCGGGCCCGGACGTCGCGCCCGCCGACGAACCGGAGCTGTACGTGCGCTTCCTGGCCACCGACATCCGCTTCCACGGGCGCGGCGTGGGCAGCGCGCTGCTGGCGCACGCGGTGGAGGAGACCCGGCGGCAGGGCGTCTCGCTGCTCCGCGTGGACTGCTTCGCGGGCAGCGAGGGGCGGCTCGTGGACTACTACGTACGCAACGGCTTCACTCCCACGGAGACCTTCACGGTCGGCGAGTGGAAGGGGCAGGTGCTGGCGCTGCGGGTGTGACCACGGACCCGCTACGCGGCCGTCGCCAGCTCCTCCCGCTGCACGAACCGCACGTGGGGGTGGCCCCGGCGCAGGTCGACCTTCAGCCGGAGGCCGCCCACCCGGGCCAGCACCAGGCCGATCACCACGGCGGCGGCCAGCGAGACGGCACCGCCCGTGGCGAAGCCGACGCGCGCGCCGTACGTGTCGGTGATCCAGCCCAGCAGGGGCGCGCCCAGCGGCGTACCGCCGACGAACACCATCATGTAGAGGCTCATCACCCGGCCGCGCATGACGGGGTCGGTCGCCATCTGGACGGAGGAGTTGGCGGTGACGTTCACCGTCAGGCCCAGCATGCCGATGGGGACCAGCAGCAGGGCGAAGAGCCAGAAGGCGGGGGAGAGCGCGGCGGCGATCTCCAGGACGCCGAAGGCCATCGCCGCGCCGACGAGCAGCCGCAGCCGCGAGGTGCCGCGCCGGGCGGAGAGCAGGGCCCCGGCGAGGGAGCCGACGGCCATCAGGGTGTTGAGGAAGCCGTACGTGCCCGGTCCGACGTGGAAGACGCCGTCGGCGAACGCGGTCAGCCAGATGGGGAAGTTGAAGCCGAACGTGCCGATGAAGCCGACGAGTGCGATCGGCCAGAGCAGCTCGGGGCGCCCGGCGACGTACCGCAGCCCCTCGCGCAACTGTCCCTTGCCGCGCGGGGCGCGCTCGACCTTGTGCAGCTCGCCGGTGCGCATCAGCGTCAGGGCGGTCAGCGGGGCGAGGAAGGACAGGCCGTTGACGAGGAAGGCCCAGCCGCTGCCCATGGAGGCGATCAGCAGGCCCGCGACGGCGGGGCCGACGAGCCGCGCCGACTGGAAGTTGGCGGAGTTCAGGCTGACGGCGTTGCGGAGCTGGGCCGGTCCGACCAGTTCGGAGACGAAGGACTGCCGGGTCGGGGTGTCGACGACGGTGACCATGCCGAGCAGGAACGCGATCAGGTAGACGTGCCAGACCTGGACGTGCCCGGAGAGGGTGAGGACGGCGAGGGCGAGACCGCACAGGCCGAGGGCGCCCTGGCTGAGCATCAGCAGGCGCCGCTTGGGGTAGCGGTCGGCGATGACACCCCCGTACAGGCCGAACAGCAGCATCGGCAGGAACTGGAGCGCCGTGGTGATACCGACGGCGGCGGCGGAGCCCGTGAGGCTGAGGACCAGCCAGTCCTGGGTGATGCGGGCCATCCAGGTGCCGGTGTTGGAGACGATGGCCCCGGTGAAGAAGAGCCGGTAGTTGCGGACCTTGAGGGAGGAGAAGGTCCCGGTGCGGGTGATGGTGTCGTCGGGCTTGTGTGCGGGTGCGGAGTCTGCTCCGTGTCCCGTACTCAAAAGGGTTCGCCTCCTCGTGTCGTACGTCCTACAGGTGCGCGAGCTTCTCCAGTACAGGAGCGGCGTCGCGCAGCTTTGCCCACTCGTCCTCGTCCAAACCTTCGGCGAGGGCGGCCAGCCAGGCGTTCCGCTTGCGGCGGGACTCCTCGAGCATGGCCTCGGCCGTCTCGGTCTGGGTGACGACCTTCTGCCGGCGGTCGTCGGGGTGCGGCTCCAGCCGGACCAGTCCCTTGGCTTCGAGCAGCGCGACGATGCGCGTCATCGACGGCGGCTGTACGTGCTCCTTGCGGGCCAGCTCACCGGGGGTGGCGGAACCGCAGCGGGCGAGGGTGCCGAGCACCGACATCTCGGTGGGGCTCAGCGATTCGTCGACGCGCTGGTGCTTGAGGCGTCGGCCCAGCCGCATGACGGCGGAGCGCAGGGCGTTCACGGCGGCTGCGTCAGCGGGGTCACCGTGGGAAAGGTCAGGCATGTATTTAGCGTAACTCATTACCCTGGCTAAATACCACCGGGTGGGCCGGGAGTGGTGCGGGTCACCCGTACGAGTGAGAGCAGGCCGGAAAGTGACGCGGCGGTCCGGGCGGGACGGCGACTCTGGGCGGCATGGGATCGACAGTGCTCAGCCTGCGGATAGACGGAGAGCTGCTCGACCGGGTCCGGCGCCATGCCGCCCGCAGCGGCATGAGCGTCCAGGACTACGTGGTCCGGACGCTGATCCGCGACGACTTCGACGAACGCTTCGAGGCGGCGGTCGACGAAACGAATCGCTTCTACGGCGCCCGCGGCGCGTGACGCCCTGGCGGGCGGTGCCGCCGCGGGGGCCCGCCGGGCCGGGGTGGTCGGCAGCTCCGCGCCGCGAGAGGGTCCCGGTGCCGCCCGCGGGCCGGGGCATGGCACCCGGGGCGTCCCCGCGCCCGGGCGGCGAGCGGAAGCGACGTCCGAGGCTTCGCGCCGCCGTGAGCCGGGCGCCGGACGTGCCGGCGCCCCGGCCCGGTGCGGTCAGTCGTCCCGTGGGGGCCCTGGACGAAGCCGCCGGGGAGGGACGGGTGGGCGCCACGGGACGGGGCGGTGCCCATGCCCGTGGGCACGAGGGCGGGGCCCACGCCCCGGTGGCCGGGCGGAGGGTTACGTGAGGCCCAGTGACGGCATCGTGTAGTAGAAGGCGAACACCGCCGAGACGACGTACATCGCCACCGGGACCTCGCGGCCGCGGCCGGCCGCCAACCGGAGCACGGTGAAGGCGATGAAGCCGATGCCGATGCCGTTGGTGATCGAGTACGTGAACGGCATCATCACCATCGCCAGGAACGCCGGCACCGCGATGGTGAAGTCGCTCCAGTCGATGTCCTTCACCGACCCGGCCAGGATCAGGAAGCCGACCGCCAGCAGGGCGGGGGTGGCCGCCTGGGACGGGACCATCGTGGCGAGCGGGGTGAGGAAGAGGGCCACCGAGAAGAGGCCGCCCGTGACGACGGACGCGAGGCCGGTGCGCGCACCCTCGCCGACGCCCGCCGTGGACTCGACGAAGCAGGTGGTGGCCGAGGAGGAGCTGGCGCCGCCGGAGGCGACGGCCAGGCCGTCCACGAGCAGCACCTTGTTGATGCCGGGGAAGTTGCCGTCCTTGTCCATCAGCTTCGCCTCGTCGCCGACGCCCAGGATCGTGCCCATCGCGTCGAAGAAGCAGGACAGCAGGACCGTGAAGACGAAGAGGCAGCCGGTCAGCAGGCCGACCTTCTCGAAGCCGCCGAACAGGCTGACCTGCCCGACCAGCCCGAAGTCGGGCGTGGCGACCGGGTTGCCGGGCCACTTGGGGGTGGTCAGGCCCCAGGAGGGGATGGTCGCGACCGCGTTGACGACCATCGCGACGATCGTCATGACGACGATCGAGATGAGGATCGCGCCCGGCACCTTCCGGATGATCAGCGCCAGGGTGAGCAGCGCGCCCAGCACGAAGACCAGGACCGGCCAGCCGGTGAGGTGACCGCTCGCGCCGAGCTGGAGCGGGACGGTGGTGTGGGCGGCGTCCGGGATGCGGGAGACGAAGCCGGAGTCGACCAGGCCGATCAGCATGATGAACAGGCCGATGCCGATGGCGATGCCCTTGCGCAGGCCGAGGGGTACGGCGTTCATCACCCGCTCCCGCAGGCCCGTGGCGACCAGCAGCATCACCACGACGCCGGCCAGCACGACCATGCCCATGGCGTCCGGCCACGACATGCGGGGCGCGAGCTGGAGGGCGACGACCGTGTTGACGCCGAGACCGGCCGCGAGGGCGATCGGGACGTTGCCGATGACGCCCATGAGCAGCGTCGAGAAGGCTGCGGTCAGCACGGTGGCGGTGACGAGCTGGCCACTGTCGAGCTGGTGCCCGTACATGTCCTTGGCGCTGCCGAGGATGATCGGGTTCAGCACGATGATGTAGGCCATCGCGAAGAAGGTCGCGAATCCGCCGCGTACCTCTCGGGCGACCGTGGAGCCACGCTCCGAGATCTTGAAGAAGCGGTCCAGGCGGCCGCTGGTCGGCTGCTGGGGCGACGGCGGCTGGGCGCCGGCGTCCACCAGCGCGGTGGCCGAGGAGGGCATGCGAAACCTCATGGTGCGGGGGCGGGGAAAGCGGCCATAACCGGTCGTGTTTGGTCGTTCACACGAAAGAAACCGGTCAGACACAAGACGTTTCAGTATGAACGCATCAGACGAAGATCGGTATCTCCGCGCGTAGAGCCAGTCGGCGGAAGGGGCACACCTACACTGTGCGCATGGCGAAGTGGACCCCCAAGCACGAGGCACCCGAACCCCTGGAGGGGCCGGTCGTCGCCACGATCACCGGCGGCACGATCATCTGGTTCGTCCTCTTCCTGGTGCAGGTCCCCTTCTACGGCTGGTTCGCCGACCGCGACCTCACCTGGTGGGTGTGGACCTGCCTCGCCGGCGGCGGGCTCGGACTGATCGGCGTCTGGTACGTCCGCAAGCGCGACGCGGCCCTCAAGCGCGCGGCGGCCGAGGCCGACAAGGGCTGACGCCCGGGCTGCCGTAGCACCACGGGACCATTCGCGTCGTACCAGGGGCGGATCTTCCCGCCGCTCGCCGTGTGCGGGCGCGGCGACGGCCGTACCGTCGGAAACATGACGCAGCGGGCGAAGATCGAGACCGGGCCCACCATCGACGCCGGGGCCGAACTCGACCCCGTACACCCCGTACCGCCACCCGTTCAGCACCGGCCGGCCGGGCTGACCGCCGCCGAGGTGGCCGAGCGGGTCGCGCGGGGCGAGGTCAACGACGTACCCGTACGCAGCTCCCGCTCCACCGTCGACATCGTCCGCGGCAACGTCTTCACCCGCTTCAACGCGATCATCGGCGTGCTGTGGGTGATCATGCTGATCGTCGCGCCGATCCAGGACAGCCTGTTCGGGTTCGTCATCCTCGCCAACACCGGTATCGGCATCATCCAGGAGCTGCGCGCCAAGAAGACCCTGGACTCCCTCGCCCTCATCGGCGAGGCCAAGCCCACCGTCCGGCGCGACGGGGTGTCGGCCGAGGTGCCGACGTCGGAGATCGTCCTCGGGGACTGCATCGAACTCGGGCCGGGCGACAAGGTCGTCGTCGACGGGGAGGTCGCCGAGGCGGACAACCTGGAGATCGACGAGTCGCTGCTCACCGGCGAGGCCGACCCGGTCCTGAAGAAGCGCGGCGACCAGGTGATGTCCGGCAGCTTCGTCGTCGCGGGCGGCGGGGCGTTCACCGCCACCAAGGTGGGGCGCGAGGCGTACGCCGCCCAGCTCGCCGAGGAGGCGTCCCGCTTCACGCTTGTCCACTCCGAGCTGCGCAGCGGCATCTCGACGATCCTCAAGTACGTGACGTGGATGATGGTCCCGACCGCGATCGGGCTCATCATCAGCCAGCTCGTCGTCAAGGACACCGACTTCAAGGAGTCGGTCGCCCGGACGGTCGGCGGCATCGTGCCGATGATCCCCGAGGGGCTCGTCCTGCTCACCTCCGTCGCCTTCGCGATCGGCGTCATCCGGCTGGGGCGCAAACAGTGCCTCGTGCAGGAGCTGCCCGCCATCGAGGGGCTCGCCCGGGTCGACGTCGTGTGCCTCGACAAGACCGGCACCCTCACCGAGGGCGGCATGGACGTCACCGAGCTGCGGACGCTGAACGGGTCGGACGAGGCGTACGTACGCAAGGTCCTCGGCGCGCTCGGCGAGTCCGACCCCCGCCCCAACGCCTCGCTCCAGGCGATCATCGACACGTACCCCGACAGCGACGACTGGCGGTGCACCCAGGCGCTGCCGTTCTCCTCCGCGCGCAAGTACAGCGGCGCCGCCTTCAGCGAGGGCGACGGACAGACCAGCACCTGGCTGCTGGGCGCGCCGGACGTGCTGCTTCCCGACGGCGACCCCGTGCTCGGCGAGACCGAGGACCTCAACCAGCAGGGCCTGCGGGTCCTGCTGCTCGCCCGGGTCAGCGGCGAACTGGACGACCCCGACGTCGCCGGGACCGCCGACGCCACCGCCCTCGTCGTCCTGGAGCAGCGGCTACGGCCCGACGCCGCCGACACCCTCGCCTACTTCGCCGACCAGAACGTCGCCGCCAAGGTCATCTCCGGCGACAACGCCGTCTCGGTCGGCGCGGTGGCCGGCAAGCTCGGCCTGCCCGGTGCCGAGCGGACGGTCGACGCGCGGCACCTGCCCGCCGAGCGCGAGGGGATGGCGACGGCCCTCGACGAAGGGACCGTCTTCGGGCGCGTCACCCCGCGGCAGAAGCGCGACATGGTCGGCGCGCTCCAGTCGCACGGGCACACGGTCGCGATGACCGGCGACGGCGTCAACGACGTCCTCGCCCTGAAGGACGCCGACATCGGCGTCTCCATGGGGTCCGGGTCGGAGGCGACGAAGGCCGTCGCCCAGATCGTGCTGCTCAACAACAGCTTCGCCACGCTGCCGTCGGTCGTCGCGGAGGGGCGCCGGGTCATCGGCAACATCACCCGCGTCGCCACGCTCTTCCTCACCAAGACGGTGTACTCGGTGCTGCTGGCGATCCTGGTGGTGTGCTCCCAGGTGGAGTACCCCTTCCTCCCCCGGCACCTGACGCTGCTGTCCACGCTCACCATCGGCGTCCCGGCGTTCTTCCTGGCGCTCGCCCCGAACAAGGAGCGCGCCAAGCCCCACTTCGTCCGCCGCGTCATGCGGTACGCCATCCCCGCCGGGATCGTCGCCGCCGCCGCCACCTTCGCCACCTACCTGCTGGCCCGCACCCACTACAGCGGACCGGGCGCGCTCGCGGCCGAGACCAGCGCGGCGACGCTGACGCTGTTCCTGGTGTCGCTGTGGGTGCTGGCGATCATCGCCCGCCCCTACACGTGGTGGCGGATCGGACTGGTCTCGGCGATGGGCGCCGGCTTCCTGCTGGTCCTCGTCGTGCCCTGGCTCCAGGACTTCTTCGCGCTGCGCCTGGTGGGGACGACGATGCCGTGGGCGGCCGTGGCCATCGCGGCGATGGGCGCCGCGCTCGTGGAGCTGGCCTGGCGGGTGGTGGAGCGGCGCTTCCCGGCGCGATAGGCCGGCGGGGCGTGCCCTTGCCGAAGGAAGGGTGGGTGCCCCCGTCGAAGGGAGGGGAGCGCCGGACCACGTGGCCCGGGCACGATCCGCCGGACACGGCCTAGGCGGGCGGCGGGCTCTCCGGCAGGGGCGCGGGCTGCGTGGCCCGGCGAGTGGCGGCCCAGTCGCGCAGCTCCGTCACCGCGATCGCCTCGATCTCCTCCAGCAGGCGTCCCCGCACGGCCTCGTCCCGCTCCGCCTCGGGTACCACCGTGTAGCGCCGGACGGCCAGGCGCAGACGCGTCCACGCCTCCGCGGCGACGACGTACCGCTCAAGGTGGTTGAAGACCTGGCGGAATCCCCCGAGGAGGACGGTGACCCCGGCCGTGACGGCCGTGACGGCGGCGGGTGCCTGGAGCCCGGCGGCCGCCACGGTGCCGGCTCCGCTGATCAGGGCGGTCACCTCGACCGTCTGGTGCCATCGGCGCGAGCGGTCACGGATGCGCGCGTACCAGGCCATGTCCTCGTACGCGCGCGCCAGCAGAGGATCGTCGGAAGCCTGCGCCTCGGGCTGGGTTCGTCTCCGTATCCGCACCCGACCATGCTGCACCGCCAGGGCGATCACGGGCGGGGTTTTCCCCGAACAGTGGGGAACGGCCGGCCCCACCGGATGCGGCCCGGGCGGGGGTCAGTCGAACCAGCGGTCGCGGGCCAGTTCGGCCGTGCGGGAGGGGTCCTCCAGGAGCGCCGCGACCTCGAAGCGGCGCGGCCACTGGCCCGCCGCCCAGGCCAGGCCCGCCGCGACGCCCTCCAGGGTGGCGGCGTGGACGACCCCGTCCGGGGTACGGCGCCAGTCCAGTTCGACGCCGCCCGCCCGCAACTCCTCGTGCTCGACGTACGTCGCGGGCGTACCCGCCCCGAGCAGGGCGTGCACCGACTCGGGTACGTCGTGCTCCTCGCCCTCCGTCGTCACCTCCGCCTCGACCTCCTCGCTCAGCCGCCGGACCTGGAACAGCTCCGCCAGGTCCGCCGCCCGCGCCGGGGCCACCGGCAGCAGGGAGCGGCCCTCGGCGAGCGGCAGCAGGTCGGGCGCGTCGGCGACGAACGCGTCCGCCGCGTCCACCACCCGCACCGCGCCGTCGACCACCGCGCGAAGCCGGTCGGGCAGGGTGACCTGCTCGGGGTCGAGGTCGGCGAGCCTGGTGTACAGGCCGTGCAGTTGCGCGGCGGTCACCTCGCGCTCCGGGTCGGCGAGCCGCGCCAGCAGTTCGGCCGCGCCGCCCGGTTCGTCGAGGAGCGCGGCGACGGTGGTGCGGACGCCCAGGGCGTGCAGCACCTGCGGGTCCCGGAAGCCCGTCGCGATGTCGGCCGAGTCGTACAGCCCCTCCAGCAGCGGGTCCGCCCCGGCGGCGCGCAGCCCGGCCGGGCGGCGCCCGTCCAGCACCGGGTGATCGCGCAGCCACCAGGCGGTGTACGGGCGGACCGTCCCGGTCGTACCGTCCGGCAGCAGGACGCGCACCGGCTGGGTGAGCGCGTCGCGCAGCGGCGGCTGGGCGAGCAGGGCCAGCGCCTCGGGCCAGGCGTCGTCGTCGACCAGGTCCAGGTCCCGCACGGCGACGATCTCGGTCGCGACGGGCGGCACCGGCGTCTCGGGCAGTTGGTCCAGGACGTCCTCGCACCACACGTCGACGGCGTCCAGCAGCCCGGCGTCGTCCGGCTCGGCGAAGTCCCCTTCGCGAGGCTCCAGTTCGTCCGGGTCCAGGACGACGTCCGTGGCCCGTACGAGGGCGAAGTTCGCGAGCACCCCGCACGCGGCGAGCGGCTGCTCGCCCCACCTCTCGGCCAACTCGGCGTCGACCGGCGCGAGTTCGTCCTCACGCATCACCGAGGCGAACGGGCTGCCGGGCAGCACCAGTTCACCGGCGGGCGCGAGCTCACCCTCCTCGTCGGGCAGGGCGAGCGCGCCCAGCCACGGCTCGTCGCCCGGTTCCAGACCTGCGTCCCGTACGAGGGTGAGGACCGTCTCGGCCAGCTCGTCCGCGTCCAGCCCGTCCTCGTCCCACACGTCACCCCCGTCGAGGGACGCGGCCACGGCGGCCCGCACCTGCGGCGTGGTGAGCACGGCGCGCGGGGTGGCGGGCAGGGCGCCGAGCTTCTCCAGGATGGGGTGGGCGGCGTCCGGGTGGGCGACCTTCAGGCCCAGCCGGGTCAGGTCCGTGGGCGTGTCCGGCAGCGGCAGCAGGACGTGCCGGGGGCCGATCGCGGTACGGCCGCCGACGAGCGGCACGGGCAGGCCGGTCAGCCGGTCGGGGTCGACGCCGGCGAGCGACTCGTACAGCTTGTGCCACCACTCGGGGCTGCGCTCGGTGCCCGCCAGCCGGTCGATGGCGTCGCCGAGGGGGAGCCGGGCCACGCCGAGGGCCCGCAGCTCGGTACGGCGCTCCAGACCGGCGGGCAGCAGCGTCGGCAGGACCTCCGCCAGGACGCGTACGGTGTCGGCGCCCGCGCCCTCGACGACCTCCGCCTCGAACGGGCGCAGCGCGTGGAGCTCCTCCGTGGCCGCCGCCGGTGCCAGGAACGCCACGCGCGGCAGCAGTTCCAGGACGGCGGCGCGGATCGCGCCGTCCAGGACGCCCTTGCCGAGCGGCCCCGGCACCAGGTCGATCGTCCCGGTCGACACGGGCCGCCACTCGGCCAGCAGTTCGGCGTACGCGTCGGCGGCGCGCCCGACCAGGAAGTCGGTGAGCGGCCCGGGCGCGGGGTGGCGGCGGGTGGTGTCCAGCGGGAAGGTCGCGATGAGCAGGGCCGGGATGCCGAGCGGCTCGTCGGTGGGCGTCGGGGCGTGCACCACGGGCGCGGTACGGGGACGGGCGGGCGCGCCCTCGTCGTCCACGGGGACGGCCCAGGTGACCGCCCAGTGCGGGCGCAGCCGCTCCTCGACGGGCCGGTCCTTGAGCAGGCCGGGCTCGATGGCGCCCTGGTGGGTGACGGTCCGCCAGCGGCGGGTGCCCCCGTCCGTGTCGTCGACGTGGACGTACCCGTCCCGCTGCGTACGCGTGAGGGTCCGTGTGCCCTTCAGGGTCTCCACGACGACCTCGGTGAGCCCCGGCAGGGTCAGCAGCAGGGCGTCGTCGATCCCGGCGAGCAGCCGTTCGGCCAGGTCCACGGCGGCGGCGTCCCGCAGCGGCAGGATCACCACCGTGTCGTAGCCCTCGGGCGCGGTGCCCTCGGCGGGCAGCGGGAGCCGCAGCAGCGGTACGTGGCCGTCGCGGCGGCGCAGCTCGTCGCCCAGGCCGGGGCTGGCCTGCGCGGCCTGGGCGGCCATCTCGCGGGCCTCGCGCAGCGACCACCGCACGCCCCCGTGCCGGCCCACGATCGCCGGCTCGTCGCTGACGGCCAGCACGGCGGCGAACCCGACGCCGAAGCGGCCGACCGCGCCCTCGTGGCCCTCGCGCTTGGCGGACGCGCGCAGCGTGCTGAGCGACTCGACGCCGGTCGCGTCCAGCGGGGCGCCGGTGTTGGCGGCCGCGAGGACGGCGGGGCCGTCGCCGTCGGCCGGGTGCAGCGTGAGCCTCAGCCGTCCCGGGACGCCCGCGCGGGCGGCGGCGTCGGCGGCGTTCTGGGCGAGCTCCACGACCAGCCGGTCGCGGTACCCGCCGAGCGCCAGGTCCTCCTCCGCGTTGGCGTCCTCCCGGAACCTCGCGGGCCCGGCGCCCCACGCGTCGAGCACCCCGCGCCGCAGCCGTGCGGTGCCGAACGGGTCGGCCCCCTCGGTCGCCGTCGCCCTCACGCTCACGTGTCGCTCCGCTCTCTCGCCCTGCGTTTGCTCCGGGGCCCGAAGGTACCGCGTCGACGGGACGCCGGGTCCGGGGCCCGCCCCGTGGGGGGACGCGCCCGGCGGGGGGAGGGCTAGCTGTGGCCGAGGTCCTCGGAGGCGGCGTCCGGGGAGACCGGGGGGACCGAGCCGCTGTCGCGGGCGGGGCGGAGGGGGAACTCGTCGGCGCCCATGGAGTCCAGGACCGGCGGGGCCGGGCGCGGGGGCTTGGGCATGACGGCCGCCTCGGAGTGGCCGCCGCAGCCGTACGTCAGGGAGACCACGTGCCCGTCCGCCGGCGAGAACTCGTTGGCGCACACGCCGAACGCCTGCTTCAGGGACCCGCCCAGCGGCATCAGGAAGCCGCACGTGACGCAGGTCGCCGGGGCGGCCTGGGCCATCGGGGTCTTGGCCCCGTAGGCCTCCTCCCACCGGTCGGCCGCGACGTGCAGCCCGTACCGCGAGAGGACCCGCGCGCGCCGCAGACCGAGTTCCTCAGCGACGGCCGCGATGGTGCCGCGCGACGGCGTACGGGTGACGAGGTCGGCGTCCTCGGAGTCGACGAGCTCGGCCATCTCCTCCGACACGGGCGAGTTCGGCGGCGGCGCGTCCTCACCGGTGTAGCCGGGCTCCAGCCGGAGGTCGTCCTGCTCGGTGGGCAGCAGGTCGCCGGGCCCGAGGTCGCCCGGGCGCAGCCGCTCGCTCCACGGCACCCACTCGGGGGCGAGGAGGGCGTCGGGGCCCGGCAGCATGACCGTCTCGTCGAGGGTGACGACCTTGGCGCGGGAGGCGCGGGCGACCGTCACGGCCCAGCGCCAGCCCCGGTAGCCGGGTTCCTGGCATTCGAAGAAGTGCGTGACGACCCGGTCGCCCTCCGCGACGACACCCGTGTGCTCACCCACCACCCCGGGCGCGGCCACCTCGGCGGCCGCTTCCCGCGCGAAGTCCACCGCCTCGGCGCACAGGCGGTCGGGGGCCGGGGTACGCGCAGTACGGCTTCGCGTCGTCGCAGCACTCACAGGTCTCGCTCATCTCCTACGCCGTCTCACAGATGCGCCGGCCGATTCGCGATGTACGGGCGGCGGGCGGAGCGGACCAGCGGGCCGCATCGACGTCCGCGCCCGACGTGTCTCGGGCACACCTATCGTCATCCATTCTGCGGGATGCCGAAGAGGCGCGCGGCCGAGAACTTCCGCCGGTGGCGCGCTACGCACGCTACCCCCTCCGCAGCCCGCCGCCCACCTGCCCGCCCCAAGTAGCCCTCATCACGGTTCACCGAAGAGGCTGCTGGGGCACTATGACGAGGTGGCAGCCGTGAGGTCGTCCGAGGATGCCGGGCCGCTCCGAAGGGCGGTACGGCGGGTGGGCCGTGCCCTGCACCTGCCGTTCACGGGCACCGCGCGCGGTATCCGGAAAGCCACGCACGCCCACGGCGCGGGCGAATCGGGCCTCGGCAAACTGATCGAGCTGCACGCCGTGAACGGCGCCGGTGACGTCATGATCACCGTCGCGCTCGCCTCCACCGTCTTCTTCTCCGTACCGACCGACGAGGCCCGCGGGCGGGTCGCGCTGTACCTCGCCGTCACGATGGCCCCGTTCACCCTCCTCGCCCCGGTCATCGGCCCGCTGCTGGACCGGCTGCCGCACGGCCGGCGCGCGGCGATGGCGGGCGCGATGCTCACCAGGGTGCTGCTCGCCGTCGCCCTGTCGGGCGCGGTCGCCACCGGGGACCTGGAGCTGTATCCGGCGGCGCTCGGCGTGCTGGTCGCGTCGAAGGCGTACGGGGTGGTCCGCAGCGCCGTCGTACCGCGCCTGCTGCCGCACGGCTTCTCCCTGGTGAAGGCGAACTCGCGGGTGACGCTCGCCGGGCTGCTGGCGACGGGCATCGCCGCGCCCGTGGGGGTGGGCTTGCAGCAGATCGGGCCGCAGTGGCCGCTGTACGGGGCGTGCGTGCTCTTCGCCGGCGGAACGTTCCTGGCCCTGTCGATGCCGCACAAGGTGGACTCGGCGAAGGGCGAGCGCAAGGCCCACATGCTGACGCACGGCGAGCAGAAGCCCAGCCTCCGTACGGTCGGCCCGTCCGTCCTGCACGGCCTCCAGGCGAACGCCGCGCACCGCGTGCTGTCCGGCTTCCTGATCTTCTTCCTCGCCTTCCTGCTGCGCGAGCACCCGCTGTCGGGGCAGAGCGCGGCGGTATCGCTGGGCATCGTGGGCGTGGCGGCGGGCGTGGGCAACGCCTGCGGTACGGCGCTGGGCGCGCTGCTGCGCTCCCGGGCGCCGGAGCTGATCGTCGCCGCGATGGTGACGCTCGCGATGTCGGCGGCGATCGTGGCGGCGGCGTTCTTCGGCGGGGTGGCGGTGGCGGCGCTGGGCGCGGTGGCGGGGCTGTCGCAGGCCCTGTCGAAGCTGTCGCTGGACGCGATGATCCAGCGGGACGTGCCGGAGGTGGTGCGGACGTCGGCGTTCGCCCGCTCCGAGACGCTGCTCCAGATGTCGTGGGTGGTCGGCGGGGCGATCGGCATCGCCCTGCCGCTGAACGGGCCCCTGGGCATGTCGGTCGCGGCGGCGATCCTGGCGCTGGGGGTGGCGGTGACCGTGCGGGGCCTGCTGACGGCGGCGCGGCGCGGCACGCCGCACCCCCGCGTGGCGTGATGCGGGGCGGCGTATAGCCTTCGAGCCATGACCGTTGCGTTCTTTTCCGGTAAGGCCCGCCGGGCCGGCGTCGCTCTGGGTGCCGTCTCCGCCGGACTCCTCGTACTCTCCGCATGCGGCACCAAGCCGACCCCGCTCGCGACCGTGACGGTCGGGTCCGAATCGGTCAACGCCGAAGCGACCTGCTACAACGACGGCAAAGCGATCAAGGAATCGCAGATCCAGTCGTGCCTGAACAAGAAGGCGGAGAAGACCATCACGGTCTCGGCCGACGACCGGGTCCGCTTCGGCGTCGACCCGGAGATCGCCGAGAACGGCTGGACCCTGTTCATCGGCGGCCAGCAGGCCGAGCAGGAGCCCTACAAGAAGACGTACCGGTCGATCCCGGCCAGCGCGTTCCTCTCCAGCCAGACCGGTGAGACGTCCAACACGGCGCAGATCAGCATCGTCGAGACCAGCGGCAAGAAGCTGACCGGCATCTGGCACTTCGAGCTGAAGAAGGAATCCTGACGCTGCGCGTCCTGGTCGTGACGGCGGTGGCGGCGGAGGCGGACTCCGTCGCCGCCGGGCTGGCGGGCTTCGTCCCCACCGGGCCTCCGCGCGTACTGCCGTCCGGCCACACGTTGACGCACCTGCCGTGGGGCGGGCGGTACGGCATACCCGCACCGGGCGCATGGGCCGCGTCGGGCGCGCCTGACGGCGCCGTGCCGCACGCTCCGGGCCCCTCCGGCGGTGCGTCGCCGGCCGGCGCAGGAGCGCCGTACGGAGCCGTCGTCGACCTCGTCACCGTCGGCGCCGGACCCACGGCCGCCGCCGTCGGCACCACCAGCGCGCTCGCCACCGCCCCGTACGCCTACGACCTCGTCGTCTCGGCCGGCATCGGCGGCGGGTTCCTCCCCCACGCGCCCCTCGGGGCGATCGTCGTGTCCGACGCGATCATCGCCGCCGACCTGGGCGCCGACACGCCCGACGGGTACGTCGCCGTCGAGGAGCTGGGCTTCGGCCGCTCCGTCCACCTGCCGCCGCCCGGGCTGCCCGACCGGATCGCCAAGATCCTGCACGAGGGCGGCCTGCCGTGCCTCGTCGCACCGGTGCTCACCGTCTCCACGGTCACCGGCACCGCCGCCCGCACCACCGAGCTGATCACCCGTCACCCCCGTGCCGGGGCGGAGGCCATGGAAGGGTTCGGCGTCGCCGAGGCGGCCACCGCCCACGGCGTCCCCGTCGTCGAGATCCGCGCCGTCTCCAACACCGTCGGCCCGCGCGACCGCGCCTCCTGGCGCATCGGCCAGGCCCTGGACTCGCTGCGGCACGCCAGCACGCTGCTCGGCACCACCGTCTTCCTGGAGGACCTGTGAGGATCGCGTACTCCCCGTGCCCGAACGACACGTTCGTCTTCCACGCCTGGGCGCACGGCCTCGTCCCCGGCGCGCCCGCGCTCGACGTGACGTTCGCGGACATCGACGTCACCAACGGGTGGGCCGAGCGCGGCTCGGACGACCACGACGTCCTGAAGGTGTCGTACGCCGTCCTGCCCTGGGTCCTGGACGAGTACGCCCTGCTGCCGTGCGGCGGCGCGCTGGGCCGGGGCTGCGGCCCGCTGGTCCTCACCAGGGAGGCGGGGCTGGACCTCACGGGCAGGACCGTCGCGGTGCCGAGCGAGCGCTCGACCGCGTACCTGCTGTTCCGCCTGTGGGCGGCGGACGTCGTCCCGGGCGGGGTCGGCGAGGTCGTGGTGATGCCGTTCCACGAGATCATGCCGGCGGTACGGGACGGCAAGGTCGACGCGGGCCTCGTCATCCACGAGGCACGCTTCACCTACCAGCGGTACGGGCTGCACCGCCTCGCCGACATGGGCGAGCACTGGGAGTCCACCACGGGCCTGCCGATCCCGCTGGGCGCGATCATCGCGAAGCGCTCACTGGGCGCGGACACGCTGCGACTGCTCGCCGAGTCGGCGCGTCGATCGGTCCGGATGGCCTGGGACGACCCCGAGGCGTCGCGCCCGTACGTACGGGAACACGCGCAGGAGATGGACCCGGCCGTGGCCGATCAGCACATCGGCCTGTACGTCAACGAGTTCACCGCCGACCTCGGCGAGGACGGCTACGCCGCCGTACGGGGCCTGCTGACACGCGCGGCGGCCGAGGGGCTGGTGCCACCCCTCGGCCCGGACGCACTGTCGTTCCCGTAGCCGCCCCGGCTACACGTCGAGCTGGTCGGCCACCGCGCGCAGCAGGCCGGCGATCTTCTTGCCGTGGGCCTTGTCGGGGTAGCGGCCGCGCTCCAGCATGGGGGTGATGTTCTCCAGCAGCGTCGTCAGGTCCTGGACGATCGATGCCAGTTCGTCCGGCTTGCGCCGCTGTGCCGCCGCGACCGACGGCGTCGGGTCGAGGACCGTCACCGAAAGCGCCTGGTCACCGCGCTGGCCCGCGACCACGCCGAACTCGACGCGCTGGCCGGGCTTGAGGGCGTCGACCCCGGCAGGGAGCACCGACGAGTGCACGAAGACGTCGCCGCCGTCGTCGCGGGAGAGAAAGCCGAAGCCCTTCTCGCTGTTGAACCACTTGACCTTGCCGGTAGGCACGTCTGTCCTCGTCCTCGTACTCGATAAAAAACTGGCTCTGGATAGCACTACAGCGGGCCGCTCGGGCCCGCCAGGACCAAGGCTAATGGTCCAGGGGCTGGTGACAAGACGTCGCCGGTCTGTTCCTCCGGCCAGGGAACTACCCTGGCCGAATGCATAGTGAAACCCCTGCGAGCACCGCCGCCCCCGGTGACGGCCTCGTCCGGGCCGGCGGGATCGTCTTCATCGTCGGCGCCGTGGCCACTCTGATCACCGTGGCGCCGCTGTTCCTCGGCACCGAGCCGTTCCCGCCGGTGGCGTACGCCGTGTGCATGCTGATGGGTGTCGGTTTCATGATCGCCGCCGCCGGGGTGCTGCGGTCGATCGCGGCGCAGCGCCGTCAGGCCAGGTCGGCCGCCAAGCCCGCCCTGTAGGCGTCCCACCAGGCGGGAAAGGCCGTCAGGTCGGGCAGGACGACGTCCGCGCCGGCCGCCCGCAGCTCGTCCGCGCCGCACGGCCCGGTGGGTATGGAGACGGCGAGGGCGCCGGCCGCGCGGGCGCCGCGTACGTCGCCGGTGTGGTCACCGACGTACACGCTCGCACCGTGTTCGCGCAGCGCCTCCGCCTTGGCCTCGGCCCACAGCCAGCCGATCACCGCGTCCGGTTCGATGCCCAGGTGGTCGAGGTGCAGCTTGGCGTTCGGCTCGTGCTTCGCGGTGACGACGACGGCCCGGCCGCCCGCCTCGCGAACGGCTTGAATCGCACCCCTCGCACCGGGCATCGCGAGGGTCGGCTCGATGGCGTACGCCGGATAGATCTCGCGGTAGCGGTCCGCCATCTCCTCGATCCGGCCGGCCGGGAACCAGTGCGCGAGCTCCTGTTCGAGGGGTGGTCCGAGGCGGGTGACGGCCAGGTCGGCGTCGATCATCACGCCCGTCTCGGCGGAGAGCGCCCGGTAGGCGGCGTGGATGCCGGGGCGGGAGTCGATCAGGGTCATGTCGAGGTCGAAGCCGACCGTCACCGTGGGGACCATGGTCGCCATTGTGCCTGCCGGCCGTTTTCGGACGCCTGCTTAGACTGACCCCGCTCAGCCAAGCCTTACCTGCGTGCTTCCGATGGGGTCCGATGTCTTCCAGACGTGTCGCCGCGACAGCGGCGGCCCTCGTGGCCCTGCTGGTCGCGGTCCTGCTCAGCCTCGCCGTCGGGGCCCGCGCCATCGCCCCCGGCACCGTCGTCGACGCGCTGCTGCACGGCGGGGGCGGCGAGGACGGCGAGGTCGTCACGCAGCTCCGCCTGCCGCGCACGCTGGTCGGGCTGATGGTCGGCACCGCGCTCGGGCTGGCCGGTACGGCGCTCCAGGGCATCACCCGCAATCCGATCGGCGACCCCGGCGTCCTCGGCATCAGCCAGGGCGCGAGCGTGGGCGTGCTGCTGGCGATCGCGTTCGCGGGGGTGCACACGCTGACGGGTTACGTGTGGTTCGGCTTCGTGGGCGCGGCGGTCGCGTCGGTCGCGGTGTACGCGATCGCCGCCGCCGGCCGGGGCGGGGCGACGCCCGTGAAGCTGGCGCTGGGCGGTGCGGCGATCAACGCGCTGCTGGTGTCGGTGACGACGGCGGTGCTGACGACGAAGGCCGCCGCGCTGGACGAGTTCCGGTTCTGGCAGGTGGGCGCGCTGGCCGGGCGCGACGCCGACGTGGCGGCCCGGCTGTGGCCGTACCTGCTGGTCGGCACGGTGCTGGTGGTGTCGGTGGCGCGCGGCCTGGACGCGCTGGCGTTGGGCGAGGACGTGGCGAAGGGGCTCGGGCAGCGGGTGGCGACGGTACGGATCGTGGGCGGTGTGGGCGCGACGGTCCTCACGGGCGCGGCGGTGGCGGCGGCCGGGCCGATCGCGTTCGTCGGGCTCGCGGTGCCGCACATCGCGCGGGCGGTGGTGGGCGGTGACCACCGGTGGGTACTGCCGATGGCGGCGCTGATCGGGCCGGTGATGCTGCTGGTGTCGGACGTCGTCGGACGGATCGTCTTCCCGCCGGGTGAGGTCCCGGCGGGCGTGATGACGGCGCTGATCGGGGTGCCGTTCCTGGTGGCGCTGGTACGCCGGAAGGCGGTGCCGGCGTGAGCGCGTACACCGTGGTACGAGCCGGTGGCGGATCGTTCCTGCTGCACCGGCGCGCGGCCGTCGTCGCCGTCGGGCTGGCCCTGGCGGTGGCGGCGCTGTCGGTGGCGTACCTCTGCGCCGGTGAACGATTCGTCGAACCGGCCGAGGTGCTCAAGGTGCTCCTCGGGCAGCCATCGCCGAGCGAGCTGGTCGTGGGCACGCTGCGGCTGCCACGGCTGGTGCTGGGCCTGCTGGTGGGCGCGGCGTTCGGGGTGGCGGGCGCGCTGATCCAGACCGTCGCCCGCAACCCGCTGGCCAGCCCCGACATCATCGGCATCAGCCAGGGCGCGGGCGCGCTGACGGTCGGGGCGATGACGTTCGGCGTCACCTCGTACGCCGTGCTGCCGTACCTGTCCGTCGTCGGCGGCGTCCTGGCGGCCGGGCTGGTCTACGTGTTCGCGTGGCGCGGCGGGCTGCACGCGACCCGGTTCGTCCTGATCGGGATCGGCTTCGCGATCGCGCTGCGGTCGGTGACCACGCTGTTCATGACGAAGGGCGACTACCTGGTCGCCCAGCAGGCCCAGATCTGGATGACGGGCTCGCTCAACGGGCGCGGCTGGGACGAGGTGGCGCCGCTGGGGTGGACGCTGCTCGCCCTGGTGCCCGCCGTGCTGTGGGCGGCGCGGGCGCAGCGGTCGGTGTCGCTGGACGACGACACGGCGACGGCGCTGGGCGTACCGCTGGGCCGGGTGCGCCTCGGGCTCGTCCTGCTGGGCGTGGTCCTCGCCTCGGTGTCGACGGGGGCCGCCGGGCCGGTGGACTTCGTGGCGCTGCTGGCGCCGCAGATCGCGCGGCGGCTGACGCGCACGGCGCAGATCCCACTGCTGTGCTCGGCCCTGCTGGGCGCGGTGATCGTGGTGGGGGCGGACCTGCTGGCGCGGCGGATGTTCGCGCCGGAGGAGCTGCCGGTGGGGGTGCTGACGGCCGCGGTGGGCGCGCCGTATCTGATCTGGCTGATCGTGCGCAGCCGTACGGGAGGTAGGGCGTGAGCAGGCTGACGGCGCGGGAGCTGACCCTCGCGTACGAGGACCGCACGGTGGTGCGGGAACTGGACCTGGCGATACCGGACGGGCGGGTCACGGTGATCGTCGGCCCGAACGCGTGCGGGAAGTCCACGACGCTGCGGGCGCTGGGGCGGCTGCTGAAGCCGCGCGGCGGTTCGGTGCTGCTGGACGGTACGGAGCTGTCGCGCATCCCCACGAAGCGGATCGCCCAGTCGATCGGCCTGCTGCCGCAGACGCCGGTGGCGCCCGAGGCGATCACGGTCTCCGACCTGGTGTCGCGCGGCCGCCAGCCGCACCAGGCGTGGTGGAAGCAGTGGTCGGAGGAGGACGAGCGGGCGGTCGTCTCCGCGATGGAGCGCACGGACGTCGCCGCGCTGGCCGACCGGCCGGTGGACGAGCTGTCGGGCGGCCAGCGCCAGCGCGTCTGGATCGCGATGGCCCTGGCCCAGGAGACGGACCTGCTGCTGCTCGACGAGCCGACGACGTACCTGGACATCTCGCACCAGGTCGAGGTCCTGGACCTGGTGCGCCGCCTCAACCACGAGCGCGGCCGCACGGTCGTCGTGGTCCTGCACGACCTGAACCAGGCCGCCCGGTACGCCGACCACCTGGTGGCGATGAAGGCGGGCCGCGTGGTGGCGGAGGGCCCGCCGTCGGACGTGGTCACCGCGGACCTGGTCCGCGAGGTCTTCGGCCTCGACGCGGTCGTCATCCCGGACCCGGTGACGGGCTCCCCGCTGGTGGTGCCCTGCGCGCCGTGGTCCTCCGAAACCTGACGCCCCGGCGTGGGCCGACGCCCCCACACCCGGACGCCCGGGCGGGCAGCCGGCCCCCCGCAGGGGGAGGCGTACACGGGGGCTGACGCCCCACACTCCCGGGACGCGCCAGCTTCACACCGCGAGTGCAGCCGCGGCCCGGCGGGCGAGGGGGCGTTGTCCCCCACCCCGCCCCTTCCCGAAACCGGGGGCCCGCCCCCGGCCTCCGCTGGGGGAGGCGTGCAAGGGGGCTGACGCCCCCACACCCCCGGACGCGGCAGCTTCGCACCGCGCGTGTCGACCGTCCGAGCGAAGGAAACCGTCAGCCGGAAGACGGCCGGGGCGGGGCCGTGCAGGGTCGCCCCCGCAGAGGTTGGCGGCGAGGCGGGGGCTCCCAGGCGACGAACCCAAGGGCGCCGGCCTTGAGGAGGTGAGCCCGGAGGGGCCACGCCCCCCACCCACGCGCCAGCCAGGCGCGGCGGGCGCGCCAAAGCCACGCGGTCAGGCGCGGCGGGCGCGCCAGAGCAGATAGAGGGCGGAGGCGAGGGCGGCGGTGCGCAGCGTCCAGGGCCAGGTGGCGGTGAGCGCGGCGCTCAGGGCGTCGCCGCCCGGCGGGATCGGGTCGCCCCAGCGGCCGTCGATGCGGCCCCAGAGCCATACCGCGGCGCCCGCCGCGACGGCGCCCGGCAGGCCGAACACCGCGAGCTTCGCCTCCGTGCGGCTGAGCCGGCGGGAGCCGTACGCGAGCAGCCAGCCGCCGCCGAGCGCGAGCCACGAGCCGAGGACGACACCGACCACGAGCAGCGCGGCGGCGGCCACCAGCATCGGGTGCCCGAGCCGCAGTCCCGTCAGGGAGAGCCGGCGACGCGCGGGGGCCGTCGCCACCGGCTCCGGCGACGCAGCCTCCGGCTCCACCTCCCCGGCCTCCCCGGCCTCCCCCGCCTCCCCCACCTCCCCCGCCTTCGGCGGAGGCTTCAGCATGTCCGGGATCTCCACCCCGCCCCGGAAGCCGGGTGGCAGCGCGTCCCCCTCGACGCGCCACCAGTCGGGCTGACCCGCCGACGCCCCGTCGCCCGGCTCGCCCGGCTCGCCCAGGGCGTCCAGCCCGGCCAGGTGCGGGCTCGCCGCCTCCCACGCGGGCGTCTCGGGCCGGGTACTCGGGGTGCGCTGCACCGGTACGGCGGGGCGCGCCGGGCCACCGCCGCCCGCCGCCGCGCCGACCACCTCGTCCGGCGTGCCGAGGGCCTTGAGAATGCCGCGTACCGCCGCCGGGCTGTCGTCCTTGCCGCGCCGGCTGTCGATCTCGCTGCGCAGCGACGACACGAGCCGCATCCGCGTCTGCGAGGACAGTTGCCGCTGCTGGGCCAGGTCACCGACCCGGCTCAGATAGTCGAAGACCAACTGGTCGCTCTCGATCCCCACCGTCACGACGTTAGCGCCTGCGCAGGGGCTAACGTGGTCCGGATGGGGACCGGTGAGCTCGATCGGGAGGCGCACGTGGCCGCAGGAACCGAAGGCAATGGCGGTACGGCGGCTCCGCGCACCCTCGCGGAGGCCCTCCGGGCGCGCGGCGACGAGGGCCTGACCGCGCTGCTGCGCGCCCGCCCCGACCTGCTGGTTCCCGTGCCGGGCGACCTGACCCAGCTCGCGACCCGCGCCGGGACCCGCGCGTCCGTCGTCCGGGCGCTGGAGCGGCTCGACCGGTTCACGCTCCAGACCGCCGAGGCGCTCGCGGTGGCGCCGGACCCGGCCCCGTACCCCGTGCTGCTCGGGCTGATGGCCGGCGACGAGGGCGACGCGGACGTCGAGGCGGCGCTGCCCCGGGCGGTCGGGGCGCTGCGCGAGCAGGCCCTGGTGTGGGGCGACGACGACCGGCTGCGGCTGGTGCGGACCGCCCGCGAACTGCTGGCTCCCTCCCCCCAGCACCCCTCCCCCACCGGGCTCGGCCCGACGGTGGCGGAGGCGACGGCGGGCATGTCGCCGACCCGGCTCCAGGAGATCATCGCGGCGGCCGGGCTGCCGACGACACACGATCCCGTGTCGGCGGTGGCCGCGCTGACGGAGCTGTTCACGGACCGGGAGCGGATGGGCGCGCTGCTGGACACCGCGCCGGTGGAGGCGCTGGGGGTGCTGGACCGGCTGGTGTGGGGGCCGCCGTACGGGGAGGTGACGCCGAATCCGGCGCCGCCGGTGCGCTGGCTGCGCGACCGGGGCCTGCTGCTGCCGGCGACGGCGCGCACGGTGGTGCTGCCGCGCGAGGCGGCGCTGCACCTGCGCGCCGGGCGCGCGCACCGGGCGCCCGAGCCGGTGCCGCCCGCCGTCACGCCCACCCGTGAGTACCGTCCACAGGTTGTGGACAGCACGGCGGCGGGTCAGGCGTACACCGCGCTCGCGACCGTCGAGGAGCTCGCGAAGGAGTGGAACGAGGGCGGTCCCGCCGTCCTGCGCGCGGGCGGCATGTCCGTACGCGACCTGAAGCGGACGGCGGTGGCGCTGGACGTGTCGGAGCAGGTGGCGGCGTTCTGGCTGGAGGTCGCGTACGGGGCGGGGCTGATCGCGTCGGACGGGGAGGCGGACGAGCGGTACGCGCTGACGCCCGAGTACGACGAGTGGCTCGGCCTGCCGGCCGCCGAGCGGTGGGCGCGACTGGCCGGGGCGTGGCTGGCCGCGACCAGGACGCCGGGCCTGGTGGGCTCCCAGGACACGAAGGGCCGCACCCTCGCGGTGCTCGGGCCCGGCCTCGACCGGGGCGCCGCGCCGGAGGTGCGTTACCGGGTGCTGACGCTGCTGGCCGGGCTCCCGGCCGGGGCGTCGCCGGACCCTGACGCGCTGCTGGCGCGGCTGCGCTGGGAGCGCCCGCTGCGGGGCACCGCGCAGGAGCAGGGCGCCGACCTGCGCGCCAGGCTGGCGAGCTGGACGCTGACGGAGGCGGAGCTGCTGGGCGTGACGGGGCGCGGCGCCCTGTCCGCCCACGGCCGGGCCCTGCTGCCCGGCGCGCCGGCCCCGGGCACGGACCACCCGGTCCCGGCGGCGGGCCACGGCGCGGCGGGCCACGGCGCGGCGGGCCACGGCGCGGCGGGGCACGGCCCGGCCGGGCACGGCGCGGCCGGGCACGGCGCGGCCGGGCACGGCGCGGCCGGGCACACCCAGGAGCACCCGGACAAGGCCCACACCCATGGCCCCGCCCACGCCCCCACCGCCCCGGACTGGGGGACGTTCAACGGCCGCCGCCCCGCCCACGCCGCCGTCGCCGCCCACGCGGGCGCCGCCGCGCTCCTCGCACCGCTGCTGCCCGAGCCGGTCGACCACGTCCTGCTCCAGGCGGACCTCACGGCCGTCGCGCCCGGCCCCCTCCAGCGGCCGCTCGCCGACATGCTGGCCGTGGCGGCGGACGTGGAGTCCAAGGGCGGCGCCACCGTCTACCGCTTCACGCCCGCCTCGGTACGCCGCGCCCTCGACGCCGGGCAGGCGGCGGCGGACCTGCACGCCTTCCTGGCGGCCCACTCCCGCACGCCGGTTCCGCAGCCGCTCGCCTACCTCATCGACGACGTCGCCCGGAAGCACGGCCACCTCCGGGTGGGCGCCGCCTCCGCCTACGTACGCTGCGACGACGACGCCGTGCTGGGCGAGATCCTCGCCGACAAGCGGTCGGCCGCCCTCCGGCTGCGCCGCCTCGCGCCGACGGTGCTGGCCGCGCAGGCGGACCCGGCGACGCTGCTGGAGGGCTTGCGGTCCATGGGCTTCGCCCCGGCGGCCGAGTCGGCGGAGGGCGACGTCCTGATCACCCGGGCGCACGCCTACCGCACCCCGGCGCGCACGGCGCCCGCGCCGGTGCCGGAGGGCCCGCCGGAGCCGGACGCCACGCTGCTGGGCGCCGCCGTGAAGGCGATCCGCGCCGGGGACCTCGCCTCCACGGTGGTCCGCAAGGACGAGCCGGCCGGCCGCGCCGCCACGAACGGCGAACCGCCCCGCACCTCCGCCGCCGAAACCCTCGCCACCGTCCAGGCGGCCGCCATGACCGGCTCGGTGCTCTGGATCGGCTACGTCAACGCCGAGGGCACCGCCAGCCAGCGCGTCATCGCGCCGGTCCGGGTCGAGGGCGGCTTCGTCACGGCGTACGACCACACGGCGGACGAAGTCCGCACGTACCCGCTGCACCGCATCACGGGCGTCGCGGAACTCGCCGACGACGCGACCTGATCCCGCCCGGCCCGGATCATGCGCGCGGGCGGCGGATTTACCGCGCGTGAGTGACCAAGACCCCACCCCAGGGGGACCTTCCGCATTCCCCGGGCGCGGCGCGGGCAGCCACGGGGCGTCCCGAACAGCACCACAGGAAGGGTCGTCCCATGCGTCGAGTCACCACCGTCCTCCTCACCACCGCCGCGTTCCTGTCCGCGCTCACCACCCAGGCCGCCGCCGTCGGTATCGATCTCGCCACAGCTCTCGGGATCGTCTGACCGCCCGCCCCCCGACGCGACCGGGCCCGCACCACCACGGACGGTGCGGGCCCGCGCCGTACACGCGAAAGGAGCCGCAATGAGCCGACGTCTCGCCCTCCTCCTCACGGGCGCCGCCCTGCTGTTCACCGCCCTCGCCAGCCCCGCCGCAGCCTCCACACTGCCGCCGATCGGCGGCCCGATCAGCGGGCCGCTGACCGACATCCAGGTCGAGGGACCACTCTTCACCAGCCCCCTGATCTGACCCCCGCCCGTTCACCCCTCACCGGTCACGGAACCCGCCGGGAACGGACGTGACCGGTGAGCAGCATCACAGGGAAGACGGCTGAGCCCCGGCCGCTTACTCCGCCGATGCGCGACACTGGATGTTTGGCCACAGTCCCAGGCCGCCAGGAAAGGGTGAGGCGTGAACGGACCGCTGATCGTCCAGAGCGACAAGACACTCCTGCTCGAAGTCGACCACGAGCAGGCCGACGCCTGCCGGCGTGCCATCGCTCCCTTCGCGGAGCTGGAGCGCGCGCCCGAGCACATCCACACCTACCGGGTCACCCCGCTGGGCCTGTGGAACGCGCGGGCGGCCGGCCATGACGCCGAGCAGGTGGTGGACGCGCTCGTCGAGTTCTCCCGCTATCCCGTGCCGCACGCGCTGCTGGTGGACGTCGCCGAGACGATGGCCCGCTACGGGCGGCTCACGCTCACCAAGCACCCCACGCACGGGCTGGTCCTGACCACCACCGACCGGCCCGTCCTGGCGGAGGTGCTCCGGTCCAAGAAGGTCCAGCCGCTGGTCGGCCAGCGCATCGACCAGGACACGGTCGTCGTGCACCCCTCCGAGCGCGGCCAGATCAAGCAGACGCTGCTCAAGCTGGGCTGGCCCGCCGAGGACCTCGCCGGGTACGTGGACGGCGAGGCGCACCGCATCGACCTGGCCGAGGACGGCTGGGCGCTGCGCCCGTACCAGAAGCAGGCCGTCGAGGGCTTCTGGCACGGCGGCTCGGGCGTCGTCGTCCTGCCCTGTGGCGCGGGCAAGACGCTGGTCGGCGCCGGGGCCATGGCTCAGGCGAAGGCGACGACGCTGATCCTGGTCACGAACACCGTCTCGGCCCGCCAGTGGAAGCACGAGCTGGTGAAGCGGACGTCGCTGACCGAGGACGAGATCGGCGAGTACAGCGGGACGAAGAAGGAGATCCGCCCGGTCACCATCGCCACCTACCAGGTGCTGACGACCAAGCGGAAGGGCATCTACCCCCACCTGGAGCTGTTCGACTCCCGCGACTGGGGCCTGATCGTCTACGACGAGGTGCACCTGCTGCCGGCGCCCGTCTTCAAGTTCACCGCCGACCTCCAGGCCCGCCGCCGTCTGGGACTGACCGCGACCCTCGTGCGGGAGGACGGCCGCGAGTCGGACGTCTTCTCGCTGATCGGGCCGAAGCGGTTCGACGCGCCCTGGAAGGAGATCGAGGCGCAGGGCTACATCGCGCCCGCCGACTGCGTCGAGGTCCGCGTCAATCTGACCGAGTCGGAGCGGCTCGCGTACGCGACCGCCGAGACGGAGGAGAAGTACCGCTTCTGCGCGACGACCGCGACCAAGCAGAAGGTCGCGGAGGCGCTGGTACGGAAGTTCGCCGGTCAGCAGATCCTGGTGATCGGCCAGTACATCGACCAGCTCGACGAGCTGGGCGAGCACCTTGGCGCGCCGGTGATCAAGGGCGAGACGCCGAACTCACAGCGCGAGAAGCTCTTCGACGCGTTCCGGAACGGGGAGATCAGCGTGCTGGTGGTCTCCAAGGTGGCGAACTTCTCGATCGACCTGCCCGAGGCGACGGTCGCCATCCAGGTGTCCGGCACCTTCGGCTCGCGGCAGGAGGAGGCGCAGCGCCTCGGCCGCGTCCTGCGCCCGAAGGCGGACGGGCACCAGGCGCACTTCTACTCGGTGGTCGCGCGGGACACGATCGACCAGGACTTCGCGGCGCACCGCCAGCGGTTCCTGGCCGAGCAGGGGTACGCGTACCGGATCGTGGACGCGGACGAGCTGCTGTCGTCGTCCCCGTCCCAGGACGCCGATCCGGATCTCAGCGACGCCTGACGCCGGCTTCCTCCGCGTACTCGCCGAGGACGACGACCCCGAACGCCGCTTCGGCGAACACCTTGATCGCGCGCAGCGCGTTGCCGAGGCGGTGGGCGGGGTGCCGGGCCGCACCGAGGGCGGTGGCGCCGGGGGCGTTGTGGAGGGTGGCTGTGGTCATGTCTCCATGATGGTTTTCGTGACGGGGCGGTACATCGGTCCGCAGACCGAACCCCGGTGCCGCCCTCGTACGACTCCAGGCATACGGCATCCCCTACGGGTCGGATATTCGCTCGCCCCCGTTTTCGTCCCTGGCTAGAATCTCCCGCCTTGCCCGCCTCCCGTCCGTGGAGCGCCGCCCTCCGGTCGGAAACCGGTCGGCCCCGCCATCACACCCGTACGACCGCCGGAGGCTCCGCCGTGCCCACCGACCCGCTCGCGCGCGAACGCGCCCATCTCGCCGCCTCGCGCGCCGCCCTGCGCGCCATGCGCGAGGACGTCGAGGCGCTCGACATCCGTGACGTCACCGCGAACTGGGTCAACGCCGTCGTGCTGTCGGCGCAGATCGAGGAGCGGATCAAGGCGCTCGCCGACCTCTCCCATACGCCGCTGTTCTTCGGGCGGCTGGACTACCTGCACACCACGCAGGAGGGCCACACGTTCTACATCGGGCGGCGGCACGTCCACGACGCCGACGGCGACCCGATGGTCGTCGACTGGCGCGCCCCGGTGTCGCAGCCGTTCTACCGGGCCTCGAAGAAGGACCCGCAGGACGTCGCGCTGCGGCGGCGGTTCGGGTACACGGGCGGGGACCTCACCGCGTACGAGGACGAGCACCTGTCCGACCCGGGCGAAGCCGAACAGGCCTCCAAGCTCCTCCAGGCGGAGATCGAGCGGCCCCGCGTGGGCCCGATGCGGGACATCGTGGCGACGATCCAGCCCGAGCAGGACGAGATCGTCCGCAGCGGCCTGTCGGGTTCGGTGTGCGTGCAGGGCGGCCCCGGGACGGGCAAGACGGCGGTGGGCCTGCACCGGGTGGCGTACCTGCTGTACGCGCACCGGGAGCGGCTGGCCCGCACCGGGACGCTGGTCGTCGGGCCGAACCGCTCCTTCCTCCACTACATCGAGCAGGTGCTGCCCGCGCTGGGCGAGTTGGAGGTGAGGCAGGCGACGGTCGACGACCTGGTCGCGCACGTCGAGGTGCGGGGCGCCGACGACCCGGCGGCGGCCGTGGTCAAGGGCGACGCCCGGATGGCTGAGGTGCTGCGGCGGGCGGTGCGGTCGCACGTGACGCCGCCGACGGAGCCGCTGATGGTGGTGCGCGGTTCGCGGCGCTGGCGGGTGCCCGCGTACGAACTGGAGGAGATCGTCGCCGAGTTGCTCGACCGGGACATCCGGTACGGGGCCGCGCGTGACGCCCTGCCGCAGCGGATCGCGCACGCGGTGCTGGTACGCATGGAGCAGGCGGGCGAGGCGCCGGACGACCGGGTGCAGGACGCGGTGGCCCGGAACGCGGCGGTGAAGGCGGTCGTCAAGGCGGTGTGGCCGGCCGTCGACCCGGCGAAGCTGGTGCTGCGGCTGCTGTCCGACGCGGAGTTCCTGGCGGAGCACGCGGAGGGGCTGCTGACGGCCGACGAGCAGAAGGCCGTCCTGTGGGCCAAGCCGCCGCGCTCCGTGAAGTCGGCGAAGTGGTCGGCGGCGGACGCGGTGCTGATCGACGAGGCGGCCGACCTGGTGGAGCGCACGCCGTCGCTGGGCCATGTGGTCCTCGACGAGGCGCAGGACCTGTCGCCGATGCAGTACCGGGCGGTGGGGCGGCGCTGCTCGACCGGTTCGGCGACCGTCTTGGGCGACCTGGCGCAGGGCACGACGCCGTGGGCGACGGCGAGCTGGGCGGAGGCCCTGGCGCACCTGGGCAAGCCGGACGCGGCGGTGGAGGAGCTGACGGCCGGTTTCCGGGTGCCGCGCGAGGTGATCGCGTACGCCTCGCGGCTGCTGCCGCACATGTCGCCGGGGCTGGCGGAGGTGCGCTCGGTGCGTGAGTCGCCGGGCTCGCTGGAGGTACGCCACGTGGAGGATCTGACGGCGTCGGTGGTGTCGGCGTGCCGCGCCTCGCTCCGGCACGAGGGCTCCATCGGCCTGATCGCGGCGGACGCGCGCGTCCCCGTCCTGGCGGACGCGCTGCGGGAGGCGGGCCTGGCCTGGCTGTCGCCGGGCGAGGAGACGACCGCCGAGTCCCGCCTGACGCTGGTCCCCGCCTCGCTGGCGAAGGGCCTGGAGTACGACTACGTCGTCCTCGACGAGCCGGCGGCGGTCGTCGACGGCGAACCCGACGAGCGCACCGGCCTCCGTCGCCTGTACGTCGCCCTGACCAGGGCGGTCTCGGGCCTGACGGTCGTCCATGCGGCGGCCCTGCCCCCGCAGTTGGGCTGACCTCACGGGTCCCGTGGGAGCGGGAGCACCGCCGGGGGCGGGTCCGCGCCGGGCAGCCCGAGCGCCAGGCCCCCGACGTGGATCAGCCGGTCGCGGTACGGGGCGAGGAACGGGGCGCTCAGCGAGGCGTCGATGGCCCCGACCGGGCAGGCGGCCAGCCCCAGGTCGGTGGCGGTCAGGCACAGGGTCTGCATGAGGCAGCCCGTGTCGCGGTAGATCAGGGCGAGTACCAGGCGGGAGTACTTCCAGGCGGTGCGTTCCGCGCACGAGGTGAGGTAGAGGCTGACGGGTGGCGGGGCCTCCATGCCGGTCGGCGCGACGATGAACCGCTGCTGAAGCGCGGTCAGGCCGTCGTCCCAGGGCGCCAGTCGGTCGAGTACGTGGCCGAAGGGGTCGTAGTGGTAGGCGCCGGGTTCGAGTCCGCTCACGTCCCGGGCCAGGAGGTGGATCTCCAGGCTGTGGCGTGCGCCGCCCGACGGGGCGGGGCGCTGGGTCTGCCGGTACGCGAGCGGCGGCAGGTGTCCGCGGACGCGGGCCGCGCGTTCGAGGAAGGCGGCCAGAGTGGGCAGGGGCACCGGTTCGGCGGCGTAGCGGCGGATGCTGCGGCGCTCGGCGAGCACCGTGGCCAGGGGCCGGCTGTCCGTGCCGGCGGCCTTGGGCAGCGGAACGGTGGTGGTGGCCTCGCCGTGGCGGAGGCGGGCGGGTGGTGAGGCTCCGAGGTCCCGGCCGGTGAGGCCGGCGGTGCCCGCCTGCCGGTGGACGGCCAGTTCGTACGGGCTCCACCCGTCGTCCGGCTCGTCCTTGTCGTCGGCCTGGCAGCGCCGGACGATGCCGGTGTCGGCCAGTTTCTCCAGCAGCGCGGCCACGGGACCGGGGCCAGGGGACTCGTCCCAGCGGCCGTGCAGATCCTCGGCCGTGCGGGGCTGGTCGAGGTGGGAGAGGAGGGCGACCAGGCCGGGCCGGGCACGGAACATCCGCCACTGCCGGCAGTCGCGCAGCACCATGCCGGAGTCGGCTCCCCATTCGGGGATCACGTCGGGATTGCGCCGGTAGTACTGAGCATCGCTCACGCGGGGCCTCCGGGCGGTGGTCACAGGAACGGGTGCGGCATCGGGTTGAGCTCCTCCTCCGTGAGCGGGGTGGTGCGCGCCCCCATCGTGACGGGCGCCTGGAAGACCCGGGGGCCGCCGCGGCGGTGGAAGTCCCGGCGAAGGGTGATGGGGCACAGTCCGGGCACGATCGTCCGCACGACGGACACGCCGCATTCGTGCACGTCGATGGGGGTGATGTCGACGGTGATGGTCTCGTACCCGGCGGCGGCCAGCCGCTCGACCGCTTCGGTGAGGTCGGCGTGCGGGGACCGTCCTGGGGCCCGGGGGGCGGGCAGCGGGTGCAGGGGGCCGTCCTCCAGGAACCGCAGGTGGTGGAGGCGCTCGGGGGTGCAGTAGTACCGGCCGAAATCCGTGACCGTGGGCAGGTCCGCGTCGGCGTCGGGGACGCCTTCCGTGGGCAGCGTGCCCGCCACGGCCTCCAGGCACAGGCACGCCTCCTCAAGGACTCCCTGGAGGGCCTCATGCATGTCGAGGGCCGCCCGTGCCGCATGGCTGACGACAGGTTGGCCGGCGGTGCCGGTGAGTACCTGCACGCCCGCCACCGGAATGCCGAGGTCGGTGGTGAGGTCCTTGCACAGGACGCGGGCGCCGCTCGCCGTCAGCCGGCCGGCCATCTCGCGGGCCGGGCCGTCGGGGAGGCGGGACAGGTCCAGGGTGGGGACGGTGAGCCGGTTGGACCAGCAGATGACAGCCGCGTCCCGTTCCACCAGTTCCATCAGCGCCGCCAGGGCCGCGTGCGATGCGTCGCGTCCGGCGGCAAGGCCGTTGGAGATCGTGTCGTACCAGGGCTTGTGACCACGCGGGAAGCGGTAGGGCAGGTAGACGGCACAGGCGGGGACGTGGCGCGGGCGCCCGGTCGTCAGGGAGACGCCCCGCACCCAGTCGATCTCGACGTCCGGGTCGAAGGGGCCGTAGCGCGGCAGGCGCGCGTACTCCGCGGCCGAGCCCAGGGGCAGCGTGCGGGGATCGACGGCCTCGTCGCCCAGCGCGGCGAGGGTGGAGCGCACCAGCGTCGCCGGATCGTAGACACCCGCCGCGTACCGCTCCATGGTCTCCCCGAGGGCGCACACCCGGGCGGTGTCGGGGTCCCATTTGTTCGCGGCGCCCTGTGGTTCGGCCTTGACGGGGGAGAACCAGGTCGTCGTCGGCATTCCCGTGGTGTAGGCGCTCGTGGTCGCGCCTGGTTGGTCGTCCTCGCGCACGAGCATCCCGGCCACCAACCCGGTCAGCGGATCGACGGCGTGGCGCATGCGCTCCCAGTCGGTGCTGCTGTCGGGCTCGGGCTCGGGCTCGGCTACGGGCAGGGCGTCACTGCGGGGGGCGGGGCGGACACCTGCGGGACAGCCGGGGCAGTTCGGCGTGTGCAGCAGCCGGTGCCGCGTACGCTCCAGCGACGCGTGGTCCAGTTCCATCAGGTACGGCGGGTCGTGGGGCGTCGCGCCGGACAGGGCCCGCAGCAGCTCATGGGCGAGGGTGGCGGCGGCGATTGCCGTGGTGGGCCATGCGGCACTGTCCGCCGCGCCCAGGAGGGTGTCCAGAGGCAGGTCGGCGATCGCCTGCCAGGTGTGGTTGGCGCGCAGGCGCCGGACCGGACACACCGGGCACGGGGTGGCGGGTGGGTCCAGCCGGGCGAGCAACAGCCGGGTGGGCGTGCTCAGATGCACCACCACCGGGCCGCCGGTCCTGCTCGACCACTGGGCCCAGTCGCCCAGTTCGCCCTCGTCGGCCGACAGCGGCACCAGTGCTGCCGCACGTCCGTCGGTGGCCCGGGAGGTCCCGGTGTCCTCGACCCGTACCCCTGCCGCCACCAGGAGCCCGCGGACGGCGTCCTGCACCGGGCCGTGCCCGGCGAGCAGCACCGTGCCGTCGGTCACGTCGTACAGCGGATGGGCCGGCACCGGGCCGCTCTCGGCGAGCAGCCCGCGCCGGCGCAGTCCGGTCACGGCCGGTTCGGGGAGGGTGTCCGCGCGCACGAAGTCGTCAGGGCCGTCGAGTCCGTCCAGGGAGGCTCCCCGCAGCCGCAGCGTGCCGGTGCTGGCGCAGACGTACAGCAGGCCCGATCGCGCCAGGAGGCGGACATCGGGCCGGGCGACGATGGGCGGAGCGGTGGAAGACGGCTGGCTCGCGTGCGCGTTCATGATGGCCCACCTTCGGCATGGTCGGACGGCGAGAGGGGTGTGCCCCGCCCCCAGGGGGGCGGGGCACGTCTCGATCGGCTAGTCGGTCTCGCATTCCTCGTCCGACACCCCGATGCAGTGACTGCAGGTACAGCCAGCGGTCACCTCGGGCTCGGGAACGGCCATTTCCTCGAACAGGTCGTTGATGTCTTCCATCCCCTGCCTCTTTCCGTGGAGAACCGTGCACGCCGGGCCTCGGAGCCGGGACGCGCATCCGTCGGATCAAAAAATTCCCCGCGCCGCGCACCGAAAATCGGCGTGGCGAGGTTACGCCATTCGGTGGACTTCATTCCGCTTATCGGCGGCCCCTGAAAGCGCACGCAGAAACGCTTCCCGGAATCGTGGATCGCCTTGCACCGCCCGAAGTCCTGCCATCTCCTGCTCCGGCGCCGCCAGCCGCGCGTGGCGCAGGTTCTCCTCGTACGGCGCGGCGAACCGGCTCTCCAGCGTGGCGGCGTACCGGGCCAGAGCCGCCGCTGTCCGCTCCCGGTCGCCGAGGTCCCCACCCGGGCCCTCGCCCAGGCACTCGGCGAGAAGCGCCGCCTGCTCGAAGGCGTCGGCGATGCCCTGCGCGCCGAGGGGGTCCTTGTGGAGCGCGGCGTCCCCCACCAGCGCCCATCCCGGTCCGGTGGGCCGGCGGAAGAAGTTGGGCAGGTCCCCGCAGCAGTAGAGGCGGTCCTCCCGACGGGCACCCTCGGCCACCGCCTCGCGGAGTTCGGGTGCCGCCCGCGCGAGCAGGTCCAGGTACAACCGGTCGCGCTCGGAGCGCTCGCCGAGGGGCCGCTCGACGGGAAACTGCACGTTGATCAGCGTCAGGCCGTCGTGGGTCGGAATCGCGGCCCCGCCGACGCCCTCACCCAGGAACAGCCGCAGCGACGTGCCGGGCACGCCGCTCCAGTACGTGTACCAGGCCCGGGTGAGCCTGCCGTCCCACCGCGTGTACGGGGCGCCGACCAGGCGTGCCACCGTCGAACGGCTCCCGTCCGCGCCGACGACGAGGTGGGCCCGCTCGACGGCGGGGCGCCCGTCGGATGCCCGGCAGATCACGCCGGCGACCGCGCCGTCCTCCCAGTGCAGCCCGGTGACCGAGACGCCCGGGCGGAATTCGGCACCGGCCCCGACGGCGGCCCGTGCCAGGACCTCGTCCAGTGCGTACCGCCGTGGCGCGCAGAGCATCCGCACGTCCCCGTCGGCCGCGACCGGCCCCTCCACCCGTACCCCGGGAGCCGTGAACGACAGTTCCGACAGGGGCGGGCAGCCGGTGGCCAGCAGGTCCTCCAGCAGGCCCCACTGTGCCAGTAATTCCATGCCACGCAGATGAATGAACAGCGTGGACAATGTGTCACAAGGAAATTCGGCCCGTTCCAGAATGAGTACGCGATATCCGCGCCGCGCCAGAAGAATGGCCGTGGTTGATCCTGCACACCGGGCGCCCACAATTGCCACATCGAACATGTCCACCCCGAAAAGGAAGAACGGCAAGGCAAAAGGGTGGGCCGGGTGTTTTCGCTCGAAGTGCCGCCCCCTCTTGCCTTATGCGCCGTTCGACCGGTGGGGAATCCGCCGGCATCGCACCTGACAAGAACTCGCCAGACGCCCAGCGGGCCGGTCCCCGCCCGCCTACGCCACCGGCTTGAAGCCGCGCAGCCGGAGGCTGTTGCCGACCACGAAGACCGACGAGAAGGCCATGGCCGCTCCGGCGATCATCGGGTTGAGGAGGCCGGCGGCGGCGAGGGGCAGGGCGGCGACGTTGTAGGCGAAGGCCCAGAAGAGGTTGCCCTTGATGGTGGCCAGCGTGCGGCGCGAGAGGCGGATGGCGTCCGCCGCCGCTCGCAGGTCGCCGCGCACGAGGGTGAGGTCGCCCGCCTCGATGGCGGCGTCCGTGCCGGTGCCCATGGCCAGGCCCAGGTCGGCCTGGGCGAGCGCGGCCGCGTCGTTGACGCCGTCGCCGACCATGGCGACCGACCGGCCCTCGGCCTGGAGGCGCTTGACCACGTCGACCTTGTCCTCCGGCATCACCTCCGCGAACACCTGGTCGATGCCGACCTCGGCGGCGACGGCCTCCGCGACGGCCCGGTTGTCGCCGGTGAGCAGGATCGGGGTGAGACCGAGGGCGCGCAGCCGCCGGATCGCCTCAGGGCTGGTGTCCTTGACCGCGTCCGCGACCTCCAGGACCGCGCGGGCCTCGCCGTCCCAGGCGACGGTGATGGCCGTACGCCCGGCCGCCTCCGCCTCGTGCTTGGCCCGCTCCAGCTCGGCCGGCAGCTCGATGGCCCAGTCGGCGAGCAGTTGCTCGCGGCCGACGAGGACGGCGTGGCCGTCGACGATGCCCTGGACGCCCAGGCCGGGGATGTTGGCGAAGTCCTCGGGGGCGGGCAGGGCGCCGACGCGTTCGGCCGCACCGGTGGCGACCGCCCGGGCGATGGGGTGCTCGGAGGCGTGCTCCAGGGCGCCCGCCAGGCGCAGCACCTCGGCCTCGTCGGCCGCCTCGGCGGTGTGGACGGCGAGCAGGGTCATGCGGCCGGTGGTGACGGTGCCGGTCTTGTCGAGGACGATGGTGTCGACCTTGCGGGTCGTCTCCAGGACCTCCGGGCCCTTGATGAGGATGCCGAGCTGCGCGCCACGCCCGGTGCCGACCATGAGGGCGGTCGGGGTGGCGAGGCCCAGGGCGCACGGGCAGGCGATGATCAGTACGGCGACGGCGGCGGTGAACGCGGCCGTCAGACCGGCCCCGTTGCCCAGCCAGAAGCCGAGCGTGGCGAGCGCCAGACCGATCACGACCGGGACGAAGACGGCGGAGATGCGGTCCGCCAGACGCTGGGCGGCGGCCTTGCCGTTCTGCGCGTCCTCCACGAGCTTGGCCATCCGGGCGAGCTGGGTGTCGGCGCCGATCCGGGTGGCCTCGACGACCAGGCGGCCGCCCGCGTTGAGGGTGGCGCCCGTGACGGTGTCACCGACCCCGACCTCGACCGGCACGGACTCGCCCGTGAGCATGGAGGCGTCCACGGCGGAGGTGCCCTCGACGACCGTGCCGTCGGTGGCGATCTTCTCGCCCGGCCGGACCAGGAAGCGGTCACCGACGCGCAAGTCATCGACGGGGATCAGGGTTTCGCGGCCGTCACGCAGGACGGTGACGTCCTTCGCGCCCAGTTCCAGCAGGGCCCTCAGCGCCGCGCCCGCCTTGCGCTTG
Source organism: Streptomyces sp. NPDC031064 (assembly GCF_055570965.1). NCBI lineage: Bacteria > Bacillati > Actinomycetota > Actinomycetes > Kitasatosporales > Streptomycetaceae > Streptomyces > Streptomyces sp. NPDC031064. The sequence goes on from NZ_JBVIGF010000005.1 coordinate 459,899, forward strand.
GAGCGGGCCTCGAAGTAGCGGCCGGCCAGGATGAACGCGGTGACCCCGGCGGCGGCCTCCAGGTAGATGTTCCCGGCGCCGTCGCTGCGGGCGATGGTCAGCTCGAAGGGGTGGGTCATGCCGGGCATGCCGGCCGTGCCGAAGAACAGCGCCCAGAGCGACCACAGGAACGCCGCCGACGTACCGACCGAGATGAGCGTGTCCATCGTGGCGGCGCCGTGCCGCGCATTGGTCCAGGCGGCGCGGTGGAAGGGCCAGGCCGCGTAGGTGACGACGGGTGCGGCCAGAGTGAGGGACAGCCACTGCCAGTACTCGATCTGGAGGGCCGGGACCATGGCCATGGCGACGACGGGCAGGGAGAGGGCGACGGCCGTGATCAGGCGCTGCCGCAGCGGCCGCAGCTCGTCGGCCGGCTGGTGTTCCCCGGGGGCCTCGGGTGCGGGGGGTTCCGGCTCCTCGGCGGTGTAGCCGGTGGCCTCGACGGTGGCGATGAGGTCGGCCACCTCGATCCCCTCGGCGTACGTCACCTTCGCCTTCTCGGTGGCGTAGTTGACGGTCGCGGTGACGCCGTCCATGCGGTTGAGCTTCTTCTCGATGCGGGCCGCGCACGAGGCGCAGGTCATGCCGCCGATGGCGAGCTCGACCTCGGCGGTGGGGCCGGGTGTCGTCGTCGTGGTGCTCATGAGTGCTGCTCCTCGCGGATCGATACCCATCCAGGGTATGTCGTCTCGATGGAGTCCATGTATACCCCCCGGGGGTAAGTAGAAGCAAGCGATCACCGGGCTTGACTTTATACCCCCCCGGGGTATCTTTACCGGCGTATCCAGTGACCACGCCTCACCAGGGAGACGCCATGAACGCCGGAGTGACCACCGGAGTGAAGATCACCGCCTTCGCCGCCGCGCTCGCCGCGACCTTCGGCACGGCGTACGGGGTCGGCAAGGGCGTCGGCCCTGTCGTCGCGGCCGAGGAGCGCCCGGCCGCCGGGCACGGGGGCCACGAGACGCCCGCCGCCCCCGCTCCCGGCCACGGCGGCCACGACACGCCCGCCGCCACCGCACCGGGCGGGCTCCAGGTCTCCGAGGGCGGCCACACCCTCGCCCTGCGACCGTCGGCCCTCGTGGCGGGCGAGCGGGGCGAGCTGCGGTTCACGATCGAGGACGCGCACGGGCGGGCCGTCACGGCGTACGAGCGCGAGCACGGCAAGGAGCTGCACCTCGTCCTCGCCTCGCGCGACCTGACCGTCTACCGCCACCTGCACCCCGTACGCGGGGCCGACGGCACCTGGTCCACGCCGGTCGAGCTGCCGAAGGCCGGCGACTACCGCGCGTTCGCCGACTTCACGCCCGTGGGCGGCAAAGCCCTGACCCTCGGGGCCGACCTCGCGGTGTCGGGGGCGTACCGCCCGGCCGCCCTGCCCGCGGCGAGCCGGGTCGCGGAGGTCGACGGCTACCGCGTCGAGCTGGCCGGGGCACCGGCGCCGGGGCGGGCGAGCGAGCTGACGCTGCGTATCAGCCGGAACGGCAAGCCGGTCACCGACCTGGAGCCCTACCTGGGCGCGTACGGCCACCTCGTCGCGCTGCGCGCCGGTGACCTCGCCTACCTGCACGTCCACCCGCACGAGGGGCCCGCCGGGCCGGAGGTGTCGTTCACGGCGACGGCGCCGAGCGCGGGTGCGTACCGGCTGTTCCTGGACTTCCGGCACGAGGGGAAGGTCCGTACGGCTGCCTTCACGGTGCACGCGCATTAGGCTGGCCATTGGACTAGACCTGTAGCGAATGGAGCCGTCAGTGAGCAACCGTGCAGTCCTGGAGGTGATCGCCCTCGACGCCGAGGACGCGATCGCCGCACAGGCCGGAGGAGCGGACCGCCTCGAACTGATCACGGACATGGCCGCGGACGGGCTCACCCCGTCCCGCGAGACCTACGCCCGGATCCGCGCCGCCGTGGACATCCCGCTGCGCGTGATGCTGCGCCTGGCCGACGGGTTCGCCGCGGGCGACATCGAGGCCCTCGTACGGGTGGCGCGGGAGCTGCGCGAGGAGGGCGCCGACGAGTTCGTCCTCGGTTTCCTCGACGCCGAGGGCCATGTCGACCTGGTCGCCGTCGAGCGGCTGGTCGCCGAGCTGGAGGGCTGCCGCTGGACGTTCCACCGCGCGCTCGACCGGGCGGCCGACCGGGACGCGGCGCGCAAGCAGCTCGCCGACCTCCCGGGCCTGGACACGTACCTCACGGCGGGCTCGGCGGCCGGCGTCGAGGAGGGCCTGCCGACCCTGCTGGCCGAGGCCGCCGCCGCCCAGCGCGGCGAGCCGGGCTACGAGCCCCAGCTCCTGGTCGGCGGCGGCCTCCACCTCGACCACGTCCCGGCGCTCCTCGCGGGCGGCGTCACCGCCTTCCACATCGGCGGCGCCGCCCGTCCCGCCGGGTGGACCGCCCCGGTCTCCCCCACGGCGGTCCGCACCTGGCGCACGGCGATCGACGCCCGGGCGTAACGGCGGCCGGACGTAAGGGCACCGGGCGTAACGGCGGCCGGGCGTAAGGACACCGGGCGTAACGGCGGCCGGGCGTAAGGGCACCGGGCCGGGGCGCGCACCCGGCCCGGCCACACGGCGCCGAGGCACCGCGCGAGTCCGCGCTCAGGGCGGCTCTCCCGGCGAAGTGGCGGCTCCGATGGCGAGATTGCGCCACGCGGCCAAGGCAGGCGTTACGTCACGTGGAGTAACGGGGACATTCACGCCGAGTACGGGAAGCGGCGAACGGTTGTCCAGACACCGTGACACCGGACGAGGCGTCCACAAGACGACGCGTCGACGCTGCTCCTGTCGCAGCCGTCCTGTACGCCGCGCACCGGGGACATTCCCTCGCCCGGTGTGCAGTTTGCCGTGGGCAGAGCGGGACGGGCACCGCCGAACGCACCTTGTGTGCTGAAAGACGCCGGGAGGCGCCATGACCACACCACCCAGGGCCCAGAACATAGCCGCCACCGCACAGGCGCACTGCTCGCCTGACGACACGTGCGGCCACAGCTCCAACCCGCCGTGCCACCCCGAACCCAAGCCGCCATGCGACCCCGCTCCCAAGCCTCCCTGCGACCCGGCTCCCAAGCCTCCGTGTGACCCCGCTCCGGAACCTCCCTCCGGTCCGCCCGGCCCCCCGGGACCGCCCGGGCCCCAGGGCCCGCCCGGTTGCACCGGGCGCACCGGTCCCGCGGGTCCCACCGGGCCCGCCGGAACCCCCGGGTCCCTGGGCCCGTCCGGACCGCCCGGACCGGAGGGCCCGTGCGGCCCTCCCGGACCGCGTGGGGTGGAGGGCCCGGCAGGTCCCGAAGGGCCTCGCGGCCTGCCGGGGCCCACTGGCCCGCAAGGCCCGGAAGGACCCGAAGGGCCGCGGGGGGTGGAGGGCCCGCCCGGCCCTCAGGGCCCCCGTGGCGCGCCGGGCCCGGAGGGCGCCCAGGGCCCGGAGGGACCCGAAGGCCCGCCCGGCAGGGACGGCAGGGACGGAAAACCCGGCGCCAACGGGCCGGCCGGCGCCGACGGCCGGAAGGGACCCGCCGGGGCTCAAGGGCCCCCGGGACCCCAGGGCCCGCAGGGCGACCCGGGACCCTCCGGACCCGCCGGACCGCGAGGACCCCGCGGCCCCAAGGGCGATCCCGGTGAGCCGCCCAGCCGGGAGTACCTGCGCCAGCTCGTCAGCGAGCAGCTCGCCGAACTCGGTTTCTGCGCAACCATCTGCTCAACCGACTGATCCAGAACCGCCGTTCTCCGCAACCGGTGCCGAACCCGGCATCGGCTCACAGGCACGGTCTTCCGCTCGGATCATGGGCTGCCGACGACCCGTGATCCCGCCAGGCCGTGCCTGTCTCATGAGTCGGCGTCAGCCGAACAGCGGCTCGTGTGACGAGAGGCCCTAGTACGGGGCGTGGCGCGCGAATGGAGCGCACGGCGCGACCCGTGACGCGGGCCTGACGTGGCACACCGCGGGCAGGCGGGAGATGCGCCAGCCGTCGCCGAGGACACCGGAGGTGGCGGTCAGCAGGGCACCGGAGCGTGCGCGGATGGCGGCGGAGAGGGCGGGGCCGCGCAGAGCGGGGGCCTCGGAGAGTGCTTCCGCGAGGGCCGTCACGGCCGTGCGGGCGCGCCGGATCGCGCACGTCTGGGGGTGGACCGCCCACACCGTGCGGCCCCGGGCCGCGGCGGCGAGGGAGGCGAAGGCGGGCACGCCGCATTCCGCCGGGGTCAGCACCGGGCCCGGGCCCGCCGCTTGCAGGAAGTGCGCGAAGCGTTCCTGGGCGGCGAGCACGGCAATTGCGCCGGACGGGCCGTCCGCCAGCCCCGCGGCGGCGGCTTCCCTCCTGACGCGGCGTGCCAGACCGGCCCAGGCGTCTCCCCTGTCGTAGACGACCGAGAGCGCGCCGGCTCCCAGGGCGACCGCGCCCTCCACCACCGTGCGGGCGAGCGCGGTGTCGTCCGGGGCCCAGCTCAGCGGCCAGTCACCGGCCCGGACGAACGGCAACAGGCAGGGCACCCCGGCCGCCCGGTAGGCGGGCACGGCGGCACGCGCCAGTTCGGCGTCGCTGTGGCCGACCACCGCGGCGTAACCGCCCGCGGCGATGACCGCCGCCGCCCCCGACGTCTCGTCGTGCACGTGCCACGCGCAGGCGCCCGAGCCCTCGGCCCTGGCCTGTTCCACCTGAGCGAGCAGCACTGCTCCCCAGGCGGCTCGCGGACCGGTCAGCGGCGCGACGACGGCGACGACGGGCTGTTCCCCCACCGCTCAGCCCCAGATGAAGGAGCGGGGTGCCGCCGGAGCGGGCTCGGAGCCGGCCACGGCGACGCCCCCGACGGCGAACGTCGCCGCGAGCACCACCGTCACCACGCGGACGAGCCGCCGTCGGGCTCCACGGACGGCCCCGCCCCGCGAAGCGGCGGAGACGGCGGAAGCAGCGGAAGCGGCGGAAGCGGCGGAAGCGGCGGAAACAGCCGAAACAGCCGAAACAGCCGAAGCGGCGGAAACAGTGGAAGCGGCGGAAGCGGACATGGGAGACCCCCTGGAAAGCGTCGGTCGGTGTGGGATCAGCATGTTCGCCGTGGCTCCCCTCCGGCTACGGCTCACGGAAGTCCGGGACCGGTCATGGCCGGGGGCGGACGCGTCGGGCGGCGTCCGTATGCCGGAACCACCCTGGCCGGGGGCGCGGCCTGTTCCTAAGATCCCAGTCGCGGGGGCCGCAGGGGGGCGGTTCCCAATGGCGGTGGGGGAGTTCTGCGTGGACGCACGGGCCAGGGCTCAGGACCTGTACCGGACAGCGCTGGATGACGCGGGCTGGCGCCCGGAGATCCTCACCCGGGACCGCGGCTGGAACGGTACGGAGTTCGCAGACGCCCTCCATCTGCTCGGCCGGCTCGGCCTGTTCGTCCCCTCCGCGGACACCCATAGCGGCTGGACCGCGCTCGCGCCGGACACGGCGTTGCGCAATCTGCTCCTGGAGGAGGAGCAGCACACGGGAGCCCTGCTGGCCGCCGTGCAGCAGACCCGGTCCGCTCTCGCCCAGGTCGTCGCCGACTTCCAGCCCGTACACGCCAGGGAACTGTCCTCCGTGCAGATGGAGGTGGTGACCGGCGGCGACAACGTGTCGGCCGCGCTTGAGGACGCCTCACAGCGGGCCGAGAGCGAGGTGCTGTCGCTCCACCCCGGCCGTGCGCTGCCCGCCGGGATGGTGGAGGCGGGCCTCGAACGGGACCGCCTGGCGCTCGGCCGCGGCGTACGCATCCGCACCGTGCACCTGGCCTCCACGGCGGCCGTGCCGCACATGACGGCGTATCTCCGTCGGCTGAACGCGGCAGGGGCCCAGGTGCGCACCGCGCACACCCTGCCGCTGCGGCTGATCATCGTGGACGACTCCCTGGCCATCGTGCCCGCGCCCCCGTCCCAGGAGGCGGGGGGCGGAGGCATCGCCGCGGTCGTGCTGCGCGGCGAGACCCTGGTCGGGGTGCTCCGCGGCATCTTCGAGCACTGCTGGGCCGGGTCGACCGTCCTGAACGACACCGGGAAGGACACCGCGGCGGCCCCCGGGGCGCCCGGCGCCGACGGCGAGTGGCAGCCGACGGGCAGACACCGGGAGCTGCTGCGCATGCTCGCGGGCGGGCTGACGGACGAGGCGATGGCCCGCAAGCTCGGGGTGTCCGAGCGTACGGTCCGTCGCCTCGTCTCCGAGCTGACCGAACGGCTAGGGGCGGCCAGCCGCTTCCAGGCCGGGGTGTGTGCCGTCCGGCTCGGCTGGCTCGACGGCTGACGGCCCGGGCTCATCGGCGGGCGCCTGCCGGGCGGTGTCCGGGTCGGCCGCCGTACGGCCCCACGCCGTGCCGGCCAGGATCAGCACCACGCCCAGCAGGCCGAGCCAGCCCGGACGGTCACCGGCCAGCGCGATGCCGGCCACGGCCGCCCAGACCGGTTCCGTACCGAGCAGCAGGCTGACCCGGGAGGGCGAGGTGCGGCGGACCGCCCACATCTGCACGAAGAACGCGAACAGCGTGCAGAACACGGACAGGTGGAGCAGCCAGGCCCACTCGGCGGCCCCGAAGTCCGCCGCCGCGGCCCACGGGGTGGCGCCCGTCCCCGGGGCCGCGCACAGCAGGGCGAACACCAGCACCGAGCCGCCCAGTTGCACGGTCGTCAGTGACATGGCGTCCGCGCCCCGCACCGACCGCATCCGCGACATCGCCAGGACGTGCACCGTACGGGCGACGGCGGCGCCCAGCATCAGCAGGTCGCCCAGGGACGGCTCGCTGAACCCCGCTCCCTGCGTCAGCAGCAGCACACCGACGACCGACAGGCCCGCCGCCGCGACGAACGAGCCCGGCAGGCGCGTACCGCGCAGCCGGCTCTCCGCGATCGGCGTGAAGATCATCGTGAGGCTGATGATGAGCCCGGCGTTGGTCGCCGAGGTGTGCACGACGCCGTACGTCTCCAGCAGGAAGATGGCGGCCAGGATCAGCCCGAGGACCCCCGCCCCGCGTATCTGCGCACCGCTCAGCGCGCGCAGCCTGCGCCACCCGGTGACCACCAGCACGGGCAGCACGACGGCGAACCGCAGCACCAGGACGGCCAGCACGGTCTGGCCCGTGGTGACGCCCTTCGCGGCCAGGTAGCTGGAACCCCAGACCACCGCGACCAGCAGGACGGGCAGATCGGTCAGCCAGGCGCGGCGGGCCGCGGTGACGGTCACGGACATGGCGGGCTCCTCGGACGGAAGGGCTACGGGGGTTCTCGGGCGTCGCGGCTCAGCGCGCCGTGTAGGCGATCACCAGGACGTCACGGTGCGCGGCGAGAGCGGGGTTCGCCGGCTGCACCGGGGTCACCGAGTGCAGGGTGCGGCGGTCGTCGCCCAGAAGCAGGTCACCGGGCTCGGACAGCGTAGTGGTCAGCAGGTGCTCACCCGCGTCCGTGTACACACCGCTCTCGCCGCCGGTGACATTGGTGCGGCCGATCATCAGTGAGGTGATGAAGGTGACGCCGTCGCGGTGCCGCCCCTCGGGCGCGGGCTGCCCCTGCTGGTCGGCGGAGGCGTTGATGCGGTACGGGTGCAGCTTCACGTTCCAGGTGGGGGTCCCGTCGACGGCCGTGAAGATCCGGCCGAGCTCGACGAGCACGGAGCGCAGCAGCGGGTCGCCGATGAAGGACTCGGTCAGCGGGTCGAAGACGCGCTCGATGCCGCCGTTGAGCGGGTTGATCTCCGACTCCTGGCGGTAGGGCGCGTGCGGCAGCGGGGTGAGCTCGCCGGTGACGGCGTCGAGGTCGAACTGGCCGTAGCGGCGGTAGCGGTAGGTGCCGCCGTCGGCCATGTACGTGTCGAGGGTCAGCTCGTCCCAGTGCGCGGCGAAGCGGGCCCAGTCGTCGGCGTCCACCCCGGCCAGGGCGGAGAGCGCGGCGGAGGGCATCAGGTGGCCGCCGGGTCCGGCGAGCGCCCGGACGGCGTCGAGGGCGACGGGGTGGGTGGTGGCGGTGGCCGTGGTCATGGCGAGGTGCTCCGTGGAGGAAGGGGTGTGGGTGAGGTGATCGGAGGGATGATCGGACGGTGCGGTCAGCCGGCGCGATCAGGCGGTGCGATCAGGCGGTGCGATCAGGCGGTGCGATCAGACGGCGGTGAGCAGCGGGGCGGTACGGGCGAAGGGCGCCGACTCCGCGGCGATCGCCCGCTCCTCCCACGCCTCGCGGTCGCGCAGGTACAGCGGCGAAGGGGTGCTGATCGCGCGGGTGTCGGCACCACCCGTACGCAGCCGCCAGGTCACCGAGCCGGTGGTGCGGGCCGCGCAGGCGTCCATGAACACCTGGAGGGCGAGCCGCAGTTCACCGAACCACCGGCCCTCCAGTGCCTCCCGCACCCACAACTGCTCCAGGTGCCGCTTCTCCCGGACGAGTTCGGCGTCCAGGCAGGCGCTCTCGACGTGCCGGTAGGTGTTCAGCAGCAGCCAGGCGGCCGGCATCTCACGGATCTCCAGCACCTTCTCGCCGTGGTCGAGGTGCTCCAGACCCGAGTAGCGGCCGAGCCCGAAGGCGCCGACCCGCTGGTTGAGCTGGTCGATCAGAGTGGTCAGGGGGAGCGGTACGCCGTCGACGGCGACGGGCAGACCGTGTTCCACGGTGACCGTCACGGTGTCGGTGTCACCGGGAGCGGCGGTGTGCCGGCTCCAGGCGTACATCTCCTCGGGGACCTCGTGCAGCTCGGGGTCGTCGAGGATGCCGGACTCGAATTCGCGGCACCACAGGTTGGAGTCACCGCTCACGATCCGCCCGGCGAGCAGGTCGATGCCCGCGGCGCGCAGTTCAGTGAGCTTGTCGTCGCGGCTCACCGGATCGAGGTCGTACGGGCTGCCGAACGCGCCCTCGTAGCGGAGGAGGCGCAGCGCGCCGTTGAGGCGGCGCAGCGTGTTCTGCGAGCGGTTGGCGGTGTGCAGGACGGCCTGCGCGCCCAGGGCGCGGGCCAGCGCGACCGCGCTGTCGGCGATCAGCGGCCGGCTGAGGGTGGAGCTCACCGGGTGGATGCCGAGGTAGACGGCCTGGGCGGCGATCGCGGGCGCGACGTACCGGGTGGCGAACTCCTCGCGCCGGTCGAGGATGTGGATGGTCGCCCCGAGGGCCTCGGCCACCTGGCGCTTGTACCCGCTCGACTCGTCCTCGCCGATGTCCACGCTCACGGCGTGCACGTCACGGACACCCATGCGGCGCAGCCGGAGCAGCAGGTACGAGCTGTCCAGGCCACCGCTGAACAGGGTGACGACGGGGCGATCCGGGTCCAGCGTTTCGAGCTGCGAGAAGGAACGTATGAGCGGGGAGGACGGCATGGACTCTCCAACGTCTGCACTGGTCACAGACGGGAGCCTTCCGGACGGGCGACTGCCGGACAATGAGATCCGGACGTCCGCCCCCGGCCATGACCGCACCCGGTCGGCGGCCGGCCGGGGGCCGCGCGCGCGTCAGCCGAACAGCACCAGGTCCGCCTCCGTGGCGCCCGCGAGCTCGTAGCGGGTGCCCGTGAGGGGGCGGGCGGCGTAGAGGCGGACCAGGGTCGGCGCCGGGCCCAGGTAGCGGGCCGGGGGCCGTTCGCCGGACGCGGCGCCCAGGCGGAGCGGCTCGTCGCGGTCGTCGAGGTCGGCGTGGAGCGGCACGGTGCCGCGTGCCCGGGTGACCGAGGCGAGCAGGCCCAGCGCCGGGGCGAGCCCGGGGCCCGCGTAGGCGCCGGGTTCGCCGAGGGCCTCCCGGACGTCGCCCGCGTGCACCCACTCGCCCAGCGCGATGCCGTCCTGCCGCCCGTCCGGCGCCCCGGCGATCACCGCGCCCGCCTCCGTCATGCCGCGCTCCAGCTCGTCGACCACCTCCGCGTGGGACCACTCCGCGCGTTCCGCGATGTCCCGCTCGTTGGACTCGGGGCTGAAGACGCCCTCCTCGAAACGCTTCTCCACCACCCGCGTCAGCGCCGCCGCGCAGTGCGCCAGCACGTGCCGCACCGTCCAGCCGGGGCAGCACGTGCGGACGGCGAAGGCCTCGTCGGGCACCCCGCGCAGCAGCGGGATCAGGGCGTCGCGCTCGGTACGCAGCAGCAGCCCGGGCAGCTCGGGGTCACGTACACCTGATACGTCACGTAGATCGCTCATGTCCACCAGCCAACCGTGCACACCCAGCCCTGGCAACGGGCCGCACCCGGAACGCCGCACCCGGCACAATGACCGCATGGCGCCCCTCCCGTCCCACCCCGCACACGACGACCTCCGCCGCCGCTGGGCCTCGGCCGTGCACGACGCCCCGCACGCCGACCGGTACGCCGACGACCTCCTGGCCCGCTGGGCCGAGCCGCAGCGCCGCTACCACACCACCGACCACCTCCTGGCCGTCCTCGACCGCGTCGACGAGCTGGCGGACCACGCGGACGACCCCGACCTCGTCCGCCTCGCCGCCTGGTTCCACGACGCCGTCTACCTCCCCGAGCGGTCCACCAACGAGGAGCGCAGCGCCCGCCTCGCCGAGCGGGCCCTGCCCGAGCTGGGCGTCGACGCGGCCGGTACGGCGGAGGTCGCCCGCCTGGTCCGGCTGACCATCACCCACGACCCGGCGGACGGCGACCGCAACGGCGAGGTGCTGTGCGACGCGGACCTGGCGGTCCTGGCCGCCGCGCCCGACGCGTACGCCGCCTACGCGGCGGCGGTACGGGAGGAGTACGGCTTCGTCCCGGACGACGCGTTCCGGGAGGGCCGCGCGGCGGTACTGCGGCAGCTCCTGGGCCTGCCGTGCCTGTTCCGCACCCCGCACGGGGCGCGCGAGTGGGAGGAGCGGGCCCGCCAGAACCTGACCACGGAGCTGAAGCTGCTGGAGTCATCGGGAAGGTAGCGGAAGGTGGAAGGCAAGCGGGAACGTGAGGAGAAGGCAAGCGGGAATGTAAGCCCTCCCGGCCGCGTTGACCCCTGGCATGCCCTCTACCGCCGAACGTGATCGCACCCGTATGCCCCTGGCCGTCTACATCCTCGGCCTGTCCGTCTTCGCGCTCGGCACGAGCGAATTCATGCTGTCCGGTCTGCTGCCACCGATCGCGGACGACATGAACGTCTCCATCCCGAAGGCCGGGCTCCTCATATCGGCCTTCGCGATCGGCATGGTGATCGGCGCCCCGCTGCTCGCGGTCGCCACGCTGCGGCTGCCGCGCAAGACCACGCTCATCGCGCTGATCAGCACGTTCGGGCTCGGGCAGCTCGTGGGCGCGCTGGCGCCCTCGTACGGCGTCCTCTTCGCCTCCCGCGTGGTCAGCGCGCTCGCGTGCGCCGGGTTCTGGGCGGTCGGGGCGGCCGTCGCGATCGCGATGGTGCCGGTCGGCTCGCGCGCCCGGGCGATGGCCGTGATGATCGGCGGGCTGTCGATCGCGAACGTCCTCGGTGTCCCGGCCGGTGCGTTCCTCGGCGAGCACCTGGGCTGGCGGTCCGCGTTCTGGGCGGTCGGCGCCGCCTCCGCCGTCGCGCTGGTCGGCGTGGTGACCCTGATCCCCCGCATCCCGCTCCCGGACGACAAGCCCCGGCTGCGCCGCGAGCTGACGATCTACCGCGACCGGCAGGTCTGGCTCGCCGTCGCGGTCACCGCGCTCGCGGCGGGCGGCGTCTTCTGCGCGTTCTCGTACCTGGCGCCGCTGCTCACCGACGTGGCGGGCCTCGACGCGGGCTGGGTGCCGACCGTGCTGGGCCTGTTCGGCATCGGGGCGCTGATCGGTACGACGATCGGCGGCCGGGTCGCGGACGCGCACCTGTTCGGGGTGCTGCTCAGCGGCATCACGGCGTCGACGGTGTTCCTGGTGGCGCTCGCGGTGTTCGCCTCCAGCCCCGTCGCCACGATCGTCCTCTCCTTCCTCCTCGGCGTCTCGGCGTTCTACACGGCCCCGGCGCTGAACGCCCGCATGTTCAACGTCGCGGGCGCGGCCCCCACCCTCGCGGGCGCCACGACGACCGCCGCCTTCAACCTCGGCAACACCGGCGGCCCCTGGCTCGGCGGCACGGTCATCGACGCGGGCCTCGGCTTCCCCGCCACGGCATGGGCGGGCGCGGCGATGACGCTCCTGGGCCTCGCGGCGGCCGCCGTGGCCCTGCGCCTGCACAGCTCCACGTCGCGGGTGGTGACGGGGTCGAGCGACTCCGTCAGGGAGCCGGCCGCCGCTTCGGGCGCCGCAGGCCCGACTCCGTGAGCCGGCGGACGAGTTCCTTGGAGCCCACCTCCACGGCACCGGCCGCCACCGCGTCCGCGTAGCGCTCGGAGGGCACGTCGTAGTGGTCGCCGTCGAAGGCGCGCGGCGGGGCGCCGATCAGGGCGGCGAAGGCGTGGAGTTCGTCGTAGGACGTGTCGCTCACCATGTGGGACCACATGCGGCCGTGGCCCGGCCAGTTCGGCGGGTCGATGTAGACCGTCACGTAAGGCCGCCGACCCGTGCCACCACCACGCCCGCCTTGCCGCACACCCAGTGCGGGTCGGGGCCCAACTCCGGCTCCACGTCCAGCGCGTGCGGGTCGCCGGAGGCGCACACCGGGCACAGCGGCCAGCGGCCGTACCGCTCCAGCAGCGCGTCCTGGACGTCCTGGGCGACCAGCCCGGCGACGTACTCGATGCCTTCCGGCCACTGCTCGACCCACCAGCGGCGGTGCGTCACCGCGTCCTCCACGAGCGAGACGACCTCCGCCTCGGCGACGTCACGCGCCATGAGGTCGGCGAGGACCAGGGCCCGCGCGGCGTGCAGGGCCTGCTCCAGGGGGTCTACGGCGTCCATGGAGCCATTGTCACCCCAGGTCCGGGAGGGGTTGACGACCCCCAGGGCTGAAAATACCTTTCAGGTGTGACCAATGACGTGAAGGAAATTTTCAGCAGTAGAGGCAGCGGCAGACCCGGCGGGGAGGCCGCCCCCGCCCCCGCCGCCCTGGCCGCCAAGGTGCGCACCCTCGCACCGTCCATGACCCGCTCCATGCAGCGCGTCGCCGAAGCCGTCGCCGGCGACCCCGCCGGCTGCGCCGCCCTCACCGTCACCGGCCTCGCCGAACTGACCGGCACCAGCGAGGCGACCGTCGTGCGCACCGCCCGCCTCCTCGGCTACCCCGGCTACCGCGACCTGCGCCTCGCCCTCGCCGGGCTCGCCGCCCAGCAGCAGTCCGGCCGGGCGCCCTCCGTCACCGCCGACATCGCGGTCGACGACCCGCTCGCGGACGTCGTCGCCAAGCTCGCCCACGACGAGCAGCAGACCCTCGCCGACACCGCCGCCGGACTCGACACCGTCCAGCTCGGCGCCGCCGTCACCGCCCTGGCCGCCGCCCGCCGCACCGACATCTACGGCGTCGGCGCCTCCGGGCTCGTCGCCCAGGACCTCGCCCAGAAGCTGCTGCGCATCGGCCTGATCGCCCACGCCCACAGCGACCCGCACCTCGCCGTCACCAACGCCGTCCAGCTCCGCTCCGGCGACGTCGCCATCGCCATCACCCACTCGGGCTCCACCGGCGACGTCATAGAACCCCTCCGCGTCGCCTTCGACCACGGCGCGACCACCGTCGCCATCACCGGCCGCCCCGACGGCCCCGTCTCCCAGTACGCCGACCACATACTCACCACCTCCACGGCCCGCGAGAGCGAACTGCGCCCCGCCGCCATGTCCTCCCGCACCAGCCAACTCCTCGTCGTCGACTGCCTGTTCACCGGCGTCACGCAGCGCACGTACGAAACGGCCGCCCCCGCCCTCTCCGCGTCGTACGAGGCCCTCGCGCACCGCCACTCACCCCGCACCCGCTGACCGGCCGAAAGAGCACGCCCGCATGAACCCTGCCGAGCTGTCCGCCCTCACCACGGAAGCGTTCCGCCCCGAACTCGCGGACATCGACCGCCTCCCCACCGCCGAGATCGCCCGCCTCATGAACGCCGAGGACCAGTCCGTCCCCGTCGCCGTCGCCGGCCAGCTCCCCCGGATCGCCGCCGCGATCGACGCCACCGCCGACCGGATGGCACGCGGCGGCCGCCTCGTCTACGCGGGCGCGGGCACGGCCGGACGGCTCGGCATCCTGGACGCCAGCGAGTGCCCGCCCACCTTCAACACCACGCCCGGCCAGGTCGTCGGCCTCATCGCGGGCGGCCCCACGGCCATGCTGGAGGCGGTCGAGGGCGCCGAGGACTCCAAGGACCTGGCGGCCGCCGACCTGGACGCCCTGTCCCTCACCGCCGCCGACACGGTCGTCGGCATCTCCGCGTCCGGCCGCACCCCCTACGCCCTCGGCGCCGTCGAACACGCCCGCGCCCGGGGCGCCCTGACGATCGGTCTCTCCTGCAACGCGGGCAGCGCCCTCGCGGCCGCCGCCGAGCACGGCATCGAGGTCGTCGTCGGCCCCGAGCTCCTCACCGGCTCCACCCGCCTCAAGGCGGGCACCGCCCAGAAGCTGGTCCTCAACATGATCTCGACGATCACGATGATCCGGCTGGGCAAGACGTACGGAAACCTCATGGTCGACGTCCGCGCCTCCAACGACAAACTCCGCGCCCGCTCCCACCGCATCGTCGCCCTCGCCACGGGCGCGTCCGACACCGACATCGAGGCCGCCCTCACCGCCACGGACGGCGAGGTCAAACCGGCGATCCTCACGCTCCTGGCGGGCGTGGCCCCGGAGACGGCGACCGCGCTCCTGACGAAGACGAACGGCCACCTGAGGGCGGCGCTCGACGCGCGCTGACGGGTTGTGCGCAGTCGTCCCGCCGACCACCGCCGGTGGGTTGTGGGCAGTCGTTCCGCATGGGGGTCCCCCCAGTGACGTAGTCCTAGGGGGAGGAACGGGTGGGCACAACCCACCCACCGGCGCGCAGCCGCCGTACAACCCGCCGCCCCCTGGCAGCATCCGCGCATGACCGCACCCGCACGCGACCCCGGTACGACCGCCTCCGCCCTCCTCCCCCTCGTCGGCGGCGCCGACAACGTCACCTCCGTCGCCCACTGCATGACCCGCCTCCGCCTCGGCCTCCGCGACCGCGCCCTCGTCCAGGACGAGGCGCTGCGGGCCCACCCCGCCGTCCTCGGCGTCGTCGAGGACGACGAGACCTACCAGATCGTCCTCGGCCCCGGCACCGTCGCCCGCGTGACGCCCGCCTTCGAGGCCCTCCTCGCGGACACCCGAGTCAGCACCAGAGGCGAAGCCATCAAGGCCGCCCAGAAGGCCAGGAACGCCACCCCCGCCAAGCTCCTCCTCCGCCGCGTCGCGAACATCTTCGTCCCCCTCATCCCCGCCCTCAT
Source organism: Streptomyces sp. NPDC031064 (assembly GCF_055570965.1). Lineage (NCBI taxonomy): Bacteria > Bacillati > Actinomycetota > Actinomycetes > Kitasatosporales > Streptomycetaceae > Streptomyces > Streptomyces sp. NPDC031064. Next base: position 475,179 of record NZ_JBVIGF010000005.1, read on the forward strand.
CGGCTGCGGCGTCATCGCGGGACTCAACGGACTGCTCGTCAACCTCCACTGGCTGCCCGCCCTCACGCCCGCCCTCGCCGCCATCGCCTCCGGCTTCATGGCGCTGATCGCCGTGTTCGTGGGCCTCAACACGGCCAAGGAGTTCGGCGGCACCCCCATCCTCGGCGGAGCCGTCGCCGCGATCGTCGTGTACGCGGGCGTCGCCAAGGTCGAGGCCTTCGGCCAGCAGCTCTCCCCCGGCCAGGGCGGCGTCCTCGGCGCCCTCGCCGCCGCCGTGCTCGCCGTCCACATCGAGAAGTGGTGCCGCCGCCGCGTCCCCGAGGCCCTCGACGTCCTCGTCACGCCCACCCTCACCGTCCTCGTCGCCGGCCTGGTCACCGTCTACGGACTGATGTACGTCGCCGGTGAGGTGTCCGCCGCCATCGGCACCGCCGCCGACTGGCTCCTCGCCCACGCCGGAGCGGTGGCCGGCTTCGTCCTGGGCGGGCTCTTCCTCCCCCTCGTCATGCTCGGCCTGCACCAGGCCCTGATCCCGATCCACACCACCCTGATCGAGCAGCAGGGCCACACCGTCCTCCTCCCCATCCTCGCGATGGCGGGCGCGGGCCAGGTCGGCGCGGCGGCAGCCGTGTACGTACGCCTCCGCCACCACACCGACCTCCGCCGCACCATCAAGTCCGCACTGCCCGCCGGGCTCCTCGGCGTCGGAGAACCGCTCATCTACGGCGTCTCACTGCCCCTCGGCCGCCCGTTCATCACCGCCTGCGTCGGCGGGGCGTTCGGCGGCGGGTTCGTCGGACTGTTCAACATGCTCGGCACCACCGTCGGTTCGACGGCGATCGGCCCCTCCGGCTGGGCCCTGTTCCCGCTCCTCGCCGGCGACCAGGGTCTCGCCTTCACCACCGTCGCCGTCTACGCGGGCGGGCTGCTGACCGGGTACGTGGCCGGGTTCGCCGCCACGTACCTCTTCGGCCTCGACAAGCACGTGCTCACATGACCAGGGAGATCCATCCCGCTCTCGTGCCGTCGGCCTCCAGAGCCGCGTCGATGTCGGCCCGGTCACGGGGTGGCGGCCCGAGTCCGGACGTCACCACGAGGAGGAACCCACCGCGCCTTCGCAGGCACTGCTCGAACTGCCGCGTGAGGCCGACCGCCCAACCGTCCATGCCGAGTCGGACGACCAACCCGTCGCCCACGAGCCGCCCGGCCCTTGGCGCGCCTCGCGTCTCGACAGCGAGACGGCCACGCGCGTCCATCACCCCGGGTGCGTTGATCGGCTTGAGCACGGCGTCTGCCCCAGCGGTCACGGGCCCGGCCACGCGCCACCCCTGGGAACCGCTGTCGTCGGGTTCGAGACGCAGCATTTCGGCGGACGGGTTCACCACCATGACGACGTGCTGGTCCTCCGGCCGGTCCCCAACCAGCAGCGCTTCTGTCCACCACGAGGCACCGCTTCCCGAGATGATGCTCACCAGGCCCGAGTCGTTCCACCTCGGGAAGCGGCACATACCGAAGTGGAAGAGCTTCGCATAGGTGAGTTGGGGTGCGGTCTCGTCGACGCACAGTGCCGGGACGCCCTCTCCCAGCGGGTGGCCGCAGTCCATGCAGTCCCCGGCCCACAGGTGCGCCATCAGCGCGCGGACCCCGCTCTCGCCCAGCCTTTCCACGATTCCCCGGTCCACCGCCACGGCCCGCAACCCGGGCTCGGTCCCCTTCCGTTCGAACACGGTCCAGTGCACGGGACTTCCGGCGTCCGTTGCCCTGCGCTCCCATTCGCGCCCGGCGTCCAGGTTGCCGAGTGCCATCGACACTACGGAGGCGATTGCCATACCGGTCGCGTCGCCCATCAGCATGGCGTCCTTGCGCGCACCGGCATAGGCACGTCCGAGGAACGCGTTCGCCTGCTGTACCTCGTCCCGGCACAGCAGCACACCCGCGTACGAGAGAGCAGCAAAGGGCAGCCCCGCCTCAGCGGCCACACGCAGCGCGTCGAGGGACTCGGCGTGGTTCCAGTCCCGGCGCAGGACGTCCGAATAGCTGAGGGCGCTCGCGGCGTCTCCGCGCTCGCTGCCCTTTCGCCACCATTCAGCCGCTTCCCGCTCGTTACCCATCAGCTCGGCAACACGGCCCAGCGCTGCGAAGGAGTTCGTCGTTCCCTGCTCCACTGCGCGGAGAAACCAGTTACGGGCGTCCGTCAGGTCGCCGCTGTGGACCTTCAGGCAACCGACGTTGTGTGCCGCCATTCCGTCACCGCGCCGGGCCGCCTCAACCCACCAGCGTTCCGCTTCCACACGCTTCTCGTCGCGTAGCAGCGCGACGCCGAGGTTGACCATCGCGTCCACGTTCCCCGCCTCGGCCCGAGGCACCAGTAGACCGATGGCCACCTCGACGCGGTCGGCCGCCTGCGCCGCCAGCGACATGATGTCCCAGTCCGCGTCCCCTGCCATGGTCACGGCCACCCGCCAGACCTCCTCGGGCAGTTCCTCGATGGAGGAGGTGCGCGCCGTGGCGGAGACAAGGTAGTCGAAGGGTCGCCACCGACCGTCCCGGGCGGGGATCAGCGGGCTGGTCACGCCGAGCAGCACCTCGGTGGCCCATTCCCAGGCCTCCTCCAGTGGTTCGGGGCGCAAGGCCGCGCCGCCGAGCGCGTCGAGGTAGCGCCCGTGCAGATGCTCCAGAACGCTCTTCTCCACGGCACTGCGCAGCCCGGTCCTCGCGAGGTCCACGGCCGCAGCCACAAGCGCGGCGCCGCGCGGGTTGGCATTCGCCTGCGCGGCCTCCTTCCAGAGGTTCCAGGTCTGAGGACCAGCCGCCAGGTACTCGGCCACGCCGTGCACGGCGTCGGCGGCGAGGGCTTCAGCCATGCGGGGGTCGGCGACCGCTTTCCGCGCGCGCTCGCGTTCCGGCTCGGTCCAGGTGCGCTGGAGGACCAAATGACTACCGGCCCGAACGACACGGGCGGCACTGTGCTGGGTCCCGACGTCGGCGGCCCCCTGCCGCTCGGAGCGGGTCCTCACCAGCGGCCGGTAGAACTCCGAGCGCATCGTGCTCAGGACGACGCATCCCAGCTCGGTGAGCTCTTGGAGCAGCCGTGGCGTGAGTCCGTCGGGGCGCAGGTACATCTGCAGGTCGTCCAGCCACAGGACACGGCCGCCAGGCTGCCGTGCCACCGAGTCCACGAGGCCGGTCAGCGGCGCATCCGGGTCGGGGTGGCACACCGACCACCCACCGAGGTTGCGCCGCATGGCTTCGAGCAGCGCCCGCGTCTTGCCCGCCGCTGAGTCACCGGTCAACAGCAGCATCCCCCCGGTACTGGCAAGCCTGCTGATCCTGGCGTCGAGCTCCTGGTCACTGTCCCGGGGTACGTAGTCGATGTGGTCTGGCAGCCCGGAGGCCTCGAAGGGCCGGTGGACGCCGAAACCGGCCGGGTCTGCGGCGTCCACGCCGCCCCACTGGAACACGTCGCCCCTGCCGAGGCCACCCTCGACGAGGCGATCCTCCTCTCGGCCGCCGGTCCCTGCCGCCCCCGCGATCGTCGCCACCACCGGAGGGCGCCCCGTGCATCGCCGCAGGGCAGCCGCGAACTCCGCGTCATCAATCAGTACGTGCGCGGGCACCGCCTCCACCCGCCCGTGGGCCCAGGCGATCGGGTCTCCGCAGGCGACACCTACTAGCACCCCGTCCACGAACAGGGCGGCTCCCGACATGCCGCTCCAGGGCGAGGGGCCGTCCCCGGGAGCCGGAGCGCCGTGGATGTTGTCCAGGACGTACCGCCCGCGGATCACGGCACTACCCGGTTTGAGCGTGCCGACAAGCTGCTCCGTGTCAGGTCGGTCACCGACCCATGCGGCATCCGGGTACCCGATGGCCTGGCAGTCCGCGCGGTGGTCCAGCGTTGTCACCCGGCCCCACACCACGGCGGAGAAGGCAGCCGCGGTCTCCTCGTCGACCAGGTCGGCGTCGGCGAGAAGTAGAGCGGCGTCGCACCGGTCGTCGTCGCGTGACCAGATCACCTCACAGCGCTGGAGTCCCGTCCCTCCGGGCACAACGACCCTCGGCGGCGCTCCCTCCTTGAGGACATGGGCGGCCGTCAGCACCAGCCGACCGGTCAGCAGAAACCCGCTGCCCCGCGCCCCTGCGTGCACCAGGGCGATACGCCGCTGCGACAGGATCACGACAGGCCTCCCGCGTTATCCGTGTACCGGCCGACCCGTACCCGCGGAAAAGGCGCTCAGGTCCGCTTCCCTCTCGTTGCCGATGCGCACGGATGCGCCCGTCGCCACGTCCTTGGCCCTCAAGGTGAGGGAGACGCGCTGGGTCCGCCGCCGGCCCGCGCTGCCCTCCAGGTCACCAGAGACGACCCACGCCTTGAAGCCCGCCTTCGCCTTGGCATCCCGCCGGAGTTCGACCTCGAACTCCAGCGTGATGTCCTCGACTTCGAACCGGATCCGCTCACCCTGCGCCGCCACCGCAGCGACGGACAGTTCGTCCCGCAGTACCCGTACCGCCTCGGTCAACTCGATGCCATCGGCCATCGACGCGCCTCCCCCTTCGCCGTTGCCCCCCATCCTGCCTCAGGGAAAGGCCCGTGCGGCAACAGTTAGGGCGCCTTCCCCACCGCCTGCTCCTTGATCGTCACCCGGCCCTTGCGGATCACGGCGAGCCGGGGCGCGCGCCGGGCCAGGGCGGTGTCGTGGGTGACCATGACGAACGTCAGCCCGTTCTCCTCCCACAGCCCCTCCAGCAGGTCCATGATCTCGTCGCGCGTCGACTCGTCCAGGTTGCCGGTCGGCTCGTCCGCCAGCAGCACCGCCGGCCGCTTCACCAGCGCCCGCGCGATCGCCACCCGCTGCTGCTGCCCGCCCGACAGCTCGCCCGGCAGATGGCCCCGCCGCTCCCCGAGCCCCACCGACACCAGCGCCTGCCCCGCCCGCTCCCGCCGCTCCGCCGCCCTCAGCCCCAGCGGTACGAGGGCGGTCTCCACGTTCTCCTGGGCGGTGAGCGTCGGCACCAGGTTGAACCCCTGGAACACGAACCCGATCTTCTCCGCCCGTACGCGCGTCAGCCGCGCCTCGGGCAGCGTGGCCAGGTCGGTGCCGTCCAGCACGACACTGCCCTCCGTCGGCCGGTCCAGGCCGCCGAGCATCTGGAGCAGCGTCGACTTGCCGCCGCCGGTCGGGCCCTGGATGACCAGCCGCCCGCCGTCCTCGATGATCAGGTCCACTCCGTCCAGGGCCCGCACGGTGTCCTTGCCGCGCCGGTAGCGCTTGGTGACGCCACTGAGCTGGTACATCTGCTGTCAACTCCAGTCGTACGAGAAGGGTTTACTCAACGCGGCGCAGTGCGTCCGCCGGCCGCAGCCGCGCCGCGCGCCAGCCGCCGAACCCGCCCGCGACGAGCCCGCCCGCGACGGCGAGGCCCACGGCGAGGGCGATGGTGGTGAGCGAGACGGGCGCGGTGAGCGCGATGTCCAGGGCGCGGCCCGCCACCTCCCGCACCGGCCCGCCCCCGCCACCCGGGCCGACGAGCCGCTGGCCGCCGCCCGCTCCCCCGCCCAGTTCGGCCGTGAGCGTCGGGCTGAACGCCGTGATGGCCCACGCCCCGGCCAGCCCCACGCCGATCCCCAGCGCCCCGCCGATCAGCCCGTGCACCAGCGCCTCACCGGCCACCTGGCGGGTGACGCGCCCGCTCTTCCACCCCAGCGCCTTGAGGGTGCCGAACTCCGCACCCGCCGGCTCACCGCCGACGACGTCAGCAGCCCCGCCACCACGAACGCCGCGACCAGCACCACGATCGACAGCCACTTGCCCACGCCCGCCGCCAGGCCGGAAGCGGTCGACAGGGACCCGGAGACGGTGTCGGCGAGATCGGCGGACGTGGTGACGGTCGTCCCCGGAACGTTCTTCAGGACAGCACCCTTGACGTCCTCGATCCGCTGCGAATCGGTCGCCCGGACGTAGACCGTCGTCACCTTGCCCCTGGCGTCGGCGAGGGTCTGCGCCTCGGCGAGCGGCAGGTAGACGTTGGCGGCGGCGTCGCCGCTGTCGGCGGTCGCGATGCCGATGACGCCGTACGCCGTACCGGAGATGGTGAGCTTCTCCCCGACGGACAGCCCCTGCTCCTTGGCGTACGCGCTGTCGACGACGGCCACCTTCGCGGCGGTCTCGGCGGCCGTGAACGTACGCCCGGCCGTGATCTTCGACGACGTCAGCGGCCCGAGACCCTGGTGGGCGACGTCGGTCCCGTACACGGTGTACGAGTCGACCCCGAAGTCCGCCCCGCCGCCCTGGACCCGCTTGCCCGGCTGCGCCTGGCCGCGCTCGAACTTCCCGTCGACCTTCATCACCCGGGCGTTCAGCCCGCCGACGGCCTCCGCGACGCCGTCCTGCGCGCCGACCTTCGCGACGGTCGAGGCCGCGAGCGTCTCGAACCCCTGGACCATGACGACGTCCTGGCTCTGCTCGCCGCCGCCGTCGTCCTCGGCGTCGAACCGGAACCTCGGGCGCCGCACGGTGTCGCCCTCCCCGGGCGGTGAGGCGGCCTTGGTGACCGTCATGTCGGTCCCCAGCCCGTACAGCGACTCCAGAACCTTGTCCTGGGCCTGCTTCATCCCGGCCGTGACCGAGGTGACCACGATGACCAGCGCGATACCGAGGGCCAGCCCCGAGGCGACGACGAACGCCGCCTTCCGCCGTCGGCGCAACTCGCGCCGGAGATAGGTGAAGAACATGCCGCGAAAGCTATGGAGGCGGCGTGATGGGGGGTTAAGGCGCCGGTGAGAGTCACATGAGAACGGGGTACGGACGCTACGCGTCGGCCGCCGCGCCGCCCGGGAACGCCGCCGTGTCCAGCGCGACCCCGAACGGCTCGGGCAGGGTGAGCACCTTCCCGAACGGCACCCGGTCGGAGTGCTTGTACGTGCCGTCCTGCGGCTCCGTGAACAGGGTGACCATCGCGCCACGGGTGTCGTACCGGTCGATGAGCAGGTACATCGGGACCAAGGCACGCGCATAGGCGTGGTACTTCCTGGTCCGGTCGTCGGTGGCGTTGTTCTTGGAGGTGATCTCGACGATCAGCAGGGCCTCGGAGGCGTCGACGGGATCAAGGCGAATGTAGATCGACGGGACGCCGGGGAAGCGCCGCCTTTCTCAGCGTCCCACGATCGTGTGAGCAGCGCACGAACCCGGCACTCTCACGGCAGGCGAGCCTGTCTGTTCAACTCCCGAACGCGCGCCCGAAGAACCTCGCCCGGCGGGGCGGGGGTCAGCGCCTCGGGCGGGCAGTCCCACTCCCGGCCGCCGCCCGGCGGGCGCAGTTGTACGTACCCGCCGACGTGCCCCATGACCTCACCGACCCGCCCGTCCCGGGAGTCGATCATGTACTCGGGCGCGCTCATCGGCCGGCCCCGCGCAGCACGTCGACCAGCCGCATGGCCGTGTCCACGTTGCACCGGCCGAGCTCCACCAGCGAGTACGGCACTTCGTTCGCGGCCGACACCGGGTCGACCCGCAGGGACGGCAGGATCACGCCCACCCTGCGGAGCTCGTCCCGCAGTTGCGCCACCACTTGCTCGGCCGACAGCATCCCCATGACCAGGCACCTCCACGCTGAGTGTTCGGGTTCTGTACACAGCGTGGTCGATTGGCGGCTAGTCTGAACACAAAGGCGGCCCAACAACCCCATCTGTGCTAACGGGAGTTGACACATGCCCGGTCCAAAGGATCTCGACCCGTCTTCCTCACCCAGGGCACTTCTTGGCGCCGAGCTGCGCCATGCCCGCGAAAATGCCCGTCTGAGCCAGGAAGCACTGGGCGAGAAGCTCTTCGTGAGCGGCTCGTTCATCGGCCAATTGGAGTCGGGCACACGACGGATGCAGCCCGAGATCGCGGCCAAGATCGACGACATACTGGGCACGAATGGTTTCTTCCAGCGGAACTGCAAGGCCGCCAACAAGTCGAGGTACCCGGATCACTTCGCCGAGGCGGCGGAGGCGGAAGCGGTCGCCACGGCGATCAAGGAGTACGCGCCGCTGCTGATCCCGGGCGTGTTGCAGACGGAGCCGTACGCGCGGGAGATCTTCCGGGCGTACCAGCCCACGGCGACGGACGACGTCATCGACGGCCTGGTCGAGGCGAGGCTGGCCCGCGCGCACATCCTGGACGACCCGACGAAGCCACTGTTCTGGGCGGTCCTGGACGAGGCGGTACTGCGACGGACGGTCGGCGGCCCGGGAGTGATGTCCGGGGCGCTGCAACACATCGCCGGGTTGGGCCGTTCCCATCGGGTGATCGTGCAGGTGCTGCCGTTCAGGGCGGGGGCGCACTCCGCACTGAACGGCTCGCTCAAGTTGATGGCCTTCGACGACGCACCGCCGCTGGCCTACCTGCAAGGGCTCAACACGGGACAGTTGCAGGACGACCCCGCCACCGTCAGTCGGTACGAACTGACTTACGATCTGCTCGGGGCCAGCGCACTGTCACCCCAAGAATCCCTGGCCCTGATCGAATCAGTGGCGGAGGATTACGCCCATGAAGATCGAGATCATTGACTGGCGCAAGTCGAGCTACAGCGGCGGCGACGGCGGCGACTGCCTCGAAGTCGCGACGTGGCGCAAGTCCACCTACAGCGGCGCCAGCGGCGGCGACTGCCTCGAAGTCGCCGACGGCCACCCCGACATCGTCCCCGTCCGTGACTCCAAGAACCCCACCGGCCCCAAGCTCGTGTTCCGGGCCGCCGCCTGGTCCGCGTTCGTAGCGGGCCTCAAGCGATAAGAGCAGCGCGCACGGCCCCGAGGCTCACACGGCCCCGGGGCCGTACCGCGTCTCCAGCAGGTGCCGCAGCATGGCGAGGTCCTTGCGGTTGGCGCGCCGTACCGCCATGGCGGCGAGGCGGCTGCCGCCCCCGCCACGGTTCCGTAGCGTCATGCGCGTGCGGTCGCCCTCGACCCCGTACGGCTCCCAGGTGTACGTGGTCTCCATGGGGAACGGGCCCTGATCCGCCCGCATCACGAGCTTCCGCCCGGGCTCGTACTCGACGATCTCGTACGTGTAGACGAGCCGGCGCCCGAGGAAGCGGGCGACGAACGCGGCCCGAGCGCCGACGCGGACCTCCGACTCGGTCTCCCACTCCACCGACACGATGTTCGTGTACCACTCGGGCGCGGTCGAGGGATCGGCGGCGTACGCGGCGACGAGGTCGCACGGGGCGTCGATCACGGTCTCGGTCAGGACGTCGACGGCCATGAGACCAGCGTAGAACGCGGAGAACGCCCGAGGGCGGCACCCCCTGGGAGAAGGGGTACCGCCCTCGGAACGAAAGGACGTGTCCGATCCGCGAGGATCAGAAGTCCATGTCACCGCCCGGCATGCCGCCCGGAGCACCGGCCGCGGCCTTCTCCGGCTTGTCGGCGATGACGGCCTCGGTGGTGAGGAACAGCGCCGCGATGGAGGACGCGTTCTGCAGGGCAGAGCGGGTCACCTTGGCGGGGTCGATGATGCCCTCGGCGATCATGTCGACGTACTCACCGGTCGCGGCGTTCAGGCCGTGGCCGACGGGCAGGTTGCGCACCTTCTCGACGATGACGCCGCCCTCGAGACCACCGTTGACGGCGATCTGCTTCAGCGGGGCCTCCAGCGCCAGCTTGACGATGTTGGCGCCGGTCGCCTCGTCACCGTCGAGCTCCAGCTTCTCGAAGACGCTGGACGCCTGGAGCAGGGCCACGCCACCACCGGCGACGATGCCCTCCTCGACGGCGGCCTTGGCGTTGCGCACCGCGTCCTCGATGCGGTGCTTGCGCTCCTTGAGCTCGACCTCGGTGGCGGCACCGGCCTTGATGACGGCCACGCCGCCGGCCAGCTTCGCCAGGCGCTCCTGGAGCTTCTCGCGGTCGTAGTCCGAGTCGGAGTTCTCGATCTCGGCGCGGATCTGGTTGACGCGACCAGCGACCTGCTCGCTGTCACCGGCACCGTCGACGATGGTGGTCTCGTCCTTGGTGATGACGACCTTGCGGGCGCGGCCCAGCAGGTCCAGGCCGGCGTTCTCCAGCTTGAGGCCGACCTCCTCGGAGATGACCTGGCCACCGGTGAGGATGGCGATGTCGTTCAGCATGGCCTTGCGGCGGTCGCCGAAGCCCGGGGCCTTGACGGCGACGGACTTGAACGTGCCGCGGATCTTGTTGACGACCAGGGTCGACAGGGCCTCGCCCTCGACGTCCTCGGCGATGATCAGCAGCGGCTTGCCGGACTGCATGACCTTCTCCAGCAGCGGGAGCAGGTCCTTCACCGCGGAGATCTTGGAGTTGACGATCAGGATGTACGGGTCGTCGAGCGACGCCTCCATACGCTCCATGTCGGTGGCGAAGTACGCCGAGATGTAGCCCTTGTCGAAGCGCATACCCTCGGTGAGCTCCAGCTCCAGACCGAAGGTCTGGGACTCCTCGACGGTGATGACGCCTTCCTTGCCGACCTTGTCCATGGCCTCGGCGATGAGCTCACCGATCTGGGTGTCGGCGGCGGAGATGGAGGCCGTGGAAGCGATCTGCTCCTTGGTCTCGACATCCTTCGCCTGCTCCAGCAGCGCGCCGGAGACGGCCTCGACGGCGGTCTCGATGCCGCGCTTCAGGGCCATCGGGTTGGCACCGGCGGCGACGTTGCGCAGACCCTCGCGGACGAGCGCCTGGGCGAGGACGGTCGCGGTGGTCGTACCGTCACCGGCGACGTCGTCCGTCTTCTTGGCGACTTCCTTGACCAGCTCGGCGCCGATCTTCTCGTACGGGTCCTCGAGCTCGATCTCCTTGGCGATGGAGACACCATCGTTGGTGATCGTGGGGGCGCCCCACTTCTTCTCGAGGACGACGTTGCGACCCTTGGGGCCCAGGGTCACCTTGACGGCGTCGGCGAGCTGGTTCATGCCGCGCTCGAGGCCGCGCCGTGCCTCCTCGTCGAACGCGATGATCTTGGCCATGTGAAGTGGTCCTCCCGGACTGGGGTGGATGCTCCGGACCGCGCTGGCGCCCGCGACGGACGGCCTGCATGCCCCTGTGGTTCCTTGCCCCACCGGCCTGCGGACCTCACCGACCCGGTCCTTCGTTGTCACTCTCACCTTCAGAGTGCTAACGCCAATGATTAGCACTCGACCCCTACGAGTGCAAGCGCCTCTCGCATACGAGACAGGGGCCCGCCACGGGTCCGGACACGCGCGAGGGGCCCGCGTCCCCTGGAACGCGGGCCCCTCGGCACTTGCGATGTCGACAGTCGATGGTCGGTCGATCGCGACGCGGCTCTCAGCCGGCGGCGAGCTTGACCATGTCCGCCTGCGGACCCTTCTGGCCCTGCGAGATCTCGAACTCGACTCGCTGACCTTCTTCAAGGGTGCGGTAGCCGTCCATCTGGATCGCGCTGTAGTGGACGAAAACATCCGCACCACCGTCGACCGCGATGAAGCCGTACCCCTTCTCCGCGTTGAACCACTTGACGGTGCCCTGAGCCATGCCTAACTCCCCTATTACTGGCCCTTGCACAGGACCGCACTTCGCGGACCCGGGTCAGACCTCACCCGCTGACAGGTGCGGGCGTGCGCCGGAACGCGTCGACCGCCGCTGAATGTATCTGCCCAACTGCCGTCTGCAACAGGTCAATCGGACGAGAATTCCGAGCACGGGTGAACGGAAAAGATGGCCGAATTGGCCAGAATCCCGGGCAAGTCGGGCCCGGCAAAGTGCGCAAATGGCGCAACTCTCAAGCTCACATTGACTGCATCTTGTCGCCGCCTCACCGCATTCTCATATGCGGGCGGCACTGGCAGCGGCGGGGACTTCCCCAACTCTACCGCGCTCAACCATGCAGAATTGCCCCCTCCGCTTAGCTCGCGGAGGGGGCAATGGAGGTAACGCTGCGTACGTCAGCAGCCGCCTGCGACGGCCGGGATGATGGACACGCCGGCGCCATCCGGGGTGGCGGTCTCCAGGCCGTCCTCGAAGCGCACGTCGTCGTCGTTGACGTACACGTTCACGAACCGGCGGAGCTTGCCCTGGTCGTCCAGGACGCGGGCGGCGATGCCCGGGTGGTTCTTCTCCAGCGACTCGATGACCTCGGAGAGGGTCGCGCCCTCCGCCGTGACCTCGGCCTGGCCGCCCGTGTACGTACGGAGGATGGTGGGGATGCGGACGTTGACGCTCATGTTCGTAGTGCCTTTCGGGTCAGGTCAGGCCAGGCCGGCGTCGCGGAACGCGTCCAGGCTCGGGCGGATCGTGGCGGTCGGGCCCGTCGTCGGGGCCACCGCGTCGAGGGTCTTCAGGCCGTCGCCCGTGTTGAGCACGACCGTGGTCAGCGACGGGTCCAGCACGCCCGCCTCGATCAGCTTCTTCGTCACGCCCACGGTCACCCCGCCCGCCGTCTCGGCGAAGATGCCCTCGGTCCGGGCCAGCAGCTTGATCGCGTCGACGACCTGCTCGTCGTTGACGTCCTCCACCGCGCCGCCCGTCCGGCGCGCGATGTCCAGCACGTACGGACCGTCGGCCGGGTTGCCGATGGCGAGCGACTTGGCGATGGTGTTCGGCTTCTGGGGCCGTACGACGTCGTGACCGGCCTTGAAGGCCGCCGACACCGGGGAGCAGCCCTCCGCCTGGGCGCCGAAGATCTTGTACGGCTTGTCCTCGACCAGGCCGAGCTTGATCAGCTCCTGGAGGCCCTTGTCGATCTTCGTGAGCTGCGAGCCGGACGCGATCGGGATGACGAGCTGGTCGGGCAGCCGCCACCCGAGCTGCTCGCAGATCTCGTACGCCAGCGTCTTCGAGCCCTCGGCGTAGTACGGCCGCAGGTTGACGTTGACGAAGCCCCAGCCCTCGCCCAGCGGGTCGCCGATCAGCTCGGAGCAGAAGCGGTTCACGTCGTCGTAGGTGCCCTCGATGCCGACCAGGTCACCGCCGTAGACCGCCGCCATGACGACCTTGCCCTGCTCCAGGTCGTGCGGGATGAACACGCACGACCGGAAACCGGCCCGCGCGGCGGCGGCGCCGACGGCACCCGCCAGGTTGCCCGTGGAGGAGCAGGACAGGGTGGTGAAGCCGAAGGCGCGGGCGGCCTCCAGGGCCTGGGCGACGACCCGGTCCTTGAAGGAGTGCGTCGGGTTGCCGGAGTCGTCCTTGATGAACAGCCGGCCCGGCTCGACGCCCAGCTCACGGCCCAGGTTGTCGGCCTGGACGAGCTTGGTCCAGCCCGGGTTCAGGTTCGGCTTCTCCGTCACGTCCGCCGGGACGGGGAGCAGCGGCGCGTACCGCCAGATGTTCGCGGGCCCGGCCTCGATGCGCTTGCGCAGCCCCTCGGGGTCGCCGACCGGCAGGTCGTACGCGATCTCCAGGGGCCCGAAACACAGCTCACAGGCGAAAATGGGACCGAGCTCGAAGCGCTCGCCGCATTCGCGACAGGAGAGGGCGGAAGCAGGCCCGAGGTCGACGTTCTTGGCGGTGGCGACAGTCTGTACAGCCATGGAGGCGAGGCCCTTTCTCCTCATCTTCCTCATGGCGCACTTCGCCATGAGACGGATTTGGCACCTTCCCTAGCCGGGGCCTCGCGCAAGATCTTGCGAGTGCCGACTGGAGGGTTGCCGGGGCTTCAACGGGCCGTATCCCTCTGCCCCTCTGGATGAGCGGTATTCGATTGTCTGCACGGGGACCCGACATGCGACGGTCATCCGCGTTGTTCAAGACTGTAACCGAACCCCCGGACGCTTGAGATGGTCGTCCGAAACGCGAGATGGAGATCACGTGCTGGAAGAGGTGGAGCGCTGGCTGGAGCGGCGGTCCTGGTCCGTGGCCGACCGACCGCTCGACCGGCTGCTCGCGGCCAAGCACCGTACGACCGTCAGTGTCGTCCTGCCGGCGCTGAACGAGGAGGCGACGGTCGGCGACATCGTCACGATCATCCGCCGCGACCTGATGTCCCCCTCCGCCCCCCTCGTCGACGAACTCGTGGTGATCGACTCGGGCTCCACGGACCGCACCGCCGAGGTCGCCGCCGCCGCGGGCGCGCGCGTGGTGCACCGGGACGCGATACTCCCCCGCATACCCGCCCTCCCCGGCAAGGGCGAGGTGCTGTGGCGCTCCCTCCTCGCCACCAGCGGCGACATCGTCTGCTTCGTCGACGCCGACCTGCGTGACTTCTCGGCCGATTTCGTCACCGGCATCGTCGGCCCGCTCCTCACCGACCCGTCCGTCCACTTCGTCAAGGCCATGTACGACCGGCCCCTCGCGGGCGTCGCCGGCCACGGCGGGCGGGTGACCGAGCTGGTCGCCCGGCCGCTGCTGAACCTGCACTGGCCCCAGCTCGCCGGGTTCGTCCAGCCGCTCGGCGGCGAGTACGCGGCCCGCCGCTCGCTCCTGGAACGGCTCCCCTTCCCCGTCGGGTACGGGGTCGAGCTGGGCCTCCTCGTCGACGCCCTGCACACCGTGGGCCTCGACGCCCTCGCCCAGGTGGACGTGGGCGTGCGCAAGCACCGGCACCAGGACGAGCGGGCGCTGGGCCGGATGGCGGCGGCGATCTACCGCACGGCCCAGCTCCGGCTGTCGCGCGGGCACCTGGTGCGGCCCCGGCTCACCCAGTTCGACCGGGGCGACGACGGCTTCGTGCCGCGCACGCACGAGGTCGACACCGAGGAGCGGCCGCCGATGATCGAGGTGGCCGAGTACGCACGGCGCCGCCGGGTGGCGTGAGTGCCGTACGTTTGAGCGTTTCCGCTACGGGCTAGGTTCGTCTCCATGGCAGCCCAGATTCTCGTCGCCTCCAACCGCGGTCCGGTCAGCTACGTCCCCCGCGAGGACGGCACGTTCGACACCCGGCGCGGCGGGGGCGGGCTGGTGTCGGGACTGTCCGCGATCGGGCCGGACGCGGGCGCGCTGTGGGTGTGCGCGGCCCTGAGCGACGGCGACCGGCAGGCGGTGCGGCGGGGCGTCGCGGCCGAGCCGGGCGTGAAGATGCTCGACATCGACGCACGCGTGCACGCGGACGCGTACAACGGCATCGCGAACTCGGTGCTGTGGTTCGTGCACCACATGCTGTACCAGACGCCCCTGGAACCCATCTTCGACGCCGAGTTCCGCCGGCAGTGGGTCGCCTACCGCCTCTACAACCGGGCGTTCGCCGAGGCCCTCGCGCAGGAGGCGGCCGACGGTGCCGCCGTCCTCGTCCAGGACTACCACCTGGCCCTCGTCCCCGGCATGCTCCGCGAGCTCCGCCCCGACCTGCGGATCGGCCACTTCTCGCACACCCCGTGGGCGCCGCCGGAGTACTTCTCGATGCTCCCCGACGACATCGCCGAGGAACTCCTGCTCGGCATGCTCGGCGCGGACCGCCTCGGCTTCCTGACCTGGCGCTGGCTCCAGGCCTTCCAGGCGTGCTGCGGCCGGTCCCTGAAGGACATGGACGTACAGACCTTCTGGCCCAAGGACATGCCGCCCAGCGTCGAGCACTGGGCCCACGGCCGCCCCCGCCGCACCGAACTGGGCGTGCACGGCCTCGGCGCGGACGGCGACTTCCTCCGCGACCGCTCACGTCGCCCCGACGTCGACGACCGGATGGCGGCCCTCCGCGACCAGATCGGCCCCGGCCGCAAGACGATCGTCCGCGTCGACCGCACGGAGCTCTCCAAGAACATCGTGCGCGGCCTCCTCGCCTACCGGCACCTGCTCGCCGAGCGCCCGGAGTGGCGCGAACGGGTGGTCCACCTCGCCTTCGCCTACCCCTCCCGCCAGGACCTGGCGGTCTACCGCGAGTACACCGCCCAGGTGTCCGAGCTCGCGGACGAGATCAACGCGGAGTACGGCGTCGACGGCTGGACGCCCGTCATCCTCCACGTCGAGGACGACTTCGCCCGCTCCCTCGCGGCGTACCGCCTGGCGGACGTCGCGCTGGTCAACCCCATCCGCGACGGCATGAACCTCGTCGCCAAGGAGGTCCCCGTCGTCTCCGACCACGGCTGCGCCCTCGTCCTGTCCCGCGAGGCGGGCGCCTACGAGGAGCTCCGCGAGGACGCGATCACGGTGAACCCCTACGACGTGGTCGGCACGGCCGACGCCCTCCACGAGGCCCTCTCCATGTCCCCCACCGACCGCGCGGACCGCACCAAGCGCCTGGCCGCGGCGGCGACGTCCCTGCCCCCGGCCCGCTGGTTCCTGGACCAGCTCACCGCGCTCCGTCCCTGACGGGGAGGTAGCACGTGGGGGCTGACGCCCCCACACCCCCGTGACGCGGCAGCTTCGCGCCGCGAAGGACCCCGACCGTCAGACGAACGACGGCCGGGGTGGGGCCGTGCAGGGTCGCCCCCGCAGAGGTTGGCGGCGAAGCAACGGCTCCCTCAAAAGGCACCCAAGGCCGCCGGCCTCGAGGAGGTGAGCCCGGAGGGGCCACGCCCCCCACCCACGGGTTTTCGAGCGGGAGACGGCCACCGGCCCACGAAGGCCGGGCCCGCAGGGGGCCACGCCCCACCACGCACAGGGTCAGGCGGCGGCAGCCGCCAAGGAGGACAGCAGGGCCACCACGCCCGCCGGGCCCGGGACCTGGAGGTCGGCGCGGGTGGCGACCTCGGTGACCTCGTCGCTGCCGCTGCACACCAGCAGGCCCGGCAACCCGTCCGACCGGAGCTTCTCGACCGCCGCGAACGCCGGCAGGTCGCCCAGGTCGTCGCCCGCGTAGACCACGACCTCCGCACCGACCTCCCGTACGTACTCGGTCAGCGCGACGCCCTTGTCGACGCCCGGGGGGCGCAGCTCCAGGACGAGGCGGCCGGGTTCGAGGACCAGGCCGTGCCGGGCCGCCAGGTCGGACAGCGGGGCGCGCAGGGCCTCGAAGGCCGCCTGCGGGTCCTCCGCGCGGCGGGTGTGGACGGCCACCGCGCGGCCCTTCTCCTCGATCCACGTGCCGCGCCACGCGCCCACCTGGTCCAGGAACCCGGGCAGCTCGGCGCGGACGGCCGCCACGCCCGGGTGCTCGGGGGCGGCGCGGACCGTGCCGGTGACGGCGTCCCAGCGCTCGGCGCCGTAGTGGCCGAGGACCACCAGGTGCTCCAAACCCGGCACCCCGGCGAAGCCGCCGTACCGTACCGCCACGCCCGCCGGGCGGCCGGTGATGACCGCGACGGACGCGACGCGCGGGGCGAGCGCGGCGATGGCGGCGACGGCACCGGGGTGGGCCCGGGCCTGCTCGGGGTCGTCCACGATGTCGGCGAGGGTGCCGTCGAAGTCGAGGGCGACGACCGCCTGCCCGGGACGGTCCAGGAAGGCGGCGAGGCCCTCGCGGCCGGCGGCCGTGGCCGGGCGCGGCAAGGAGTGCGGCATGGAATCCGGTGGGGTGCCCATGCAACGGAACCTATCCAGGGCCCCGCCCGCGCACACCTCAGCGCCGCGCCTCCCGCGACGCCCGTACGCGCCGCAGCCGGTTGACGGTGACCGGGTCGTGCTCCAGCGCCCTCGGGTCGTCGAGGAGCGCGTTGAGCAGTTGGTAGTACCGGGTGGGCGACAGACCGAGCTGCTCGCGTATCGCGCGTTCCTTGGCGCCGGGGCCGGGCCAGGAGCGCCCTTCCATGGCGAGGACGGCCCGGTCCCGGTCGGTGAGTGGCTCGGCGGTCATATGAGCAACATAGTTACTCGGCCGCTTCCGCGTCCTCGGCGTCCCGCGCTATCCCCGACAGCACCGCGTCCGGGTCGCCGTCCGGCGCGACGGCCTTGCCGATGTTCTTCTTGACGCTCTCGCTCACCTTGGCCCAGGACGTCTGGCCCACCGGGTACAGCTCGGAGGTGGGCAGCTCCTCCAGGAACGGCCACAGGTCCTTGTGCTTCGTGTCGGCGCGCATCGCGGTGCTGGCGGTGGTCGTGACGGGGAGGATGTCGTACTGGTCGGAGAAGGCCAGCACGTTCTTGTCCTCGTACACGTACGTCAGGAACTCGCCGATCTGCTTGCGGTGGTCGTTCTGCTTGAACGCCATCATCCAGTCGGCCACGCCCATCGCCGGCCGCGATTCGCCGTCGGGGCTGGGCAGGGGCACCATGCCGACCTGGATGCCCGCCTTCTCGGCGGCCTCCATCAGCGTGGGGTGGCCGTTGAGCATGCCGACGTCACCGCGGATGAAGGCGTCGAAGGCCTCCTGCCGGTCGAGGTCGCCGGGGGCGACCGGGCCGGTCAGCCCGCGCCCGACGAGGTTGTTCTTCAGCCAGGTGAAGGTGGCGATGTTGGCGTTGGAGTTGATGTCGTAGGAGATGTCACTGGTGTCGCGGTACCCGCCGCCACCGGCCAGCATCCACATCATGGTCTCGGCCTGGGACTCCTCGGAGCCCAGCGGCAGCGCGAAGGGGTACTTCACGCCCTCGCCCTTGAGCTTCTCGGCGGCGGCGCGGATGTCGTCCCAGTTCTTCGGCGGCTTGGCGCCGGCCTTGTCGAACAGGCCCTTGTTGTAGAAAAGGAGCCGGGTGCTGGCCGCGAACGGCATGCCGTACTGGGCGCGTTCGACCCGGCCGGCCCGGCTGAGCAGGGGCAGGAAGTTGGCCTGGGTGGGGATGGGGATGAGTTCGTCGACCCGGTAGAGCTGGCCGGCGTCGGCGTAGTCCGCGTACGCGCCGATCTGCGCGAGGTCGGGGGCCTGGCCGTTCTTGACCATCTCGGCGACCTCGCGGTCGACGTCCTTCCAGGACATGACGTCGACGTCGATCTTGATGCCGGGGTGCGTCTTCTCGAAGGAGCGGGCGACGCCGTCCCAGTACTTCTGGGAGGTGTTGCCGTCGGTGCTGCCGTAGTCGGCGGCCACCAGCTTGAGGGTCACATCGCCGTCGTCACCGGCCCCGCAGCCTGACAACGTTGCCACCATGCTCAGTGCGGCCACGGCCGCGATCAGTCCCGTACGGCGGCCCGGATAGCGGCGCTGCACAACTCTTCCCCACCTTTGATTCCTGCTTGAGCCGTGATTTTCCCACAGCGTGGGTGAGGTCTACACCACCTGGGTATCGCTTGGCCAACACAACCTCTCTCCGCAGCAGTAGGAGCACAGCGCCCATGTCACGTACCGCAGCAGAGATCGCCACCCAGCCCACCTGCTGGCGCCGGGCCGCCGAGGCGGCCGCGTCGTTCGGGGAGGGGCTGCCGCGGCCCGGCGAGCGGGTCGCCGTGACCGGCTGCGGGACGTCGTGGTTCATGGCCATCGCGTACGCGGCGCTGCGGGAGGCGGCGGGGCAGGGCGAGACGGACGCGTACCCGTCGTCGGAGTTCCCCTCCTCGCGCGCGTACGACCGGGTCGTGGCGATCACCCGGTCGGGTACGACGACGGAGGTGTTGGACCTCCTGGGCGGGGTGCGCGGGAAGGCGCCCACGCTGGCGCTGACGGCCGACCCGAAGACGCCGGTCATGGACGCGGCGGACGCCGTCGCGGTGCTGGACTGGGCGGACGAGGAGTCGGTCGTGCAGACCCGGTTCGCGACGACGGCGCTGGCGTTCCTGCGGGCCGCGCTGGGTGACGTGTCCGGCGTACCGGGCGTGAAGCCGGTCGCCGAGGCGGCGGCGGACGCGGAGGCGGCGGTGGCGGACCCGCTGCCGGAGGCGGTGCTGGGCGCCGAGCAGTGGACGTTCCTGGGCCGGGGCTGGACGTACGGCCTGGCGCTGGAGGCGGGGCTGAAGATGCGCGAGGCGGCGGGGGCGTGGACGGAGGCGTACCCGGCGATGGAGTACCGGCACGGCCCGATCGCGATCACCGGCCCGGGGCGGGTGGCATGGGTGTTCGGCGCTGCGCCGGAGGGGCTGGCGGCGGACGTGGAGCGGGTGGGCGGCACGCTCCACGCGCGCGGGGGCGACGACCCGATGGCGGACCTGATCCGCGCGCAGCGGCTGGCGGTGGCGCTCGCGGAGGCGAAGGGGTACGACCCGGACCGGCCGCGCAACCTCACCCGGAGCGTCATCCTCTCCTCGTGACCCGGTAGCCCCCGTGGCTCCCGTCGCCCTCGTGGCCCAGCCGCGCGGCCAGCCGCGTGACCCCGTACCGGTGGCCCTCGTAGCCCATTTGTATGCAGCAGCAACAATCCCGGGAAGTGGACTAGACCTTTCACGGGTTCACGAGCGACACTGTTCCCCGTGAGACACGTCATCGCCCTCGATGTGGGCGGCACCGGGATGAAGGCCGCCCTGGTCGGAACCGACGGGGCCCTGCTGTACGAGGCGCGCCGCGCGACCGGCCGGGACCGCGGCCCCGACGCGGTCGTGGAGTCCATCCTCGGCTTCGCCGCCGAGCTGTACGCGCACGGCCGCGAGCGGTACGGCACCGGTGCCGTCGCCGCCGGGGTCGCCGTGCCCGGCATCGTCGACCCCGACCGGGGCCTCGCGGTGTACGCGGCGAACCTCGGCTGGCGCGACGTACCGCTGCGCGCCCTGCTCGCCGAGCGGCTCGGCGGCCTGCCGGTCGCCCTCGGGCACGACGTCCGCACCGGCGGGCTGGCCGAGGGCCGGGTGGGCGCCGGCCGGGGCGCCGACCGCTTCCTGTTCGTGCCGCTGGGCACCGGCATCGCGGGCGCCATCGGCATCGGCGGCGCCATCGAGGCGGGCGCGCACGGGTACGCGGGCGAGATCGGGCACATCGTGGTGCGCCCCGGCGGCCCCGCGTGCGGCTGCGGGCAGCGCGGCTGCCTGGAGACCCTCGCCTCGGCCTCGGCCGTCTCCCGGGCCTGGGCGGCGGCGAGCGGTGACCCGGAGGCGGACGCGGCGGACTGCGCCAAGGCCGTCGAGTCGGGCGACGAACGGGCCGTACGGGTGTGGCGGGACGCGGTCGACGCGCTCGCCGACGGCCTGGTCACGGCGCTCACCCTGCTGGACCCGCGCACGCTCATCATCGGTGGCGGTCTCGCGGAGGCCGGGGAAACGTTGTTCACACCCCTTCGGGCGGCCGTCGAGGAGCGCGTGACGTTCCAGAAACTGCCCGCCATCGTGCCGGCGGCCCTCGGGGACACCGCCGGATGCCTGGGCGCGGGCCTCCTCGCCTGGGACCTACTCGCCAGTTCGGAGGTATCCGCCTGATGGCCGATCTGATGGCCGATCGCAAGGTTCTCGCCGGCGCCCGCGTGGTGCTGCCGACCGGGATCGTGGACAACGGGCGGGTGATCGTCGAAGGCGGCCGTATCGCGGAGGTGACCCCGGCGGGCGCCGAACCCCCCGCGCTCGACCTCACCGGCCACTGGGTCGTGCCCGGGTTCGTCGACATGCACAACCACGGCGGCGGTGGCGCCTCCTTCACGTCCGGCACCGTGGACGAGGTCCTCCACGGCGTCCACACCCACCGCCTGCACGGCACGACCACGACCGTCGCGTCGACCGTGACCGGCGAGATGGACTTCCTCGCCCACCGCGCCGGGGAGCTGTCCGAGCTGGCCGAGCAGGGCGACATCGCGGGCATCCACTTCGAGGGGCCGTTCATCTCGCCGTGCCGCAAGGGCGCGCACAGCGAGGCGCTGCTGCGCGACCCGGACCCGGCCGAGGTGCGCAAGCTGATCGACGCGGCGCGCGGCCACGCCAAGATGGTCACCCTGGCCACCGAACTGCCCGGCGGCATCGACTCCGTACGCCTGCTGGCCGAGCACGGGGTCATCGCCGCGGTCGGGCACACGGACGCCACGTACGAGCAGACGATCGAGGCGATCGAGGCGGGCGCCACCGTCGCCACGCACCTCTACAACGCGATGCCCGCCCTCGGCCACCGCGCGCCCGGGCCGATCGCCGCGCTGCTGGAGGACGAGCGGGTCACCGTCGAGCTGATCAACGACGGCACCCACCTGCATCCGGCCGCCCTGGAGCTGGCGTTCCATCACGCGGGCCCGGAGCGCGTCGCGTTCATCACGGACGCCATGGACGCGGCCGGCTTCGGCGACGGCACCTACCACCTGGGCCCCCTGGAGGTGGAGGTCCGCGAGGGGGTCGCCCGGCTGGTGGAGGGCGGCTCGATCGCGGGGTCCACGCTCACGCTCGACACCGCGTTCAGGCGGGCCGCGACCATCGACCGGCTGCCGGTCGAGTCGATCGTGCGCGCGGTTTCCGCCAACCCGGCGAAGTTGCTCGGTGTGTACGACAAGGTCGGCTCGCTGGAGCCCGGCAAGGACGCCGATCTGGTCGTCCTTGACGACACATTCACCCTGGTGGGTGTCATGCGTAAGGGCGAATGGGTGGTTGAGCCCCAACTGGGCTGATTTTTGATCGAATTACTGCAAGGCGGTTGGGCCAGGGGTCTGGGCCAACCGCCTTCGGTTTGGCATGATCAGGCCCCGAAAGCTGAAGCGGGCACGTACTACTCGGGGGTGTTACGGGTGATCCTGACGGTCACGCTCAACACCGCGCTCGACATCACCTACAAGGTCGATGCCCTCACCCCCCACGCCTCGCACCGCGTCACCGACGTCGCCGAACGCCCCGGCGGCAAGGGCGTCAACGTCGCCCGCGTCCTCGCCGCCCTCGGCCACGACACCGTGGTCACCGGCTTCGCGGGCGGCCCCACCGGCGACGTGCTGCGCGGCATGCTCGCCCCGCTGCCCGTGCGCGACGCGCTCGTCCCGGTCGCCGGCACCACGCGCCGCACCGTGGCCGTCGTGGACGCGTCGACCGGTGACACCACACAGCTCAACGAGCCGGGCCCGACCCTCGACCCCGCCGAGTGGTCGGCCTTCCTCGCCGCGTACGAGGAGCTGGTGCGGGACGCCGACGCCGTCGCCCTGTGCGGCAGCCTGCCGCCCGGCATCCACGTCGGCGCGTACGCCGAGCTGGTGCGCCGCGCCCGGGCCGCGTCCGTGCCGGTCCTGCTGGACACCAGCGGCGAGCCGCTGCGCCGGGGCATCGCCGCCCGCCCCGACCTGGTCAAGCCCAACGCGGAGGAGCTGGCCAGGCTCACCGGGTCACGTGAGCCGTTGCGCGCCGCGCGCGACGCCCGCCGCCGGGGCGCCCACGCCGTGGTGGCCTCGCTCGGGCCGGAGGGGCTCCTCGCGGTCACCCCGGACGGCACCTGGCAGGCGACCCCTCCGGCGGCCGTGCAGGGCAACCCGACCGGCGCGGGCGACTCGGCGGTGGCGGGCCTGCTGGCCGGGCTGGTCGAGGGCGTGGCGTGGCCGGAACGGCTGGCGCGGGCGGTGGCGCTGTCGGCGGCGACGGTCCTGGCACCGGCGGCGGGCGAGTTCGACATGACGACGTACCGGGAACTGCTCTCCCGCGTCACGGTGACGGAGCACGCCACGGCCGCATAACGGAGGTACCGCACATGCCCCTCGTCCCCACCGCCGAACTGATCGCCCGGGCCCGGTCGGCGGCAGGCGCCGTCGCCGCGTTCAACGTCATCACGCTGGAGCACGCGGAGGCCATCGCGGCGGGGGCCGAACGGGTGGGGCGGCCCGCGATCCTCCAGATCTCCGAGAACGCGGTGAAGTTCCACGGCGGCGACCTGTCCGCGATCGCCGCCGCCGCGGCCGCCGTCGCCCGCGCGTCCACCGCGCCGCTCGGCCTGCACCTGGACCACGTGGTCACCCCGGAACTGCTGCGGGCGGCGCACACCGAGGGCTTCAGCTCCGTGATGTTCGACGCGTCGAAGCTCTCCTACGGCGACAACGTCAAGGCCACCGCCGAGGCGGTGCGGTGGGGTCACGAGCGGGGCATCTGGGTCGAGGCCGAGCTGGGCAGGGTCGGCGGCAAGGACGGCGAGCCTCCGCTGGACGCCCACGCCCCGGGCGTCCGCACGGACCCGTCGGAGGCCGCCGCGTACGTCGCCGACACCGGCGTCGACGCGCTGGCCGTCGCGGTCGGCTCCACGCACGCGATGACGCGGCGCACGGCGGCCCTGGACCACACCCTGATCGCCGCCCTGAAGACGGCCGTCCCGGTCCCCCTGGTCCTGCACGGCTCCTCGGGCGTCCCGGACGCCGAACTGCGCGCGGCGATCGCGGCCGGCATGACCAAGATCAACATCGGTACGGCCCTGAACACCGCCTTCACCGCCGCGGTACGTGACCACCTGACCGCCCACCCCTCGGTGGTCGACCCCCGCAAGTACCTCACCCCGGCCCGCGAGGCGATGACCGCGACGGTGGCGCACTTCCTGACGGTGACGGGCCCCTGACGGCGACCCGCCCCTGACGGTGACCGGCCCGAGCACCGGGCGGAGCGTCAGCCCCGCCGGACCTCCAGCCAGTCGAGCAGGGCGTCGCACTGGTTGCCCTGCTCGCAGGAGATCTTCAGCTCGTTCTCACCCTTCTTGAGGGTGACCGGCGCCCAGGTGGTCTGCCAGTTCTTCTCCAGGTTCGGGTCCGCGGAACCGATGAAGTTCTTCAGGCCGAGCGGATTGGAGTTCGGCTTGCCGTTGACGGTCAGGGTCGCGTTGGCGTCCTTCGCCGGGATGGCGTACCGCACGTACAGCTTGTAGTCGCCCTCTTCCGGGACGTCCGCCTTCCAGGTGACGGAGGCGCCCACGGCGTTGAAACCGGTGACGTAGGCACCGTCGGCGCCCTCGGCGCCCTTCACGTCCTTGGCGAGCATCGCGGGCGAGCCGAGCTGGAGCGTTGCCGCGTCCTGCTTGGGGAGCTCGACGGGCTCGCCCGTGGGCTCGGAGGGCTTGGCGGTGGGGAACTCCTGGACCGAGGTGGGCGGCGCGGACTGGCTGCCGCCCGCGTCGGTGCCCTTGTCGTCGGAGCCGTTGTTGGTCAGGACGGCGACCGTGATTCCGGTCACCACGACCGCGACGACCGCGAGCGCGCCGACCAGCAGGCCCTTGGTGTTGGGGCCGCCGCCGCGACCGCCGCGCGGGGGCTGGGCCTGGGGCACCGGACGGGTCCGGTCCGCGCCCGGGTAGGTCTCCGGGGCCGCGTACTGGGGGCTCGGCTGGGCGTACTGCTGCTGGTACTGCTGCTGCGGCGGCACCTGGGCACCGCCGTACTGCCGCTCGCCGACCGCTCTGACCTGGTTGTACGACGTCCTCGGCACCCCCGGCTGAGCGGCCGGACCCGGGTAGCCGTAGCCGCCGCCCTGCCGCGGCGCCTGCGCGCCCGACGCCTGCCCGTCCGCGTACAGGTAGCCGAACGGATCGTCGTCCTCGGGCGTGCCCGCGCCGTTGCCGTTGTTACCGGCAGCCATCCCTGGTCACTCCTCATCCCTGCTCGCCAGCGGTCACCGACCCGGGCGAGCCTACCCCGAACGGTCTACCCCGCCCGGCGGTGAACCTTCGAGCGGGAGCGCTTCTCGATGTACATGCGCTGGTCAGCGGAGTTCAGGACCTCTTCGACGGACATTCCGCACTCCGCCCAGCCGATCCCGAAACTGGCCCCCACCCGCACCGCGCGCCCGTCCACCCGGATCGGCGGGATGATCGCGCTGCGGAGGCGCACGGCCAGGTCGGCGGCGTCGGCCGCGCCGAGCCCGTCGGCGAGGACGACGAACTCGTCACCGCCGAGCCGGGCCACGGTGTCCCCGTCCCGCACCCCGGCGGTCAGGCGGCGGGCCACCTCGATGAGCACGGCGTCACCGGTGTGGTGCCCGAACCGGTCGTTGATCGACTTGAAGCCGTCCAGGTCGCAGAAGAGGACCGCGAGGCCCTTCGTCCCGTCGTCGACCTCGCTGTCCGGCGCGACGGCGTGCACATGGTGGTCGTACGCGCCGCCGTCCGCGCCGTCGCCGAAGTCGAAGCCGTCCCCCCGGTAGGCGTGCTCGCCGTACTCGTACTCACCGCTGTCGTAGCTGTCGACGCCACTGTCCACCGCGTGCGTCCCGGCCGCCGTCGCGCGCACCGCGTGCGGGCGGGAGCACAGCCGGGAGCTGAGCCGGGCGCGCAGCTCGGCGCTGTTGGGCAGGCCGGTCAGCGCGTCGTGCGAGGCGCGGTGCGCGAGCTGGAGCTCGTGGCGCTTGCGCTCCTCGATGTCCTCGACGTGGGTGAGCAGGAAACGCGGCCCGTCGGCGGTGTCGGCGACCACCGAGTTGCGCAGGGACACCCACACATAGGTGCCGTCGCGGCGGGCGAGGCGCAGCTCGGCGCGGCCGCCCTCGGCGGAGGTGCGCAGCAGGGTGCCGATGTCCTCGGGGTGGACCAGGTCGGCGAAGGAGTACCGGCGCATCACGGAGGAGGGGCGGCCGAGCAGCCGGCACAGCGCGTCGTTGGCGCGCAGCAGCCGGCCGTGCTGGTCGCCGCCCATCTCGGCGATCGCCATGCCGGAGGGCGCGTACTCGAAGGCCTGACGGAACGACTCTTCGCTGGCGCGCAGCGCCTGCTGCTCACGCTCCAGGCGGACGAGCGCCCGCTGCATGTTGGCCCGCAGCCGGGCGTTGCTGATCGCGATGGCGGCCTGGGAGGCGTACATCTGGAGCGCCTCCTGGCCCCAGGGGCCGGGGCGGCGGCCGTTGCGCGGCCGGTCGACGGAGATGACGCCGAGCAGCTCGCGGCCGCTGCCGGAGGCGTACATGGGGGCGTAGAGGCGGTCGCGGGGGTGCCACTCGTCCTCGAAGCGGGGCTCGGGTCCGTCGGTGTGCCACTGGGGCACGTCGTCCTCTATCAGGACCCAGCCCTCGGTGTGCGGGATGAAGCGGAGCTCGCCCCACGCCTCGCCCATGCTCAGGCGCCGTTCCCAGGAGGCGCGGGAGCCGACCCGGCCGGTGATGAGCGCCTCGGCGGCGGGGCTGCCGGAGAACGCGGCGACGACCAGGTCACCGTCGGGGCGTACGAGGTTCACACAGGCCAGCTCGTAGCCGAGACCGGCGGTGACGCCGTCGGCGACGGTCTGAAGCGTGTCGGCCAGACTGCGGGCCGTGTTGAGGTTGGCGACGACCTGATGTAGTTGCCGCAGGGTCGCAAGACGGACGTACGGCTCCGACTCGGTCTCCATTGCTCGCTCTCCCCGAGACCTCGACAGCAACTCCAGGGTTCTCATCGGCGCTCGTGTTGCACTGTCCACGCCACTGAATCACAGCGAGCTGTGCCCCAGGTACACAGGGTCAACAAAACCTGCGCTCTGTGACTCAAGTCACAAAGGATGATGTTGGTTGCGGAAGCCACACGAACTGCGGGTAACCGGCCGTTGAACTCCTCGCGAAGGCACAGTATGGGCCCCGCCGGGCCGTGGTCCTAGGACCACGGGACGGACCACGGGCTGGTCCTCCGGCCCGATGCGGGCGCGGTGGGGGCGAGGTTAGCGTTCCTGGTGTGTTGCCGACGACCCAGCCTCCCGCCCTCGCCGTCCCTCATCCTGAGGGGGTGAGCAACGACGAGTTCCGTGCCGCGATGTCCCGGCTGGCCGCCGGTGTGGTGCTGGTGACGGCCCACGACCCCGACGAGGGCCCACGGGGCGAGGACGTCGGCATGACGGCGACGGCCTTCCTGTCGGTGTCACTGGACCCGCCACTGGTGCTGGTGAGCCTCCGCGAGGGCTCCCGCATGGACGACCTGCTCGCGGAGCAGCCGCTGTGGGGCGTGTCGATCCTCGCCGAGGGGCAGCGGCAGATCGCGGGCCGGTTCGCGATGAAGGGCCGCGTCAGCGACCGGCTGCTGTTCGCGGACCTCCCCACCACCCGGGGCGACGCGACCGGCGCGCTGCTGGTGAACGGGGCGCTGGCGACCCTGGAGTGCCGCACGGAACAGCGCGTGGCGGCGGGCGACCACACCCTGGTCATCGCCCGGGTCCTGACGGTCGGCTTCCCCACGGCCGACGGCTCCGGCCCCCTGACCTACTTCCGGGGCAATTACCGGCACCTGTCCTGACGCATCTGTCCTAACGTTGTGGGCAGTCGTCCCGCAGGGCGGGACGGGTGGGCACAACGGGACGAGGCGGCGCCTTCTCTCGTTCACCCCGCCGGACGCCGACTGCGGACGGTGGGTGGTGGGCACGGGCCCGCCGGGGGCGGAGGGCGGGGGCGGGCCGGTCAGGACCAGTCGCGGGACGAGCGGCCGCGTTTGGTCTCCGCGCGCTGCTTCTTCTCCCGCAGGCGGCGTTCGTTGATGCCGCGCGGGATCTTCGTCGGGCGGCGCGGCTTCGGCGGCGGGGCCGTCGCCTCGGCGAGCAGGGACGCGAGGCGCACCGCCGCAGTCTCGCGGTTGCGCCACTGCGAGCGGTGCTCGGAGGCCCGCACGGTGAGCACCCCGCCGACCAGCCGGGAGGCCAGCCGCTCCAGTGCGCGTTCCTTCCAGACCGGTGGCAGCGCCTCGGTGCGCGCCAGGTCGAAGCGCAGCTCCACCTGGGAGTCGCTGGTGTTGACGTGCTGCCCGCCCGGCCCGGACGACCTGGAGAAACGCCACGTCAGCTCGGCCTCCGGCAGGCAGACCGAACCACGGATGACATAGGGACCGGACATGCCTCCATGGTCCCCGTCCCGACGCGGTCACGTCATCCGGATTTCCGTCATCCCGTTTCGCGTTCATGGAACCAGCCCGCCGTGCGGCGCGTTATCCCGTACGACGTACGGACGACGAAAGGGCATTTCCATGGCTGTAAGCCTGTCCAAGGGCGGCAACGTCTCGCTGACCAAGGAGGCGCCGGGTCTTACCGCCGTCACTGTGGGCCTCGGCTGGGACGTCCGTACCACCACCGGCACCGACTTCGACCTCGACGCGTCCGCGATCGGCGTGGACGGCTCCGGCAAGGTCGCCTCCGACGCCCACTTCGTCTTCTTCAACAACAAGTCCACCCCGGACCAGACCATCGTCCACACCGGTGACAACCGCACCGGCGAGGGCGGCGGCGACGACGAGCAGATCAACGTCAACCTGGCGGCCCTCCCGGCCAACGTCGACAAGATCGTCTTCCCGGTCTCCATCTACGACGCGGTCAACCGCTCGCAGAACTTCGGCCAGGTCCGCAACGCCTACATCCGCATCGTCAACCAGGCCGGCGGCGCCGAGATCGCCCGCTACGACCTGAGCGAGGACGCCGCCACCGAGACCGCCATGGTCTTCGGCGAGCTGTACCGCCACGGCGCCGAGTGGAAGTTCCGCGCCGTCGGCCAGGGCTACGCCTCCGGCCTGGAGGGCATCGCCCGCGACTTCGGCGTCAACATCTGACGTACGGCACCGGTGGTGGCCCCGGCGGCGAAGTCCGCGCCGGGGCCCTACTGTTTCCGGCATGATCGTCGAACCGCTGGAGGTCGGCGAGGGCGCTGCCCTGCCCGGCCCGCTCCTCACCGAGCTCACCGAGCTGTACGCGTCCAACCGGGAGTTCCAGCAGCTCAGCGGGGACTTCCCGGACCCCGACGACATCCGGCCCGAGCAGGTCGCCGCCTCGCTCGCCGAGGAGTTGTCCCACCCGGACGCCGAGGTGCTGCTGGCCCGTTCGGCGGGACACGTCATCGGCATTTCGGTGACACGGTCGCACCACCCGGACGACCCCGACGACCCCGACCCGTGGATCGGGCTGCTCATGGTGCACGCCCGGGACCACCGCGTCGGCTTCGGCCGCGAGCTGGCCGAGATCGTCGAGAAGCGGTTCCGGGAGAAGGGCCGGCGGGGCATCAAGCTCGCCGTCCTGGAGAACAACCCCAAGGCCATCGCCTTCTGGTCGGCCCTCGGCTACGAGGAGGTCGACCGCCGCCCCGACCGCGGGCTCGGCCGGGACTGCGTGGTCATGCGGAAGGACCTGTAGGGCGGTCCTCGCCGTACAGCCAGGTGTCCCACAGCTCCGTCAGGTCCTCGCCGGCCGCCCCTTCCACGTACCGGACGAAGTCCTCCGTCGAGGCGTTGGCGTGCCGGTGCTTCGCCGCCCACCCCCGGAGGATGCCGAAGAAGGTGTCGTCGCCGACCGTCTGACGTACCTTGTGCAGCACCATCGCGCCCCGGCCGTACACCGGCGGGCCCGAGATGTCGGCCGCCGTGGGCGGCTCGGCCGGCGGGAAGGCCCAGTTCTCGTCGTCGGCGAACGCCTCGTCGAAGCTGCTCCGGACGGGCTTGCCCTCGAAGTCCTCGGCGTACAGCCACTCCGCGTACGTCGCGAAGCTCTCGTTCAGCCACATGTCCCGCCAGGACTTCGGTGACACCGAGTTGCCGTACCACTGGTGGGCGAGCTCGTGGACGAGCGTCGACGCGTCGAAGGTGCCCCGGCCGAAGAACGGCCTGTTCTGTGTCTCCAGCGCGTACCCCACGTCGAGCCCCGGGTCGACGATCGCGCCGGTGGAGGAGAAGGGATAGGGGCCGAAGTTCTCCACCTCCCAGGCGAGCAGCTCCGGGATGCGGGCCAGCAGCGCGGGGTTCCCGCGGGCGGCGGTGTGGACCGGAATCCCGGACGGGGTACGGGAGGTCTTCGTCTCGTACCGGCCGATGGCGAGCGTCGCCAGGTAGCTCGCCATCGGCTCGGCACAGCGCCACACGAAGGTGTCGCGGCCGCCGCCGGTGCGGTGCTCCGTCAGCTCGCCGTTGGAGACGGCTTCAAGGCCCTCGGGGACGGTGACGGTGACCGTGTACGTGGCCTTGTCCGACGGGTGGTGGTTGCCGGGGAACCAGGCCGTGGAACCGGTCGGCTCGCCCAGCGCGACCGCCCCGTCGGCGGTCCTCAGCCAGCCCTCCCGCGCCCCTTCGGCGTCGGTGATCGTGGCGGGCGTACCGGAGTAGCGGATGACGGTACGGAAGGTGGCGCCGGTCTTCAGCTCGTCGCCGGGGCGCAGGGTGACCTCGGCGCCCTGGCGCCGCACGGCGGCGGGCTCACCGTCCACGGTGGTGCCGTGGACGGTGAGCCCCGTGAGGTCGAGGTTGAAGGCGCTGAGGGCCTGGGTGGCGCGGGCCGTGATGTCGGCGGTGCCGGTGAGGCGGCCGGTGCCGGGCTCGTAGGCGAGGGTGAGGGCGTAGTGGCGTACGTCGTAGCCGCCGTTGCCGAGCCGCGGGAAGTACGGGTCGCGCAGCCCGGCCGCTCCCGGTCCGCCGCGCGCGCCGTCCTCCTCGCCGGTGCAGCCGGTGAGGCCGGCGGCGAGGAGGACGGCGACGGCGGCGAGAGCCAAGGGGCGGCGTGGGTCCACTCCATGATCGTATGGGTGGACCGGCCGCATCAGCGGGTGAGCGCGGCCACACCCGCCTGGGCGAACTTCTCGTCCAGGGCGCCGCTGGGCGCACCGGCCACGCCGATGCCGGCGATCGGGGCGCCCTTGGCGGCGACGGGGGCGCCGCCCGCGAGGAACAGGGTGCCCGGGATGTCCTTCAGGTTCGGGGCGGTCTCCAGGCGCTTGACCAGCTCGGACGTCGGCGCGTTCCACGACACGGCGGTGAACGCCTTGCGGACGGCCGACTCGTAGGACTGCGGGCCCGCGCCGTCGCCGCGCAGGGTGACGACCGTGTTGCCGTTGCGGTCGACGACGGCCACCGTGACGCGCTGGTTCTCCCGCTCCGCGGCGTCCAGGGCGGCCTGGGCGGCCCGGGTGGCGGCGTCGATGGTCAGGTGCGTCGACTGCGTCAGGTCGCCGGGGTGGGCGGTGGTCGCGGCGGCCGCGGCGGGCGCCTGGGCGGGCTCGGCGGCGTTCGCGGACATGGCGCCGAAGGTGCCGGCGCCGAGGGCTGCGGCGGCGACGGTGCCGGTCAGGAGGCGGGCGCGCAGCGACATCTTCTTCGTGGTGTGCTTCGTCATGCCTTCGATGCTGGGGGCGGAACCGGGGGTCCGGGGTCAGCCGATCGGTTGATGCCCGGGCGGCGGGCGCGGGTGAGGATGGGACCTGGTTCCGGTGAGGACCGGATTCCGGTACGAGGAGTGGTGGACGTGGAGCAGGACCCCGACGCCCGCTGGCTGGCCCGGGTGATGCACGCCGCGTTCTTCGCGCTGCTCGGCGCCTCGCTGGTCCGGTTCCTGCTGCGGCACCCGTGGCTGGACCTGGGCCCGTGGGTGGTGGCCCTGTCGGCGGCGCTCGCGGTGCTGTACGTGCTGCCCGTGCCACGCCAACTGCCCTGGCTGGGCACGGTCGTCGCCGTGTGGATGGTGCTGGTGGTGCTGGCGCCGAGCTTCGCCTGGTGCGCGGTCCCGCTGTTCTACACCGGGCTGCGTACGCTGCGCCCGCGCGCCGCGCTCGTGCTGGTCGCCCTGCTGACGGTCTTCGTCGTGACCGCCCAGCTCAGACTGGCCGACGGCGCCCTGGACCCCAACCTGCTGGTCGCCCCGCCCGCCGTCGCGGCCATCGCCACCGCCGTGTTCGTGCACGCCCAGCGGCAGGCGGAACGGCTGGCCGCCACCGAGCGGCGCGAGGGCGTCCTCGCCGAACGGCAGCGGTTGTCGATGGAGATCCACGACAGCCTCACCCAGGGCCTGTCCAGCCAGCGGATGCTGCTCCAGGCGGCCGACCGCACCTGGGACACCGACCCGGCGGCCGCCCGCCGCCATGTCCGTACGGCCGCCTCGACCGCCGAGCACAGCCTGGCCGAGGCCCGCCGGTTCGTGCACGACCTGGCGCCCGCCGACCTCGCCGGGGGCGGCGGCCTGGAGGAGGCGCTGCGCCGGCTTGCCGCCCGCGAGTCGGCGGAGTTCCCGGTCGGCTTCCGGGTGGACGGCCCGCCGGTCGACCTGCCGGACCGGGTGCGGTCGGCCCTGTTGCGGATCGCGCAGGGCGCCCTCGCCAACGTACGGGAGCACGCCGGGGCGACGTCCGCCGCGCTGACCCTCACCTACCTGGACGACCAGGTCGTCCTCGACGTCGCCGACGACGGGCGCGGCTTCGACCCCGGGGCCGTACCGCCGCCCGGCGTCCGGGGAGACGGCGTCCGGGGCCACGGTGCCCGGGGCCACGGTCTGCCCGCGATCCGGGCCCGCGCCGAGCAGCTCGGCGGCACCCTCACCGTCGAGTCCGCGCCCGGCGAGGGCACGGTCCTGTCCGTGTCGATCCCCCTGGAGGCCCCCCGGTGACCGTACGCATCCTGCTGTGCGACGACCACGTCGTCGTACGCGCCGGGCTCCTCGCGCTGCTCGGCAGCGCCCCCGGCATCGAGGTCGTCGGCGAGGCGGGCAGCGGCGAGGAGGCCGTGGCGACGGCGGCCAAGCTGCGGCCGGACGTCGTCCTGATGGACCTCCAGCTCGGGCCCGGCATCGACGGCGTGGAGGCCACGCGTCGCATCACCGCCACCCTCCCGGAGGTCCGGGTCCTGGTCCTCACCACGTACGACACGGACGCCGACGTCACCCGCGCGATCGGCGCGGGCGCCACCGGCTACCTCCTGAAGGCCGAGCGCCCCGAAGAACTGTTCGCCGCCATCCACGCCGCCGCCCAGGGCCGCACCGCCCTGTCCGCCCCGGTCGCCCGCCGCGCCGCCTCGGCCGCCTCCGCCCCGGCCCTCACCGACCGCGAACGCGACATCCTGGGCCAGCTCGCACGGGGCCTCGGCAACCGGGAGATCGCCCGCGCCCTGTTCATCAGCGAGGCGACGGTCAAAACCCACCTGGGCCGCATCTACGCCAAGCTGGGCGTGGACACGAGGGCGGGCGCCGTGGCGGTGGCGAAGGAGCAGCGGCTGCTGCCGTGACCGGCGAGCCGGACGGGCGGGTCAGAACAGGCCCTTGTAGCCCTGCCAGCCCGTACCGAGCCCGACCGTGGAACCGAACGACCCGGTTCCGTTGCCGCTGTTGCGCAGCAGGGCACCGGAGGTGTTCCGGGACAGCAGGTCCGGCTTGCCGTCACCGGTGATGTCACCGACGCCGACGAACGCGTTGCGGCCGCTCGCCCAGTTGCCGCCGAACACCAGGACGCGCGGCTTGACCGTGCCCGTCGCCGTGCCGTCGTACCGCCACAGCGCGTTGGCACCGTCCACCGCGAGCAGGTCGCCGACGCCGTCACCGTTGAGGTCACCGGCCCCGAACACCGCCCGGTACGCCTTCCAGTTCGTACCGATCCGGCCCCGCGCCTTGAGCTTGCCCGCGCCGTCGTCCGCGTACAGGTAGACGTCACCCGTGGTCGCCTGACGTGCCACCAGGTCCGGGCGCCCGTCACCGGTCAGGTCACCGGGCGAGGTCAGGACGTTGAACTGCTTCCAGGTGGTGCCCAGCGAGGTGTACGCCGTCCTGGGCGTCGGCGCCGACCCGCAGGCGGGCTTGTAGGCGCGCAGCTCGCCGGTGCTCATCCGGACCAGCATGTCGCTGCACCGGTCGCCGTTGAGGTCGCCGAACGGCACCGCCACGACGGAGGTTCCCCAGCCGGCGCCCGAGGGGCCGTCGATGAAGTTCCAGTGCTTGTGGCGGATGGCGAGGGTGCCGGAGGCGTCGAGGGCCACGAGGTCGCCCTGCCCGTCGGCGTCGCCGCCGTCGCTGGTGTAGTCGCGGAATACGGCGGAGCCTTTGCTGACGCGGCTGGTCCCGGTGGCCACCGCCACGGCGCTCCCGCCGCCGGCGGGTACGGCCGTCAGGGTCCAGCGGAAGGTGCCGTTCGGGGCGTAGGCGCCCGCGTCGGTGCGGCCGTTCCACGACACCGAGACGGCGGCCCTGGCGTCCTGGCCGCTGATGGTGCGCAGCACCTTGCCGGTCAGGGTCCGAATGGTCAGGGTCCAGGAGGCAGCGGGCCGCGAGAGCGTCCAGTCGCCGTACCAGGTGCCGGACGTGGTGCCGATGAAGAACCACGGCGTCACCTCGGAGCCGATCACGGCCGGCGGGGTGGTGGGCCGGATTCCGGTCCCGACGACGCGCACCTGCTCCAGCGGGCCGCTGACGTAGGCCACCATGCCGGTGTACTCGTCCACGGCCCAGCGGTAGCGGCGGTCCGTGGTCAGCGCCGTGCCGGGGAGGGCGGCGAGGGTGCGGGTGAGCGCCGTACCGGACGTGACGTCCGTGGTCACCAGCGTGCCGGCGGCGTGGTCGTGCCGGACCGTGAACCCGTCGCCCAGCAGGACGTCACCCGGGGCGACCGGGACGGACGTCTTCTGCACCGTGTCGTACACCCCGGCGGGCCCGGCGGTGCCGCAGCTCCAGTACAGCCACTTGCCGGCGGCCTGGAGCTCCTGCGGGACGCAGGTTGCGCCGGGGACCGTCACCGTGCTCGTGGTCTTCGCGGTGCGCAGGTCGTACGAGGTGAGCTGGCCCTTCGTGGCCGTCGGGCGCCACACCACGGGGCCGGCGAGGGCGGCGGCGCCGGCCGGGCCGGTCAGCTTGATGCCCCGGCCGAGCTCGGCGACGTACTGCTTGGGGGCGGCGCCGGGCGAGTTGTAGACGACGTGGCCGTCGGCGGCGTCGACGATCGTGCCCTTGGTGGCGCCCGCCGGGAACTCCGCCCCGTAGGTCTCCCGTCCCTCGTCGTTCAGCACCTCCGCCGAGTCCCGGTCGCCGTACTTCTGCGTCAGGATGACGTCGCCGCCGGTGTGGTGGTTCGGCCAGATCTCGCGGCACATGAGCGTGGAGACGGGGCACACCGAGTTGACACCCTGCCCGGTGACGGGGGTGGGGGCGGTGGGCACGGGGGTGCCGGTGGCGCCCAGGTTCCAGGAGTTGGTCTTGAGCGTGCTGCCGGCGGCGTACCCGACACGGAGGTGGCCGCGGCTGAAGGCCAGGGCACCCTTCTGTCCCTCGTACGGGG
Organism: Streptomyces sp. NPDC031064; assembly: GCF_055570965.1. NCBI lineage: Bacteria > Bacillati > Actinomycetota > Actinomycetes > Kitasatosporales > Streptomycetaceae > Streptomyces > Streptomyces sp. NPDC031064. Next base: position 510,662 of record NZ_JBVIGF010000005.1, read on the forward strand.
CAATCTTGTGCACCTTGGTGAGCGCCGGGACCCCGCCGGTGCCCGGGGCGATCCGCCGCACCCACCAGTCGGTCGCGGTCGTGCCGCCGGTGACCAGCGCCGAGCCGTCGGGCGCGGCCTGGACGCCCTGGCCGGAGCGGGTCAGCAGCGTCCGGGCGGGGCCGCCGTCGAGCGGCACGGCCACGACGGGGTGGGAGGGGTCCGGCCCGCCCCGGTGCTGGGCGAGGACGAGCCAGTCGCCGACGAGCGCGGCGTCGGAGCCGTACGCGCTGGTCGCGGCCAGCTTGTGCGTCGTCTCCTGGCCGGCCGGCGCGGAGCGCTGCTTGAGGCGGAGGGTGGCGGTGGTGGCGTCGTACCAGCCGATGCGTGTCCGGTCGAGCAGCACGTCCCCCGTGCCGCTTCCCGCGTCGTCGAAGACGCCGGTCGCCGTCGCGGTCGCGAAGTCGACGTACCCGAGCCGCCGGGTGCCGTCGGGGAAGACGTAGTGCACCACGACGCCCGCGGCGTCACCGGTGGCCACGGACACGCCGTCGGCGCCCGCGGGGATGCCCGACACCGGGCGGCTGCGCTGCTCGCCGTCGACGACCTCGGTCAGGGCGAACTCGTCCGTCCCGTACCCGGACACCACGACGGACCCGAAGGTGCCCTGGTAGGCGCCCTCGAAGCCGTCGACCGTGGCCAGGAGGTCCCCGGTGGCCATGTCGCGCAGGTGGACCGGGCCACGGGCCATCTGCTCCGGCATGGCGGCGACGTCTCCGCCGCGCCCGTACATCCCGTCCTCACAGGAGAAGTAAACGGTGTAGCAGTCCCAGCCGTAGGGGACGTCGTAGACCCGGCCGCTGTCGTCCTTGACGGAGACGGTGGAGCCGTCGGCGTACGAGGTCCACAGCAGGCCCTCGGCGTCCCGCCCGCCCTGCCGGTGCAGGAATCCGGTGGCCCCCGCCGCCAGCATCTGCGCCGCCCGCGGTGTGGTCCTGCTCGGGTTCTCCAGGACCACCTCGGGGGTGGGCGTCGCCGCGACGGCGGCGGTGCCTCCGCCGAGCGGCAGGACCACGGCGCCCGCCGCGACGCAGGCGGTGATCAGTGTGGTGGCGAGCGCACGGCGGCGCACGCGATATCCGGCCAACAGGAGGCCCCCCAGGAAGCGTGAGTAAACGCGGGCAGGCTCCCGACCCCCCAGTCATCGCCTGCCACTCGCACAAGTGCGCGGATCATAGCAACGCCCGGCGGTGACGTTTCCGCAGGCCACGTGACACCATCGACCACGTGCTCGACATCGGCTACTCCCTCTCCCGCCGCTTCCCGGACCCGCCGCAGACGGACTACCGGCACGCGGACGTCCACGCGCTGCGGCACGACCTGTTCTGCGGCGACGTGTACCTCGCGGACACCAAGGCCGACCGGGAGATTTCCACAGCCTGGGGATGGGTGCCGGTGCTCGACTTCGCGTGGGCGCTGTGCGACATCGTCGAGCGGCTCGACCGCGACCCGCGCGGCAGCCGGGCCGCGCAGCCGCAGTACGCCGAGCTGGACTTCACCGAGTCCACGGACCGGATGCTCTTCGAGCGCCGGTTCGGCTGGGTGGACGTCGAGGCCGACTGGATGCCGGCCGAGGAACCCCCGCTCACGTTCAGCCACGCGGCGCTGCGCCGGGAGGCCCGCGACTTCCTCCACGACCTGATCGCGGACCTCACCGACATGCACGAGGGCCTCGCCGACAACCCGGTGATCTGGACCCTCCAGTCCCGCTTCCCCCGCGTCCCCTGACGGCCCCGGCGCCCCCGACGCCCCTTGACCTCAAGCGCGCTTGAGGTTGGAGGCTCTTCTCCGTACCCCAGCCGTACCAGCCGTACCGCGGCAGCAGAGGAGAGCCCACCATGCGCGCCATCCGCCTCCACGCCTTCGGCCCCGCCGAGAACCTCAGCTACGAGGAGACGCCCGACCCCACCCCCGGCCCCGGCCAGGTCCGGATCGCCGTCACGGCGGCCGGCGTGCACCTGCTGGACACCGCGCTGCGCCAGGGCCTGAGCGGCCCGTACCCCGCCCCCGCCGAGCTGCCCACCGTCCCCGGCCGCGAGGTCGCGGGCACGGTCGACGCGGTCGGCGAGGGCACCGACCCCGGGTGGCTCGGCAAGCGGGTGGTCGCCCACCTCGGCATGGCCCTGGGGGCACCTCCCGGGCGAAGCTCCGGGGGAGGCTACGCCGAGCTCGCCGTCACCGACGCCACCAGACTCCACGAGGTCCCGCCCGCCCTCGACGACGCCGAGGCCGTCGCGATGATCGGCACCGGCCGCACCACGATGGGCATCCTCCAGTTCGCCGAACTCGGCCCGGACAGCGTCGCCCTGGTCACCGCCGCGGCCGGCGGGATCGGCACGCTCCTCGTCCAGTACGCCAAGAACGCCGGCGCCACCGTCATCGGCCTCGCCGGCGGCCCCGAGAAGGTCGCCCGCGTCCAGGCGAACGGCGCCGACCTCGCCGTCGACTACACGCTCCCCGACTGGGCGGACCGGGTCCGCGCCCACCTCGGGGACAGGAAGGCCACCGTCGTCTTCGACTCCGTCGGCGGCGCCACCGGCCGCACCGCCGTCGACCTCCTCGGCAAGGGCGGGCACCACCTCGTCTTCGGCTGGGCCGGCAAGGGCCCGCACGACGGCGAACCCCTCACCTTCACCGACGAGGAGCTCGCCGAACGCGCCATCACCTCCCGGTCCGTACTCGGCCCGGTCATGCTCCGGAAAGCCGGCGGCGACATACGCACCCTGGAGCTCCGCTCCCTCGCCGAAGCAGCCGCCGGCCGCCTCCGCCCCGCCGTCCAGCGCTTCCCGCTCGCCGAGGCCGCCGCCGCCCACCGCGCCCTGGAGACCCGCGCCACGATGGGCAAGGTGGTCCTGGTCCCCTGACCCCGCCGGGTGAACCCGCGTAACGGAACCGGCGCAGTCCCCGGCGTGGAGCGGGCCCCGGCGGCACCCCGCTCCCGCACCATCCAAGCCACCGGGCCCACCGGGCCACCGGGCCACCGACCCACCCGGCCCACCCGGCCCACCAAGCCCACCGGGCCGGGCCCACCAAGCCCACCGGACCCACCGGGCCGGGCCCACCAAGCCCACCGGGCCCACCGGGCCGGGCCCACCGGGCCCCCGGACCCACCGGCCCGCCTAGCTGGAGGCAAGGATGACCACCCGCACCACGCGACCACGCGCCGCCAAGAGACCCCCCACCGCCCTGTACGCGCTCAGCGCCCTGTCCCTGCTCCTCCTGTGGACCGTCACCACGGCCCACGCCACCCCACCCACCCCACCCAACCCACCCACCGCCGCACCGGCCGAAAAAGCCCCACCGCCCACCACCCCCGTCACCCACTGCGCCCCCGGCGGCACCCTCCGCGGCCCGCACGGCCAGTACGCCGACATCGCCCTGTGCGTCACCAACACCGGCGCCACCATGACCGTGTCGGCCGCCGCCACCTGCCGCCGGGGCACCACCGGGGCCCGCCCCGCCTGCCGCACGTCCGGCACCTGGACCGCCCACCGCCACGGCACGCCCGCCCACACGCCCACCGCCACCGGCACCCTCGCCGGCCGCGCCGACTACCCGGGCCCCGGCACGTACGACATCGGCGCCACCGTCCACGTAAGCTCCGACCCGCCCGGAACCGACCTGCGCGGCCAGGTACGCGCCACCGTCACGCTCACCGACGCCAAGCCACAGCCCACGCACCGCGTCGACGTCACCCCGGCACACAGCGCCCTGAAGCCCGGCGCGACCACCACCCTCACCTACACCGTCGCCCGCGTCAGCGACCACGGCGACGGCAGCGCCCGCCTCGGCCTCATCGGCGAGGAGACCACCGGCATCGAACTCACCTCGCCCGACCGCCGCTGCGTCAACCCGCTCCCCGGCCGCTACCCCTCCACCACCCGGAGCCTGTACGCACTGGACTGCGCCCTCACCGACCTCCAGCCGGGCCGGCCCACCACCGTCACCGTCCGGGCCACCCTCAAGTCCGCCTGCTCCACCGTCGTGTCCAAGCTGGGCTACTGGACGCCCAGGGGCCAGGAGAGCACCGGCGGGATGCTCACCGGCCCCACCGTCACCTGCACCACCGGGTGATCACGACCCCAGCTCCGCCAGCGCCCCGTCGGTCAGCCGGTACACCGTCCACTCGTCCTGCGGCCGCGCGCCCAGCGACTCGTAGAAGTCGATCGACGGGGTGTTCCAGTTCAGGACGGCCCACTCAAGCCGTTCGTACCCCCGCGCCACACAGATCCGCGCCAACTCCCGCAGCAGCGCCTTGCCGTACCCGCCACCCCGCAGCTCGGGCCGCACATACAGGTCCTCCAGGTAGATGCCGTGGACCCCGCGCCACGTCGAGAAGTTCAGGAACCACAGCGCGAAGCCCGCGACCTCGCCCTCCTCCGTCTCCGCGATGTGCGCGAACGCGGCGGGCCGCTCGCCGAACAGCGCCTCCCGCAGTTGCTCCTCGCTCGCCCGCACCTCGTCCAGGGCCTTCTCGTACTCGGCGAGCTCACGGACCATCGCGTAAATGGCGGGTACGTCATCGACAACAGCGCTACGAATCATGACGGCAGCCTAAGTACCAACGCTCAGCACCACCGCCCCACCCCTACGACCCCAACCCCCAGGCCCTACCGCCCCAACAGCAGCCGCCCCACCACCACCCGCTCACCCTCCAGCACCGTCTCCCCGTCCTCCACGTCCCACAACGAGTCCTGCAACACCCGCCCCAGCGTCCACGCCCTCGCCCGCTCCCGGTCCAGCCCCAGCACCTCCGTCATCAGATCGAAGCGCCACAGCACATCGCCCGCGTCGAACCGGTTGAACAGCGACGGCAGCAGCTCGAAACCCGGGTCCCCCGCCAGCGGCTTCGGGTCGATCGCCAGCCACGGCTCACGGCCCGAGGCCAGGACGTTGTCGAAGTGCAGGTCCCAGTGGAGCAGCCGGTCCCCCGGCTCGCCCGCCACCTCCCGGACCGCCGCCGCGCAGTCCCGCAACAAGCGCCGGTCGTCCTCACGCTCCAGCTCCGCCACCGCGTCCGGCACGTCGTCGAGCATCTCGGCCGCGATGTCGCCCAGACTCCGCATCCCCGCCGGCGCGTCCACGGCCACCAGCCGCGCCATCAGCTCCGCCAGGATCCGCGTCGCCTCCTTCGAGTCCTCCACCGACGACAGCGACCGCCCCTGATCGAGCCACTCCAGCAGCAGCGTCCCCGTCCCGGCGTCCTCCCTCAGCAGCCGCACCGCGCCCGCGCCGTCCCACGCCCGCAGCGCGGCACCCTCCCCCTCGCTCTCCTCGTCCAGCAGTTGGAGCTTCAGCGCGGCACGCGTACCGTCCCCCGCCACGACCGGAAGCACCAGCGCCGACCACCCGTGCATCGCCGGGCCCGTGAGCCGCAGCCCCCACTCCTGGAGGAACCGCTCGGCCCGCCCGGGCAGCTCCGCGATGAACGCCCGGCCCTCCGCGCCGTTGATCTCGCTCTGGACCCGCGCCAGCTCCGCCGGAACCTCGATCACTCCACACCCCATCCGATAACGTCCACACCCACCCACTGGCGATGGACCCAAGGAACCACATGAGCACCGTCAACGGCGGCATATCGTTCTGGTACGCACAGGAGGGCACCCCCGCTCCCCGGGAGCCCCTCCCCGGCGACACCACGGCCGACGTCTGCATCGTCGGCGGCGGCTACACCGGCCTGTGGACCGCGTACTACCTGAAGAAGGCCGTCCCCTTCCTCAACATCATCGTCCTCGAAGCGAAGTTCTGCGGCTACGGTGCTTCCGGCCGCAATGGTGGCTGGCTCTACAACGGCATCGCCGGCCGCGGCCGCTACGCCAAGGCACACGGCCACGAGGCCGCCGTACGCCTCCAGCAGGCGATGAACGACACCGTCGCCGAAGTCGTGAAGGTCGCGTCCGACGAGAACATCGACGCCGACATCCACCAGGGCGGCGTCCTCGAAGTCGCCTACGGCCCCGCCCAGTTGGCCCGCCTCAAGGCGTTCCACTCCGTCGAGGTGGCCTTCGGCGAGACCGACCGCGAACTGTACGGCGCCCGCGAGACCGCCGCCCGCGTCCGCGTCACCGGCGCCGTCGGGTCGAGCTGGACCCCGCACGGCGCCCGCGTCCACCCGGTCAAACTGGTCACCGGCCTCGCCGCCACCGTCGAAGCCCTCGGCGTCACGATCCACGAATCGACCCCGGTCACCGAGATCAAGCCGAAACACGCCGTCACCCCGTACGGCACGGTCCGCGCCCCCTACGTCCTCCGCTGCACCGAAGGCTTCACCGCAAGCCTCAAGGGCCACAAGCGCACCTGGCTCCCCATGAACTCCTCCATGATCGTCACCGATCCACTCCCCCAGGAACTGTGGGACGACATCGGCTGGACCGGCCGCGAAGCCCTCGGCGACATGGCCCACGCCTACATGTACGCCCAGCGCACCGCCGACGACCGCATCGCCCTCGGCGGCCGCGGCATCCCCTACCGCTACGGCTCCCGCACCGACAACGACGGCCGCACCCAGCCCGCCACCATCGACGCCCTCCGCGAGATCCTCACCCGCCTCTTCCCCCGCCTCGCCGGCATCCCCGTCGCCCACGCCTGGTCCGGCGTCCTCGGCGTCCCCCGCGACTGGTGCGCCACCGTCACCCTCGACCGCTCCACCGGCCTCGGCTGGGCCGGCGGCTACGTCGGCTCCGGCGTCGCCACCGCCAACCTCGCCGCCCGCACCCTCCGCGACCTGATCCAGCAGGACTCCGGCCAGTCCGGCCCCACCGACCTCACCACCCTCCCCTGGGTGAACCACAAGGTCCGCTCATGGGAACCCGAACCCCTCCGCTGGCTCGGCGTCCACACCCTCTACGCCGCCTACCGCACCGCCGACCGCCGAGAAGCCACCACCCACACCCCCACCACCGACCGCCTCGCCACCCTCGCCGACCACATCTCCGGCCGCCACTGACCCTGAACACGGAAACGCCAAAGACCCCGGACGGATGTCGTGACGGGCCCTGAAAGGCGGGCCCGGCGGGGTCAGCACGTGACGTGGAACTCGTTCCCGGCGGCGTCGAGGAACTCGCCGGGCTCCCCGCTGGGACGAGTGACCTCCAGGCGCAGCCTGTTCCGCGCCGCCTTCGGGGCCGCAGGCGGCCCCATCACCAGCGAGACCGTGCTGGAGGGGCTCCGGCGCAGCCGGACCCCCCAGTCGTGGGACTCGACCGCGTGCCAGCCCGCCTGGGACCGCCAAAAGGCCGACTGCGCACAGCGGTCCTCCTCGGCGACGTCAAGGCAGACCGCGACGAGACCGGAGTCGGTGAGCACACCGGGATGACCGGGACGCAGCACGCAGAACTCGTTGCCCTCCGGATCGGCCAGCACATCCCACGGGACATCCCCCTGACCGATGTCGACCCGCGTCGCACCAAGTGCGAGCAGGCGCGCCACCTCGCCCTGCCAGTCCGGGCCACCGGCCAGATCGAGGTGGAGCCGGTTCTTGTGCACCGGCTTCGGCCTCGCGCACGGCTCGAACCGCAACTGCAGGCCGCCGGTCCTGCCCTGTGTGGCGTCCAGCCAGAAACGGTCCATGCGCGTGACATCCAGCGCGTCGATCACGATCCCGGTCAGCATCCTGTCCCCCAGCCGTCGAAGCCGTCACCGCTCATTGTCGCTGCCGCCGCCGACGTCAAAGCCGATCCGCAGGTGGGGGCTGACACAGCCGCCCGGGGTAACGGTGGCAAACGATGAGTCAGCCCACGCCCACTACTCAACCTCAATACCGAAATCGCCCACCAGCGCCGCCAAACCGCCCGAATAGCCTCTGCCTCCCAGAACGAAATCCCAGTCACCACCCACGCGGCGCCTGAACGACCCAAGCACCAAGGCCGTCTCCCCAGCCCGACCGTCCGAAACCATCAACCGATCGAGCTCCACCCCCAACGCATCACGCAACCGGATTCCCGCATCCGTGAACCCCGACAAATCCGCATCCGGATTCACCTCCGGATCCACAGCAGCCACCAACACCAGCCGGTCAGCCCCCTCAGGCAACCCGTCAAAAGCCACCCGAACAGCAGCCCGGTCCCCCGCGAACGCACGAATCATGCGCACCGAACCGTCTGGCGTCCCCGGATTGTTGAAGAACACGAAGTGATCGTCGCTGAGAACACGCGACCCCGCACACACCAGCGCACACACATCGAGAGCCACCGAACCAGACCAGTCCATACCCAGCACGTTGAAATCAGCCACCTCCTCATCGACCGACGCCGGCACCATCCCCACATCCGGCCCGGCCTCGGGCACGGCCGACTCGTTCCCAAGACGCCCACGCAAACCATGCCGATGCAACAGGTCCACCAGCTCCGACCCGGAAACCAGCGTCAACGGCTTGCCATTGGCGAACGTATACGAGCCAGGCCCAAAGCCCGACGTCGTCACAAGCACGCCCTTGTTCGCACCCGCACCCTGCACGGTGCCGAACAGATCACGCACCGCACTCGGCGGAACCGTGTTCCGGTACCGCTTCACCTGAACGATGATCGAGCCACCGCTGATCGGATCCGGATCGACAGCAGCCACATCCACACCACCGTCATTCGACCGCTGCGTCGTCACCGCCTGAAGCCCCCGCGCCCGGAACAACTCCGCGACCAGCCCCTCGAACTCCACCGGATCCATCGCCAGCAGATCCGGCTCCTCACCACCCCCGTGCGACGCCACGCCCGACCCCACCTGCTCCGGCGACCGCACCGGCCGAACCGCGACCCGCTGATCCGGCCGAGCCGACAACTGCCCCCGCAACGCATCCGTCAAGCACTCGACAGCTCCCACAAGCTCCAGATGAAGCCCCTCGAACACCTCCCGCTCCACCAGCACCGCCGCAAGCACCACCCGCGCGGGCCGCCCCGTCGCAGGATCGCGATCATCCACGAACCCGTTCAGCGCCACCGACCTCAGCGCCCCCACCTCATCCGCGGCGAACAACTCCCGCAACGCCAACAGCACGCATTGCGCCAATACATCCCGGTACAACGCACGCCGCTGCGTCATCGGCCGGACGATCAGCTTCTCCTGGTCCGTACCGACCAAATACCGCACACCCTTGGCCTCCGGCACCACGTCGAACCCCGGCAGCTCCCAGTCCAACACCAACTGCCGAGCCCCCCGGTCGTATGCGGCCGACACCTGCCGCGGAAAACCCTCCGGCCACCCCGACGACGCATACAAAGCCGCCGAAAAGTACTCCACCACCGTCTCCGGCTCACCCGACCGCAACGCCTCCACCAAACCCGCGATCCCCGCGTTGTGCTCCCGCACCTCCCTCACCCTGGCGGCCGCCCACTCCTCGTACTGCCGCTGATAGGCCCCCAACTGCTCCAGGCGCCGCGCCTCAGCCGCCTGCGCCGCGAACCAATCCCGCTCGAAACGCGCCCGCGCCTCCCGCTCCGCCTGCGCCCGCCCACTCGCCGTCCACCCACCCTGCGCCTGATACCGCGCCGGATCCGGCATCACCACCGGCTGCCCCAACGGCCCCGGCGAAAACGGCTCCACCGCCTCATCACGCCTTAACGCCGACACCCGAAACGCCGGCGCCCGACACCCCGCCGCCAGCAACCCCTCCAACACCGCGACCCGAGCATCCAGCTCCCTCGACCGCCGGAGAACATCAGCCTCACGCTGCCGCCGGTACGCCGCCTGCTGCTCCCGGTGCATCCGCGCCATGTCCCGCTCATACGCCCGCTGCTCCCGCTCGGCCCGCAGACGCTCCTGCCCCACCGCCCTCTGCCGCGCCTCCGCCTGCCGCTGCTGCTGCCGCTGGGCCTCCGCCCACGCCCCGATCAGCCCACCCGAACGACGACTCATCCGACACACCCCTCCCCAGGCACGTCAGGTACACCCCTCAAACGCAAAGTGTCCCGGACCTGAGTGGTCCGGGACACGGTTTTGCTGGAGCCGCCTGTCGGAATCGAACCGACGACCATCCCATTACAAGTGGGGAGCTCTTCCGCTGAGCTAAGGCGGCATCGCGTACGTCGAGCCGCACGCGAGAGGCGCCCCCACTCTACACAGCACCGGATTCCCGAGACCATGAAGTTCTTGCCCGCGACCTTCCGTGCAGGTGTTCGTTGAATGCACTGGAGTGCTGTTCCGAAGATCGGATCGGGGGCAAGGGGATGACACATGCGGTCGAGGGGCCGGTACGGGTTACGGGCCCAGAGGCCAAGCGCGTCAAGCGCGAGGTGCTGGGCATCGCCGACCGGCATGCGCGTCACGGCCGTGCGTCCGGGCCGATGCAGCAGCGCCCCAAGGAGGCCGCTACCCAGCAGCGGGTCTACCGCTTCCGCTTCTATCCGTCGCGTGACCAGGCCGAGCAGCTTGAGCAGACCTTCGGAGCCTGCCGGTGGGTCTACAACCAGGGCCTGACCCTGCGGGCGGAGGCGTGGGAGAGGCACCGGGTGTCGGTCGGATACGCAGAGACGTGCCGTGCTCTCACCGGATGGCGCCGGGCGGAGGACACGTCCTGGCTCCGGGCGGTCTCCTCAACGGTTCTCCAGCAGGCCCTGCGCCACCTGGACGGAGCGTTCCAGCGCTTCTTCCGCAAGGCCGCGAAGTTTCCGAAGCTCAAGCGGAAGCGCACCGCGCGGGACTCGGCAACGTACGTCCGGACGGGCTTCCGGTGGCTTGAGGACCTGGAGCGGCCGGGGACCGGCCTGGTGACGCTGGCCAAGCAGGCGGCTCCGCTGGACGTGCGGTGGTCCAGGGCCCTGCCCGCCGGTGTGGTGCCGGTGAAGCTGACGGTGACCCGGGACCGGGCGGGCAGGTACTTCCTGTCGATGCTGGTGGAGGAGCGGATCGCGCCTTTGCCCGGCGCCTTCGTACCGGGCTCACAGGCTCCCAAGGCCGTCGGGCTCGATCTTGGGCTGGCCGCTCTGGTCACGCTGGACGACGGCCGGAAGCTGGAGCACCCCCGCCTCTTGAAGAAGTACGCGAAGCACCTCGCCGACCTCCAGCGACAGCTCCACCGGAAGGAGAAGGGTTCCAAGAACCGAGGGAAGATCCGAAAGAAGATCGCCCGGCTGTACGCGCTGATCACCGACGTCCGCAGGGACATGCTGGACCAGTTCACCACCCGCCTCGTGCGCGAGAACCAAGTGCTCGTGGTGGAAGAACTACCCATCGCCAATCTGATGCGGCCGGCGGTCGGCAAGGGGCGGCGGCGGAAGGCGAAGCTGAACCAGGCCATCCGCGACGCGGCGTGGGGTGAGCTGCTGAGGCAGCTCCGTTACAAGTGCGAGTGGTACGGGCGGACGCTGGTGATCGTGGACCGTTTCTTCCCGTCGACGCGCCGCTGCTCGGCCTGTCATGCGAAGGGCCCGCGTCTGGATGTGTCGGTGCGGGAGTGGACCTGCAAGGAGTGTGGCGTGGTGCACGACCGTGATGTGAACGCGGCGGTGAACCTCCGAGACGAGGGTATGCGGCTCTACTGGCTGGTGGCCGCCGCTCTTCCTCCGGGCAGGACGCCGCCGGCGGTGATCAGGGCCTCGGAGCTGGAGCAGTACGCGCCGGCCGCCTGAGCCGGAGTGAGGTACGGACCGACGGGCCGTCGGCCGTCATGTCTGTGGAGCCCGCGTAAGACCGGCCGGGCGTGGCCCTTCAGGGCCATGGTCGGGCGGCGATGGGTGATGAAGCAGGAAGTGTTGCCCGCGAGGGCAGCAAGCCCCGGGGAGACAAGGGTCAAAAATCCGTTGCTCCGCTCCGCGTGGTACAGGTCAAAAGGTCGGTGCTCTGCCACCACCGCACCACCACCAACATTTCCTCCCGCCACCTACTGACAGACCGCATATCGCCAGGTAGCGTCACCCCAGGTTCACTCGCGTGGACCAGACCACTTCCATTCCTTTACTCGGATCGTCCGGCACGTTCCTGCCGGTGAAGGGACCGCATCACCATGGCTTCTGTCACGTTCGACAAAGCCACCCGGATCTACCCGGGTGGCACCAAGCCCGCCGTCGACCAGCTCGACATCGAGATCGCCGACGGGGAGTTCCTCGTCCTCGTCGGCCCGTCCGGCTGCGGCAAGTCGACCTCACTGCGCATGCTCGCCGGTCTGGAGGACGTCAACGGCGGCGCCATCCGGATCGGTGACCGTGACGTCACGCACCTGCCGCCGAAGGACCGGGACATCGCCATGGTGTTCCAGAACTACGCGCTGTACCCGCACATGACCGTCGCCGACAACATGGGCTTCGCGCTCAAGATCGCCGGCGTGAACAAGGCGGAGATCCGCAAGAAGGTCGAGGAGGCGGCGAAGATCCTCGACCTGACCGAGTACCTGGACCGCAAGCCGAAGGCGCTCTCCGGCGGTCAGCGGCAGCGTGTCGCGATGGGCCGTGCCATCGTGCGTGAGCCGCAGGTGTTCCTGATGGACGAGCCGCTGTCGAACCTCGACGCCAAGCTGCGCGTGTCGACGCGTACGCAGATCGCGTCGCTCCAGCGCCGGCTCGGCATCACCACCGTGTACGTCACACACGACCAGGTGGAGGCCCTCACCATGGGTGACCGGGTCGCGGTGCTGAAGGACGGCCTGCTCCAGCAGGTGGACACGCCGCGCAACATGTACGACCGCCCGGCCAACCTCTTCGTCGCCGGCTTCATCGGCTCCCCCGCCATGAACCTGGTCGAGGTCCCGATCACCGACGGTGGCGTCAAGTTCGGCAACAGCGTCGTGCCGGTGTCGCGTGAGGCGCTGTCCGCCGCGTCCGGCAAGGGCGACACGACCGTGACGGTCGGCGTCCGCCCCGAGCACTTCGACGTCGCGGGCGCCGAGAGCGACCAGGGCCTGGCCGTCTCGGTCAACGTCGTCGAGGAGCTGGGCGCCGACGGGTACGTGTACGGCTCCGCCCGCGTCGGCGGCGAGGACAAGGACCTGGTGGTCCGCGTCGGTGGCCGCTCCATCCCGGAGAAGGGCTCCGTACTGCACGTCGTTCCGCGCCCGGACGAGATCCACGTGTTCTCGACGTCGACCGGTGAGCGCCTCAGCGACTGATCCCGGCAAGACGCGTACCCGGCCCCGCACTTCGGTGCGGGGCCGTCTCGCATGGGGCGCCGGGATGTCGACAAATACCCCGGCACACGGGTCAATTCGGACCCTGTTCGTCAACACCCGATTCGAAAAGGAGCATCGAACCATCCCCCGTGGGGGTGACTAAATGTCTCCAAATCATCACTGGCCGCTACGCTCACGTCCGTGACCCACACCGCACGCCGAATCGGCCGCTCTCTCGCCCTTGTCCTGCCCGTCGTCCTGGTGCTCTCCGGAACTCTCGCGGTCACCAGCGTCCCGTGGGCGGGCAGCAGTTCCCAGACCCGGATGCTCACCGCGTCCTCGGAGAACGTCTCGGTACGGGCCAAGCCCCGTGCCCCGCAGGATATTCTCCGCGACAAGCTCCTCGCGGAGCTTCAGGAGAAGGACCCGGGTGTCGCCCTCACGCACCTCCAGCGCGCGGTGGAGGAGCGCCCGTCGCTCGCCAGGCACTGCATGTCGATCGCCCGCGCGCTCGGCCGTGCCGCCGTCCAGCACTACGGCCCCGTGAAGGCACAGACGTACTCCCGCCCCGTGTGCGACACGTCCTACGCCACCGGCGTCGCCCACGAGAGCTGAGGCGTATCACCAGCACCGAGGTGCGCCTATCGTGCGCGGTATGCACACCTCTCCGACGCAGGCCGTGGTCCTGGCGGGCGGCCAGGGTTCACGACTGCGCCCGTACACCGACGACCGCCCCAAGCCGATGGTCGAGATCCCGGGAACCGGGACCCCGATCATCGGCCATCAGCTTTCCTGGCTGGCCGCCGAGGGCGTGACCGACGCCGTCGTCTCCTGCGGCCACCTCGCCGAGGTGCTCCAGCAGTGGCTCGCGACGGCCGAACTGCCCTTGCGCGTCACCACCGTTGTGGAGCCCGAGCCGCTCGGCCGCGGCGGCGGCCTGAAGTACGCGGCCGCGCGCCTGCCGCTCCCCGACGAGCCGTGGTACGCCACGAACGGTGACATCTGGACCCGTTTCTCGCTGCGCGAGATGGCCGCGTTCCACGCCGAGCGCGACGCCGCCGCGACACTCGCCCTGGCCCGTCCCCGTATCCCCTGGGGGGCCGTCGAGACGGACACCTTCGGGCACATCACCGACTTCATCGAGTCGCCGCCGTCGCCCTACCTCATCAACGCGGGCGTGTACGTCTTCTCCCCGGCCTTCACGCGGCTCCTCCCGGACGTCGGGGACCACGAGCGCACCACGTTCCCCCGGCTGGCCCGTGAGCGGCGTCTGGCGGGCTTCCCGCTGCCGCAGGGGGCGTACTGGAGGGCCATCGACACCGCGAAGGACCTCCAGGAGGCGGCGAAGGAGCTGGCCGGGTCCTGAGCGGGCCGGCTCCTGAGCGGGCATGAATCGTGGGCGGGCATGAACTGAGCAGGCACAGGAAGAGGGCATACGGAAGGGGCGGTCACCGTGGGCACGGTGACCGCCCCTTCCTCCTGTGGTGTCCTGCCCTGTACGTCAGCCGAGCAGGCCGCCGATCGGGTTGCGGTTGCCGCCGGTGGACGAGCCGCCGTCGTTGCCGCCCGAGCCGTCGCCCGTACCGTCGTCGCCGCCGGTGCCGCCACCGCTGCCGGTGCCGCCCGTGGACGTCGGGCCGGCGCTGGAGGACGGCGGGGGCACGGGCTCGGACTGCTCCGGGGGCTGCTGTCCGGTGCCCTGGGAGGCGGTCGGCCGCTCCTCCTCGATGCGCTCGGCCTCGCTGGTCTCCTCGGCCGGGGAGGACGCCTGCTCCTCCGCCGTCGGTCCGGCGGACGCGGACGCCGAGGGCTCGGGGCGACGGGAGGACTCGCTGGCCGACGGGGAGTGCTCGCCGGGCTCCTCGGGGAGCGGCCGGCCGGGCAGGTGGTTGGTCGGGTCGTCGTTGGGCCCGGGGACGGTGACCATCTCGGTGGACCGTACGGCGCCGCCGAGGAGCGAGCCGATGAGCAGGGTCAGGCCCACCACGACGGTGGCGACGACCACGCCGCGCCGCAGCACCCGGCGGCGCAGGTCCCACAGCGCCGAGCGGGGCCCGAGGGTGCGCCAGGCCTCGCCGGCGAGGCGTCCGTCGATGGAGTAGACGGGCGCGCCGGCGATGATCAGCGGCGACCAGGCGGCGAGGTAGATGATGTCGGGCGCGTCGTAGACGGGGACGGTCTTCCAGCTCACGGTGAGGATCAGCGCGGCGGACAGCATCGCGCCGAAGACGGCGGCGACCCGCTGCCAGAGCCCCAGCACGGTGAGGACACCCACGACGACCTGGGCGAAGGCGACGGTGAGGCCGGCGCCGACGGGGTGGGCGAGTGCGAAGTCGCGCAGCGGCTCGGCGAGGGCCCAGGGGTGCAGGGAGGTGAGCCACTTGACCATGGAGCCGCGCTCGCCGCCGTCGAAGTAGACGGGGTCGCAGAGCTTGCCCATGCCGGCGTAGATGGAGATGAAGCCGAGGAACACGCGCAGCGGCAGCAGGACGACGCCGAGGTTCATCCGGCGGCCGGGGTAGTACGCGTGCCGGTGGGCGGGTCCGGTGTACGCCCCGGCCGCATCGCGGCCGTCGCCGTCGCGGCCGTCGTCCCGGCCGTCTTCGCCTTCGTACGTGTCGGAGTACGCGCCGGAGGACGCGTCGGTGTACGTGTCGGTGTACGGGTGGGGCTGGTCGTCGTAGGCGCCGACGGCGCGGCGCATGGGCGGCAGCAGCGGTGGCGCGTCGGGGCCGCGCTGGGCGCCGACGACGGGGGTCGGCATGGTGTCGTCGGAGAGGTCGACGCGCGGGATGACCTGGGTGGCGCCGCCGTCAAGCGTGTCGACGGCCGTCGATTCCCGCACGGCCTGGAGCAGCCCGGTCGCGCCGGGGTCGCCGGGCGAGGACTTCCCGCTCCACACGACGGGCGCGCGCCGCCGTGCCGTCGCGCCGCCGGCGGCGGCGCCGCTCATGGCGGGTACTCGGGTGGTGTCGGCCAACCGGGGCTTGTTCACCGGGGCGAGCTGCACACGGAAACTGGCGTGGTTCACGATGACCTGCGCGGGATCGCAATCCACCTTGACCATGCTCAGCGCAGGCTGATCGTCGAAACCGGGCCGGGGCGTTCTGGTGTCCACACTCATCTAACCGAGTGACGTGGGTTTAGGACACTGCCTTGACGGGTGGGAAATGTCCGAGACCCGTCAAGATCATGACGGGTCCCGGAAAGCCCGGCGGGCGGGGCGTCGCCCCGGGGAACGTCACGCGCGGCGGCGGGCCGCCTCGTACAGCACCACACCTGCCGCGACGCCCGCGTTGAGGGACTCGGCGCCGCCCGGCATGGGGATGCGGACGAGGTGGTCGCACGTCTCACCGACCAGGCGGGACAGGCCCTTGCCCTCGCTGCCGACGACGATGACGACGGGGCCGCCGAGCGCCTCCAGCTCGCCGACCTCCATGTCGCCGTCCGCGGCCAGGCCGACGACGGTGATGCCGGCCTTCTGGTACGCCTCCAGGGCGCGGGTGAGGTTGGTGGCGCGGGCGACCGGGGTGCGGGCGGCGGTGCCCGCGGCGGTCTTCCAGGCGCCGGCGGTCATACCGGCGGCACGGCGCTCGGGCACGACCACGCCGTGGCCGCCGAAGGCGGAGACGGAGCGGACGACGGCGCCCAGGTTGCGCGGGTCGGTGACGCCGTCGAGGGCGACGATCAGCGGGTCCTCGCCGTCGTCGAAGGCGGCCGCGGCCAGGTCCTCGGGGTGGGCGTACTCGTACGGCGGGACCTGGAGGACGAGGCCCTGGTGGTTGAGGCCGTTGGTCATCCGGTCGAGCTCGGCGCGCGGGGCCTCCATGAGGTTGATGCCGCCGCGGTCGGCCGCGAGCTTGAGCGCGTCGCGCACCCGCTCGTCGTTGTCGATGAACTGCTGGACGTACAGCGTCGTCGCCGGTACGCCGTCACGCAGCGCCTCGAAGACGGGGTTGCGGCCGACGACCATCTCGGACAGGCCCTTGCCGCCGCGCCGGGCGACCTGGCGGCGGTGCGCCTGCTTGGCCTTGGCGTTGGCGACGCGGTTCTTCACATGGCCCTTGCGGGCGGACGCGGGCGGCGTGGGGCCCTTGCCTTCCAGGCCCCGGCGCCGCTGGCCACCGCTGCCGACCGTCGCGCCCTTCTTGTTGGACGTGCGGCGGTTCCTGCGCTGGCTGTTCCCGGCCATGACTTACCTGCTCTGTCGATGCGTGTCGTGCGTACGTATATATGAAGTGTGCCAGCGTGGTGCTCAGCGCGCGCCGAGCGTCCACCGGGGCCCGTCGGGGCTGTCCTCGATGACGAGCCCGGACTGGCCCAACTGGTCGCGGATGGCGTCCGCCGTCGCCCAGTCCTTGCGCGCCCGCGCCGCCTCGCGCTGGTCCAGGACCATGCGGACGAGCGAGTCCACGACGCCGTGGAGGTCCTCGCCGCGGTCGGCCTCGCCCGCCCAGTGCGGGTCGAGCGGGTCCAGGCCGAGGACGCCGAGCATGGCGCGGACCTCGGCGAGGCGCGCGACGGCGGCTTCCTTGTCGTCGGCGGCCAGCGCGCTGTTGCCCTGCCGGACGGTGGTGTGGATGATCGCCAGCGCCTGCGGGACGCCCATGTCGTCGTCCATGGCCTCGGCGAAGGCGAGCGGGACCTCGGCGGCCGGCTCGACGACGCCCGCCTTCTCGACGACCCGCTGGACGAACCCCTCGATGCGGGCGAACGCCGACTCGGCCTCGCGCAGGGCCTCCTCGCTGTACTCGATCATCGACCGGTAGTGCGGGGTGCCCAGGTAGTAGCGCAGCACGATCGGGCGCCACTGCTTGACCATCTCGGAGACCAGCACCGAGTTGCCGAGCGACTTGGACATCTTCTCGCCGCTCATGGTGACCCAGGCGTTGTGCACCCAGTAGCGGGCGAAGTCGTCGCCGTACGCCTTGGCCTGGGCGATCTCGTTCTCGTGGTGCGGGAAGACCAGGTCCAGGCCGCCGCCGTGGATGTCGAAGGCGGAGCCCAGGTACTTGTGCGCCATGGCCGAGCACTCCAGGTGCCAGCCGGGGCGGCCGCGGCCCCACGGCGTCTCCCAGTCGGGCTCGCCGGGCTTGGTGGCCTTCCACATGGCGAAGTCACGCGGGTCGCGCTTGCCGGTGATGCCCTCCTCGGCGGGCTGCCGCAGGTCGTCGATGTCCTGGTTGGAGAGGGCGAGGTACTCCGGGAAGGAGCGCACGTCGAAGTAGACGCTGCCGTCCGCCACGTACCCGTGGCCGCGCTCGATGAGGCCGCGCATCATCTCGATCATCTCGGGGACGTGACCCGTGGCGCGGGGCTCGTAGGTGGGCGGGAGGCAGCCCAGCGCCTCGTACCCGTCGTTGAACGCGCGCTCGTTCTCGTACCCGATCGACCACCAGGGGCGGCCCTGGTCGGCGGACTTGGCGATGATCTTGTCGTCGATGTCCGTGACGTTGCGGACGAACGTCACGTCGTAGCCGCGGTAGGCGAACCAGCGGCGCATGATGTCGAAGTTCAGCCCCGACCGGATGTGCCCGATGTGCGGGGCGGCCTGCACGGTGGCGCCACACAGGTAGATCGAGACACAGCCCGGCGTGATCGGGGTGAAGTCGCGGATCTGCCGGGCGCTGGTGTCGTACAGACGAATAGTCACCACTCCAGGGTAGTGGGCCGGTGCCAGTGCCCCGCGCGCCTGTGGAAAACCCGCGCCGTCAGACCGTGCGCACGAGCAGCGCGGTGGCGATGGCGGCGAGGCCCTCGGCCCGGCCGGTGAGCCCGAGGCCGTCCGTCGTCGTGCCCGACACCGACACCGGTGCGCCGGCCGCCGCGCCCAGCGCCTTCTGGGCCTCCTCGCGCCGCTTGCCGATCTTCGGGCGTACGCCGATGACCTGGACGGCGATGTTGCCGATCTCGAAGCCCTCGGCGCGCACGATCCGCGCGGCCTCGGCGAGCAGGGTCACACCGGACGCGCCGGACCACTCGGGGCGCGAGGTCCCGAAGTGGGCGCCGAGGTCGCCGATGCCGGCGGCGGAGAACAGCGCGTCACAGGCGGCGTGGGCGGCGACGTCACCGTCGGAGTGCCCGGCGAGCCCGTACTCCTCGCCCTCCCAGAGCAGGCCCGCGCACCACAGCTCGCGGCCCTTCTCGAAGGCGTGGACGTCGGTGCCGATGCCGACGCTCGGCAGGCTAGAAGCCATCGTTGGCCCTCCTCCGGGCGAGGACGGCCTCGGCGAGTACGAGGTCGAGCGGGCGGGTCACCTTGAACGCCTCCTCGTGGCCGGGCACCACCACGACCGGCTCGCCGAGCTGCTCGACCATGCTCGCGTCGTCGGTCACGTTGTCGGTGACGGTGCGGTGCGCGCGGACGAGCGTGGCGCGGGCGAAGCCCTGCGGGGTCTGTACGGCGCGGAGGGTGGCGCGGTCGGGCGTGGCGAGGACCGGTTCGGGCTCGCCCTTCTCGCGCGGCTCGACCTGCTTGACGGTGTCGGCGAGCGGCACGGCGGGTACGACGGCGACGGCGCCGTCGCGGACGGCCTCGATGACCGCGTCGACGGTGTCGACGGGGACGAGCGGGCGGGCCGCGTCGTGCACGAGGACGGTGGCGATGTCGTCGGGCAGCGCGTCCAGGCCGAGGCGGACCGACTCCTGGCGGGTCTCGCCGCCGGGCACCACGAGGTAGTCCGTGCGCTCGGGCAGGGCGTGCGCGTCGAGGAGGTGCTTGACCTCGGACGCGCCGTCCGGCGGGGCGACGACCACGACGAGCGAGACCGCGCGGGAGGCCGCCATGGCGCGGACCGCGTGGATCAGCATGGGCGTGCCGTTCAGGGCGCGGAGCGCCTTGGGGGCGCCCGGGCCGAGCCGTACGCCCCGGCCGGCCGCGGGGATCACCGCGGCGGTGCGGGCAGGGGGTGCTGCGTCAGACATCGGTTGCACTCCGGCAGGTTTGTTGACTCGGCCGATATGGGTATGGCCTCAGCGGGGCGGGCGCAACGCCTTGACCGGACCCTTCCGTGACCACTGGTTGAGCGAGCTGCGCGAGCTGCCCGGGCAGAGCGAGAGCGTGCTGGATGAAGCGTGCTGGAGCCGGACATGCCGCAGCGCCCGGCGACGAAGCTGTCTGTCACAGCATGTCAGCGGGCACCGCGGCATCGCTTCACATCAGCTACGCGCTCTGTGTGAGACGCGTCGTGCGACACGTCAGGACGCGAGGACCTCGTCGAGCAGGGCCTCGGCCTTGTCTTCGTTGGTGTTCTCCGCGAGGGCGAGCTCGCTCACCAGGATCTGGCGCGCCTTGGCGAGCATGCGCTTCTCACCGGCGGACAGACCGCGCTCACGCTCGCGGCGCCACAGGTCACGCACCACTTCGGCGACCTTGATGACGTCGCCGGAGGCGAGCTTCTCGAGATTTGCCTTGTAGCGACGGGACCAGTTCGTCGGCTCCTCGGCGTACGGTGCGCGCAGCACCTCGAAGACCCGGTCCAGTCCGTCCTGACCGACCACATCGCGCACGCCGACGAACTCCGCATTGTCCGCTGGCACACGAACCGTCAAGTCGCCCTGGGCGACCTTGAGCACCAAGTAGGTCTTGTCCACGCCTTTGATCTGGCGAGTTTCGATGGCCTCGATCAGCGCGGCCCCGTGATGGGGATAGACCACGGTGTCGCCAACCTTGAACGTCATGTGACAGGTACCCCTTCCGTGGCTATCCAGGGTAACACGGATACGGCTTCTTCTGAATGGCGTTTTCGCAGGTCAGGGCATATCTCGGGGCTTGACAACAGCAACAGGAACGTGCTGCGGAGGGGTTCCGGAAGGGGGTATTCGCAGGTCGGAGCGGCTGCGCGGGCGGCCTGAAACCGGCACGTCACACCCCTCCACGGGCGGTCCGAAGGGCCCGATCGTCCCGATTTGCCGGGTTCCAGGAGGTGAACTTCCCGTACTCCGTTCGGCGGCCGCTCACTCGTACGGACGGCGATGCCGGACGATTGTCGAAATTGACCGAGTGCGGGTCGCGCGTTGATCGCGGAGCTTGGCGAAGCGTGATCGAGCGGCGCATTTCACGAGGAATGCGGGACCGCCCCGGAATTGATCAAGAGCGGTTATGTGAACGCGGAACGAAGCACACGGGAGCGGCCGGCGTACGGGCGGCGCCCCCGGACCCCGACACGGGAGTGGGGCGGGTCGGGTGCGGGGCGGGGTGGAGGGGTCGGTAACCTGAGCGCGCCGACTGATCCCCGGGCCCGATCCCGGGGTCGGGCGGACAGCCAGTACCACCACACCGTGCCCGTCCCTCCGTCCGTACGTCCTAGGAGTTGCCGCCGCCGTGAGCCGCAGCCTTCGACGCGGCGCCCTCGCCGCCACCGCCATCGTGATCTCGATCGCCTCGCTCTCCGCCTGCGGTGCGGGCAACGACGCGCAGACGCTCGGCGTCAAGCCGGACAACGCCGCCACCTCCGTCGGCACCGTCAAGATCCAGAACGCGATGGTGATCACGCAGCCGAAGCTCGACGCCGAGGGCCCCGCCGTCGTCTCGGCGATGATCTTCAACAACGGCTCCAAGGCGGAGACCCTGGAGGCCATCGAGCTGCCCGGCAGCAACGCCGAGGTCAAGCTCACCGCCGCGAGCGGCTCGGGCCCGATCACCGTCCCGGCGGGCGGTTCGGTCCTCATCGGCGGCAAGGGCAACGCCTCCGCGGTGATCGAGAAGGGCCGCGAGGCCGCGCAGGACGGCAACGCGCAGGAGGTCGTCTTCAAGCTCAGCGAGACCGGCGACGTCGAGCTCAAGGCGTTCGTCATCCCGGCGACCAGCTACTTCGCGGGCTACGGCCCGGCGGAGGTCCCGCAGAAGCCGGCGGAGCAGTCCCCGACGTCCGTCCCGCCCGCCCCGCCGTCGGGCGCCCCCACCGACGCCGCCACCGTCTCGCCGACCGCCACCCCCGGCGCCCCGGCGGGCGGCGACGAGGCGTCGTCGGCCACCCCGTCGGACTCCGCCTCGGCGTCGCACGGCGCAGGTCACTGAGGCACACGTACGCGGAAGGGGCGCCCCACCAGTGGTGGGGCGCCCCTCGTGCTGTCCGCCGGGCCACGGCCGGGCGCCGGCCTACGGCTCGGACGTGACCGCCCCTTCCGCGCCCCTCGCACCGCTACGCGGGCTTGCACCGATACGCGGGCTTGCACCGCCGCGCGGGCTTGGGAGCGCCGCGCGGGCTTGGGAGCGCCGCGCCGGACGCCGTCCGGCGGCAGGGGCTGGCCTACGGCTCGAACTTGTAGCCCAGGCCCCGGACCGTGACCAGGTAGCGGGGGGCGCCGGGGTCGGGTTCGATCTTGGCGCGGAGGCGCTTGACGTGGACGTCGAGGGTCTTGGTGTCGCCGACGTAGTCCGCGCCCCACACCCGGTCGATGAGCTGCATCCGGGTCAGCACCCGGCCCGCGTTGCGCAGCAGCATCTCCAGCAGGTCGAACTCCTTCAGCGGCAGGTCGACCTTGCCGCCCGCGACCGTGACGACGTGGCGGTCCACGTCCATCCGGACCGGCCCGGCCTCCAGGGCCGCCGGGGCGACCTCCTCCGGCTCGCCGCGGCGGCGGAGGACGGCCCGGATGCGGGCGACCAGCTCACGGGAGGAGAAGGGCTTCGTGACGTAGTCGTCGGCTCCTATCTCCAGTCCGACGACCTTGTCGATCTCGCTGTCCTTGGCGGTCACCATGATCACCGGAACGTTCGACCGGCCGCGGAGCTGGCGGCAGACCTCGGTGCCGGGCAGGCCGGGCAGCATGAGGTCGAGCAGGACGAGGTCGGCGCCGTTGCGCTCGAACTCATCCAGCCCCTCGGGCCCGGTCGTCGCGACGGCGACCTCGAAGCCTTCCTTGCGGAGCATGTAGGACAGGGCGTCGCTGAAGGATTCCTCATCCTCGACGACGAGCACTCGGGTCACGGAAGGACCTCCGGGGCTGTGAGCGGTTCGGTGGTGGTGTGGTCGTGGTGGGACCGCGAAGAGCGGTCCCGTCCGGCGCCGGCCTCGGGGAGGCGGAGGGTGAACGTGGAGCCCTGACCCTCGGTGCTCCACACCGTGACCTCCCCGCCGTGCGAGGCGGCCACGTGCTTGACGATCGCGAGGCCCAGTCCCGTACCGCCGGTGGCGCGGGAGCGGGCGGGGTCGACGCGGTAGAAGCGCTCGAAGATGCGCTCCTTGTCCTTGTCGGGGATGCCTATGCCCTGGTCGGTGACGGCGATCTCTATCTGGTCGCCCCCGGGCGCGGTGACCCGGCGGGCGGCGATGCCGACGCGGGTGTGGGCCGGGGAGTAGTTGACGGCGTTCTCGACGAGGTTGCCGAGGGCGGCGGCGAGCTGGCCGCGGTGACCCCAGACGTGCAGGTCGGCGGTGCCGCCGGCGGCCATGGTGATCTGCTTGGTGGAGGCGGTGTGCCGGGAGCGGTCGATGGCCTCGGCGACGAGCTCGTCGACCCGGACGGGCTCGGCGTCCTCCAGCGGGTCGTCGTTCTGGACGCGGGAGAGGTCGATGAGCTCCTGGACGAGGTTGGTGAGCCGGGTCGCCTCTATCTGCATGCGCCCGGCGAAGCGCATGACCGCCTCGGGGTCGTCGGAGGCGTCCATGACGGCCTCGGAGAGCAGGGACAGGGCGCCGACGGGGGTCTTCAGCTCGTGGCTGACGTTGGCGACGAAGTCGCGGCGTACGGCTTCGATGCGGCGGGCCTCGGTGAGGTCCTCGACCAGGAGCAGGACGAGGCGGGAGCCGAGGGGGGCGACGCGGGCGGAGACGGCGAGGGCCTCGCCGCGCCCGGTGCCGCGCCGGGGGAGGTCCAGCTCGACCTGCCGTATCTCGCCGTCGCGGCGGGTGTCGCGGGCCATGTGGAGCATGGGCTCGACGGCGAGTTTGCCGCCCCGGACGAGCCCGAGCGCGTACGCCGCCGAGCTGGCCTTGACGACGGAGTCGCTCTCGTCGAGGACGACGGCGGAGGAGCGCAGTACGGACAGGACCGTGTCCACACCGGGCGGCAGTACGGCGTCCGTGTGGAGGGAGGTCCGGGTGGGTCTCGCCTGGTCGCGCTCGCTCCAGCGGAACGCCAGCATGGCGATCACGCCGGTGCACGCGCCGGCGATCGCGGCCAATGCGGCGACCGCCGCGTTCACGTCCATGCATCCAGGTTATGCGGGCGCTCGGACACTCTCCCAGCCATCAGGGGGCGTGCTCGAACAGTCGTCGCTCAGAGTTCACCGAGGGGAAAGTGACGGTTCACTTGTGAGGGAGGCCCCGGACTTTTTGGACTCGGACCGTGGGAGCGTAGGGGTCCGAGCCCACCCGGACCCCTGAGGTTCGCACTGAGAGAGGGACATCCATGCGGGACGCGTACCACGAGGAACTGGACTCGATCGGCGAGGGTCTGGTCGAGATGGCCCGGCTGGTCGGCTCGGCCGTCGGGCGCGCCACGACGGCGATGCTCGACGCGGATCTGAAGCTGGCGGAGGCCGTGATCGCGGCCGACCAGAAGGTCGACGACCTTCAGCACGACCTGGAGGCCCGGGCGATAGCCCTGCTGGCGCGCCAGCAGCCCGTGGCGACGGATCTGCGGATCGTGGTGACCTCGCTGCGGATGAGCGCGGACCTGGAGCGCTCCGGGGACCTTGCCCAGCACGTCGCCAAGCTGGCGCGGCTGCGCTTCCCGGACGCGGCGGTGCCGCAGGACCTGCACGCCACGATCCTGGAGATGGGCCAGCTCGCGCAGCGCCTGATGGCGAAGGCAGCGGAGGTCATCATCACCAAGGACGTCGACCTCGCGCTCCAGCTCGAGCACGACGACGACGAGATGGACCGGCTGCACCGGACGCTCTTCCAGCACCTGATGGACGACCGCTGGAAGCACGGCATCGAGACCGCGGTCGACGTCACCCTGCTGGGCCGCTACTACGAGCGCTTCGCCGACCACGCGGTGTCGGTCGCCAAGCGCGTGGTCTACCTGGTGACCGGCGAGCACGCCGACGAGCTCCAGCAGACGGAGGCCCCGGTCGAGGGCACGTAACGGCACGCACCGGGCGGCCGCGCCCGGGTCGCGGACGGTCGCCGAAGGCGACACCCGGCCCGAAGCCCGCAAAGCAGCGCGAGGGACGCCGGAAGAAGGGGTCGCCGACGAGCTCCAGCAGACGGAGGCCCCGGTCGAGGGCGCGTAACGGCACGCACCGGGCGGCCGCGCCCGGGTCGCGGACGGTCGCCGAAGGCGACACGCGGCCCGAAGCCTGCGAAGCAGCGCGAGGGACGCCGGAAGAAGGGGTCGCGCAAGGGCGCGCATCGGGCGGCCGCACACCTGTGCGCCGTTGATGCGCCCTGTCGGCTGGGCATGCAATGGGGAGAGGCGACGTACGCCTTGGAACGTACGCCTTCGAGGAGGGACCCATGGCAGATACGCCCATGACCGACCCCGAGCTGGAAGTGCCCGTCGAAGTGCTCCGCCTGCCCGTGCTGGGCGCCTGTGGCTGTGGCTCGGGCTGCGGCTGCGGCTGCCAGTCGGGCGCGCCGTGCCAGTGCGGCGGCTGCTGCGGCTGACCCGCCGGGCGTGCACGTGAAGGGCCCCGTCCACCACGTGGACGGGGCCCTTGCCGTGTGCGGTTACTTCTTGCCCTGGTTCTTGACCGCCTCGATGGCCGCCTTGGCCGCCTCGGGGTCCAGGTACGTGCCGCCCGGCTTGAGCGGCTTGAAGTCGGCGTCGAGCTCGTAGACCAGCGGGATGCCCGTCGGGATGTTGAGGCCCGCGATGTCGGCGTCGGAGATGCCGTCCAGGTGCTTGACCAGGGCGCGCAGGCTGTTGCCGTGGGCGGCGATCAGGACCGTGCGGCCGGCGAGGAGGTCCGGGACGATGCCGTCGTACCAGTACGGCAGCATGCGGACGACGACGTCCTTGAGGCACTCGGTGCGGGGGCGCAGCTCCGGCGGGATGGTGGCGTAGCGCGCGTCGCCGGCCTGGGAGAACTCGTTGTCGTCGGCGAGGACCGGCGGCGGGGTGTCGTAGGAGCGGCGCCACAGCATGAACTGCTCCTCGCCGAACTCGGCGAGCGTCTGCGCCTTGTCCTTGCCCTGGAGCGCGCCGTAGTGCCGCTCGTTCAGGCGCCAGGAGCGGTGGACCGGGATCCAGTGGCGGTCGGCGGCCTCCAGGGCGAGCTGCGCGGTGCGGATGGCGCGCTTCTGGAGGGAGGTGTGCAGCACGTCGGGGAGCAGACCGGCGTCCTTGAGCAGCTCACCGCCGCGGACAGCCTCCTTCTCGCCCTTCTCGGTGAGGTTGACGTCCACCCAGCCGGTGAACAGGTTCTTCGCGTTCCATTCGCTCTCGCCGTGGCGGAGGAGGATCAGCTTGTACGGTGCGTCGGCCATGCGTACGAGATTAATGGACGCCGATGACACTTGACGGCTCCCGTCAATTGAGTGGCCCCCGACAACCGGCAGCCCGTAATTTGCGATCACCGGGTCAGCCGCTTACGGGGGGTTACGCATGTCCATCACCACGCTCAAACGGGCGGCCAGAGAGAGCGTCGCGGGCCTGCCGCGCGCGTTCTGGTGGCTGTGGGCCAGCACCCTGATCAACCGGCTCGGCGCCTTCGTGGCGACGTTCATGGCCCTGTACCTGACCCTGGAGCGCGGCTATTCGGCCTCGTACGCCGGGCTGGTCGCCTCCCTGCACGGGCTCGGCGGCGTCATCTCGTCGGTCGCCGGCGGTGTGATGACCGACCGGCTCGGCCGCCGTCCCACGCTGCTGATCGCCCAGGTGTCGACGGCCGTCTCGGTCGCCGTCCTCGGCTTCATGCAGCACCCGGTCGCGATCGCCGCCGTCGCGTTCGTCGTCGGCGCGGCGTCGAACGCCTCGCGGCCCGCCGTGCAGGCGATGATGGCGGACATCGTCCGGCCCGAGGACCGCATGCGGGCGTTCTCGCTCAACTACTGGGCGATCAACCTGGGCTTCGCCATCTCGGCCGCCGGTGCCGGGTTCATCGCGGAGTACAGCTACCTCGCGGGTTTCCTCGGCGAGGCCGTCCTCACCCTGACCTGCGCGGTCCTGATCTTCGTCAAGCTGCCCGAGTCCCGCCCCTCCCAGGCCCCCTCGGCCGCCGGGAAGGCCGTGGAGCCGGAGGTCGGGATGGGGACGGTCCTGCGGGACGGGCGGTTCATGGGTGTGGTGGGCCTGTCCTTCCTCATCTCGCTGATCTTCCAGCAGGGGTACGTGGGGCTGCCGGTCGCCATGGGCGCGGACGGGTTCGGCGCGGCGGACTTCGGGCTGGCGATGGCGGTGAACGGCGTCCTCATCGTCGCGCTCCAGATCCCGGTCACCCGGTACATCGAGCACCGCGACCCGCGCCGGCTGCTGATCGCCTCGTCGCTGCTGGCGGGGTACGGCTTCGGGCTCACCGCCTTCGCCGGGTCGGTCGGCGTCTACGCGCTGACCGTCTGCGTCTGGACGCTCGCCGAGATCGTGAACGCCCCGACGCAGACGGGCCTGGTGGTGCGGCTCTCCCCGGTCCACGGGCGTGGCCGCTACCAGGGCGTGTACACGATGTCGTGGTCGGTCGCCGCGCTGATCGCGCCGCTGATGTCCGGCTGGATGATCGACCGGTTCGGCGCGGAGTGGCTGTGGGGCGCGTGCGCGGTCCTCGGGACGGTGGCCGGGCTCGGCTACTGGCTGCTGATGCGGAACCTGCCGGAGGAGGACGCCCCCGAGGCGGGGGCCGCGACGCCGCCCCGGGAGCGGGAGGCGGTCACCGCCTGAGGAGGGCGCGCTGGGCCTCGTAGAGATTCTGGGGGCGTACGGACACGGGGGTGCCGTACGCCTCCAGACGTGTGTGGAGCGGGCCGGCGAAGTCCGGGACGTCGATCTGGTCGAACTCCCGCACCTCGCTGATCCCGACGGTCGCGCTGTACGGGGCGATGCCGTCGAGCCGGACCAGCCCGGCGCGCCGGTTGGTGACGGTGACGTTCCAGTGGGTGAACCGGGCCCCGTACAGCGGTCCCGCCGAGGCGTCTCCGCCGTGCCGCCCGTCGTTGTGGACCCGTATCTGCGTCCTCACGTTCGCGAACGGCATCCCCCGGTGGGTGTCGAACGTGCCCGTCTCCATCTCCCCGCGTGACCAGACGTTGTGGCTGGACAGTCCCTCCACGTTGATGCCGTGGAGCTGGGTGCCGGGCGGTGCGGGGGTGGTGCGCCGCTCGACGGTGAAGTCCTCGACGAGGTTGTCGTGCGAGCCCTCGCGGCAGAAGTACGGGTGGTGCGTCCCCCGTCCGGCGACCCTCGTGCGGCGCAGGGTGCACGCCGACGCGGCGACCAGCCCGAAGCCGTTGTCGACGTGGCGGACGGTGACGTCGTCGGCCCAGCAGTCGTAGGCGCACTGGAAGGTGACGCCGTTGAACCCCTTGTCGAGCAGGTGCGGTTGCTGTGGCGCCTCGACGGCCTCCAGGGTGAGCCCCTCGACCCCGGAGTCGGTGAGCGCGGCCACGTGCGTGGTCAGCCGTGGGTCCCACTCGGGCCGTACGTCGAGGGGCAGCGGCCGTTCCAGTGTGACGGTCCGTCCCCGTACGCCCAGGACGCGCACGGGCCACTCGTACGGGACGTAGCTGAGGAGCTTGGTCTTGTCGTCCCAGGCGTACGCGGCGGGGCCGGGGCCGTCGCCGGCCATGTGCCGAAGCAGGGTGTGGGCGTGGTCGTCGGCGAGCCGCAGCAGAACGAGGTCGCCCGCCGCGAGGGCTGACGGGTCGTCGACCGTCACGGACCGGTCGCCCCGGCGCGCGGGCCGCACGGTGGTGAGCGTGCGCCACTGGTCGCGCCGGTTGCCGGTCCAGCCCTCGAAGGGCCACGCCTTGGCCTTGATCGCGGTGGTGAGGTCCTCGTAACGGCCCTCCGGGCACAGCCAGATGAGCCCGCCCGCCCAGGACCAGGACGACTTGTCGCCGCCGTAACGTGACCCGTACGGCCCGATCAGTTCGGTCAGGTGCCTCGTGGCGACGAGCTTCGTACGCCCGCTGCCCGCGCCCTTGAGGGTGACGCGGCTGTGGCCGATGCGGATGACGTCGTCGACGCGGTACGTGCCGGGCGGGACGAGGACGGTGCCGCCGCCGCGCGCGCTGGCCTCCCCGAGGGCCCGGTTGATGGCGGGCGCGGCGTCCTCCGTGCCGTCCGGCCTGGCCCCGTACGCCACGACGTCGGCCACCACGGGACGGCGCGGGAACCCCACGGCCCCCGCACGGCGGCCCGCGCGGGCGACGTACGGGATCTGCGGGTGGGTGTACGGCGCCGCCGTGAACTCCCGCCACAGCGCGGCGGTTCGCCGCTCGCGCGCGGCGGCGTCCGGGGCGGTGGCCGCCGCGGCGACGGCGACGGCGCCGCCGAGCAGGGTGCGTCTGGTCAGCATGGCCCACCTTTCCACGTACGTGAACGGTGTTCATGTGCGGGGTTGCGGTGAGCATGCCATGGGGTACGGGCGCGTGGAAGGGGTCGTGCGGGCGGGGTTGTTACGTCGCGCAGACGGACGACGGCCGGGGCGGGGCCGTGCAGGGTCGCCACGGGCCGGCCCGACCCGGCCGGGTCGGTCAGTTAGCCGGACGGGTCAGGTGGGTGAACGCTTCCAGGTTGCGCGTGGACTCGCCGCGGGCGACGCGCCACGCGTACTCCTTGCGGATCGCCGTCGCGAAGCCCAGCTCCAGCAGCGTGTTGAAGGCCCCGTCCGCCGCCTCCAGGACCGAGCCGAGCACACGGTCCAGCTCCTCCGGGGTGACCGCGGACAGCGGCAGCTTGCCGGTCAGGTAGATGTCACCAAGGCTGTCGACCGCGTACGCCACGCCGTACAGCCGCAGGTTCCGCTCCAGCAGCCAGCGGTGGACACCGGGCTCGTTCTCGTCGGGGTGCCGGATCACGAACGCGTTCAGGGACAGCGAATGGCGGCCCAGGCGCAGCGACAGCGTGGTGGACAGCTTGCGCGTACCGGGAAGTGTGACGACGTACGAGCCGGGCTCCGGGGACTCCCAGGTCAGCTCGGCGTCGTTCAGCGCGGACTCGATGATCTTCCGGGCGTCAGCCATGACGCGAGCGTACGCCACGGCGGTGTTCCTGCATGGCCGCGGTGTACACGTCCGCCGTCCCCGCCGCCGCGGTGTCCCAGCCGAACGACCCGGCGTGCCGCGCCGCCGCCGCGCCGAGGCGGCCGGTCAGCGACGGGTCGACGACGAACCGGCGCAGTGCGGCCGCGTAGTCCGCCGGGTCGTGCCCCTCCACCAGGAAGCCGGTCGAGCCGTCGCGCACCGCGACCGGCAGCCCGCCCACCGCCGCGGCGACGACCGGCGTACCGGCCGCCTGCGCCTCGATGGCGACGAGCCCGAACGACTCGCTGTAGGAGGGCATGACCAGCACGGACGCCGCCCGGAACCAGTCGGCGAGCGCGTCCTGCCGCACCGGCGGGTGGAAGCGCACGACATCGGCGATGCCCAGCCGCGCGGCGAGCTTCTGGAGCCCCTCGGGCTTGGCGAGGCCGCTGCCGCTGGGCCCGCCGACGACGGGCACGAGCATCCGGGACCGCAGCGACGGGTCCTGCTCCAGCAGCAGGGCCGCCGCCCGCAGCAGGATGTCGGGGGCCTTCAGGGGCTGTATGCGTCCCGCGAAGACCGGGATGAACGCGTCGGCCGGCAGCCCGAGCCGGGCGCGGGCGGCGGCCCGCCCGTCCGCCGGCCGGAACCGGTCGAGGTTCACCCCCGGGTGCACGACCGCGACCTTCGACGGTTCGGCCTCGTAGAAGCGGACGAGTTCGTCGGCCTCCTCCGAGGTGTTGGCGATCAGCCGGTCCGCCGCCCGCACGATCTGCGTCTCGCCGATGACCCGCGCGGCCGGCTCGGGGGTGTCGCCCTCCGCGAGCGCCGCGTTCTTGACCTTGGCCATGGTGTGCATGGCGTGGACCAGCGGGACGCCCCACCGCTCGGCGGCGAGCCAGCCGACGTGGCCGGAGAGCCAGTAGTGGGAGTGGACCAGGTCGTAGTGGCCGGGCCGGTGCCCGGCCCAGGTCCGCATGACGCCGTGCGTGAAGGCGCAGAGCTGGGCGGGCAGCTCCTCCTTGGCGAGCCCTTCGTACGGTCCGGCGTCCACGTGGCGTACGAGGACGCCCGGCGCCAGCTCCACGGCCGGGGGCAGCCCGCCTGCGGTGGCCCGCGTGAATATCTCGACCTCGATGTTGATCGCGGCGAGGCGCTTGGCCAGCTCGACGATGTAGACGTTCATGCCGCCCGCGTCGCCCGTGCCGGGCTGGTGCAGCGGGGAGGTGTGGACGCTGAGCATGGCGACCCGGCGCGGCACCCGCGCCCGCCCGGGCAGCCGGAGCCGGTGCGGCGCGCCGAGCCTGTGCGGCGGCGCCAGGGTGCCGGCGAACCGGGACACATACTGGCTCACGTCGGCGTCCTTCCGCTGTGCGGGCATGGCAAGCGGAGGACACGCGCGCGCCTGTGCGTACGGCCCTCCTCCCAAGCGACAACAGCGGCCCGGCCCGCCGCATTTCCGCTTTGCCAATTCATTACGCGTACGGGGACACGTCCGCGCAGCCCTTACCCTCGTCCCCATGGCCCCGCGCACCACCCGCCCGACCGGGACCCGCCCCGTCGGCACACCGACCCGCGGGACCACCAACCCCAACCGCCTGCGCCGCATGGACCGCTGGATCGCCGCCGTCCACGGCGCGGCGCTGCGCCGCAGCGAGCGGCCGCCCGTGGCCGTGGACCTGGGGTACGGGGCCGCTCCCTGGACCGCCGTCGAGCTGCTGCACCGGCTGCGGGGCGACGCCGACCCCCGCACCCACGTCGTGGGCGTCGAGATCGAACCGGCCCGGGTGGCGGCCGCGCAGCCCTACGCGCGCGACGGGCTGACGTTCGTCCACGGCGGCTTCGAGGTCCCGGTGGACGGCGCCCCGGCGCTGATCCGGGCGGCGAACGTGCTGCGCCAGTACGACGAGGACGAGGTCGCGGCGGTGTGGGCGCGGCTGTGCGCGCGGCTCGCGCCCGGCGGGCTGCTGGTGGAGGGCACGTGTGACGAGATCGGGCGGCGCCACGTGTGGGTGGCGCTGGGTCCGGACGGTCCGCGCACGGTGACGTTCGCCACCCGGCTGGGCTCGCTGGACCGCCCCTCCGACCTGGCGGAGCGGCTGCCGAAGGCACTGATCCACCGGAACGTACCGGGCGAGCCGGTGCACGCGTTCCTGCGGGACTTCGACCGGGCGTGGGCGGCGGCGGCGCCGTACGCCTCGCTGGGCGCCCGGCAGCGGTGGATCAGGACGGCGCGCGACCTGGCGGCCGACTGGCCGCTGGTGGACGCCCGGCGCCGGTGGCGGCAGGGCGAGGTGACGGTGCGCTGGTCGGCGCTGGCGCCGGGCTCGTACTGAACGGCCCGCTCCCGCACGGAACGCACGCGGACGATCTTTCGTCCCACACGGGTGGATACGACTCTGTCGTTTTCGCCACCGTCATGGCACCATCTCGATCGGCGCCAGAAGTTACTGACGGTAAATCAGATGGGGAGATGGGGGAACCGTGAACCGACGCCGCTGTGCCACCGCCGCGATCACCGTGGTCTGCGCTCTGACCGTGCTGGCGTCACCGGTCCAGGCGGCGTACGCGGCACCCACCCCGCCCCCGCCCGTCACCGCACCCCCCGCCCCGGGACTCGCGCCCGGACCCGCGTCCGGCAAGAGCCTGGAGGAGGTGCGCCGGGAGATCGACGCCCTCTACCGCCAGGCCGCCTCCGCCACCGACGCGTACAACCTCGCCGACGAGCGGGCGAAGAAGCAGTCGGCCGAGATCGTGAAGCTCGCGCGGTCGATCGTGGCCGGCCAGGCCCGGATCGCGGACCTGAAGAACCGGGCCGGTGCGGCCGCCCGCGCGCAGTACCGCAACGGCGGCATACCCGACGAGGCGCAGCTCGTCCTCACCGACGACCCGCAGGCCTTCCTCAGCGGCGTCGGCCGCCTCCACCAGGGCCAGAAGGCCACCAAGGACCTGCTCGCCGAACTGAACCAGCGCCAGGCCGAGTTGGAGGCGTACACCAAGGACGCCAGCGCCCACTGGACGCAGTTGGAGGCGAACCGGGTCCAGCAGGCCCGGACGAAGAAGCAGATCGAGGCCAAGATCGCGGCCGCGAAGCGACTGGAGTCGCAACTGGAGGCCGAGGAGCGCGAGCGGCTGCTGCAACTGGAGCGGGACGAGCAGGACAAGGCACAGACGGCCTGGCTCGGCTCCGGCGTGCTGAAGGAGATCGGCGGCAGCGCGAGCCCGCAGGGCAAGAAGGCGATCGAGTTCGCCACGGCCCAGCTCGGCAAGCCGTACGTGTGGGGCGCGGAGGGCCCGGGGTCGTACGACTGCTCGGGGCTGACGTCCCAGGCGTGGGCCGCGGCCGGCACGGGCATCCCGCGCACCTCGCAGGAGCAGTGGCGGCTGCTGCCCCGGATCGACGTCAAGGACATGCGGCCCGGCGACCTGATCATCTACCACGCGGACGCCAGCCACGTCGGCCTCTACATCGGGGACGGGGCGATCATCCACGCGCCCCGGCCGGGACGGAACGTGACGGTTGCGGGCGCCGGCTCGATGGCGATCCTCGGAGTCGTACGCCCGGACAAGTGAGGCGCACGTCACGCTGCCGGATACGTCCCGGGATGTGACCGGGCCAACACGGGGTGCGTGACGTTCGTCATGACCCGGTGCCCAACTACCTCCCGCTGCGCGGCATATGCCATCGGCTCTTCGTCGATCTCCATTCCGTTCGGCCACCGCGGACCGCTATGGTCCCCGTCGGTGGTGTGTCGACCGACGTGCCACCGTGCCCTCGGGGGGAGGGAAGGAAACCGAACCGATGCCCGTACCCGTACCGCGACAGAGGGTGAGCACTCCGAGCACGCCGACCCAGGCCGCCGTCGCCCAGGCCGCCGCCGTCGGCACGGACCTCACCCTCCTCGTGATCGAGGACGACCCGGCGGGCACCTTCACCGTTCCGGAGCTGGTCGACGCGTCCGGCGGCCGGGTCCGCATCCGTACCGCTCGCAACCTCACCGAGGCCGAGCGGCTGCTCACCGACGACGTCCACTGCGTGCTCGTCGACCTCGCGCTGCCCGCCGGCAAGCCGGGTGACGACGACCGGCTGGCGCCGCTGCGCCATGTGCTGCGCATCGCGCCGCGCCACGCCGTCCTGGCGCTGACCGCTTCGGGCGACGCCGAGCTGGCGGCCGCGGCGGTGAGCGCCGGGGCGCAGGACCACCTGTGCCGCGAGGAACTGGACGGACCGCTGCTCAGCCGCGCCATCCGGTACGCCGTGGAGCGCAAGCGGGCCGACTCGGTCCAGGTGAAGCTGGCCGAGTCGCGGCTGCGGGCCCAGGAGAACGCCCGCCTGGAGCGGGGCCTGCTACCCACGCCGCTGCTCCAGGGCTCCGACCTGCGCTTCGCCGCCCGCTACCGGCCGGGGCGCTCGCGCGCGCTGCTGGGCGGCGACTTCTACGACACCGTGCGGACGCCGGACGGGACCGTCCACGCCATGATCGGTGACGTCTGCGGGCACGGGCCGGACGAGGCGGCGCTCGGCGTGGAGCTGCGCATCGCGTGGCGGGCGCTGACGCTGGCGGGGCTGTGCGGTGACGAACTGCTCTCGACGCTCCAGCAGGTGCTGGAGCACGAGCGGGACAACGAGGAGATCTTCGCGACCCTGTGCACGGTCGACATCGCGCCGGACGGGCGCCGGGCCGGGCTGTGCCTGGCGGGCCACCCCTCGCCCCTGATAGCCCGGCACGGCCGGGCCGCGCAGCTCCTGCCGTACGAGGACGGCGGCCCCGCCCTGGGGCTGCTGCCGCGCGCCCGCTGGCCGCGCCGCCAGGTGGAGCTGGGCGGTTCGTGGAGCCTGATGATGTACACCGACGGCCTGATCGAGGGGCGCTCGGCGGGGCCGGGTTCGCCGAGGCTGGGCCAGGACGGCATGGTCGAGATGATCAACCGCCAGCTCGCGTCGGGCCTGGGCGGCGAGGAGCTGCTGGAGGCCGCGGTGGCGGAGGTGCGTGAGCTGAACGGCGGGGAGCTGACGGACGACGTGGCCGTGCTGCTGCTCGCGCGTGAGCGCACGGCCGCCGAGAGCGCCGGGGGCGCGGCCGGCGAGGGGGCGGCGCCCGGCCGCCGCCGCAAGCCGCGCCGCCGCTAGCGTCCGCCGTTGTAGGGGCCGTACGGTCCGTCGCTGCTGGACCCGCCGCGCCGGCCGCCCCGCCCGCCGCCGGACACCTGCTGGAGGGCCGGCCGGACGTCGACCATGAAGACGATCGAGGCGACGAGACCGGCGATCTGCAGGAACAGCATCGGCACGAGCAGGTTCACCGCGACCGTGACGCCCAGGATGATCAGCCAGAACATCTTGGTCTGCTTGTCGGCGGCGCGGTAGGCGTCCTCGCGTGCCGTCGCCGCGATGAACAGGGCGACCACGGCGATCAGGAGCATCGCGAGGTTGAGCAGAAAGAGGAACGTGCTGAATCCTGCGAGCAACATGCTGAGCACCGCCTAGTCAGTGAGTGAAGCGCCTCGCGGCCAAGGTACCCGTACAACGCCCCGGCACCCCTGAACGTGCCCGTCCACTGCACGGCCCCGTCTCCACTGAACGTGCCCGTCCACTGAACGTGCCCGTCCACCGAACGTGCCCGTCCACGCCGGACCGGGCGGCCGTGGACGGGCACGTTCCGCCCCGAGGCGGGTGTGCGCGCTACTTGTCCGACGCCGTCGTCTTCTTCGCCGCCGCCTTGCGCGGAGCCGGGGCCTTCTTCGCCGGGGCGGCCTTCTTGGCGGCGGGCGCGGTCTTCGGCTCCGGGTCGGGCTCGACGGCCACGGCGATCTCGGTGATCTCCTCGGCGGCCTCGCCGCGCCACTGCTTCACGGCCTGCTCACCGTGCTCGGCGACCTTCTCGTACGTCTCGCGCGCCTTGACCGCGTACTCGGCCGCCACGCCGACGCTCCGCAGCGCGAAGTGCTGCGCGTTCTCGCCCAGCTTCTTCAGGTCCGTGTCCAGGGAGCCGAGCACCTCGGTGACCTTGGCCTGCACGGTGGCCTGGGCCTCCTTGGCCTGGGCGCTCACCTTCTCCTGCACGGCCTTGGGGTCGGTGTTGCGCACCGCGTCGATGCGCGCGGGCGCCTCCGCGGCGATCTGCTCGATCAGGCCGGGCACCTTCTTGGCCTGCTGCACGGCGAGGTCGGCCGTACCGGCGGCGAAGTAGAGGGGCGTGCGGAGTTCTTCGATGATGGCCACGACTGTGGTCCTCCCGGATCGCAGAGTCAGAGTTCGGGTGAGGTGCCGTCCTCGGTGGTGTGATCGGCACCCTTCGTCTCCGTATCGAGTCCGTTCTCCTTGCGGAACGAGTCGTAGATCTGGAGCAGCACCTGCTTCTGCCGCTCGTTGATCGACGGGTCCGCGAGGATGACGGCACGCGTCTCCAGCTCCTCGCGCTCCCGCTCGTCCAGGATCCCGGCCCGCACGTACAGCGTCTCGGCGGAGATCCGCAGCGCCTTGGCGACCTGCTGGAGCACCTCCGCGCTCGGCTTGCGCAGCCCGCGCTCGATCTGGCTCAGATACGGATTGGACACCCCGGCGGCTTCGGCGAGCTGACGCAGCGAGAGCTGCGCACTGCGCCGCTGCTCGCGCAGGTACTCGCCGAGATTGCCGACGTTGAGTGATGCCATGCCCCGATGGTGCACCCACTTGCTAACTTTTGCAAGCAGGCGCTTGCAAAAGTGTTCCCATCACCCTCGCCGCCGCCATCACCGCCCCCCTGCCGCCGGTCAGGCGTCGACGGGGTACCAGGCGGGCCGGCCTCCGTTCGCGGGGGCGGCCGGGCGGACGCGACCGAAGACCACGTCGGCGAAGTGGATGCCGAAGCCGATCGTGCCGGGCTGCTGGAGTTCGGCGACGAGCCGGTGGCGGAAGTCGGCCGACTGGCCGGAGTCGTGGTCGGGGGCCGCGGACCACTCCGGGTGGGCGACCTGGATGGGCGAGTGGAGGGCGTCGCCGAAGGCGATCAGCCGCCGCCCGCCCGCCGTGATGACGTAGGCGGCATGCCCGGGGGTGTGGCCGGGGACGAACCGCACCCGTACCCCGGGGAAGACCTCCTGGCCGTCGGTCACCGTCCGCACCCTGGGCGCCAGTTCGGCGAGGGTCTCCTTGCTGGTGCCGTGGGCCTCCAGCAGGTGGCGCCGGGTCCACTCGGGCTCGGCCACCAGGTAGTCGGCCCGGGCGAAGGCGGGGCGGTCACTGCCGGGGGCCGGGTGCCAGGCCCAGCCGATGTGGTCGATGTGCAGGTGGGTGAAGGCGACCGCCTCGATGTCCTCCGGGCGGCGGCCGAGGAGCGCCAGGTTGTCCAGCAGGGCCCCGCCGTGGATGGCGCCGTGCGCGTTGCCGGGCTCGGCCGGGAACGACTGGGGCCCGAAGCCGGCGTCGATCAGCAGGGCCCGGTCGCCGTGCTCGACCAGCAGGCCGCCGATGCCCGCCACGAGGTGGCCGGAGTCGTCGAGGTACTCGGGATGGGCCTCCCACACGGCGTCGGTGGTGGCCGGGAGCCAGCCGCGCGGCGTCAACTGCACCGCCCCGTCCGGCACGTACGTCACTTTCGTCTCACCGAGCCGCAGCGATCGCATGACCGACGGACGGCGCAGTCGTTCTTCGTGGTTCAGCGTGGTGTGGATGCTCATGGCGATCACCATATGCATCAAGCTTGAATCATTCAAGCTCGGAATATCAGAGCTAGTAATATCCGAGCTCGTAATATTCAGGCTGAATGGGGTTGCTTGGTACGCTGGCCACCATGACGCACCAGGAAGCACAGGCCGTCGCCGAGCGCGAGCTGTGCGGCCTGGTCAACGGGATGGCCCACCAGATCGCGGAACACGTACGCGAGCGCGCCGCCAGACTGGGCCTCACCGCCCCGCAGGCCACCGCGCTGCGCGAGCTGACCGGGCCGATGACCATGCGCGAGCTCGCCGACCGCATGAGCTGCGAGCCCTCGAACGCCACGTTCGTCGTCGACAAGCTGGAGAAGCAGGGCCTGATCGAGCGCCGCCCGCACCCCACCGACCGGCGCGCCAAGCAGCTCGTCCTCACCACCGAGGGCGCGGCGCTGCGGAGCCGGCTGCTGGAACTGCTGACCGAGGACTCCCCCCTCGCGGGCCTCACCCAGGAGCAGCAGCGCACCCTGCACGACCTGCTCCAGCGGGCGATCACGCACTGAGCCGAGCAATGTCTCGTTTCGGATAATCCGTCACAGACCGAATGGCTACGCTGGGGGCATGACCGCCATGTCACCCACCCGCACCGAGCCCGACCTGTCGTTCCTCCTCGACCACACCAGCCACGTCCTGCGCACCCGGATGTCGGCCGCCCTCGCGGAGATCGGACTCACGGCGCGCATGCACTGCGTCCTCGTCCACGCCCTGGAGGAGGAGCGCACCCAGATCCAGCTCGCCGAGATCGGCGACATGGACAAGACCACGATGGTCGTCACGGTCGACGCACTGGAGGAGGCCGGGCTCGCCGAGCGCCGCCCCTCCAGCACCGACCGGCGCGCCCGGATCATCGCCGTCACCGAGGAGGGCGCCCGGGTCGCGCGGCGGAGCCAGGAGATCGTCGACCGCGTACACGCGGAGGCGCTGGCAGCCCTCCCCAAGGGTGACCGCGAGGCCCTCCTGCGGGCACTGAAGCGCCTGGTGGAGGGGCATCTGGCGACCCCCGTCGAGGGCCCCAGGCCGGCCCGGCGCGCCCGCCAGCGGGAGAAGTAACACCCACCGCAGGCACCCACCGCCACACCGACAGCACGCACCCACAATCCCCAAAAGAATCCGCAATAGATCGTCTGCAACAGAACTATCTGCTACGGTCTCTCCTGTCGCGCAGCCTCGCGTCCCACGACAGGAGAGACCGCCATGTCCTTCGTCCCGAGCACCGTCGCTCCACGCACCCTCGCCCTCGGCGTCATCGCCACCGGAATGCTGATGACCGTCCTCGACGGCAGCATCGTGACCGTCGCCCTGCCGGCCATCCAGAACGACCTCGGCTTCTCCCCCGCCGCCCTGAGCTGGGTGGTCAACGCCTACCTGATCGCCTTCGGCAGCCTGCTGCTGCTCGCCGGCCGGCTCGGCGACCTGATCGGCCGCAAGCGGATGTTCCTCGCGGGTACCGGTGTGTTCACCGCCGCCTCGCTGCTGGCCGGGGTGGCGGGCTCGCCCGCCGTGCTGATCGCCGCCCGCTTCCTCCAGGGCGCCGGCAGCGCGATGGCCTCCGCCGTGAGCCTCGGCATCCTCGTCACGCTGTTCACCGAGCCGCGCGAACGGGCCAGGGCCATCGCCGTGTTCAGCTTCACCGGCGCGGCCGGGGCCTCCCTCGGCCAGGTGCTCGGCGGCGTCCTGACCGACGCCCTGGACTGGCACTGGATCTTCTTCATCAACCTGCCGATCGGCGTCGCCGCCCTCGCCGTCGCGGTTCCCGTCCTCCCCGCCGACCGAGGCCGGGGACTGGCCGCCGGGGCCGACGT
This sequence comes from Streptomyces sp. NPDC031064, assembly GCF_055570965.1. NCBI lineage: Bacteria > Bacillati > Actinomycetota > Actinomycetes > Kitasatosporales > Streptomycetaceae > Streptomyces > Streptomyces sp. NPDC031064. The sequence continues at coordinate 550,291 of NZ_JBVIGF010000005.1, forward strand.
CCTCGGTGCCGCCCTGGTCACCGGCGGGCTGATGCTCGGCATCTACACCGTCGTCAAGGTCGAGGCGTACGGCTGGACCTCCGCGCACACGCTGGGCCTCGGCGCCCTCGCCCTGGGACTCCTCGCCGCCTTCGTCATACGCCAGGCCACCGCCGCCACCCCGCTCATGCCGCTGCGCGTCCTCCGCTCCCGCAGCGTCGCCGGGGCCAACCTGGTCCAGGTCCTCATGGTGGCCGCGCTGTTCTCGTTCCAGGTGCTCGTCGCGCTCTACCTCCAGAAGGTCCTCGGCTACGGCGCCGCCGCCACCGGCCTCGCGATGCTGCCGGCCGCCGCCGTGATCGGCGCGGTGTCGCTGGGCGTCTCCGCCCGCCTCATCGGCCGCTTCGGTGAACGCAACGTCCTGCTGACCGGGCTGGTCCTGCTGATCGGCGTCCTCGGACTGCTCACCCGTGTCCCCGTCCAGGCGAACTACGTCGTCGACCTGCTGCCCGTGATGCTGCTCGCCGCCGGATTCGGACTGGCCCTGCCCGCCCTCACCACGCTCGGCATGTCGGACGCGGGTGAGGACGACGCGGGGCTCGCGTCCGGACTGTTCAACACCACCCAGCAGATCGGCATGGCGCTGGGCGTCGCCGTCCTGTCCACCCTGGCCGCCTCCCGCACGGAGAGCCTCCTCGCCGGCGGCAGCGGGCAGGCCGAGGCGCTGACCGGCGGCTACCGCCTGGCCTTCGCCGTCGGTACGGGGCTCCTCGTCGCCGCCCTCGCCATCGCGTCCACCGTGCTGCGCCGCACCCGGCGACCGGGCCGGCCGCACGAGGCCGGCCACACGCCGGCGGAGGCGGTCAGCCGTCCCGCAGCGGTGTAGGCAGCGGCCGGGCGTGCAGGACGTCGAGGCGGGAGACCGCGCGGGTGAGGACCACGTACAGGCGGTTCAGGCCGCGCGGTTCGGCCGCCACGATGTCGGCGGGTTCGGCCACCACGACGTGGTCGTACTCCAGGCCCTTGGCCAGCGTGGCGGGCAGCACCGTCACCCGCGGCCCGGCCAGCCCCGCCGCCTCCAGCGCGGCCCGCAGCCCCCCGGCCGCCTCCTCCGTGGCGATCACGCCGATGGAGCCCTCGCGGGTCAGCGCCGCCCGTACCGCGCCGGCCACCGCCTCCCGCACGTCCCGTACCGCACGGACCGTCACCTCGCCGTCCCGGCGCAGTGACCTTCCGGGCGGTACGTCCACGTCCAGTGCGGCCAGCAGCCTGTTGGCCAGCGCGACGACCCCGGCCGGGGCCCGGAACCCGGTCGTCAGGGCGACCACGGGGACCGACGCGCGGCCCAGGTGGGCGAGGTGCTCCGCCCAGTCGCGGGCGGCCCACGGGGTGGTGCCCTGCGCGAGGTCGCCGAGCACGGTCAAGGACCCGAAGTCCGCGCGCCGGGCGATGGCGCGGCACTGCATCGGGGAGAGGTCCTGCGCCTCGTCGACCACGATGTGCCCGTAGCCCGAGGGGCGTTCGACGAGCCCGGCGAGCTCGTCGAGCAGCACCAGGTCGGCCGCGCTCCACCGGGCGGTCCGGTACGAACGCGGCGGCTTCGCCCACCGGATCGCCGCACGCTCTTCGGCGCTGAGCGCCGGGTCGCGCGGATCGGCCAGCACCTCGGCGAGGACCTCCTCCGGCGTGACCCTGGGCCAGCAGGCGTCCAGGAACGCCGTCACCGCCCGCGCCCGCCCGATCCGCTGCGTCCACGCCCCGCTCCTGGGCCCCGCCCGCCGCTCCGCCTGGAGCTGGACCGCGCGCACCACCCGGCTGCGCAGCCGCTCGCGCCCCACCGCGTAGGGCGGTGCCTCCGCCCGCACGTCCGCGACGATCTCCGCCAGCTCGTCCAGCCCCACCCGCCACCGGTAGGAGCCGTCGGGCACGGCCAGCGGCTGCGTGGGGGCGCCGACCCGGGCGTACAGGGCGCGGTGCAGGACGCCGGCCATGCGGGCGTCGTGCTTGACGGCCTCGGCCTCGGGCGAGTCCACCGCACGCACCTGGTGGCCCCGGTCGACCTCGTCCTCGATCGTGGCCTGCCGGACGTCCGACTCGCCCAGCGCGGGCAGGACTTCGGCGATGTACGACAGGAACGTGCGGTTCGGCCCGAGGATCAGCAGCCCGCCGCGCCGGATGCGCTGCGGGTGGGTGTAGAGCAGGTACGCGGCCCGGTGCAGGCCCACGGCGGTCTTGCCGGTGCCGGGGGCGCCCTGGACGCAGAGGGATTCGGTGAGCCCGGCGCGGACGAGGTCGTCCTGCTCGGGCTGGATGGTGGCCGCGATGTCCCGCATGGGTCCGACGCGGGGGCGTTCGATCTCGCCGGTGAGGATCGCGCCGGGGCCCGCGTCACCCGCGGTCAGGTGCTCGTCCTCCAGCCCCGTCAGGTCCGCCGAGTCGCCGTCGCTGAACGGCGCCCAGCCGAACCGCCGCCGCACCAGCACGCCTTGCGGGTCACGGGTGCTCGCCTGGTAGAAGGGGCGTGCGACGGGGGCGCGCCAGTCGATGACCAGCGGCGGGGCCGCCGGGTGTTCGCCGATGCGGCGGCGGCCGATGTGGTGGCGCCGGCCGTCCTCGTGGTCGAGGCGGCCGAAGAAGAGCGGGCCGCGCGGCTCCTCGCGCAGTTCCTTGGCCCGGCTGCGCAAGTGGTAGCCGAGGGCTTCGGCGTCGGCGCCCGACGCGGAGACGTCCTCGCCGGTGACGACGTGGTGGGCGGCGCCGTCGACCATGCGGTCCAGGGCCGCGCGGCAGGCGTCGTGGTGGGTCCGTTCCTTGCTCAGTTCATGGTCGAGTGACGTCATTCCGCCAAGAATAACGTAACCGAGTAACGTTTTTTACTTGACCTCAAGATGAACCACGGGTTACACGCACCGTAAGAGGACATGTACAGGCCGGAAACGATGAGGGCCTCGTTGACACTCTCCGTGTTCGGAAGCTAACTTCTCGGCGTCGTCGCCACACCAGGAGCACGAGGCTCCATTGGGACTAGCGACGCGAAGGACTCCTTCCAGTTGACGACTGAGACCGTCTTCGAGATCCAGGCCTTCACTCCTCCGGACACTGCCGCCGGACTGTTCACCGTTCAGCCCTACACCGCCCACTGCCAGGTGATCTGCGCCGAGGGCGCCCACGCCGTGATCGGTGTGTCACCCGGCAACAGTTATTTCTCCGCCCAGCGCGTCACCGACCTGGCGCGCTGGGGCATCGCCCACTTCGACCAGGTGGACTTCGTCTATACCGACCTCCACGTGGCCGAGATGTACGAGGCCTCCGGCTACAGCGCCGAAGACGCCCGCCGCAAGGCCGTGAAGAACCTGCGGGGCGTACGGGCCAAGGTCACCAATGCCGTCGCGGCCGTCGACCCGGACGGACGGCGCCTGCGCGCCCACCCCATGTCGGCGTTCCAGGACAACCCGGCGTACCGGACCATCCACGACCACCTCCTCCGCCGACTGGATGTGGACGAGGATTTCCGGGCGACCTGCGACGCGCTGATCGACGCCTTCCTGTCCTCCAAGGTCCTGGGCGGGAAGACCGCCACCGAGCGGCAGCGCGCGGTGTGCCTGGAGTACGTGTGCGCCGAGGCGCCGCTGTTCCTGGACACCCCGGCCATCCTGGGCGTCCCGTCCTCCCTCAACTGCTACCACCAGCTACTGCCGATGGCCGAGCTGCTCTACTCGCGCGGCTCCGGACTGCGCGCCTCCCGCAACCAGGGCCACGCGATCGTGACCCCCGCCCAGCCCGCGCGGCACGCCGCCGAAGGAGACTCCTCCGATGTCCGTTGAAACCATGCCCGTCGCGACCGCGCTCGACGGGATCGTCGACTTCCCGTTCTCCTGGCGCGGCGACCAACTGCCCGCCGAGATCGAGACTTTGCGCAAGGAGCCGGTCAAGCGGGTGCGGACCATCGCCGGTGACGAGGCGTGGCTGGTGTCCTCCCACGCCCTGTGCAAGCAGGTCCTGGAGGACCAGCGGTTCAGCCTCAAGGACACCTCGGCGCCGGGCGTGCCACGGCAGTACGCGCTGACGATCCCGCCCGAGGTCGTCAACAACATGGGCAACATCACCGGGGCCGGGCTGCGCAAGGCGGTGCTCAAGGCGCTCAACCCGAAGGCGCCCGGCCTCGCCGACTGGATGCGGGCGAACGCCGCCGAGCTGGTCGAGGCGCTCATGGCCGAGGGCGCCCCGGCGGACCTGCGCGGGCAGTTCGCCGACCCGTACTCCGCCGCCATGCACTGCCACATCCTCGGCATCCCGCAGGCGGACGCGCCCAAGCTGATGCGCAGCCTGGACATCGCGTTCATGAACTCGGCCTGTCCCATCGCGGGCGCCAAGCTCAACTGGGACCGCGACATCGCCTACATGGTGGAGCGCCTGGACGACCCGGCCACCACCGGGCTGATGGCCGAACTCGCGGCGCTGCGCGAGGACCCGGAGTACGACCACCTCACGGACGAGATGCTGGCGACGGTCGGCGTGACCATGTTCGGCGCCGGGGTCATCTCCACCGCCGGCTTCCTGACCATGGCCCTCGTCTCGCTCATCCAGCACCCCGAGCTGACCGCCGAGCTCCTCGCGGACCGCACCAAGATCCCGGCGGCCGTGGACGAGCTGCTGCGGATCAACCTGTCCATCGGCGACGGCCTGCCCCGCCTGGCCATGGAGGACGTGACGCTCGGGGACGTGGAGGTGAAGAAGGGCGACCTGGTGCTGGTACTGGTCGAGGGCGCCAACTTCGACCCCGAGGTGTTCAGCGACCCGCACACCGTGGACCTCACGCGTGAGAACAACACGGCTCACCTCTCCTTCGGCGGCGGCCGGCACTACTGCCCGGCGACCGCGCTGGGCAAGAAGCACGCGGAGATCGCCCTGGAGACGCTGCTCGACCGGATGCCCGGGCTCCAGCTCGCGGTGCCGATCGAGCAGTTGGTGTGGCGGACCGGGTTCATGAAGCGCATCCCGGAGCGGCTGCCCGTGATGTGGTAGCCGGCCACCCGAACGGGACCGCCGCTCGCCCGGAGGAGGGAGCGGCGGTCCTGCCGTTGAGCGGCGGTCCTGCCGCTCGAAGGCCGTTCGTGCCGCTTACGGCGAGAGCCCCTCCGCGAGCTGCCGGAAGGCCAGGTCGGCGGCGGAGACCGCGTCCGCCTCCACCGCGTCGGCGGCCTCGCCCGCCTCGATGCGCCGCCAGTTCTCCTCCGCCAGAACCCGCTGTACGGCGACGATCTGACCCGCCGCCAGTCGCGCCCGGACGCCACCGCCCAGCGCGTCGGCCAGCGCCCGTTCGGACGCGCCCTGGTACGCGTACAGCCGCGCGACCAGGCTGGGCGTGCCGTACAGCAGTTGGTGGAAGGCGAGCACGTCGGGGTCGTCGCTCAACCCGGTCACCGGATCGCGGCGCGCGAGCCCGTCGCGGAAGTGGCGGTGCAGGGCGTCCAGCGGGCCCACACCGTCCGGCCGTGCCAGGACCACGCGGGCCGCCTCCTCGCGGTGGTCGGCGAACCGGTGCAGGACCAGGTCCTCCTTGGCCGGGAAGTAGCGGAACAGCGTCGGCTTGGAGACGTCGGCGGCCGCGGCGACCTCGGCGACCGACACCCGGTCGAAGCCCTTGTCCAGGAAGAGGGCGATCGCCGCCTCCGAGATCGCCTCGTACGTCTGCCGCTTCTTGCGTTCGCGCAACCCGCTCATGCCGATGAGCCTACGCACGTCGTGGCGCGACGCGCGGTGGGCCTCAACCGGACTTGGCGGCGGCGCGTACGGCGGTGAGCACCGGCTCTAGCGACGGCACCACCCGCTGCGCCCCCGCCCGGCGCAGCAGCTCGACGTGGTGCTCGTCGCGGCCGTAGCCGAGGAACGGCACGCCCGCCCGCAGTGCGGCGGCGAGGTCGGCGGGCGTGCTGCCGATCAGCAGGGACACGGCGGGCGACGCGCCCAGCGAGGCGAGGGCGTCCTCGACGCGGCCGTGGATGTGCGGGCCGAAGCAGTCGGCCAGGCCCCGCCCCGCGAGGTAGCGGGAGACCGCCGCCGGGGCGGTGTCGGTGACCACGGCGAGACCCGTGCCGACCGCGGCCAGGGTGCGGACCAGAGGGTCGGCGTAGGGCGTGGGCCACCCGGTCGCCGCGGCACGCAGCAGCGGGCCGTCGAAGCCGAACAGGACGTGCTGGGTGCCGTCGATGACGTCGGTGAGGTCGTGGTCCACAGATGCCGCCAGGGGTCGGGGGCCGGGGGTACGACGAGGGTGCCAGACGGGAGGTGATCCGCACAGGGGCGGGGCGCAGGGGCCGCCGCGGGGACTAGAACACGTCCGGGCACCACGGCCGGCGCGGGGTGCGCAGCAGCACGTCCGCCACCGCCGCCGCGCCCGGGGTGGACTCCGCCACGCGCCCCAGCGCGGCGAGCCGCACCGCCGACTCGTCGCCCAGGTGGAGCGTGCCCAGCTCCGCGACGTCCAGGACCAGGTCCGGCGCCTGGCGCGTCGGGGCGCAGGCCGCCCCCTCGGGCGAGGCGTCCAGCCGGTAGCGCCCGCCCGCGAGGCCCGCCGCGTCCCGCACCTCCAGCACCAGCGTGCCGGTGGTGCCGTAGGTACGGGACTCCAGGGCTCGTACGACATCGAGTATGCGCACCCACAGGAAGTCGGCGTGCGTCGTGACGCGCGCCGCGCGCGGGTCGGGCAGCAGCAGCGGCAAAAGGTCGTCCGGGGCTCGGTAGCCGCTCTTGACCCGCGTGACCCAGTCGATGGAGCAGACGAACCGCCACAGCGCGCGCTCGGCGGCCGGGGTGAGCGCCATCAGGTCCCGCACGGTCGCCGTGTTCAGCGGCTGCTTGGCATCGTCCCACGTGTCGTCCGCCGTGTACGCCGCGTACCCCTCCACCTCGCCGGAGGCCGAGCTGTACGTGGCGTAGAAGGGCTCCGTGAACGGCTCGCCGCCCGGCTGCGGGACGGCGCCCGTGAACACGTCCCAGCCGCGCTGGCCGCGGCTGACCATGCCGTGCCGCACGGCGCGCAGCCGGTCGTGCAGGGCGGGGCCGAGCTTGCGGATGTCGGGCGCGTCGATCAGGTCGATGCGGCCGCCATCCTCCGGGCCCGACCAGCGCGGGTCGAGGCCGGCGCGCCGCAGGTCGACCGTCCACTCGGTGGTCCAGGTGGCCGGGCCGTAGCCGTACCGCCCGTAGATCGGGTACTCGGCGGCGATCAGCGTCGAGAGGACCTCGCCCCGCTCCTTGGCCGCCGCCAGCTCGGTCCGCATCATGCGCGTGAGCAGGCCGCGCCGCCGGTGCGTGGGCGAGACCGTCACGTTGGACACCGCGCTCGCGGGCACGGGCGCGCCGCCCACGGCGGTGAGCTCCTGCGCGAACGACCGGAACGTCGCGACGCACCGGCCCGCCTCGAACGCGCCCTGCGTGCGCGCCAGGTCCATGTGCGGGAGGCGCCGCTCGGCCTCCCCGTCCGGCACCACGGGCGGCCGCAGCAACCCGGTGCGCAGCGCGCGCAGCCAGTCGGGGAACTCGGACGCGGTGACCGTGCGGACGTCGACGCTCATGGGCGTCACGCTAGGCGGCGCCGGCCGCCGGCCGCACCCGGTTTTCACCGGGCACCGGGCGCACCCCTGCCGCCCACGGCACCCCTCTCAGAACGCCGCCCGGATCTCGCCCACCCGCTGCCCGCCGCCCAGCAGCGGTACGTCGGCGATGCGGTCGAGCACCGGCGCGTCCACGTCCAGCATCCGCAGCGCCCGCGCCAGGACCGGGCCCCGGGCCCGCGCCGAACCGTCGTCGATCTTGAAGGCGAGCGCCCGGCCGTCCGCGAGGGCGACCGCCTGGACCCCCTCGGCGCCCACCTTCGACAGCGTCCCCGGCACCTCCCGCATCAGCCAGGTGTCCGGGCGCCGCGTGCCCGCCACGTACTCGGGGTGCGCGCGCATCGCGTCGGCGACCCGCCGCTGCGGCGTCCCCGGCTCGGCCAGCACGTACGAGCGGAACGCCCGGGCCAGCCCCACCAGGCTGATCGCCATCAGCGGCGCGCCGCACCCGTCCGTGCCGACCACCGGCACGTCCTCGCCGGCCGCCGCGCCCACCTCGTCGAGGACCAGCCGCTGGAGCGGGTGGGCCGGGTCCAGGTAGGAGCCGTGGTCCCAGCCGTTCACCGCGCAGGCGGCCAGCATCGCCGCGTGCTTGCCCGAGCAGTCCATGGTGATCCGCTCCCGGACCTTGCCGGCGGCCAGGTACGCCTCGGCCTCCACCGGGTCCAGTGGCAGGTCGGGCGGGGTCCGGAGGTCGGCCTCGGTGAACCCGTGATCGGCGAGCACCTTGCGGGCCAGGTCGAGGTGGAACGGCTCGCCCGAGTGGCTCCCGGTGGCCAGGGCCAGCGCCTCCGCCGACAGGTCCAGGCCGGCCCGCAGCACCGCGGCGGCCTGCATGGGCTTGTTGGACGAGCGGGGGAAGACCGGCGCCGCCGGGTCGCCGGCCGACACCTCGACGGTGCCGTCGGCGGCCAGCAGCACCAGCGACCCGCGGTGATGCCCTTCGACGAATCCGGACCGGACGACCTCGGCGAGGACCGGGGGTATGACGGTGGTGGCGGAGGAGGTCATGACGGCGCACCTTCCGGATCGGCGACCGCCCCTGCCGGGTCAGCGGAGCAGATCGTCTACTTGCGCTTCGCCTTCACGGTACCGGCGGGCGATCTCGGCGCTACAGTCGTCGGCGGTCCGCTGGAGCTGCTGCCGGCGCCGGGAGACCTGCTGTTCGTAGCGTGCGAGCCGCCCCATCGCGGCGTGCAGCTCTTCGTCCGTTCGGGCGGTCAGGTCCGACAGCTCGACCTCGGCGAGCATCTCGGCGGCCAGCCGCCGGTACTCCTCGCCGCGCGGTGTGGACACCGTCACGTGGCGGGCCGAGGAACGGTGCCGCGACGGGGTGTCGGCGAGGATCTCCGACAGCCGGTCCACGACCGGGACCTGCGCACCGCCGCGGCGCGCCAGCTCGGCGCGGAGGATGTCGATCCGCCCCTGGAGCAGCCTCCGTACGTAACTCAGGTCGGCCTCGTCGCCGTGCGAGTCGCGGCGCAGCGCGCGCAGCTCCGGCAACCGCATGGCCTTCAGGTCGTGCTGCCGCGCCTCCGGCAGGACGGCGTCACCGGTCCGCTGGGCCGGTGGCCGCAGGGCCCCTCTGCCACCGGCACATGTCATCGGTGCGGGATGTGGCGTCTGCCCGGCGCCAGGTGTGCTCATAGGAATCCGTCCCCTCGACCGGTGCGGAAAGCACCGCCTGAGAGGCATGGTGCCATTTGTGCCAGTGTCAATGCAGGCGCCTGCACCCGTTCGGACGCGGATAGGTTGGTCTGTATGCGTGCAGTGGTACAGAGGGTCGACGGGGCCAAGGTCGTCGTCGCCGGTGAGACCGTCGGGGAAATCGTCGGCGAGGGCTTGTGCGTGCTCGTGGGCGTCACCCACGAGGACACGGCCGAGAAGGCGGCGCAGCTCGCCCGGAAGCTGTGGTCGGTGCGGATCCTGGAGGGCGAGAAGTCCTGTTCGGACGTGAACGCACCCCTCCTGGTGATTTCGCAGTTCACCCTCTACGGGGACGCCCGCAAGGGCCGCCGCCCCACCTGGAACGCCGCGGCGCCGGGCGAGGTCGCCGAACCGCTGGTCGACGAGGTGGTGGCCCGGCTGCGCGAGCTGGGGGCGACGGTGGAGACGGGCCGGTTCGGAGCGGACATGCGGGTCTCGCTCACGAACCACGGCCCGTTCACGATCGTCGTCGACGTCTAGGGCCGGTCCCTAGGGCTCCACGACCGTCTCCTGGGCGGCGGCCGTGCTGCCCGCCATCAGCTCCGCGTCCACCGGCACATTGCGCTTGACCAGCGCGAGCGCGATGGGCCCGAGCTCGTGGTGGCGTACGGAGGTGGTGACGAACCCGAGCTGCCGCCCCTCCTCGCCGTCCGCCTTCAGCCGGACCGGCGTGCCGTGCGGCGGCAGGTGCACCTCGCTGCCGTCGAGGTGCAGGAAGACCATCCGGCGCGGCGGCTTGCCCAGGTTGTGGACGCGCGCCACGGTCTCCTGGCCCCGGTAGCAGCCCTTCTGGAGGTGGACGGCGGTGCCGATCAGGCCGATCTCGTGCGGGATGGTGCGGTGGTCGGTCTCGAAGCCGAGCCGGGGCCGGTGCGCCTCGACGCGCAGCGCCTCGTACGCCCAGATCCCGGCGAGCGGCCCGTGGTCCGCCGCGTACGCCTCCAGGTCGGCGCGCGGCAGGAACAGGTCGCGGCCGTGCGGGGTCTCCCGGACGACGACGCCCTCGGGGACCTCGGCGATGGAACCGGCCGGGAGGTGGACGACGGCGATGTCCCCGGTCCGGTCGGCGACCTCGACGCGGTAGAAGAACTTCATCGACTCCAGGTAGCCGATCAGCGCCTCCTGCGTCCCGGGCTCGACGTGCGCCCAGACGGTCTCGCCGTCGTCGACCAGGTACAGGGCGTGCTCGATGTGGCCGTGCGCGGAGAGGATCAGCGCTTCGGTGGCGTGGCCCGCCGGGAGTTCGCTGACGTGCTGGGTGAGCAGCAGGTGCAGCCAACTGAGCCGGTCGGCGCCGGTGACGGTGACGACACCGCGGTGGCTCAGGTCGACCAGGCCGGTGCCGGCGGCGAGGGCGCGCTGCTCGCGGAACAGGTCGCCGTAGTGGGCGGCGACACCTTCGTCGCGTCCCTCGGCGGGCACGGCGCCGGGCAGGGACAGCAGAGGGCTCTTCATGGCAGCAAGCCTACGACCCGTTAGTCGTACGTTTGGCTGTGCAGTCCTCGCACCGCCCGAAGATCGCGAAGTGCTTCAGGTCGGTGTCGAAGCCGAAGGTCTCCCGGAGCTTGCCGGTGAACTCGGCCGCCACCGCCACGTCCGCCTCGATGACGTTGGTGCAGTCACGGCAGACGAGGTGCAGGTGGTGGTGGCGGTCGGCGAGGTGGTACGTCGGCGCGCCGTGGCCCAGGTGGGCGTGGCTGACCAGCCCCAGCTCCTCCAGGAGCTCCAGGGTCCGGTAGACGGTGGAGATGTTCACCCCGGAGGCCGTCTTGCGGACCTCGGTGAGGATGTCGTCGGGCGTCGCGTGCTCCAGCACGTCCACCGCTTCCAGCACGAGCTGGCGCTGGGGAGTCAGCCGGTAGCCGCGCTGCCGCAGGTCACTCTTCCAGTCGGTGCTCACCACGCCGTCCAGTGTAGGAGCACCGACCCTCGATTCCCCGGCCCGCGCGAAGCGGGACTACTTGAAGAAGGCGATGCCGTCGTCCGGCAGGTCGCCGAGGTCCTTGGCCCAGGCCTCGACCTGCTCGGGCGTGACGACCTTCTTCAGGTGGGCCGACATGTACGGCCGCAGCGGCACCTCGGGCGTCGACTTCTCGCCGACCCACATCAGGTCGCCCTTCACATAGCCGTACAGCCGCTTGCCGCCGCTGTAGGGCCCGGAGGCCGCGGTGCGGGCGACGGCGTCCGTGACCAGGTCGATCTGCGGCTTCTGGTCGGCGAGCTCGCCGTACCAGACCTCGACGATGCCCTGGTCGCGCACCATCACGATCTCGACCTTGCGCTCCTTGTCGATGCGCCAGTAGCCGCTCTCGGACTCCAGGGGCTTGACCTTGTTGCCCTCGGCGTCCAGCACCCAGGTGCGGGAGACGTACTCGATGAAGTCCCGGCCGTCGTGGCTGAAGGTCACGGACTGGCCGAAGTTGCACTTCTCGGCGCCCGGGAAGTCGGACACGCCCGCGCCTTCCCACGTGCCCAGGAGGAACGCGAGGGGGACGAGCTCGGGGTTCAGGTCGGACGGGATCTCGATCATCAGCAGCTCTGTCGATCTGTAGGAGTGGTCAGCGCTGGCCCTGGTACAGCTTCTTCACGGTCAGGACGGCGAAGCCGAGCACGCCGACGCAGACCAGGACCAGCAGGGCGGAGAAGAAAGCCTCAAGCACAGGGTGCTCCTCGGTGAGCGGTGTGGGCGAAGAAAGGGGCCAGGTCCCAGCGTAATGGGTGGGGAGGCGGCCCTCCGTGTGAGGTTCCCCGCCGCGCACTACAGTGCGGCGTATGGCGAAGAAGCTCGTGATCAAGGTGACCGCAGGGGCCGACGCCCCCGAACGCTGCTCCCAGGCCTTCACGGTGGCGGCGGTCGCCGTGGCCAGCGGGGTGGAGGTGTCGCTCTGGCTGACCGGCGAGTCCTCGTGGTTCGCGCTGCCGGGGCGGGCGGCCGAGTTCGAGCTGCCGCACGCGGCGCCGCTGCCGGACCTGCTCGACTCGATCCTGGCGGGCGGCCGGATCACGCTGTGCACCCAGTGCGCGGCGCGGCGGGAGATCACCGAGAAGGACGTGCTGGACGGCGTGCGGATCGCGGGGGCGCAGGTCTTCGTCAGCGAGTCGATGGCCGACGGCACCCAGGCGCTCGTGTACTAGTCGCGGCGCCGCTTGCCGTCGAGCTCGTCCCACCACTGGTCGGACTGCGGGTCGCCGGACGGGTCGTCCCACCAGCGGTCGTCCGGCCCCCGCCGGTTGGCGATCATCGCCGCGACCGGGGGGATGACCATGGCGACGAAGCACATCGCGATGGCGGCGGGCGCCGACCACAGCCGTACGACGGCCCAGGCGCCCACGAAGAGCACCAGGCAGGCCGTCATCATCGTGAAGTAGACACGCCTGCGCCGCGCCAGCATGTCTTCAGCGTACGACGGGGGTACGACCGAAGGGCCGCACCTCGGTCCCGGTAAGCGTCCAACCCCCAGGAGGTGCGGCCCTTCGGCCGGTATGCGTGCCGCTACGTCACACGGCGATGGCGACCTCGGCCAGGCCGCCCTGCTGGGCGACGACCGTGCGGTCGGCCGTGCCGCCCGGGACGAGGGCGCGGACGGTCCACGTGCCCTCGGCCGCGTAGAAGCGGAACTGGCCGGTCGCGGAGGTCGGGACCTCGGCGGTGAACTCGCCGGTCGAGTCCAGCAGGCGCACGTAACCGACGACGGGCTCGCCGTCCTTGGTCACCTGGCCCTGGATGGTGGTCTCACCGGGCTTGATCGTCGAAGCGTCCGGGCCGCCGGCCTGTGCTCCACACATGGGTACTCCTGAGGGGTCGAGGGGGAGGGGACGGGAGGTCCGGGATTACTTGTTGGCGCCGAGCTCGATCGGCACGCCGACGAGGGAGCCGTACTCGGTCCACGAGCCGTCGTAGTTCTTGACGTTCTCCTGGCCGAGCAGCTCGTGCAGGACGAACCAGGTCAGGGCCGAGCGCTCACCGATGCGGCAGTAGGCGATCGTGTCCTTCGACAGGTCGACCTGCTCCTCGGCGTACAGCGCCTTGAGCTCCTCGTCGGACTTGAAGGTGCCGTCGTCGTTGGCGTTCTTCGACCACGGGATGTTGCGGGCGCTCGGCACGTGGCCGGGGCGCTGCGACTGCTCCTGCGGGAGGTGCGCCGGAGCGAGCAGCTTGCCGCTGAACTCGTCGGGGGAACGCACGTCGACCAGGTTCAGGCTGCCGATCGCGGCCACGACGTCGTCGCGGAAGGCGCGGATCGAAGTGTCCTGCGGCTTGGCCTTGTACTGGGTGGCCGGGCGGCTCGGGACCTCGGAGCCGTCGACCAGGTCGCGGGAGTCGAGCTCCCACTTCTTGCGGCCGCCGTCGAGGAGCTTGACGCTCTCGTGGCCGTACAGCTTGAAGTACCAGTAGGCGTACGACGCGAACCAGTTGTTGTTGCCGCCGTAGAGGACGACGGTGTCGTCGTTGGCGATGCCCTTCGCGGAGAGGAGCTTCTCGAAGCCCTCCTGGTCGACGAAGTCGCGGCGGACCGGGTCCTGGAGGTCCTTCTTCCAGTCGATCCGGACGGCGTTCTTGATGTGGTTCTTGTCGTAGGCCGAGGTGTCCTCGTCGACCTCGACGATGACGACCTTCGGGTCGTCGATGTGGGCCTCGACCCAGTCGGCGTCTACCAGGACGTCGCTGCGGCTCATGTCTGTTTCTCCTCCGGGGCAGTGTGCGGCGGGGTATGGCGGGGTGGTGCCGGTGCTCTTCGCGTACGGGGGTACGGCGGTGGGAGCGCGTGCGTGGCTGCGGTCGGCACGGGGGATGGGCCCGAGGTGCTCAAGGGCCCTGGGATACGGGAGGTCGGGCTCCCGCTCAGACGGAGCGACAGAGCATGGCGGCGACGCGGCACAGGTCTACTGCCCGCCGCTTCGTGAGATCCGCCTGTCGCTTCATGCAGCCGATCGTAGGGACGGTCGGGCGGCCGTGTCACCGGCGTGTCGCATGATGAGACGCGATCGTCCGCGATACGAGATGGAAGATCCCCCGCAGGAGGGACGGCCGACCGCCGGGCGGGGCTTTGCCGCTCGCCATCTGCGGAGCGGACGGCCCTGTCTCACGATGTGGCCGAAAAGGGTCCGGGACGGGTGCTTCAGCCCGCCAGCACGACGTCCGTGCCGGTGACGGTGACCGCGAGGCCGTCGGGGGTCGCCTCGACCTTCGTCAGCTTCAGCCCGGCCGGCAGACCGCCGACCTGCCGGTCGAAGTCGGTGCGCTCACGGATGCGGTCCTCCAGCCCCGGGATGCCCTCGCCGGGCACCTTGTCCGCACGTACCCGGATGGTGTCGCCGCCCACGACGCTGACCGAGGACAGGACGCTGCGCGTGACGCTGCCCAGGACCGGGAGCTCGACGCTGCCGGTGACCTTGACCTTGCCGTTGCCGCCGTGGCCGAGGGTGACGTCCTCGCCGGACGCCTTGGCGAGATCGGCGTAGGAGATGCGCGCCGTGCCGGATGCGGAGGCGGCGACGGCGGTGGAGAAGTTGTTCTCCAGCCGGATGTTCTTCAGCGCCGCGTCCATTTCGCTGACGCGGACCTTGCGGCCGCCGGCCGACGCCTCCACGCCGGTGAGGGTCACGTCGACCTGGTCCAGCTCCTTGCCCATGACCTGCGTCAGGAACGGGAAGCCCTTGATCGAGACGTTCGCGGACCCGGCCGCCAGGCCCTGGTTGGCGGCTATTCGCTCGGCGGCCTCGGACTCGGCGTAGTTCACCGCCAGGCGGTCGCCGATGGTGAACAGACCACCGAGGATCACAGCGGTGATCAGCAGTATTCGCAGTGCTCGCATTGCTCGGTGTTCCCCCACCCTGTTCGCGACCGGCTCCCCGTACCCCTCATGATCGACGTGCGGGGTTACTCATTGGTTCCCCCGGTCGCGTACGTCACTCGCGTACGCCACTCACGTCAGCGCACGCCCCAGCACGTACACGGCGGGCGCGGCGGCGGTGAGCGGCAGCGCCACCCCGGCCGTCATGTGGACGAAGCGCGACGGGTAGTCGTAGCTCGCCACCCGGTGCCCGACCAGGGCGCACACCCCGGCGCCCAGCCCCAGCAGCGCGCCCTGCGCCCCGATGCCGGTCATCCCGCCGGCGGCGACACCGGCGCCCGCGGCCGCGAGCAGCGCCACCACGAGCGTCACGGCGCCCGGCAGCGGCAGCGCGCGGGCCACCACCGTGACGGCGACCGCGAGGCCGCCCACGACGACCGCGTCGGAGGCGGCGGCCAGGTGCCCGGCCGCGAGGACGGCGAGCGCGGACGAGGCGACCGTGGCCATCAGGCCGTACTGGCGCTCGTCGGAGCCCGCGTGGCTGCGGAGCTGGAGGACCAGCACCAGCAGCACCCACACCCCGAGCGTGCCGAGGATCGCGGCGGGCGCGTGCTCCGTGCCCGCGGCGAGCAGCGCGACGTCCGCGGTCAGGCCGCCCGCGAAGGCGAGCGCGATGCCCTGGCGGGCCGGCCACATGCCGTTGAGCCGGAACCAGCCGGCGGCGGTGACGGCCTGGAGCAGGACCAGCGGGACCAGCAGCCCGTACGGCCCGAGGGCGGCGCCCGCCGCCAGGAGACCGCCGAGGGCGGCGGTCAGCACGGCCGGCTGCATGCCCGGCTCGATGATCGGCGAGCGGCCCTCGGCGCGGGCCCGCTGGGCGTCGGTCATCCGCACGTGGCCGGAGGTGGTGGGCGCGCTGTACCCCGGCGCCGCGTACTCGGGTGCGGGCGCCGGGGCCTGGGCCTGGGCGGGTGCGGGGTCCGGGGCGACCGGCCGCAGGTGCGTGGTCGGGGTGTCGTACGGGACCTCGGGGGGCAGCGGGTAGGCGGCCGGGACGCCCTGCGCCGGGAGGTAGGCGGTGTCGGCGGCGGCGGTCATGGGCTGAGCGGGCTGCTGCTGCGGCTGCTGCCCGGGCTGGACGGCCGGCTGGTACTGGGTGTCCCAGGTCTGCCCCTCCCACGTCTGCGCGACGTTCGGGTCCTGGTACTCGTACCCGTTTCCGTACGGGTACTGCTGATCGCTGCTCATGCTGTGCGGTTCACCCTCCTGCGAACGGCGGGAGCACCTCGACCGTGCCGCCCTCGGCAAGGCGTACGGTCTCATGGCTCCGGGTCCCGACGGGGTCACCGTCGACCAGGAAGGAACACCGCTGGAGTACCCGGACCAACTCGCCCGGGTGCCGCTCGCGCACGGCGTCCAGCGCCTCTGCCAGGTTCTCCGCGGCGTACGGCTCCTCGGCGATCCCCGCGGCGGCCTTGGCCGCGGCCCAGTAGCGGATGGTCCCCGCTGCCATAGCGGCACTCCTTTCGTCGGCCTCGTCGGCATCCATCATGGGCTATGGCGCCGACACCCAGTCCGCGATGCGGGCGAGCAGGGCGTCGTCCGCCGCGTTCTCGGCGTGGCCCATGCCTGCCTCCAGCCACAGTTCGGCGGGTCCGGCGGCCGCGAGCATCCGGGGGTGGTCGACCGGGAAGTACGGGTCGCGGTCGCCGTGCACGACCAGCAGCGGCACCGGGGCGATCAGCGGCGCCGCCTCGACCGGCGACATCGGCACCGGGTCCCAGGCACGGTCGTGGATGCGGGTGCGCAGCCCGTAGCGGCCGACCAGGCGCCCGGCGGGCCGGGTGACCACCCAGTGCAGCCGCCGCATCGGAGCCGTGCCCCGGTAGTACCAGCGCGCGGGAGCACTCACGGCGACCACGGCGTCCGTGCGCGCCTCCCCCGCGTCCCGGTACAGCGCCGCGTGTCGCAGCACCACCGAGCCGCCCATCGAGAACCCGACCGTCGCCACGCGCGCGTAGCCCAGCTCACGCGCCCACCGCACCGCCGCCGCCAGGTCCAGCACCTCCCGGTCGCCGACCGTGGAGCGCCCGCCGGACCGGCCGTGCCCGCGGAAGGAGAACGTCACCACCCCGGTACGGCGCCCGAACACCCGCGCCGCGCGCCGTACCGCCGGCCGGTCCACCGAGCCCGTGAACCCATGGGCGACAACGATGGCCGTATCCGCAACACTGTCCGTATGCGGTGCTTTGTTCGGCTTGTGCGGCGAATGGACCGCTTCGATG
This sequence comes from Streptomyces sp. NPDC031064, assembly GCF_055570965.1. NCBI lineage: Bacteria > Bacillati > Actinomycetota > Actinomycetes > Kitasatosporales > Streptomycetaceae > Streptomyces > Streptomyces sp. NPDC031064. The sequence goes on from NZ_JBVIGF010000005.1 coordinate 567,673, forward strand.
CGCACCCCGTCCGGTGTACGGAGGGTGGCGCGCAGAGGGCCGCGCGTGATCGAGGGAACATCCACGATGTGAAATGCGCCCTCTGCCTCGGAACTCATGTGGGCTATTCTGCTCGGCAGAGGATCCGGGCGACGCAGCCCCCGGATCCTTTTGTGTTTTCCGCCCGTTGTTACAGGCAGGTGAACAAAGGCTCTCAGGGCGCGGGGAGCCTCGTACGAAGCAGTGCCGCAACAGTGCCGCAACGTCCTCGCAGGGACCGAGGAGGAACCGACGTTATGGGCCAGCGAACCGTGCACGACCATAGGACGACCCGGGCATGGGGGGCGCGATGAGCTCTCTGCTGCTCCTGACCAATGCCCTCCAGCCGTCGACGGAGGTGCTCCCCGCCCTCGGACTGCTGCTGCACAACGTGCGCGTGGCCCCCGCCGAGGGCCCGGCCCTCGTGGACACCCCCGGCGCGGACGTGATCCTCGTCGACGGCCGCCGCGACCTGCCGCAGGTGCGGTCGCTGTGCCAGCTCCTGCGCTCCACCGGGCCCGGCTGCCCGCTGATCCTCGTCGTCACCGAGGGCGGCCTCGCCGCCGTCACCGCCGACTGGGGCATCGACGACGTCCTGCTGGACACGGCCGGTCCGGCCGAGGTCGAGGCACGGCTGCGGCTCGCGATGGGCCGCCAGCAGATCACCGCCGACGACTCCCCCATGGAGATCCGCAACGGCGACCTGTCGGTCGACGAGGCGACGTACAGCGCCAAGCTCAAGGGCCGGGTCCTGGACCTGACCTTCAAGGAGTTCGAGCTGCTGAAGTACCTCGCCCAGCACCCTGGCCGGGTCTTCACCCGCGCCCAGCTCCTCCAGGAGGTCTGGGGGTACGACTACTTCGGCGGTACGCGCACGGTCGACGTCCACGTACGGCGGCTGCGCGCCAAGCTCGGCCCCGAGCACGAGTCCCTGATCGGCACCGTGCGCAACGTCGGATACCGCTTCGTCACCCCGGAGAAGGTCGAGCGGGCGGCCGAGGAAGCCCGTACGAAAGAGGCCAAAACGTCCGCCCCCGCGCGCGACGACGACTCCGAAGAGGCGCAGGAAGCCGCCGTACGACCTGCCCAGAGGTAGGTCACCCCGCGTAGACTGCCGCGCGTGGCCAAGGTGACGCGGGACGACGTGGCGCGACTGGCGGGTACTTCCACCGCGGTCGTGAGCTACGTCATCAACAACGGACCCCGGCCGGTCGCCCCGGCCACGCGCGAGCGCGTTCTCGCAGCGATCAAGGAGCTGGGCTACCGGCCCGACCGCGTCGCGCAGGCCATGGCCTCGCGGCGCACCGACCTCATAGGCATGATCGTCCCCGACGCCCGGCAGCCGTTCTTCGCCGAGATGGCACACGCGGTCGAACGGGCCGCCGCCGACCGCGGCAAGATGGTCCTCGTCGGCAACTCCGACTACCGCGACGAGCGCGAGGTGCACTACCTGCGGGCCTTCCTCGGGATGCGGGTCGCCGGGCTGATCCTGGTCAGCCAGGGCCCCAGCGAGCGTGCCGCGCAGGAGATCGAGGCGTGGGACGCGCGCGTGGTGCTGCTCCACGAGCGGCCCGAGGCCATCGACGACGTCGCGGTCGTCACGGACGACATCGGCGGCGCGCAGCTCGCCACCCGTCACCTCCTGGAGCACGGCCACGAGTACGTGGCCTGCCTCGGTGGCGTCGAGGACACCCCCTCCGTCGGTGACCCGGTGGCCGACCACGAGGAGGGCTGGCGCCGCGCGATGCTGGAGTCCGGCCGCTCGGTCGAGGGCCGGCTGTTCCAGGCCCCGTACAACCGCTACGACGCCTACCAGGTGGCCCTGAAGATCCTGTCCGGCCCCGACCGGCCGCCGGCGATCTTCTGCTCCACGGACGACCAGGCGATCGGCGTCCTGCGCGCGGCGCGCGAACTGCGCCTGGACGTGCCGGGCGACCTGGCCGTGGCGGGCTTCGACGACGTCAAGGAGGCCGCGCTGACGGACCCGCCGCTCACCACGGTCTCCTCCGACCGCCCGGCGATGGCCCGCGCGGCGGTGGACCTGGTCCTCGACGACGGGTTGCGGGTCGCGGGGTCGCGGCGGGAGCGGGTCAAGCAGTTCCCGTCGGCGCTGATAGTGCGCCGGTCCTGCGGCTGCGACGGCCAGTAGTCCCGCGCGTTTATTTGGGGCATACAAGACTTTGCCCGGACTCTCAGGACGTCCTCAGACGGCTCTCATGTACGGCTCCGAGAGTTGTGTCCATGACGGACCACTCCCCAGGTGACCAGCAGCAGCCCACGTTCGCGTATCCGCCGCCCCCGGCGCACCCGCCCACCGCGCACCGCCGGGCCAAGCGGCCGGTGGCCCTCGTCGCCGCCGTCGCCATCGCCGCCGCCCTGGTCGGCGGGGGTGCCTCCGCCCTCGTCCAGGAACTCGCCCAGGGCGACCCGGTCACCGGCACCGGCGCCGTGACCGGCACCAATGTGTCCCAGTCCGGCAAGGGCACCGTCGCCGGTGTCGCCCAGGCGGTGTCGCCGAGCATCGTGGAGATCAACGCGACGACCGGCTCCGGCAAGTCCACCGGCTCCGGCGTGATCATCACCGGCGACGGCGAGATCGTCACCAACAACCACGTGATCTCCGGCGCCTCCGGCATCAAGGTCCGGCTGAGTGACGGCAGGACGTACGACGCCGAGGTCGTCGGCACCGATCCGGACAAGGACCTGGCGCTGATCAAGCTCCAGGGCGCCTCCGGGCTGAAGGCCGCCACGCTCGGCGACTCGGGCAAGGTCAGGGTCGGCGACCAGGTCGTGGCCATCGGGTCCCCGGAGGGCCTGACCGGCACCGTCACCAGCGGCATCGTCTCCGCGCTCGACCGTGACGTCACGGTCGCCAAGGACGAGGGACGCCGGCAGCCCGACCCACGGCAGGGCTGGCCCTTCGAGTTCGGCGGGCAGGAGTTCAACGGCGACACGGGCGACTCGAAGACCACGTACAAGGCCATCCAGACCGATGCCTCGCTCAATCCCGGCAACTCCGGCGGCGCGCTGATCAACATGGCCGGCGAGATCATCGGGATCAACTCCGCCATGTACTCGCCGAGCGCCGCCACCGGCTCCACGGCCGGCAGCGTGGGCCTGGGCTTCGCCATCCCCATCAACACCGTCAAGGCCGACCTGGACAACCTCCGGTCGGGATCGTGACGCGTGCGACGCTGACCCCATGAACACCACCGCTGACGCTGCCGACCGCATCCTGATCGTCGACGACGAGCCCGCCGTCCGCGAGGCGCTCCAGCGCAGCCTCGCCTTCGAGGGGTACGGGACCGATGTCGCCGTCGACGGCGCCGACGCGCTGGCGAAGATGGACGCGTACGCCCCCGACCTCGTCGTCCTCGACGTCCAGATGCCCCGGATGGACGGCCTGACCGCCGCCCGGCGCATCCGCGCCGCCGGTTCGACCGTCCCGATCCTGATGCTCACCGCCCGCGACACGGTCGGCGACCGCGTGACCGGGCTGGACGCGGGCGCGGACGACTACCTGGTCAAGCCGTTCGAGCTGGACGAGCTGTTCGCCCGCATCCGGGCGCTGCTGCGGCGCAGCTCGTACGCCCGCACCCTCGGTGAGCAGCCGGAGGCGGACGCCCTGACGTTCGCGGACCTGCGGATGGACCTGGCGACGCGCGAGGTGACGCGGGGCGGGCGGCCGGTGGAGCTGACCCGCACGGAGTTCACGCTCCTGGAGATGTTCCTGTCGCACCCCCGGCAGGTGCTGACGCGGGAGCAGATCCTGAAGTCGGTGTGGGGCTTCGACTTCGAGCCGAGCTCCAACTCCCTGGACGTGTACGTGATGTACCTGCGCCGCAAGACGGAGGCGGCGGGCGAACCGCGCCTGGTGCACACGGTGCGGGGCGTGGGGTACGTGCTGCGGGGCGGGGGCGACGGGTGACGACGGGACCGGTCGCCCGCTTCCGCGCGCTGCCGCTGCGCTCACGGCTCGCCCTGCTGACGGCCACGGCGGTGGCGGTGGCGGTGGCGGCGGTGTCGGTGGCGTGCTGGCTGCTGACCCGGGCGGAGCTGCGGGACGAGCTGGACAACTCGCTGTACAGCCTGTCGGCGCCGGACGACTACCAGCGGCTGCTCGCCTTCGCCTGCCGGCCGTCCGGCGGCCCCGACCAGGGCAACACGGCGCCGGGCACGGCGTACGTGCAGATCGTGCGGCCGGACGGCAGCCGCTGCGTGGGGCCGGGCACCCCGCCCGTGGTCGTCGAGCGGTCCGACGCCGAGGTCGCGGCGGGGCTGCGGCGCGAGTCGCTGCACGACGGCGTCACCACCAGCGGGCAGCCCGTGCGGGTCCTCACCCGCACCGACGCCGAGACGCAGTACACCGTGTCCATCTCCCGGCCCCTGACGGAGGTCGACGGCGCGCTGAACCAGCTCGCGCTGGTGCTCACCGCGCTGGCCGGCATCGGGGTCTTCGGGGCCGGCGCCGCCGGGCTGTGGGTGGCGCGGACCGGACTCAAGCCGGTGGACCGGCTGACCGGGGCGGTGGAGCACGTGGCGCGGACGGAGGACCTGACCGTCCGCATCCCCGTGGAGGGCGAGGATGAGATCGCCCGCCTGTCGCGGTCGTTCAACGCGATGACGGCCGCGCTCGCCTCCTCCCGGGACCGGCAGGCGCAGCTCATCGCCGACGCGGGGCACGAGCTGCGTACGCCGCTGACGTCCCTGCGGACGAACATCGAACTGCTGGCGCGCAGCGAGGAGACGGGCCGGGCGATCCCGCCCGGGGACCGGCGGGCCCTGATGGCGTCGGTCAAGGCGCAGATGACGGAACTGGCCGCGTTGATCGGCGACTTGCAGGAGCTGTCCCGGCCGGACGCGGCGGCCCCGGGGCGGCTGGAGGTGGTCGCGCTGCACGACCTCCTCGGTACGGCGCTCGCGCGGGCACGGCTGCGCGGCCCGGAGCTGACGGTCTCGGCGGAGGACGTGCGGCCCTGGTACGTGCGCGCGGAGCCGGCCGGGCTTGAGCGCGCACTTGTGAACGTGCTGGACAACGCGGTGAAGTTCTCCCCGCCCGGCGGCACGGTGGAGGTGGCGCTGGTGGACGGCGAGCTGTCCGTGCGGGACCACGGGCCGGGCATCGCGCCCGAGGAGCTGCCGCACGTCTTCGAGCGGTTCTGGCGCTCACCGTCGGCGCGCAGCCTGCCCGGCTCGGGGCTCGGCCTGTCGATCGTGGCGCGCACGGTGCGGCAGGCGGGCGGCGAGGTCGCGCTGACGGCGGCGGAGGGCGGCGGCACGCGCGCGGTGATCCGGCTGCCGGGCGCGCCGACGCCGCCACCGTCGTCTCCGGAGGCGGCCTGACGCCCGGCCGGGGCCGGTTCCCCCTCGGCCCCGACCGGGTGCGTCCATAGCTATCCGGCCACGATCTCGTGGCGCAAACTGAAGTGGCCTGAACTCGCCATGACGTTTTTCACCGGGGTCGGAGGGAACCCCGGACCGGAAAATCCCATGCGCCGCGTCATGTGCCGCGTCATGTGCCGTCATGCGTCGCGTCATGCGTTGTGGCGGATCAGGGACTCGACGAGCCCCGCCCGGGTGTTGGGGAAGTCCATCGGGACGATGCCGAGCCCCTTCCAGCCGCTCGCCTCGGCGCCGTCGAGGAAGCCGTGGACGCGCGGGTTGAGCCGGTCGGCGTTCCAGCGGGGCGGGAGCAGCGCGGCGGTGGAGACGTGGTTGACGTACAGCTTGCCGGGCTGGGCGGCGGCCTTGCGGAAATGGGCCTCGATCTTCGGGTACTTGGCGAAGGGCTCGGCCATGTAGTCGTCCTGGATGTCGAACAGCGCGCCGTCCCCGTACCGCACGCCGGGCAGCCCGCCGTTGTCGGCGAGGAGGACGACCTTGCCGCGTGCCTCGCCGAGCGACGGCAGGCCGTCACCGATGCGGAAGAGGGGGCGCCAGCCCTTGGCGTCCAGGTAGAGGTCGAAGACCCACCGGAAGGTGGCGTCGGGCTCCTCGGAGTACTCCTGCTTGACGCGCATCAGCACCGTCTCGGAGGGGTGCGCGGCGAGGAAATCGCGGCAGGCGATGAGGACATCGCCGAACATCTGATTCTGGTAATACGCGCCGTGGTGGATCGCGAACGCGTCGCCGGTGACCCGGCAGCGGACGTCCAGGAAGCGGATGCCGCTGTCGAGCTGCTGGGCCACGGTGGTGTTCTGGCAGGCCACCCACAGCCCTCCGGCGGGCGCGCCGGAGTTGTGCGTCCCGGGAATGGTCAGCGCCCGCAGCGGGGTGTCGCCGGGGAAGCGGGCCATCCAGTCCTGGGTGCCGAGCACCCGGGTGCGGGCGCGGGCGGGGGTTCCCAGGAGGGCGGTGGCGGATACGGCGGCGGCACCCGCGAGCAGACTCCGGCGGCTCAAGTCCAGGCTCATGGGCCGGAGTATGGCGCGTACACGACAACTGCGCCAGAGAGAACGGGCGAGCGGCGGAACCGTTCACCGGCCCGCCGCCCGCCCGTCAGGGACTACTTGATGACCGTGATCCGGTCCGCCTTCGGCGGCGCGATCGGCGCGGTCGCCGACGAGTTGGCCGCCAGGTAGGCGTTGAAGATGTCCAGGTCGGACGCGCCGACCAGCTTGTTCTTGCCCTGCGCGAGGGCCGGGAAGCCGTCGCCGCCGCCCGCGAGGAACTCGTTCATCGCGACGCGGTAGGTCTTCGCCGGGTCGATCGGCTCACCGTTCAGCTTCACCGAGCCGTCCACGACCCGGGCCGCGCCCGTCTTCGTCATGTCGAGCGTGTAGGTGAAGCCCCTGGAGACCTGGAGGATCTTCGGGGAGACCTCGTTCGAGCCGCTGACCTGCTGCTGGAGGCCCGCGATGAGCTGCGCGCCGGTCAGGTCGACCACGTTCATCATGTTGGTGAACGGCTGCACGGTGAACGCCTCGCCGTAGGTCACCACCCCGTCGCCCTCGGAGCCGGACGCCTTGTAGACCAGGTCGGAGCGGATGCCGCCCGGGTTCATCAGCGCGATCTGCGCGCCGCCCTTGTCGGCGGGCGCGAGCCCGGCGAGCTGCGCGTCGGCGATCAGGTCACCGAGCGGCTTCTCGTAGTCGGTCGAGCCACGGCCGTTGATGTCGGCGGAGATGTAGCCCTGCGGCTTGTTGGCGATCGGCGCGGCGAGCGCGTTCCACCGCTCGATCAGCGAGGTCATGTCGGCGGCCTTGGGCACGTCACGCGATACGACGTGGTTCGCGGACTCCACCGCCGTACGGACGATGTCCTTGGTCCGGCGGTCGTACGTCAGCGTCGTGTCGGTGTAGAGCTTGCCGTACGAGGACGCCGAGGTGACCATGCGCGGCTTGCCGGACGGGTCCGGGATGGTGCACACGTACGCCTGGTGGGTGTGCCCCGTGACCAGCGCGTCGACCTGCGGGTTCAGCTTCTTCGCGATGTCGACGATCGGGCCGGAGACGCCGTCGCCGGGGCCCGGGCTGTCGCAGTTGTAGTTGTACGAGGACGAGGCCGGCGCACCGCCCTCGTGGATGAGCGCGACGATGGACTTGACGCCCTTGCGCTCCAGGACCTTGGTGTACTTGTCGATCGTCTCGACCTCGTCGCCGAACTTCAGGCCCTTGACGCCCTCGGCGGTGACGATGTTCGGCGTGCCCTCCAGGGTCACCCCGATGAAACCGATCTTGACGCCCTTGCGCTCCCAGATGAAGTACGGGTCGAGGATCGGCTTGCCCGTCTTCTCGTCCGTGACGTTCGCGGCGAGGTACGGGAAGGCGGCGCCGGGGAAGGTCTTGCCCTCCTCGTAGCAGCCGCCGGTCGGGTGGCAGCCGCCGTCCTGCATGCGGGCCAGCTCCTTGGCGCCCTCGTCGAACTCGTGGTTGCCCACGGACGAGACGTCCAGCTTCAGCTTGTTCAGCGCCTCGACGGTCGGCTCGTCGTGGAAGAGCCCCGACATCAGCGGCGAGGCACCGATCATGTCGCCCGCGGCGGCGGTGATGGAGTACGGGTTGCCCTGGCGCGCGGTGCGCAGGTGCGTGGCGAGGTACTCGACGCCGCCCGCCTTGATCTTCTCGGTCGTGCCGTCCGCGTGGGTGTGGGTGACCTCCCCGGACGAGCCGGCCGGCGGCTCCAGGTTGCCGTGCAGGTCGTTGAAGGAGAGGAGCTGGATGTCGACCGTGCGGCCCGGGTGGTGCCCGGCGGGCCTGCCCCGGTCGTCGGCGCCGGCGGGCAGGGCGGCGACCATCGCCCCGGCGGTGGCCAGTCCGGCGGCCGCGGCGAGTATCCGCCGCCCCGCCCGGTTCTTCTTGGGTGTGACTGACATCTGTCCCCTCGTTGGTCAACAAGTCGTGTACGGCCAGGCGCAGCCTAGGGTCAACGCGCGTAGCGCAACAGGGGGTGGCGGGTTACAAGAGCGTTGCTGCCGGTCGCCGTAGGCTCGTACACATGACGACTGACGCCCCCGTACCGGCCCTTGAGCCCGGCCGCCGTATCGATACCTTCGACGAGCTCAGCCACGAGCAGGCCCAGGACGTCCTCGCCCTCCTCGCCGAGGCCGCCCGCGTGGACGGCATGCAGGCCGTGTCCGAACAGGGGCGGCTCCAACTGCGCGGCGGGCGGCGCGAAGGGGTGTCGCACCTGCTGCTCACCGTGCGCGGCGACCTCGTCGGCTACGCCCAGCTAGAGGACACCGACCCCGTCGAGGCCCCGGCGGCCGAGCTGGTCGTCCACCCCGCGCACCGGGGCCGCGGCCACGGCCGGGCGCTGGGCTCCGCGCTGCTGGCCGCGTCCGGCAAGCGGCTGCGGGTGTGGGCGCACGGCGGCAAGTCGGCCGCCCGCCACCTGTCCCAGGTGCTCGGGCTGACCCTGTTCCGGGAGCTGCGGCAGATGCGCCGGCCGCTCACCGACCTCGCGGACATCCCCGAGCCGGTGCTGCCGCCCGGCATCGCCGTGCGCCCCTTCGTGCCCGGCCAGGACGACGCCGCCTGGCTGGCCGTCAACGCCGCCGCGTTCGCGCACCACCCCGAGCAGGGCTCGCTGACCCAGCGGGACCTGGACGACCGCAAGGCCGAGCCGTGGTTCGACCCCAAGGGCTTCTTCCTCGCCGTACGGGAGTCGGACGGCGAGCTCGTGGGCTTCCACTGGACGAAGGTGCACGCCGAGGAGCAGCTCGGCGAGGTGTACGTCGTCGGCGTCAGCCCCGATGCGCAGGGCGGCGGCCTCGGCAAGGCGCTGACCGCGATCGGGCTGCGGCACCTGGCGGCGCAGGGCCTGCCGACGGCGATGCTGTACGTGGACGCGGACAACACGGCGGCGGTGCGGGTGTACGAGGGGATGGGCTTCACCACGCACGAGGTGGACCTGATGTACCGCTCGGAGACGTGAGCCGGCACGGCTGAGCAGGGCGGGCCGTCGACCCTTCCCGGTTGACACCCGCCCTCTCTTGCACCACCCTTTCACTACTTGATTAGTGAAAGGGTGGTGCAAGAACGTGGTCGAGTACCGGATCGACCGGCGCAGCGGTGTCGCCACCTACCTCCAGATCGTCCAGCAGACCAAACAGGCCCTCCGCCTGGGGCTGCTGGAACCCGGCGACAGACTGCCCACGGCACGCGAGGTCGTCGAAGCCACCGCCATCAACCCGAACACGGTGCTCAAGGCCTACCGCGAGCTGGAACGGGAGGGCCTCGTCGAGGCCCGCCGCGGCCTCGGCACCTTCGTACGGAAGACCCTGGGCAGCGCGGCCCCGGCCGACTCCCCGCTGCGCGGCGAGCTCGCCGACTGGGCCGCCCGCGCCCGCGCGGCCGGACTGGAGCGGGACGACGTGACGGCGCTCTTCACCGCCGTACTGGAACAGCTCTACGAGGGGGACGACTCATGACCAGCGCGCTGGAGGCCCAGGGCCTCGCCAAACGCTACGGCCGGCGGGCCGCCGCGCTACAGGACTGCGCCTTCCGGCTCCCCGCCGGCCGGATCTGCGCGCTCGTCGGCCCCAACGGCGCCGGCAAGTCCACGCTCCTCGCCCTGGCCGCCGGACTGATACGGCCGACCGCCGGCACGGTCCGGGTCCTCGGCACCGATCCGGCATCCGCCCGCGAGCGGGTGGCGTACGTCGCCCAGGACAAGCCCCTGTACCCGCAGCTCACCGTCGCCGAGACGCTCCGCATGGGCGCCGAACTCAACCCGGGACGCTGGGACGCCGACGCGGCGGACCGTGTCGTCGCCCCGCTCGACCCGGCCGCCCGCGTCCGCGGCCTCTCCGGCGGCCAGCGCACCCGCGTCGCGCTCGCCCTGGCGCTCGGCAAGCGCCCCGAGCTGCTCCTGCTCGACGAGCCGATGGCCGACCTCGACCCTCTCGCCCGCCACCAACTGATGGGCACGCTCATGGCGGACGCGGCCGAGCGCGGCACGAGCGTCGTGATGTCGTCGCACATCCTCAGCGAACTGGAGGGCGCCTGCGACTTCCTGCTGCTCGTCGACGGCGGCCGCGTCCGCCTCGGCGGCGACATCGACGACATCCTGGCCGCCCACACCCTGGTCACCGGCCCCGTCGCCGACCTGGCCCCGCACACGGTCGTGGAGTCCCGCGTCACCGGCCGCCAGCTCACCGCGCTCGTCCGCGGGGACGGCCCGGTCGACCGCACGTCCTGGCAGACCACGGAACCGTCCCTGGAGGACCTGTTGCTCGCCCATCTCCGCTCCCCGGACGCCCCACCCCTCCTCACCCCGAGCGCGGCCTTCGGCGTGGACGGGGTGGTGGCGGCGTGAGCGGGCAGCTTGTGACGGGTCCCCGCTGGGTGGTGCTGCGCCAGCACCGGCAGGCGCTGTGGGTGCTGCTGGGCCTGGTCGTGACCGCCGTCGCCATGATGGTCGCCTCCCACCTGTGGGCGAACAGTGCGGAGGAGGGCCTCCGGGCCGTGGACTGCACGCTCCGCAGCACGGAGCAGCGCTGCTTCCAGCCGGCGCGCGACTACACGGACGCCACCTGGAACGCCAGGCACCTCATCGAGTACACCGCACTGGGTCTGATGGTGCTGCCCGGCCTGGTCGGGGCCTTCGTGGCGGGACCGGTGATCGCCCGGGAACTGGAGACGGGAACGTACAAGGTGGCATGGAGTCAGTCCGTCAGCCCCTCCCGCTGGCTGGTCGCCAAGCTCACCATCCCCCTGGCGGCCGTCGTCACGGGCACGGCGCTGCTCACGCTGCTCTTCCACTGGGCGTGGTCGGCGGGGCCGGCCCACGACTTCCCCACGTACTGGTACGAGCCGACGATGTACGCCTCGATCGGGATCGTCCCGGTCGCCTCAGTGGCGCTGGGCGTCGCCCTGGGGGCGCTGGTGGGCCTGCTCGTACGACGTACTGTCCTCGCGATGAGCGCGACCGCGCTGACCATCGGCGCGGTGCTGCTCGTCATGGCACAGGTACGTGCGTACCTGTGGCCGCTGAGGACCATGACCAGCGCCGCTGGGCCCGACGTCCGAATCTCGGAGGTCTGGCGGGTCGACTCGGGCATCCTCACGCCCTCCGGTGAGCGTCTGCGCGCGCTGGACTGCCACGGGGAACTCACGGCGCAACCCGCCGGGTGCAACGCCCTGGGCGGGGAGACGACCCACTACCTCGACTACCACCCCGCCTCCCACTTCTGGCCCCTCCAGCTCGTGGAGACCGGCATCCTCCTCGCCCTCGCCGCCCTGGCCACCCTGCTGGCGTTCCGCGTGCTGCGGCGGCGGCACGCGTGAGCGGGCCGGGGGGGGGGGGGGGGGGGGGGGGGGGGGGGGGGGGGGCCCCCCCCCCCCCCCCCCCGGCACGTCACGTCGCCGTTACCAACCATTCAGACACGCTTGCGAAGCTCGGCCAATGAAGCCCGCCGTGTCCGCGGCCCGCTCCGACGCGCTTGACCAGCCCATCGCGCGGAAGAATGGTGCCATGAGCCAGCAGCCCGCCGAGGTCCAGGTCCCGCACTCCCAGCCGTCCGTCGGCTCCATAGCCGCGCACCGGCCGCACACCGTGGCGCACGTGCCCGTGTCCGATCTGGCGCGGGATCTCGACGCCGATCTCGACTCGTACGAAGAGGACGGCACCGGCGCCGAGCTGCCCGCCGGCCGGTTCCTGGACCGGGAGCGAAGCTGGCTGGCGTTCAACGAACGGGTGCTGGAGCTCGCCGAGGACCCGGCGACGCCCCTCCTCGAACGAGCGAACTTCCTCGCGATCTTCGCCTCGAACCTGGACGAGTTCTTCATGGTCCGGGTCGCCGGCCTCAAGCGCCGGATCGCCACCGGCGTGGCCACCCGCTCCGCGTCCGGGCTCCAGCCCCGCGAGGTCCTCGACCTGATCTGGACGCGGTCGCGCGAGCTCATGGCCCGGCACGCGGCCTGCTTCCAGCAGGACATCGCCCCGGCCCTGGCTGACGAGGGCATCCACCTCATCCGCTGGCCCGAGCTGACCGAGAAGGAGCAGGCGCGGCTCTTCACGCTGTTCCGCCAGCAGATCTTCCCCGTCCTCACCCCCCTCGCCGTCGACCCCGCGCACCCCTTCCCGTACATCTCCGGCCTCTCCCTCAACCTGGCCGTCGTCGTGCGCAACCCGGTCAGCGGCCACCGCCACTTCGCACGCGTGAAGGTGCCACCGCTCCTCTCCCGCTTCCTCGAAGCGTCGCCGCAGCGCTACGTCCCGCTGGAGGACGTCATCGCCGCGCACCTGGAGGAGCTGTTCCCCGGCATGGAGGTGCTGGCGCACCACATGTTCCGGGTGACCAGGAACGAGGACCTGGAGGTCGAGGAGGACGACGCCGAGAACCTCCTGCAGGCCCTGGAGAAGGAGCTCATGCGGCGCCGCTTCGGGCCGCCGGTGCGCCTGGAGGTCGAGGAGTCGATAGACCCGTACGTCCTCGACCTCCTCGTCCGCGAGCTGAAGGTCTCCGACGCCGAGGTGTACCCGCTGCCCGGGCCGCTGGACCTGACCGGCCTGTTCGGGATCTCCGCCCTGGACCGGCCCGAGCTGAAGTACCCCAAGTTCGTCGCCGGGACGCACCGCGACCTGGCCGAGGTCGAGTCGGCGTCCGCGCCCGACATCTTCGCCGCGCTGCGCGAGCGGGACGTGCTGCTGCACCACCCCTACGACTCCTTCTCCACCTCCGTCCAGGCCTTCCTGGAGCAGGCGGCCGGCGACCCCGACGTCCTGGCGATCAAGCAAACCCTGTACCGCACCTCCGGCGACTCCCCGATAGTCGACGCCCTCATCGACGCCGCCGAGTCCGGCAAGCAGGTCCTCGTCCTCGTCGAGATCAAGGCCCGCTTCGACGAGCAGGCCAACATCAAGTGGGCGCGCAAGCTGGAGGAGTCCGGCTGTCACGTCGTGTACGGGCTCGTCGGCCTGAAGACCCACTGCAAGCTGTCGCTCGTCGTCCGCCAGGAGGGCGAGACGCTGCGCCGCTACAGCCACGTCGGGACCGGCAACTACCACCCCAAGACCGCCCGGCTGTACGAGGACCTCGGCCTGCTGACCGCCGACCCGCAGGTCGGCGCCGACCTGTCCGACCTGTTCAACCGGCTGTCGGGCTACTCGCGCCGCGAGACGTACCGCCGCCTCCTCGTCGCGCCCAAGTCGCTGCGCGACGGCCTGGTCTCACGGATCAACAAGGAGGTCGTCCACCACCGTGCCGGGCGGCCCGCCTACGTCCGCATCAAGGTCAACTCGATGGTCGACGAGGCCGTCATCGACGCCTGCTACCGGGCCTCGCAGGCGGGCGTGCCGGTGGACATCTGGGTGCGCGGCATCTGCGCCGTACGGCCGGGGGTGCCGGGCCTGTCGGAGAACATCCGGGTCCGCTCGGTCCTCGGACGGTTCCTGGAACACTCCCGGATCTTCGCGTTCGGGAACGGCGGCGAGCCCGAAGTCTGGTTCGGCAGCGCCGACATGATGCACCGTAACCTCGACCGCCGCATAGAGGCGCTGGTACGGGTCTCCGACCCGTCCCACCGCGCGGCCCTCAACCAACTGCTGGACACCGGCATGGCCGACACCACCGCCTCCTGGCACCTCGGCCCGGACGGGGAATGGACGCGCCACGCGACGGACCAGGACGGCCAGCCGCTGCGGCACGTCCAGCAGATGCTGATCGACGCGCGGAGGCGCCGACGTGCTCAACCCTGACCACATCCCGGCCGGTTCCGCGGGCGAGGTCCTGGCGCCCTACCTCCACGCCAGGGCGGCGGAATTCCTCCGCAGCCTGCGGCTGCACGGCGAGTGCGGCGCGGACACGGCGGGCGCCGAGGACGCCACCCGGGCGCTGCGCGCCGCCGCCCGCCGCATCAGCGGCACGCTGCACACCTTCCGGCCGCTGCTGGACGCCGCGTGGGCGGACCAACTGCGTACGGAACTGGCGTGGTTGTCGGGCACCCTGGCGGCCGAGCACGCCTGCACGTCACGGCTCGTCCGGCTCGTCGACGCGCTGGCCCGGCTCACGGGCGGCGCGGCGACCGTCCCGGCACCCAGGCGCGGCGGCTCGGGCGGCTCCGGTGGCTCGAGCGGCTCCGGTGCGGAAGCCCTGGCCGTGGGCGCCGCGCGGGCGGGGGCGCTGCTGGAGCGGCAGCTCACCCTGGCCAGGACCCGCGCCCACTCCGCCGCGCTCCAGGCGCTGGGCTCCTCCCGGTTCCACGCGGTCGCCGACGCGGTCGCGCTGCTCGCCTCGGAGGTGCCGCTGGGCCCCGCCGCGGCCGCGCCGGCCGCCGAGGTGCTCGGGCCGCCCGCGGAGGTCGTCGAGCGGCGCCTGCTGGACGCGGTGGCGGCCCTGCCGATGGCCCCGGCGGTGGGCGGTGAGCAGCTCGACGGGCCGTGGCACCAGGTGCGGCTCCTGCTGCGGCTGCACCGGTACGCGGGCGAGGTCCGGGGCGCGGAACCCGTGCTGTACGAGGCGGGCCGGGCGCTGGACCGCCACCGGGACGCCGCGGAGGCGGCCGCCGCCGCCGCGACCGCCGCACGGACGCCGCGCATCGCCCCCGCGACGGCGTACGCGCTCGGGGTCCTGCACGCGGACCAGCGGCACGACGTGGAGGCGGCGCGGCACGCCTTCCACCGCGCCTGGCAGCGCACGGCGGTGACGACGTGATCCGCGCCGCCGGCTGCGTGCTGTGGCGCCGCGCCCCCTCCGGGGAGGGGATCGAGCTCGCGGTGATCCACCGCCACAAGCACGCCGACTGGTCGCTGCCCAAGGGCAAGCTGGAGGACGGGGAGGACGCGCGGGAGGCGGCGGTCCGCGAAGTGCTGGAGGAGACCGGCATGACGTGCGTCACCGGACCGGAGCTGCCCACCGCCCGGTACGAGGTCCCCGACGGCCGCGCCAAGGAGGTCCGCTACTGGGCGGCCGAGGCGACCGGCGGCACCTTCGAGCCCAACCACGAGGTGGACGACCTGGTCTGGCTGCCCCCGTCGGCGGCCCGGGCGCGGCTGACCTACGACCAGGACAAGGAACTGGTGGCGGCCTTCCTCACCGCGCACGCCGCGGACTGACCGCACCCGCGCACGGGGGCGTCCCCGACCGGGGGCCGGGGACGCCGTGCGGGGTGGGTACTGGCGCTCGGTGGCGCCGAGCTTGCCGCAGGCCGCCTCCACGGCGTTGTGCTGCGAGCCCTTGTCACCGACGTGGATTCCGTTGATGCAGTTGATGTCGCGGACCTAGGAGCTGGAGACCGTCTCCCTGGGCGCGCCTTCCGGCGACGGCGGCGCCCCTGCCGCCGAGGCGTCGAGGCGCGCCCTGATGTCCGCCCAGCTCCCGCCGATGCGCTCCACCCCCGCCCGGTAGGCCCCGGGCCCGGGGCCTGGCGCCTCATGCCCCGTGCCCCGTGCCCCGGCACAGCAACGCCCCTGCCGGGGCACCCGCCCCCGCACTCCCACCGGGGCTCACCGCACCCTCGCCCGGCCACCACGCCGCGCGCACCCACCGCACCGGCCACCGCACCCCGCGTACGCACCCCGCGCACCACCGCCACGGCGATACTTTCGGCCAAACGCCCCGCCACACCCGCCCCCAGGCCAAGGCCCCCGTCACACCCCGCCACACCCCACCCGCCAGGCCAAGCCCCCGCCGCCTCTTCACCCCCGCGGGCTAAATCGGGCCTCCGCGTACGCCACCCACGGGGGTGGCCCAGGTGCGGCACCGGGCCGGGTGCGCACCGGCGCACGACCCCGTTCCACCGCGTCCCGCCGCCCCGCCCGCCCGCAGCACACCGCCGCGCCCCCGCACAAGAGGCCCCGGCCCCCGGGCGTCGCGCGCACGACAATGGGCTCACCACGGCTTCCGTCACGGTTCACCTGTCGTTCACTCTCCCCCGTCGGCCACGTCACCTGTTCTGCCTAATTTCGGCCTTACCCGGTGAACGGCACCGCTCCGCACAGGCGCCGTCCACCATCCACTCCCCGACACACGCCGCCGTACGACACCACCACGGACCGGCGGCTTCTGGAAGGAACACCCGAAAGTGAAGCTTCAGCGCAAGAACGGGCTTCGCGCCACCGCGCTCGGCGCCCTCGCCGTCTCCGGCGCCCTGGTCCTCACGGCGTGTGGTTCGGACGACAACACGGGCGCTGCCGACGGCGGCAAGAAGACCGGTGCCACCTCGAACATCAAGTGCGACGACGCCAAGGGCCAGCTCCTGGCCTCCGGCTCCTCCGCTCAGAAGAACGCCATGGACCTGTGGGTCAAGAACTACATGGCCGCCTGCCCGGGCGTGGAGATCAACTACAAGTCGTCCTCCTCCGGTGAGGGCATCATCGCCTTCAACCAGGGCACCGTGGGCTTCGCCGGCTCCGACTCCGCGCTGAAGCCCGACGAGGTCGCCGAGTCCAAGAAGATCTGCAAGACCGGCCAGGGCATCAACCTCCCGATGGTCGGCGGCCCGATCGCCATCGGCTACAACCTGCCCGGCGTGAAGGACCTCGTCCTCGACGCCCCCACCATCGCCAAGATCTTCAACGACAAGATCAAGAAGTGGGACGACCCGGCGATCGCCAAGCTCAACCCGAACGCCAAGCTCCCGAGCACCGCGATCCAGGCCTTCCACCGCTCCGAGGACTCCGGCACCACCCAGAACCTCGGCAAGTACCTCGGCAAGGCCGCCAAGGCGGACTGGCCGTACGAGGCCGAGAAGAAGTGGCCCGCCCCCGGTGGCCAGGCCGCGTCCGGCTCCTCCGGTGTCGCCGCCCAGGTGAAGCAGTCCGAGGGCGCCATCGGCTACTTCGAGCTCAGCTACGCCACCTCGCAGAGCATCCCGACCGTCCAGATCAACACCGGCGCCTCCGCCCCGGTCGCGGCCACCTCGGAGAACGCCTCCAAGGCCATCGCCGCCGCCAAGGTGAAGGGCACCGGCAAGGACCTGGCGCTCGACCTCGACTACACCACCAAGGCCGAGGGCGCGTACCCGATCGTCCTGGTGACCTACGAGGTCGTCTGCGACAAGGGCAACAAGGCCGACACCCTGGGCACGGTCAAGTCCTTCCTGACCTACACCTCCTCCGAGGAGGGCCAGAAGGTCCTGTCCGACGCCGACTACGCCCCGATCCCGGCCGAGATCAACGCCAAGGTCCGCGAGACGGTCAAGGGCCTGTCCTAATCACCCGCAAGGCCGGCCCGGCCGTTCGCCGGGCCGGCCCCCACCCATCCGGTGCACCGCCGCCAGGGGATCCGCCCACCGTGGACTCCCCCACACAGACCGGAAAGATCATGGCTATAACGACTGACAACGCACCGGCTCCGCCGGTCGCCGGGAAGCCGGGCAGCACCTCCACCGGCCGCGCGGGCGACAAGATCTTCCTCGGGCTCTCCCGGGGCTCGGGCATCCTGCTCCTGGTGATCATGGCGTCGATCGCCGTGTTCCTCACCTACCGCGCCTCCCTCGCCCTCTCCGAGAACGAGGGCAACTTCCTCACCACCTTCGACTGGAACCCGGCCGGGCAGCCGCCCGTCTTCGGCATCGCGGTCCTCCTGTTCGGCACGGTCGTGAGCTCGATCATCGCGATGGTGATCGCGGTCCCGATCGCCGTCGGCATCGCGCTGTTCATCTCGCACTACGCGCCCCGCAAGCTGGCCGCGCCGCTCGCGTACGTCGTCGACCTGCTGGCCGCCGTGCCGTCGATCATCTACGGCATCTGGGGCGCCCTCTTCCTCGTCCCGTACCTGGAGGGCCTGAACCTCTGGCTGGACCAGGTCCTCGGCTGGACGTACGTCTTCGAGAAGACCGAGGTCGGCGTCGCCCGTTCCCTCTTCACCGTCGGCATCCTGCTCGCGATCATGATCCTGCCGATCGTGACCAGCGTCAGCCGCGAGGTCTTCCTCCAGGTGCCGCGCATGAACGAGGAGGCCGCCCTGGCCCTCGGCGCCACCCGCTGGGAGGTCATCCGCCTCTCCGTGCTGCCCTTCGGCCGCTCCGGCGTCATCTCCGCCTCGATGCTGGGCCTCGGCCGCGCGCTCGGCGAGACGATGGCCGTCGCGACGGTCCTCTCCCCGAGCTTCGTGATCTCGCTGCACCTGCTCAATCCGGGCGGCGGTACGTTCGCCCAGAACATCGCCGCGAAGTTCGACGAGGCCAATGAGCTCGGCCGGGACGCCCTGATCGCCTCCGGCCTGGTGCTCTTCGTCCTCACCCTGCTGGTCAACGGCGCGGCCCGCCTGATCATCGCGCGCCGCAAGGAGTACTCGGGGGCGAACGCCTGATGAGCAACGCAATCCAGGACGCGGCCCCCACCCAGACCGTGCCGCGCCACGACAGCCTGAGCCACCGCCGTATGCCGCGCTGGGCGCCGGTCGGCTTCGCGGCCGTGTCCATCGCCCTCGGCGTGGGCATCGGCACGGCCACCGGCCTGCACAGCCGCATCCAGTGGGGCCTGATCGCGGCCGCCCTGTTCGTCGTCATCTCCTACGTGGCGACCTCGGCCGTCGAGAACCGGCGCCAGGCCAAGGACCGGCTCGCCACCAGCGTCGTCTGGGTGTGCTTCATCCTCGCCGTCGTACCGCTGCTGTCCCTGATCTGGGTGACGGTCAGCCGGGGCGTCAAGGTCCTCGACGGGTACTTCCTCACCCACTCGATGGCCGGTGTCCCCGGCTTCGAGCCCGGTGGCGGCGTGTACCACGCGCTGATCGGCACGCTGGAGCAGGTCGGCCTCGCCACCCTCGTCTCGGCGCCGATCGGCCTGCTGACGGCCGTCTACCTCGTCGAGTACGGCAAGGGCGCGCTCGCCAAGGCCGTGACCTTCTTCGTCGACGTCATGACGGGCATCCCCTCGATCGTCGCCGGCCTGTTCATCCTCTCGATCATGCTGATCGCGGGCCTGGCACCGTCCGGCCTGATGGGCGCGCTGGCGCTGGCGATCCTGATGATCCCGGTCGTGGTCCGCTCCACGGAGGAGATGCTCAAGCTCGTGCCGAACGAGCTGCGCGAGGCCGCGCTCGCCCTCGGCGTACCGAAGTGGCGCGTCATCCTCAAGGTGGTCATCCCCACCGCGGTCGGGGGTATCACCACAGGTGTGATGCTCGCGATCGCCCGCATCGCCGGCGAGACCGCCCCGATCATGCTGCTGGTCTTCGGCAGCCAGCTCATCAACACCAACCCCTTCGAAGGTGCCCAGTCCTCGCTCCCCTTCTACATCTGGGAGCAGTACAAGGTCGGCAGTGAGGCGTCGTACGACCGCGCCTGGGCCGCCGCCCTCGTCCTGATCGCCTTCGTCATGCTCCTCAACCTGGTGGCCCGCGGCATCGCCCGCTGGAAGGCCCCGAAGACCGGCCGCTAAGGCCACCTGGAAGTGATTGAAATGGCCAAGCGAATCGACGTCAGCGGCCTCACCGCCTACTACGGCTCCCACAAGGCGATCGACGACATCTCCATGACCGTCGAGCCCCGCTCCGTGACGGCCTTCATCGGCCCGTCCGGCTGCGGCAAGTCCACCTTCCTGCGCACCCTGAACCGCATGCACGAGGTCACCCCGGGTGGCCGCGTCGAGGGCAAGGTGATGCTGGACGACGAGAACCTGTACGGCAAGGACGTCGACCCCGTCGCCGTGCGCCGCACGGTCGGCATGGTCTTCCAGCGCCCGAACCCCTTCCCGACGATGTCGATCTTCGACAACGTGGCGGCGGGTCTGCGCCTGAACGGCAAGTACAAGAAGGCCGAGCTCGCCGAGGTCGTCGAGCGCTCCCTCAAGGGCGCCAACCTCTGGAACGAGGTCAAGGACCGGCTGAACAAGCCCGGCTCCGGCCTCTCCGGCGGTCAGCAGCAGCGGCTGTGCATCGCCCGCGCGATCGCGGTCGAGCCGGACGTCCTGCTGATGGACGAGCCCTGCTCGGCGCTCGACCCGATCTCCACGCTCGCCATCGAGGACCTGATCAGCGAGCTGAAGGAACGGTTCACGATCGTCATCGTCACCCACAACATGCAGCAGGCCGCCCGCGTCTCCGACCGCACGGCCTTCTTCAACCTGGCGGCCGTCGGCCAGCCGGGCAAGCTGATCGAGATCGACGACACGGAGCGCATCTTCTCCAACCCGTCGGTCCAGGCGACCGAGGACTACATCTCGGGCCGCTTCGGATAAGCACCTTCCGGAACTCCTTGCGGTGCTGCATGGCGGTGCCACCGCAAGGCAAAGGGCCCGCCCCTTCTCCCAGGGGGCGGGCCCATCCGTTTACCTGCCGCGGGGCACTTCGGGCGCGGGGGCCCGGAGGCAGAGCCCCAGTCCGGAAAGTGGACGTCCCCCCACGCCCGCCAGGGCGTAGGGGGAGGGGTGCGGAAAGGCCCCGCGCAGCGAACCCGTCACCCGAAGAACAACCGCACCACGAAGAAACTCGCCGCCGCGACCAGCGCCGCCGCCGGCATCGTGATACTGCATCCCCCGGGGGATAACCCCCGGACCCCCAGCACAACAGCCCCGCGCAGCGCCCCCGTCTACCCGAAGAACAACCGCACCACGAAGAAGCTCGCCGCCGCGACGAGCGCCGCCGCCGGCATCGTGATGAACCACCCGAGGATGATGTTCTTCGCGACGCCCCACCGCACCGCGTTCACCCGCTTCGTCGCGCCGACGCCCATGATCGCGGACGTGATGACGTGCGTCGTCGAGATCGGCGCGTGGAACAGGAACGCCGAGCCGAACATGATCGACGCCCCCGTGGTCTCCGCGGCGAACCCCTGCGGCGGGTCCAGTTCGATGATCTTGCGGCCCAGCGTCCGCATGATGCGCCAGCCGCCCGCGTACGTACCCAGCGACAGCATCACCGCGCAGGCGACCTTCACCCACACCGGGATCGGGTCTCCGGCCTGCTCGACGTCGGCGATGACCAGGGCCATCACCACGATGCCCATGGTCTTCTGGGCGTCCTGGAGACCGTGGCCGAGCGCCATGCCGGCCGCCGAGACCGTCTGCGCGATACGGAAGCCCCGCTTGGCCTTGTGCGGGTTCGCCTTGCGGAAGATCCACATGATCCCGCACATCACCAGGTAGCCGACCACCAGGCCGACCACCGGCGACACGAACATCGGGATGACGATCTTGTCGACGACGCCCGACCAGATGACCTGGGTACCGCCCGCCAGCGCCGCGCCCACCATGCCGCCGAACAGCGCGTGCGAGGACGACGAGGGCAGGCCGAAGTACCAGGTGATCAGGTTCCAGACGATCGCGCCGACCAGGGCCGCGAAGAGAATGCCCATGCCGCGCTGGCCCTCGGGCGTGGCGATCAGGCCCTCGCTGACGGTCTTGGCGACGCCGCTGCCCAGGAAGGCACCGGCGAGGTTCATCACCGCCGCCATGGCGAGCGCCGCGCGCGGGGTCAGCGCCCTGGTGGAGACGGACGTGGCGATGGCGTTCGCCGAGTCGTGGAAGCCGTTCGTATACGTGAAGCCGAGCGCGACACCGATGGTCACGACCAGTGCGAAGGTGTCCACGAAGCTCAGGACTCCTTGACCGCGATGGTCTCCACCGTGTTGGCCACGTGCTCGAACGCGTCGGCGGCCTCTTCCAGCACGTCCACGATCTGCTTCAGCTTGAGCACCTCGATGGCGTCGTACTTGCCGTTGAAGAGGTGGGCGAGCAGCTTGCGGTGGATCTGGTCCGCCTGGTTCTCCAGCCGGTTGACCTCGATCCAGTACTCGGTGAGGTTGTCCATCGTGCGCAGGTGGGGCATGGCCTCGGCGGTCAGCTCGGCCGCCCGCGCCAGCACCTCGATCTGCTGCTCCACGCCCTTCGGCAGCTCCTCCACGTTGTAGAGGACGACGAGGTCGACGGCCTCCTCCATGAAGTCCATGATGTCGTCGAGCGACGACGCGAGGGAGTAGATGTCCTCGCGGTCGAACGGCGTGATGAAGGAGGAGTTGAGCTGGTGGAAGATCGCGTGGGTCGCGTCGTCGCCCGCGTGCTCCGCTGCCCGCATCCGCTCCGCGATCTCGGCCCGGGCGGAGGGTTCCGCTCCGAGCAGTTCCATCAGGAGCTTGGAGCCCGTGACGATGTTGTCCGCGGACGCGGAGAACATGTCGTAGAAGCTCGTCTCCCTGGGGGTCAGACGAAATCGCACGTGGGGTCCTCTAGGTGCATGGGTTTCGGTCAGGCTGATGCTAGGCGCATCATCCGGCCACGGCTAACCGGCGTCATTCAGTGTCGCCCATCAGGCACAGTGAACAGAACCGGGCCCCGCCACCTTCGGCCAAGGATCGGTACCATATACCCACGAGGGGTATACATGCCCCTTACGTGACAACGGGAGGACGCGATGACGACCACCGAGGCGGCCGGCCTTCCGGTCGAAGGGCAGGACGTGGACCAGGGCATGGACCACGACCACGGCGTGCACGGGTACCACAAGCAGAAGAGCGAGCACCTCAAGCGCCTGCGCCGCATCGAGGGCCAGATCCGGGGCCTTCAGCGCATGGTCGACGAGGACGTCTACTGCATCGACATACTCACGCAGGTCTCCGCGTCCACGAAGGCCCTGCAGTCCTTCGCCCTCCAGCTCCTGGAGGAGCACCTCCGCCACTGCGTCGCCGACGCCGCCGTCAAGGGCGGTGACGAGATCGACGCGAAGGTCGAGGAGGCGACGAAGGCGATCGCCCGCATGATGCGGACCTGACCGTCCCCTCGGCTGCTCACCGGGGCGCGGCAGACCCGCCGCGCCCCTCGGGTATGACCTTCAGCACCTCGTCGATGAGGTCCGCGCTGAGCCGCTCCCCGTCCGCGGCGGACGCCGCGATCATCAACTCACCGCACAGCTCGATCTCGGCGAGGGCCACGTGGTCCTGGACTGTCGTCGGAGTGGGCGGGGCCACGCGCATCACCTCTTCCTGCCGGTGTCGGCTTCCTAGCGTAGGGAGCGCTGCACGCACCGCGCATGGCACGTCCGGACCATTCTCGCGATGGTCAGGCCTTGACCTTCCCCGCGTAGATGTCCTTACGCGGCGGCAGTTGTACGACGACGGGGACGCCGAACCCGTACAGCAGCGTCGTCGACGCGACCGCGACCGTACGCCCCTGGTTGGCGAAGCTGAACTGGTGGCGCACCTTGCGCAGCCGCCCCTCCCGGTCCAGGTACGCGTCGAACGGAACCGCGTCCTTGGCGAACCCTTTCGCCGCCGCCGCCAGCGCCCCGCGCACCTGCGGTGACGCGGCCCGCGCGGCCCGCCCCAGGTCGCTGACCCCCCGGTAGTGGACGACCGGCACGCCCGCGAGCTCCTCCTCGCCCACGTACGTCACCTCCTGCGCGCCGCGCAGCAGCTCGGCGGCGGCAGCCGGATCGGTGGCCCCGCCCGTGACGAGGTTGCCGTCCTCCAGGGTGGTGGTGTCGACGCGGACCCACTTGTCGGCGGGGACGCCGGCGCCCCGGTTCTTCATGTAGAGCGCGCCGGGCGCGAGGAGCTCGGTGATCGGACGGTGCCCGTCCGCCCCGGACGGGTCCTCGGGCAGGACGACCTTGAGCTGCCCGTGCCGCTTGACGAAGTCGTACGCGCCCTCGCCCCGGATGGTGACCCGCGTCCCGCCGGTCGCCATCTCCATGGACGTCCGCGCCTTGGACGTGCCCGCCCGCGTCAGCGCGTCGGGAGCCCCGCGTACCGCGTCGCCCGGGTCCACACCGGGCGAGGCGTCGGCCGCCGCGGAACATCCGGTGACCATCGCGCCCACCACGGCGGCCGCAACGGCGAACGCGCCGCTCCTGCGCCAATGCTGCTGCACCACCATCGCCTGCCAACCCCCAACACTGTGCCGCTGGCTGCCCGAGACCCCCACTCGCCTCGAATAACGACCGCACGGGCGCACCGTCACGCCGGTACCGTGGAGCTGTGCACGCGCATGACCAGACGCCCGCCGTCCCGGACGTCGGAAGCAACGCCGGAGACAACGCCGGAAACATCCACAACGCCACGACCACCGAGCGGGGTTCGTTCGCCGTCGCCCGCTGCTCCTGCGGCTGGGCGGGGCCCGCGAGACGCTCGCGGGACCGGGCACGGCTGGACGCGGCCGCGCACATGGCGCAGCCGCCGGTGAGGCCCTAGGCGGCCAGGTCGTTCTCGTCCGAGCCGGACGCGGAGCCGGAGCCGAGCTGGGACTCGGGGATGTCCAGCGTCTCGTGCCGCTCCCGCACGGGCGCCTTCCGCGACCGTACGAGCCGGCCGGCCCGGCCGGAGCGGGCCACCGCCGACACCAGCGGCGTCAGGAGCGCGAGCGCGACCGGGGCGAGGAGCAGCGCCACCGCCGTACCGAGGGCGAAGCCGCCGACGACGTCCGTCGGGTAGTGCACGCCCATGTAGACGCGGCAGAAGCCCTCGACGAGGGCGAGGCCGATCGCGGCGAGGCCGAAGCGGCGGTTGGCGACGAAGACCCCGACGCCGATGGCCATCGCCATGGTGGCGTGGTCGGACACGAACGAGAAGTCCGTCTTGCCCTGCACCAGCACTTCCAGGCCCTCGTGGTCGTTGAACGGCCGGGGCCGCTCCACGAAGCCACGGATCGGGATGTTGACCAGGAGGGCGATTCCGGCGGCCAGCGGCGCCCACACCAGCCCCGCGACGGCCGCCACCGAGTCCTCGGCCGTGCCGCGCCGGCGCACGCTCCACCAGCACCAGAGCACGACCAGCACCATCGCGAGCATGATCCCGTACTCGCCGGTGAACTCCATGACACGGTCGAGCCACGAAGGGGCGTCCTTCGCCAGGCCGTTGATGTCGTAGAGCAGGCCGACATCGGGGTTCGAACCATCCGATGCGAGTCCAGCCATCTGCTGCGGCCCCTTGCCTTGTGTCACCCGGTCAGTGTCGTCGTCTGGTGTCGTCGTCCGTCGGTGTCGTCATCGTCAGTCCAGGGAACGACCCACAGGAGGGGTACGTTCCACTCTCCACGGAACGATCACCATGACGTTATCGAAGAGTGATGCGTACGCGCAGCTCAGGGCCGGGCCGTGGGGAGCGCTTTCGCGCCATCCTCGGTGACGCGCGTGGCCCCGAAGTAGTCCGGCGTATCGATCTTGTCGAAACGGATGACGGCCCCGGTGTACGGGGCGTTGATCATGTATCCGCCACCGACGTACAGCCCCACGTGACGGATGGCACGCGAATTGTTCAAGTCATCCGAGAAGAAAACGAGATCCCCCGGCAGCAGCTCGTCCCGCGACGGGTGCGGACCGGCGTTGTACTGGTCGTTGGCCACGCGCGGCAGCTCGATGCCCACGGTCCGGTACGCGGCCTGCGTCAGCCCCGAGCAGTCGAACCGCCCCTGCTGCTCCGGCGTCCCGTTCCCGCCCCACAGATAGGGCGTGCCGAGCTTCTTCTGCGCGAAGTAGATCGCCCCGGCCGCCTGCCGCGAGGGCTCGACCCGGCCGACGGGCCGCGCGAAGCTCTTCTCCAGGGTGCGGATGATCCGGACGTAGTTCTGCGTCTCGCTGATCCCGGGCACCCCGCCGGCCTTTATCACCCGGTACGCACCGGCGTTGTAGGCGGCGAGCATGTTGTTCGTCCGGTCGCCGGGCACGTTCTTCACGTACCCGGCCAACTCGCAGTCGTACGAGGCGGCCGACGGAATGGCGTCCGCCGGGTCCCAGATGTCCCGGTCGCCGTCCTTGTCTCCGTCGATGCCGTGCGTCGCCCACGTCCCGGGGATGAACTGCGCGATGCCGCGCGCGTCGGCGGGGCTCACCGCCCTGGGATTCCACCCGCTCTCCTGGTAGAGCTGCGCGGCGAGCAGCGCGGGGTTGATGGCCGGGCACAGATTGCCCCACTTCTGCACGAGCGGCTGGTACGCCGCCGGCACGGCCCCCTTCGCCAGCCCGACCACCCCGCGTACGGCGCCCCCGGCCCCGCCGAGCAGCCCGGCGGCGGCGGAGTACGTGCCGACGACGAGCAGCGCGACGAAGCTCAGGCACGCCCCTACGGACACCCCGGCGACCAGCCACGCCTTACGCACCGTCAACCACCCCTAAACGACATGGCAGTCCACCGAGCGACAGTGTAAGTGGCGGGTGCCCCGGTCAGGGGCTGATCCGGCCGCTACGGCTTGCGTCCGACACCCGCGTACATGGCGACCTCGGCCGCCGGGGTCTCGGGGCGCCACCGGGAGCAGGAGACGACGCCGGGTTCGAGGAGCTCCAGGCCGTCGAAGTAGCGGGTGATGGCCTCCGGGGTGCGCTGGGTGAGCCTGGGGGTGCCGTGCTCGTTCCAGAAGGCGACCGCCGCGTCGACCTCCGGCATCGAGGGGTGGACGACGGTGTGGGAGAGCACGAGGTGGCTGCCGGGCGCGAGGGCGTCCATGAGACGGCGGACGACGGCGTACGACTCGGCGTCGTCCTCGATGAAGATGACGACGCCGAGCAGCATCAGCGCGACCGGCCGGTCCAGGTCGAGGGTCTTGGCGGCCGCCTCCAGGATGGTGTCGACGTCACGGAGGTCGGCGTCCAGGTAGTCGGTGCGGCCCTCGGGGGTGCCGACCAGGAGCGCGCGGGCGTGGGCGAGGACGAGCGGGTCGTTGTCGACGTACACGACGCGGGCGTCCGGGGCGACGCGCTGGGCGACCTCGTGGGTGTTGTCGGCGCTGGGCAGTCCGGTGCCGATGTCCAGGAACTGGCGGATGCCCTCCTCCGCCGCCAGGTGCCGCACGGCCCGCCCCAGGAAGAGCCGGTCGGCGCGGGCGTACTCGCCGATCCCGGGGTGGAGCTGCTTGATCCGGTCGCCGGCCTCCCGGTCGACGGGATAGTTGTCCTTGCCGCCGGTCCAGTAGTTCCAGATGCGGGCCGTGTGGGGCCGGCTGGTGTCGATCCTCGATTCGATGTCGGTCACGCCACCAACGTAGGGCCAAACTCCTTACGCGGCAGGCTTCTTCAGCACCTCGACCAGACTGGAGGCGCTGTCCGCGCCGTGCCCGGCCGCGACGCCGCGCCGGAAGACGTCGAGCACGGCGGCGGGCAGCGCGGTGTCGACGCCCGAGTCGCGCGCGGTGTGCAGGACGTGCTCGACGCTGGCCACGCCCATGGCGAGCCGGTCGACGTCGCCGCTGTGGTCGCCTGCGTCGACGCGGGGTGTGTAGAACTCCAGGAACTGCGTCAGGTTCAGCGCGTCGACCGCGAAGGGCAGGACGTCGGCGGCCTTCAGCCCGTGGGCGCCGGCCATGGCGACGGCCTGCCAATAGCTCGTCAGGGCGGTCCAGAACATCGTCATGTTGAGCTGGTAGAGCAGCGCGGCCAGGCCAGGGTCCTCGCCCCGGTAATCGGCACCGGTCAGGACCTCCAGGGTGGCGCGGTGGGCGTCGAAGGCGTCGCGGGGGCCGCTGTAGAAGGTGGACGTGGTGGCGGGGTCGCCGATCCCGGAGGGCGGCGTGAGCACCCCGCCGGTGAGCTGCGTGGCGCCCCGCTCGGCGGCCCAGGCGGCCGCGGCGCGCGCCTTGTCGGGGGTGTCGGAGCTGAGGTTGACCAGGACGCGGCCGGAGAGGGCGGCGGGGTCGGCGTCGCCCAGCACGGCGTACATCGCGTCGTAGTCGGTGAGGCTCAGCACCACCAGTTCGGCCGCCGTCAGGGCCTCTTCGACGGTCGCGGCGCGGTGGGCGCCGCGCGCGACGAGGGCGTCGGCGCGGGAGGCCGTGCGGTTGTGGACGGTGACGCGGTGGCCGCGGTCGAGGTAGGTGCTCGCCATGGCGTGGCCCATGGGGCCGAGGCCGATGACGGTGACGGGCGCGGGGGCGTTGCTGGGCATGGGGTCTCCCGATGGACTAGAACGAACGCTCTATCCAGAGCACGGACCCGACCGTAGCACAGCTCTAGAACGAACGCTCTACTCAATGGCTCGGTAGGATCGGCCCCATGCAGACCAGCGCCCTCGGCACCCGCGACCGGATCGTCGTCACCGCCGCCCGCCTCGTACAGCGGCAGGGATACGTCGGCACGGGCATCAAGCAGATCGCCAAGGAGGCGGACGCCACACTCGGCTCCGTCTACCACTTCTTCCCCGGCGGGAAGGAGGCCGTGGCGGTCGCCGCGATCCAGCACGGCGACGAGGAGTTCGCGGCGCTGCTGCGCGAGGCCCTGGACGGCGAGGACGACCCCGCCACGGCCGTCGACGCCTGCGCCCGCCTGCTCGCCACGGCACTGCGCGAGTCGGGCTGGGTGGACGGCTGCCCCGTCACGGCCACCGCCCTGGAGACACTGGGCACCGACTCCGAGATCCAGCGCGCGTGCGCCGCCGCGCTGCGGAACTGGCAGGACCTGGTCGCCGCCAAGCTGCTGGCCGCCGGCCTCGCCGCCGCCGACGCCCGCGAACTGGCCGGCACGGTGATCAGCGCCCTGGAGGGCGCCGAGGTGACGGCCCAGGTCACCCGCAGCGAGGAGCCCCTGCTCCAGGCGGGCCGCCAGCTCGCGCGGCTGGTCGCCACGTACCGCTGACGGGGAGTCCGTTCCTCGGCCCGTTCCTCTGTCCGTTCCGCCCCAAGAGTGCACCAACGACAGTCATTGCCCGGAGTCACCCTCCGTGATACACAGAGTGACGATGCGCGCACTCGCATACACCCGATTCGCCGCCTGCGCAGGTCAGGGCGCCCGGACCGGTCAAAGGTGCGGGGATCGGGTAAAGAGACCAGCCAAGTCGGCGCACATGGGCGGTTTCATCAGCGAAGATAGTGCGGTGACCCGTGCCATGGGGCAGGGGTGTCGAACTACCCAACAGGGGCGGTGAGTTACATGTACCTGGCGGCCGAAAAAGGCGACATCACCACCATCATTGGCGGAATCGCCCCCAACTGGGGGCCCTTCGGGAGCCTGGGGAACGAGGCCCGCGTGATGATCGAGGTGGTGATGGCCGTGGCCATCCTGCTGTGCCTCGGCATCGCGATCTGGGGAGCGGCCAAACAGCGCATCGGCGCCACCGCCCTCCGGGACACGTTCAGTGCCGAACAGGGCAAGGGGCTGATCGTGGCCGGGCTGACCGGTGTCTTCATCATCGGTTCACTGGGCACGCTGTTCACCATCGTGTACGGGATGGCCGTCTAACCCTCCGTCAGCGCTCCACCCCCGGCTCCCCTTGAGGCGCGTCACCTGATGTCCAGTCACCATACAGATCAGCAACCGGTTGAGGGGGCGTACCCGTCATGAGCCTCGGCGACGAGCACGACGGCGCCAGCAGCACGGGAGGCGGCGGTACGGGCCAGACCCGTACCCGCCTGCCCGACAGCGGCGCCGGCGACGTCTACGGCGGCGTCTACGGCGGCGCCCGCCGCCCGGCCCGCAACTCGCGCTCGCTGATCACGGTGGTGGGCGTGGTGGTGCTGCTGATCGCCGCCATCGCCTTCGCGAACCGAAGCGGCGACGACTCCTCCTCGGACGCGCCCTCGGGCCGCGAAGCCGCCGCCCCGACAGCCGCGACGGGCGTCAAGCCGGTGACGGGCAAGAACGGCACGATCCCGTCGGGGTACGCGCGGGACGAGCAGGGGGCGCAGAGCGCGGCGGCGAATTACGCGGTGGCGCTGGGGTCTGACGGGATGTTCAGGCAGGACACACGGCACGCCATCGTGCGTGCCGTGCACGATCCCGCCGTTGTCGACGGCCTACTGAGCAGGCTGGACACGGCGTACTCGGGCGCGTTCCTCAAGAACGTGGGCCTCAACGAAGACGGCTCCGCGCCCCAGGGGCTCACCTTCGTCTCCCGCACAGTTCCCGTCGGCACCAAGGTGATCGCGGCAAGCGGGGACGCGGCGACCGTCGAGGTCTGGTGCACCGGCCTCGTGGGGCTCGCGGGCGAGGGCTCCACGAAGCCCGTGACGGAGACGTGGTTCACGATCACCGAGAAGCTCAAGTGGACCGGCAACGACTGGAAGATCGAGTCATCGAGCCAGAAGGAGGGGCCGACGCCGGTGAACGGCGACAATCGGGCCTCCACCGCAGACGAGATCGCCGGTGCCGTCGCCGGTTACGGAGGCTTCACCTATGCACGGTAGCCGTCGCACCCGCTCCGCCGTCGCGGCACTCGCGGCCGTACAGACGGCGCTCCTGCTCTTCGCGGCACGCGCCGCCGCGGCGCCCACGCCCACGCCCGCCGCGCCCTCGCCGTCCCCCAGTGGCAGCAACAACCCGTGCGACCTGGTGGTCGGTCTCGCGAGGGACTACTGCGAAGACGGCGAGAAGGCCGCCAACGGCGGCGGGGGTGGACGCTCCACCCCCGCCGACCCCACCACCGCCCTCGACCCGCTCGCTTCCCTCGCCCGCGGCTGCGCCGACGCCGCCGCGTGGATCGTGACCAAGCTCAGCGAGGCCGTGAAGAGCACCGCCGAGGTGGACTTCACCAACCCCACGTTCCTCAAGCAGTACGCCGTCGTCTTCGCCGCCTCCACCATCCTGACCCTCGTCCTGTGGCTGCTGGCCGTCGCCAAGCGGGCCATCCGGGGCGTGCCGCTGGCGACGGCGATCTCCGAGGCCATCGGGTTCCTGTGGCTCACCGTGCTCGCGTCCGCGTTCACTCCGCTCGTCCTCTACACCGTCGTCTCCGCGACCGACGGCGTCACCGAGGTGATCGCCAGCGGCGGCGGCGGGCAGACGGACGCGTTCTTCGGGACGTTCGCCGAGGCGCTCAAGAAGGGCGAGGGCATCGGCGGCGGGCCGATCATGCTGATCGTCGTGTCGCTCGTGTCGATCCTCGCCGCCGGCATCCTGTGGCTGGAGCTCGTCATCCGGGCCGCCCTGCTCTACGTCGGCGCGCTGCTCGGCACCGTCGTGTACGCCGGGCTGGTCGACAAGAACATGTGGGGCCACGTCCGCCGCTGGGCCGGGATCATGATCGCGGTGATCCTGGTGAAGCCGGTCATCGTCATCGTCCTCGGCCTCGCCGGGGCGCTGTCCTCCGAGGAGGGGCCGGACGCCTTCTCGGCCGTCGTGTCCGGCCTCGCGATCATCCTGCTGGCCATCTTCGCCTCCGCGATGATCTACCGCTTCGTCCCCGGCTTCGGCGACGAGATCGCCTCCGCCCGTACGAACCGCAAGCAGGCCACCGACGGCGCCCAGGCCGCAGCCGTCATCTCGTCCCCGGCCGCGCTCGTCTCGCAGGGCATCAAGACCCACAGCAGCCGCGGCCACCAGAGGGGCGGCGGCAGCGCCCAGCCCGCGAACGCCGTCTCCGGCGGCGTCGCGGCCCACAGCTCCCGCAACCAGCCGTCCGGCGGCGGCACCGGTGGCGGGGCCGGCGGCGGATCCGTCCCCTCCGCCGCACCCCCGCCCCGCAGCCCGGGTACGAGCGGCACGCCGCACACCCACCGTAAGAGCAACACAGGCACAGGCAGCAGCACAGGAAACACAGGAGGTGGAGGGCGTTGACGACCCAGTCCCACCCGATCACGCCCCGCCGCACGTATCTCATCGGCCGGGCCCGGCCGAACGCGATCGTCGGCAAGAACCGCGAGACCGGCGAGATCGCGCTGATCATCGCCGGCGCGTTCCTCGGCATGATGAGCGGGCTGCTGGTCCCCGTCCTGTCCCTGCGGATCGTGACGCTCATGGGCTTCCCCATGCTCGCGCTGGCCGCCGTGTACGTCCCGTACAAGGGCCGCACCTTCTACAAGTGGTTCGAGATCAACCGCACCTACAAGCGCACGCTGCGCCAGGGCACCACGTACCGCTCCAGCGCCATGGAGGCGGGCACCAGGCTCGACGGCCGTGAGGTCGAGGTGGGCCCGCCGCCCGGGATCGGCCGCATCAGTTGGCTCTCCGCGCCCTTCGGGCCCGACGAGATCGCCGTACTCCTCCACGCCGACCGCCGTACCGTCACCGCCGCCATCGAAATCGAGGGGCCCGGCGTCGGCCTGCGCGACAGCGAGGACCAGGAAGCCCTGGTGGACCGTTTCGGCACCCTCCTCAAGCACGTGGCCAACGGCGACGGCTTCGTGACCCGCCTCCAGATGCTCGCCCGCACCCTCCCCGCCGACCCCGACGCCCACGCCAAGGACGTCGCCCAGCGCGGCGACCCGAACGCCCCCGCCTGGCTCCGCGACTCCTACGAGCAGCTCCAGTCCATGGTGTCGACCTCCAGCGAGCAGCACCGCGCGTACCTCGTCGCCTGCATGCACTACACCCGCGAACTGGCCGCCGAGGCCCACGCCATGGCCCGCGCCGCCCGCCAGGCCACCGGCGGCCGCAAGCTCGACAAGGACGCCGGCCTCGCGGTCGTCATGGCCCGCGAGCTCACCGACATCTGCGCCCGGCTGGCCGAGGCGGACATCCGGGTCCGGCAGCCCCTCGGGCAGTCCCGGCTCGCGTCCCTCGTGCACTCCATGTACGACCCGGACCACCCCATCGACCACATCCAGGCGATGACGAAACGAAACGCTTGGCCCGCCGAGCTGGACGCCGTCGAGCCGACGTACCTCCAGGCGAAGACGAGGGAGTCGTCGACCCGCGCGCCCTGGTGCCACGCCACCGCCTGGGTGAAGGAGTGGCCGATGACCCCCGTCGGCGTCAACTTCCTCGCGCCCCTCCTCGTCCACACCCCCGACGTCATCCGCACGGTCGCCGTCTGCATGGACCTGGAGCCCACCGAGGTCGCCATCGAGCGCATGCTGACCGAGAAGACCAACGACGAGGCGGAGGCCAGCCGGGCCGCCAAGCTGAACCGCACCGTCGACCCGCGGGACATCGCCGCCCACGGCAGGCTCGACCAGCGGGGTGAAGATCTCGCCAGCGGCGCGGCAGGAGTGAACCTCGTCGGGTACATCACTGTGTCGTCTCGTACGCCCGAAGCCCTGGCCAGGGACAAGCGGACGATCAGGGCCTCGGCCGGCAAGTCGTATCTGAAGCTGGAGTGGTGCGACCGCGAGCACCACCGGGCCTTTGTGAACACGTTGCCGTTCGCGACCGGCATCCGCCGATAGGGGCGCCTGATTCTGATGCGAGACCCGCTGTCAGTCCTCACCGAGGCCTTCACCTCCTTCCTCTTCGGGAAGGTCGAGACGACCCGGCTTCCCGTCCGTACGTCGACCGGCCAGGCCCAGGCCGTCTACCTGCCGACCGCCGCGCCCGGTCTCGGCGACTCCGGCGTGATCATCGGGCGCGAGGTGTACAGCGGCAAGGGGTACGTCTACGACCCCTTCCAGTTGTACGGGCAGCAGCTCCCGGCCCCCCACTGGCTGGTCCTCGGCGAGTCCGGCAACGGCAAGTCGGCGCTGGAGAAGACGTACGTCCTGCGCCAACTGCGCTTCCGTGACCGCCAGGTCGTCGTCCTCGACGCGCAGGGCGAGGACGGGGTGGGCGAGTGGAACCTGATCGCACAGCAGTTGGGGATAACTCCCATCCGCCTCGACCCCATGGCCGCCCTCGACGACGGCATCCGGCTCAACCCGCTCGACCCGGCGATCACCACCACCGGTCAGCTCGCGCTGCTCCGGACGATCATCGAGGTCGCCATGGGGCACGGCCTGGACGAGCGGTCGGGCTTCGCGCTCAAGGTCGCGCACGCGTACGTCAACGAGACCATCACCGACCGGCAGCCCGTCCTCACCGACATCGTCGAGCAGCTCCGCCACCCGGAGGCGGAGTCGGCGGCCGCGATGAACGTCGACATAGACGACGTACGGGCCTGGGGCCTGGATGTCGCCCTGGTCCTGGACCGGCTGGTCGACGGTGACCTGCGGGGCATGTTCGACGGCCCGACGACCGTCGGCATCGACCTGGACGCCCCGCTGATCGTCTTCGACCTCTCCCACATCGACCGCAACTCGATCGCGATGCCGATCCTGATGGCGATCGTCGGCGTGTGGCTGGAGCACACCTGGATCCGGCCGGACCGCAAGAAGCGCATCTTCCTGGTGGAGGAGGCGTGGCACATCATCAACAGCCCGTTCGTCGCGCAGCTCTTCCAGCGGCTGCTGAAGTTCGGGCGACGGCTCGGCCTGTCGTTCGTGGCGGTGGTGCACCACCTCTCCGACGTCGTGGACGGGGCGGCCGCGCGGGAAGCGGCGGCGATCCTGAAGATGGCCTCCACCCGGACGATCTACGCCCAGAAGGCCGACGAGGCACGGGCGACGGGCCGGGTGCTCGGCCTGCCGCGCTGGGCGGTGGAGATCATCCCCACGCTCACGCCCGGTATCGCGGTCTGGGACGTCAACGGCAATGTGCAGGTGGTCAAACACCTCGTCACCGAGGCGGAACGGCCGCTGGTCTACACCGACCGGGCGATGACGGAGTCGTCGGCACCGGACGTACCGGAGGACATCCAGGCCGCGGAATGGGAGGCGGAGCAGCGCGCGGCCCTCATCGAGCAGCAGATGAACGAGTCCTCTCAGTCGACGGTGGCGTGACATGGACCGCAGGACCGAGGCACGTGGTGCGGAGCGCGGCATCCCCGACGGACTGCTGGTGGGACTGCTGGGGTTCCTGCTGGGCGTGACGCTGCTGGTGTGGACGGCGACCGGGCTGGCGGGGCTGTTCGCGCACGGGGCGTGGCCGGACGGGGTGACGTTCTCTCAGGCGCCGCTGGCGATACGGAGCCTGGTCTCGGAGCCGCACGACCTGGCCGGGGCGTGGCCGGCCACACCGGCTGGGCAGTTGTCGGGGTACGGGCTGTTCTGGGGCCTGTTCATCGGCGAGCTGCTGGTGCTGGTGGTGCTGGCCGTCTTCGTGCTCGGCACGCTGGCCCGCTGGCGTGCGGTGCGCGCGGCGGGGAAGGCACGGGCGGCCCAGGCGACGGGTACGGGCGGGGGCGCGGGCGCGGGTACGGGCGCGGTACGGCGGGGCCTGCTCAGGGGGCCGGTGCAGGCGCCGGTCCAGGCGCCGGTGCCGTCCCAGGGCCAGGCTCAGGGTCAGGCCCACGCCCACGCCCACGCCCAGGCCGGTACGCCGGTCCCCGCCCAGGCGCCCGCGCCGGCCGCCACGGCGCCCCAACCGGCCCCGCACTCACAGCCGGACGCACACCCGCACCCGGCCCCACAGCAACAGCCCGCGCCCGGCCCGGATGCCACGCCCGGAACCGCCCCCACTCCCGGGCCGCAGCCCGTCCCCGCAGCCCCGCCCGGTCCGGACGCCGCTCCCGCGCCGCAGCCCCTCCCGGAACCCGCCCCCGTCCCCCGGCTCCTGTACGGCAACGCCGCCGCCCGCCACCCCGTGGCCCGCCAGGCCATCGAGGAGGCCGACGGCCCCGCCCTCGTCGTCACGTCCGACCCGGCGGTGTGGGCCGACACCAAGGACGCCCGCGCCAAGCTCGGCCCCGTCCTCGTCTACGACCCCGGCCACCTGTGCGACACGCCCGCCCGGCTGCACTGGTCCCCCACGCACGGCTGCGAGGACACCGCCACGGCCGCCGCCCGGGCCGCCGCGCTCCTCGCGCCCGTACGCCCCCGGGCCCGGATGGACGCCGCCGTCGCCGACACCGCCGAAACGCTGCTCCGCTGCTGGCTGCACGCCGCGGCCGTGGACGGGCGCCCCTTCAAGCAGGTCCAGCGCTGGGCGCAGAACAACGGCGCCCACGAGCCGGTACGCATACTCCGTACGCACCCCAAGGCCACCAACAGCCACGCGGGCCTGCTCGAATCGGCGCTCACGGCGTACCCGGAACGGCGCGAGGTCGCCCAGGAGTTGACCGTACGGGCGCTGTCGTCGCTGTCCTCGGTCCACATCCGCGAGGCCTGCACACCGAATCGAACGGATTCGCTGGCGCTGGAATCATTCATCGCCGAAGGGGGCACCCTTTATGTGGTGGGTGAACCGATCGAAGACCCGAGGACCCACCCGGGCGCGATGCCCCTGCTGACCGCGCTCGCCTCAGACGTGGTCGAGCACGGCCGCCGCATGGCCGCACGGTCATCCGACGGTCGGCTCGACCCACCACTCACGCTCGTCCTCGACGACGTCGCGGCCGTGGCGCCGCTGCCCCGGCTCCCGGAGCTGCTGGCGGACGGCCACGAACGGGGCCTGCCGGCCCACGTCCTGCTCCGCTCGGCCGAGCAGGGCCGCGCCCGCTGGCCGGACCGGCCGCTCACACCGTGACGGGCCGCCGTACCTCGAACTCCACCTCGCGCGCCCCGCTGGCGTCACCCTCCACGGGCAGGCTCTCCCCGGTCGGCACGAAACCGGCCTTCCGGTAGAAGGCCTCGGCCCGCCCGTTCCGCTCGTGCACATAGAGCCGTACGCGCTGGACGGGGTCGCCGGGCAGCGACCAGGACCACTCCACGGCCGCCCGGAACAGCGCGTCGGCCAGCCCGGCGCCCCGCGCCCCGGGCCGTACGTACACGCCGACCACGTGCGTCTGGTCGACCACCGGCGCCTCACCGAACCGGATCTCCCCGCCCGGGCGCTCCACGAGCACGGTCACCGTGCCGTCCCACGACCCGTCCGGTGCCTCGGCGACGAACTGGTGGGCGCTCTCGCTGTCCTCCGCCGCCCCGGCGGTCCGCTCCTGCCAGTGCTCGTCGGGCCGGGCGACGGCCGCCTCGTACGTGTCGAGGAAGGCGAGGGGCGCGGCCGGGTCCTGGAGGGCGGCGAGCCGGATCTCACGGGCCTTGCGCCACTCGTCGGCGCGCACGGGGCGTATCACGTGTTCCATGACCAGATCGTCCAGTGCCACCCTCACGCCGGTCAACGCAATTCCGTGAGGCCACGCCTCCGCGTCGTACCCCGGTACTACGCCCCTCCCCCACCTCCCGTCCCCGGTCGGACGCCCGCCCGCGCCCCGCTCCGTAGCGTCGACGGCATGATCCGCGCCCACGAACTCACCAAGCGGTACGGCGGCCGAACCGTCGTCCAGGACCTGACCTTCACCGTCCGCCCCGGCACCGTCACCGGATTCCTCGGCCCCAACGGCGCCGGAAAGTCCACCACCATGCGCATGCTGCTCGGCCTGGACGCCCCCACCCGGGGCCGCGCCACCATCGGCGGCCGCGCGTACGCCGCCCACCCCGCGCCCCTCACCCAGGTCGGCGCGCTGCTGGAGGCCCGCTCCATCCACCCCGGCCGCACCGCCTTCAACCACCTGATGGCGCTGGCCCACACCCACGGCATCCCGCGCGGCCGCGTCACCGGCGTCCTCGCCATGACCGGCCTGACCGACGTGGCCCACAAGCGCGTCAAGGGCTTCAGCCTCGGCATGGGCCAACGCCTGGGCATCGCGTCCGCCCTCCTCGGCGACCCGGCCACCGTCATCCTCGACGAGCCGGTCAACGGCCTCGACCCGGACGGCGTGCTCTGGATCCGCACCCTCCTCAAGTCGCTGGCCGCCGAAGGCCGTACGGTCCTCGTCTCCTCCCACCTGATGAGCGAGATGGCCGTCACCGCCGACCACCTGATCGTCATCGGCCGGGGCCGCCTCCTCGCCGATACGACGGTCGCCGACCTCGTACGGGACAAGGGGGCGGCGAGCGTCAAGGTGGTCACGCCACGGGCGGACGAGCTGCGCGCCCTCCTCGCCGCGTCACCCGGGGTGGAGCTGACCTCCGACGCCCCCGACACGCTCCACATCCGTGGCGTGGAGGCCCCGCACATCGGCGGCGTGGCCGCCGCCCACGCCATCCCCCTCCATGAACTGACGCCGCAGACCGCCTCCCTGGAGCAGGCCTTCATGGACCTCACCCATGACGCGGTCGAATTCACGGGAGCCGCGGCATGACGACCCACACCTACGCGGTGACCCCGGTCCGCGTCCTGCGCTCCGAGTGGCACAAACTGTGGACGCTGCGCTCGACATGGATCACCGCTCTCTCCGCGAGCGTCCTGGTCCTCGGCGTCGGCCTCATCATGGGCGCGACGTACACGGCCGACGGCGGCGACTCCGACATCGACACGGTCGTCCTCACCCTCTACGGCACGATGCTGTCCCAGATCTGCCTCGCGGTCCTCGGCATCCTCGTCACCGCGGGCGAGTACGCGACCGGCATGATCCGCGCCTCGCTCACCGCGGTACCGCGCCGCTCGCCCGTCCTGTGGGCCAAGGCGGCGGTCTTCGCGGCCACGGTGTTCACGCTCAGCCTCACCACCGCCCTGGCCACCTTCCTCGCCGCCCAGCTCTTCCTCTCCGACACCGACCAGGCGG
Source organism: Streptomyces sp. NPDC031064 (assembly GCF_055570965.1). Classification (NCBI taxonomy): domain Bacteria; kingdom Bacillati; phylum Actinomycetota; class Actinomycetes; order Kitasatosporales; family Streptomycetaceae; genus Streptomyces; species Streptomyces sp. NPDC031064. Next base: position 606,183 of record NZ_JBVIGF010000005.1, read on the forward strand.
CCTCCCTCACCGACCCGGGCGTCCTCCGCGCGATCGCCGGCAACTCCGCCGGGCTCACCCTCATCAGCCTGATCGCCCTCGGCCTCGGCGCATCGCTGCGCTCCATCCCCGGCGGCATCGGCGCCTTCGTCGGCGGCGTGATGATCGTCCCGGAGATCCTGGCGATGCTCCCGTACGAAGCCGTCGACACCGCCATCGCCTACTTCCCCACCCAGGCGTTCGGCGCCCTCGGCTCCGCCACCCCGCTCCCCGGGGCGGCCGCCCCCGGCGAAGCGCTCCTCGCCCTGTGCCTCTGGGCGGGCGCGTCCCTGGTCACGGCCGTGCTGCTGCTGAAACGCCGGGACGTATGAGCACTTCCCGTACGAGGATGACCGCATGACCACGCCGCAGCAGCCGCTCACCGCGCTCGTCCAGGGCGCGGTGCAGCGCGTCCGGGACGTCGACCGGCGCCACCCGGCGGTCTGGGACCTGCTGCTGACCGGGTTCTTCACGGTGGCCGCGCTGGTCGACGCGGGCGGCGGATGGCGCAACATCGCCCGGAACACCGACGTACCGCAGTGGCTCATCCTCACCATGAGCCTCGGCTTCACCGTTCCCCTGCTGTGGCGCCGCAGCCACCCCGTCCGCGTCCTCGCGGTCATGGCCCCGGTCATCCTGGCCAGTGGCTGGACGGGCGCGATGCTCCAGGCCGGCCTCATCGTCCACATCGTCGTCTTCAACATCGCGCTGCGGCTGCCGCCGAAGATGCTGTGGTGGGCCGCCGCCCTGGTGACGGGGCCCAACCTGCTGGCGGCGATCCGCTACCCGCAAGGCAGTTGGGACCAGCAGATCGTGCCGTCCCTGTGGACCTTCACGCTCGTCACGCTGCTGGGCATCGTCGTCCGTACGCGCCAGGAGTACACCGCCTCCCTGGTGGAGCGCGCCCACCGCCTGGAGATCGAACGCGACCAGCAGGCGAGGCTGGCCGCGGCCGCCGAACGCACCCGTATCGCCCGGGAGATGCACGACATCATCGGCCACAACCTGTCCGTCATCACCGGCCTCGCGGACGGCGGCGCCTACGCGGCGGCCAAGTCCCCCGAGCGGGCCGCCCAGGCCCTCGGCGCCATCGCCACGACGAGCCGTCAGGCCCTCACGGAACTGCGCCGCCTCCTGGACGTCCTCCGCGACGAGCCTCCGGGCACCGCCCCCGACCGCTCCCCGCAGCCCACCCTCACCGACCTGGACCACCTCGTGAACGGCGTCCGGGCCGCCGGCCTCCCCGTCCGCCTCGCCATCCACGGCACCCCGGACGCCCTCCCGGCCGGGCAACAGCTCACCGTGTACCGCGTGATCCAGGAAGCCCTCACCAACACCCTCAAGCACGCCGGCCCGACCGCCACCGCCACCGTGGACCTCGTGTACGAGGACGGTGTCACCGTCACGGTGACCGACACCGGCCACGGCGGCCACGGCGGCCCCGCGACCGGCCGAGGCCGCGGCCTCACCGGCATGCGCGAACGCACCGCCCTCTACAACGGCACCCTCCACGCCGGCCCCCTGCCCCAGCCGCCCGGCGGCTGGCGCGTCCACCTGCACATACCGAAGGACAGCCCCCAGTGACCACCGTGCTCATCGTCGACGACCAACCCCTGCAACGCCTCGGCTTCCGCATGTTGCTGGAGAGCCAGGACGACATGACGATCGTCGGCGAAGCCGGCAACGGCACTGACGCGGTACGCCTGGCCGCCCAACTCCACCCGGACGTCGCCCTCATGGACATCCGCATGCCGGGCATGGACGGCATCGACGCCACCCGCCGCATCGTCGCCACGGGCGACCGCACCCGGGTCCTGATCCTCACGACCTTCGACCTCGACGAGTACGCGTACGAGGGCCTCCGCGCCGGAGCAAGCGGCTTCCTCGTCAAGGACGCCCTGCCCGGCGAGCTCCTCTCGGGCATCCGCGCGGTCGCGAGCGGCGACGCGGTCGTGGCCCCCGCCCTCACGCGCCGCCTCCTCGACGCCTACGTCCACCATCTCCCGCCCACCCCCGGCGCTCCGGCCCCGGTCACCCCCGACCCTCGCCTGGCCCGGCTCACCGACCGGGAACGGGAGATCCTCACGGTCATCGGCCAGGGCTGGACGAACACGGAAATCGCCGAGCGCCTCCATCTCGCCGAGTCGACGGTGAAGACGCACGTGAGCCGCATCCTCGCCAAGACGGGCGCGCGCGACCGCGTCCAGGCGGTCATCCTGGCGTACGACGCCCGCCTGGTGAGCCCTTCCTAGAACGCAGAAAAGCCCCGCACCATAAGGTGCGGGGCTCTCCCACAATAATTGTTCGGCGGCGTCCTACTCTCCCACAGGGTCCCCCCTGCAGTACCATCGGCGCTGAAAGGCTTAGCTTCCGGGTTCGGAATGTAACC
>NZ_JBVIGF010000006.1:0-93737 GCF_055570965.1 Streptomyces sp. NPDC031064
CAGCCGCTCGCCGGGGAAGAGTGCCGACAGGCGGGCGCGGCGGGCCGGGGTGACGGCGTACGCGGCGACGCGCTCGGAGTCGGGCAGCGGTGACGGGGCCCAGTTGCCGGCCATGTACCGGGACAACTCGGCGGATACCGGCAGATCGTGACTCCCGGTGTTGAGGCGGGAGAGGGGTTCGGTCACGGGGGCTCCCTGGGAAAGGCGTGAACTGGTGTGCGCACAGGTCTTGTCAGTGCAATTTCACATTACTATGTTACAGCTCACACCGCGGCGCGTTAATCCCCGTCAAACGCCGTGTGGCGCAGGGCAGTTCACGCACGACCGCTCGTCCGGCACACCCCACGCAGCATCCCCGCGCCGTGTCCACCATGTCCCCCACCTCCCCTTCCAGGAGTCCTTGGTGTCCCAGCACAAAATGGTGCGTTCCTCGCTCCTCGCCACCGCGGTCGCGGTCACGCTCCTCGCCACGGCGGGCCAGGCCGTGACCCAGGCCGCCGAGACCGCGGTCCCCGCCCAGGCGCCCGGCACGGCCGCCGCCCCCGCCGCCCCCGCCGGTCCGCCGTCCGGGCGGAGAGGGCACCGGGGGGCCGGGCTGCTCCGCGCCGCGAGACGTGGCCGGGCTCAGGGCCCGTACCGGTGCTCGCCGGAGAGCGTGTCCCGGAGGCGACGGGCCTGTGCCTCGATGTCGCGACGGACGGCGGGGTTGCGCACCCTGCCGTTGAGGATGGTGACCATGTCGTCCACGGTCCGCTGTGCCTGCTCATCGCGGCCCGCCCTGACCTCCATCAAGGCACGGCGCTTCATCACCCAGCCCAGGGTGAGGTTGTCGACACCGCGGTTCTCGACGGTGGCGTCCACGACCTTGTTCAACTGGTCGATGCTCTCCTCGGGGGCGGCCTCCTTGACGTAGGGCTTGCGGTTGGCCGGGAGGTACTTGAAGTCCCGGGAGGCGTTCGTGCCCTTGACCAGCCGGGGGAAGACGGCGAGGGGGTGGTCGGGGTAGCGGTCGAGCGCCTCCTCCATGGCGTCACGGCCCGGGCGGAGCGTGTCGCTGTGGGAGCCGAGGAGGTAGAAGAGCATGCCCTGCTCGTCGCCCATCAGCAGCTCGGCCATGTGCTCGTCCTCGTCGGTGCGGGGCGCGCGGACGGTGACGTGGTGCACCGGCGACAGGACCCGGGAGCCGTCCGAGGCGACGTACTGCGCGCGGAGCTGGTACCGGCCGGTCTGCTGGAAGTACAGGCCCTCCTTGCCGAATCCGATGTACGAGCTCTTGTAGAGCGCGGGCCGCTCAGCGTCGAGCCGCACCACCTCCGAATCGTCCACGCACCGCGTCAGCGGTGGCCGGTAGATCCTGGTGTCGCCGGAGGGAGTACGGATCGCGATGGTGACGAAGCCCTCCTCGGGGTCGAGGTGGCCGTGCGTGGAGCGTCCGTTCAGGTCGGTGGTGGACAGCTTGAGCTCGACGACCACCGGCTGCCCGTACCGGAAGGCACCGGGCGAGCGGAGCTCCAGGGCGAGGCCGGAGTGGTTCACCACCGGGTCGCCGAACAGATCGGCGTCGATCTCGGCGGCGCCGAACTGGAACGGGTTCCCACCCATGGCCACGTCGCGGTAGAAGCCGTGCCTGAGGTGGATCAGCTCGTTGTCGGTGAACTGGAACGGGAACGCCGCCCAGTAGGCGGCGGTGCCGCCCGGCGCCGGGGGCGGGGGCTGGTACCGCTGCGCGTAGTTCATCCACGAGAGGTCGCCCAGGCCCCCGTTGGGACCGAGGGGTTGCGGAGGAGTCGCCGTGTTCTTGTCCCAGGAGTGCAGCAGGTTGAAGGCGTGGCCCAGTTCGTGCACGTAGGTGCGTAGCTGAGCCCGCTGGCTGGCGGGATCCGTTCCCTTGATCGCGTTGTGGAAGACCGCGGCGCCCTGCCGCTGGAACGCTCCACCGCCGTCGAACATGATGCCCCGGACGTCGGCCCTCACATACTCGGTGGCGATCAGCATCCACACCCGCCAGAGCGGGGCGTCCCGCCAGAGCGTGAAGTGGTTCACCATCGCGTTGTGCAGCTCGGAGACGTCCCACTTCGCGTCCGCACCGGCCGCGTCAAAGTCGATGACGTTGGGCGTCCCCGCGAGCTGGATCTCGATGCCCGCCTCCTCGTACGCCTTCGGCACGGTGAGGGTGCGCCGCGGGCTCGAGGGCGGCTGCGGCAGGGAGCCGGTGTCGTACGAGATGAACGGGACGGTTCCGGCGACGGAGTCCTGTTCGAGCTGCACGCTGCGCAGGTGCGGTGACACGAAGGAGCAGAGGAAGGTGGCGCCGGGCGCCACGGCCGGTCCTGCCGAGAACTGCACGGTGGCGATGCCCGGCCGGGGCGGGAGGCCCATACCCCGGGGAATGGTCACCCGTACGTGCCGGGAGCTCATGGGGAAGCTGAACCTGCCCTGGCCCTCCAGCTTCACCGTGCCGGGTGACTGGGTGATGACCGGGGCCTCGACGACGAAGGACCCGGCATAGGTCGAGGTGGCTCCGCTGTTCTGGAAGAAGTCGCCGCTCAGGCGCATGGTGGGCCGGACGCCGTCCACGTCGACGCGCAGTTCCATCTGGGTTCCGGTGCCGGTACTGCGGTAGCGGCCGCGTACCAGGCGTTTCACCGGCTGGGTCGTGGCCCTGAGCGCGGCGTGCGCCTCGAGCTGGGCGACCCTGGCCTGGAGCTGTACGGCCTGCTCGCCGCCCTCGAGCTCCGCGGCCGCGGTCATCTCCTGGAGCTGCGCCATCTCCTGCCGCGCGGCCAGGTCCTCGAGATCGACCTCCAGCGATGACTGGGCCTGGCCGTCCAGGGCCGTCGGGTCGGTGATCATCGACATGGCGTACGTACTCCTTCTGCCCCGGCTCAGGTGTCGCGGCCGGGCCGCACATGGTGGTGGGTGACCTGACCGGGCCGGATCCGCCGGCCGGGTTCCAGCCCACCACAACGAGCCCGGGCCCACCCGCCGCGTGCGCCCGGGCGGGTGGTGGCGGCGACGGGCAGCCCCCTTGAGGACCCGGGGGGCGCGCCGCCCCGTCAGGTGGTGGGCGCCGGTGGTTCTCGCGTGGGCTTGCCCGGGGTGCTGTGCGGCCCTCCCACGGAGTTCAGGACGGTCTGGGCCTGGTTGTCGACGAGTTTGGTGAACAACTGCTGGGCGTATCCGAAGATGACGGCCCAGGCGATGATCTGGGCCGACGAGTCGAGGGCTTGCAGACCGGGGACGAACTCACCCCGCATGAGCAGCAGGCCGAGAACGGCGGTCAGCGCACCGGTCGGCAGCTTCAGCAGGGCGAGTGCCACGGGGACGTTGTAGGGGGTGGACGTGCCTCTGATCCGGCGCAGGGAGGTGGCGGCGGCGACGGCGGCCGCCACGATCCCGACGAATGCGACGACGGGGTAGTCCCAGGGTGAGGCGACCGTTGCGTAGAGGTCATCGACGTCGCCCTCGGCCTGGCTCCGCTGGGACATGTCGCTCGCCGTGGGGCAGACGACCCCGATCTTCTCGGGGTGGAAGCACAAGGGCACCGTGTCCGGGGCCACGGCGCCCAGGACACCCACCAGGACGACGATGACGGACAGCGCGACCGACATGCCGTAGACGACGTACGTGAAGCTGCGGACCCGGAGGTTCTCCCGGAGATGGGACTGGCGTGCGACGGCCACCGAATCGACGACCACTTCGCGCTGTACCTCTTGAAGCGCCGAGCCGCTGCGGATGGCCAGCGCGATCTCCTCGACCTGCACCCTCCGTTCGTCGCTGACGGGGAGGTGCTCGCGGATGTAGGCCACCAGCCCCGGCATCATGGCCGTGACCTCGTCCAGCGTGGACAGTCTCAGCATGAGGTTGTGCGCGACGTCGAACCGCGTCTGGGCTACGGCCAGATGCGCGGCGGGGAGGCGCCGGCGGTGGTCGTGGCGGAGTGTGCTCCTGGCTTCCTTCAGCTCCTCGAACGCCTGGGCGGCCAGTGCTCGCGCCTCCGCCGGGAACTCCTCCTGCCCTGTCCTTGCGCGGAGCAGCGCCTCGAGTTCGCTGATGCGCGAGGTCAGGCTCTCGCGGAGCTCCCACAGACCCTTCTCGTGCGTACCGCGCCTCCGGCGGTCGAGGAACCTCGGTCTTTCTGCCATGGGTCCGCCATCGCCGGTTCTCTGCTCAGGGCGCTCAGCAGACGAAGTCGGGACTGTTGGCCCAGAACGCCAGATGAGACCAGGTCTGCGCGCCGCAGACTCCGTCGACCGTGATGGTCGCGCACTGCTGGAATCTCCGGGTCGCCGCGTCGGTGAGCGGTCCGAAGATTCCGTCGACGACGAGCCCGTCACCCGTCAGTGAACTGTTGAGGTAACACTGTGCCTGTTTCACACCCGCTCCCGACGAGCCGCGCTTGATCGTCGGGCGGGCACTGGTGTGGGTGCAGATGTCGGTGGCCATGACGCACTCCTGTCTCGTGGTGGCCTTCCGAGGATTGCGGGCGACGGCTGAGCCCTTGCCGAGACGAGCAGCCGCTCCGAGGGACGCTGCCCCCGCCATGGGTCCGTGACCCCGAACGCGCTACGAAAATTATGCGTTCCCATGTTTAGGCTACATCTGCCGCTAATCCACTGCATGTTCGTGTGCCCCAGGCCGAGCCGCATCGTCCGCTCAGGAACGTCGAGCCCCCGGGCGGCGGCCGGAAAACGAGAATTTTCAACGGCATTTGAGGGCATGGCCTGCTCACGAGAATGAGCCTAAGGTTATTGGGGGGGGGACAAATCCGACTACGCGTCATGGGAGTGGTGGCCATGGGCAGGCAAACCCATTACGCCTTCGAAACGTACCGTGCCGTTGCGGACAGTGGCCGTGCCGCTGCGCTCGCCGAGACCACGTCCCCGTTCCAGATCGAGGTGCGGTTCATCCGGGGGCTGACGAACAGGCAGAAGAGCGTCTTCTCCGAGGCCGCGGACCGCTGGGCCCGCGTCATCGTGGGAGACCTGGAAACCGCGATCATTCACGACTTCTCCGGTGAGGTGGTGATCGACGACCTCCTGATAGACGCCGAGGGCGTCCCGATCGACGGTGTCAACAACGTGCCCAACACCCTCGGGGAGGCAGGCCCCACGCGGTTCCGCAGTGAGGACGCGGCCAGCGGTGCGGGGCTGCCCGTGAAGGGGATCATGAGATTCGACAGTGCCGACCTGGCCCAGATGGAAGAGGAGGAGACCCTTCTCGACGTCATCACGCACGAGATGGGTCACGTCCTCGGTATTGGAACCGTCTGGACGGATTTCGGCTTCCTCAAGAACTTCCCGGGTACAGATCCCACCTTCGTCGGGCCCGGCGCCATGAAGGAGTTCGGCAAGCTGAAGAACAGGGGGCCCACCCCGGTGCCGGTCGCCAACGAGGGCGGATCCGGCAGTGCGGGCGGCCACTGGCGTGAGCGCGTGTTCGACAACGAGCTGATGTCCCCGTCCATCGAGGGCCGCGACAACCCCCTGAGCCGGCTGACGGTGGCGAGCCTGGGGGACCTCGGATACACGGTCGATCTCGGCGCCGCCGAGGACTACGCGCTTCCGGACCTGCTGGAGATCGCGAGCTCCGGCCGCGTGCTGCCTTCGGTTCCGCGGCACGTGGTGCTCCCCACCATCCCCACTCGCATCCCGGCCGAAAGGCCCTGAGACGCACGGTCCTAAGCCGGGCGGTCCAGAGCCGGGCGGTCCAGACCGCGCGAAGTCGTCCAGACGTCGACGAGGCACTCCTGCGCGGTCGCGGCGTCAAGCAGGATGTGGTGGTTGGTGTGGTTGGTTATCAGCAGGCGCGGCGAGACCAGGAAGCCGGTGCCGATCGGCAGCTCCGGCGGCAGCTCCCGGCCACGGCGATACCGCTCGGCCGCGGCCTCGCCCTACTTGAGCCGCGCCTGCATCACCGGTGATTGCCGTGCCCGGCCCTCCGAGCTGGTTCCGGGGATGTGCCTGCTCCCCGGCAGGGGACAACGGGCCGTCCCGGCCTCTCCGGTACGAGGGGTGGTCGCCGGACCTCCCGCTTCCTCTCCGTGCCTAGGCGAAGACCTGGTAAGGAACCCGGAGTTTGTTCCACGACGTCGGTCCGGGCCAGCCGTCGGCGTCCGCGCCCGTGTACCCGAGCTTCCGCTGCCACTTGGCGTAGGAGTCACGGTGCTGTTGGTTCCATTGGGACGACGGGCCGCCCGGACCGTATGCCGAGCACCTCTCTTCGATGAGACGAGCTCCCATCATGGCGATGATGGGGCTGTTCGGTTGATTCTTGAACCAGCCAGCTCCGGGGAAGGGGACGTAACCCGAGCCGGGCTGCGGCTCTTCCTGCCGGACAAGCAGCTTTTGACCGATCTTGATGATGTCCGGGTTCGGAATATTGTTCCACGCCTGTAGCTGCTCGACCGTAGTACCGAACGTTCGGGCAATCGCGTACAGAGTGTCACCCGTCTTAACTGTGTAGTATGTGCTGTCATTTCCCATGCTTTTATGCTAGGCGCGTTTTCGTCATCTGCATACGCAGATACGCAGACGCCCTCGGATATGCGGCCCATCCGGCCGCCGACAGCGCACACCTGACACCCGATCAGGGAATTTTCAACGAAATTCGATGATTGACCGGGCGATATTTGAACCGGCGACCACGGAAAACGAACCAGCCAGCACGGGGAAGCAACCGAAGCGCGAACCGATGGGCCGTCACAGCGCCACCGACACGTCCCGGCAAGCCGAGGACACCACTCCCGTTCTGGTGCCGGACGCCCCGAGGAAGACAGCCGCTCAGCGGGACGGCGTGACCGAGGACCACACGCCGAACCACTGCTCGGCGCCGTACTCCTCGAACCGCTCCACCTCGGTGAACCCCAGTCGTGCCGCGAGGCGCATCGCACGGTCGTTGGCGGTCCGGGTGCAGAGCACCACCGGCTCGCCGGGAAGCGCGCCGGCGAACCAGTCGAGTGCCGCCGCGCTCGCCTCGGCGGCGTACCCGCGTCCCCACGCCTCCGGCAGGAACAGGTAGCCGAGCTCGACCTCCCCGCCGTGCGGACGGACGCGACCCGGACGCCCGGCGTCGCGCCGATCGAGCGTGATCATGCCGATCATCGCACCGTCGAGCTCGGTCACGAAGAGGCCGGGGCGCCGCCCGGGCACCTCGGGCACCGCCCGTTCGAGCTCGTCGCGCGGTCGAGAACCACCGATGTGGGCGCCCACCTCCGGCGATGCGAACAGATCGACGAAGGCCGCACGGTCCCGGGCTTCGGACTGGCGGAGTACGAGCCGTTCGGTGCTTATCGGGGCAGGTGGCCAGGCGACGGGTCCGAGTTCGGTCATGGCCGGCAACCTAGCGCACGCCGGTGCGAGGGACCGGGAGAATGCCTAGCCCTCGATCATGCCGAGCTCGGTGTCGGGGCGGCACACCGAGCAGGCGTCCACCTGCTCCGCCAGTGCCCGCCGCGCCGATTCCTCCGACGCGCCGGTCGCCCCTCTGCCCGCCAGCGCGCACGTCCCGACGTGCACCTTGACCGGTGTCCGGGTGGCGTCCAGGCCGCGCTGTATCCGGTACGGCGGCGGGGCGGGCGGAGCCGTGCGCTCCTGGATCTCCCTCTGACGGGCCCTGGCCGCGCGCTGCTGCCTGACGTGCAGGAGCTGCACGGTCAGGTACGCCTCGATGGCGGCGAGCCGCTCGTCGTCGGGCGGGTACGGGGGTGGCAGTGGGTCGGACACGGTCCAGTCCAGGGACGTCGTCGGCGTCGGTCAGGCGGCCTCGGTGACGCCGTGCGGCGGCGTCACCGTCTGCCGCGTGACCTGCTTCAGCGCCGAGCGGGCGGGCGCGCGCTGCTGATCGTCGATCTTGCGCCAGTAGGGATGGGTGCTGACGCGGAGGGACAGGCCGAGGCACTCGGTTCGCAGCCGGGCGACCGCTTCCTTCTCCCCCTCGGTCCAGCCGGGGCTGTCCTCGCGGCCGCCGGTGACCTCGCCGGTGTGCGGGTGTGCGATGCCCGGCCACCCGGGCATCGGTTCGACGCTCCACGGCAGTCGCCGGCACAACGCGGCCAGCTCGGCGGTCGCCTGGTGGAGGCGGGTCTGCGCAGCTCGCAGATCATCGGGGAAGTCAGTTCCGGCCATGGCCAGAATCATACGCCTGTTCGATTCTCTTCGTACGAGGCGTGCCGGAGCGCCAGGCGGACGCGGGACCGCGCCGGTGGCGATGCGTACGGCGGAGCGATGTGATCACTCGATCGTGAGTTCCTCCTCTCCCGGGCCCGGCCTATCGGGATGCTCGAAGGACGGCGCGTGAGACGCCGTCCGATGTGCGGTGCGTGGGGGGAAGAGGACATGACTGGGAAACCGGAGCACGGCGGGGGCCTGGACAGCCAGGCGTTGCTGCTGGTCGCCGGGCTGGCCGACCTGGCGGCGAGCACGCTGGGCACCGCCCTGGGGGGCGTGCGGGGACTGCTGCGCCGCTCGGACGCCATGGAGCTGGCGGCCCAGGCCGAACACGAGCTCGTGGCGCGTGGCCGCCTCGTGATGAGCCGGTACGCGGCCGCACCCCCGGCCCACCTGGAGATCCTCGCCCGGCAGGCCCTGGCGCGGAAGGCCGCCGATGACGTCTGACCGGTGGGAGCCGACCGCGTTCAAGACCCGCGTCGACGAGGTACTGCGCCGGTTCGTCGCCCTGGAGGCCGACCGGTTCACGGCGATCGACCCGCTGCTGTCTCCGGTGGCCGAGCAGCTCGAGGCGACGGTCGCGGACGGCAAACGGCTCCGGGCGGCGTTCTGTTACTGGGGCTGGCGTGCGGTGGGACAGCCGGACAGCGACGCCCTGGTGCGGGCGGCGGCCTCGATGGAGCTGGTGCACGCCGCGGCGGTCGTACACGACGACCTCGTCGACGACAGCCCGCTGCGGCGCGGGCGGCCCACGGCCCATGTCGCCCTGCGCGGTGCCGTACGCGGCCGACCGCACGCCGACGGCGCCGCGCGGTCGCTGGCGATGCTGCTGGGGGACCTGCTGATGGCCTTGGCCGGGCATCTGTTCGCCACCAGCGGGCTGCCCGCCGCGTACCTCGCCCGGGCCCGTCCCTTGTGGTCGGTGATGGCCCGTGAGCTGATCGCGGGAGAGTGCCTGGAGATCCTGCGCACCGGAGCCGCCCCGGACACCGAGGCGTCGCTGAAGGTGATCCGGTACAAGACCGCCAAGTACACCGTCGAGCAGCCCCTGCTGATCGGCGGCGCCCTGGCCGGGGCCGGAGCGCGGCTGCGCGAGGGCTACTCCGCGTACGGGCTGCCGCTGGGTGAGGCGTTCCAACTGCGGGACGACCTGCTCGGCCTGTTCGGCGACCCGGGACGCACCGGCAAGGCGGGCACCGACGATCTGCGGGGCCGGCGGCCCACCGCCCTGCTGGCGGAGACGTGGCGCCTCGCCGGCGACGCCGACCGGGAGTCGCTGCGTACGCTGCTGGACGGCCGCCCGGAGCCCGGCGGCCGGGCCCCGGGCAAAAACGGACCGGACAAGCACGGGCCGGACAGGAACGGGCCGAACGGGCACGGGCCCGACGAGCACGGGGGCGACGCGCACGGGGCCGACAGAGACCGGGCCGACGGAGAGAACCCCGGCGGGGAGGCCCTGGACGCGGTCCGCGAGCTGATGCGCCGGCTCAAGGCACCCGACCGCATCGAGGCCATGATCAGCGCCCGGGTCGAGGAGGCTCTCGCCGCCCTGCACGAGCTGGACGTACCGGTGAACGCCACCGCCGCCCTCACCGCACTCGCCCATTCGGCGGCGGTCCGACAGTCCTGACGCCCGCACGGGGCGGCGCGACCCCGTGCAGAAGGAGCCCTGCCATGACCTACAGCGAGGCATCGATGGACGCCCTGCGACAGGCCGGTGACGAACTCGCCGACGCCACCGTCGCCACCCTCTTCGAACGCGGGGAGGTGGGCACGTTCAACACCTTGATGCGCTACGTCTCCGCCGCCGGTGCTCCCCTGCCGGACGGGCTGCCCGACGTCGCTCGTGACTACCTGGAAGCCACCCGTTTCCCGCCGTCCTGGGTGGACTGGTCGGAGATGGAGAAGGCCCGGCTGTTCTTCATCGACAACAACGTGCACATCTCCACCGCGCTGTCCTTCGCCTCCATGCCCGCCTGCTACGTCGTCCCGCACGTGGCGAAACTCCTGTCGACGACCCACGGGCTGAACTACCCCTCCAAACGCATGGCGGAGACCGGCCAGTTCACCGTCCACCTCATGCAGCCCGACGCCTTCGAGGCCGGCAGCCGCTTCATTCCCGCCGCCCAGAAGGTCCGCCTCCTGCACGCCTCCATCCGCCACCACCTCAGGCGTGAGGACCGGTGGGACGCCGACGCGCTCGGAACACCGATCTGCCAGGAGGACATGATCGGCGGGCAGATGTTCTTCTCCCTGCTGGTGCTGGACAGCCTCCACCGCCTCGGCATCCACATGTCGGCGGAGGGCGCCGAAGCGTACTACTACGCCTGGCTTGTTGTCGGCGCCATGCTCGGCGTCGACCAGAGCGCCGTGCCCAAGACGCTCGACGACGCCCGCCGGTTCCTCGACCTGTACATGATCCGGCACATGGGGCCCTCCGAGGAGGGCGCACACCTGACCCGGCAGCTCGTCGACCTCTACGAGGACGTCGTCCCCGGCACCTTCTTCGACCCGGTCGTCTCCGCCCTCATCCGCTACCTCATCGGCGACACCTGCGCCGACTGGCTCCGGGTGCACCGCACGCCGTGGGACACCGTCGTCAAGGCCGCGCCCCGCCTCCTCGGCGTACTGGAGACGATCGAGGACCGCTCCCCGTTCAGCGCCTGGGCCCTGGACCGCATCGGGCACCTCACCACGATCCTCGAACTGTCCTCCCTCACCCGCGGACGCGTCATGCACTACGCCATCCCCGAGGCGCTCAAGAAGGACTACGGCGTCTCCGGCACCGTGCCCCGCACCCACCGCTGGACGCCACCGCCGCCCACGGTCTCCTGACGGCCCCGCCTCGCATGGGCGGTGGTTGTCGCGGCGGCCGGCTGCGGCCGACCCCGCAACGCACCACGCGTTGTCCGAAGCTGCCGCGCAGGCGATCACCGGGGACGCGAAGGTCTTCGCCGCGGTCGTGTCAGACGTTCTGGACCTGGCCGGCGGTCCGCTGTGGGACGGGTATGCCATCCGAGACGGCACGTGACGGCCCCGGCTGCGGCTCAGGAGGAGCCTACGGCGGCCACGCTGATGGGGCTCCCCGCGCGTGTGGCGGGTCAAACCCCGTACGCGGGTGGCAGGAGACGGGCCGGCCACGGGTGGTCGACTGCGTTCCGACGGATGTGAGTACCTGGGCACGAGTGCTGAGTACGTTGCCCGATGTGGCCCCGCGCCGCTGCGTGCTGGGATGCGGAGCATGACCTCCGAAGCGCCTCGACGTGTGAACATGCAGTCCGTCGCCGGCACCGGCGCGGCCCTCGCGGCAGTGTTGCTGCCGCTGGCCGCCGCCGTACTGCTGGCCAAGACGGTGGCCGGTGACCCTTTGGCACCGGTGAACACGCTGATGACCAGCGGGGCGCAGCGTGCACGGATCTCCTGTTCGGTGTGGCGCAGATGCGGCAGGAGCGCGCTGTCCGAGTGGAAGAGGAGGAGCGACCTGCGGACCAGCGGCGCGGAGGCCCGGGATCACGCTTGAGTCGTGTGCCGACGGCGCGGGTGAAAGCCCGCGTGTCAACGCCCTCGCGGCGGCCGGTGCGCCGCCGCGAGCGGACATCGCGGCGGCGCACGTTTTCACAGCCCTACCCTGCTCCGGTTTCCGTCAGCGTTGGAACGCCACGTCGTAGTAGGTGTCCGACAGTGCGCCCGCGGCCGTGTAGCAGCGGACCTGCACGCCCGTGCTGGGTGTCCAGTAGTCCACCTTGCAGTGCCTGGAGTCCGCGCCGTAGGCGGTCACCTGCACATTGCCGTTGCTCAGCGGCATTCCGGAGGGCCAGAAGCGGTACGTGCCGACACCGACCCGAGAGATCCGGTTCGTCGCGCCCGTGGAGTTGTACGAGTAGGACGCCGCGGGATTGTACGCGGACGCGGTCGGCTGGTTGGCCCACGCGTAGGCGGCCGGCGTGATGCGCTGGATGCCGGTGCCGCGCACGTAGGTCAGCGTGTACCGGTTGTCCTGGAGTGCGCCGCCGAGGGTGAAGCAGCGGACGTTGACCATCTGGGCCGTTCCCGACACGTACCAGTTGACGACCTTGCACCTGGCCCTGACGTCGCCGTATGCGGTCACCTGCACCTGTCCGGCCGCGGACCCGATCGATGGGATCCGTACCGTGTACCGGCCCACGCCGGAGCGGGTGATGGTGTTGGTCGCGCCGGCGGAGTTGAACTGGTAGCTCGTCGACGGCGTGTACGCAGCCGTGGTCGGCTGGTTGGCCCAGACGTAGGCGAACCGGCCGCCGAGGCTGGTGGTGTTCACGAAGCTCGTGGTGAACGCGGTGTTGACTCGTACTCCGCCCGGCGTGAAGCACCGGACGTGCGCATCCAGTCGGTCACCGACCGGGGCCCAGTAGTGGACGCCGCAGGAGTTCGCGTTGGCGCCATACGCGGTCACGTGTACCACACCGCCGACCCGGCCGAGGTTGGGCATCCGGACCGTGTACTGGCCGGTTCCGGTGCGCACGACCGTATTCGTCCCCCCGGTCGAGTTCCGGCTGTAGGCCGCCGACGGTGTGTACGGCGTATTCAGCGCGGCGTTGGGCGAGTTTGCCCAGACGTAGGCACGGCCGAAGCTGGGCGCCGCCTGGGCGGTGGACGGAGTCAGGGCCGCCACTCCAGCGGCGAGGGCCAGTGTCGTTGTGATGGCGAGCCCGCGAGCGCGCCACTTCCTGAAGGTTGTCGATACGTTCACGTACGTTCGTCCCCCCCTTACGCACAGGACGGTCCGGTGACCGGCCTGGGTGAGTGCTGAGGAACCTATACATTTCCCGCCACGCCGACTACGTCGCCGCTGGGGGATGTGGTGGCACCTGGTAGTGAACGGGGGGCACTCTTCACAAACGGAGCACCCCCGCCCGTGTCGTTCCGTGGAGCGTTTCGACTCTCCGGTCCCGGATGCAGGTGATGGTGCCGATCCCCTCGTGGGTGCACGCGGAGAGCGCGACCGGTTCGGTGCCGGTGAGGTCGACCAACGCGAACTCCGGAGGTGTCCGGCGAGCCGCGGGCGCGCACCGGATCAGCTCAACCGTGGTGGGGTCCAGGCGTGGTGTCGGAGGATCATGCGCATGGCGGCAGGGGAGGGTGTCATCCGCATGGTCGCGTTGCGCAGGGCCACGGCCAAGGGGTGGGAGAGTTGGTGGCCCATCCGCCCGGCTTGTCGAGCGGCGCGGGCGACGGCCTGGCTGCGCGGGCGGCGCTCGGTGTCGTACCGGGCCAGAGCGGCTTCGACGGTGGGTTCGGAGGCGAGGGCGGCGGCGAGGGTGACCGCGTCCTCCAGCGCTTGGCAGGCGCCTTGGCCGAGGTTGGGGGTCATCGCGTGTGCCGCGTCGCCGAGCAGTGCGATCCGGCCGGCGGTGTACGAGGGGAGGGGCGTGCGCAGTTCGTTGACGTCGTGGTGGAGCACGGCGTCGGGCCGGGTCGCGTCGAGCAGCGCGGGGATCGGGTCGTGCCAGTCGTGGAAACGTCGGCGCAGTTCGGCCAGGGGGTCGGCGAACCGCGTGCCGGCGGGGAGGCGGAGGACCGCGTGCCATTCGGCGCGCCCGTCGGGGAAGGCGATGTGTCCGAACTCGGCGCCGTTCCCCCAGGTCAGTTCGAAGTCGGTGTGCAGCCCGACCGCTTGCTCGGTGATGGCACGCAGCACCGTCGAGCCGCTGTAGGCGGGGCCGGGGTGGGCGGGGAAGAGCCGGCTGCGGATCTTGCTACCGATGCCGTCGGCCGCCACCACCAGGTCCGCTTCCCGGATCGTTCCGCCGCAGCCGACTCGAACCGTCCCGGCGTCGATCTGCTGGACCGAGCCTGCTTCGTGGCCGATCAGCAGGGCCTCGGGGGGCAGCGTCTCGCGCAGCAGCCGGTGCAGGGTGGCGCGGGGGATGCCCATGATCGGCGTACCCACCGCCTTCTCAAGTCCCACGCCGTCCATCCTGGCCAGCCAGCCGCCCGCCGGTGTGCGGGTGCCACCGCTGTACTGGCCCCGCGACGCCTTCCTCACCGCGTGGCCCACGCCGAGTTCGTCCAGTGCCCGAAGCCCGTTGGCGGCAAGGGAGATGCCCGCTCCGGCGTCGTCGAGCATGGCCGCGCGCTCGACGACCGTCACGTCCCAGCCGATGCGGCGCAGGCCGATCGCGGCGGCCAGTCCGCCGATGCCTCCTCCTACGACTACTGCTGTGCTGCCCATAACAAGCCCCCACTTCTTCTACACCTGTAGAAGGTTCGATCATATCCGAGGCTCTACAGGTGTAGAAAGGAACCATGACCACCGACCGACGCACCCTCCTCGCGGACGCGGCTCTCGACGTGCTCACCGACGAAGGGGTCCGCGGCCTGACCCACCGCGCGGTCGACCGCCAAGCGGCCATGCCGCCCGGCACCACGTCGGCCTACTTCCGCACCCGAGCCGCGCTGCTGACCGGGCTCGTCACCCGCCTGGTCCAGCTCGACCAGGCCGAACTACAGACGACGGCGGAGCAACTGCCGCCACTTCGCACCGCCGAAGAGCTGGTTGACGCCATGGCGCTGCTCGCGCGGCAGCGACTCACCGGCGAGGGGCGCCGCCGTTCGCTCGCCCGATACGCCTGCACCGTCGAGAGCGTGCGCGACCCGGAGCTGCGCGCGATCCTCGTGCCGCGCGAGAACGCCGGCCGGAGGGCTGTTCGGTCGTTCCTCGAAGGGCAGGGCGTGAAGGACGTCGACAACCGCACGCACACGCTGCTGACGTGCCTCGACGGACTGGTCTTCGACCGGCTTGTGCGCGGGGGTGAAGTGCCGCGCGAGGCCCTCGAAGGACTGGTCGCCGCCGCGCTGCGCGTCTGAGGCCTCCGGCACGGACGTCGGATTGCCGGTTCCGTTCGGTTCAGTGTGGGGGTGAGTAACGACGGCGGTTGCCGGGGTGGCACCCTGGAGCGATGCGATCTGCAACCGGCGTCACCGTGAACGGCCTGCGGCAACTGCTCAACGAGTGGGATCCGATCGGCGTCGCGGACGATGTGCAGGACGAGTACGACTGCATGCTCGCCCCTCTGCTCCAGCGCCTCCGTAGCGGCGAGGACGAGACGGAGATCGGTGCGTTCCTCCGACACGAGCTGGAAGACCACTTCGGTCTTACCCCTCTGCCTTCAGAGCCGGAAACGATGGCTGCCCGGCTGGTGTCCTGGTGGACATCCGCCGGCAAGGTTGACGGCACCGGCCACGCGTAGTCGCTACGTCCGGACCCTGATCGTTTGTCCGGGCGTGCCGTCAACTGGCGTGCAGTGGGCGGGGATCGAGCCGCCACTTCCTGACCGCCGCCGAAACGGGGTGCTTCCGGCACAGGCCGATGCCGACGAGAGGCTGAACCGGGTCGTCTGACCGTCAGGTCGATGGGCGAAGAGGGGCGCAGCCCATGCGGCCGGGGGTGTCGTTGAGGCTTTCCCAGCGCCGTGGGAAAGCGTGCGGCGGCGCGTTCGGCTTCGGCCAGGTCGATGTCGCCGGCATCGTGAACGACACGCTCGACGTACTCCTCGTACGACGGGACGGCCGAGACGGGCGGGGAGTGGTGCGTCAGGTGCTCGTCGCGGCGGGGGTGGAGGAGGCCGGCTCGAGGCGGACGCAGCAGAGGCCGGGGCTCGGAGCCAGGCATGCCTGGAAGCCGGCTTCGTCGAGGCCTTCGAGGGCGCCGCGGAGCAGGTGGAGGTTCATGCCGCACACGGTCTGGGTGTGTTCGCGGGCGAGGGCGTGGAAGGGGCAGTTGCCCAGCACGATGGCGTCACCGTCGTGGCGGGGCTCGAAGCCGTTGTCTTCCAGCAGATCCAACACGCCCGTGTTGGCCTGCTCGGCGAGCTGGGCGCCGAGGTTGTGGGCTTTGCGGTGCAGGACGGTGCGGACGGGTTCGCCGGTGGCTTCGGATTCCTCCAGTGCCTGGGCGAGGAGGCGGCCGGCCAGTTCGTAGTGGCGCTCGGGCAGGCTGACGGTGACCTGCTTGGTGGATCGCCTGTAGAGCTTGGCCGGCCGGCCGGCTCCGGGGCCGGTGCGGCCGCTGCGCCGTTCGTAGACGACGTCGAGCAGTGATTCGTCCGCCAGGCGGTCCAGGTGGAAGGCCGCGGTCTTCCGGGCAAGGCCCAGCGCCTCGGCGGCCTCATCGCGGCTGACCGGTTCCGGCTGGCGTACGACGTGGTCGTACAGCCTCCTGCGGGTCGGCTCGTCGAGAGCGGCGACGGCGGAGACGTCGGGTCGGGGTGCTTCTTCCGGGTGATCCACGAACACCAGTGTAAAACCCACGCCCATTGACTAAAGAAGGTTTGCGCGCTTCTATTGCTAATGAGAGTTGCCGATAGAAGGAAGTGCGTCATGTCGTCCGCAACCACCACCACGTCCGCCACCTCCTCTCGGCGGGCCGCACTCGCCGACCCCGGCTACCAGGCGTTCGTCATCCTGCGCGCAGGGTTCACCGTGGCGCCGATCCTGTTCGGACTGGACAAATTCACGAACCTGCTCGTGGACTGGCCCACCTACCTCGCGCCGTGGATCAACGACATCGTCCCGGGCAGCGCACAGGCGGCCATGTACGCCGTGGGCGTCATCGAGATCGTCGCGGGCATCGCCGTCGCCCTCGCGCCCCGGTTCGGCGGCTGGCTGGTCGCCGGATGGCTCGCCGGCATCATCGTCAACCTGCTGACCATCCCCGGGCACTACGACATCGCACTGCGCGACTTCGGCCTCCTGCTCGGCGCGGTGGCCCTGGCCCGGCTCGCCCAGCGCTACCACGGCACCCGGCAGCCGCGCTGACCGCCCGCCGCGGCGGGCACGAACGGCGACGGGCGGGCGAGCGCCCGGGGGCTCACCCGCCCTCGCCGACGGCAGCGCAACACATGGCACGCGCGGCCCGCGGAACAGGAAGGTGGCGCCATGGGAACCATCAACGGCCCTCCGGGGACAGCGACCGATCCGGTCCCCTCGGCCGGACGCCGGCGGACCCGCGGCTACGTTCCCCTCCGGGAGTACGCGGTCCTCGGCGACGGACGCACCGCCGCCCTGGTCGCCCGAGACGGGTCGGTGGACTGGCTCTGCCTCCCCGACCTGGACTCCCCCGCCGTGTTCGGCGCCGTGCTGGACGCCGCCCGCGGTGGCCGGTTCACGCTCGAACCATCCGCGCCGTACCGGGTGGAGCGCCGCTACCTGCCCGGCACCAATGTCCTGGAAACGACCTTCCGCACCAGCACGGGCACGGTGCGGATCACCGACGCGCTCAGCCTCCACGACGACGCCGCGCTCACACCGACGCGGGAGCTGCTGCGACGCGTAGAGGGGCTGTCGGGATACGTGCCACTGCGCTGGAGCGTCAAGCCGCGCTTCGGCTACGGCACCCACCGCACCCGGATCACCCGGCGCGCCGGTGTCCCTGTGGCGGCAGCCGGAAGGGACGCGCTGGCGGTCTGCGCCTGGGAGGCCGGCGAGCCCGTATGCGGCTCGGACGCCATCGGCGGAGACTTCGCGCTCGCTGAGGGCCGGCGTGCCCTGCTCGCGATGCCGTTCGCCCATCAGGAGCCGCTCGTCCTGCCCGCCCGCTCCGAGTGCGAGGCACGCTTGGACGCCACGTGTGCGGCCTGGCGGCGCTGGGCGCACGGCCGCCCGCACACCGGGCGGTGGCACCAGGCGGTGATGCGCAGCCTGCTGGCGCTGAAGCTGCTGGTCCACGCCCCTTCCGGCGCGGTCGCGGCCGCGGTGACGACCTCGCTGCCGGAGGAGATCGGCGGCGAGCGCAACTGGGACTACCGCTTCTCCTGGGTGCGCGACTCCGCCTTCACCCTGGCCGCGTTCCTGCGGCTGGGCTGCCCGGCGGAGGCACGCGCCTACTTCTGGTGGCTGATGCACGCCTCCCAGCTCACCCACCCCCGGATGAACGTGCTGTACCGGCTGGACGGCGGGCACCGCACCCCGGAGAAGACCCTGCCCTGGGAGGGCTACCGCCGCTCGGGGCCGGTCCGGGTCGGCAACGCCGCGGCCCGGCAGGTCCAGCTCGACACCTACGGGGAGCTGATGCAGACCGCCTGGCAGTACGCGGGGGCCGCCGGCCGTCTCGACGCCGACGTCGCACGCCGTCTCGCAGAGCTGGCCGACCTCGTCTGCTCAGCCTGGCAGGAGCCGGATGCGGGCATCTGGGAGGTGCGCAGTCCACCCCGGCACTTCACCCAGTCGAAGATGATGTGCCGGGTCGCCCTCGACCGCGCCGCCGACCTCGCCCAACGCGGCCTGATACCCAGCCGGAACCTGCCCCGCTGGAACGCGGCACGCGACGACATCACAAGGTTCATCGAGAACCACTGCTTCTCGGCCGACCGCGACAGCTACGTACGTTCCGCCGGCAGTGACGACCTGGACGCCGCCGTCCTGCTGGGCCACCTGTACGGATACGGCGGCGACGATCACCGCATGCGGGCCACGGTCAGCGCCCTGGATCGCGAGCTGCGGCACGGGCCCTACGTCGACCGGTACTCGGGGGACGACGGCCTCGCCGGCAGTGAAGGCGCCTTCCTCGCCTGCTCCTTCTGGCTCGCCGAATCCCTCGCCCGCACCGGCAGCCCGGCGCGGGCGACCGAGCTGATGGACGAGCTGGTCGGGTTGTCGAACGACGTCGGTCTTTACAGCGAGGAGATCGACCCCGCCACCGGCGACTTCCTGGGGAACCTGCCCCAGGGCCTGAGCCACCTGGCGCTGATCAGCGCCGCCTGCGCCATCACCGCCGCGAGCAAGGACACGGCGCCGTGAACGCGTCGGGAACCGCCGCGGGCGCCTTCGTCGGCACACTCGCCCTGACGACCGCGCTGCGCGCCGCCGGCGAACTGCGGCTGACCCGCATGGACCTGCCGTTCCTGCTCGGCACGGCGGTGACCGTCGACCGTGCCCGTGCCAAAGCCCTCGGCTACCTGATGCACTTCGTCAACGGTCAGGTCTTCGCGTTCGTCTACTTCGCCGTCTTCGTCGCCATCGACCGGGCGGGCTGGTGGCTGGGCGCCCTGTTCGGCCTCGCGCACGGCCTGTTCGCCGGCACCGCGCTGGTCAACATCCTGCTCCCGCTCGTCCACCCGCGCATGGGCAGCCCTCTGACCAGCGCCCCGCAGAGCGCGCTGCTGGAACCGCCCGGCTTCCTGATGCGCAACTACGGACCGGGCACCCCCGTGGTCACGGTCCTCGCCCACATCGGCTACGGAGCGATCGTGGGCGGCTTCACGGGTTCGCCGGCCTGATGCGGACGAGCACGGTGCGGCCGCCACCGTGGCCTGACGGTCCGTGCTCGGCCGCTCGGGAGTCGTCACCAGCGACCACGAGGTCGGCGGCCGTACCCTCCGCCGTGGCTGCGGCCGCAGCGGCGGATGCGGACTCGGGGCGCCTCGGCGAACCGGCCCGGGAACCGTTCCCCCGGATCCAGCGTGACCTCTTGACGAGTTGTCGGCCGGTGGTGAGGGGACCGAATGAGAGCGCGAACGACGCTGCGCGTGGCGGTATCGACCTGTGTGGCGCTGGTGGCCTGCGGGTGCGGTCCCGAGGAGGCGAAGGAGGACACGGACGCGAAGCCTTCGCAGCCGTCCGCGTCCACGCGGGTCCAAGAGCCGTCGGCCACGCCTTCCGCGTCCACAACGCCCGAGAAGCCCTCGGCCGTGCCGACCGGCGACCAGCCAGCCCCCAGGACACGGGAGGGCGCGATCCAGCGGTACGAGCAGTACCTCCACGCCCTGGGCCGCGAGGACATCGACACGGTCTGCGAAGTGGCCGGCCCCGCCGCGAAGAAGGCACAGGACCAGGGGCTCGGACCGTGCACGTCGACGTACGCCGTCGTGTTCCGGATGATCTCGCCCGCGCAGAAGAAGGCCCTGCGAACCGCGACGGTCGACCCGCAGCGCGTCACCGTGCGCACGCCCGACAAGATCGAGATGCCCGTCGAAGCGGTCAGGGCCTCCGCCACCTTCTCCGAGAGCGACCTCGGCAGCTACACGCTGGAGTACCTCGACAACGACTGGTACATCACCGACTGACCCGGTTCGCGCTCATGGACGAGCTTCCCCGGGCCGGATGGCGCCCGGGGATCAGGGCGTGCGGAACCCCTGAAAGGTCACATGCTTGCGGGTCTTGAAGCCGAGCCGCTCGTAGAGTGCGATCGCGCCGGTGTTCGCCTCGGCGACGTGCAGGAAGGGGCGTTCGTCGCGAGCCACGACACGTGCGATGAGCGCGCTGACCAGATGGGCGGCGTGGCCTCGCCCGCGTGCCTCGGGGGCGGTGCAGACGGCGCTTATCTCGGTCCAGCCCGGAGGTCGCAGTCGTTCGCCCGCCATCGCCACCAACGTGCCGTTGTCCCGGATGCCGAGGTAGGTGCCGAGCTCGTGGGTGCGCGACCAGAACGGTCCGGGTCGGGTCCGTGCGACGAGGTCGAGCATCTCGGGCACGTCGTCCGCGCCCAGCTCGACCACGCTGGTGCCGGATCCGGTGTGGGAGAGATCGGGCGCGACGCTGCCGGGCCAGATCATCTGACGGCCTTCGAGGAGGAAGACCGGCTCCCAGTCCGATGGCGGAGTCGCCGGGGAGCTGAACATGTCGGCGAGCTCGCCCCGGCCGAGGAGCTTGGCGAGGTCGGCCCACTCCGCCGCGTCCGGGTCGGCGGATATGGCCGAGAAGGTCGCGACTCCCGGCAGGTAGGTGGCAGCCTGGCCGAGGTGGCGGGCGAGATGCGCGTGGTGGCCGCGGAGTGACTGGCCCACCGGGTCGTCGAGTACCAGGGCGTCGTCGTGGACCACCATCGTGCTGCGCCTCTCATGATCATGGTGAAGGCAGCCGACCGACGCGGCTGCCGCCGTACGTGCCGAGGCTCCGTCTCTGAGGCAACGGCAGCGGGGTCGGCGCCCTCTTGCAGCCGCAGTCTAATTGTGCCGGGACCAGGCCTGCGGCACCGGGTACGCAGCCCTGTCCCTGCGGCCGGTCCATCGGGCTCCTGCGGCAAGGAAGCGCTCGCCGCATGGCCGGGCCCGGTCCATGGCCGGTCGTCACGCTGATTGCCTACGCGGCCAGTGCGCTGCGGTCCCTGTTTCGGACCGGTCAAGGCGGAGCCGCCCTGCTGGATCCGGCCCATGAGAGGCTGGACCGCATGGGCGGAGCGTCGGACTAGCGGGATCGTGGCAGAGGTGTCTGTACAAGGTGTGCGGGTGTTCCCGGACGGTTTCGCCGGTCGTCCGCCGGGGTTCGTGGGGTCGTTGGGCCTGTCTTGGCGCCAATTCTCGTCCGCAACGGTGGAGGCATCATGATGCCGGTGGACGTACCGCCCATCGTCTTCGTCCACGGAACGCGGTTCAGTGCGGGGCAGTGGAGCGCACAAGTCGCCGCACTCCGGGAGGAGTTCCCGATCGCGGCGATCGACTTGCCCGGCCATGGCGCCCGCACCGCCCAGCCGTGGAGCCTGAGCGCGGCGACGGAGATCATTACGTCAGCGGTGGAGTCGCTCGCCCGTGGCCCGGCTCTGGTCGTTGGACATTCACTCGGCGGATACGCCGCATTGGAGTTCGCCCGGCGCTGCCCCGAGCGGCTGCGAGGGCTGGTCCTCGCCGGGGCGAGCGCCTCCACCAAGGGCGCCTGGGCGGCGCCGTACCGGTGGGTCGCCGGGCTCGTTCCCCGTGTACCGGCGGACCGCTTGGCCCGGTGGAACGACAGGGTGCTGCGCCGGCTCTATCCCCCCGACGTGGTGGAGCCGACCATCCGTGCGGGATACGCGTTCCACACGCTGCCCGCCGCCTGGGGAGAGGTGCTCGGCCGTTTCGACGCGGAGAGCATGCGTCATGTGAAGGCTCCTGTCCTCATCCTCAACGGGGAGAAGGACACCGTCTTCCGGTCCGGCGAAAGGGACTTCGCCCGAGCGCACCCGGAGGCTCGCGTCGAATTGATCCCACGGGCACGGCATCTGGCGAACTTCGACGATCCGGAGGCTTTCACCGGGGCGGTGCGCCGCTTCGCCCGGCAGCTACCCGGCGGGGGCTGACCGACGCCGATGACGGTGGCGGTACGGTCGAACACCCGGTGCCCAGCCAGGCGGCCCTTGCCCTTGCCTCCTCGGCCCAGCCGTGGCCTCCTCGGCCCAGCCGTGGGTTGTCCTCGCGACCTCCCGTCACCTCGCCGGTGTGCGGAGGTGCAGCGCCAGCTCATCCGGGCTTCGGGTTCGGCATCCGGACGATGGCGGTTCCTCCGTCGAGATCCACCGTTGTCCTGTTCGGTGGAGCGCCATCATCCTCGTTGTCCGGCATCACCAGTGCCGACTGCCGTTCCTTGAGCTCGTGCTGCTTGCCCGGCGAAAGGCTCGCGTGCAGTTGCTCGAACCCGGTCGCTGATATCTGACCCTGCCGGACGCTGTTCCGCCAGGGCAGCACTCCGGCCCGGCCCGCGCGCAACAGCAACTGGTCGGTGAAGGCCAGCAGTGTCAGCACGATGACGAGCCCTGGCAACGTCATGAGGAAGACGAATTCCATGCCCTCAGTATCAGAACGTCTGGCCGGCGCCGCATCCAAACAGGGGGGCCGGCGTGGGCGCTCCGGGACGGGCCGTCTGTCGGGCGGAGCGAGGCAGGGCTGTACAGTGCCCTTCCGGCGGAACACCGGCCCCACCCGCACCGCCGTCCCCCCGCGCATCGCTTCGCTCATCTTGTGCTGAACAGCCCCGGCCCTGCGCCGCGTGGTCCGGAAAGGGCCCTTTACTCTGTGATCACTCGTACCCGGCTGAGTGCGCTGGCCACGACGGCCGCCCTCGCCGCCACAGGCGGTCTGCTCACCGCCACCCCGGCCTCCGCCGCCGTCACCTGCTCCTCTCCGGTCTGGAAGGCGCAGTTCTTCGCCAACACGTCATTCAGCGGCACCCCCAAGCTCACGAGCTGCGACGCCGCCATCAACGAGAACTACGGCACCGGTGACCCGGCCGGCGTCACACTGCCCAGGGACAACTTCTCCGTGCGCTGGTCCGTCACCCGCGACTTCGGCTCCGGCGGGCCCTTCACGTTCTCCGCCGCGACGCAGGACGGCATCCGCGTGTACCTCGACGGGGTGCGGAAGATCGACCTGTGGCGGAACGTCTCCACCACGCAGAGCAAGACCGTCAACCTCACCGTGCCGGCCGGACCTCACACCCTCCGGGTGGACTACGTGGCCTGGACGGGCTCCGCGAACGTGAAGTTCACCTACGCACCCCGCACGGCGGCCACCGTCGACACGGTCCGGCCGCTCGCGCCCACCGGCACCTCGGTCGTGTACGACAGGGCCACCAACAAGGCCACGCTCCGCTGGTCGGCGAACAAGGAGATGGACCTCGCCGGTTACCGCGTCTACCGCAGGCTGAGCAACACCGCCTGGGTGAAGGTCAGCGGCACGGCGCTCCTCACCGGTACCTCGTTCGTCAACTACCCGCCCCCCACCGGCGAATCGTTTCTCTACGAGGTTCGGGCCGTCGACAAGGCGGGCCGCGAGTCCCTGGGCAGCGCCGACCAGACGGTCGCCAGTGTCGACCGGACCGCTCCGGCGGCGCCGGGCGGGCTGACGGCGACCGACGGGCAGGCCGGGACGGCGCTGGCGTGGCAGCCGGTCGCCGGTGCGGTGAAGTACACCGTCTTCCGCCAGCAGCAGGGCCAGACCGACACCGGTGTCCCCCACCCCGTGGTCCAGATGGCCACGGTGACCTCCGCCTCCTGGACGGACACCAACGCCGCCGAGCGCACGGGCTACACCTACGCCGTCTCCGCCACCGACGCGGCCGGCAACACGTCGGCGCCCGGGAGCATGCTGTCCGCCACGCGCGGCGACTACGCGCCCGCGGTGCCGACGGGCGTGACGGCCCTGTTCGAGCCGGGCAACGGCATCGTCGTCAGTTGGACCCGCTCGACGAGCGACGACGTCAGCCATTACCGCCTGTACCGCTTCGGCGCTCTGTACACGGAGGTCTGGGGCAGCTCCTACACGGACCTGTCGGTCGGCCACGGCAGCACGTACACCTACACCGTGACCGCCGTGGACAAGGCGGGCAACGAGTCCCCGGTGTCCGCCTCGGCATCCGCCACGACCAACGGTGACCGGGTCGCCCCGGCGCCCGTCACCGGCCTGAAGGCGACGGCCCGCGAGGACGGCGTACTGCTGGAGTGGCAGCCGAGCACCGAGCCGGACCTGAAGCGGTACGAGCTGTTCAAGGCCGTGCGGTACGACGACGGTGAGGGCGGCCACGTCTGGCTCGCCCACCGGGTCGACTACATCGCCGAGGACACCACCTCCTTCCTCCACGGCAGTGCGGCGGACGGCGAGACCGTGATGTACGCCGTGGTGGCCGTGGACGACTGGGAAAACGCCCTCCCCGCGGACGACGAGAGCGTGAACTGGGTCGAGGTCACCGAACTCGGCACTCCCTCCGCGAGCTGAACACCCACGACCGAGGCCGCCGCACCCGACGAGGGGCGGCGGCCTCGGCCGTGCAGCCACGTCCCATCGCCTGCACCATCGCCTGACCGGGTGCGGCCACGCGGCCCCTTCACCTGCGTTGGGGTGCCGACCATGTACGGCACAGGGGCCGGTGCCGGCGTTTCGGCCAACCCCCGTGCCGTGTCCTCCCGTTGCGGGAAGCGGGTCGATGTATCCCCCACGCTCCGCCGCGCGCTCCATTTCGGGATTCCGCAACCGACCGAAATACAGGTGTTCGATATCCCGGTTGGGTCGTTGAGCCTGACGAGCACGCCGCACGACCGTCATAGGGGGACCACGTTGACTTCGGCCGCCGCGAATGAACAGCAGGGCACCGCGCCGCCTCCACCACCACCGCCACCGCCTCCACCGCCATCGCCACCGCCACCGCCACCGCCGGCGGAGATCACCTACAGCGGGCAGTACTCCGTCAATCCGCTCGCCGAGGTCTCCTTCCGCCGGATGTGTGCGCAGATCCCGGCCGTCCTGGCCCGGATCGCCCGGCTGTCGTGGCGGGCCTTGACACCCTCTTGGCCAGCGACATTTTCGGCGGCTCGGAGCTCTCCGACGGCCAGTGGCAGCGCGTCGCCTGCTCCAGGGCCCTGTACCGGCGGCCCGGGCTGCTGACCCTCGACGAGCCCACGTCCCAGATGGACCCGCGCGGCGAGCACCAGGTCTTCGAGCAGATCAAGGCCATCGCAGCCGACCGCATCACCATCGTGGTCACCCACCGCCTGGAGAACACGAAGATCGCCGACCACATCATCGTGATGGAGCACGGCCGGATCACCGAACAGGGCCGCTGGGACGACCTCGTCCACGCCGGCGGAACGTTCGCCGAGCTGCTGGAACTCTCCCAGGACCGCTGACCGCCCCTTCTGCCCCCTCCCCCTCCCCCTCCCCCTCTCCCGACGCCCGAGGAGCTGTTCATGATCATCGCCGACGAACCGTGTGGGACCGCCGCGCTGCTGGTGGATTCCCGCGGCCGGTACCTGCTGCACCTGCGCGACGCGAACAAACCCATTTGCGACCCTGGTACGTGGAGCATCCCGGGGGGTGCCCGCGAGGGGACGGAGTCCTGCCGGGAAGCGGTCGAGCGGGAGCTGCGGGAGGAGACCGGCCTCACCGTGCCGCTGGAGGAGTTCACGGTCGTGGACAGTGTGGGCCCGGACGGAACGAAGGGCCGCATCCGCGTCTACCTCGGCGCCTGGGACGGCGACGCCGACGAACTGCCGTGCCCGGAGGGGATCATGTTCCGGCACTTCGACGCCGCGACCATCCCGTACCTGACGATGTGCCCCTGGACGAAGGACGTCATCGACCTCCACCACGCCCGGACCCCCGCCCCGCCCGCCGTCCCGGCGCAGCTCCGCCCCTGCAGCGGCCGGGCGCGCCTGAACGTCGTCGGGGTACACCTCTACCTGGAGCGGGACGGCAAGGTGCTGCTCGGCCTGCGCCACCCCGACGCCCCCTTCGCGCCCTCCACCCACCACTTCCTCGCCGGACACTGCGAGCAGGAGTCCGCCGTCGGGTGTCTGGTCCGCGAGGCCGAGGAGGAGGCAGGCCTGGTCATCGATCCGGCGCACGTGGAGCTGGCGCACGTCGTGCACACGGTGGACGAGCCGGGCGGTCAGCCCCGGATCGGGATGGTCTTCCGCGCACACCGCTGGCAGGGCGAGCCGGTCGTGCGTGAGCCGGACCGGTGCCTGAGCTGGGATTGGTGGCCGGTGGACGCGCTCCCCTCCCCGATCGTGCCCTACACCCGCGCCGCGATCAGCGGCATCCAGGCCGGCCGCCTCTACAGCGAACTCGGCTGGTCCTGAACCGCCATCAGGGTGTGTGTCAGTGTCATCAGGCGTTTCCGGGCTGCGGTGTCGTAGGCCTGTTCGTGGGCCCGCGTATCCGTGAACTGGTCGAAGTAGCGGCCCGTGGTGGTGGCGAGTTCGGGGTCGAGGAGCAGGCGCACCGTGGGGCGGACGCCCTCGTCGGTGCTGGTGACGGGGGTGAGGCCGTATGCGCGTACGCCGTCGGTGTCCATCAGGTGGGCGGGGTGCAGGGTGTTGACCGTGACTCCGGTGCCTTGCAGTTCGGCGGCCAGTTCGAAGGTCGCCATGATCATGGCCAACTTGCTTCTGCAGTAGGCACGCAGGCCCTCGTAGTCCCGTTCCAGCATGACGTCGTCGAAGTCGATGGCCTCCTGACCGATCGAGGCGACGTTGATCACCCGGGCGGGGGCCGAGGCCGTGAGCAGGGGCAGCAGGTCGCGGGTGAGTGCGTAGGGCGCGAGGTGGTTCACGGCGAAGCGGAGTTCATGGCCCTGGCGGCTCAGTTCGCGTGTGAGGGGCTCCGCGCCGCCGCCCGCCACCGCGTTGTTGATCAGACCGTCGAGGTACGGCTCCGTTGCACGGATCCGGTCCGCCATCGCGTGGACCTGGTCCAGGTCGGACAGGTCGGCGAGGTACGTGCGGATGGTGGTGCCCGGGCCGGCGGATCGCGCTTCGGCGGCCACGGCCTCCAGTCGGGTGCGGTCCCGGCCATGCAGCAGGACGGTCCCGCCGCGTGAGGCCAGGTCGAGTGCGAGGGCGCGGCCCATGCCCTGGGTCGCGCCGGTGATCAAAGTCGCGCGTTGCGTCATGGCGGTCACTCTGGCAGTACCGGGCGGAGCGAAGCAGTGCCTGCTGAGCCTGGTGTTGACACCACCAGGCCCGGGCGCATGGGTGGTTGACAATGCCGGCACGGGACGAGGCATGGGCTGGCACCTCTGCGGCCGCCGAACGTCACGTCGAGCCAGGCCCCGGCATGTCACGGCACGGCACGGCAATGCATGGCACGGCACGGTTACGGTGTCATGCCGGCCGGTGACGCTCTTGTGCAGCGAGGACATCGTCGGCGTAGCGCGCGGCCCAGGCGCCCATGGCGCGGATGGGGACCAGGAGGGCGGTCCCGGCCTCGGTCAGGCCGTAGTCGACGCGTGGTGGGGCCTCGGCGTAGGCGCGGCGCTGGACCAGGCCGTTGCATTCCAGCCGGCGGAGGGTGTCGTTGAGTACCTTGGGGCTGATGCCGCCGATGCGGTCCAGCAGGGCGCGCGGGCGCATCGGTCCCGACTCGCCGAGGATGAAGACGACCACGCTGTCCCAGCGGTTCGCGAGTACTTCGAAGGCGACGCGCGCCCGGCAGTCCGCGGCGAACGGGTCGCCTCCGAGGTCGGGTCCTGGTTCCATGCCTTCCATCGTGCCTGGGCGATGCACACCTGATGGTGTGCATCACCACGCCTAGCGTCGACTCCGTCCACTGTGAGCGACGTGAACGGAGCACGAGCATGCGCATCGCAATTCTCGGTACCGGGGCGATGGCCCGCGCCCTCGGGGGAGCCTGGGTGAGGGCGGGGCACGACGTACGGATCGGGGGGCGCGACACGGCCGCGGCCGCCCGAGCCGCGGACCTGACGGGTGCCGCGGGGCACGGCACGCTCGCCGAGGCCGCCGCCCACGGTGAAGCGGTGCTGGTGGCCGTGCCGGCCGCGACGGCGCCCGGGCTCGTCGGAAGCCTCGCCGGGCCGCTTGCCGGTCGCGTCCTGCTGGACTGCACGGTCCCCATGGCGCCGGGCGACGACGGGCGGCCGGTCCTCGCCGCCGCGGTGCCCGTCGCCCGGCAACTCGCCGAAGCGGCGCCCCGGTCGCACGTCGCCAAGGTCTTCGGCCTCGTCCACGAAAGCATCTGGAGCATGGTCCGCCCGTCGTTCGAGGGCGCGCCGCTCGCCGTGCCCTTCTGCGCGGACGCGCCAGAGGCCGTACGGCTCACCACCGAGCTGGTCGGCAGCATGCACTGCACGGCGCTTCCGTGCGGTGGGCTCCACCGGGCCGGACTGCTGGAGGCCACCGCGGTCTTCGCGATCGGTGTCTGGTGGTCGGGCGCCGAGGTCCGGCCCGCCTTCCCCGCCCCGGCTCTGGCGCCGGGCGCCGTCGACGACCAGGTGACGTCTGTTCGGTCGGGCAGCGCCGGAGACCCGACTTGATAGGCAAGTCGTTACTTGCCTATCGTGGCGGTCATGGCGGAGGATGTGTTCAAGGCGCTGGCCGACCCCACCCGCCGACTCATCCTCGATGAGCTGGCGGAACGGGACGGCCAGAGCCTGTTCGAGATTTGCACACGGCTGGTGACCAAGCACGGTCTGGGGCTGTCCCGCCAGGCGATCAGCCAGCATCTGGCCGTACTGGAATCGGCGGGTCTGGTCGTTTCGCGGCGCCAGGGCCGCTACAAGTTCCACGACCTGAACACCGAACCCCTTGAGCGCATCGTGACCCGATGGCTCAGGCCCGACGCACCGGAGAGCACCCCATGAGAATCCACCTCACCAGCGTCTTCGTCGACGACCAGGAAAAGGCCCTGCGCTTCTACACCGACGTGCTGGGCTTCGTGAAGAAGCACGACGTCCCGGTGGGTACGGACCGATGGCTCACCGTCGTCTCGCCGGAGGATCCCGACGGGACCGAGCTGCTGCTCGAGCCCTCCGGCCACCCCGCGGTACCGCCGTACAAGACGGCGCTGGTCCAGGACGGCATCCCGGCCGCGTCCTTCGCCGTGGACGACGTACGAGCGGAGTTCGACCGGCTGCGCGACCTCGGGGTGTACTTCACCCAGGAGCCGCTGGAGATGGGCACGGTCACCAGTGCGGTCCTGGACGACACTTGCGGCAACCTGATCCAGATCGTGCACAGCGAGTAAGGCGGCGCCCGGTCCGTTCGACCGCCATTACCCGGGTGGTAATCGACCGCTCCCCCCTCCCCCGGCAGGATCGAGCACATCGACGGAAACCCCCGTCGCGATCCGGCCGCAGCCGCGAGGAGAGCGCATGTCCGCCACGTTCACGAATCCCATCGCCGAGGCCACGCGGGCCGTGGTGCAGGAGTTCCTGGCCGCTCGTCTGGCCGGGGACACCGGGCGGCTCGTCGCGCTCTTCGCCGACAAGGTCGACTGGGTGCTCGCCGAGAACCCCGTCGTCCCGTGGATCAGGCCGCGGTCCACCGCCGCCGAATGCGCCGCGCAGTTCACCGAGTTGATGGAGCACACCGTGCCCGAGGACGCGCGCGCCTCCGTCGACACCTTCCTCGTCGACGGCACCGACGCCGTGCTGATGGGGTACGTCTCGGGGACCGTACGGAAGACGGGAAAGTCCTTCGAGGGCCCGTTCGCACTGCACCTCACCGTCGAGGGCGGCCGGATCACGCGCCACCACCTCTACGAGAACAGCTTGTCGATCGCCGAGGCCTGTACGCCGTGACGAGGCGGCCTACGGCGCCGTCCGGGCGGAACCCGCTGCCGCCACGACGATCTCTCCGGCACGCGTGCGCGCGTACAGCACCTGTCTGCCCGCACGGTGGGAGCTGACCAGGCCGGCGGTGCGCAGGGCGGTCAGGTGCTGGGAGACCCCGCCGGGGGTGAGGCCCGTGCGGCGGGCGAGGTCCGTGGTCGAGGCGGGGGCGGTCAATTCGGTGAGGAGGGTCGCGCGGGAGCGGCCGAGTACACCGGCCAGGGCGTCGGACACCGCCGCGGGCCGTGCGTCCCACAGCGTGCCGACGGCGCGGGGCGGATAGCGGAGCGAGGGCTGCCACGGCTCCGTGAGTACGGAGAACACCCGCGGCCACACGAAGGCGGACGGCACCAGCAACAGCCCCCGGCCGTCGAGCCGGCGCGCTCCGCGCGCGGTGCGGTGCTCCAGGTGCAGGGTGCCGCCGGCCCAGGTGACCTGGGGGTCGAGGTCCGCGAAGAGGTGCTGGGCGCCGCCTTCGACGAGGCGGCCGGCGCGGTAGCGGATGTCGCCCTCCAACAGGGTGAGGATCCGCGACCAGTACGGTGCCAGAGCCAGCTCCCAGTACGCCTCCAGCACGTCGGCCAGGCGCCCGAGTTCGGCCGCCGGGTCGGCGCGAAGTGCCGCCATCCGCGCGGGCGGCACCTCGGCCGTCGTGTGCAGCAGCTCCGGAGGGGTGGCCCGGACCGTGGCCAGTTCCACGTCCAGTGAGGGCAGCGGCGTCGTGGGCGGCGGGCAGATGAACCCCGGGATGCGGCCGGTCCAGGGCGAGCGCGTCGGCACCGGAACGAGGTCGAACAGCGGCCTCAGGTCCAGGTCCGCCGCTGCCAGCCGGGGGCGCACCTGTTCGGCCCAGGTGCGATGCAGGCCGTGCTCGTCAGCGCCCTTGAGCACCCGGACGCTGGCCACCAGCTCCCACAGCGGGGAGATCGCGAAGCGGGTGCGGGCCACGTCGTCCACGCCGAGCTCGATCTCGATCATTTAGCCGAGGGTAAATCAATAGGGTGTGGGGGCGGGGGTCGAGCACGGTACGGGCATGACCCGAACGCCCCATTCCCCGTGGCCGTTGCGCGACTTCCGCGTGTTCTTCGCCGCCGGCTCGCTCAGCCACCTCGGCAGCAACGTCGGCTACGTGGCGGTCCCGCTGCTGGCCGTCACCACCCTTGGCGCGGGCCCCGGCCAGGCCGGTGCGCTGGCCGCGCTGTCCACCGTCGCCTTCCTCCTCATCGGCCTGCCCGCGGGTGCCTGGGTGGACCGGCTGCCCGCCCGCCGGGTGTTGGTGGCCGCCAACGCCGCGCGCGCCGTGCTGTTCGCCTCCGTGCCCGTCGCCTGGTGGCTGGACGTGCTGTCACTGCCGCAGCTCTACGTCGTGGTGCTCCTGCACGGTTGCGCCACGGTGTTCTTCGACGTCGGCTCGCAGAGCGTCCTGCCCGAACTGGTCGGCCGCGAGCGCCTGGTACCGGCGAACGTCGCCCTCGTGAGCCTGATGGCCGGTGCCAACGTCGCCGGCCGTGGTGCCGGCGGCTTCCTGGTCCAACTCCTCACGGCTCCCCTCGCGATCCTCGGCGGGGCCGTCGCCTACTCGGCCTCCGCCTTCGGCCTCATGGGCATCGGGCGGCGACACGCTCCCGCCGTGCCGGTGCCGGTGCCGGTGCCGGTGCCGGTGCCGGTGCCGGTGCCGGTGCCGGCCGACCGGAGACGGCTGCGGGCCGAGATGGCGGAAGGGCTGCGCCACGTACTCGGCAGCCGCGAGTTGCGCGCCCTGGCGCTGACCGCGACCGTCAGCAACCTCGGCGCGCAGATGATCAACGCCGTGCTGCCGGTGCTGTTCGTCCGCGAACTGCGCCTGCCGTCCGGGGCGCTGGGGGCGTACTGGGCCGCCGGCGGCCTGGGCATCCTGTTCGGTGCCGGCCTCGCCCGCCGGCTCGCCTCCCGGCTCGGCCACGGCCGGACCCTGGGGCTGGCCGGGCTCTGGTTCGCACCCGCCACGCTCGCCGTCGCGCTGGTCGGCGACGGGCCGTGGCTGTGGGTGGCCGGTGCGGGGTGGCTCGCGGCCCTGACGAAGACGGGCATCGACAACGTCCTCGGCGTCTCCCTGCGCCAGCACTTGACCCCGGACCCGCTGCTCGGCCGCATGAACGCCACCTTCCGCTTCCTGCTCACCGGCGCCCTGGCCGTCGGCTCCGCCCTCGGCGGCCTCATCGGCCAGGCGGCGGGCGTACGCACCGCGGTCTGGGCGGGCGCGATCCTCATGGCCGTCGCCTTCCTCCCCGTCTTCTGCTCCCCCGTCCGTACGCTGCGGGAGCTTCCCGTGACCGCCGCGGCATCCCGGCGGGTGTCGGGTGATGATCCGGGGGCACAGGGGCATGTCTCCACGGGCCGGACTGGTGCCTGATTCACGTGGTCCACGAGGAGCGGGCCTAGTCCTGCCAGTAGAACAACAGGGTGTCGACGCTGAGCGGGGTGCGCCCACCGAAGTAGTAGACGTACAGGTCGGTGACCTCGATGGCCTCGGTTTCCTCGTCGATCCAGCGGAGACCGGCCGCCTCCAGCACCGGGCGGGCAACGGTTCCCGCTTCGCGGGCGATGGCGAACCGGCCCAGGGTGCTGATCCAAACCTCGCTGTCGCCGAACTCGATGACGTGGTACGTCCCGTCGCCCTGCTGGTGGTGGGCCCCGCAGTGGACGGGCGGGTTCGGGGCGAGGCCGGCGGAGGCGAGCGCCTCCGTGGCGCGGCGCAGCCAGCCGTCCACGTCATGGGGAGCGGGCGGTTCGGCGCACAGGGCCTCGACGCGCCAGCGGGGGTCGGTGAGGCGCCGGCTCCCGGGGGCGTACTCGTGGAGGATCGCGGTACGTAGTTCCTCGTCCAGGCCGGGAACCTCGACGCGGGGGCGGCCCAGGGCCTCGTAGAGCCCGCGCGTTTCGGCGAGGTCCTCGGTCAGCTCGTGGAGCGCGTGGATGGCCCAGAGCTTCGCCTCGGTCGTGGGCGCCTCGGCGAGGTACGCCCGGAGGCGGTCGGCGTCGTGCGCGAGCGTGTGGGCGCGGTGGGCCACCATCCTGTCCGGGTCTGCGAGCGCGTACGTCACGTCCTGACCCGCCCGGAACCGCATCCGCAGCCGGAAGAGCCGGTCCTCGGGACGGTCGTCCCCGAGCCGCGCCAGGACCGCCTCGACGCCGTGCCGCTCGACCAGCGCGTCCAGCGCGGTCTCGCCGGCCTCCTGGCCGCGCTGCCACGGGTCGGCGGCGAGGGTGGCCAGTTCCGCGACAGCCGTGAGGTCGCCCACCAGGCCGCGCGTTTTGAGGAACGCCTCCGGCATGCCGTAGGACTCGTCGCGGTCCTCGTGGCGCAGCCAGGGCAGCAGTTCCGGGCGGTCCCCGACGACTTCCAGCAGCGCCCTGCGGATCTCCCCGGAGTCGTCGGTGTCGCGAACCCGGTCGAGCAGCGCGCCGGCCCACGCCTCCGGTACGCGTCCGGCGAGCGCCAGCGCGCACGCCCTCCGCCGCCACCAGGGGTGCGTCGGCTCAGTCACGTACCGGGCGAGCTCTTGGGCGTCGTACGCGCGCAGCGCGTCGGTGTCGGCCTGCCCGGCCGAGGGGATCAGAGTCTCCAGCGTCTCCATGTCCGGCATCCGGGGATGGTACTGGCCGGTACCGGCGGTGGCCTGGGGTTTTCGGGGCGCGGTGCACCCGGCTCGCGGGGACGGGGGGCGGCCGGCCGGGAACGAGGACCAGGAGAGAGGACCGGGGCCGGGCCTGGGACTGGGACTGGGCCTGGGAACTAGGACCAGGACCAGGACCAGCGGCCGATGGCCCCGTCCCGGAGGTCCGGCCAGACTGGGGCCATGGAAAGTTGGGAGCCGCTCACGCCCGCCCGCCTCGCCGCGTACCTGGACCGGATCGGTGCGCGCCGACCCGCTGCCCCCACCGCCGAGGCCCTGCGCGACCTCCAGGTGCGGCACCTGCACGCGGTGCCGTTCGAGAACCTGTCGATCCACCTCGGCGAGGACGTCCCGCTGGACGCCGGGGCCATCCTCGGCAAGCTGTTGGACCGGCGACGAGGCGGCTTCTGCTACGAACTGAACGGCGCCTTCGCGCTGCTGCTGCGGACGCTGGGCTACCGGGTCCGGCTCCTGGAGGGCCGCGTGTACGGAAGCGACGGCTCGCCCGGCATCCCGTACGACCACCTCGCCCTCCAGGTGGAGGCCGAGGACGGCAGCCGCTGGCTCGCGGACGTCGGCTTCGGCGACCACGCCCACCACCCGCTCGCCCTGGACGACCGCGACGACCAGAAGGACCCGGCCGGGGTGTTCCGGATCCAGGACGCCACGAACGACGAGAATGATGAGGACGACGAGGAGGAAGAGGACGGCTCTGGCGACCTGGACGTCCTGAGGGACGGAAGACCCGGACTCCGGCTCGCACCGCGCCCCCGCGCCCTCGCCGACTTCGTCACGGGCGCCTGGTGGCACCGGACGTCACCTGCTTCGCCCTTCACCCGCGGTCCCGTCTGCTCCCGCCTCACCCCGGCCGGGCGTGTCACGCTCCGCGACCGCACGCTCATCACCACCGGGGACGGCGGGCGTACCGAGCGCACCCTCGGCACCGACGCGGAGGTCCTGGCCGCCTACCGGGACCACTTCGGCATCACCCTCGACCGCCTCCCGGTTCCCCTCCACCCGCGCGGCCCGCAGCCCGGCTGAGCGCCCCGGGGCGGCCGGCGGTACCGGGGCGGCCTAGGCTGTGCCGGTGACTTCCCAGCATCACACCTCCTGTTCCTGCTGCGGCGAGCCCCTCGCGGACGAGCGGCGCGTCGACGTGCGCTTCCGGCTGCCGGACGCGGCCCTCGCCGTCCCCGAGGAGGCCCGCCGTGACGCCGGACCCTCGGCGCTGCGCGTCGACGGAGGCGGCTGTTACCTCCGTGTCCTCCTGCCGGTCCGGCTGAGCGGCGGCACCGAGCTGGTCGTCGGTACCTGGCTGGAGGTCGACGACGCCACGCTGGCCCGCGCCCACGCCGTGTGGGAGGACCCCGCGTACGCCGCGCTGTCGTTGCGCGGGGCGCTGGCCAACGCGGTACGGCCGTGGGGCGACGCCCTGCTCGGCGCGCACGTCACGGCCGAGGTTCGCGACGGGGACGAACTGCCGTACGTCACCGCGTCGGACCACCCGCTCGCGGCCCGCGTCGTGACGGAGACCTGGGACCGCGACGAGGTACTCAGCCGCTTCGCGCACCCGCTGCCGCTGTCCGTCCGTACGAGTCTGGACGAGCGGTGGTCGATCGAGCGCGCCGCCGGCCTGACCGCCCGTTTCGCCGACGGCACCGACCATTTCGCGGGCCCCGCCCGCAGCATCGCGGTCAACGTGTTCGAGGACGACATGCCCGGCCGCGCCCCCTCCGACTTCCTGGCCGCCCTCCTCGCCGGCGCTCCGGCCGCCCCGGAGGCGCAGCGCCTCACCGAGCCGCTGCCGGACGGGCAGCGGCACGCCTTCTGGCTGACCCCGGCGGAACACGGCCGGGAGCGCCACGAGTTGTACGGGTTCGCCGCGCACGCCGACGGCACGGCCGTGGGGGCGTTCTGTACGTTCGAGGAGGCCGACGACCTCGCCTGGGCGCTGCACACGTGGCGGTCGCTCCAGCACACCGCGCAGGGCGGGTAGGGCGGGTACGACTCAGGGGCGCGGGGTACGGCCGATTCATGCGGGTACGGTTGCTTCGTGCGGGTACGGCTGACTCGGTGCGGGTCGGTCAGCGGGCCGGGATCGCCCTCAGCAGGGCGTCCAGGAACGACCGGGAATCGTGCGTGGCGATGAGCAGGGCCTC
The DNA here is from genome assembly GCF_055570965.1 of Streptomyces sp. NPDC031064. NCBI lineage: Bacteria > Bacillati > Actinomycetota > Actinomycetes > Kitasatosporales > Streptomycetaceae > Streptomyces > Streptomyces sp. NPDC031064. The sequence goes on from NZ_JBVIGF010000006.1 coordinate 35,773, forward strand.
TCCGCGCCGGGTGACGACCGTGACGGTGTCCATGCCCATGGGGGCGCCCCAGCCGCCGCCGACCAGGCGCGGCCGACCGTGCGGGGCCGCGTACCGTACGGACTCCGGGTCGAGGTCGGCGAGCGCGATCTTCTCGCGGCCCACGCGCAGGACGCCCGCTGCCGGGTCGATCCGGATCCGGTGGTAGATCCGCTTCGACAGCGGCACCGCGATGCACGGGAGCAGCACGAGCAGGAACGCCGCCGAGACCAGCAGCCAGACTCCGAGGTCCTCGGGCAGAGCGTCCACACCGAGCCGGACCACCATGACGAGGTAGACCGCGACACAGAAGACGGTCCACTTCCAGGGCAGTTTCTCGACGTACACGCGGCATTCCCCCAGTGCGAGAACGGATGGGCCGCCGATGCGCGGCCCGCTCCTTACTAACACGGGACCGGTCCGCGCCCGTCCCCGGCCCCCGGCCCTCGGCGTCGCTGGGGGTGCGTCAGAACCCTGTGTCAGCCGTCCTTGAGTTCGTCGGCGACGTACCGCACGACCTCCCATGAGGCTCGCAGTGCGTCACGGGATTCGGTGCGGGCGGCGCGCAGCCTCTTCGAGCCGTGGTGGAGGAGGGCGCAGGCTCCGGAGGCGTAGGCGAGCGTCAGCGCGCCGGTGACCTTCCGGGGTTCCCAGACGCGCTCCAGGGCACGGAGCAGCGTCGTGTGCGCCGACAGCAGGGCGAGCAGGCCGCACGCACCACCGGCTGCCAGCGCCGCGACGGCCTGCCCGGCCTCCGAGAAGCCGTGGGCCGCCGCTTCCCTCGCGTGGTCCAGCTCTTCACGTACCTCGATGTGAGCATCTTGGGCCGACGACTGCATGAGGCCCGGCTACCCGCTGCGCGCAGCGGCATACCCGCGCGGGAGTCCGTCAGCCGGTCGGCGAGGATGCCGGGGGAAGCAGCGTCCGCGTGACGACCATGTCGACGACGTCCTCGAAGCGGTGTCGGCGGGCGTAGGCGGCCCGCTGTCGTTCGGCGCCGGTTCCCGTCGCCTCCAGGCGGGCGACGTGCGCATCGACCAGCGCGGCGTCCCCGTGACGGACCAGGGCGGGAGAGACCCACTGGATCAGTGCCCGCAACTGGTCGGTCGCGGGTTCGAGGCACCGCTGGGTCAGGTCGATCGCCGCGCCGGAGAGCCCGTCCCTGGCCGCGCGCCAGCAGGCGGCACGCAAGAGCTGGGGGTCGGGGTCGGGAGCGGGCCGGCCTGCCACGACCTCGTCGAGGGCGGTGGCGGCCGCGGCACGGACGAGCGCGGCCAGCAGGGCCGCGTCGTCGACGGTCAGCCCGACGTCGGCGATCCTGATCTCCAGGGTCGGGTGCTTGCGGGAGGGACGGATGTCCCAGTACACCCCGTCGGCGTCCAGGCAGGTTTCCGTGTCGACCAGCCGGGCGACCAGGTGTTCATAGTGCTCGGTGGAGGTGAACAGCGGTGGCGGACCGCTCACGGGCCACCGGTGCCGGGTGACGCAGCGCCAGCTCGCGTGGCCGGTGTCCCTGCCTGCCCAGAAGGGTGAGTTGGCGCCGAGGGCGGTGAGTACGGGTAACCAGACGCGGAGGCGATTGCTCACCGCCAGGGCCTGCCCCCGGTCGGCGAACCCCACGTGGACGTGACAGGCGCAGGCGACTTCCTCGTCGTCGAGTGCGCCGAACGCGGCTGAGCTGCGGGCGTACCGCTCGCCCGGCATCAGGCGCGGTGCGCCGTGCGGAGCCAGCACGGGGGCGCCGCTGGCCATCAGCCTCACGTTGTGGGCCTTGGCCGCCTGGGCGGCGATCTGGCGGGCGAAGTGGAGTTGCTCGGTGAGCTCCGCGAGGGAGGTGTGCGGACCGGTTCGGGTCTCGATCTGACAGCGCGTCAGTTCCGGGCCGACGAGATCGCCCAGCTCCGTCGACGCTGTGGCGATGACCGCTTCCGCGACGGGCGCCGGCGTTCTGGAGTCGGGATCGACCAGGAGGAACTCCTCTTCCACACCCACGGTCAGGAGCGGGGCCGCCCGGAGGCGGGCGGACTCATCGGGCTCGTTGGTCACAGCGAGGCGATCCACAGCCACGAGTGTGTCACGCGATGCGGTCGTTGCCAGGGTCGATATCTGCCCATTCGCCGACAACGACTACTCGGGTAGGGGGCGGTCGTCGACGACGTGCTTCATGACGAGGGTGGAGGTGAGGCGCTGGACTCCTGGGAGGCGGGCGAGCTGCTGGTCGTAGAGCTGCTGGAAGGCGGCCAGGTCGGTGGTGGCGACGCGCAGGAGGTAGTCGGGTTCGCCGAAGAGGCGCTGGGCCTGGAGTACGTGCGGGACGGCGGCGACGGCCTCTTCGAAGGCGGTGACGGTGTCGGGGTCCTCCCACCGCAGGGTGGCGAAGACGAGGGCTTCGAAGGTGAGGCCGACGGCGGCCGGGTCGACGACAGCGCGGTAGCCGCGGATGGCGCCTTCGCGTTCGAGGTCGCGCAGGCGGCGGTGGCAGGGCGAGACGCTGAGCCGCACGCGGGCGGCGAGCTCGGTGACCGTGAGGCGGCCGTCCATCTGTAGTTCGGTAAGGATTTTCCGGTCCAGGGCGTCCATGGAGAAGATTCTCCCTCAGGACGCGCGATCACGGGGGAAATGAGGGAACACTTTCGGGCGGATCCGACCTAGCCTTCCTCTCGCAATACGGAACGTGAGAGGTAGCGACCCGATGGACACGACGACGCTGGCGGCTTTCCTGGCACTGGATCTCCTGCTGGTGTTCACCCCGGGCGCGGACTGGGCCTATACGATCTCGGCCGGCCTGCGGGAACGGTCGGTCGTCCCGGCGGTCGCCGGGCTGGTGGCCGGGTACGCGGGGTACACCCTGCTCGCCGTCGCGGGCCTGGTGGTGATCGTGGCCAGCTCGGCGACCCTCCTCACCGCGCTGACCGTCGCCGGGGCCGGCTACCTGGTCTGGCTCGGCTGGGGTGTGCTCAGGCAGCCGGCCACCTTGACGGCGTCGGACGAGGTCGTGGGCTCCTCCAGGTTGCAGGTCATGCTCAAGGGGGTCGGCATCAGCAGCCTGAACCCGAAGGCGCTGCTGCTGTACTTCTCGCTGTTCCCGCAGTTCATCGATCCCGAGGTCGGCTGGCCGGTCGCGGCGCAGACCGGGCTGCTCGGCACGCTCCACATGACGGCCTGCGCCGTCGTCTACCTCACGGTCGGCGTCCTGGCCCGTACCGTCCTGAAGAGCCGGCCCTCGGCGGCCCGGGCGGTCACCCGCTTCTCCGGCGCCATGATGATCATCATCGGCGGGTTCCTGCTGGTGCAGCGCCTGGTCGGCTGACGGACCCGACCCGCCTCACCCGCCCCGGAGGCTGTGCGCTGCGGGGCTCGTGTGACGGGGAGTCGTGTCACGGGGAGCCGCGTCGCGGGGGCTGGCGGCACGGGGCGTCGTGTCATGGGGCGTCGCGTCGCAGGGGCTGGCGGCATGGGGCGTCGCGTCATGGGGCGTCGCGTCACGGGGGCTGTCGGCACGGGGCGTCGCGGCACGGGGCGTCGCGGCACGCCGGGTCCACAGCAGCGCGCCCGCCAGCAGAGCCGCCGCTCCGGCCAGCCACGGCGGCGGGCCGGGCGGGAGGGCACCGGCGACCAGGCCGGCCAGCGCCCCCGCCAACTGGAGCGCCAGGGACTGCACGGACAGAGCGGTGGCCCTCACCGGGCCGGTCACGCGGCGGTGGAGGAGGTCGTTCTCGTTCGGGCCGGCGGCTCCCAGGCCGAGGTGGACGAGCGCGTAGCCACCCACTGCCAGGGCCGCCGGAGCCGGGCCTGTCCAGCCGGCCGTCACGCCCAGCAGGACCAGTCCGGTCGTGCTCACGGCGAGGCCTGCCAGCGCCGCCTTCTCGCTGCTGCCCGTCAGCCGGGGGGCGAGCGGCGCGCAGTGGCTGCCGAGCGCAGTGCACACGAAGCCCACGCAGGCGACGGCGGCGTACAGCACCGCTCCCGACTCCGGCGTGCCGGTCAGCCGGGCCGCCCGCCCGGGGGTGAGGAGCTCGATGGTGGCGAGTGCCGCGCCGGCCGCGGCGGCGGACAGCAGTACCCGGCGGACCAGGGGCTCCCGTACCCCCAGACGCAGCCCGTCCGCCATCGTGGCGGGGACGCCGCGCAGCACCCCGCGCAGGGTGGCCGGCGCCCGTGGCGGCTCCGGCAGCGCGCACAGCACGTACACGACGTAGCCGGCGCCGACCGCCGCGCCGAGGAGCCCGGGTACCGAGAGCGGCAGCACGAGTCCGCCGGTGACGCGGACCAGTTCCGCGCCCGGGTCGGGGCCGAGGCCGAGGAGGAGCGGCAGGGTGCCGCCGACGAGCGTTCCGGCGGCGAGCGCGGCGGCGGAGGCGGTGCCGCCACGGGCCAGGCCGGTGCGCAGTTCGGCTCCGGCGCCGGAATGGGTCTGGACGGTGTCGACGTACCAGGCTTCGGCGGGGCCGCTGGACAGGGCGCGGCCGGTGCCCATCAGCACCATGGCGACGGTGAGCGCCCCGACGGTGGTGCCGAGCGCCATCACGGTGAGGGCGCACAGGTTGAGCAGACCCGCGGCGGCCAGGACGGTACGGCGGCCGACGACGTCGGACAGGCCACCGGTCGGCAACTCCATGGCGGAAACCGTCACCGAGTAGACGGCGAAGAGCCCGGCGACGACCGCGAGGGCCATGCCCCGCTCGGTCAGGAGCAGGACCTGCGAGGGTATGTAGAGGCCGACGGGCAGCCAGAACAGGAACGTGACGGTGGCGAAGCGGCGCCGTGCGGCGCCGGGGTCCAGTGGCTGTGCTCGACCGGCTCCGGGCATGGGGCGAGCGTAGGAGGGCGGGCGAAGATCACCAACGCGTTTTCGCACCACGACTCGGGCGATGCGGTCTCAGCCTCGGTCCCGGTCCGGTCTCCGCCCCGGTCTCGGCCTCGGCCTCGGCCTCGGTCCCGGTCTCAGTCCCGGTCTCCGGGGCCTACGGCGGTGAACGCGCCGTACACCGGAGCTCGTCGCGGTCGGCATCGATGTCGGCGCGGACGACGGGAACGGCACTTGCGATTGGCGGCGCGCCACTCCTGACGGTTCGTCAATAAGCCGATGACCGACCGTCAGTGTTGTGGCGATAACCTGACGCGCATGGATGAAATCGACGGGGTGGAGATCATCACCTGTGCGGACGGCGAGGCGTTCGAGAGCTGGCTCGCCGAGCACCACACCCGCCATGAGGGCGTGTGGATCAAGGTGGCCAAGAAGAATTCCGGTATCCCCTCGGTCACCTCCGACGAGCTGGTCGACATCGGTCTCTGCTACGGATGGATCTCCGGTCAGCGGCGGTCCTACGACGCGCAGCACTACCTCCAGAAGTACGTGCCCCGCCGGCCCCGCAGCCTGTGGTCGCAGGTGAACGTCGAGAAGGTCGAAGCGCTGACCGCCGCCGGCCGGATGCGCGAACCCGGATTGGCGGAGGTACGCAAGGCCCAGGCGGACGGGCGGTGGGCGGCCGCGTACGAGTCGCAGCGCACGGCCACCGTTCCGCCCGACCTCGCGGCGGCACTGGAGGCGGACCCCGACGCCGCGCGCGCCTTCGAGAAGCTCGACCGGACGGGCCGGTACCTGCTGATCCTGCCGCTGCTCCAGGCCACCACGCCGGAGACCCGGCGAGCCCGTCTCGACAAGGCCCTGGATTCGCTGCGCACGCCAGGCACCTCAGCCACGTAGGCGCCGGTCGCGCAGCCGTGGGTGGGGAACGCAACGGCAGCGGTGCCGGACGCCGTCGGCGACGACGACGGGAGGCGGCACGGCGAACCACTCCGTGACCTGCGGCGTCCTCCCCGGCATGCACACATTCCTCGGCGGCATGGCGCAGCTCATCAGGTTCGGGCTCCTCCAGGTTCGGTGCTGCACGTTCGCGGCGGCGCTCCTCGGCGGGATCGCGGTGTCGCGGGTGTTGCCGGAGCTGCCCGTCGCACGGTACGACCTGGTGTTCGTCTACGGGCTGCTGCTGACGGTGACCGCGCGTCTGCTCGGGTGGGAGAGCCGGCGGGACACACTGGTGATCGCGGCGTGCCATGTCGTGGGGCTGCTGTTCGAGCTCGTCAAGGTGCGCCTAGGGTCCTGGAGCTACCCGGAGGACGCGGTGACGAAGGTCGCGGGGGTGCCGCTGTACGGGGGTTTCATGTACGCGGCTGTGGCCGGTTACGTCTGCCGGGCCTGGCATCTGTTCGAGCTGCGAGTCACCGGCTACCGCGCGGCCGCGACGGCGGTCGTGGCCGCGGCGGTGTACGTCAACTTCTTCACCCACCACTGGCTGCCCGACCTGCGTTGGCCGCTGGCCGCGGCGATGGTGGGCGTGACGGCCGGGGCGTGGGTCGGGTTCACCGTCGGCCGGTGCCGTTACCGCATGCCGTTGGCGGTTTCCTTCGTGCTGATCGGCTTCTTCCTGTGGGTCGCCGAGAACGCCGCCACCTACGTCGGTGCCTGGAGCTACCCGCACCAGCTCGACGGGTGGCAGCCGGTGGCGCTCACCAAGTTCGGCGCCTGGGCCCTGCTCATCAGCGTCACGTTCGTCCTGACGGAGCGGATCAAGGCGGCGGAACCCCGGGCGGCCCTCACCTCACCCGGTAGCCGCCGTGGGCGACCGACCGGTCATTGAAGTCGGCGAAGTCGCTGACCCACTGCCCGGCATCGGCGGGCGCGTCGTCATAGAACGACAACAAGTCGGCGATCACGTGCTTGCTCATGGCCGAGCGCAAGCGGGTCGCGATGAAGCCCGCCTCACCGGCGCTGACGTGCCAGTTCGAGTTCGACAGGAACTTCTCCATATCGACCGTTTCCCCAGTGGGCTCCAGTCCCGGTGTGCGCAACGCCGGCTCCAGGCCCTGCCCGGCCGCGGCACCGGCCTCCCGCATGGCTTCCCGGACCAAGCTCATCTGCCCGTTGCTCAGGGCGAAGGAGCCGCCAGGGGCGGGCTGTTCGAACTCGAATGCGTATCCCATGGCGTGAGCGTAACCGGCCGTCGAGCCATGGCTCGCGGCCCCCTGAGGCGGCGCGGGCGATGGCGGGCCGCGCCAGGGGGGGAAGGACGCGTGTCCGGCTCCGTCCCGGCGTCAGCCGTCGACGGGCAGGCCGCGTGGTTCCTTCACGCGCTTCATGATGATCTGGGAGTTGACCTCCGTGACGCCGGTCAGGGTGGTCAGCTTCTCGATCCACAGCCGCTCGTACGCCGCCAGGTCCGCCACGGCGATGCGCAGCAGGCAGCCGGGGCTGCCGAAGAGCCGGTACGCCTCGATGACGTCCGGAATGTCCAGCAACGCCGCTTCGAACGCCTCGATCACGTCCCGGTCGCGCCGTACCTCGATGGACACCAGCACTTCGAAGCCCCGGTCCACCGCGTCGGGGTCGATCACCGCGCGGTAGCCCTGAATGATCCCGTCCTGCTCCAACTGCCGCACGCGCCGCATACAGGGCGAGGGAGTCAGGCCCACGCGCGCCGCCAGCTCCTGGTTGCTGAGCCGGCCATCGCTCTGAAGCTCACGCAAGATGGCGCGATCGATCTCATCCATGACGCAATTATCCACCACGACCGAGCCGAATGTGCAGGCAAAGAGGCAATCCGATTGCGCGACGACTCACCTATCATTGCGCTCGAACATTTCGTTCGGTCGCCGAGGCCGCAGCGAGCGCGGTGAGAAGAGGGCAGGACACTGTGGGACGGATCGTCGTCATCAGCACCGGCGGGACGATAGCCAGCCGCTGGCAGGGTTCCGGCTTCGCCGCCGATGCGCACGGCCAGGAGGTCATGGCGACCGCCGCCGTACCCGCGGGAATCACCATCGAGGTCGTCGACCTGTTCAGCGTGAACAGCCCGCGCCTCACCACCGCGCACCAGCTCACCCTGCTGCGCACCGTGCACGAGGTGCTCGCCGACCCGGGCGTGGACGGCGTCGTCGTCACGCACGGCACGGACACCCTGGAGGAGTCGGCGTTCCTCGTCGACCTGTACCACGACGACCCGCGCCCGGTCGTGTTCACCGGCGCGCAGTTGCCGCTGGACGCCGAGGACGGCGACGGGCCGCGCAACCTCCACGACGCGCTGCTCACCGCCGCCCGCGTCCGCGACCTAGGCGTGCTGATCGCCTTCGACGGCAAGGTGTACGCCGCCCGCGGCACGGTCAAGACGCACACCCTCGACGCCGACGCCTTCGCCGACCCGTCCGGCGCGCGGATCGGTGACATCGGGTTCGGCAAGGTCACCGTGGCGCGCCGCCCGCCGCGACCGGCCGCGCTCCCCCTGCCCGCCATGCCGGAGGCCCGGCCCCGCGTCGACATGGTGATGCACCACTCCGACGGCGACCCGCTCCTGCTCAACGCCGCCGTCGAGGCCGGTGCGCAGGGCGTCGTCCTGATCGCCACCGGCGCCGGCAACGCCACCCCCGAGGTCGCCTCCGCCGTCGCCGACGCCACCGCGCGCGGCGTCCTCGTCGCCCTGACCACGCGGGTCCACTCGGGGCCCGTCTCCCAGATCTACACCCACGGCGGTGGCGTCGACCTCGTCGCCGCGGGCGCCGTACCCACCGGCACCCTGCGCGCCGGCCAGGCCCGCATCGCCGTCCTGGCCGCCGCGCTCGCGACCACCGACGCCGCCGAGCGCGTACGGATCCTGCGCCACGCCCTGGCCGAGCCCGTCCCCGCCGAACCGGCCCGGGTCTGATCCCCTCCCCCTCCCACCCCCTCCCCCACCCCACGCACACGCCGCGCGACGGGGCTCCCACCGCTGCCGCCGCCGCTGCCGCCGCCGCTCTTTGGGCACCGTCCCACTCCGCACACCCTGCCGACAGGAAGCCGCACCGCCACCATGGCCACCCCGCCCGTCACATCCTCCTCTCCCTTGCCCTCCGCCTCCGCCTCCGCGTCCGCCGTCCCCGCACCCGCGTTCCGCGTCGAGCACGACCTGCTCGGGGACCGTGACGTGCCCGCCGACGCGTACTACGGCGTCCACACGCTGCGCGCCGTCGAGAACTTCCCCATCACCGGCACACCCATCAGCGCCTACCCCGAGCTCGTCACCGCCCTCGCCTGCGTCAAGCAGGCCGCCGCCCTCGCCAACCGCGACCTCGGCCTGCTGGAGCCCTACAAGGCGGACGCGATCATCGCCGCCTGCGAGGAGATCCGCACGGGGAAGCTGCACGACGCCTTCGTCGTCGACGTCATCCAGGGCGGCGCCGGCACCTCGACCAACATGAACGCCAACGAGGTCGTCGCCAACCGCGCCCTGGAGCTGCTCGGCCACGCCCGGGGCGACTACGGGCGGCTGCACCCGCTGGAGGACGTCAACGCCGGGCAGAGCACCAACGACGTCTACCCGACGGCCGTCAAGATCGCCCTGGACTTCACCGCCCAGCGGCTGCTCGCCGCCATGGAGGTGCTGCGGGACGCGTTCGCCGCCAAGGCGGAGGAGTTCGCCGACGTCCTGAAGATGGGACGCACCCAGCTCCAGGACGCCGTGCCGATGACGCTCGGCCAGGAGTTCGCCACGTACGCGATCATGCTGGAGGAGGACCGCAAGCGGCTCGCCGAGGCGTGCGCGCTGATCCGCGAGATCAACCTCGGTGGCACCGCCATCGGCACCGGCCTCAACGCCCACCCCCAGTACGCGGCGCTCGCGTCCCGCCACCTCCGGGAGATCACCGGCCTGCCGCTGACCGTCGCCGACGACCTCGTCGAAGCCACCCAGGACGCCGGCGCGTTCGTCCAGCTCTCGGGCGTTCTCAAGCGGATCGCCGTCAAGCTCTCCAAGACCTGCAACGACCTGCGTCTGCTGTCCTGCGGGCCGCGCGCCGGCTTCGGGGAGATCAACCTGCCGCCCGTCCAGGCCGGTTCGAGCATCATGCCCGGCAAGGTCAACCCGGTGATCCCCGAGGTGGTCAACCAGATCGCGTTCGAGGTCATCGGCAACGACATGGCGGTGACCATGGCGGCCGAGGCGGGCCAGCTCCAGCTCAACGCCTTCGAGCCGCTCATCGCACACAGCCTGCTGAAGAGCCTCACCCACCTGAGGGCGGGCTGCCTGACCCTCGCCGAGCGCTGCGTCACCGGCATCACCGCCAACCGCGACCACCTCGCGCACCTCGTCGCCCACTCCATCGGCCTGGTGACCGCCCTCAACCCCCACATCGGCTACGAGCAGGCCACCTCCGTCGCCCAGGAGGCCCTGGCCTCCAACCGCAGCGTCCAAGAACTGGTCCTGGAGCGCGGCCTGCTGACCGAGGACCAGCTCCGCGAGATCCTCCACCCGGACAACGTCGCCCGACCCCACAGCCGCTGACCCGTCGCCCCCTGTGCACGTTTTCATATGTGCTTGTTCGCCGTTGCGGCACCGCACTACCGTGCCGGTGTGGCTCTCTTCTCCCGCTCCTGGACGGCGTTGCGCGCGGCGGTCGCCGAACTCTCGGACGAGGACTTCGCACGGCCGTCGGGCTGCACCGGGTGGCTGGTGCGGGATCTCGTGTGCCATCTGGTCATCGACGCCCAGGACGTCCTGATCACCCTCGCGACCCCGACCGACAAGGAGCCGACCCGCGACGCGGTGACCTACTGGGAGGTCGCCGAAACGCCGCCCACCGGTGACGACCCGCTCGACGCGCTGATCGTCCGGCTGGCCGCCGCGTACGAGGAGCCCTGGCTGCTCAAGTTCCACCTGGACGACGTCGGCTCCGCCGCCGGCCGCGCCGCCGAACTCGCCGATCCCGACCTGCGGGTGGCCACGCGGGACCAGGTTCTCACCGCGGACGACTACCTTGCCGCGTACGTCCTGGAGTGGACGCTGCACCACCTCGACCTGACCGCGCACCTCCCGGACGCGGCGGAACCGCCGGCGGAGGGGCTCGCCCGGTCCCGCGAGATGCTGGAGCGGATCGCCGGTACGGCGTTCCCCGCGTCGTTCTCCGACACGGACGCGCTGCTGGTCGGTACCGGACGGCGTGCTCCCACGGACGCCGAGAAGGCTCAGCTCGGCGAGCCGGCCGCGAAGCTCCCGCTCGTCCTCGGGTGATCCGGCCCGGGCTGCTGCTCCGGTCCGGCTTGTGCGTGCGGCCCGTGACGCGTCAGGGGGTCACCCGTGCTCCGCGTCATCGTCCGCTTCCCAGCGGAGCAGGTCTCCGGGCTGGCAGTCGAGCGCCTCGCAGAGGGCGGCGAGGGTCGAGAAGCGCACCGCCTTGGCACGGCCGTTCTTGAGCACCGCCAGGTTGGCGGGGGTGATCCCGACGCGCTCGGCGAGTTCACCGACGGACATCTTCCGTTTGGCCATCATGACGTCGATGTCGACGACGATCGGCATCAGATCACCTCGTCCGGCTCGGCCTGGAGCTGCGCCACGAGCACGGCACGCAACGCGAGCACTCTCTGTCTTCCCATCATCACTCCCTGAACCGTCCACCTCCGACCGAGCAACGATGGAAATCTATCGACTTTCGATAGGCAGGGCATGGTGCCTCTGCGCTCGGGTACGGAAGGCCCGTAAGGTGTCCGTGGGCGCGGCGCGATGACGAGGAGAACGAGTGACTGCGCCGAGTCTTGAGCATGCCGCCGTCCCCGCCGACGCGGGTGAGGTGACCCTGCTGATAGCCCGCCAGGTGGAGCCCGGCTATGAGGCCGTTTTTGAGGAATGGGCGAAAGGGATTCTCGACAGCGCGTCCCGCTTTCCCGGCCACCTCGGTTACGGGCTGTTCCGGTCCTCCGGGGACGGGGCGCCATGGTTCCTCGTGCACCGCTTCCGCGATGCGGAGGCGTGCAAGGCCTGGCAGGAGTCCCCGGAACGGGCCGCGTGGTTCGCGAACTGCGAAGGGCATCGCCACACGGAGATCGCCCGGCGGACGCTGACCGGCATGGAGACCTGGTTCGCCAAGCCCGGATCGACACGTCCGGCACCGCCACGGTGGAAGATGGCGATCAGCGCCACGCTGGCGATCTACCCGATCACGCTGCTCGGCAGCTACGTGCTGGTGCCGCACCTCACCATGCTGCCGGTGTTGCTTTCCAGCGCTGTCATCGCCGGCGTTTACAACATCCTGATGACGTATGCGGCGATGCCGGCCGTGAGCCGCCTGCTGCGCGGATGGCTCAGCGGCCAACGGGGCGGGAGCGGACAATAGGGCGGCCCCTCGCCGTCCGCTCCCCCTGGCCGGTTCCTCACCGCGTGGGTCCTCCTGCCCGGCTACTCGCTGCCCGGTTCCTCGCTGTCCGTTCTCCTCCTCGCCGGACCGCCTTCCGGGCGACAGGCCTCGCCTTCCGGCGGCTGACACGCGGTGCGGGTCCGCGATGTGCGGGGGGCCGTGGCCGATGATCGAGGCGACAGCCCGGTACGGCGAGCGCGGGAGAGGCAGTGGCAGAGCATCCGGTGATCGGCTACCTCGTCTGGGCCGTACTGTTCGGCGCGATCTTCGCCTGGGAAGGCATCGGCCTGCTCCGCCCTGGCGACGGCTTCCCCACGCTCAGCGACGCGACCAGGGCGGTCATGCGTTACCCCGTGGGCCGTTGGGCGTTGTTCGCCCTGTGGTTGTGGTTCGGCTGGCACACCTTCGTACGCGGCTGGCACTTCCTGCTGCGGGATCTGCCCTGAGCCCGACCGACCACCCACACAGGCGCCGCCCATGCTTCCCGTATCCCTCAACATCACGCTGATACTGGTCGGATACGTCCTGGTCATGGGCTATCTCGGGCTGGGCCTGATCCTCCTTGCGCGATATCCGGCGAAGCGGCCATGGACACCTGCCCGGCGGCTGCTTCCCGTGTCCGCCGGGCGGGGCCGGCTCGCCCTGATCCGCCAGGTCATGGGTACCGCGATCGGCGGCTACGTGCTGCTGATGGCGGTGGTGATCGGTTACTACCAGGGCGTGGCGCACCTGGGAGGCCCGTTCCTGATGAGCGCGGTGACCGGCGCCGCGTTGCTGATCGGCATCAGCGTGCCCCTGTTCCTCCTCGCCTCCTGGTTCGCCGCCCGGTTCACCCCCTGGCTCGCCTCCCGGCGTGGCGGGCGAGGCTAGGCCCGTCCGGTCGGCCGCATGAGCCGGTCTTGCGGTCCGTTCCGGTGGAGGGCGTCCAAGAGGTCCAGTTCGTGGCCGGAGAGGCGCAGGGCACCGGCGGCGACGTTGGCGGCCAGGTGGTCCGGGTTGCCGGTGCCGGGGATGGCCAGCACGTGCGGGCCTCGGTGCAGCGTCCACGCCAGCCTCACCTGCGCCGGGGTCGCACCGTGCGCGCGGGCGACGGCGAGGACCTCGGCGCTGTCGGCGGCGCCGGTGACGCCGGCCTCGCGCCCGGCACCGGCGATCGCGTAGAACGGCACGAACGCCACGCCCTGCTCACCGCAGCCGCGTACGAAGTCGTCGTGCTCGGGCCGCAGCCCGAGGCCGTAGGGATTCTGTACGCAGACGACGGGGGCGATGGCCTGGGCCTCGGCGAGATGGTGCGGGTGGACGTTGGAGATGCCCAGGTGGCGGATGAGCCCGGCGTCGCGCAGGTCGGCCAGCGCGCCGAAGCGCTCGGCGATCGAACCGGTCCCCACGATGCGCAGGTTCACCACGTCCAGGTGGTCACGGCCGAGTTGGCGCAGGTTCTCCTCTACCTGGCCGCGCAGTTGCTCGGGGCCGGCGTGGGGCAGCCATGCGCCCGACGGGTCACGGCCGGGCCCGACCTTGGTAGTGATCACGAGGTCGTCCGGGTAGGGGGCGAGGGCCCGGTTGATCAGTTCGTTGGCGGAGCGCAGCGGCGAGAAGTAGAACGCGGCGGTGTCGATGTGGTTCACACCGAGCTCCACCGCGCGGCGCAGTACGCGAACGGCCCGGTCGCGATCGCTGGGCGCCACACCGGGGGCGAACGCCTCGCCGTCCTGCGTCAGGCGCATCGCGCCGAAGCCGATCCGGTTGATCTCCCGGTCTGCGAATGTCCAGGTCCCTGCGGCCGCCGCAGCGGCGCTGCTTGTCTGTGGGGTCATGCCCAAAATGATCAACCCGCCATAGGATGACCGCCATTGATTCAGGCATAGGTGAACCCGGGAGGTACCCCGTCACGGCGGAACTGCCGTTCACGGTCGGCGACCTGGCGCAGGTGCGGTTCGCCGTCTCGCCGATGTGGGAGGTCGTCAGCAGCTTCCGACTGCTGCGTTCCGGGTCCGCGCACCCGGTGCACCTGCCCTGGACGAGGCAGGTGCGGCCACGGATCGCGGCCGCCGGCCTGGAGGGCGGGTGGCTCTCCGAGCTCGTTCGCGTCTCCGGGTACGCGCCGGATTTCCTGAACCCCGCGCCCAAGGGGCCGGGGCCGGCCCTGCCGGACGAACTGGACGCGATCACGGCAACACCCGACGACCGCGTACGCCACGACCTCGACCACCTCCGGTACCACCAGGGGCACCTCGGTCCCCGCCTCCGAGCCCTGTACGCCGAGCCGCATGCCCGTCTGGGGCAGGTCGCGCAGGAGATCGACACGTACTGGAACCTGGCTCTCGCCCCCTACTGGGCACGCGTGCGGGGCGTGCTGGACGCCGATGTCTTCCACCGGACCCGCCAGTTCGCCGAGCACGGCGCCGCGTACCTCTTCAACCACCTGCACCCGTCGGTGAGCTGGGACGACAGCGCCCTGAGGCTCGTGCGCAGGCAGCGGACGCTGTCACGCGACACGGCCGGTTCCGGGCTGCTGCTGGTTCCCTCGGTCTTCAAGGGGCCGGGGCTGTCCACCCGCGTGGCACCACCGGACCCGCCGCAACTCGCCTATCCGGCGCGCGGCACCGGCTCGCTGTGGCACCCGCGCACCGTTGCCCCGAGCGCCGCGCTCACCGCCGTACTCGGGCGCACGCGGACCCTGCTCCTGACCGAGTTGCACACCCCGGCCTCCACCACCGAACTGGCCGACCGCACACGGCTCTCTCCCGCCCGGGTGTCCCAATGCCTGACCGCACTGCGCGACGCGGGCCTGGTCAGCGCACACCGAGCCGGGCGCCGCGTACTCTACGCACGCACCGCCGTCGGCGAGGCCCTCCTCACCGCCACCAGCCCGTCGACGCCATGAAGGGCGCCCTCACCATGCGGTACGCGACCGTCGCGGTCACCTCGGCACGCACCGGCACCGCCTGAGCCGCCCGGCGTGGGCGGCGCGGGCGACCTGGATGGCGTGGGCAGCGCGAGCCGCGCAGGGTCTGCTGTCAGCGAATACCCCTGGGCGCCGGGTGCTCACGGTGGTTGGTTGTCCGGATGGAGATGCTGATTCTGGGTGGGACGGCGTGGGTCGGCCGGGAGTTGTCGCGGCAGGCGGTCGCGCGCGGCCATCGGGTGACGTGCCTGGCTCGTGGTGAGAGCGGAGCGGTGGCGGAGGGTGCGAGGCTGGTGGCCGCCGATCGGCGTGACCGTTCGGCGTACGAGCCCCTGCTCGACCGCGCCTGGGACGCGGTCGTCGAGGTCTCGTGGCAGCCCGGGTTCGTCGGCGAGGCCCTCGACGCGCTCGGCCGCAGGGCCGGGCACTGGGTCTACGTCTCCTCCATCAGCGCCTACGCCTCCCACGCCACACCGGGCGCGGACGAGTCGGCGGACCTGCTCGCCCCGCTCGGCGCGAGGGAGGCGGACCGCACGGCGTACGGGGAGGCGAAGGCGGCCTGCGAGCACGCGTCGGCCCGCGCCGTGGGCGACCGGCTCCTGATCGCCCGCCCGGGTCTCATCGGCGGTCCTGGCGACCACAGTGGGCGCTCCGGGTACTGGGTGGCACGCGCCGCACGCGATCCGCTCGGGCCGATGCTGGTTCCCGACGCGCCCACCATGCCGACGCAGGCGGTCGACGTCCGGGACCTGGCGGCCTGGCTGCTCGACGCGGCCGAGACGCGGTGCGTCGGGACGTACGACGCCGTGGGCCCGGTCGTCCCGTTCGGGGAGTGGGTGGAGCTGTCCCGCGCGATCGGCGGGCACACCGGTCGGGTGGTCGCCGCCGACTCGGCCTGGCTGCTCGCGCACGGCGTGGCCGAGTACATGGGCGCCGAGTCGCTGCCGATGTGGGTGGTCGAGCCGGGCTGGGAGGGCTGGTCCGCCCGGGACGGGTCTGCCGCGCGCTCCGCCGGTCTCCGTCACCGGCCGCCGGCCGATCTGCTGGCCGATACGCTGCGCTGGGAGCGCGAACAGGGCCTGGACCGGGTGCGACGTGCGGGGCTCAGCGCCCGGCGCGAGCGCGAGTTGCTCGAACTGCTCGGATCGGTCGACTCGGTCGACTCGGTCGACTCGACCGGGGTCAACGGCTGACGGCTGCGGCCGAGCCGGGCGAGCCCGTCGTACGTGTCATGCGGGTCATACGTGTCGCACGTCTCGTCGATCACAGCCGAACGGACTTGCGTGCACCGGTGGTGGGCGTGATGGGATGAGTCGATGCGACCCCCCACACGCATAGCGACGCATCCCCGAAATCCCTACGAAGAGCTCGCCCAACTGGCCGATCCGGAGCCCGAGTTCGACGTGCCGTCGGCACGGCCACGCACCGGCTCGACGGGCCTCGGCATACCCTCGGACGACGACGAGGAGGGCTGGTCGCCGCCCAACCACCGCGGCAGGAGCCGGTTCGCGGCCGTTCCCGTCGTGGTGAAGCTCGCCGTGACGGTCGTCGTCGGCGGCTTGCTGTTCGTGGCCGGTGACCGGCTGGCCGTGGCGTACGCCGAGGAGAAGGCGGAGGACAGGATCCAGCAGTCGCTGGGCCTCGCCGCCAGGCCCCAGGTCGACATCGAGGGGTTCCCCTTCCTCACGCAGGTGCTGGGCAAGCGGATCCACACGGCGGACGTCACCGTGCCCGACGTCGCCGCGGACAAGGTGTCCCTGGCCGAGGTGCACGCGACGGCCACCGACGTACGTATCGTCGGCGACCTGCCGGCCTCGGTCGAGGGCGCCGTGATCGACCGGATGGACGGCGACGTGCTGCTGTCCTTCGACGACCTGAACCGTGAACTGGGCGCGTCCCACGTCAGGTTCAGCAGCGCCGGAGGCGACGGCATCCACATCCTCGGCACCCTGCCGGTCGCCGGCCGCGAGGTGAGCCTGCGTGCCGAGGCGCACGTCAGGCGGGACGGGGACCGGGCGGTATCCACGACCGTCGAGAACATGCGGCTGGACGTCGCCGGGCTCTTCACCTACCGCCCGGGCCATGATCCCGCGCGCTCCGGTCTGCGTCTGCATCCGCAGGCCGCCCGTCGGATCAGCCGCGAGGCGGCCGACCTCAAGGCGCTGCTCGCCGTGCCCGCCATCGCGGAACGCCTGGGGCTTCCCCGGTCGCAGATCGACCGCGCGCTGCGCGGCGAGAAGGAACTGAGCCGTCTGACCGGCTCACCGCTCTTCCTCCAGCGGTTGATGAAGGTCAATCTGGTGGATCTGGTGGCCGATCACCCGTGGCTGCTGGAGAAGGCCGGGATCGATCCCGCTCTGATCGGCGCCCTGCTGAAGCTCCGGCCGCCGGAGCTCGCCGACCGCTTCTCCCTCTCGTTCGAACTGCCCAGGTCCGCCGGGGACGTACGGCTCCGGCACGTCCGCGTGGAAGGCTCCGGCATCCGCATCGGCCTGACCGGTACGGGCCTGTCCTTCGGCAAGGGGAAGCAGGCGACGGCGGCCGGGCCTTCCGGGATCCTCCGTCCGGCAGCCTCCACCGAGCAGGCCACGCCGGGACCTTGACACCTGGCCGGCGCGCCCGGCCGGTGGCGGGTGCGCCCGGTCCCCGGCCGGTGGCCGTGGGGGTGTGCCCGGTCCCCGGCCGCGGCCGGCGGCCAGTAGCCGGTGCGGCCCGCCCCGGCTTCCGCCCCCCGGTGGTCCCCGGCCCCGGGCGCTCGGCCTCCGCCCTGGCACCGTGACGCCACCCGGTTTATCCACAGGAGGACGCGACCCGGAGGGGAGCGCCCGATGGGCCTGTTATCTTTACGTTACATCGCGGGCGTCACGCTCAGTCATGTTCTGGGGTGCGCTTTTGTGATGGCTTCATCGCGCCGGTAACTCCGATGCCGGACCGGATGCCCTCGGCTGTCCGCGGGCCCGGACCGCAAGTCATGGCTGGACGGGGATGACCAAGCACATCGACCACAGAAGAGTCGCGGAGGCCCTGCGCACCGCGGCGAGGCCCCTGACCAGGGCCCGCGACAAGCGGCGGAAGGCAGGCGCCTCACGACGCCTCCGCCGGCCCGACTACCCGAGATCAGGCAGGCGCGGCTGGCGCCGGTGGATCCCGTCCTGGCGCCAGACGCTGGCCTCGTTACTGATGACCGTGGCAGCCCTCGCGGGAGTCGTGGCCATCGCCTACGCGCGCACCGAGATCCCTGAGGACCTGAACGGGTTCGCCACGCAGCAGGACAACGTCTTTTACTGGGCCGACGGTTCACCGATGGCCCGCACGGGCTGGGTCAGACGCCAGGAGATGCCCCTGGACAAGATCCCGGAGCACGTCCGGTGGGCCGTGCTCGCCGCCGAGAACGCCGGCTTCTACTCCGACCCGGGCGTCTCGGCGAGCGGTGTGACCCGCGCCCTGTGGCGGACGATCGGCGACGGCGACACCGAGGGCGGGTCCACGATCACCCAGCAGTACGTCAAGAACGTCTACCTCAGCCAGGACCGGTCGTTCTCGCGCAAGTTCACCGAGGTGCTCCTCGCCGTCAAACTGGACCGGCACCACAGCAAGGACCAGATCCTGGAGGACTACCTCAACACCAGTTGGTTCGGGCGCGGTACGTACGGTCTGCAACGCGCCGCCCAGGCCTATTACGGCAAGGACGTCACCCAGCTCAACGCCAGTGAGGGGGCCTTCCTCGCGGCCCTCCTCAAAGGCGCCTCGCTCTACGACCCCGCCATCTCCCCCGCCAACCGCACACGCGCCGTCGAACGATGGGCGTGGACGCTGGACCGGATGGTCGAGATCGGCAGGCTCTCCCCCGAGGAGCGCGCCCGCTACACCACGTTCCCCGAACCGAGGGTCCCGACCACACCCAGCACCTCGGGCGGACAGAGCGGCTACCTCGTCGAGCTGGCCGAGACGTACGCGAAACGCGCCGGACGCATCAGCGACGCACGGTTCGACCTCGGGGGCTACCAGGTCTACACGACCTTCGAGAAACCGCGCACGACCGCCCTCACCAAGGCCGTCAACGACGCGCGCGCCACACTCGACCCGAAGAACCGCGACGCGGACCGGTACGCCCGGTTCGGAGCCGCCTCGGTAGCCCCCGACGGCCGCATACTCGCCGTCCACGGCGGACCGGACTACCAGAAGCAGGCCTTCAACGAGTCCAACGCCGCCACCGTCCCGGCCGGCACCGCCTTCACGCCGTTCGTCTACGCCGCCGCCCTCGAACACGGCGTCCAGCGCAAGCGCGGCGGCCCTCGCACTCCGGTCGCTCCCACCAGCGTCTACGACGCGAACAACGGTGTGCCCCTGATGACGCCGGAAGGCCCCTACTGGGACCGCGCCGGAAGGATGGTGAAGGCCACCAACCTCGACGGGCGCTCCCACGGGCGGATCAGCCTGCGCCGGGCCATGGCCGAGTCGGCCGACGCGCCCTTCCTCCAGCTCGGCATGGACGTCGGGCTGGAAAGGGTGCGCCACACCGCCCAGGCGGCGGGGCTGCTCGGCTCCAGCTTCGGTCCCCCGGTGCCCGGATTCGCCCTCGGCAACTCCACGCCCAGCGCCATCCGCATGGCCAGCGCGTACAGCATGTTCGCGGCGCACGGCACGCACACCGAGCCGTACTCGGTGCTGCGCGTCACGCACAACGGCGACCCCGTGCCCCTGGCCGCACCACGCAAGAAGCGCGCCGTCAGTGCCACGGTCGCCGATCAGGTCACCGACGCGCTCTCCCGGGAGGCGGGCGAGGGCGGGGGCAGGGTCGCGGTCAAGGCGGGAGGCACCGTGGACGACACGGCACGCTGGTACGCCGGTTACACGCCCACGGAGGCCACAGCGGTCGTCGTCTACCGCATGGACCTCACCAAGAGCCTCGCGCCGCTGCCCCTCAAGGGCATCGGCGGTGACTCCACGGCCGGGCCCGACCACCCGGCCGGCATCTGGAACCAGTACACGCACGCGGTCAAGGGCGGCTCGGGCCGTGCCACGTCGCACGATCGGGGGAAGACACGATGATCCGGAACAACCCGGCCGTGCGGCGCCTGCGGGAACGCACGACCACCCGCGGCCTCGCCCTCGGTGTCGCGGCGGTCCTCATCGCGACCGGCGCGAGTCTGGTCCCGCTGGTGACCGGAGGCGCACGGGACGACGGCCTGGCGGCATCGGCCGACCGCAGCTCCGCGCCCGCGCCCCGCCCCACGGCCGGGCAGAAGGGCGGCAAGGACAAGCGGAACGAGGAGGAGTGGGACGGCCGCGTGAGGATCCTCGGAGACGGATCGACCTCGTACACCGGTCCGCAGCCCGGGCAGTTGAAGGCGGAGCGGCTCAAACCCGGCCAGCGCCCGCCCCAGTTCGTCGTCTTCTCCTGGGACGGCGCCCTGGAGGGTGACGACCGGCTGTTCTCCCGCTTCCGCCGCGTCGCCGCGGAGAGCGGCGCCCACATGACGTTCTTCCTCACCGGCATCTACCTCCTGCCGAAGGAGAAGAAGAACCTCTACCGGCCGCCTCAGCACGGTGCCGGGGCGGCGGCCATCTCCTATCCCACCCGTGAACACATCCGCACCACCCTGGATCAGCTCGGCAAGGCGTGGAAGGAGGGCCATGAGATCGGCTCCCACTTCAACGGCCACTTCTGCGGGGCCAAGGGCGGCGGTGACTGGAGCGCGGCGGAGTGGACCAGCGAGATCGACCAGTTCTACTCCTTCGTGCAGAGCTGGAAGACGAACACCGGTTTCACCGACCTCGACCCGCTGCCCTTCGACCCCACCCGGGAGGTGGTCGGCGGGCGCGCGCCCTGCCTCGAAGGGCAGAAGACGCTGATACCGGCGTCCAAGCCCTTCGGGTGGCGTTACGACGCGAGTTCCTCGGGCGACTTCCAGATCTGGCCGTCGAAGAAGGGCGGAGTGTGGGACCTTCCGCTCCAGATGCTGCCGTTCCCGGGCAAGGACTTCCAGGTGCTGTCCATGGACTTCAACTACCTCTACAACCAGTCCAGGGGGCTCACCAAGGGCGATCCCGCGAAGTACGCCACCTGGCGCAAGCAGACGCGCGACTCCTATCTCGCCGGCTTCGAGCGGGTCTTCCACGGCAGCCGCGCGCCCATGTTCGTCGGCAACCACTTCGAGGACTGGAACGGCGGCATATACATGGACGCGGTCGAGGACGTGATGCGCGACGTCTGCCCGCGCAAGGAGGTCCGCTGCGTCTCCTTCCGCGAACTGACCGACTGGCTCGACGCCCAGGATCCCAAGGTCCTTGCACAGTGGCGCACGCTCGATCCCGCTCAGCCCGCCGGCTGGTCCTCCGTGGGGAGGTGATCCACCGCGAGCTCGGGCCGGACGGCGGGCTCCGGCCACCCGCACCGACGCGGCCCGCACGACCGGGCCACGGGCCGTCGGGGCCTCCTACGATGTCCGCGGACGAGGGGAGGATCCATGGGGGTCGGGGACGGGGCCGGGGACAGGGCCGGACACGGCATCGGCGGCGGGACCGAGGGCGAGGTCGGCGCCAGGGCCGTGGGCGGTATCGGGGGCGGGTGGGACGCGAGCGGGCGGGCCCACCGGAGGCAGCGGTGGTCGGCCAGGGCGTCCCTGGCGGCCGTGGCGCTGGCGGCGTTGCTGCCGCTGGTGTACGGGGGCGTCGGCGGCGTGCTGCTGCTCCTGGCCGGGGCGGCGGGCATGGCCGTCACGGCGTCCGGCCTGTGGTGGACGCTGACGCGACGCGGCGCGGCCCGGGTGGCGGCGGCGGCACTCGCGGTGGCGGCGCCCGTCACGGTCGTCGCCATGTTCGCGGCCGCCAACCTGCTGTGGGTGGTCGTGGTGTCGCTCTCGCTGTGGGTACTGGCGGTCTGGGCCGGCCGGTACGCGCTGCGCAGCACCGGCCTGCGTACCGTACGGGTGAAGGAGCACCGCACGCCGCCACCACGGCGGCCGTTCCTGGTGATGAACCCGCGCTCGGGCGGCGCCAAGGTGGAGCGGTTCGCCCTCAAGGAGAAGGCCGAGGCGCTGGGGGCGCGCGTCGTGCTGCTCGACCCGGACAAGCCCCAGGACGTCACGGAGCTGGCCCGGCGGGCGGTGGCGGAGGGCGCCGATCTGCTGGGGGTCGCGGGTGGCGACGGCACGCAGGCGCTGGTGGCGGCGGTCGCCGCCGAGCACGGACTGCCGTTTCTGGTCGTCTCGGCGGGGACCCGCAACCACTTCGCGATGGACCTCGGCCTGGACCGCGACGACCCGGCCGCCTGCCTGGACGCCCTCACCGACGGGGTGGAGCTCCATGTGGACCTCGGCTTCGCCGGCGGGCACCCGTTCGTCAACAACGTCTCCTTCGGTGTGTACGGATCGGTCGTGCAGAGTCCCGCGTACCGGGACGACAAGGTGGGTACGGCGCTCGACCTGCTGCCCGACCTGCTCACCCGGCAGAGCGGGCCGCGCCTGACCGCCCGCGTCTCGGGCACGACGCTCAGCGGCCCGCAGGCGGTGCTGGTGAGCAACAACCCCTACCGCCGGGACGATCCGGCGGGACTCGGCCGCCGTGAGCGCCTGGACTCCGGTGTCCTCGGCGTCCTGGGCATCCGGGTGGACAGCGCGGCGGAGGCCGCCGCGCTCCTCCTGGACCCGGAGGCGGGCGGGCTGACGGTGCTGACGGCCCGTGAGGTGGTGGTCGAGGCCGACCGCCCGGCCATCGAGGTCGGCATCGACGGCGAGGCGTTCGTCCTGCCCGCCCCCGTCCACTGCCGCATCGCGCCCAGGGCGCTGCGCGTCCGTGTCCCCCGGCTGCGGCCGGGAGTCCCGCCGGTCCAGCCCCGGCTCGACTGGCGCCGACTGCGCAAGCTGGCCGCGGCGGTGGGCCGCACGGCGGTCACCGGCCGTCCGGTGGGCGGGTCGGGCGGGATCGGTGCGGTCGGCGGTACCGGTTGGGCCGGTGGGGCCGGTGGTACCGGACGGCGCTGGTAGAGGCAGGCAGTGGTCCGGGGGCCCAGGCTGCCGGGCAGGCGTACAACTCGATCGGTACGGCCGGTATCGGCCGGTATCTGCCCCTGCGGTGCGTGCGCTGCCGGTAGCGTCGACGGCGTGCGCGAGCGGGAAGGGGCGGCGATGGTCACCGTGGTGGGGTTCCGGCTGGGGAACGGCAGTCGGCACGTGACGGCGGTGGTGACGGATTCGGGGCGGCTGCACCGCGCTCACGGGCCGTACGGTGCCGTGGGCCGCGCGTCCCGGCCGGACGGCCCGGTCGGCGAGAACCCCGTCCACCGTCAGGTGGCGACCTTGCGGAACCTTCGCACCCGGTACATGACCAAGGGTTACGCGGATGAGTTGGTCGCCGGCGCGTGCGTACGGCTGCCGCTGGAGGAGCCGGCGCCGCAACGCGTTCCGGGGTGCCCGCGTGACATCGAGCGCCCCTGGCCGCACCTGTTCCGGGCGTTCGGCGAGGCGGTGCAGGCCGAGCCACGCGGGAGCCTGGAGGACGCGATCCACGACTTCTACACCACGATCGGTGCGCCGTTCCGCCCCCGGCACCTCGACCGGCTGACGCGGAATCAGCCGACGACCGGGCTTCCCCGGCGCGTGGCGGCGTTGCGGCGCCTTCTGGCCGACGGCTCGGCCGTCAGTTCCCCGCCCCGGTTGTCCGTCGGCTACACGGTCACCGCCGACGACGTACGTCTCCACGTGGGCCGCGCCGGGGAGAGCCTGCGGCGGCAGGACGTGGTGGAACTGCACGCGGCGCTCAGCGCATGGCTGCACCTGACCTCCACCGAGTAACGAAACTGGAATTCCATTACCGTTGACCGGAATTGTCTCTTGCCTTCGGGTGACCGGCGCGGGATACCAACCCCATGAGCGAGTCGCCCTCACCGAGCCGCCGCAGCGTACTCGCCGGTCTGAGCAGCGTGCCCCTGTCGATGGGAGCTCTCACGTCCGGCAGCAGACCACCCTCCGCCAACAGACCGGGACAGCCGCACACCACCCTGCTCCGAGGCGCGGAACTGATCCTCACCATGGACCCGGCCGTGGGCGAGGGGCCCCTGGGGTCAGTGCGGCAGGCCGACGTGCTGATGCGGCACGGCACGATCGCCGCCGTGGGGCGGCGGCTGCCCGTGCCGCCGGAGGCGCGGGTCCTGGACGTCGGCGGCCGCATCGTGCTGCCGGGGTTCGTGGACATCCACAACCACCTGTGGCAGTCCAGCATCCGGGGCGGATGCGGCGACCAGGACCTGTACGGGTGGCTGGCGTCCTGCAACAGCACGACCCTCGCGAAGATCGACCCCCGGGACATGTACAGCTTCGTCCGCCTCGCCGCGCTGGACGCGCTCCAGGCGGGCGTCACCACCGTCGTGGACTGGGTGCACCCCATCCCGTACGAGACGACCGAGCGCTACATCGGCGCGCTGGACGACTCCGGGCTGCGGTTCGTGTACGCGATGATGCAGACCCCGGCGAACGCCGACCTCGTCCCCCGAGTGAAGAAGGAACTCCTCGACCCGCTGCCGCTGGCGTCGGCCCAGGTGTCCGTCCACGCGGGCATGGCGGGCGTGGACCGGCTGCGCCGGTTCAGCGAGATCGCCCGTGACCTCGGGGTGATGCTCAACTCCCACGTCCTGGAACACCACAGCGACCGTGGGGACGACCCGATCCGTGCGCTGCGCCTGGCGGGGGCCTTCGGGCCGGATCTGCTGATGAACCACGCGATCCACCTCACGGACGACGAGATCGCACTGGCCGCCGGACACGACGTCCGCGTGGCCCACTGCCCGCTGAGCAACATGCGGCTGGCCTCGGGCATCATGCGGCTCCCCGCGCTCCACGCGCGCGGTGTGAAGGCGGGTCTTGGCCATGACGGGGGAACCAATGACACGTCCGACATGTTCAACGTCATGAAGGCGGCCCTCGGCCTCCAGCGGGCGCTGCACCAGAACCCCCGGGTGCATCCGACGATCCCCGCCGTACTGCGCATGGCGACGCTCGGCGGCGCCGAGTGCATCGGCATGGCGGACCGCATCGGCTCCCTCACCCCCGGCCGGCGTGCGGACGTGGTCGTCCTGGACCCGGGCACCCTCAACTTCGCCCCGCGTATCGACTGGACCAGCCAGATCGTGCTCAACGGTCAGCCGCCCAACGTCAGTCACGTCTTCGTGGACGGCCGGCTGCGCAAGGCGGACGGCCGGCTCCTGGACGTCGACACGGACACCGTCATCCGTGAAGCCGAACTGGCCGCCGCCCACATCCGCGACACCCTCTGAGCGGACCACGCACCGACTCACCGGATCCCTAGGCCATGACGACGATCGCCACCGCGCCGAAGGCGTCGACGACGCAACACCACTCCGACCAGGCCCGGGGAACCACCCTGCCGGTGCGGTGGTGGGCGAAGTCCCAGGCCGCGTGGGCCAGCCAGCCGGCGGCCAGGACGTAACGGCCGAGGGTGCCGTCGTCGACGGCCAGGGCGATCAGGGCCAGGGCCGCGAATCCGAGCAGACCCGCGATCTGGAGGACGAGGACGGCCGGCCGGCGCAGCTCACCGCGTACCGCCCCGAAGAGCAGGTAGCACAGCGGCATGACGACGAGGAGGGCGGCCAGCAGCCGTAGAGGCGGTACGCCGTCGAAGAACGTGGCGACCACCAGGGCGAGCGCCAGCACGGTGGGCCACCGGTGTACGACGACGCCGAGGACGCCTGCGGCCTTGCCCGGAGGTGAGGTCTTCGCACGGTCGTCGCGCGTGGAGTCGGTTGTCATGGCGTTCTCCCGAGGGTGAGGGATCGAGCGTTGGGCAAGGGGCGAAGGTGTTGGGCGAGTGGCCGGAGCCGTGGGAGCCCTTGGCGCCAGTGTCCGGCTCTGCCGGCCCCGGCCGCGCGCGGCTGCGGAATCGATGTCCGCCGCCTTGGGGTACGTGTCCTTCCGCCATAGGGTCGCCCCATGGCGGAACAGCGCGTGGGGGAACGGCGCATGGCGGAACAGCGCATGGGGGAACAGCGCGTGGCGGAACGGCGCATGGTGGTGGTCGGCTACGCGGCGGCCGAGTTGCTGGACATCGCGTGTGTGACCACGAGCCTGGCCATGGCCAACACCATCGGCGCGCCCGACGTGCCGTACCGGGTGACCGTGGTCGGCCCCAGTGGCGGTCCGATCGTCTGCGACTCGGGGCTGAGCCTCGGAAGTCAGCAGTCCCTCGAACGGCTCGTGGGCCCGCTCGACACACTGATCGTCTCGGGCGGCACGGGGTTCGAGCGGGCGGCGGACGACCCCCGCATCGTGGGGCACGTCCGGCGTCTGGCCCGGGAGAGCAGGCGGGTGGCGTCCGTGTGCACGGGAACGGGGGTACTGGCCGCCGCCGGACTGCTGGAAGGACGCCGCGCCACCACGCACTGGCTGTACGCGCCGCACATCGCCGCCCGGTACCCCGGAGTCACCATGGACCCGGCGCCCATTTACGTTCGCGACGGGAACGTGTACACGGCCGCGGGTGTCACCAGCGCGCTGGACCTGACCCTCGCGTTCATCGAGGAGGACCACGGCCCCGAACTGGCCCGCAAGGTGGCCCGCGGCCTGGTCGTCTACCTGCAACGGCCGGGAAACCAGGCGCAGATGAGCCTGTTCACCGCCGCGCCGCCGCCCCGCAACGAGCTGGTCCGCGAGCTCGTCGAACACATCACCGCCCACCCCGACCACGACCTCGGCACCGCGACGCTCGCCGCACGCGTGGGGGTCACGCCACGCCACCTGACCCGGTTGTTCACCGAGCACCTCGGGCAGGCACCGGGCCGCTTCGTCCGGCAGGCCCGTACCGAGGCCGCCGCACAACTCCTCGCGTCCACCACGCTGCCCATGGCGAGCGTGGCCGCCCGCTGCGGCTTCGGCACCGTGGAGTCACTGCGCCAGGCGTTCACCAGCCGGTACGGGGTGTCGCCTTCCCGCTACCGGGCCACGCAGTCCGGACAACTGTCCGGGTGAGGGTGACCTCGGCCTTCGGCTCCCACTCCGACTCCCTCTGACTCCCGACTCCCCTACTCCGGTCATCACAACACAACAACACGCCCGTGGAGCAGAACAGTTGGGACAGAACCCGTCATGCGTCCGCGAAGCGGGTGACACCTCTTGTTTGCTTGACACAACACCGCGGCCGTACCCTTCGGCGAAGTCCCCATCCTTCACATACGCCATCGGCCCGCAGGAGGACACATGCTCACACCGGCCACCGCAGCAAGCAGCATCGAGGCGACCACCGCACTGTTGAGGGAGGAACTCCCCCAACTCGAGCAGCACCAGCAGGCGCTGGAGAAGGACCTCGCGGCCGTCACCGAACGGCTCGAATCCGTCCGCGGCGCCCTCACCGCGCTCGAGGCCCTCGCCACCGCGGCCGTCCCGGCCCCCCGCGTCGAGGCCGAGGCGCGAGCCAACGAACCGGTGGACCTGCCCCCCGCCGCCCCAACTCCCGTGCCCGTACCGGAAGACGAGCCGGCGCCCGCCCCGGAGGTCGAGGCAGCGTCGGAGCCCGCCCCCGCCACCACCCCCGAGCCCCAGCCGGAGGCGGCCCCGGAGCCGGCCACCACACCGGACGTCCCCGCGCAGCGCACGCCTCGTTCCACCGCCCCCACGCGCAAGAGCGCCACCGCCACCGCCGCCAAGAAGTCGACCAGGCCCGCCAAGTCGGCGAAGCCCGCGGCCAAGTCCCGCCCGGCCAAGAAGACCAGCGCCGGCAAGGCGACGAAGACGGCGAAGAGCACCGCGAAGAGCACGAGCACCGCGAAGAGCGCGAGCGCCACGAAGACGACGAAGGCCAAGAGCGTCCAGAAGGCCGAGAAGACGGCGGGCAACGCCCCCTCCACCGCCGCGCAGAACACCGGTCTGACCGAGCAGGTCGCCGCCGTACTGGCCCGGAACGGTGACACGCCTCTGCGTGCCCGCGACGTCGCCAAGGAGCTCGGCCGCGACGACTCCACCGGTGCCATCAACACCGTACGCAGCACCCTGGACCGTCTCGTCGCGACGTCCCGCGCACGCCGGGCAGGCCGCGGCCTGTACCAGGCGCCCGCGAGCTGAGCCCCGCCACGCAGCCACGCCCCGGCGGCCGGGGGGCCTGCACACTCCGCCCGGCTCCTGCGTGACAGCGGGGCCGGGCAGTGGCCTACGCCCCGTCGCCGGCTTCCCTGGCGACGCGCTCCAGGCGGTCGCGATGACCGTCCCACCACGCCGAGTCGCCGGGCGGCATGTTCTCGCCCTGCGGCCGCAGTCCCACGGTTCCGTCGATGAGTTCCCGGACGATGTCGGCATGCCCCACATGCCGGTCGGTCTCGGCGATCATGTGGACGAGAATCCGGTGCAGCGTCACCTCGGCCCGGTCCCCTCCCGGCAGGCGACCGACGGCGTCGAGGCCGAGCGACTCGATCGTCGCGTCCGAGTGCGCGCACACGCGGCGGTAGTGCGCCACTATCTCCTCACGCGTCTCGTCGGCCGTCGCCCACAGATCCGCGTTGGGCTCGGCGTCCCCGGTGACCCAGAGCGGTGGTGCGTCGACGGGGCGCCCGAAGGTGGAGCCGAAGTACAGCGCCTCGGCACCGGTCACGTGTTTCACCAGTCCCAACAGGTTGGTGCCGGTCGGTGTCATGGGGCGGCGGATGTCGTATTCCGACAGCCCGTCCAGCTTCCACAACAGGGCCTCGCGAGCGTCCTGGAGGTAGACGTGAAGATCCGCCTTGGGGTCTGTTCCGATCATGGGGTCAGTCTGCCGCCCTGTCGACCGCCGCGGCCACCGGGTCCGGGTTGACGTCGCTCAGGCGCAGAGCCGCGCGACCCGCTCCAGTTCGTCGGCGAGGAGGCCGGGGTCGCGGGGGCCGATGTGCGGTGCCGGGAGGGAGCGTACGCGGAAGCGGTTCCTCGGGGTCAGTTCGTCGGCCTCGCGGATCATCAGGTCCTGGAGCGCGGGCGGGATCGAGCGGTCCTCGGTGAAACGCAGATACGTCCGCGGGATCCGTCCCCACCGCTCCGGCAGGCCGCGGGCGTCGGTGACCGAGATGGCGGCGGACTCGTCCGGTTCCAGGATGTTGAGCAGCGCGCGGACCTCGTCGTCCGGGTAGTCGGCGGCCAGCGCCTCCTTGGCGATGCGGAAGAAGCCGGGGTCGTTGGTACGCCAGTTGACGCGGTTGACGCCCAGTTCCCGTGGGGTCGGTACGCCGGTCAGCCGGAGCAGGGCGCTGGTGGAGCCCTCGGGGCTGAGCATGAGCTGCATCACCGTGGCCGTCTTCGCCGGGCAGAAGGCCGCGGCGTAGACCAGGTGCGCGAGCAGTTCCGGCACCTGGTTCGCGACCGCGTTGAGGGTGGCACCGCCCATGCTCTGGCCGACCAGCACCACCGGTCCGTTGCGGTGTGCCCGCCGTACCACGCCGGTCACGTGCTCGGCGCAGTCGGCCAGTGTCACCTTGCCCGTCGGGGAAGGCTCGGTACGCAGCCGCTCCAGGTCCTGGGGTGCCTGGTAGGAGACCGGGAAGTACGCGCCGGGGCCGTGACCGGGGAGGTCCACCGCGACCGCGCGGTGCCCGCGCAGCGCCAGCTCGGCCACGAGCGGGGACCAGCCGTAGGAGTTGCTGCCTGAGCCGTGCACCAGGACGAAGGTGGGTGCGGCGGAGCGGCGCCGTCCCGTGGCCGCGCCCTGGGTGGCTGCCGCCACGGCCGGCGTGGTCCCCGCGCCCACCGAGGCGACGGCGCCGGCACCGGCCATGGCGGCGGCCCGCAGGACCGTACGGCGGGATCGTCCGCGCCTGCCGGCCGCCCCCGGCTCGCCGATGGGTGTTGCTGTTGCTGTTGCTGTTGCTGTTGCTGTTGCCTCAGCCAGGTCAGCCGCATCAGTCACATGCGTCGCATGAGTCGCGTCAGTCATACGGGTGAATCTATGAGCCGGTGCCGAACTGATCGTCGGAATCCGGCCACGCGGAGCCGCTCCCGCGTTCGCCCAGCGCCGCGTACAGGGCTCGGACGAGGCTGTCACTGCGCCGGTCGTCGTCACTGCCGCCGTTGACGTACTTGTTCATGGTGTACGCGTACGAGACCCGGTTCTCCGGGTCGGCGAAGGCGTACGAGCCGCCCGCGCCCGCGTGGCCGAACGCCCGCGGGTTGGGGCCGGCGCCGCCCTCGTTGAGCTTGAAGCCCAGTGTCCACGCGCCCGCGTCGCCCATCACGAGGTCCGGCTCACCCGGGGCGGCCTGCGGGGTCCGCATGGTCTCCAGGGTGCCCTCGCCGACCAACGTGCCGTTCGCCACGGCTCCGTAGACGGTGGCGAGCCCGCGGGCCGTGGCGAAGGCGTTGGTGGCCGGGAGCTCGGCGCTGCGGAAGGCCGCGCTGTTGACCTCCCCGAAGGGCAGGTGGCCCAGCGCCAGGATGACGGGCGCCAGGGGGTGCGCGTCCATCGACCGCACCGGCGGCTGCGGCGCCCCGGGAATGGTGTCGGCCAGCCGTGACAGATCCGGGTGATCGACCATGTCGGCGCACCGCGCGTGCTCGCTCTCGGGGGTGCCGATGAAGACGTCGGCGCCGAGCGGTGCGGCGATCTCGGTGCGCAGGAAGGTGCCGAGGGACTGCCCCGTGACGCGTCGTACGACCTCGCCGACCAGGAACCCGAAGGTCATGCCGTGGTATCCGGCCGCCGTCCCCGGCTCCCACCACGGGCGGGTGGCGGCGATCGCGGCGCAGGCCCGGTCCCAGTCGTGGACCTCCTCGACGGTGAGCGCCTCCCTGGTGGCGATCAGTCCGGCGCGGTGGCTCAGCAGCCAGCGCACGGGGATGTCCGCCTTGCCCTCCTGGGCGAACTCGGGCCAGTACGCGGCCACGGGCGCGTCGAGGTCGAGTGCCCCGCGGTCGGCGAGCACATGTGCGCAGAGGGCGGTGAGTCCCTTGGTGGTCGAGTAGACGGTCACCAGGGTGTCGCGCTGCCACGGCCGGGCGCCGGCGGCGTCGGCGCTGCCGCCCCACAGGTCGACGACGGTCTCACCGTCCACGGTGGCACTCACCGCCGCGCCGATGTCGCCGCGTTCGGCGAAGCCGCGGGCGAACTCCTCCCGTACACCCTCGAATCCGGGCGCACAGGTGCCGTGTATGTCCGCCGCTGCCATGCCGTCGCTCCACGTGATCAGATCTGTTCGGTCGTTCTTCGCAGCAGCCTTTCTATCCGGCCAAGTGGACAACGGCGTAGCCATTTTTGATCACGGCCGGTTCGTCGCGGAAGGGTGCGGCGTACGCTTGCCCGACAGTGACCGCCCCGGTCGTTCTCGTGTGCGAGGAGGTCTGTGGCTCGTGAGGCAGTCGGTACGCGCGGAGAGCGGCTTCGCCTACGGTGTGGTCGGCGCGGACGTCCATGTCTTCGGCGACGGCGTGCCGGTGTACCTGCTCCAGCGCTGGGCACCGGCCCGCACGCCCGACGACGGGTTCCTGCGCGAGGTGCCGAGCCGGATGCTCAACGCCCGGTTCCGGGTCGTGGAGTTCACCGGGCGTGCGGCGGAGCTGGCCTCGCTGCGGCGCTGGCGGGACGACGGTGCGCGGCTCGCCGTGCGGTGGCTGCACGCGCCCGGCGGCCAGGGCAAGACGCGGCTCGCCGAGCGGTTCGCGGAGGAGGCGGCGGGCGAGGGCTGGCTGGTCGTCACCGCCGCGCATGGCCCGGGCACCGTGCTGCCCCCTCCGGGGAGCCAGGACCTCCGGGCCGGGGCCGGGCCGGGGCCGGAACCCGGGACGCTGTTGATCGTCGACTACGCCGACCGCTGGCCTCTGTCGCACCTGTTGCTGCTGTTGAGCAACACACTGCTGGACCGGCCCGACGGGCGTGGCGCCCGCGTGCTGCTGCTGGCCCGTGGCGACGACGTGTGGCCCGGGGTCCGCGCCGCCCTGGCCGATCGCCGCGCCGGCACGTCGTCCCTGTTCCTGCCGCCCCTCTCCGACGAGTCCCTATCCCCCGCCGGGTCCGGGTCGGTGGCGCCGCGTGCGGAGATGTTCGCCGTCGCCCGCGACAGCTTCGCCGCCCGGTACGGTGTCCCACCCGCCGGGATCACCCCGCCTGCCGCGCTCACCGGTGCGGACTTCGGCCTGACGCTGGCGGTGCACATGGCCGCGCTGGTCGCCGTCGACGCCCGCAGTTCCGGTCGCCGGGCGCCGACGGACCTGGCCGGACTGACCAGTTACCTCCTGGACCGGGAACACCTGCACTGGGCCCGGCTCCACGGCGACGGCGGCCACGAGGTCGCCCCGGCCGGCCGGGCGTTCGTCACGCCGCCCGACGTCATGAACCGTACGGTCTTCACCGCGGCCCTCACCGGCCCCGTCGCTCCGGCGGCGGGGCGTACCGCCCTCGGCGGGCTGGGCCTGCGGTTACCGGTGGAACGGGTCCTCACCGACCACGCCGTGTGCTACCCGCCGGCGGACCCGGCCCGGGACACCGTCCTGGAACCCCTCTACCCGGACCGGCTCAGCGAGGACTTCCTCGCCCTCACCCTCCCCGGCCACCAGGCCGACTACCCGGCCCAACCGTGGGCCGGCCACACGGTCGACACCCTGCTCACGGGTGGAGCCCACGGCGGCTCTGAGGCACCGGACGCCCCGCCGACGCCCCGTGGAGCGTCCGATGACGCACCGGACGCTCCGCCGGCACCCAATGCCCCTGACACACCAGGCACCCCACCAACGCCCCGGGCTCCCCACGCCCCCGACGCTCCCCACGCCTCCGACGCGCCCGGCGGCACGCGTGCGACGTGGACGCCGCGTGCCGTCACGTTCCTGGCTGCCGCCGCCCAGCGGTGGCCGCACGTGGGGGCACGGCATCTGTTCCCGCTCCTTGAAGCCGCCCCGCGGCTCGCTGTCGACGGTGGCAGCACGGCGCTGACCACGCTGGCCGCGCTCGACGACATTCCCCTGGAGCTCCTTGAGGCCATCGCCGCGCACTTCCCGTCGTACCAGCGGCCGAGTCCCGACCTGGACGCGGGCATCGCCGCCGTGAGCGGCCGGCTGCTCCCGCACCGGCTGGCGCGCGCCGCGAACCCCAACGACCACGCGGTGCAGCACCATCAACACGGCATCCGGCTCTACCACGCCGGGCGGTTGGAGGAGGCCCTGGCCGCGTCCGAAACCGCCCTCGCGGAGTTCCGGGCGATCGATCCGCGCCGGATCGCGGACGCCGGCGTGGCCCGGGAGGTCGAGGCCAACTTCGCCGTGGCGCTCAAGACGCACGGCACCCGGCTGGCGTCGCTCGGGCGACGGGCGGAGGCGCTGGCGGTCACGGAGGAAGCCGTAACGGTGCTGCGGCGGCTGTCCGGCGACGACGAGCGGTTCCTGCCCACGCTCGCGGGCGCCCTGCTCACCCTGGGGCGCGACCTGTCCCGGGCGGACCGCTGGGAGGAGGCCGGTGCCGCCGCGGAGGAGTGCGTGGCCCTGCACCGGAGGCTGGCCGCGTCCGATCCGGGGCGGCACGAGCCGGACCTCTCGGCGGCGTTGGTCGCGCTCGGGCTGTGCCACGGGAACACCGGCCGGCCGGAGGAGGCCGTGACGACCGTGCGCGAGGGCGTGGCCATCCTGCGCCGGCTGGCGGCGGCGCAGCCGTCCGCGTACACCCCGGCCCTCGCCAACGCCCTGTCCAACCTCGCCGCGGCCCTCGCCCGCACGGGCCACCATGACGGTGTGCCCACGGCGCGCGAGGCGGCGGACCTCTACCGGCGGCTCGCCGCGGTGAACCCCGCCGTGTACGAGCCCGCGCTGGCGGACGTACTGTCGGGGCTCGCCCTGCGACTGCTCCAGGCGGGCCGGCCGGCGGACGGCCTCCCGGCGGCGTACGAAGGCGTGGCGATCCTGCGGCGGCTGGCGGCGCGTCAGCCGGAAGCCCATGCGCACGCGCTGGCCGAGGCGCTCGGCGCGCTGAGCACCATGCTGCTGGTCGGACGCCGGCTGGATGAGGCGGTCGCGGTGGCGGACGAGTGCGCGGACGTACGCCGCCGGATGGCCGCGGCCGACCCGGAGATCGCGCCACGGTACGCGTTCACCCTGCTCAACGCCACCGGTATCCGGGCGGAGGCGGGCGGGGCCCGGCTGGACGAGGCGGTCGCCCTGTTCGGCGAGGCGACGGGCGTCATCGAGCGGTTCGGGGCCGTTCCAGCGCCGATCATGGGGCTGCGGTACGCGGTCGGCTCCCGGCTCGCCGAACAGCTCGCCGCCGAAGGCCGCGCCGAGGCCGCCGACCGGCTCCGCCGCAGCCTCGGCGCCCCGCTCTAGCGGCCCCCGCCAGGCGGCCCTCAGGCGGCCGCCCTTCTAGCGGTCGGCGGGCTCGGGGACGAGACCGTCGGCGACCAGGCCGGCGAGGACCGCCTCGCCCAGGGCGTGGACGGCGGACCGGGGCCGGACCATGACCGTGAACTCCTTGATCCGGCCCGTCCGGTCGACGTGGAGCAGATCGATGCCATGGATCTGCTTGCCCCCGGCAGTGGCCCGGAAAGGCAGGATCACCGACGGCGTCGCTTCACCGTCACGGCTGGTTTCGGCCGTGCCCTCGAAGTGTCCGACGTAGCGGAAGTCCTCGAAGGTGCGCAGCAGGACGCCGAAGAGGCCCAGCACCATGGGCTTGCCCTCGAAGGGGGTGAATTTCACCGGGCTGTAGAGGCGGATGTCCTCGGTGAACACGTCGTCCAGTGCGCTGAGATCGCGCTTCTCCACGGCTGCGCGGAAGCGCTCTGCGGTCGTCTCCACGCTCACGCTCACTCCTGTGCTCGCGCTCATGCCTGTGCTCACGCTCATGCGTGTCTCCCACTCGGCTCCATACTCAACAATCTGAGTACTCATATTTTTGAGTATGATGGAGGGCAGGGCGAGAAAAGGGAAGGGGGCCGGCTCCAATGGCCTTGCGGCATGCCGTGCTGGCGGCGCTGCTCGACGGCGAGTACAGCGGCTACCAGTTGGCGAAGGCGTTCGACATCGGCGTGGCGAACTTCTGGCACGCGCTGCCCCAGCAGCTCTACGCCGAGCTGACCAAGCTGGAGAAGGACGGGCTCGTCGCGGGCCGCCAGGTGGTGCAGGAGTCCCGGCCCAACAAGCGGCTGTTCCGGGTCACCGAGGCCGGTCGGGCCGAGCTGGAGAAGTTCGCCGCCGCCGTGTCCAAGCCGTCGTTCATCCGCGACGACCTGCTCGTCAAGGTCCAGGCCGCCGACCGCGTCGGCACCGGTCCCGTGATCGAGCAGCTCGAGGAGCGGGCGTCCGCGGCCGAGGCCAAGATCGAGCTGCTGGGGCAACTGCTGCGGCAGATGCGCGGCGACGCGGACGAGGAGGACTTCCTGCTCCGGGGCGAGCGGATCGGGCCGTATCTGACGTGCCTGCGCGGCCTGTCCTTCGAGCGGGAGCACCGCGATTGGTGCCTGCGGATCGCAGCCGTCCTGCGGGCCAGAACGGAGACCTCTCGTGCCGAGCGGTGAGCACCTGCGATACGTCGCCCTCGGCGACAGCATGACCGAAGGGGTCGGCGACGGGGACGACACGGTGGGGCTGCGGGGCTGGGCCGACCGGCTCGCCGAACACCTCGCGGCCGCCGAACCGGGTCTCCAGTACGCCAATCTGGCCGTACGGGGACGTCTCGCCGGCCAGGTCCGCGCCGAACAGCTCGCGCCCGCCCTGGCGCTCCGTCCCGGCATCGCCACCGTCGTCGCGGGGGTCAACGACCTGCTGCGGCCCCGCTTCGACGCCGGGGAGGTGGCCGGACACGTGGAGGAGATGTTCGCCGCGCTCACCGCCGCCGGGGCCCGGGTGGTGACACTGACGTTCCCGGACGTGGGGCGGATCGTGCCGCTCGCCCGGCCGCTCAGGTCCCGCGTGTCCGACCTCAACACCCGTATCCGCGCGGCGGCCGACCGCCACGGCGTCACGGTGGTCGACACCGGCGGGCACGCCGTGTCCACCGACCCACGGCTGTGGAGCGAGGACCGGCTGCACACCAGTCCCCTCGGTCACCAGCGGATCGCCGCGGCCGTGGCCCACGCCATCGGCCTGCCCGGCAGCGACGACCGCTGGACGCTCCCCCTGCCTCCCCCGACCCCGACGGCCCTGCCTCCCGGCGCCCGCGCGGCCGGGTCGCCGTGGCACGCCGCCGGAGCCGAACTGCGCTGGGCCGCCACGTTCCTCGGCCCCTGGCTCGGGCGCCGGCTACGCGGCCGTTCCTCCGGCGACGCCCGCACCGCGAAACGCCCCCACCTCCTGCCCGTGTCGCCACGCCCCTGAGCCGCTCACCGTGCCGTCCTGGGCAGGTGCCGGGAGAAGAACGAGAGCACCCGGCCGCGCACCAGGGGCACCGAGCGCGCCGGGTGGATGGCGCCCACGAACCCGTTCCGTTCCCCGGCGGTCATCAGCATGGCCGCCTGCAACTGGGGCGCCATGGCCGCGTAGTCGGTGAAGACCCAGTGCGCGGCGCGGTCGATCTGGCGCCAGGGCGTGCACTGCGGACGGTGGCGGACCATGGCCGACCAGGAGCGTTCCAGCCGCGCGTCGCGGAATCCGTCGGTCCCGTACAGGAACAGCGGCCGGTCCACCCCGTGCCGGGTGACCGGCAGCAGCTCACCCGCCTCGCCGGGTGCGTCCGGCGGATAATCGAGGTAACCCTCCATGTTCACGGCGGCGGCGAAACGGCGGTCCTCGTACAGCACTTCGGCAGCGACCGCCCCGCCCGCCGAGTGCCCGTACACGCCCACCCTCTCCGGGTCCACGGCGCGGCCGAGGCCCTCGGGCAGGGGGCGCGCCGAGGCATCGGGGTTCCGGCCGGCCGCCAGCGTTGTCAGCTCGTCCAGGACGAAGCGCAGGTCCGCGAGCCGCGTGTCGATCATGGTGCGGAAGACCCGTGGATCGGCGGGGGTGCCGGGCAGGCCGTACTCGCGCACCCTGCCGCCGGGGAACTCGACCGCGCCCGGTTCACCGGGGTGATCGACGGTCACCACCACGTAGCCGTGGGCGGCCAATTCCTCGGCGAGACCCGTGCCGAGTGTGCGGGGGTCGCCGCCTCCCGGGCTGTAGAGGAGCACGGGCCGCCGCACGGGCAGTGCGGGCGCGCCCGTGTACGCGTGCGTCATGGTGGCCGACCAGTCCACACCGCTGTCGGGCAGCTCCCTGTGGACGTACACGGGGTCGAAGCGCGCGAACTCCTCGGCAGCGGCGGGCGTCATCTGCGGTGCCGGCGGACACCCCTGGACGGTACGCGCGGGATAGAACACCGTGACCATGACCTCCCGTACGGGAACGGCGCTGTCCCACGGGTCGCGACGGCGCTCGTCCACCAGGTGCAGCGCGGTGGTCCCGATCCGGTACGGGCCGGTCGGCGCCGGCAGCCGCAGGGTGACGTCGCCGCCGCCCCGGGGGCGGGCCTGCGCCACCCTGCCTCCGGCGAGCAGCAGCGCGGACGCCGACACCGCCGAGGCGATGACGGTCCGCCGGCCCGCCCCGGCCGCTTCCTCGTGCCCGGTGCCGGTCTTCCTGCGAAACATGGGCATCCCCCTTGTGTCTCCTGTGCCCCTGAGGCCTGTCACGCCTCTCGGGCCCGTCAGGCCTCTCGGGCCTGTCAGGGCTCTCACACCTCTCACGCCTCTGTGGCGTCGGGCCTGTGTCATGAATGCTGGCTTCCGGCGGGGACGCGGGCGATGGTTCAGGCTCCGCCCGAAACGATGGAGCGACGCGACCGGGGGTGGTAAAGGGCCGGTGTTTGTCCGGTCACCGGGAACGTCACCCGGCTGCCCCGACGGCGTTCCCCGGCACCGGGGCGCCGGCGTGCTGTGCTGGGACATCCAGCACCGGGACGAGTACCACACGAGCACCAGGGGACAGGGTGACGACGGGCATCGACGACATCGACCGCCAGGACATCCGGCTGGCCGTGGTGATGAACGGCGGTGTGAGCCTGGCCGTGTGGATCGGCGGGGTCGCCGTCGAGCTGCACCATCTGGCGTTGGCCCGCCGCTGGGGCGAGCCCGTCTACCGGCCGCTGTTGGATCTGCTGCGCGCCGACGCGCGGGTGGACGTCATCGCCGGAACGTCGGCGGGCGGTCTGAACGGTGCCTTCCTCGCGCTCGGCGTCGCCCGGGGCCGGGACATCGCCTCGATCGGCGACCTGTGGCGGGACAAGGGCGCCCTGGGGGCGCTGCTGCGGCATCCGCTGCGCCGCAACCCGCCCTCGCTGCTCAAGGGTGACTACTTCCTCGACGAGCTGCGCAAGGCGCTGCGGCACGTCCTGGAGAGCGGTCACCCGGTCACCACCGAGGCCGGCGGCGCGGGCGGCCCCGGCGAGAGGGCGGACGGTGACCAGCCCCTGGAGCTGATCCTGACCGGCACTCTGTGGCGCGGCCGGGAGAGCTCCTTCTGCGACGACATGGGCGTCCGGATGACGGAGGTCGACCACGACGCCCGGTTCCTGTTCGCCTCGGGGAACGGCGGCGGACCGGACGGCGTCGGTGACCTCGGCGACGACACCGTGATCGACCGGCTCGCCGTGGCGGCACGCTGCTCGTCGTCCTTCCCCGCGGCGTTCGAACCCCAGTGGGTGAGCGTGCCGACGGCCACCGGCCAGGGTGACGGACCGTGGCCTTCGTCGGCCGGGCGGGCCAACTTCCGTACCTCGCAGTACGTCGTCGACGGCGGGATCCTGCTCAACAAGCCGATCCGCCCCGCCCTGGAGGCCATCTACCGCCGGCCCGCCCGCTTGCAGGTCCGGCGGCTGCTCACCTACGTGGTGCCCGACCCCGGGGAGACGCACCCCCAGGCCTCCGCCGCCGTGCCCGCCGACGGCCCGGCCCCCTCGGGCCGCGCCCACGAGCCGCTGCCGCAGGCGCCGGAGGTCCTCCTCGGTGTCCTCACCCGGCTGAGGTCGACCGACTCGGTCTCCCGCG
The DNA here is from genome assembly GCF_055570965.1 of Streptomyces sp. NPDC031064. Taxonomy (NCBI): domain Bacteria; kingdom Bacillati; phylum Actinomycetota; class Actinomycetes; order Kitasatosporales; family Streptomycetaceae; genus Streptomyces; species Streptomyces sp. NPDC031064. The sequence goes on from NZ_JBVIGF010000006.1 coordinate 74,763, forward strand.
AGCTGGGGGAGATCCGGACCCGCAACGAGGAGGTACGCCACCGGCGCCGGGCCCGGGACCGGTTCGCGGCCGCGCTGATCACCACGGCCGAGCCGTTGTCCCAGGCGGCCTGGCAGGGCTATCTGGAAGCGCGCGTCCAGCACGCCGCGGAGACCATCGGCCGGTGGATGGCCGCGGGGCAGCGGTCGGGCACGGTGTCCCGGTGGAGCGAGCCGGAGATCGTCGGCTGCCTCCGTGGTGTCCTGTGGGAGATGCGCGACCGACCGGGCTCGTTCATTCCGGACGGCGACTCGCTCAACGAGGCCGCCGCACGCACCGGCGACGCATGGGACTGGGGCCAGTCGACCGTCCGCAGGCTGCGCGACCTGACCGTCGACGTCCTCAAGCGGGCCGTCTGGCTGGCCCCGATGGGCTCGGCGGAGCGCCAGGCCATCGTCGGGAGCCGGGAGCGGGCGAGCCTGCTGTTCGAGACGATCCAGGCCGAGTGGGACGAACTCGGGCAGCACTGGTCCACCGTCTCCCTGCCCGCCCGCGAGGACGACGGCCACGGCAGGGCGACCGCCGCGGGTCTCCTGCGGCTGAAGGACAGCCTGCGCCAGTCTCTGAACACCTGGAACGCCGCGTCAGGCTCTTCCGGCTCACTGGGATCAGCGGGGTCACCGGGGTCATCCGATGTCGTGGCCCGGCGGCGGCTCCGCTACGGCCAGGCGCAGGGCCTCGCGGACTGTCTGCGCGACTGCGCGGACGCGCTGCGCCGGGTGGCCGCGTCCGGCAACCCCGTCGTCGACCCCGACGGCACGGAGCGGGAACGGCTCCATGCCCTGACCGGCTACCTGCTGGCCCCTGAGGGCACCGAGACCGTCCTGTCCCGGATGCTCCGGCTGGACGTCGTACAACTGGCGTACTCGGGCGCCCACCGGGAGGTGGAGCAGGAAGTCGAGCTCGTCCAGGTCTCCTCCCACAGCCCCGACCTGCTGACGGGCAAGCAGCTCCACCACTTCGGCGCCTTCTACCGTGCGTCCTGGCGGGTCAACGACTGGATCCACGGCCGCATGGACGGCGCCGCCCACCTGGTGCGGACGCTGCTGTCGGCCGAGCGGCTGCGTCAGGTCTGGGCGACCGGCGACGCGGACCCCGCCGCGACGGCGGCCGCGGCGGAGAACCTCACCACAATGCTCCGCACGTGCGCCGTGGACGCCCGCGATCCGGCCGACCGGGCGTGGCTGGAGGGCATCTGGGAGGAGCGGTACGCCGCCCAGTGCCGGGCCTTCGCCATGGAACGCGTCGTCACCCCCCGGCCGGAGCCGGCCGGTGTCGGGCAGGGCGCGGAGGACGACCCGCGGTTCGGGTTGTGCGTCGAGGCCATCACGCGGGCGGCCCAGACCCACGTCCTGCGGCAGGACCTGCACCGGCTCGCGGACGCGGTCCGCGCGGAGGGCGAGGGCCGGCCGGAGGGCAGCACGCAGTGGCTCGCCGCGTACGACGCGCAGACCGCGATGGCGGCGGGCCGGGACCTGGCGCCTGAGACCCTGTGGCACCTGTGGCAGAGCGCCCGGGCGATCGGCGGGCAGCGGATCGCCCAGGAGGCGGGCGGCGACCTGCTCGCCGACACGGCGGCGCACACGGCCGCCGTGACCGTCAGCTCGGTGGGGCCGATGTCGCGGGTGAAGGCCCTCGGCACGGTGCTCGGCGCGCTGCGCGGCTACACGCTGACCGTCTGGGCGATGGTCCACTTCCTCACCCGTCCCGGTGGTTTCGGCCACCGGGTGGTGCAGCTCGCCCTCGCCACGGGCGGCGTGCTGCTCGCCGTGTCGTTGTTCGTGCCCGGCATGCCGGTGGCGTTCACCCTGGCGGGCGTGCTGGTCCTGCTGGCGGGCGCGTCGGCGGCCGCGCTGCGGACGCGGGACACCCGCCGGGTCGGCCGCAGACTCGGCGGCGCGGCGGCGCTCGTCGCCCTCGCGGTGGCCGGTTACGCCTGGTGGGACCTGACGCGACGGGACAACCCGGGCGAGGCGTTGTGGAGCCTCGCGCTCAAGCTGGGCGTCGGCCTGGTGGTCGTCCTGCTGGGCTGGTGGATCGCCGGTGCCCGGCAGCCCGAGCCGGCGGGCAGCCCCAAGCCGCCCGCCTCCGACACGTAGCCGCGGGCCGCGCCGCGCACGGCCACGTCGTGCACGGCCACGTCGTGCACGGCCGTGTGGCCGCACGGCCACGTCGTGCAAGGGCGGCTGCTCGGCGGGACGGCGTCCGGTCGCGTGAGCGCGGGGGCCTGATCGCGTAGTCTCGGCGGATGGCGAAGTACTTCGACGTGCACCCCGAAAACCCTCAGCGGCGCACCATCAGCAGCGTGGTCGACATCATCCGCTCCGGCGCGCTCGTCGCGTATCCGACGGACTCCTGTTTCGCCCTGGGGTGCCGACTCGGCAACCGTGACGGCATCGGCCGGATCAAGTCCATCCGCGATCTCGACGACCGTCACCACTTCACCCTCGTGTGCGAGAACTTCGCGCAGCTCGGGCAGTTCGTGCACGTCGACAACGACGTGTTCCGGGCGATCAAGGCGGCGACACCCGGCAGTTACACCTTCATCCTCCCGGCGACCAAGGAGGTGCCGCGCCAACTGCTGCATCCGAAGAAGAAGACGGTCGGCGTCCGGATCCCCGACCACGTGGTCACGCAGGCCCTCCTCGCCGAGCTCGGCGAGCCGCTGCTCTCCAGCACCCTGCTGCTGCCGGACGAGGAGGAGCCCCTGACGCAGGGGTGGGAGATCAAGGAGCGGCTCGACCATGTGGTGGACGCCGTGGTCGACTCGGGCGACTGCGGCACCGAACCGACCACGGTCGTCGACTTCTCCAGCGGCGAGGCCGAGGTCGTACGCCGGGGGGCGGGCGACCCGGCACGGTTCGAGTAGCCGGGCGCGGGCCGCGGCCTAGCCCAGCGGCAGCAGCCACAGCACCGGTGCCACCGGCTCGATGAGCTGCCGCGCCTCGCCCAGGCGCTGGAGCCCGTCGAGGCCGCCGAACTGCTCGGTCACCGTGGGCAGCTCGGAACGGTGCTCGGGGGCGACGGCGATCTTCGAGAGGTTGTCGACCCGGCTGAGGAGGGACGGGCCTTGCGGGCCCGTCGGGGCCGGCACGATGGCCGCTCCGGCGACGGGGGCCGACAGTGCGGAGGCCCCGGCGGCGACGGCGAGTGCGGTGAGGAGGCGCTGAGTCTTGGTCATAACCCGATCAACGCCCCAGTCAACCACCAGTCACGGCTTGTCCGCCTACGTCCCCTTCCGACCCGGGGGTTCCGGCGACCGCCGCCGCCACCCCCGCCACCGCCCTCACCGCCACCGCCACTACCGCCGCCGGAACAACGCCGTCCACAGGAAGGGTTCGCCGAAGCACGCCGATTCCGACGGTTCGTCACGCATACGGCGCAGCTCCACCTCCACGAGATCCGGATCCTCACCCTCCAGGTCCGAGAAGATCCAGCGCAGCGCTTCCGGCGTGTAGGCGAGCCCGCCGTGCAGGGCGCCCTGGTGGTAGAAGGCGGCGTCGGGCTCCTCCGAGCCCATCGCCCCGGCGGCGAAGCAGGTCAGGGCGAAGTGGCCGCCGGGAGCGAGGGCGTGGCGCAGCAGCGCGAGGTAGCTGACGCGGCGGTGGGGCGGCAGGTGGTGGAAGCAGCCCGAGTCGTAGACCAGGTCGTACGGGCCGGCCAGCTCGGTCTCGGCGAGCGCGAAGGCGTCCCCGCGGTGGAACCGGACGGTGGCCCCGGCTTCCCGGGCGCGTTCCTCGGCCCAGGCGATGGCCACCGGGGAGAGGTCGACGGCGTCCACCTCGAAGCCCAGCGACGCCAGGTGAAGGGCGTTGCGCCCGGGACCGCAGCCCAGGTCGAGAGCACGGCCGCCCGGGTTGATCAGTCCCCGTTCGAGGTACGAGACCAGGTTCTCGTCCGGCTTGCCCACGAAGAACGGGACCGGCTTGGCGCGGTCGCTGTAGAACCCGTCCCACCAGGTGGCCCCGTCGGCGGTCCAGCGGTCGGCCTCCCGTGCGAACAAGCCGTCCATGAGCTTCAGCACGTCGTCCACCGTGCGTATGGTGCGATCCATCCGGTCCCCTTTCGCCATACCCGCACCCTAGATCCGGACGGCACGAAAGCCCAGCTCGGAGCGCCTGTGCAAGGGGAGCACCCAACCCGGCTGCTGGAGTGGCCGGTTGACCGCCTGGGCGGTCGGTCAGGTGCGGACGCGTGCGACGAGGAGGGCGACGTCGTCGTGGTTGCCGCCGTGGCCTTGGCGCAGTTCGCGCAGCAGGCGGTCGCAGGTGTCCTCCAGGGACGGGTCCGGGGTGTGGAGGAGTTCGAGCAGCCTGGCCAGCCGGGTGTCGATGTCCTGGTCGCGGGTTTCGACCAGGCCGTCGGTGTAGAGCACCAGCCGGTCGCCCGGGGCGAGTTCGGTGGTGACGTCGTGGAAGGGGACGCCTCCGACGCCCAGCGGGGCACCGGTGGGGAGGTCGAGCAGCCGGGGGCCGTCGCCGGCGCGGATGAGGACGGGCGGGGGGTGGCCGGCGGTGCAGAGGCAGCACTGGGCGCGGTGGGGGTCGTACACCGCGTACACGCACGTGGCGAGGGAGGGTTCCAGGCCGGCGGTGATCTCGTCGAGGTGCCGGAGGACCTCGGCGGGTTCGAGGGCGAGCCGGGACAGGGTCTGGGTGGCGGTGCGCAGCCGGCCCATGGTGGTGGCGGAGTTGATGCCGCTGCCCATCACGTCGCCCACCACGAGCGCGGTGCGGCCGTCGTCCATGGGGATGATGTCGAACCAGTCGCCGCCCACCTCGCTGCCCGCCCCGGCCGGCTGGTAGCGGGAGGCGACGTCCAGCCCGACGAGGTGGCGTGGCGTCTCGGGCAGCAGGCTGCGTTGCAGGGTCAGCGCGGTCTCCCGCTGCTGGCGGAACAGGCGGGCGTTGTCGATGCACACCGCCGCGCGGGCGGCCAGTTCGCTCGCGAGCATGGCGTCGTCCTCGGTGAACGGCAGTGGGTTGCGGGCGCGTTTGAGGTCGAGGGCGCCCAGCACTTCGCCCCGGGCGATCAGGGGCACCGCCAGGTACGAGTGGAGGCCGGCCTCGGCGAGGAGCTCCGCCGCGTCACGGTCGCGGGCGATGCAGGACAGGGCGTCGTCGTCGACCTCGGCCACCATGACCGGCCGGGCGGTGCGTACGCACTGGGTGACGAGCCGGTCGGCGCTGTAGTGGGCGGGTTCGCCCGGCGGGTCGGCGGCCCGCACCGCGACGGTCGGGTAGGCGGCGGCGACGGCCAGGGCGCGGATGACGGCCGGTCCGTCGGCCGGGATGCGGCCGGGGCGCCCTTCCAGCACCGTGTCCAGGAGGTCGACGGCGGCGACGTCGGCGAGCTCGGGCACCGCGATGTCGGCCAGCTCGCGGGCGGTCTGCTCCAGGTCCAGCGTGGTGCCGATGCGTACCGAGGCGTCGGCCACCAGGGCGAGGCGGTCGCGCGCCCGCTCCGCCTCCATCGCCGCCCGGTAGCGGTCGGTCACGTCGATCACCGAGATGGCCAGCCCCAGCACCCGCCCGCCGACGTCCTCCAGCCGGTACAGCGACACGGACCAGGCGTGATCGGTGTCCGGGTCCGCCGGAGTGCGGCCCACCATCTGGCGGTCGAGCAGGGGTACGCCGCTGACCAGGACGTTGCGCATCGACTGCTCGGCGGAGGCGGCGTTGACGAACGGGAGGAGTTCCGCGACCCTCCGGCCCTTGTGCTGCTCGGCGCTCAGGCCGTCGATCCGCTCCAGGGCGGCGTTGACGCCGACGTACCGCAGGTCGGTGTCAACGACGGCCAGCCCGATCGGGGACTGGTCCACCAGCCGGACCGACAGGGCCAGGTCCCGCTCCACCCTGCGCAGGGTCGCCCGGTCGGTGGCGAGGCCGAGCGCGTAGTAGTCGCCCCGGTCGTCCAGGAGCCGCATGTTGCGGAACTCCAGGACGCGGGTGGTGCCGTCCTTGTGCCGCACGGGAAACTCCCCCGCCCAGGTGTCGCCGCTGCTCATCACCTGGTCGAACAGGCGGAGGACCCGCTCGTAGTGCTCCTCGGGGACCAGGACGTGGGCGGCGTACCGGCCCAGCGCCTCCTCGGCCGTGTAGCCGAGGAGCTGCTCGGCCTGCGGGCTCCACAGCACGATGCGCCCGTCGGCGTCCAGCACCACGGCCGCCACCCCCAGGACGTCGAGCAGGCCCTCCGCCGACGAGGGCTCCGCCCCGGCGTCGCCGGTCGCGGCACCGGCGCCCGGCACCGCTCGCGCGCCTGCCCCCGCCCCGCCCGCCCCGCCCGCCGTGCCACGGTCGGCCGGGAAGTCCTCTGCGCCGCCCATGACCGCTCCTCTCCGTGCTGCCACCGTGCCTCCGTACCGGCGCGCGCGCACGCCGGGGGGCCGCAATGGCTGCCAGTCCGAGTACCACCGGCTCCGGTGGGCGAACGCGGTCCGGAGCCGGCGGACCCCACGGGCGTGCGGACGGTTGCGGGCGGGACCACCATGGAAAGGTGGGGAGCACCGGGGTGCGGGGGGTGACCGGCCCGCTCCCTGTCGGCGGCCGCGGGCTTTCTCCAGCGCAGGGGGCATCGGAGCTCCACCATGACCATGCACAGAGTCGGCCGCGACATCAGTGTCCTCACGGATTCCCTGGAGGTGCCCGGTATCGGTTTCCTGCCGGTCAACGCCTTCGTCCTGCACGCCGAGGCGCCGGTCGTCGTGGACACCGGCCTCAGTTTGCCCGACCGGAACTTCCTCGAGCTGCTCGGCTCGGCGATCGACCCCGCCGACGTGCGGTGGATCTGGCTGACCCACCCCGACCGGGACCACACGGGCGGGCTGTTCGCGCTGCTGGACGCGGCTCCGCAGGCGCGGATCGTCACCACCTTCATCGGTGCCGGGATCATGTCCACGGAACGGCCACTGCCCCTGGAACGGGTCTTCCTGCTGAACCCGGGACAGTCGCTGGACGTCGGCGACCGTACGCTCGCCGCGTTCCGGCCGCCGCTCTTCGACAGTCCGGCGACGGTCGGTTTCTACGACGACAGATCGCGCGCCTGCTTCAGCTCGGACTGCTTCGGGGCGCCCATGCCGAGCGCGGACCTCGCCGAGGGCGACGACGCGGGCGCTCTGGTCGCCGAGCAGTTGCGGGCGGCGCAGTTGCTGTGGGCCACCATCGACAGCCCGTGGGTGCACACCGTGGACGTCGGCAAGTACCTGGACACCGTGCGGCCACTGCGGGAGATGGACCCCGAGATCGTCCTGGGCACCCATCTGCCGCCCGCCTCCGGCCTCACGTCCCGGATGGTCGACTCGATCAGCGCGGCGCCCGGAGCCGACCCCTGGATGGGCCCCGACCAGCAGGCACTGGAGCGGATACTGGCCGGCTTCGAGCCGGGCGGTCCGGTGCCCGGACCGGTGAAGGTGCCGGAGGAGATGCCCGCCGAGGCGCCCGCGCCCGGCGCGCCCACCTGACGGGGCGGGCGCCATGACGCGATGAGTTCACGAGTGGCACACCCCACGTAGGGCGGCCGGTCACCGGGCAGCTCCAGGCTCGGCACCGGTTTGCCATGCTCCCGACAGCAAGGGGTACCCCTCGTGTTCAGGCACCGTCCTGTCCGGCCGGCCGCGCTCGTCCTCGGTACGGCACTGGTGGCGCTCGCCGCCACCGTGCCCGCCGGCGCGCACAACGCCCGCGCGCAGAGCGCCGGCGCGCACAACGCCCACACGCTGCCCGGCGTCACGCCCCGCGCCGAGACCGCCACGCTGTACGACGACGAGGCGGGCGGCAACGCCGACGCCGACGACCCGGCGATCTGGCGCAACGCCGCCCACCCCGGCCGCAGCCTGGTCATCGCCACCGCCAAGGAGGGCGGCCTGCGGGTGTACGACCTCGACGCCCGCCAGGTGCAGTCGGTCCCCGCTCCCCCGGCCGCCGGGCCGGACGACGCGCCCGGCCGTTTCAACAACGTGGACCTGGTCCACGGCCTGCGGCTGCCGTCCGGCCGCGCCGACGTCACCGTGACCACCGACCGCGGCCACGACCGCCTCCGTATCCACCGCATCACGCCCGGCCGCGCCGGCGGGCCGCTCACCGACATCACCGATCCCGCCGCACCGCCGGTCTTCTCAGCGAACCAGGACGAGATCAACGACCAGCACACCGCCTACGGGCTCGCCACCTGGACCGACCGCGCGAGCGGCCGCTCCTACGCCCTCGTCAGCCGCCGCGACCGCACCACCGTCGCCCTGCTGGAGCTCACGCCCACGCCCACCGGCACCGTCACCTACCGCAAGGTCCGCAGCCTGGACCTGCCGTCCTCCTTCCGGCTGCCCGACGGGACGTCATGGACGCCGTGCGGGGAGCCGGGCGAGCTGCCCCAGGTGGAGGGCATGGTCGTCGACCCGGCCAACGGCATGCTGTACGCCGGGCAGGAGGACGTCGGCATCTGGCGGGTGCGCGCGGACCTGACGGGCGCCGCCCCGGAGCTCGTCGACCGGGTCCGCGAGTACGGCGTACCGGCCGTGTACGACGAGGCGAGCGAGGAGTGCGTCCCCGGCGCCGACCCGGGCTTCGGCGGTTCCCGTCTGTCGGCGGACGTCGAGGGCCTCACCCTGCTCACCGAGGCCGACGGCGACGGCCTCCTCCTCGCCTCCAGCCAGGGCGACGACACCTTCGCGCTGTACGACCGCGAGCTGGAGGACGCCAACGAGTACGAGGGCGGCTTCCGGGTCACGGCCACGGCCGACGGCGCCGTCGACGGCTCGGAGGAGTGCGACGGCGCCGCCGTCCTCAACGCACCGCTCGGTACGGCCTACCCGCGCGGCCTGCTCGTCGTGCAGGACGGCCAGGACACGCCCGTGACCGGCGAACGACAAGGCACCGACTTCACGTTCGTCGACCTCGGCGAGGTCCTGGACCGCGTGGAGGACTGAACGGACCGGGAGGACCGAGAGGACCGAGCGAGTTCAGGCGGTGGACTCAGGCGGTGGACTCCGTCCGGGTGGCGTTGCCGCCCCGATGCGGTTGCGCGGCCGCGCCGGCGTCAAAAGCTGTACGGACGGGTCACCTCTTCGAGGAGTTTCGCTGTGCGACGGAACAGAGCGGGACGGCCGGTATCCCGGGCGGCCGTGGCGGTCGCCGCCGTGACCGGGCTGGCGGCGCTGGCGGCGGGCGTTCCGCACACCGCCGCCGGCGCGGCGACGCGTCACCACGCCCCGCCCTCGGGAGCGGTGGTCAGCGAGTGGCTGGGTGCCGTCACCGGCACGGTCGATCCCGAGGGCGGGCTGACCACCCCGGAGGAGCTGGTCTGGCACGCGTTCGTCTCCACGGCCGTGTACAACGCGGTGGTCGGCGTCGAGGGCCGGTACGAGCCGTACCGCGGGGGCGGCCAGGGGCCCCGTACGGCGTCGTCCGAGGCTGCCGCGGCGGCAGCGGCGTACCGGGTCCTGCGGGTCAACTTCCCGGCGGCGGCGCCCCGGCTGCGCAAGCTCTTCGCCACCAGCCTCGCGCGGGTCCCGGACGGCCGGGCGGAGAACGAGGGCGTGGCGTTCGGCGCGCGCGCCGCCGACCATGTCCTCGCGCTGCGCGCCGGGGACGGCCGCGGGGCGTCGGTGCCGTTCACGGCGTACCCGGCACCCGGTGTCTGGCGGCCGACGCCACCCGCTCACGAGCCGTTCGCCAGCGCCTGGCTGGGGCGGCTGCGTCCGATGCTGCTGCGCTCCCCCGGCCAGTTCCGGCCCCCGCCCCCGCCGCTCCTCACCTCCGCCCGGTACGCCAGGGACCTGGCCGAGGTGCGGGAGTACGGGGCCAGGACGGGTTCACGCCGCACGGCCGCGCAGACCGACACCGCGGTGTACTTCACCCACCTCGACATCCAGCAGGCGCTGGGGGACCACGCGGCACGGAACCGCCTCGACATCGTGGACACGGCCCGTCTGTACGCGGCCGCCAACACCACCCAGCTCGACGCGGTCATCACCGCGTGGGACGCCAAGCTGCACTACCGCACGTGGCGCCCCGTCACGGCCATCCGGCAGGCCAACCTGGACGCCAATCCGGCCACCCGCGCGGACCCCCACTGGGAACCGCTGCTCAACACGCCGCCCCATCCCGACTACCTCAGCGGCCACGCGGCGGCGGGCGGTGCCCTGATGCGCACCCTCACCGGGCTGTCCGGCACCTCTCGCGTCGACCTCCGCGTCCTGTCCCGCGGCACGGGGGCGACCCGGCACTACCACCACGCGCGCGACTACAACCGGGACGTGGTGGACGCCCGCGTGTGGGGAGGCATCCACACCCGGACCGCCGACACCGTCGCCAACGAGGCCGGGCGACAACTGGCGGCATGGGCCCTGGAGCGGTACTTCCGGCCCGCGCGCACATGAAGGCCGGTCCGGCCCGGCAAACGGGTGAATGCGGCATACGTCCGTCGCCGAGCGACCGTTACCCAGTCCGAAGTCCGGTCGCTTCGACGATAAGGAACGAGCTCATGATCAAGAAGGTTCTGGCCACCGCCGGCGTCGCCGCGGCCGTTCTCGGTGTCTCCGCGCCCCTGGCCTCGGCGGCCGGCGAGCGCGAGGTGCACACGCAGAACGGCAACTTCTCGACGCAGTCGTACGGCAACACCGGCAGTCCCGAGCCGCAGAGCGCCGGGCGTGCCCTGACCGACGACGACCTGCGGCCCCTGGACGGCTTGGGGCGGTAAGGCGCCCGTACGCTGTCGTTCATGACAGCGTGGCGGGCTCAGGCGCCGGTGGTGGCGGTCGTGGCGGCGGGCGGGGCCCTGGGCGCCTCGGCGCGCTACGGCGCGTCGCTGCTGTGGCCGACGGCGGCCGGTGGCCTTCCCTGGACCACGCTGTGCGTCAACGCCGCCGGCTGCGCGCTGATCGGCGTGCTGATGGTGGCCATCACCGAGCTCGGGTCGGCCCACCGGCTGGTGCGGCCGTTCCTCGGCACGGGGGTGCTCGGCGGGTTCACCACCTTCTCGGCGTACGCGGCCGACGTCCGGCAGCTCCTGGTGGGCGGCCGGACCTCGACCGCACTGGCGTACCTGGCGCTCACACCGGCGGCGGCGCTGGTGGCGGTGGCAACGGCGGCGTGGCTGACGCGCCGCGTACTGGCGTGGAGGCAGGCATGACCGGACCGGTGAGCGGCGCCCGGGCGCTGCGGGCGACCGTCTTCGTGAGCGAGAACGACGTCTGGCGGCACCGGCCCGTGTACAGCGAGATCGTGCACCGGGCCCACGAGGCGGGCCTGGCCGGGGCGTCCGTCTTCCGGGGCATCGAGGGCTTCGGGGCGTCGTCCCTGGTCCATACGGCACGGCTGCTGTCGCTGAGCGAGGACCTGCCCGTCGCGGTCGTCATCGTGGACGACGAGGAGCGGGTACGGGCGTTCCTGCCGCGCCTGGACGGGCTGGTCGCGGACGGCCTGGTCGTCCTCGACGCCTGCGAGACCGTGCGGTACTCCGGCGGGGAGCGGGCGCGGTGAACTGGCTGTGGGTGATCGTGGGCGCGGCGGTCGGGGCACCGCTGCGGTACCTGACGGACCGGGCCGTGCAGGCGAGGCACGACTCGGTCTTCCCGTGGGGGACGTTCACCGTCAACGTCGTGGGCTGTCTGGTCCTGGGCGTGCTGACGGGTGCGGTCGTCGCCGGGGCCGCTTCGCCGGGGCTGCGGCTGCTGCTCGGTACGGGGCTGTGCGGGGCGCTCACCACGTACTCGACGTTCTCGTACGAGACGCTCCGCCTGGTGGAGGGCGGGGCGGCGTTCTACGCGGCCGCGAACGTGGCCGGCAGCGTGGCCGCCGGCCTGGGCGCGGTGTTCGCCGGCGCGTGGGTGGCGGAGGCGCTCTGGGCCTGAGCCGCCGGGGCGGCCGTGCGTACGCTGGGGTTGTGGCGGTCGCGTAACGGCACGGGAGGCGTGCCATGGCTCTTGGTCACCGTTTCCACGTCGATCAGGACGGGCACTCCGTGACCGTCCAGTTCCTGGGTGCCGGGGGACGGTTCGAGGTCCTGGTGGACGGCAAGGTCGTCGCCCACGGGCCGGACCGGCGTCGCACGGGCGGCACGGTGACGGCGGAGCTGCCCGGGGACCCGCCGCGCCCGCTGAGCATCACGGTCAGCGACCCCCACGAGATGGGCGGGGTGCCCTTCTGCGTGCTGGAGACCGGCGGCATGCGCTACCTGATGCCGCAGGTACCGCTGGTCGGCCAACGGGACGCCGCCTTCCACGTCCCGGAGCACCACGGACCGTACCGGCCGGTGCGGCGGCTACGACGGTCGCTGCGGAGGCTCTCGCCGCGAAGGCTGCTGCGCCGGTCCGTGCGGTGGCTTGGGGGGCGGGGCTAGGTCCTGTCATCGGGGCACCATCGGGCCGTGCCGGTGCGGAAGGCGCGAACGCGCCCGCGACCGTACCGGGTGAGGCGAGGCGAGCAAGTGGCGAGGGGTTTTCAGGGTGTTGCGCCGCGTGCGGCGATCTTCGACAGCAGTTGTTTGTCCAGGAGCAGCAGGGCCGTCAGGGCGTGCCGGGACGCGGCCGCCAGCAGGTCGGGGTCGGGGGCGCGGCCGGAGGCGCGGTGGTGTTCGCCGGGCGGGGCGTCCCGCAGCGCGTGCTCCAGTTCGGTCAGCGGCCGGTCGAAACCGCCGCACATGACGGCCGCCGTGCGCAGCGCCTGGACCAGGTCCGCGTCGAGGTCCTGGCCGGCGCTGGTCTCCAGCAGGGCGGGTATGAGGTGGCTGATGTGGAGCAGGCTGTGCAGCCTGCGGACGAGCTGTGGCCAGTGGTCGTCGGGGGTGTCGGGCGCGCTCCAGGCGGCTCGCGCCGACTGGATGTCCTGGTGCAGTTCCCGGGCGATCCTCACTTCGGCCCGGCGTGGTGGCCGGCCGTTGAGGGACCAGGAGATCCCGGCGTCGGCTGCCGCGTCGTAGGCGGCAAGCCGGAGTCGCACGAACTGGTCGGGCGGCGTGCATGCGTCGATGCTCTTGGTCAACTCGACGTCGTCCATGGGCGGACCGTATCGGCACTTCCGGGCTCGCGCACCGGTCCGCGCGAAACCCGTTACGTCCACTGGCGCATACCCGCCCTTCCCGTCGCGTTGGGTATTCGGCCAGGTACGGAGGCGTATGCGTGGGCCATGGGTGGCGGTGCCACACCGGAGGGGGAAGGGCGTGGCCCGGTTCCGCGGCCACGGCGGCGAGGCGGCGCCGGCGGCAGCCCCGGCGGCGCCCCCGGCGTGGCCGTCAGGCGGTGTCCTCGTCCCGGCGGTGCTTGTCGTTCTGGACCGACTCCTGGCCTGTCAGGCTGGGCGTGAGCGTGTCCGCCGCTTCCTTGTCGTGCTCGTCGGGGCCTCCGTCGTCGAGCCGCAGCTCGGCTTCCTCGAATTCGTCCAACACCTCGTCGGCGGCGGTTCGGGGCTTGTGGTCGCGGTCCTTCATGGCTCTCCCTCGCCTCGTGTCGGCCCGGCTTCCTCGTGCCTCCCGACTTCCTCGCAGCCGGGCCCTTTACACCCCGGACCTTTACGCCCCGGTCGTTCACACCCCCGGCGCACCCCCGCGTTGTCAGTGGCGGGTGCCAGCATGGGGACCGTGACGACGCACCTGGGCCATCTGAAGCAGTTGCGGCTCGCCAAGGACGCGATGGACCGCGACTGGGCCGAGCCGCTCGATCTCGACGCGGTCGCCGCGCACGCGGGGTATTCGCGCTATCACTTCATCCGGGCGTTCAAGGCGGTGTACGGCGAGACTCCCGGGCAGTACCTGTCCAGGCGGCGCATAGAGCGGGCGGAGGAGATGCTCCGCACCGCCAACCTGTCGGTCACCGAGATCTGCGCGCTCGTCGGGTTCACCAGCCTCGGCACGTTCTCGGCGCGTTTCAAGAAGGAGACCGGGCTCTCCCCCAGCGAGTACCGCGCCAAGCACGTGGGGCGGGGGGCCGCGCTCATACCGGGGTGTTACGCGATGCTGTGGGCCGGCGGGTTCCCGAACGCGCGGCCGGCGGCCGGACACAGCAATTCCGAAGAAGCGGGTTGAGTCCGCCGCTGCCTACGGTGGCAGGGCAGGAACGACCGCCGAGGAGTATGAACATGATCAAGGGTCTCGCCATTTCCACCGTCTGGGTCCTGGACCAGGACCGGGCCAAGGAGTTCTACACCGAGAAGCTGGGGCTTGAGGTCCGTACGGACATGACGATGGGCGAGGGCGGCATGCGCTGGCTGACCGTGGGGGCCAAGGACCAGCCCGACGTGCAGTTGACGCTGATGGTGCCGGGCCCTCCGGCCATGGACCCGGAGTCGGCCGAGGCGATGAGGAAGCTCGTGTCCAAGGGCATTCTCGGCGCGGGTGTGCTGGCCACCGACGACATCCACGGGGATTACCAGAAGCTCAAGGCGCGCGGCGTGCAGTTCCTCCAGGAGCCGCAGGAGCGGCCGTACGGCACGGAGGCGATCTTCCGCGACGACTCGGGGAACTGGTTCTCCTTCACCGAGGCGCACGAGGGAGACCTCGACCTGGAGAAGGACTGGGCCTGCTGACGCGAACCCGCGGGGTGCCGGCCCGGGCGACGGGATTCGGACACGGGCGCACCCCGGGCGAACGGGAGTGATTGACGCATACGGACGGCTCCTGGGCCCCCGGCTGGTGGAGGTGCGTGACCCTCCACCGGCCGGGGGCTCCCGTTCGCCGCGCGGCGCGCGGATTGCGGGAGCCACTGCAACGCCGGACGGTGCCGGGCCCCAGCGACAGCCGCCGGGCTGCGGCGGGTGAGGCTTCCACCGGGCCGGTTCCGCGGCTCCCCACCCCCGTTCCGTTGAACGCTGAACAGCTCGAACGTCGCATTCGGCACCCCCGCTCGGCGACGCCCCAACCCCGGCCGACCGGACGGCGTCCGGCCTACCGAACGAGCTGACGAACGATCAGCAAAGTTCTCCGTCCTTTGCTCCGCGCGCGCCACACCCCCGCCGGCCCCGCCCCGGCGAGCCCTTGCGGCGGGCACCGCCGCAAGGCGCGCGCGCCACGGCCAAAAGGCGATCTTGCCCACGCATCCGACCGGAGCCCAGGATTCCTACCGCGCCGCTTGTCAGGCACATGACGGCAAACAACCGTCATGTGCCGCCTCGCCGGCGCCCTGTCGGGCCCGCCCACCCAGCGGGCCACGGATCCCCCACCGGAGGATGCAGTGAACTTCAAGCGCTTCACCCCCCTCGGCGGCATCGCGAGAGGCGCACGGCTGACCGCCGTCGCGGCCGCTCTGTTGACCGCCTCCGCGCTTGCGGCCCCGAGCGCCGGCGCCGCCCCGCTCGACGGCGGCCGGGCGACCGCCGCCCAGCTCGCCCAGGTGAGCGACGCGGTTCTGGGCGCCGACGTGCCGGGCACCGCCTGGTACACCGACGCGAAGACCGGCAAGCTCGTCGTCACGGCCGACTCCACCGTCTCGGCCGCCGAACTCGCCAAGATCAAGGAGGCCGCCGGCAGCCGCGCCGGCGCCTTGGAGATCAAGCGCACCCCCGGCACGTTCAACAAGCTGATCGCGGGCGGCCAGGCCATCTACGCGGGCGGCGGACGCTGCTCGCTCGGCTTCAACGTCCGTAGCGGCAGCACGTACTACGCCCTGACGGCCGGTCACTGCACCAACATCGGCAGCACCTGGTACACCAACTCCTCCAACACCACCGTGCTCGGCACCCGTACGGGCTCCAGCTTCCCGAACAACGACTACGGCATCATCCGGCACTCCAACGCCTCGGCGGCGGACGGCCGCGTGTACCTGTACAACGGCGGCTACCGCGACATCACGGCCGCGGGCAACGCGTACGTCGGCCAGTCCGTCCAGCGCAGCGGCAGCACCACCGGTCTGCGCGGCGGCACGGTCACCGGCCTCAACGCGACGGTCAACTACGGCAACGGCGACGTCGTCTACGGCATGATCCAGACCAACGTCTGCGCCGAGCCCGGCGACAGCGGCGGCGCGCTGTTCTCGGGGAGCACCGCGCTCGGCCTGACCTCCGGCGGCAGCGGCAACTGCTCCAGCGGGGGCACCACGTTCTTCCAGCCCGTCACCGAGGCGCTGAGCGCGTACGGCGTGAGCGTCTTCTAGAGCGACACGCTCCACAGGCCAGGCTCCACCGGCGGTCCGCCTCTCCAGGCGGGCCGCCGTTCCTTTGTCCTGACCGAGGAAGAAGTTGCGAAAGCCGCCGCGAAAGGGGTTACGCGACCGGACCGGGCCCGCTAACTTCCTTGAAATGAACCGGTCATGAGCCGTGACCGGTGACCTTCCGGCGCGACGGCGCGCGCCTGTGCTCCCCCTTGCGGTCCACCTTCCGGGCCGCCGGGCTTCCCCCACGTTCCTGGGAGACTTCTGTGCGCAGACGACCGTATCGGCCCCGCAGAGGGCCGGCCTTCCTCCTCACCGCGGCGCTCACCCCGGTGCTCGCCGCGGCTTTCCTCACCCCGGCCTCCGCCACGACCACCCCCGCGAAAGCCGAAGCGGCAGCGGCAGCGGCAGCGGCAGCGGAGGAGTTCCAGCAGGTCACCCTCGCCAAGGGCGTCGCGGAGACCGGCGAGCCGATGACGATGGCGGTTCTCCCCGACCGTTCCGTCCTGCACACCTCGCGCGACGGCACCGTGCGGCTGACCGACGCCGCCGGCACCACGAAGGTGTCGGGCAGGCTCGACGTCTACTCCCACGACGAGGAGGGCCTGCAAGGCGTCGGCGTCGACCCGGGCTTCGCCGCCAACCGGCACGTCTACCTGTACTACGCGCCCAAGCTCTCCACCCCGGCCGGCGACGCCCCCGCCAATGGCACGGCCGCCGACTTCGCCCCCTTCGACGGGGTGAACCGCCTCTCGCGCTTCGCGCTGCGCACGGACGGCACCCTCGACCTCGCGAGCGAGAAGAAGATCCTGGACGTACCGGCCTCGCGCGGGATCTGCTGCCACGTGGGCGGGGACATCGACTTCGACGCCCAGGGCAATCTGTACCTGTCGACCGGCGACGACTCCAACCCCTTCGCCTCCGACGGCTACACGCCGATCGACGAGCGCCCCTCGCGCAACCCCGCCTACGACGCCCAGCGTTCGGCGGGCAACACCAACGACCTGCGCGGCAAGATCCTGCGGATCAAGGTCAACGCGGACGGCTCGTACTCCATCCCCTCCGGCAACCTCTTCGCCCCCGGCACCGCGAGGACCCGCCCCGAGATCTACGCCATGGGCTTCCGCAACCCGTTCCGGATGAGCGTCGACAAGCCCACGGGCATCGTGTACGTCGGCGACTACGGCCCCGACGCCGGCACCGCGAGCCCGACCCGGGGCCCGGCCGGCCAGGTCGAGTTCAACCGGATCACCAAGGCGGGCAACTTCGGCTGGCCGTACTGCACGGGGAAGAACGACGCGTACGTCGACCACGACTTCGCCACCGGCGCGACCGGCGCGAAGTTCGACTGCGCCGCGCCGAAGAACGCCTCGCCGCGCAACACGGGCCTGGCCGACCTGCCTCCGGCGCAACCCGCCTGGATCCCGTACGACGGCGGCTCGGTACCGGAGTTCGGCAGCGGCTCGGAGTCGCCCATGGGCGGGCCGGTCTACCGCTACGACGCCGGCTCCACGTCGGCCGTCAAGTTCCCGCAGAGCTACGACGGCAACTTCTTCGCCGGCGAGTTCGGCCGCAAGTGGATCAGGCGCATCGCGCAGGGCGCCGACGGCACCGTGCAGTCCATCAACCCCTTCCCCTGGAACGGCACCCAGGTGATGGACATGGCCTTCGGCCCGGACGGGGCCCTGTACGTACTGGACTACGGCACCGGCTACTTCAACGGTGACGCCAACTCGGCCCTGTACCGCATCGAGCACGTCACCGCCGGCCGCTCCCCCGTCGCCCAGGCCACGGCGAACCGCACCTCCGGGCAGGCGCCGCTGAACGTGGCGTTCTCCTCGGCGGGCAGCTCCGACCCGGACGGCGACCCGCTGACGTACGCGTGGAAGTTCGGCGACGGCGCCACCTCCACCGCCGCGAACCCCTCCCACACGTACACGGCGAACGGGCAGTACACCGCCACCGTCACCGTCTCGGACGGCACCGGCCGCAGCGCCACCGCGTCCGTCCAGGTGACCGTCGGCAACACGGCACCGACCGTGAGGCTGGAGCTGCCGGTCGACGGCCGGATCATCGACCCGGGCGCGGCGGTCCCGTTCAGGGTCACCGTCACCGACCCCGAGGACGGCGCCGTCGACTGTGCGAAGGTGAAGGTCACCTTCATCATCGGGCACGACAGCCACGGCCACCCGCAGACGTCCGCCACCGGCTGCTCCGGCACGGTGCAGACCATCGCGGACGGCGAGCACGACCCGAACGCGAACATCTTCGGCGTCTGGGACGCGGAGTACACCGACAAGGGCGCGAACGGCCTGCCGCCGCTGACCACGCACGACCAGCACATCAGCCAGCCCAGCCACCGGCAGGCGGAGCACTACGGCGGCTCCTCGGGCGTCCAGGTCGTCAGCCACACCCCGGCACACGGCGGGAAGACGGTCGGGCACATCGACAACGGGGACTGGATCTCCTTCACGCCGTACGCGCTCGACGACGCCACCCGGTTCACCGCCCGCGTCGCCTCCGGCGGCATCGGCGGCACCCTGGAGGTACGGGCCGGCTCCCCGGCCGGAACCCTGCTGGGTACGGCGACGGTGCCGGTGACGGGCGGCTGGGAGACCTTCCAGGACGTCTCCACCGCGCTGACGAACCGGCCCGCCGGGACGACGGCGCTGTACCTCGTCTTCAAGGGCGGCCCGGGCGCGCTGTTCGACGTGGACGACTTCCGCTTCACCACCGGCACAGCGGGCCCCCGGACGGGGCCGGTCCGGGGCGTGAACGGCAAGTGCGCGGACGTTGCGAACGGCGCGAGCGCCGACGGCACCCAGATCCAGCTCTGGACCTGCAACAACACCGCCGCCCAA
>NZ_JBVIGF010000006.1:93837-503900 GCF_055570965.1 Streptomyces sp. NPDC031064
AAATGCCTCGACGCCGAGGGCGCCACCTGGAACGACGGCACCCGCCTGCACCTGTGGACCTGCCACACCGGACCCAACCAGAAATGGACCCTGCCGTAGCAGGAGAGGAGGCGTAACCATGATGCGTACCACTCTCACCAGGGTCGGCTGCTGGCTCGCGGGCGCGCTGCTGTGCGCGTCGGCCGGCCCGGCGGTGGCCCTCACCGAGCAGGGCCGGGCCGCCGCCGACCCGGCGTACCGGATCCTCGCGTTCTCCAAGACGGCGGGCTTCCGCCACTCGTCCATCGACGACGGTCTGGCCGCGCTGCGCGCACTGGGCGGCGGCAACAACTTCACCGTGGACGCCACGGAGGACGCCCAGGCCTTCACGGCCGGCAACCTCGCGCGGTACCGGGCCGTCGTCTTCCTCTCCACCACCGGTGACGTGCTGAACGCGGCGCAGCAGACCGCGTTCGAGCAGTACATCCAGGGCGGTGGCGGCTACGTCGGCATCCACGCGGCCGCCGACACCGAGTACGACTGGCCCTTCTACGCCGGGCTCGCCGGGGCCCTGTTCCACTCCCACCCGCACAACCAGACGGCGACCGTGAAGGTGGAGGACCGCGCGCACGACGCCACGGCGCACCTGGGCGCGACCTGGCAGCGGTTCGACGAGTGGTACAACTACCGCTCCAATCCGCGTGCCACCGCGCACGTCCTCGCCTCGCTCGACGAGTCCACCTACACGGGCGGGAACATGTCCGGCGACCATCCGATCTCCTGGTGCAAGGACTACCGGGGCGGCCGGGCGTTCTACACGGGCGGCGGCCACACGGACGAGTCGTACACGGAGGCCGCCTTCCGGCGGCACCTGCTCGGCGGCATCCGGTGGGCGGCGGGCATGACGGAGGCCGACTGCCGTCCGGAGACGGGGTACGTCCCGCTGTTCGACGGCTCCGGCACGGCGGGCTGGAAGCAGGCCGGCCCGGGTCCGTTCACGCTGAGCGACGGCACCCTCACGTCACAGGGCGGGCTGGGGATGCTGTGGTACTCCGCCAGGGAGCTGACCGGCGACTACTCGGTGAAGCTGGACTGGCGCGTGGAGGGGGACGACAACTCGGGTGTCCTCATCGGTTTCCCCGCCTCCGACGATCCCTGGTCGGCGGTGAACAACGGGTACGAGGTGCAGATCGACGCGACGGACAGCGCGGACCGTACGACGGGCGCGGTGTACGGCTTCAAGGCGGCCGACACGGCGGCCCGTGACGCGGCGCTGAACCCGCCCGGCGAGTGGAACACGTACGAGCTCCGGGTGACCGGTGAGCGGCTGGAGGTCTTCCTCAACGGCCGCAAGATCAACGACTTCACCAACACCGATCCGGCGCGGAGCCTCGCGCAGGGGCACATCGGCCTCCAGAACCACGGTGACGGCGACCGGGTGTCCTTCCGCAACGTCCGCGTCAAGACGTCCGGCGGCACCCAGCCGCCGGGCCCCCGGACGGGGCCGGTCAGGGGCGTGAACGGCAAGTGCGCGGACGTTGCGAACGGCGCGAGCGCCGACGGCACCCAGATCCAGCTCTGGACCTGCAACAACACCGCCGCCCAAACCTGGACCCTCCCCGGCGACGGCACCCTCCGGGCCCTCGGCAAGTGCCTCGACGTCAGCGCCGGAGCCACCACCGACGGCACCAGGATCCAGCTCTGGACCTGCAACAACACCGGCGCCCAGCAATGGCAGCCCCACACCGACGGCACCCTGCGCAACCCACGGTCCGGCAAATGCCTCGACGCCGAGGGCGCCACCTGGAACGACGGCACCCGCCTGCACCTGTGGACCTGCCACACCGGACCCAACCAGAAATGGACCCTGCCCTGAAATTTCGCGATTCGGGGGCATCGCATCGGCCGCTGCGGTGAGACGTACACGTATGGCAGTGGATTCCGAACGCAATCAGGACGCGATGATCGGCACCAGGCCCCGTGCGCAGGTCGAGGCGGCCTACCAGCGGCTGGAGCACAAGACGGCCTCGCCCGGGCTGCGGACGCCGTTCTCGCTGGGCGCCGTGGCGGCCTACGAGTGGGCGCTCGGGCAGGCCGCCGAGGCGCCGGTGACGGGCGCCACCGTGCTCGGTGGCGTTCCGTCCAGCCACCTGCTCACGGCCGAGCTGGACGCGGCCGTGGTGCAGCTCGGCGATCCGACGGAGAGCGCCGAGCGCGCGGCCCAGGTCCGTGGCGTGCACGACGTGCTGGCCTGGGTCTGCGGGCTCGTCGACGAGCAGCCGTGAGACTCATATCGATGACACGTACATCGATATGGGTCTCATATCGATGCCGGGGGCGGGAAACCCATGCCTGGGTAGCCCGATGAGCGGCCCACGGGGCCGAAGTCGAGGGCGCGAGTGAGCTGCCTGAGCGTCTCCTCGGCCACGCGGCGTACGTCGGCGGGAACGTCGCCGCGCTCCTCGATGAGGCTGTCGTAGATCGGCGCGTCGCCTCGCACGGCGGAGTCCATGTCGAAATACCTTTCCGAAGACGTGTGTTGATCGCTCACCGCCGCTGCGGGCAGCGGTGGACGAGTGTACGGGGGATGATCGGGTGCGGTGCGCGCAGCCCGCCCCGGGGCCCGCTTTGGGCGGGTGCGACTAGCAGGTACGGGGACGGGGCGCAATCCCCCGGCCTCCGCCCCCGGCACCGGTGACTGTGGTGCGCCCTGCCATACCGGGCGGTATCCGGGGAGTCCTACGGTGCGGAAAACCACCGAGGAGCCGCCATGCCCCCCTCCTTCGTCCGCCGTAGGCCCACCGGAGGCGACACCCCACGCCGTCCACACGGCGTGCTCGCCGTGCTGACCGTCCTGGTCCTGGCGGCCCTCGCCGCCCTCACCGGCCCCGTTCCGGCCGCCCGTGCCGCCGTGGGCCTGATCCGGGTCACCGCCTTCGGGGCGAACCCCGGCGCCCTGAACATGTACGTCTACCGCCCCGCCTCGCTGCCCGCCGCACCGCCCGTCGTGGTCGCCCTGCACGGGTGCACCCAGAACGCGCAGGTCTACGCGGACAGCTCGGGGCTGGCGCGGTACGCCGACCGGCACGGATTCCTGCTGGTCCTCGCCGAGCAGAACAGCGCGAACAACCTCAACAAGTGCTTCAACTGGTTCCAGACCTCCGACAGCCGCCGGGGCCAGGGCGAGGCGGCGTCGATCCGCCAGATGGTCGCCCACGCCGTGTCGGCGTACGGCGCCGACGCGCGGCGGGCGCATGTGACCGGCCTGTCCGCCGGGGGCGCGATGACCTCGGTGATGCTCGCGGCCTACCCGGACGTCTTCGCCTCCGGTGCGGTCGTCGCGGGGCTGCCCTACGACTGCGCCAGGGACACCGCCGCCGCGTACTCCTGCATGAACCCCGGTGTGGACCTGACCCCTGCCGAGTGGGCCCGGCGTGTGCGCGCCGCCCACCCCTCCTGGACGGGCCCGTGGCCGAGGGTGGCGATCTGGCACGGCGACCGGGACACCACGGTGGTGCCGCGCAACGCCGACGAGCTGCGCGACCAGTGGACCGCGCTGCACGGCCTGTCGCAGACGCCCACCCGCACCGGCCTGATCGGCCCCAACTCCACCCGTCAGGAGCAGTACGTGACGGGGGACGGGACGGTCGCCGTGGAGGTCGACCGGGTGCCGGGCATGGGCCACGGAACCCCGGTCGACCCGGGAACGGGGCCACAGCAGTGTGGTGCCACGGCCCCGTACTTCCTGGACACGATCTGCTCCAGCCACTGGATCGTGGACTTCTTCGGGCTGGACGGCGCCGGTGACCCGCCGGACACGGGGGGCCTGCCCGCGCCGGCGGGTCTGGCCGCCACCGGGGCCACCGAGACGTCGATCACCCTCGACTGGTCGGCCGTGACCGGCGCCGCCGGCTACACGGTCCACCGCGACGGGGCGCCCGTCGCGACGCCCGCCGCTCCCCCGTTCACCGACACGGGCCTCGCGCCCGGTTCCAGCCACACCTACGCGGTGGCCGCCCGCGACCGTGACGGCCGCCCCGGCGCCCTGTCCGGCACGGTCACCGCGCGGACCTCCGGCGGTGCCCCGGCCGCCTGCTGGACCAGCAGCAACTACGAGCACGTGCGGGCCGGCCGGGCGACGACGAGCGGCGGATACACGTACGCCAAAGGCTCGAACCAGGCGATGGGCCTGTACAACACGTTCGTCACGCACACCCTGAAGGAATCTCCCGCCGGCCACTACACGCTCGCGGACGACGGCTGCGCCACCGCCGCCGCCACTACCGCCTGCTCCGGCACGCTCAGGGTCCCGGGCGCGGAGCACCAGCGGGTGGCGTGCCTGGAGGAGCTGACCACCGCCGGGACGGTGGCGTCCGGGCACACCGACCCGGCGGACTGGGCGGGGCTGACGCCCAAGGACCTGCCCACGCCCAGCGGCGTGCCCGGCGTCCAGATCGACGGGTACTTCCCCGACACGTCCACCACCAACACCAACCACGGCTGGAAGCACGACGCGCAGTTCGTCATCCGGCTGCCCGACCGGTGGAACGGCGGCCTGGTCGTCTCCGGGACGCCCGGCAACCGTGAGCAGTACGCCAACGACCGGGCCATCGGCGACTGGGTGCTGTCGCGGGGGTACGCGTTCGCCGCCACCGACAAGGGCAACACGGGGACGTCGTTCCCGCGTGACGGGCGCGTGCCCGGCGACGCCATCGCCGAGTGGAACACCCGCCTGACGCAGCTCACCCGCGCCGCCCGCGCGGTGGTGGCCCAGCGCTACCACCGGCCCGCCGCCCGCACCCTCGTGACCGGGATGTCCAACGGCGGATACCTGGTGCGCTGGCAGTTGGAGAACCATCCGGAGCTGTACGACGGCGGGGTGGACTGGGAGGGCACCCTGTGGCGCGCGGACGGCCCGAACCTGTTCACCTTCCTGCCGCAGGCGCTGCGCCACTACCCGGCGTACGAGGCGGGCGGCCCCGGCGCGGGGGCGGCACGTGACGCGATGCACGCCGCCGGATACCCGGCCGGGTCGGAGTTCCTGTGGCCGTACCACCACGCGTACTACTGGGGTCTGACGCAGCGTCTGTACCGCGAGGAGCTGGACCCGGGCTACGCCGGGGCGGACGCGGACTACGACTACGGCGCCCGTCCCGAGGAGGTCCGTGAGGCCGTCGGCCGCATCGCCCTGACGGGCCGTATCGGCAAGCCGCTGATCACCGTGCACGGCACGCTGGACGTCCTGCTGCCCATCGGCCGGGATTCGGACGTGTACGCCCGCATGGTGCGGGAAGCGGGGCGCGGCGGCCTGCACCGCTACTACCGCATCGAGGGCGGTACCCACACCGACTCCCTGGTCGACGCGTTCCCGGGCCGGCTGCGGCCCCTGGTGCCGTGTCACCGCTCGGCGTTCACGGCGCTGGAGGACTGGGTCGGGCGCGGCCTGCGGCCGCCGGCCGGCCGGACCGTGCCCATGCCGGCCGGGGCCGGTCCGGCGGCCCTGCTGGCCGGTTGCCGGCTCTGACGCCTCAGCGCCGGGTGGTCTCCCGCGTCCAGTGCCGTTCCCCGGCCGTCGGCGCGGCGAGCGCGAGCCTGCGGTAGGTGCGGTGGAGCATCATCCGGGCCATGACCGGGTGGGCGTGGCGGACGACCCCGAAGTACAGCCGCCCGAGCCGGTTGTGCGTCCTGACGACGGTGCTGAGGGTGACGTTCCGGTCCTCCACGAGGAGGGAGGCGCGGAAGTCGAGGTGGGGGGCGTCCTGGCCGAGGAGGATTTCGTTGCCCTCGACCGCCTGGACGGGGAAGGGCAGGACGCCGCGCCAGGCGCGCGGGTCGCGGTCCATGCCGGGGAGGAGCGGCATGGACCAGGCGTCGGCGAAGTGGGGGCGGTCGAACGCGGTGCGGGCGAGCCGCGCGGCGGCGGGTACGGGGGCGGCGACGGGCCGGGCGTGTTCCAGGCGGTGCAGCAGCCGCACCCAGGGCGACCGGGTGACGGGGCGGGCGGCGGTGGTGCCGCCGGTGGCGCGTTCGGCGTTGTCGAAGAGCTCCTCGATCACCGAGTCGTGCAGGGCGCGTATGAACAGGGACCACATCAGCGCCTGGCCCGGTCCCTGCCGCTGCTCCAGGGTGTGCACCAGGCGGCAGCGGCCGGGGCCGAGGGGCTCGACGTCCAGCCGGTGGTAGCCGTGGGAGGGCGGGGAGAAGTCGCACCGGAGGCTGCGGCCCGGGGTGTAGGCGGTGACCCGGTACCGGATGGGGCCGTGGCCGCCGTCGGCGCCGACGCCGAGGGACCGGTCGAACCGGATGGGTACCCAGGCGGGGGTGGGGAAGAGCGGGTCGTCGTCGGCGGCGATCCGGTCGAGCAGGGCGCCCACCCGCTCGGCGGGGGCCTCGATGACGCGTGCGTGGACATTGCGGACCGTGCGCATGCCGCACCTCCATACGGGAGCGTATGTTTCTCCATACGCTAGCGTACGGTCATGACGCGCGAACGACCGGCCGGCGCCCGCAAGCGCCTCACCGCCCAGGACTGGGCCGACGCGGCCCTCGCGGCGATGGCGGAGGGCGGCGGCCTGGCGGCCGTCGCGGTCGAACCGCTGGCCGCGCGGCTGGGCACCACCAAGGGCAGTTTCTACTGGCACTTCACCGGCCGCGACGCCCTCGTCCGGGCGGCGCTGGAGCGGTGGGAGGAGATCTCCACGGAGCGGATCATCGCGGCCACCGAGCGCCAACCGGACGCGGAGACCCGGCTGCGCTCGCTGTTCCGGACGGTCATGGCGGAGGCGGTCGAGGACCCCCTGGAGGTTTCGCTCCTGGCGACCGCCGACCACCCCGACGTGGCCGACGTCCTGCGGCGGGTGACGGAGCGCCGGATCGGCTATGTCGCCCGCCTCTTCGAGGACCTGGGCTTCCCGCCCCCGGCGGCGGCCCGGCGCGGCCTGCTCGCGTACACCGCCTACCTGGGCCACACCCAGCTCGTCCACGCGGTCCCGGAGGCCGTCCCGTCGGACCCGGCGTACCTGGACTCCGTCCTGGAGACGCTCCTGCGCCCCTGAGGTCAGCCCGTCACGGGGAGCGTGACCTCCCAGGTGTCCACGGCGTAGTGCAGCCGCATGCCGTGTGCCTCGTACAGCCTGAGGGCGCCGCTCTCGTTGAGCGTGTCGACCCCGAGCCCGAGCGTGTCGCGGCCCAGGGCGGCGTAGACGCCGAAGGCGTGGCGCAGCAGGTGGCCGCCCAGGCCCCGGCCGCGCACGGCCTTGGTGACGCCGAGGTTGCGTACCCAGCCCATGCCGGCGCGGTCGTTGCGGGAGAGCAGCACGGCGGCGTCGCCGACGCCTTCCACGGTGGCGATCCAGACGAGGGACCAGTCCAGGTGTGCGGCGTCGATGTCGTCGAGCCACTGCTCGTAGGTGCGCGGCTGGTGGTCGAAGTGCTCGGCGAAGGTCTCCTCGACCAGGGCGTGGGCGCGCCGCCGGCCGTCCTCGTCGGTGCAGGCGCGCAGGGTCACCCCGGCCGGGGGCTCGGGAAGCGGTTCCTGGTGGGGTGTCAGGTCGCGGACCATGACCTGGTAGCGGCGTACGGTGTGCCAGCCGCGCCGGGTGAGGATGGCCGTGTCGGTGGTCGGCCGCTGGTTGAGGTGGAGGTGGACCACGGCCCGGGCGGCGCCGTTGTGCCGCGCCTTGGCCCGGCACCGCTCCTCGGCGAGGTCGAGCAGCCGCTCGCCGGCGGCCTGGTGGTCGGGCAGCACGTAGTGGTCGATGTCGACGCGTTCGGCGCCCGAGTCGTTCCACAGCAGTGCGTACGCGACGAGCCGGTCACCTTCGAAGGCCAGCCACGAGTCCTGGCCGAGGTCCACCTCCGGGTGGGTCAGGTCGGCCTCGACGGTGTGCGGATCGGTTTCGGGGGCGCCGATCTCGATCGTGTCGATGGTGTTGAGCAGCTCGCAGATCTGCGGCGCGTCATCGGTCCGGGCGGCCCGGACGGTCGTCATGGGTCCCGTCTGCATCGGGACACTGTCCGCGTCCGACGGCCCACCGCGCAAACGGATTTCGCCCCGGGCTGCTCCCCTGATCCCGCGCCCGGATTTCACGAACCACCAAATGGCTACCGACCAGTAGATGGAAGGCCTCATTCCGTCCATCATTGAGCGCGAGCATGCCAACATCTCCACCGATCCCCACCCCCCTAGGAGTTGACCCCCCATGCATGCAGCTCGATGGAGAGCACGAGCGGCCCTCACCGTCGCCGCCCTCGCCGTCACCACGGCGACCACGGCCACGACCGCCACCCCGGCCACGGCCGCCCCCGCCTCCGCCCCGGCATCCGCCGCCCGGGTCGCGACGCAGAGCACCGGCGCCCAGCTCGCCGGGGTGGACTACGCGACCTGGCAGCGCGACGTGGCCGCCGCGCTCGGCCAGGCACGCCCCTACATCGAGCAGCGCACCGCGTCGCCCTCCGGCCGGCGGCTCGCCCTCGTCCTCGACATCGACAACACTTCGCTGGAGACGGACTTCCACTACTTCTGGGAGTACCCGACACCGGCCGTCCGGCCGGTCCTCGACCTGGTCCGGTACGCGGACTCGCGCGGCGTGGACGTCTTCTTCGTCACCGCCCGGCCGGGCATCCTCCACGCGCCCACCGCGTACAACCTCAGGGCGGTCGGCTACCCCGTCGACGGCCTGTACGTGCGCGACCTCCCGGACCTGTTCGACGAGGTGAGCGCGTACAAGACGGCCAAGCGCGCCGAGATCGAGGCGAAGGGGTACACGATCATCGCCAACATCGGCAACCGGCCCACCGACCTCGTCGGCGGCCACGCCGAGAAGACGTTCAAGCTGCCCGACTACGACGGCCGGCTGTCGTAACGGCGGCCCCTCCGGGAAAGCGGGCGGAGGCGTCCATTCGGGCCCTCCCCCGCTCCCACCCGCACCCCGCGGGCCGCCGCCGGGTATGCGAGGTGCATGTCCGAGAAGTCTCCCGGCGCCGAGGGCGGGGCCCACGCGTGGTGGCCCCGGCGGCTGCACGGCGCCTTCCACCGCACGGCCGCCGGGCGTGGCTGGCGGCGGGGCACCGACCTGGAGCTGATGCACCGCTCGATGGGGTTCGCCGCACTCGGGCTGCTCACGCTCGTCCCGCTGCTGATCGTGATCGCCGCGGCCGACCCGGCCGGCGGCACCGGGTTCGCCCAGTGGCTCTCGGACGGCCTGGGCGTCGCCAAGGGCTCGACGGACGAGGTCGAACGACTGTTCGCGCCGCCGGGCGCGGCGCTGGAGTCCATCACCGGGTTCGGTATCGCCGCCACCGCCGTGTTCGGTCTGACGTTCGGCGGTGTGGTGCAGACGGGCTACGAGAAGGTGTGGGAGCTGTCCGCCGCCCGCTGGCACACGATGTGGCGCCACGCGGTCTGGCTCGCCCTGCTCATCGGTTACCTCCTGCTGTCGGCGGACGTGTTCTCCCGCCCGGCGACCGGCGGTGACCTCGTCTGGCGCGTGACACTCGCCTTCGCCAGCGCGGTGCTGTTCTTCTGGTGGTCCCAGCGGCTGCTGCTCGGCGGCCGGCTGCCCTGGCGCGCCCTGCTGCCCGGCGCCTTGTGCACCGTGATCGGGCTGGCCGGGCTGCGGGTCTTCTCCCGGCTGGTCTTCTCCCCGCTGATCGCCTCCAACGCGGTGGCGTACGGGCCCGTCGGCACGTTCCTGGTCGTCCAGTCCTGGCTCGTGGGCGTCGGCTTCGTGGTCTTCGGCGGCGCACTGGTGGGCCGGCTGCTGTACGAGGAGCGCTGGCACCTGGCCCGGGGGTGGGAGCGCTGGCGCAGCCGCCTGCGCCTGCCGCGAGGGCGCCGCTGAACCAAAAGGGCTATCTCCTACAAACAGTGCAAGTATGGACACCGGGCAAAGGCGGAAGACACCGGGACGGTTGTGGACATGAACAGGAAGCCGACAGCGACCACGGCGTCAGGTGTGACGTCCAGCAGCTCCGTGTTCGGTGCCCCTTGCTGGGTCAGCCTGATGACCCGCGATCTGCACGCCGCACAGGACTTCTACGGCGCGGTGCTGGGCTGGGAGTTCCGGCCGGCGCGGCTCGGCAAGGAGTTCAGCGTCGCCGTGGCGGACGGGAAGCCCGTCGCCGGGATAGGAGCACTGGCCACCGCCCTCCAGGTGGCCGTCGCCTGGACCCCGTACTTCGCCGTCCAGGACGCCGACCAGACGGCGGCCCGCATCAGGGAGCGCAGCGGCACGGTCGCCGTCGGGCCGGTCGGGTTCGTCGTCGGGCGGGGCGCGCTCGCGGCCGACCGGGACGGCGCGGTCTTCGGCATCTGGGAGGGCCAGCTCCTGTCGGGCTGGGAGACCTGGCGCGCGGCCGCGCCCGCCTGGCTGCGGCTCCAGACCCGGGACGCCTTCGAGGCCGCGATCTTCTACGGAGAGGTCTTCGACTGGGCGTCCGGCCGGCCCGGTAGCTGCGACGTGGAGTACGAGGAGGAGGAAGTCGTGCTGCGCAGCGCGGGCCATGTGGTCGCCCGGCTCAGTTCCGGCGCCCTGGAGGCCGCTCCCGACCCGGCGATCCGGCCCCGCTGGGAAGTCCACTTCCCCGTCCGCGACGTCGACGCCTGCGTGTCGGTCGCCCAGCGGCACGGCGGCACCGTGGTCCAGTACGACCCGGGCGTCCAGGCCACCCTCCGCGACCCCGACGGCGGTTTGTTCACGGTCACCACGCGCACTCTGACTGAATGACCTTTTCCGACCTGGTGTACGCCGGTCTCGGCGTCGGCGCCCTGGCGGCCGCCGTCCTGCCGCGGGTGGTCTTCAGCCGCCCGTTCTCCATGCCGATGGTGTTCCTGGCCGCGGGCGTCGCGGTGCAGCTCCTGCCCCTGCCGGTGGCCCCGGTCGACCCGGTCGCGGACCGGATGTGGGTGGAGCACATCACCGAGGTCTGTGTGATCGTGTCGCTGATGGGCGCGGGGCTGGCCATCAACCGGCCGCCCGGACCGCGCTCCTGGGCGGGCACCTGGCGACTGCTGGGCGTCACCATGCCGCTGACGGTCGTGGCGACGGCCGTGCTGGCGTGGGCGCTGCTGGACTGGCCGCCCGCCGTGGCGCTGCTGCTGGGCGCGGTGCTGGCGCCCACCGATCCGGTGCTGGCGGCGGAGGTGCGGGTGGGCGAGCCGACCGACGCCCAGGAGGACGAGGACCAGGTACGCCTCACGCTCACCAGCGAGGCGGGGCTCAATGACGGGCTCGCCTTCCCGTTCGTCCTCGCGGCCGTCGCGCTGGCCGCCTCGGCGGGGACCGGCTGGTCGGCGGGGTGGATCGGCGGCTGGGTGCCGTTCGACGCGCTCGGCAGGGTGGCGATCGGCCTCGCGGCCGGGGTGGTGGTGGGCAAGCTGCTCGGGTGGATGTTCTTCCGCGCCAGTGCGGCCGCGCTGCGGCTCTCGGAGCACATGGAGGGCTTCGTCGCGCTCGGGGCCACGTTCCTGTCCTACGGGGTCGCCGAGCTGCTGCACGGATACGGCTTCCTCGCGGTGTTCGTCGCCGCCTGCACCCTGCGCGCCGCCGAGCGCAGTCACGGGTACCACAAGGTGCTGCACGAGTTCACCGAGCAGATCGAGCGGCTGCTCACCGCGTTCCTGCTGTTCCTGCTCGGCGGGTACGTCGCCGGGGGCGGGCTCGCGGCCCTGACGTGGGAGGCGGCGGCCGTCGCGGTGCTGCTGCTGGTGGTCGTCCGCCCGGCCACCGGCTGGCTGGCGCAGATCGGCTCGGCGGCCGGGCCGCGCGAACGGGCCGTCGCGGCGGTGTTCGGGCTGCGGGGCATCGGATCGCTCTACTACCTGGCGTACGCCCTGGGGCAGGACGACTTCGGCGGGCTGGACCGGCAGTTGTGGGCGGCCGTGGCCTTCACGGTCCTGGCCTCGGTCGTCCTGCACGGGGTGACGGCCACCCCGGTGATCAGCCGCCTGGACCGGCTGCGGGGAAGAAGGGGGCCGGCCGGTCAGCCGCCCTGATCTGCTCGGGAAGGTTCTCCAGCAGGGCGCGCCGCTGGGCCTCCTCGCGCTCCAGGACGTCGCCCAGGACGCCGGTGTCGCGGCTGCCGCTGATCGCGTCCCGCACCAGGGCGGCCAGCGCGTCGGGCGGCAGCGCCTCTGCCTGGGTGGTGGACGTGCCGGGGAAGGAGCGCCGGTCACTGGCCTTCACGGGGGCCGTGGGCAGGCGGTACTCGGCGATCTGACTCTCGGTGACGGCCAGCCGGTCGAAGCGCATGGCCACGTCGGGGGCGTCGAGCGCGGCGAAGGCGGTGACGTCCTCGGCGAGTGCGGTGAACAGGTGCAGCCCGGTGGGGTCCCAGTCACCGATCACCATGATCCGCACGGCGGCGTGGCCACCCACGGCCGCCCGCTGGGCGGCGGCGCGTTTGGCGGACAACCCGGCGGCGGACGCGTACACGGGTACGCCCCAGGGGTCGGTGACCGCGGCGAGCTGCGGCACCAGGCCGGCCGTGTCGCACCAGACCTCCAGCCGGGCCTCCTGGCCGGCCTGGCGGTCGAGCCGGAAGCCGCGGGCGGCGTCCAACTGCGCGCGGTGGAACCCGTCCGGGCCGTCGTAGGCCACGGGTTCCACGGCCGCGTCCGTGCCGTCGCGGATCGCCAGCCAGGAGATCCGGCCGGCGCGGCGGGCCATGCCGAGGAGGTCGACGAGGCGTTTGTACGTGCGCTCCTGCTTCGCGAGGACGCCGTGGGACACGGCCGCGTACCAGATCTGACGTATCGTCAGGGGCAATTGGGCGGCGTATCTGCCGAGGATGAGCTCGACGGCGGCCAGCAGCTCCTGGGTCGCGGGGCGGGGTTGCCAGTCCGGCTGATAGCCGCGAGGACGCCTGTCCGGCACTGTGGGCCCCCTTCACCGAACCGACCGGGTGTGAGTGCGAGCCGGGACGCCCAGGCGTCCCGCTCTTCCTGTCGGTCTGCCCACTGGGGGCGGTCCCGTCACCTGTCACCCGTGTGGGTGGTGACGTATCGGCCACCGTGCGCGGGGGTGCGCCCGGTGCGAACCGGCCGGGTCAGCTCACCTTGCGGCCCGTGAGCGGGGCGGTGTCCATGCCGGCGCCGCTCCGCATGCCCCGCAGCATCTCCTCGATGGCCTCCAGGGAGGTGCGCTCGGGGCGCCAGCCCAGCTCGTCGTGGGCCCGCGCGCAGTCCATCATCGGCAGGCGCAGCACGGCGTCGAAGAGCTGCGGCGAGGCGGGGATGAGGCGCAATCCCCACCCGGCCGCCAGCGCGGCCCGGATGGCCGGGCGCGGCAGGCGTACGACCCGGGCGTCGAGGAGGTCGGCGAGCTGCCGGGCGTCGAGGGCCGGCTCGGCGGCCAGGTTGAAGGCGCCGCTGACGTCCTTGGTGACCGCGAGCCGGTAGGCCCGGGCGGCGTCGTCGGTGTGCAGGGCCTGGAAGCGCAGGCCGGGCATGTCGGGGACGACCGGGATGGTCTTGGGACCGGCGAGCTGTCCCGGCATGAAGCGGCCGGCGAAGATCCGCCGCTGCTCGCTGCCCGACTCCTCCTTGAACAGGAACGCCGGGCGCATCCGCACCACCCGCACACCGGGGTTGCGGGCCTCGAAGGCGTCCAGAACCCGCTCCAGGTAGGCCTTCTCGCGGCAGTACGCGGCCCCCGGCCAGCCGTGCGTGGGCCAGGACTCGTCGACCGCGCCGTCCTTCGGTCCGGGCGAGTAGGCGCCGACCGACGAGGCGTGGACGAGCGCGGGCACTCCGGCGGCCGACACGTCCCGGTACACCTGGAGGCTGCCGAGGACGTTCGTGCGCCAGGTGGCGACGGGGTCGTGCGTGGGCTGGAAGGCCCAGGCCAGGTGGACCACGGCATCGGCGCCCTCGAAGTGCCGCACCAGGTCGTTCTCCTCCCTGAGGTCCACCTCGGCCCATTCGGTCTTCGGCGGCGACCAGCCGGGCAGCCGGCGGGCCAGGCCCAGCACGGACGAGATCTGTGGGTCATCGGCGAGGGCCGCCACCACACTGGTGCCGACATTTCCGGTGGCCCCAGTGACGACGACCCGCTTCCCGGCGTTCATATTCACGGCTCCTGCCCTCCGACGGCTCTCCTCGGTCCCGGGCCGGGCACCCGGCACCGGAAGGTCCGGGTACCCGCTGTACGGACTCCGCATCACTCCCGGACCGGGCATGGGGGGAACGGCGGAAGGGCACCATGGGACGCGGGGGACGGCACACGAGAAGGGAAACCGGGCGGATGCATGTGAACCTCACGGGCAGGACGGCGCTGGTCACCGGCTCGACGCAGGGCATCGGCGCGGCGATCGCCACCGCCCTGGCGCGCTCGGGGGCGACGGTGGCGGTCAACGGGCGCACCTCGGACACCGTCACGGAGGCGGTGAAGCGGCTGCGGGCGGAGGTCCCCGACGCCGAGGTCGTCCCCGTCGCCGCGGACATCGCGACCGAGGAGGGCGCCGAGCTGGCCGTGGAACTGCTGCCCGAGGTGGACATCCTCGTCAACAACCTGGGCGTCTTCGAGCCCCGGCCGGCCCTGGAGATCACGGACGAGGAGTGGCGGCGGTACTTCGAGGTGAACGTGCTCTCGGCGGTGCGGCTGACCCGTGCGTACCTGCCCCGCATGGCGGGCCGTGGCTGGGGGCGGGTGCAGTACATCGCCAGCGACTCGGCCGTCGTGATCCCGGCCGAGATGATCCACTACGGCATGTCGAAGACGGCCCTGCTGGCGGTGAGCCGTGGCTTCGCCAAGGAGGCCGCCGGCACGGGTGTCACCGTCAATGCGGTCATCGCGGGCCCCACCCACACGGGTGGTGTCGAGGACTTCGTGTACGAGCTCGTGGACCGGGACCTCGCCTGGGACGAGGCACAGCGCGTGTTCATGCGCAAGCACCGGCCGCAGTCGCTGCTCCAGCGGTTGATCGAGCCCGAGGAGATCGCACACATGGTGGTCTACCTGAGCTCTCCGCAGGCGTCGGCCACGACCGGCGGGGCACTGCGGGTCGACGGCGGGTACGTGGACTCGATCCTGCCGTGAGCCGCCGGTGGCCGGTTCTCGCCGCGCCTTTGGCATATGCCACAAGCACCACCGTATCGAGTGTTGCCAAACCCCTTACAGGCGGTCTCCGCCTGTGCAACAGTCGTAACCGGTCCTCAACTTCAGACCCTGGCCGCGCCGCGCCCGTATCGGAGTACGACATGCCGTCCCATCTGTTCGCGGACCGTCCCGCCCCACAGCCGCCCGAGCGCGGCACGCTGGACGCCCTGATCTCGCAGACTCGCCGGCTGCGCGGAGACGTCGATGCCGTGCGCCGGGACGCCGTGGCGGACGAGGACGACCCGCAGGGCCGCTGGCAGCGCGCGCTGTGCGACCTCGCCGTCCACCAACTCGACGACCTGGGCGCCCAGTTGGGCCAGCTCAAGCAAGGCGTCCCGGACGGCCTCACGGAGCCGGCCGAGCCGTACGACCTCGTGGAGACCGACGACGGCGCACCGGCCGACCCGCCGCCCACCGGGTCGCTGCTCAGCCGGGTCGGCAGCGCCGAGTGGAACCTCCTCACCGACGAGGTGAGCTGGTCCGACGAGCTGTACGTCATTTTCGGCCGTTCCCCGGAAACCGGGCCGATGACCCTGGACGAGCTGCCCTCCATGGTGTTCGCCGAGGACCAGGCGCTGCTCACGGCGATGGTGACGGGCTGCCTGATCGACGGCAAGCCCATCGACGGCGAGTTCCGGATCGTCCGTACGGACGGCCGGGTACGCACCTTGCACATGATGGGCGAGCCCGTTCTCGACGTCGACGGGTGCACCGCGTCGATGTGGGCGGTTTTACGGGACGTCAGCGAACTGCGCCGCAGCGAGCGGGCCGTGCGCGAATCACGCGACTCGCTCCAGCGC
The DNA here is from genome assembly GCF_055570965.1 of Streptomyces sp. NPDC031064. Classification (NCBI taxonomy): domain Bacteria; kingdom Bacillati; phylum Actinomycetota; class Actinomycetes; order Kitasatosporales; family Streptomycetaceae; genus Streptomyces; species Streptomyces sp. NPDC031064. The sequence goes on from NZ_JBVIGF010000006.1 coordinate 109,715, forward strand.
GCCCACCACATCGAGCGCACCGAGCACCGGATGGCCGTGGAGTTGCAGGAGGCGGTCCTGCCACCGTGGCGCGGCTCCTCCGGCTTCCCCCACGGCGGGCCGGCCGGGCTGGACCTGGCGGGGCAGTACCTGCCGTCCGGGACCAGCGCGACCATCGGCGGTGACTGGTACGACGCGCTGGAGCTGCCCGACGGGGACGCCCTGCTGACCGTGGGCGACCTGACCGGGCACGGGGTGTCCGCGACGTCCACGATGGCGATGCTGCTGGGTGCCCTGCGCGGCATGGCGGTCGCCGGAATCCGCCCCGGCGCCCTGATGGGCTACCTCAACCAGGTGCTGGACTCCTCCTCGCAGCCCGCCCTGGGCAGCGCGGTGTGCTGCCGCTTCGACCCGAGGACGCGGACCCTCACCTGGGCGCAGGCGGGCCACCCCGCCCCGCTGCTGTTCCGCGACGGGACGGGGCACGAGCTGTCACGGCCGGAGGGCGCCCTGCTCGGGGCGACGGCCGGCGCGGCGTACGAGCAGTCCGAGGTCCGACTGCTGCCCGGTGACGTGCTGGTGCTGCACACGGACGGGCTGACCCGGGACGCCTCCGGCAGGGACAGGTTGCTGGACCTGGCACCGCGCTTCGCCCGGGCGCGCGATGCGCAGGAGTGCGTACGGTCGGTGGTCGAGGAGTTCGGCCGCTCGTCGCGCGACGGCGACGCGTGCGTCATGGTCGCCCGGGTCAGCGGCCGGTCGTGAGTCCGGGCCCATGCGCCATGGCCCGTACGGTCATGGTGCGTGGGCGCGGGCGCGAAGGGTCGGTGGTGCTGAACGGTCGGTCCGTGAAGGGTCGGTCGTGGTCGTGGGGGGTGCGACGCGCGCTGTCGTGACGGCTTGTCGTGGCCGTCGGTCGTGGCCGTCGGTCGCGTCGCGTGGGCGTGTTGCGTTGAGGGTCGCGGTCGTCGGCGGCGTCGCGTGGGCGTGTTGCGTTGAGGGTCGCGGTCGTCGGTCGCGTCCCGCTGGGCTGACGGCTGGTCAGGGCCGTCGGCGAGGACGCGTGGGGGCGGGTGGTCGAGCCGGCGGCCGGAGCTGGGCGTCCGCCGGGCGAGGTGCGTGAGTCGGTGGTCGGGCCGGGGCGTCCGGCCAGGGCTCGTACGGTGGGACGGGATCAGGTGCGGTCGCACCTGGCCGCCGGTGGGATGCGGTGAGAGCGGTCAGGCCTGGCCGCGCCTGGGCCGCTTCGCCGCCGTCTTGGGCATGGCGAGCTGGATCTCCTCGCGGAGGTCCTCGATCTTCGAGTAGCCCGCGTACTGCCCGGTGAGCCGGTACATCTCCCGCAGCCGGTCCCAGGTGCGCTGGGAGGAGGTCTCGCCCATCGACATCAGCGCGAGCCTGGCGTACCGGTCGGCCTGTTCGGGGTCGTCCGCGATGAAGCAGGCCGAGGCCATGGAGAGGTAGTCGAAGATCTTCGACCGCTGCCTGCCGTCGTTGCGCAGCGCCAGGGCCTTCTGCGCGAAGTACTGCGCCTGCTTGGCCGCCGCGGGTTCGTGCTCGGCGAGCGTCCGGTAGGCGAGCGCCTGCATGCCGTACAGGTCCTCGCTCCTGAAGGTCTGCATCCAGCTCGGCAGGGGCACGTCGGACTTGTCCGAGACGAACAGCTCCTCGGCCTCGCCGAGGGTGCGGCGCATCGCCTGGCCTCGGCCCATGGACGCCTGTGCCCAGGCCTCGATGGTGTGCAGCATGGCCTGCGTACGCGGCAGGATCTCCTCGCCGGAGCCGGACCTCGCGAGCTTCATCAGGTCCAGGGCCTCGTCGGGGCGGCCCAGGTGGACCATCTGGCGGGCGGCGCGGGAGAGTGCCTCGCCGGCGCGGGGCCGGTCGCCGCCCTCCCGGGCCGCGTGGGCGGCGATGACGAAGTACTTCTGGGCGGTGGGTTCCAGGCCCACGTCGTGGGACATCCAGCCGGCCAGCACCGCCAGGTTGGCGGCGACCCCCCAGAGCCGGCGCTGGAGGTGGTCGGGGTGGCGGTAGGCGAGCATGCCGCCCACCTCGTTGAGCTGGCCGACGACGGCCTTGCGCTGGAGCCCGCCGCCACGGGCGGCGTCCCAGGCGCGGAACACTTCGACGGAGCGTTCCAGCGCCTCGATCTCCTGCGACCCGATGGGGGCGGCCTCGTAGCGGTCGAACCCGGCGGGGTCGGCGTGCAGGGGGTCGTCGATGCGGGGGGCGTCGGAGGAGAGAGCGGGGTCGGTGTGGAGCCAGTCGTGCATGGCGCTGGTGAGTGCGGAGCCTGCGGCGAGCGCGGCGCCCGCGCCCACCAAGCCGCGTCGGTTGAGCATGAGGTCCATTCCCGTGAATTCGGTGAGGACCGCAGCCGTACGCTCGGGCGCCCAGGGCAGCCCGTCAGGGTTGTCGGTGTTCCTGACGTCCCGCCGTTTCCCGGCGCGCCCGTGTCGTACGAACCCGAGGTCCTCGATGGTAACGACACGGCCGAGTCGCTCGGTGAACAGGGCTGCCAACACCCGGGGTACGGGATCGCGCGGGGTCTCCCCCATGTCGATCCAGCGCCGGACCCGCGAGGTGTCGGTCGCCAACTGGGGGTGGCCCATGGCCGCCGCCTGCCGGTTCACGAGTCTTGCGAGCTCCCCTTTCGACCAGCCGGCGAGGCCGAACAGATCTGCAAGGCGGGTGTTGGGTTCTCCGGTCACGTCAAGCCCCCAGGTTCTCGGCTGACTTGACACTAACCCGCTGTCATAGGGCTGGCGACTATTCGCCAGGGTTCGCCAGGGTCCGCCAGATGGTGTGCCACCCGCGCCCGGGTGTCAGGTAGGAAAGCGCCACCCCGTCCCGGCAACCGGCCCTCATTCCCCAGGGTGTCGGCCGGTTGCCGGGACGGGGCAGCGTACGTAAATCGTCGGCACACGAAGGGATCTGTCTCGCCCATGTACACAGCATCGTCCTCCGTGTCCGCCCCGCCCCGGCCGCAGCGCACCGTCCCGGCCGGCAGCGGACCGTATCTGGATCCCACCCAGGCGGGTCGGGCCCGGCGCTGGGCGGGGACGGTGGCCGGACCGCTCAGCGGGAGAATCGACTTGTCCGGCACCCAGGGCGCGCAACTGCGGAAGGTGATCGCGTCGGTGCACCGGATCTGCCCGGAGTTCAACCCGGTACAGGTGATGCGGCGCAGCGGACGTTCCGTCCTGCTCGTCGGGACCACCGGGCGCGCCACCGCGGTCGCCAAGTGTTTACTGGACCACTCCCCCGCGTGGGTCGAGCGGTTCCGGCACGAGATCGCCGCCTACCGGGCCTTCGTACGCCACCGGCCGCCGGTGCGCGCGCCGCGGCTGATCGCCGCCGACCCCGACAACTGCACGCTGGTGATCGAGCGGATGCCCGGCCGGGCCGCCGCTCTCACCCGCCACCCGCTGGAGGCGCCGCCCCGGGCGGACCTGCGGGCCGCGCTCGGCGCGATCACCCGGCTCAACACCTGGCGGCCGCCGGCCGGGACGTTCGACGCCCCGCTGGACTACGGTTCGCGGATCTCCCGCTACCACGAGCTGGGGCTGTTCACCGACCGGGACCGGGACGACCTCCAGAAACTGCTGCACGGCCTGGCGCACGCGGGCGGTCGGCAGGGCATGGGGCAGTTCTGCCACGGGGACGCGCTGCTCTCCAACATCCTGCTGTCGCCCGCCGGTCCGGTGCTCGTCGACTGGGAGCACGCGGGCTGGTACCTGCCGGGGTACGACCTGGCGACGCTGTGGGCGGTGCTGGGCGACGCCCCCGCGGCACGCCGTCACATCAGTCAGCTCGCGCAGCGCGAGGGCCCGGCGGCACGGGACGCGTTCCTGGTGAACCTGATGCTGGTGCTGACGCGGGAGATCCGTACGTACGAGACGGCCGTGCAGCGCACGATACGCGAGGCGCCGCCCGCCGGTTCGGTGCCGGCCGCGCCGGGCGCGGTGTCGACCGGGGAGGAACAGCGGCTGCTGCTGCGGCGGCTGCACGATGACTGCGCACTGGCACGGCGGGCCGTGCGCGCGGCGGTCGGCACGCGCTGACCGCGACGAGGGGGAAGTGCGCTGTGTGACCGGTGCCGACACACCGGGCACGCAGCGCGCTGTCGTGTCGCCGTCCTGCTCCGGCCCGGTCACCGTCCGGCGGCCGCCGTGGTGTGCGCCCCCGCGCGGGCCCGGCGGACGGCTCGCTCGAAGGGGACGCGCAGCCCCGGTGGCAGGCCGCGGCCGTGGGCGGCGGCGCCGACCAGGGCCGCGGCGACGTCCCGCAGTTTGGTGTTGCCGTGCTGGGAGGTCTCGACCAGGACCTGCCACGCCTGCTCGGCCGGGCACGGCGTGAGCGCCATGACCATGCCCTGGGCCCGGTCGATGACGGCACGGCTGTCGAGGGCCTGACGGAGCTGGGTCACCTCGGTGGTCAGGCGGAGGAGTTCGTTCTGCTTCACGTGCGGTGCGTCTCCTGGTGCGGGCGGGATCCGTCGGGCGGGATCCGTCGGGCGGGGTCCGTCGGGCGGGACCCGGTGCGGGCGGGTCAGGGGTGGCTGATCAGCAGGGGCGGGCTGCACGCCGCGTCGGGCAGTTCCGGTGAGGTGATGAGGACGCGGTACGGCCCCGAGGGCAGGTCGGGTACGACGACGGAGGTGCCCAGGGCGCGGGGGTCGACGTGCGCGGCGAGGAGCACCGCCGGGGTCCACCCCTGGTCCGTGCGCCGTTCGAGGAGCACATCGCACGGGTGCCACAGGGCGCCGGTGTACTGCCAACTGATCCGGTGCCGTGCCACGCAGGTCCAGCGGGTGCCCTCGGCCGGGCTGCGGACGTGGAGGGACTCGGGGGGAGGCGCGGGCAGGACCCGCGGCGGGCAGAACAGGTCGGTGGCGTGCAGGAGTCGGGCCTTGGTGCGGGCCATCCACTTCATGAGCGGCTTCTTCCTTCGTCGGCTTCGCCGTGACCGGTGCGGTGAGCGGCTGCCGTTGGTGTTGCCGGTGGGGCACGCGGGCAAGCTCGCCGACCGGCCTGTCCGTTCCGGGACTTCGGTCCTTTTCGGGCCGGGACCTTCGCCTCCGAGCCCGGCGGTGAGGGACGCCGGTGTTTACCGCCCCCGGCTCCGGCAACGCGGAGACATGTCCCGCTTGACGCGGGACGTGCGGAAATCCATAGGAGGTCGAGAATGGGAATCATCGCGTGGATACTGATCGGGCTGCTCGCCGGTGCGATCGCCAAGGCGCTGATGCCGGGACGTGACCCGGGCGGCATCCTGGTGACCATGCTGATCGGTATCGTCGGCGGTCTGCTGGGCGGCTGGCTGGGCAAGGTCATCTTCGGCGTCGACTCGATCGACGGTTTCTTCGACCTGTCGACCTGGATCGCCGCGATCATCGGTTCGGTCATCGTTCTCGCCCTCTACCGGCTGTTCACCGGGCGGGGGCACGGGGGTCGCCGGGTGCACGCCTGACCCGGACGGAGTATCCGGCCGGGGGTGTGGACCCCGGGCGGGGTACATCCCCGGCAAAGCACCTGCCCCGCGTCATACGCGCGGTACGCGTAGTGCGCGTACCGCGCGTATGACGCGCAGCACGAGAGGCACGACAGGAAAGGCCGTCACCATGAGCGTTCCGGGCACGAGACACGCTCCGGCTGCCGACGCCGGGGCCGTGACGCCCTCATGACCCGGTCGCACACCGCCGACGTGGCGTCGCTGAAGGCGTTCATCGAGCGCGAGATCGCGACGCTCCGTTCCGAGGTACGACGCAAGGCGGAGACGGCCGGGGTCGCCGAGCCCTCGGCCGACCGCGTCCCCGGCGCCACCGGCGCACCCGGGCAGGGAGCCGCGCCGTCCGGGGAGGCCGGCGGCGGTGGCCGGACGGCCCAGTGCCCGTGCGGCCAGGGCTACGGCGCCCCGCACACGTGCGTGGACGCGGGCGAGGGGCACGACCCCTGGAGGTGCCTGTGCGCGACGCTGCCGGCCATTCCGGTGTCGGCGGCCCTGCTGAGTCCGGTGCGGGACGACTCCGGCCGGATCACGGACTTCGTCATCCGCGCCGGGAACCACATCCGCTCGGCCGAATGGCTGCTCTCGCCGGATCAGCAGGTGGGCCAGCGCTTCTTCGGGGAGGCCCGCCCGGGCGCGGCCGCCGGGGGGCTGCTGGCCGCGCTGCGGGAGGTGCTGGCCACGGGCCGCGCCCTGAACGGCCTGGTCGTGGACTACACCGAGGAGCGGTACGGCAGCCTCAGGCGCGTACAGCTCGTGCATTACGCGTCGTCGTGCGGCGACCAGGTGCTGACGACGTGGCGCCCGGTGCGCAGCCAGGCGGAGCTCCTCACCATCGACGCGCAGCACCTGGCGTCCATGGGGTGGGGGCGCTGGGACCTGCTGTCCGGGTCGGTGACGTGGTCGGAGGGGTTGCAGCGGGTCTTCCGCACCGACCCCGCGCTGCCGTGGTCGCTGCTGGAGCTGTGCGACGCGCTGGTGCCGGCCGACGTGGGGCCGTTCGGCGAGTTCATCGCATCGGTGCTGGCGGGTGAGGAGCCCGCCTGGACCCGCATCCGTTTCCTGGTCCTGGGCGAGATCCGTACGGTCGACCTGCTGGGCCGGCCGGTGGCGGGCACGGACGGCCGTCCGTGGGCGTTGCAGATCGTGGCCCGTGACCTGACTCCCCAGATGCGCAGCCGCCGCAGGCTGGTGGAGAAGCAGGTGGAGACGGAGCAGTTGCGGCAGCAGGCCGCGGCGGAGCGGCATGTCGCGTCGGCGCTGCGCGAGGCGCTGCTGCCGACGTACTCGGAAGGCCTGGCGGAGCTGGGCCTGACCGTGGCGGCGGCGTACCTGCCCGCCGAGCCGGACGCCGCGGTGGGCGGGGACTGGTACAAGTGCCGGCCGCTGCCGGACGGCCGGGCGCTGATCGCCATCGGGGACGCGAGCGGGCACGGGCTGGAGGCGGTCGCCCGGATGGCACAGCAGCGTCACGCGATGGCGGGCCTCGCCCAGACGGGGGCGTGCGCCGGTGAGGTGACCACCTGGCTGAACGAGCTGGTGTGCAGCGACCCCACGTCGGCGACGGCCACCATGGCGGTCGGGCACATCAGTGACGACCGGGTCCTCCGGTGGACGTGTGCGGGACACCCGGCGCCGCTGCTGCTGCGTGAGGGCCGCGCCTACGCGCTGCCGACGGATCACCGGGGTCCGCTGCTGGGTGTGCTGCCGGGGCACGAATACGAGACGGCGGAATTCCGGTTGGAGCGGGGCGATGTGCTGCTGCTGTACACCGACGGGGTGGTCGAGCGGCGCGGCCAGGACATCACCGAGGGCATCAGCGCGCTGACGGGGCTGCTGGCGGCGAGCAGCGGTCTGCCGCCCCGGCGGATCGTCGACCGGCTGACCGAGGAGTACGAGCGCGGCGTCCACGACGACGACGCCTGTCTACTCGCGGTGCGGGTCGACTGAGGCGTTGGCGACGGGCCGATTTCCCGCGCTGCGCCCCTGATTGACGGGTGGTCCGGCAGGCGCTACGCCTGTACGGTCCTGCCGCACACCACCCGTCCCAGGAGGCCGCCTTGTCCGCTCCCGCTCGTCGACGGTTACGGCACGTTGGGCAGTCACTGCGGGTACGGAGGGCGGGCGCGGTGGTGGCGTCCGCCGCGTTGCTGCTGCCGCTGGTGTCCGCGGCGCCGTCCGCGACGGCCGGGCGGCCACCCGGCTCCGGGGCGTTGCAGCGCGACTTCGCGGCGGCCGCCGCCGAGTACGGGGTGCCGCAGAGCGTGCTGCTGGCCGTCTCGTACCTCCAGTCCCGCTGGGACGGGCACGGTGGCGCGCCGAGCGTCACCGGCGGCTACGGGCCCATGCACCTCACGGACGCCCGCACCGCGCTGGCCTCGGCACCGCACCACTCGCACGGCGCGGAGGACGCGCGCGGTGACGCCTCCCGCAGCGCCAAGCACGTGACGGAAGCCGAGTCGCCCGAGCCGTCCGCGCTGCCGCCCCGGCTGCGGACGCTGGAACGGGCGGCCGAGCTGTCCGGGCTCTCCCCCGAGCGGCTGCGCACCGGCACGTCCGCCAACATCCGGGGCGGCGCGGCCCTCCTGGCGGCCGCGCAGCGGGAGCTCGGTCACCCGGCGAGCGGCGACCCGGGCGACTGGTACGGCGCGGTGGCGCGCTACTCGGGCGCCGATGACACGGCGACCGCCACGACGTACGCCAATGACGTGTATGACATCATCCGTTCGGGTGAGCGTCGTACGACGGACAGCGGGCAGGTGGTGTCCCTGGCCGCCGCCCCGGATGTCGCTCCTCAGACAGCGCAGGCCGCCGGGCTCGGCCTGCGGACGGCGCGGACGAGCGGGACCGAGTGTCCGCGGACGGTGGCGTGCGAGTGGGTCCCGGCGCCGTACGAGGAGTTCGGCGAGGGCGACTACGGCAACCACGACAAGGCGGACCGGCCCGCCTCCCAGTCGGTGGACTACATCGTCGTCCACGACACCGAGGCGACCTGGGACGTGACGCTGCGGTTGGTGCAGGACCCGGAGTATGTGTCGTGGCACTACTCGTTGCGGTCGTCCGATGGTCATATCGCCCAGCACGTACCGCTGAAGGACGTCGGCTGGCACGCGGGCAACTGGTACGTGAACGCCAAGTCGGTGGGCCTGGAGCACGAGGGCTTCCTGGTGTCGCCGGACGCCTGGTACACGGAGGCGATGTACCGCACGTCGGCGCGGCTGGTGCGGTACCTGGCGAAGAGGTACGGCGTTCCGCTGGACCGGCAGCACATCCTGGGCCACGACAATGTGCCCGGTCCGACGGCGGCGGCGGTCCGGGGCATGCACACGGACCCCGGCCCGTACTGGGACTGGGCGCACTACTTCGAGCTGCTGGGCCGGCCCTTCACGCCGACCGCGGGCCCGCACAGCGAGGTCGTGACGATCCGCCCTCGGTACGCCGCCCACCAGCCGCTCTACACGGGGTGCGTGAAGCCCGGTGAGGCCTGTCCGCCGCACGGCAGCGGCGCGGTCCGGCTGCACACGGAGCCCAGCGAGAGCGCTCCCCTCGTCAAGGACATCGGGCTGCGGCCGGGGGGCCAGGACTCGACCACCGGCGTCAACGACACGGGCGCGCGGGCCTCGACGGGCCAGAGTTACGCGGTGGCGGAGCGGCGCGGGGAGTGGACGGCGGTCTGGTACCTGGGCCAGAAGGCCTGGTTCCACGACCCCCGTACGCGGCCGGTGGCCGTGGCGGCGCGCGGCTGGGTCCTGACACCGAGGGAGGGCCGCGTGGACATCCCCGTCTACGGGCGGGCCTACCCCGAGGCGTCCGCCTACCCGGCCGGTGTGCCGGTCCAGTCGGTGTCGCCGCTGCCGTACCGGCTCCTCGCGGGCCAGCGGTACGTGGTGGGCGACCGGGTGCCGGGCGAGTACTACTACGCCCCGTCCTTCGACACGTCCGGGCACCGGGTGGTGCGGGGCGAGGAGGCGTACTACGAGATCCAGTTCGGTCACCGGGTGGCCTTCGTCAAGGCGTCGGACGTCACCGTGTCCCGCGTCTGAGGGGGGCGACACGGAGGTGCGCGGCGGGTGGCCGGATGTGGCCGCCCACCGCCGCGCCGGGCATATCAGATTCCCGGTATGGGCAGGACGAATAGGCAGTTGGTGTCACCCGTGCGATTCGAGGGGGAACGGTGGCGGACTGCCCGAACGGAGAGATGGACACCTGCTTCCGCAGGAAGGGGCTCCATCCCGGGTCTCCCATGGTGAATCTCCCCCAGCCGCTGGGCGTGGCGCAGCTCGACCCGCGCCGCCATCACCGGACGTACCTCCTGGCGGGTCTCGCCGTGCTGTTCGTGCTCGCCGCCTTCAACGGGGGCATCGCGTGGAGTGCCCTGCTCGCCGGTGTCGTGCTGGGCTTCGCCGCCCACCGCAGCCGGGCCGCCGTACGCGCCGGTGACACGAGGGCCGAGCGGGCACGGAAGCAGTACACGGACCACACCAAGTACTGCGGCGCGTGCGACCAGATACTCCTGCGCGACCGGGCGAAGGACGGCTCGTTCTCGTTCAGCGGTATCCCCCGGCAGGATTTCCGGGCCGAGTTCCTCCGCAGAGGGGCGCGGTTCCCCGGGACGGAGAAGGCCGCCGGCAAGGGCTCAGAGGGCTCAGGAGACACCATCTGACACACGAGTCACTCCAGTTGGCGTTCATATGACTAACCCGGTCTGCGGCGTGGGCCCTGCCGGCGTCGGGTAGGGGGTGGCGCGGTATGTCCACCTCCCGTGAAAGGCCCCGTACGCATGGCACAGCCCTTCGTTCTGCCGGATTTCTACATGCCGTATCCGGCGCGCCTCAATCCCCATGTGGAGACGGCACGTTCCCACACCAAACAATGGGCGCGCCGGATGGGGATGCTGGAGGGGTCGGGGATCTGGGAGGAACACGATCTTGACTCCCACGACTACGCCCTGCTGTGCGCGTACACGCACCCCGACTGTGACGCCGAGGCGCTGTCCCTGGTCACCGACTGGTACGTCTGGGTGTTCTTCTTCGACGACCACTTCCTGGAGGTGTTCAAGCGCACCCAGGACCTGGCGGGCGGCACGGCGTACCTGGACCGGATGCCGGCCTTCATGCCGCTGGACCTCTCCGCTCCGATGCCCGAGCCGACGAACCCGGTCGAAGCAGGGCTCGCCGACCTGTGGACGCGGACCGTGCCGAGCATGTCGTCCGCCTGGCGTTCCCGGTTCGCCGAGGCGACCGAGCACCTGCTCAACGAGTCCCTGTGGGAACTGGCGAACATCAACGAGGGGCGGATCGCCAACCCCGTCGAGTACATCGAGATGCGCCGCAAGGTCGGCGGCGCGCCCTGGTCCGCCGGCCTGGTGGAGTACGCGGCCGGCGCCGAGGTGCCGGAGGCGGTGGCGGACGCCCGGCCGCTGCGGGTGCTGCGGGACGCGTTCGCCGACGCCGTCCACCTGCGCAACGACCTCTTCTCGTACCAGCGCGAGGTCGAGGACGAGGGCGAGAACAGCAACGGCGTCCTGGTGCTGGAGAAGTTCCTGGACTGCACGACCCAGGAGGCCGCCGAGGCGGTCAACGACCTGCTGACCTCGCGGCTCCAGCAGTTCGAGAACACCGCGCTGACCGAGGTCCCCGAACTGTGCGTGGAGAAGGGCCTGAGCCCGGAGGAGTGCGCCGCGGTCGCCGCGTACGCCAAGGGCCTCCAGGACTGGCAGTCCGGCGGCCACGAGTGGCACATGCGCTCCAGCCGCTACATGAACGAGGGCGCGCAGAGCGGGCCTTCGCTCTTCCGCGGGGTGCTGGGCACCTCGGCGCTCGACATCACGACGCTCTTCGGCAGGCCGGCGGAGGCACGGCGGCGTTCCCTCACGCATGTGCCGCACCAGCACGTCGGCCCCTCGCTGCTGCCGGAGTTCGACCTGCCCTACCCGCTGGCCCTCAGCCCGCACCTGGACGACGCACGCGCCAAGTCCCTGGAGTGGGCCGGCCGGATGGGTCTGCTCGACGACATCTGGGACGAGCGGCTGATGGCCGGCTTCGACCTCGCCCTGTGCGCGGCCGGGCTCGACCCGGACGCCACCGTCGAGGAACTGGAGCTGAGCGCCGAGTGGCTGACCTGGGGGACGTACGGCGACGACTACTACCCGATCGTCTTCGGGCGGCCGCGTGACCTCGCCGGGGCGAAGCTGTGCACCGAGCGGCTCAAGGGCTGCATGCCGGTCGACGACCCGGAGGCGGCCGCGGCCGGGGCACAGAGCCCGATGGAGCGGTCGCTGGCCGACCTGTGGGGGCGCACCACGGGGCCCATGGGCCCGGACGCCCGCGCCTCGCTGCGCCGGGCGATGGACGACATGCTGGACAGTTGGCTGTGGGAGCTGCACAACCAGGCCCAGCACCGGGTGCCCGATCCGGTCGACTACATCGAGATGCGGCGCCTGACCTTCGGCTCCGACCTCACCATGAGCCTGTCGCGGCTGCGGCACCAGCACGCCCTGCCGGCGGACCTGCTGCGAAGCGGGACGATCCGGAGCCTGGAGAACTCCGTGTCCGACTACGCGACCATGCTCAACGACCTCTTCTCGTACCAGAAGGAGATCGAGGTCGAGGGCGAGGTGCACAACGGGGTCCTGGTGGTGCAGACCTTCTTCGACTGCGACTACCCGACGGGCGTGAAGATCATCGACGACCTGATGCGGGGCCGGCTGCGCCAGTTCGAGCATGTGAAGGAGCATGAGCTCCCGGTGCTGAGCGACCGGTTCGAGCTGGACCAGGCGGGCCGGGCCGCGCTCGACACGTACGTCCGGGAGCTGGAGGACTGGCTCGCCGGCATCCTCAACTGGCACCGGAACGTCCGCCGCTACCGGGACGAGGACGTCCGCTCGGGCGCGGGTACGGCCCGGCTGCTGACCGGACCCCCGGCGGGTGCGCCCGCGCCGGGCGTGGGCGCGGCGGCGGGCGTGGGCGCGGCGGCGGGCGAGATGGCGGGTGTGGCGGCGCCGGGCGTACCGGCGCCGGGCGCGGGCCTCCCGGGCGCGGGGCTGCCGGGTGCGGGCCTGCCGGGTGGGGACCTGCCGGGCGCGGGGCTGCCGGGCGGGCCGACGGGGCTGGGAACCTCGGCGGCCCGGCTGGGCGGCGCTCTTCACGCCGTAGCGGTCACGCCGTAGCGGTCACGCCGTGGGGGGGGCGCCGTGGCGGTGACGCCGTGCGGGGGCGCCGTGGGGGGCGCCGTGCCGGTGACGCCCCGGAGTCTGCGCCGTGGCGGTCACACGGTGGGGCTCGCACCGGGGCGGTCACGCCGCGAGGGTCGGCCGTGGCGGTCACGCCGCGGAGTATGCGCGCCGCGGGGGTCGGCCGTGGCGGTCGTCAGGACGGGCGGATGCCGCGCAACTGGTCCAGTTCGCGGCGTTCCCGCTTGGTGGGGCGGCCGGCGCCACGGTCGCGGACGCCCGCCAGGGCCACGTGCTCGCGGGGCGGCGGGGGCGGGCTGTTGTCGACGTACGCCTCGGCGGCCACGGGCGCACCAACCCGCTTGGTGAGCACCTGCTTCACCTCGACGATGCGCTCGCGGCCGGCGTGGAACAGCCGCACCTCGTCGCCGGGCTTCACGGTCTGGGCGGGCTTGGCGCGCTCGCCGTTGACGCGTACGTGACCGGCCCGGCAGGCCGTGGCCGCCTGCGAGCGCGTCTTGGTGAGCCGTACCGCCCAGATCCAGCTATCGACCCGGGCGGTGCCGGTCGTCTTCCCCTCGTTCGCTGCCATGCCGCCGACTCTAATCCGCGTCGGAGGGCCGGGTCAGCCCTGCTGGAAGAGCTCCGCGGGCAGCGGCTTGAGCAGCGCGTACAGGTCGTCGGTGATGGGGCGGTCCCAGCTCGCGATGGTCACCAGCACGTTGTCGCTGCGGTCGAACTGCACGCAGGAGATCCGGCTCTCGGAGAGCTTCAGACGGCGCACGATCAGCAGGTTGTCGCCCTGCATCACGGGTACGTCCTCGGTCTCGACGACCTCGACCGGCTCGTCGTTCTCCAGCGCCGCCAGGAGCTGCGCGACCTCGAAGGGGATCTGGCCCTCCGCGAGCTCACGGGCCGGGGAGCCCTCGGGGAGGTTGCCGATGATCATCGCGGGGCCGCGGCCGCCGAACAGGTCGTACCGCAGGAACACGCCCTGGCAGGTGCCGTCGGGGGCGGGGAGGAGACCGGCGCCGAGATTGCCGGGCCAGTCGCCCGGGTCCATGGCCAGGACGTCGAAGTCCGGGCCCGCGGGTGTGGCGGCGCTGCGGCGGCGGAGGAAGGACATGTCGCCATGGTACGTGCCCGGACCCGCCGAGCGGCGCCCGGCCCCGCGCTCCCCGCCCGTCGGCACGGCCCCGGCACAAGGGCCACGGGAGCCGCCGTGATTCACCGTTTCGGGGGACCGGCCGGTCAGGCGGAGCGTTCCGCCAGGCGGCGCAGGGCGGTGAGGGCCTCGCCCGCCCGGGTGTACTCGACGAAGAGGTGGTCGTGGTGGTAGCCCGCCACGACATTGCAGCTCAGCCCGGCGTCGGCGAGCTCCCGGGAGACGGCGGCGGTCAGCCCGACGGCGTCGAGGGCGGAGTGGACCCGCAGCGTGATCCAGCCGGCCACGTAGTGGTACGGGAGCGAGGCGGCGTCCGCCTCGTCCTGCGGGACGACCAGGGTCAGGCCCTCCGACTCGGCGACCGTGACGACCGGGTGCAGCCCGGGCGGGACGGCGGGGCCGTCGACGGTGACGAAGACGAAGTGCCCCGGGTTGAGCTCGGGTCGCATGCCGGCGAGCAGCCGCTTCAGGTCGCGTTCTCCACTCATGCTCCTCACCCTAGGACGGACAGCCGCCGCCGGGCGTGGTGGCGCTGCGGGGTGCGGTGGCGGTCCGGGGTGCGCGGGCTCGGTCGGGCCTGGTGGCGGGTCAGGCGTGGTGGCGTTCGTGGTGGCGGGCGACACGGGCGCGGTTCCCGCACGCGGGTTTGCACCACTCCTGGCGGGGGTGCTCCTTGAGGAAGTACCGCACACAGCGTGGCGCGTGGCAGGCCCGCAGCCGGGAGCGGTCCGGTCCGGCGAGGAAGGCGATGGCGTCCTGGGCGAGGGCGGCGCACAGCGCCTCACGGGCGGAGGCGGACGCCGGGTCGACGCGGCGCCACCCGGCCGTCGGGTCGGCTCCGTCGGGCCAGGCCAGGTGAGGTACGGCGGGGGCGGCCGCCGCGGCCGCGTTCAGGCGCTGGAGGGCGGTGTCCACCGGCAGCAGGCGCCGGGCGTCGGCGGGGCTGGGGTCGCCGGGCACGGCGCGGGCGAACAGGGCGCGGACGGCGGCGCGCAGTTCGCGGACGGCCGCGAGGGTGTCCCCGTCCGCGGCGAAGCGGGCGGCGCCGGGTACGGCGTCGAGGGCGTCCGCGTGCTCACGGATCCAGGTGGTGAGGCCGTCGGGGTGCTGGAGGTCGTCGGCGACGCCGCCCCGGCCGTCATGACGGATGGTGAGGGCGAGGTCCAGCGCGAGCGGGTGTGCGGCCATGCGGCTCACGGTATCGCGGTCCGCGACCATTACCGTTCGCCACAAGAGTCTTGCACGGTATCATTCTTGCCCCGCATGAGACTTGTGCCGCATGAGTCTTGCGCCGCATGACAGAGCGTGACTATCATGTGTCGCATGACAAAGGAGCTGCCGGCGACCGGTGACCAGCGGCGCAGTCAGCTTCTGCGCGGAGTGCTCGACCTGTGCCTGCTGTCGCTGATCGGCGAAAGGCCCCGCTACGGCTACGAGTTCGTGGAGGCGCTGACGGAAAGCGGGCTGGAGCTCGTCAGTGAGGGCAGCATCTATCCGCTGCTCGCGCGGATGGAGCGGGGCGGGCTCGTGGAGTCGTACCGCGCCCCGTCGTCGAGCGGCGGAGCACCGCGCAAGTACTACCGGCTGACGGCAGCCGGCGAAGCGGAACTGACCCGCGGCCGGGCTGTCTGGCGGGAGTTCACCGCCCAGGCCGGCCGGGTCCTGGCGGACAGGAAGAAGACGGGGGAATCCACACCATGACCAACGAACGGGTACTGGCGGTCTGCCGTGCCAACTGGGCGTACCGAGGCATCGACCACGCCTCCGTGCGGGAGATGCTCGCCGAGCTGTCCGCCCACCTGGAGGACGCGGCGGCGGCCGGGCGGGGGCCGGAGGACGTGGTCGGCGGCGACGTCAAGGCGTTCGCCGCGTCCTGGGCGCGGGCGCGGCAGCCACTGCACCTGAGGGCGGCACGGCTCGCGGCCATAGTGCCGTCCGTGGTGGGCGTGCTGATGCTCCTGTCCCACCTGCTGTGGCGAACCACCACGCTCCCCGTCACCGCCGGCCGGCTCGCCCTGCTGGTGGCCGTCGCTGCGGTCACGGTGACCATGGAGCTGCGGCAGGGTTCCCTGGGGATGGCCAAGAGCTGGCTGGTAGCGGCCGTCGTCGGCCTGCCGGCCGCCTTGGTGGCGGACAGACTGGCCGGCGACGAGCCGCTGTTCCCCATGCCGCTGTGGGTCACGGTCCTGCTGATACTGCCGGGGGTTGCGCTCGCCGTCGCCGACGCGCGTGCCCGGAAGCGGGCGGACCGGAGTGACTGACCCGGCGACCACCGTCAGGTGAGGTCGAACTCCCCTTCCCTGGCGTTGAGCACGAAGGCGCGCCACTCGGCGGGGGTGAAGATCAGTGACGGGCTCTCCGGACGGCCGCCGTTGCGCATGGCGATGAATCCCTCGACGAAGGCGATCTGGACGTCGCCCGTTCCCTGACTGCCCGATTGCCAGTCCGCGTTGCTGAGGTCGAGGTCCGGCTTCTCCCATCCTGCGAGCTGCTGCTGGGTGGTGATGGTCTCCGCCACGTGCCTGCTCCTCCCGGTTCGTCGTCCGCGCTCAGACTAGCCATCGGGTCCGGTCACGGACAGGGCGCGGCACGCGGCCGTCCTGCGGCGGTGACGCGGCACTCAGGTGGCGGGCGGTTCGGCACCGACCAGCCACATGGAGAAGAACTGGGCCCCGCCGCCGTACGCGTGCCCCAGGGCACGGCGGGCTCCGGGCACCTGGTGCTCCCCCGCCTGCCCGCGCACCTGGAGCGCCGCCTCGGCGAAGCGGATCATGCCGGAAGCACCGATGGGATTGGTGGACAGGACGCCGCCCGAGGGGTTCACGGGCAGGTCGCCGTCGAGCTCGGTGACGCCCGACTCGGTGAGCTTCCAGCCCTCGCCCTCGGCGGCGAAGCCCAGGTTTTCCAGCCACATCGGCTCGTACCAGGAGAACGGCACGTACATCTCCACGGCGTCGATCTCCCGGCGTGGGTCGGCGATCCCGGCCTGCCGGTAGACGTCGGCCGCGCAGTCCTTGCCGGCCTGCGGTGAGACGAAGTCCTTGCCGGCGAACATGGTCGGCTCACTGCGCATGGCACCACCGTGCACCCAGGCCGGTGGCCTCGGTGAACGGGAGGCACCGGCCCGGTCGGTGAGGACGAGGGCGCAGGCGCCGTCGGAGGACGGGCAGGTCTCCGAGTAGCGGATGGGGTCCCAGAGCATCGGGGACGCCTGGACCTTCTCCAGGGTGATGTCGTGCTCGTGGAGATGCGCGTACGGGTTCTTCAGCGCGTTGCGCCGGTCCTTGTACGCGACGAGGGAGCCGACCGTGTCCGGTGCGCCGGTGCGCCGCATGTACGCGCGCACGTGCGGGGCGAAGAAGCCGCCCGCGCCGGCCAGCAGCGGCTGCTGGAACGGGATGGGCAGCGAGAGGCCCCACATGGCGTTGGACTCGGACTGCTTTTCGAAAGCGAGGGTGAGGACGGTGGAATGGACCCGGGCCGCGACGAGGTTCGCGGCGACGAGGGCGGTGGAGCCGCCGACCGAGCCGGCGGTGTGGACGCGCAGCATCGGCTTGCCGGCCGCGCCCAGGGCGTCGGCCAGATACAGCTCCGGCATCATCACGCCCTCGAAGAAGTCGGGGGCCTTGCCGATGACGACGGCGTCGATGTCCGCCCAGGTGAGTTCGGCGTCGAGCAGGGCGCGCTGGGCGGCCTCCCTGACGAGTCCGGCGAGGGAGACGTCACGGCGGGCGGCGACGTGCTTGGTCTGGCCCACCCCGACGACGGCCACGGGTTCCTTATGCGGCACGGGGCTCTCCTTCCAGGACGGCGACCAGGTTCTGCTGGAGGCAGGGGCCGGACGTGGCGTGGGCGAGGGCACGGTCGGAGGCGCCCCGGTGGATACGGGCGGCGGCTTCGCCGAGCCGGATGAGGCCCGCCGCCATGACCGGGTTGGCGGCCAGGGCGCCGCCGGAGGGGTTGACCCGGACGCTGTCGTCGAGGCGCAGCGCCTTGCGCAGCACGACCTCCTGGGAGGTGAACGGGGCATGCAGCTCGGCGGTGTCGACGGGCCGGTCGAAGGCGCCGGCGCGCTGCGCGGCGAGGCGGGTGGAGGGCGAGTCGGTGAGGTCGCGCACGCCGAGGCCGTGCGGTTCGATCCGGTGGTCGATGCCACGGATCCAGGCGGGCCGGTCGCACAGCTCGCGCGCCCGGTCCCCGGCGGCGAGGACGACGGCGGCCGCGCCGTCGCCGATGGGCGGGCAGTCGCCGGTGCGCAGCGGGCGGACCAGGTAGTCGCCGTGCGGGCGGGGGCCGCGGAGCTGGGCGTGCGGGTTGGTGTCGGCGGCCGAGGCCCGGCTGCGGGCGGCGATGGCGGCGAGCTGCGGCTCGTCGGTGTCGCCGGCGTCGATCAGGGCCTGCGCCTGGAGGGCGGCGAGGGAGACGGAGTCGGGCCAGAGGGGGGCGAGGTAGTAGGGGTCGAGCTGGCGGGTGAGCACGTCCCGGAGCGGGCCGGGCGACGACTTGCCGTAGGAGTAGACGAGGGCGGTGTCGGCCTCACCGGTCAGCAGCTTCACCCACGCCTCGTACAGCGCCCAGGCGCCGTCCATCTCCACGTGCGACTCGGAGATGGGCGGCCAGGCGCCGACGCCGTCCAGGGCCATGGTGAAGGAGAAGGCCCGGCCCGCGAGATAGTCGGAGGAGCCGGAGCAGGTGAAGCCGATGTCGCCGGTCTTCAGGCCGGTGTGGTCCAGGACCTGGTGGAGCACCGGCATGAGCATCTCGACCTCGGAGAGGTCGTCCGTGCGCCGCCGGTGGTCGGCCTGGGCGAAGGCGACGATCGCGACCTCGCGCATCACAGCAACTCCTTGTAGGTGTCGTAGTCGGCGTCGGGCTCGCCGGTCGGCCGGTAGTGGTCGGGGTAGCGGCTGTCGTCGGTCCAGACCGGTTCGACCCGCAGCCCCATGCGCACCTGGTCGTAGGCGATGCCGCCGATACGTCCGTGGAGGGCGAGGTCGGCGCCGTCGAGGGCGATATGGGCGTAGACGTAGGGGACTTCGATGTCGAGGTTCTTCGCCTTGATGTTGACGATGCAGTACGTGGTGACCGTGCCGCGCGGGCCGACCTCGACCTGCTCGGTGGTGGCGACGCCGCACGTCGGGCAGGCGCCACGGGGTGGGACGTATACCTTGCGGCAGGACGGGCAGCGTTCGCCGACGGTCCGGCGGCCGGCCAGGGCGCTGAGGTAGGCGCTCTGGGCGCGGCCGGGCGAGTAGGTGTAGTCGAGCCGGGCGGGCGCGACGATGCCGGTGACGGAGTCGGCGAACCGGCCGGTGTGGGGGCGGGGCCGGAGCCCGGGCTCGCTCCCGCCCTCGTACGGTTCGAAGCAGGCGATGTCGGTGATGGCACCGGTGCGGTGCTCCGCCCAGCGGACCCGGACGCGCATTCCGGTGCGTACGGTCTCGGGGCCGCCGGGTGCGTCGAGGGCGTGCAGGAGCGCGGTGTCGGCGCCGTCGAGCCGCACCAGCGCCCAGGCGAAGGGGCGGTCCAGGGGCTGGTCGCGGCGGGGCGCCGGGTTCCAGGCCCAGGTGGTGACGGTGCCGGTGGGGGCGACCTCGACGAGGTCGCGTATCTCCTCAGCGGTGACGGGGTCGTACTCGACGGGCGGGACGAGGACCCTGCCGTCGGTGGCCCGGACGCCGAGGACGGTGCGTTCGCGCAGGCCGGTGAGGAAGGCGGACTGGACGGGTCCGAGGGAGCGGGTGAACGGGAACTCCACGACGAGGGGCGCGCGGAGAGTCTCCGGCGCGGGGGCGGCTGTCATGTGCGGTGCTCCGATCTCCGCGCACGCGGCGGGCGCGGCTCGCTGGGGCGGGCGGGGGCGGGCGGGGGCGGTACCGGCGGCGGGGCGGCTGGCGGGCGGTGCCGGGCAACGGGGGCGGTGGGCGGCTTCTGGGGCGGGCGCGGGGTGGCGGGGTGGCTTCTGGTGCGGCTGCGGTTGGGGCGGCCGGCGAGCGGTGCCGGGCGGGCGGTGGGCGGCGGGGTTCCGGCGGTGGGCAGCCGGTGGGCGGTGCCGGGCAGGGGGCCGAGGGCGGCGGGTGGGCCCGGGCGGGTCCTGTCGGTGGGTGGGGCGGGGCCCCTCCACGCTCGGCTCTTCCCCAGAGGGGGCACCCCCACGGGGCGGCGGCCTTGGGGGCCTCTCGGGGCCCCATTGCCGCCGCCCCCCCCCTCCGGGGCCCTGCACGGCCGCGCCCCGGCCGGCTGCCGGCTGCCGACGGCCGGCCGTGGATCAGGCGCGGCGGTAGACGGGGGGGCGTTTCTCGGCGAAGGCGCGGGCGCCTTCCTTGGCGTCGGCGGTGTCGAAGATGGGCCAGCCGCGCTTGAGTTCGGCGGCGAGGGCCTCGGTTTCGGGGAGGTCGGCCGCCTCGTACACGGAGGCCTTGACGGCCTCGACGGCGAGCGGGCCGCAGGCGTTGACCTGCTCGGCGATGGCCAAGGCCTTGTCGAGGGCCGTGCCGTCGGGCACGACGTGGCCGACCAGGCCGATCCGCTCGGCTTCCGCCGCGGTGTAGGGGCGGCCGGTGAGCAGCATTTCCAGGGCGTGGGTGCGCGGGATCTGGCGCGGCAGGCGGACGGTGGAGCCGCCGATGGGGAAGAGGCCGCGCCGCACCTCGAAGAGCCCGAAGGTGGCGGATTCGGCGGCCACGCGGATGTCGGTGCCCTGGAGGATCTCGGTACCGCCGGCCACGCAGTGGCCCTCGACGGCGGCGATCACCGGTTTGCGGGGGCGGTGGTGGCGCAGCATCGCCTTCCAGTGCAGGTCGGGGTCGGCCTTCAGGCGCTCGCGGTGCTCCTGGCCGGCCATGCCGTTGCCGGCCAGCGCCTTGAGGTCCATGCCCGCGCAGAAGGCGCCGCCGGCTCCGGTGAGCACGATGGAGCGGATGGCGTCGTCCTCGTCGGCCTCGATCCAACTGTCGTACAGCCCGACCAGCATGGACAGGGACAGGGCGTTCTTCGCCTCGGGCCTGTTCAGGGTGAGTATCAGTGTGGCGCCCTCGCGCCGCACGGTGAGGTGTTCCGTACCGCTCATGGCCGTCCTCCCGGTTCCGGATCCAGAACAGGTTGCAGGAGTGGGGGTGTCAGTTCAATAGGTTTCTGACACTCAGTCAGATTCTTTGGTGCGGTCCCTTCCCACTTGCGGGCGGCGGCGCTCTAATGACCGCGAGCCAGTGATGGGCCGGGGTGGAGGAGGAGCGGTGGAGTACAACCTTGCCGACCTGTTCGAGTCGGTCGTGGACGTGGTCCCGGACCGCGAGGCGCTCGTCCACCTCGACCATCCGGGGACGGGCGCGGAGCGCCGCCTGACGTACGCGGAGCTGGACGCCGCCGCCAACCGGATCGCCCACCATCTGCTGGACGCGGGGCTGCGAGCCGGTGAGCACGTCGGGCTGCACCTGTACAACGGGGTCGAGTACGTGCAGACGGTGCTCGGGTGCCTGAAGGCACGGCTCGTGCCGGTGAACGTCAACTACCGGTACGTGGAGGAGGAGCTGGTCTACCTCTACCGGGACGCCGATCTGGCGGGGCTCGTGTTCGACGCCGAGTTCACCGGGCGGGTCGCGGCCGCGTTGCCGAAGACCGAGCGGCTCCGGCATCTGGTGCGGGTGGGGGCGGCGCCCGAGGACGCACCGGAGCTCGTGTGCGCCGCGTTTAGGGAGGCGGAGTCGGGCGGGTCGCCGGAACGTGGCTTCGGGCCACGGTCGGGGGACGACCTGTTCATCATCTACACGGGCGGCACGACCGGTATGCCCAAGGGCGTGATGTGGCGCCAGGAGGACCTGTTCTTCTCCGGCCTCGGCGGTGGCGCGCCGACCGGAGAGCCGGTGAAGTGCCCCGAGGAGCTGGCCGAGCGGGTCGCGGCGGGCGGCGAGGGGATCACCTTCTTCCCCACTCCTCCGCTGATGCACGGCACCTCGACGCTCACCGCGTTCATCGGCTTCAACTTCGGCCAGCGGGTCGTGCTGCACCGCAAGTTCGTGCCGCACGAGGTGCTGCGGACGATAGAGAAGGAGAAGGTCACCAGCGTGTCGCTGGTGGGCGACGCGATGCTGCGGCCGTTGATCGACGCGCTGAGCGGGCCGCTGACGGGGGTCGACCTGTCGTCGCTGTTCAGCGTGTCGTCGTCGGGGGCGATCATGTCGGAGACGGTGCGCGAGCAGTTCCTGGCGCTGGTCCCGCACGTGATGCTGCTGAACAACTTCGGGTCCTCCGAGTCGGGTTTCAACGGCACGGCGACGGACGACTCGGGTGCGGGCAAGGGGTTCCGGGTGCGGGTCAACGGCCGTACGCAGGTGGTCGACCCGGCGACGCACGAACCGGTGGCGCCGGGAGAGGTCGGACGCGTCGCCCAGCGCGGCCACGTGCCGCTCGGCTACTACAACGACCCCGTCAAGACCGCCGAGACGTTCTTCCTGCGGGGCGGGGAGCGGTGGGTCCTGCTGGGTGACATGGCGACGGTCGACGAGGAGGGGATCGTCACCGTCCTCGGGCGCGGGTCGCAGTGCATCAACACGGGCGGCGAGAAGGTCTACCCCGAGGAGGTCGAGCAGGCACTCAAGTCGCATCCGGATGTGTACGACGCGCTGGTCGCGGGCGTCCCCGACTCCCGGTGGGGCCACCACGTGGCGGCCGTGGTGCAACTGCGCCCGGGCGCGGAGCGACCCTCCCTGGACGACATCCAGGGCCACTGCCGCACCAGGCTGGCCGGGTACAAGGTGCCACGGCAGCTCGTGATCACCGACCGGATCCAGCGCTCCCCCAGCGGCAAGGCGGACTACCGCTGGGCCAGGTCCGTGGCGGAGGCCGCGGCAGCAGGGCTTTGACCTGCCCGTTTCCCAACGAGCGGGCAGGAGAGTAATACTCTCCACATGACTTCGGGTATGACAGGGGCCGACACCGCACCGCTGCGGATCAGGCGGGCGACGGCCCGCGACGCGAAGCGGCTGACCTCCCTGGTGCGCAATTCACGCGCCTACGAAGGCCCCTACGCGCCCATGGTGGCCGGCTACCGGGTGGGGCCGGACTACATCGACGCCCACGAGGTGTACGTCGCCGCCGGGCAGGACGACCGCGTGCTCGGCTTCTACGCGCTCATCCTGTCCCCGCCGGAGCTGGACCTCATGTTCGTCGCCGACGCCGCCCAGGGGCTCGGTGTCGGCCGCCGGCTCATCGCCCACATGACGGAGCGGGCGCGGGCGGCCGGGGTGAACGCCGTGCGGGTCGTCTCGCACCCGCCCTCCGAGGGCTTCTACCGCAGCGTGGGCGCGCGGCGGGTCGGCACGGTCACCGCCAATCCGCCGGCCGTGATGTGGGACCGTCCGGAGCTGGTCATCCCCGTCACCCCGTAGTCGCCGGGGCGGCCCCCGCGACGAGAAAAGTGCCGCCCACCCCTTGCCTTCGGGCCGCCGACTTGGATTACTGATCCGGAATGGATCGACCGAATGATCGGTCGTCCGGTGTGGTTCGGCCGGAAGGACGGAGCGTGCGACGGATGACGGACCTGCTCGACGCCGGGGAGGAGCTCGACCGCGCGGCGCTGGAGGCGCTCCAACTGGAGCGGCTCCGGGCCACGTTGCGCCACGCTTACGAGAACGTGGGCTTCTACCGGCAGGCCTTCGACAAGGCGGGGCTGCGCCCGGAGGACTGCCGTACGCTCGGCGATCTGGCGCGTTTCCCGTTCACCACCAAGGCCGATCTGCGCGACAACTACCCCTTCGGGATGTTCGCGGTCGAACGGTCCAGGGTACGACGGGTCCACGCGTCCAGCGGAACGACCGGCCGGCCCACCGTCGTGGGGTACACCGACCGCGACCTGGACACCTGGGCGGACGTGGTGGCCCGGTCGATCCGGGCGGCCGGGGGGCAGCCGGGCCAGACCGTCCATGTGGCATACGGGTACGGGCTGTTCACGGGCGGTCTCGGCGCGCACTACGGCGCCGAGCGGCTCGGCTGCACGGTGGTTCCCGCCTCCGGGGGCATGACGGCACGCCAGGTGCAGCTCATCCAGGACTTCCGGCCCGAGATCATCATGGTGACGCCGTCGTACATGCTGACGCTGCTGGACGAGTTCGAGCGGCAGGGGGTCGACCCGCGCTCCACGTCCCTGAAGGTGGGCATCTTCGGGGCCGAGCCGTGGACCGAGGAGATGCGGCGGGAGATCGAGGAGCGGTTCGCGATCGACGCGGTGGACATCTACGGCCTGTCGGAGGTGATCGGCCCCGGGGTCGCCCAGGAGTGCGTGGAGACCAAGGACGGCCTCCACGTCTGGGAGGACCACTTCTACCCGGAGGTCGTCGACCCGCTGACCGGCGAGGTGCTGCCGGACGGCGAGCGGGGCGAGCTGGTGTTCACCTCGCTCACCAAGGAGGCCATGCCGGTCGTGCGCTACCGCACCCGTGACCTGACGCGGCTGCTGCCGGGGACGGCGCGTCCGGCGTTCCGGCGGATGGAGAAGGTCACGGGGCGCAGCGACGACATGGTGATCCTGCGCGGCGTGAACCTCTTCCCCACCCAGATCGAGGAGATCGTGCTGCGTACGCCGGGCCTCGCCCCGCACTTCCAGTTGCGGCTGACGCGCCAGGGCCGACTGGACGCGCTGACCGTGCGCGCCGAGGCACGGGCGGACGCGAGCCGCGAGGTGCGCGCCGAGGCGGCGCGGGCGGTGGCGGCGGCCGTGAAGGACGGGATCGGGGTGTCGGTGGAGGTGGAAGTGGTCGACCCGGAGACGCTGGAGCGGTCGGTGGGGAAGATCAAGCGGATCGTGGACCTCCGCCCGGCCTCGCCGACCGCCGCGCAGTGAGGACATGATCCGACCTATATGCGGCCTACTGTCGTTCCATGACCGCTTCTTCGGCGCACCAGCCCTTCCACCTCACCGACGAGCACCCCGACGAGCACGGCGAACTGCTGCGAGCGCTCGCCGAGCAGCGCGAGTTGTTGCTCATCACCGTCCGCGGCATCACCGACGCGCAGGCCGCGCAGCGCACGACGGTGAGCGAACTCACCCTGGGCGGGATCATGAAGCACATGGCCCGAGGTGAGCAGGTGTGGACGCGCGTCCTGGTCAAGGGGGACGGGGAACTGCCGGACGGCATGCTCGACATGGAGCAGTACCGCATGGCCCGGGCAGACACCCTCCCCGCGTTGCTGGAGGAGTACGCAGCCGCGGCGCGGGCGACCGAGGAGGCCGTGCGCGCCCTGCCGGACATGTCGAGGAGCGTGCCCCTTCCCAGGACTCCGTGGTCCCCGCCCGAAACGGTCCACTGGCCGGTGCGCCGGATCCTGCTGCACCTGATCAGGGAGACCGCCCAGCACGCCGGGCACGCGGACATCATCCGGGAAGCACTGGACGGGGCGAGCACGACCGCCCAGCGGTGAGAGCCCGCGTCCCCGGTCGGCGGCTCAGCACCCGGCACCCGGGGCGGGCACCCCGAGCCAGGGTGCCGGGCCGGTGCCGTCGGTCCAGGCGTCCAGACCCTGCCGGTCGACGCAGAGGATGCCGCACCGGGCGGCGTAGTCGGTGGCCGGTTCGGTGAACTCGCTCGTGGTCACGACGGCCGCGACGTGGGCGGCGTGCACGGCGAAGCAGGTGCCGCCGAAGCGCTGCACGTCCTGGGAGCCCACCTTGTGGTCGGGGCCGTACGCCTTGCACTGGATGACGACGCGCCGCCCGTCGGGCGCGGTGGCCACCACGTCGGCGCCCAGGTCACCCGCACCGCCGACGACCTCGACGTCCAGGCAGCCGTCCCGTACGCAGAGGTCGGCGACCGCCTGTTCGAAGGCGTCCGCGTCCATGGCCGCGTAGTCCACGTCCACGTACACGGGCGACTCCACTGGTGGGGCGGCCGGGGCGGGGCGCCGGCGGGCCGCGCGTACCAGGGCCAGGGCGATCGCCAGGGTGCCCACCACGGCCAGGGCGGCGGCGGGCACGTCGGCGGTGTCACCGACCGCCGCCCGCGCCATCGCTCCCGCACCGCACAGGGCGATGGCCACCAGACCGAATCCCAGCGCGGTGTCGCGGAGGCTGAAGCGCGGGCGGGGCGCGCCCGGGCGGGTGGCTCGGTCCGTGCCCGGCCTGCGGACGGGTATCGCCATGTGCGGGCTCCCTTCTCACCTCACCGGTGAATGATCTTGTGGTGCCCGTATGCCCCGGCAGGTGGGCGTGACGCACCGGATCGGGGGCAAACGACGCTCATCGTCGTCGGAGAGGCAGGTGCGTCATGCGCAGTGTGGGTGTCGAGGAGGAATTGCTGCTGGTGGACAGCGCGAGCGGGGAGCCGAGGGCCTTGTCGGCGGCCGTGCTGGCGGCCGCGTCCCGGGATCCGCACGGCGACGAGGAGGTGTTCGAGAGTGAACTCCAGCGGCAGCAACTGGAGTTCGCCACGCGCCCGCAGACCGTGATGGGTGACCTGGGCGAGGAGATCCGGCGGTGCCGGGCCGAGGCGGCGCGGCACGCCGAGGGGCTGGACGCGTCCATCGCCGCGCTGGCGACCTCACCGCTGCCGGTCTCTCCGGCGATCGGCACCGGCGAGCGCCACCAGTGGCTGAAGGAGCACTTCGGCCTCACCGCCCAGGAGCAGTTGACGTGCGGCTGCCACGTACACGTGTCGGTGGGGTCGGACGAGGAGGGCGTGGCGGTCCTGGACCGCATCCGGCCGTGGCTGCCGGTGCTGCTGGCGATGAGCGCGAACTCACCGTTCTGGCAGGGTGAGGAGAGCGGGTACGCCAGTTACCGCAACCGGGTGTGGGGGCGCTGGCCTTCGGCCGGTCCGGTGGAGATCTTCGGTTCCGCCGACCGGTACCACGAGCAGGTCGCCGACATGGTCGCGAGCGGGGTGCTGCGGGACGAGGGGATGGTGTACTTCGACGCCCGGCTGTCCCACGCGTACCCGACCGTGGAGGTCCGGGTGGCGGACGTCTGTCTGGACCCGTCCACCACGGTGCTGCTGGCCACGCTGGTGCGCGGCCTCGTGGAAACGGCGGCGCGGCAGTGGCGCGACGGTGAGCCGCCGGCCCGGCACGGTGTGGCGCTGCTGCGGCTGGCCTCCTGGCGGGCGGCGCGGTCGGGGCTGGAGGACGAGCTGATCCACCCGGTGACGATGCGGCCCGCGCCGGCGGAGGCGGTGGTGCGGGCGCTGTTCGACCACGTCAGGGACGCGCTGGAGGACAGTGGTGACGTGGTGCCCGCGCAGGAGGCGCTGGCCGTTCTGCTGAAGACCGGCAACGGCGCCCGGATCCAGCGGGACCTGCTGCGGCGGACCGGCGACCTGCGCGAGGTGGTCACCGAGTGCGTCCGCCTCACCAACGGATACCGAACGGGATGTTGACAGGCCGGTCCGACGGGTGGGTGCATGGCCCAGCGCGCTTTCATCCCCGTCCCGTTGGGAGGAACGTTGCCCCTCCGCACCCGCTTGAGAAGGCCTCTCCTGAGAAGGCCTCTCCTGAGAAGGCCTCTCCTGAGAAGACGCCTGGTGCCGGCCGTCGTCGCGCTCGCGACCGTGGCCGGTACGGCGAATCCCGCCGTACCGGGTGAACGTCACAACGGCGGCGGCCTGTCGGCCGTCATCCGGTACACCGAGTACGGCATCCCGCACATCCTGGCCAAGGACTACGCCAACCTCGGCTTCGGCACCGGCTGGGCGCAGGCCGCCGACCAGGTGTGCGTTCTCGCCGACGGTTTCGTGACCGTACGCGGCGAACGCTCGCGCCACTTCGGGCCGGACGCCGCGTCCGACGGCTCCCTGTCGTCCGCGAGGACGAACCTCTCCAGTGACCTGTACTTCCGTGGTGTACGGGACGCGGGGACGGTGGAGCGGCTGCTGGCCGCGCCCGCTCCGGCCGGCCCGAGCCGCGAGGCGAAGGAGCTGATGCGCGGCTGGGCGGCCGGCTACAACGCCTGGCTGCGGCAGAACCGCGTCACCGACCCGGCCTGCGCGGGCGCCGCCTGGGTCCGCCCGGTGACGGCGCTGGACGTGGCCCGGCGCGGCTTCGCCCTCGCCGTGCTGGGCGGACAGGGGCGCGCCGTGGACGGCATCACGGCCGCGCGGCCGCCGGGCAGCGCTCCGGTGGCACCCGTCGACCCGGCCCGTGCGGCGCGGGCGGCCCGCGCCCTGTTCGCCGCCGGCAGCGGTGACGGCGCCCGCGGCGCCGGCATGGGTTCCAACGCGGTGGCGTTCAGCGGGGCCACCACCGCGAACGGCCGCGGCCTGCTGCTGGGCAACCCGCACTACCCCTGGCACGGCGGCCGGCGGTTCTGGCAGTCGCAGCAGACCATCCCGGGCGAGCTGAACGTCTCGGGCGGCTCCCTGCTCGGCACGGTGGCCGTCAACATCGGTTTCACCGACAAGGTGGCGTGGAGCCACACGGTCGCGACGGGCGTCACGCTCAATCTGCACCAGCTCGCCCTGGACCCGGCCGACCCGACCGTGTACCTGGTCGACGGCAGGCCGGAGCGGATGAGGAAGCGGACGGTCACCGTGCCCGTCAAGGGTGGCGCCCCCGTCACCCGTACCCAGTGGTGGACCCGGTACGGGCCGGTCGTCACCTCGCTGGGCGCGTCGTTGCCGCTGCCGTGGTCGGCGACGAGGGCGTACGCGCTGAACGACCCCAACGCCGCCAACCTGCGCGGCACGGACTCCGCGCTCGGGTTCGCCAGGGCCGGTTCGGCGCGCGGGGTGCTGGACGCGCTGCGGCGTACGCAGGGCCTGCCGTGGGTGAACACGATCGCGGCGGACGCGGGCGGCCACACACTGTTCACCCAGTCGCAGGTGCTGCCGCGCATCACCGACGAGCTGGCACGGCGCTGTTCGACGCCGCTGGGCACGGTGACGTACCCGGCGTCGGGTGTGGCGGTGCTGGACGGTTCGCGCGCCGAGTGCGCGCCGGGCTCGGACCCGGACGCGGTGCAGCCGGGGATCTTCGGGCCGTCGCGGGTGCCGGTGCTCCAGGACGCGCCGTACGCCGTGAACTCCAACGACAGCGCGTGGCTGACCAACGCCGAGCGGCCGCTGACCGGCTACGAGCGGGTGTTCGGGACGATCGCGACGCCGCGTTCGCTGCGCACCCGGGGCGGTGTCGAGGACGTGGCGGCGATGGCCGCGCAGGGCCGGCTGACCGTGGCGGATCTGCAACGGCAGCAGTTCGCGAACCGGGTGCCGGCCGGGGACCTGGCGGCGGCCGACGTGGCGAAGGCGTGCCCGGCCGTACTCCCGGACGACCCCCGGGCGTGCGAGGTGCTCGGGCGGTGGGACCGCACGATGGACACCGGCAGCCGGGGCGCGCTGCTCTTCGACCGCTTCTGGCGCCGGCTCACGGCGTCCGTTCCGGCGGCCGAGCTGTGGAAGGTGCCGTTCTCGGCGGCCGACCCGGTCCGTACGCCGCACACCCTGAACACCGGTGCGCCCGCCTTCGCGAAGGCGCTGACGGACGCGGTCGCCGAGCTGCGGGCGGCCGGGATCCCGCTGGACGCTCCGCTGGGCGACCACCAGTTCGTGGTACGGGGCGGCAAGCGCGTGCCCGTGCACGGCGGTACGGAGATGCTGGGCGTCTGGAACAAGATCGAGCCGGTGTGGAACGCGGCGGGCGGAGGCTATACGGAGGTGGCGCACGGGACGAGCCACGTGCAGGCGGTCGGCTGGGGTGGCGGCCGGTGCCCGGTGGCGCGGACCCTGCTGACGTACGCGCAGTCGTCGAACCCCCTCTCTCCGCGCTTCGGGGACCAGACGGCGCTGTTCTCGGGCGAGCGGTGGGTGACGGCCCGGTTCTGCGAGAGGGACATCCTGACCGATCCGGAGCTGAGGGTCGTCCGCGTCAGGGGCTGAACGACAGGAACACGAAGGCGGCGAACAGCACCAGGTGCACGCCGCCCTGGAGGAGAGTGGCTCGTCCGGGCACCACGGTCAGGGCGCTCACCACGGCGGTGAGCGTGAGCAGGGCCAGGTGGAGCGGGCCCAGCCCGAGGACCAGGGGCCCGGACAGCCAGACGGTGGCCAGGGCGATCGCGGGGATCGTCAGGCCGATGCTGGCGATGGCGGAGCCGTACGCCAGGTTGAGGCTGGTCTGCACGCGGTCGCGGCGGGCGGCGCGCACGGCGGCCAGCGTCTCGGGGAGCAGCACCATCAGGGCGATGACGACACCGACGACCGCTTTGGGCAGGCCGGCGGATTCGACGGCGTCCTCGATGGTGGGTGAGACGAGCTTGGCGTTTCCGACGACGGCGACCAGGGCCACCAGGAGCAGGCCGAGGCTCCACCAGGTCTGACGGAGGGTGGGCGGCGGGGCGTGCTCGTCGCCGCCGGTCGTGTCGCCGTCGCGGGCGACGGGGAGGAAGTAGTCGCGGTGGCGGACGGTCTGTACGGCGACGAAGATCCCGTACAGGCAGAGTGAGGCGACGGCGGCGAAGGCCAACTGCGCCCCGGTGAACTCGGGGCCCGGCTGGCTGGTGGTGAAGCTGGGCAGCACCAGGGTCATGGCGGCGAGCGTGAGGACGGTGGCGAGCGCGCCGCCGGAGCCCTCGGCGTTGAAGACGGCGACGCGCCGCTTGTGCAGGGCGGCGACGAGGAGGGCCAGGCCGACGATGCCGTTGCAGGTGATCATGACGGCGGCGAAGACGGTGTCCCGGGCGTAGGTGGACGCCTTGTCGCCGCCGCCCGCCATCAGCATGACGATCAGCCCTACCTCGATGACGGTCACCGCGACGGCGAGGACCAGTGACCCGAACGGCTCACCGACGCGGTGGGCGACGACCTCGGCGTGGTGCACGGCCGACAGGACGGAGCCGATCAGGCACAGCCCGACGACCGCGACGACCGGCCCCGGCAGGTCGCGCCCCCAGCCGATGGCCAGCACGAGCACGGCGACGACCGGCACCCACGTGGTCCACTGGTGCGATAGCCCCGCCGTGCCGGTGTCCGTGGCCGTGTCCGTGCCCGTGCCGCCCGTGCCGCCCGTGCCGCCCGTGCCGGTACTCATGGCCGCCACGCTGCCAGAGCGGGCGGCGCACCGCGCGGTATGGGCGCCGAAACGGGTGCGGTGGCGCGGCTACACGGCGCGCTCGTGGCCCTCCCAGTACGGGTCGCGGAGGCGGCGCTTGTAGAGCTTGCCGTTGGGGTCGCGGGGCATCGACGCGATGAAGTCGACGCTCTTGGGGCGTTTGTAGCCGGCGAGGCGCTCGGCGCAGTGGGCGAGGATCGCGGAGGCCAGGGTGGCGTCAGGCGCGTGGCCCTCGGCGGGTTCGACGACCGCCTTGACCTCCTCGCCCCAGTCGGGGTGCGGGATGCCGAAGGCGGCCGCGTCGGCGACGGCGGGGTGGGTGAGGAGGACGGCTTCGATCTCGGCGGGGTAGATGTTGACCCCGCCCGAGATGATCATGTCGATCTTGCGGTCACGGAGGAAGAGGTAGCCGTCCTCGTCGAGGTAGCCGAGGTCACCGACGGTGAAGTAGTCGCCGACGCGGTTCTTGCGGGTCTTGTCCTCGTCCTTGTGGTAGCTGAAGCCGCCGGTGGTCATCTTCATGTACACGGTGCCCAGTTCGCCGGGCGGGAGGGGGCGGCCGTCGTCGTCGAGGACGGCGAGTTCGCTGATGGGCCACGCCTTGCCCACCGTGCCGGGCTTCTTCAGCCAGTCCTCGGCGGTGGCGAAGGCGCCGCCGCCCTCGCTGGCCGCGTAGTACTCCTCGACGCAGGTGCCCCACCAGTCGATCATCGCCCGTTTGACGTGGTCGGGGCAGGGGGCGGCCCCGTGGATGGCGTGGCGCATGGAGGAGACGTCGTACCGCGACTTGACCTCCTCCGGGAGGGCGAGCAGGCGGTGGAACTGGGTGGGGACCATATGGGTGTGGGTGCACCGGTGGGCGTCGATGAGGCGCAGCATCTCCTCGGGCGTCCACTTGTCCATGACGACGAGGGGGTGCCCGATGTGCAGTGCGGCGCCCGCGAATTGCAGCACGGCGGTGTGGTAGAGCGGCGAGCAGACCAGGTGGACGTTCCCGTCGTACGGCTTGATGCCGAAGATGCCGAGGAAGCCTCCGAGGTACGCCTCCTCCGGGGGCTTCGCGGGCAGGGGGCGGCGGATGCCGCGCGGGCGGCCGGTGGTGCCGGAGGTGTAGTTCATCACCCAGCCGAGGGTGCGGCCGCCGGGGGGTGAGCCGGGCTGCCCGTCGAGGAGTTCGGCGTACGGACGGAAGCCGTCGGCGGAGCCGATGGCGTACCGGTGGCTCGCCGGGAGCCTCGCCTCGTCGGCGGCGGCCCGGGCTGCGTCGGCGAACCGTTCGTGGGCGATGAGCACCTTGGCGCCGGAGTCGGCGACGATCCAGGCGATCTCCGGTCCGACCAGGTGGTGGTTGACGGGGACCAGGTAGAACCCCGCCTGGGACGCGGCGAGGTAGGCGGTGAGGAACTCCGCGCCGTTGGGCAGGACGACGGCGAAGGCGTCGCCGGTCTCCAGGCCGGCCGCTCGCAGTCCGTGGACGAGCCGGTTGGCGGCGGCGTGCAGCTCGCCGGCGGTCCACTGCTCGCCGTCGGGCGCGGTCAGGACCGTGCGGGTGGGGTCGGCGGTGGCCTGGGCCCAGAAGCCGTTGGGCTGCTCGGTCATGAGCGGCTCCCCTTCGCGATGCGGTGGAGGCGGGCGACGGCCCGCTCGAAGCCCCGGGTCAGGTCGTCGAAGACTTCCTGGACGCCCCGCTCGGAGGTCATCCGGCCGACGATCTGGCCGACGGGCGTGCCGAGCAGCGGCTCGACCTCGTACTTCTGGATGCGGGAGACGGCTTCGGCGACCAGCAGGCCCTGGAGCGGCATGGGCAGGGGCCCGGGGCCGTCCGGGCCGTCCCAGGCGTCGGTCCACTCGGTGCGCAGTTGGCGGGCGGGTTTGCCGGTCAGGGCGCGGGAGCGGACGGTGTCACCGGAGCCGGCGGCCAGCAGTTTGGCGGTGAGGGCCGGCGAGTGCAGGTCGGCCTCGGTGGTGGTGAGCCAGATCGAGCCGAGCCAGACGCCCTGGGCGCCGAGGGCGAGCCCGGCGGCGATCTGCTCGCCACTGCCGATGCCCCCGGCGGCGAGGACGGGCAGGGGACTGACCGCCTCGACGACCTCGGGGGTGAGGACCATGGACGCGATCTCGCCGGTGTGGCCGCCCGCCTCGTATCCCTGGGCGACGACGATGTCGATGCCCGCCTCGGCGTGGCGCCGGGCGTGCTTGGCGCTGCCGGCGAGGGCGGCGACGAGGATGCCGCGGTCGTGGGCGCGCCGGACGACGTCGGGGGGCGGGGAGCCGAGTGCGTTGGCGAGGAGGGCGATGGGGTAGTCGAAGGCGACGTCGAGCTGGCCGCGGGCGACCTGTTCCATCCAGCCGGTGATGCGCCAGCCGGAGGCCTCGCCGTCGGCGAGCTCGGGGACGCCGTGCTTGGCGAGGGTCTCGGCGACGAACCGCCGGTGTCCTTCGGGAATCATCGCCTCGACGTCGGCCTCGGTCACCCCCTCCACCTTCTTGGCGGGCATGACGACGTCCAGGCCGTAGGGCAGGCCGTCGGTGTGGGCCTGCATCCAGTCGAGGTCGCGGGCGAGGTCGTCGGGGGCGGTGTAGCGGACGGCGCCCAGGACGCCGAATCCCCCCGCCCGGGTGATGGCGGCCGCCACGGCGGGGAAGGGCGTGAAGCCGAAGATGGCGTGCTCGACACCCAGTCTCTTGCTCAGCTCCGTCTCCATGGGCGGCAGGATGCCGCAGCGGGGCGGTCGAGGGAAGAGATTTTCTGATGCAGCGTCAGATTCTTTCCGCGTGGCCGGTTCTTGACGGAGTCGGGTCGGCGGTAAGAAAGTTTCACGTGGTGCGGGTGGTTACGAAGGATTCTTTCAGCGGGTTTCTCCGGGCGTTTTCGGCAAGGGGGATCGTGGTGGGGATGACGGAGGGGATCAGCCGTCGCCGGTTCGGCGGCGGGGTGCTGACCCTGGGAGGTGGGCTGGTGATCGGTACGATTCCGGGGGCCGCGACGGCGGCGGGTTCCGGTGGCTCACCGGGCGGCCGGCCGACACTGCGGCTGGGCTCCGCCGAGCGCGCCGGGCTGCTGCCCGAGCACCTGGACCGGCTGGTCGCCGATGCCGAGCGGTTCCTGGAGCCCTCCCCCAAACACCCGTGGTACGCGGGGGCGGTGCTGCTGGCGGGGCGCGGCGGCACGGTGGCGCTGCACCGGGCGATCGGGCACGCGGTGCGCTACGCCGCGTACGACGAGAAGACCGACACCGGCGTGCAGTTGCCGCCGGAGCGGCGGATCGCGATGGCCGAGGACACGGTCTTCGACCTGGCGTCGGTCTCGAAGCTGTTCACGTCCGTCCTGGCCGTGCAGCAGATCGAGCGCGGGGCGCTGGAACTGGAGGAGCGGGTCACGGCGTACCTGCCGGAGTTCGGCGGCGGCGGCAAACAGGACATCACGGTGCGTCAGCTCCTCACGCACACCTCCGGGTTCCGCGCCTGGATCCCGCTGTACAAGGAGCCCACGCGGGAGGGGAAACTGCGGCTGCTGTGGCAGGAGGTCCCGGCGCACCCACCGGGTACGCGGTACCTCTACTCCGATCTCAACCTGATCTCCCTGCAACTGATCCTGGAGGAGATCACCGGTCACTCGCTGGACGCCCTGCTCCGCAACGAGATCACCGGCCCGCTCGGGATGCACCGCACCCGGTTCAACCCGCCCGCGTCCTGGAGACCGAAGATCGCGGCCACCGAGGACGCCCGGGCACCCTGGTCGGGCCTGGAGCGCGGCATGGTGTGGGGCGAGGTCCACGACGAGAACGCCCACAGCCTCGGCGGCGTGGCCGGTCACGCGGGCGTCTTCTCCTGCGCGTGGGACCTGGCGGTGCTGGCCCGTACGCTGCTGAACGGCGGCGTGTACGGGCACGCCCGCGTCCTGGAACCGAAGTCGGTGGAGCTGATGTTCACCGACTTCAACACCGCCTTCCCCGGCGATGAGCACGGCCTCGGCTTCGAGCTCTACCAGCACTGGTACATGGGGGCCATGGCCACCCCGTACACCGCGGGCCACACCGGGTTCACCGGCACCAGCCTGGTCGTCGACCCGACCACCGACTCCTTCCTGGTGGTCCTCGGCAACTCGGTCCACCCTGTGCGGGGTTGGCGTTCCGGCTCCGCGCCGCGCGTGGCCGCCGCGAACAACCTGGCACGCGCCGTTCCGGTACGCCCCGCCCGCGGCCGCACCGCCTGGTACGCGGGCATGGCGTCGGGCACGGCGGCGACGCTCACGCTGCCCGAGCTGACGCCCGCCTCGCCGCGCCCCCGGCTGCGCTGCGCGGTGTGGTGGGACACCGAGCCGGGCTCGGACGCCCTGTTCCTGGAGGCGTCCGGGGACGGGGGCGCGACCTGGCGGCCGGTACCGTTCGTGACCGTACGGCACGGGAAAAGGCGTGGGGACGGGCACGGGCAGGAGCCGGCGCCGCACCCGGCCGGGTCGGTGAGCGGCTGGTCGGGCCGGGTCTGGCACCGGCTGGAGGCGGACCTCTCCGGGTGGCGGGGCACGCCGGTGCGGCTTCGCTGGCGGTACGCGACCGACCGGCTCTACGTCGGGCGGGGGGCGTACGTGGACGCCCTCCGCGTCCAGGACGGCTCCCGGACCCTGTTCGACGAGACGCGGCCGGGGGACAGGTCCCGTATCGAGGCGCAGGGGTGGGTCGCCTCGGCGAACTGACTGGTCAGGGTGGTGCGGATGCGGGTTTCGTACGGGCGAGCGAAACTGAGGGGCGGGGGGCACTCTGCGAGGAGAGGATGACCCATGTCCGTGATGGACAAGCTCAAGCAGATGCTCAAGGGCCACGAGGACAAGGCCGGCCAAGGCATCGACAAGGCCGGCGACTACGTCGACAAGAGGACCCAGGGCAAGTACAGCGGTCAGGTGGACACCGGCCAGGAGCGGCTCAAGAACGAGTTCGGCGGCGACCCGAACCAGGAGCCGCCGACCCGGACCTGACGTCCCTGACCGGACGTGACCCGGCCTGTCAGGACCAGCGACAAGCCTTCCCGTCCCCGGCCGCCGTGTTCCCACGGCCGCCGGGGACGGGCGTTTCTCCCTCCCCCGCCGGACGCGGCGCGGGCGGTGGCACCACCCGCCCGCACCACCCGCCCGCGCGACTCGGCGTGCGCCGGAGCGGCGGCTGATTAACAGTCGTCTCGAGTCCCCAACTCGAAGGAGAAACTCATGCTTCGGCGCATCTCGCTCGTTCTGGCCGGCCTGCTGGCCGTCGGCTTCATGGCTGCGGCCCCCGCCGCCGCCCACGACAAGGACGTTGAAGGCTGCTGGGGGTCCGGCGGCCACGTGAAGGCGGGCCACGTCAAGGTCAAGCACCACGACGCCACCTGCTGGGACGTCGGCTGATCACGAGCGGTACCGAGCGGTACACGGATGGGCGCCCCGGTGGCGCCCATCCGCGTGTCGTCCACCGTCCGGCCGCGGCGGCTCAGTGGCCCAGCACCGCCATGGCGGCGTTGTGGCCCGGAATGCCGCTGACGCCGCCGCCGCGCACCGCGCCCGCCCCGCAGAGCAGCACGTTGGCGTGCGCGGTCTCCACGCCCCACCGGCCGGTGCCGTCGGTGCCGTCGCCGGCGTACGGGAAGGCGAGGTCGCCGTGGAAGATGTGGCCGCCGGGCAGTCGCAGGTCCCGTTCCAGGTCGAGCGGGGTCTTGGCCTCGATACAGGGGCGGCCTTCGGCGTCGGTGGCCAGACAGTCGGCGAGCGGTTCGTCCAGATGGGCGTCCAGTTCGGCGAGGGTGGCCTTGAGGAGGGCGGCGCGGGCGGTGTCGTTGTCGGCGGCGAAGAGCCGTGCCGGGGCGTGCAGGCCGAAGAGCGTCAGCGTCTGGTACCCCCGGGCGGCGAGGTCCGGGCCCAGGATCGACGGGTCGCTCACGGAGTGGCAGTAGATCTCCGAGGGCGGGGCGCTCGGCAGCCGGCCGGCCGCCGCCTCCCGGTACGCGGCGGCGAGCTGCCCGTACCCCTCGGACACGTGGAACGTCCCGGCGAACGCGTCACGCGGGTCGACGGACCGGTCGCGCAGCCGGGGCAGCCGCTTCAGCAGCATGTTGACCTTGAGCTGGGCGCCCTCGGCGGGCGGCGGGGCGTCCTCGCCCAGCAGGGCGGCCAGCGTGTGCGGCGACGCCCCGACCAGGACGTGCCGGGCGGCGACGGTGCCCTCCCCGTCGGCCGTGCGGAAGGTGACCTCGGCGTGGTGGCCGTCGGTCCCGATCCGGGTCGCCTCGTGACCGGTGCGGATCTCGGCGCCGGCCGAGCGGGCGGCGTCCGCGAGGGCGCCGGTGAGGGCGCCCATGCCGCCGACGGGCACGTTCCACTCCCCCGTCCCGCCACCGATCACGTGGTAGAGGAAGCAGCGGTTCTGGACCAGTGACGGGTCGTGGGCGTCGGCGAACGTGCCGATCAGCGCGTCGGTGAGCACCACGCCGCGCACGAGGTCGTCGGCGAAGTACTCCTCGATGGCGACGCCGACGGGCTCCTCGAACAGCATCCGCCACGCCTCGTCGTCCGCGATCCGGGCGCGCAGGGCCTCGCGGGTGGGCAGGGGCTCGGTGAGGGTGGGGAAGACACGTTCGGCGACGTGTCCGGTCTTCGCGTAGAACCGCCGCCAGGCCGCGTACTCGGCGTCCGAGCCGGTGAGCCCGGCGAACGACTCGCGGGTCCGCTCCCCGCCGACCAGCAGGCCGGCGGCACGTCCGCCGCGCTCGACCGGGGTGTACGAGGAGATGGTGCGCCTGGCGACGGCGAACCGCAGGCCCAGGTCCCGCACGATCTTCGGCGGGAGCAGGGACACCAGGTAGGAGTAGCGCGAGAGCCGGGCTTCCACGCCGGGGAAGGGACGGGTGGAGACGGCGGCCCCGCCGGTGCCGGGCAGGCGTTCCAGGACGAGGACGGAGCGCCCGGCGCGGGCGAGGTAGGCGGCGGCGACCAGTCCGTTGTGGCCGCCGCCGACGATGACGGCGTCGTACGAGCGGGGTGCGGTCATGGCCCTTCGTAACACGCGCCCCTACGGGTGTTCCAGTGCCCGCCGCGTTGCCGGCGCAGTTCGGCCACCCGCCGGTACAGCTCGGCGGCCTCGGTCCGGCGGCCGAGCTGCTGGAGGCACTGCGCCTCGTCGTCACGGCTGGCCAGGGCGTCCGGGTGGGTGGTGCCGAGCACCCGGTCCCGGGCCTCGGCGACCCGCTGGTAGACGGAGAGCGCCTCCACCCAGCGGCCGAGCCAGCCGAGCCCCACGGCGACCTCCCGGCGGCTGACCAGCGTGTCGGGGTGGTCGGGGCCGAGCACCCGCTCGCGGATCGCGCACACCTCGCGGGCCTGGGCGAGCGCCTCCTGCCAGCGGCCGAGCCGGCCGAGGTTGACGCCCAGGCCGTGCCGGGCGCGCAGCGTCTCGGGGTCGTCCGGCCCGTGCGCGCGGGTGCGGGCGTCGACCAGGTCGCGGAACAGCTCCAGCGCCTCGGGGCCGCGGCCGAGTCTGCCGAGGCTTATCCCCACCTCGTAGCGGGCGGCGAGGGTGTCGGGGTGGTCGGGGCCGAGGACGTGGGCGCGCGCGGCGGCGACGTCCCGGTAGGTGCGCAGCGCCTCGGTCCACCGCCCGAGCCGGCCGAGCGCGTACGCCACCTCGTACCGGGTGACCAGGGTGTCGGGGTGGTCGGGCCCCAGCAGCCGGGCGCGGGCGGCGGCCACCTCGCACGCCATGCGGTGGGCCTCCTCCAGGCGCCCGAGCCGGCCGAGGTTGAACGCCAGGTTGTGGCGGCACCGCAGGGTGTCGGGGTGGTCGGCGCCCAGGGTGCGGGTGCGGGCCTCCAGGACCGAGGTGTACACCTGGTGGGCCTCGTCGTGGCGCCCGAGCCGGCCCAGGACGAACGCCATCTCCTGGCGGGCCGTCAGGGTGTCGGGGTGGTCGGGGCCGAGCACCCGGGCCCGGCCCTCGACGGCGCGGCCGAACTCGCGCACCGCGTCGGCGTCGCGGCCGCTCCTGCTAAGCGCGAAGCCGGCCTCGTAACGGCTGGTGAGCGTGTCGGGGTGGTCGGCGCCCAAGGTGCGCTCCCGTTCGGCGGCGACCGCGCGGTGCACCTCCCCCGCCTCCTCCCAGCGGCCCAGGCTGCCGAGGCGCAGGCCGGTGCTGTGCCGGCCCGCGAGGTCGGCGAGGTGGGAGAGGTGGGCGGGGACGCCGGCCGGGGGTGGCGGGAGGGAGGGTGTGGGTACGGCGGCGCGGCGCGGGTTGGTGGAGGTGGTCCACTCGCCGGTGAGGCCGGCCGACGGGTCGGGCAGCGGGGTGGCGTGCAGCAGGCTGGTGCCGACCGCCTTGTGACCGGTGGTCATGCCGCGGGTCCAGGACGGGAGACGGTGGTGGGCGCGCGGGTGGGCGGGGGCGAGGGGGTAAGGGGCGTGGAGCACCGTGGCCGGGGCGGGGCGCGCTGCGGTGATGCGGCGGACGAGGTCGGCGGCATCGTCGGGGCGGCCGTCGGGGGTCTTGGCGAGCAGGTCGAGGACGAGGCGCTCGAAGAACTCGGGGAGCTCCGCGCGGTGGTTGCGCGGCGGCTCGGGCGGGGTGTCGCGGTGGCCCACGAGGATTCCCCAGGCGTCGTCCAGGTCGAAGGGCGGGACGCCGGTGGCGATCTCGTACAGGACGCAGCCCAGTGAGTACAGGTCGCTGCGGTGGTCGACGTGGCCGCCGCTGATCTGCTCGGGCGACATGTAGTGCGGGGTGCCCATGGCGATGCCGGTGCCGGTGAGCCGGGAGGTGAATCCGATGTCGGCGCCGAGGCGGGCGATGCCGAAGTCGCAGATCTTCACGGTGCCGTCGCCGAGCCGCATGATGTTGGCGGGCTTGAGGTCCCGGTGGACGATGCCCTGCCGGTGGGTGTAGGCGAGCGCGTCGGCGATCTGCCCGGCGATGTCGATGACGTCGTGGACGGGCAGCGGGTGCTGCTTGTTGTCCTCCAGGAGCTGGCTGAGGTTGCGGCCTTCGAGGAACTCCATCACCAGGTGGAGCAGGCCGTCGGACTCGCCGAAGTCATGGACGACCGTGACGCCGCGGTGCTGGAGCGCCGCCGCGACGCGCGCCTCGCGGCGGAAGCGCTCGCGCAGCACCCGGATGAAGTTCGGGTCCTGCTGCGGTCCGAGCGGCTTGAGGCATTTGACCGCCACGCGGCGGCCGAGCGATTCGTCGGTGGCGCGCCACACCTCGCCCATGCCGCCGCGTCCGATCAACTCCTCCAGCCGGTAACGGCCCTGGAGCAGCCTGGTGTCCCCCATCGCGTGCCCTCGCCCCCGTCGAGTCCCCGTCGCTCCGCGCTCGCCGCGCGCGTCGCTCTGCCCGTCGCCCCCGCTACGCCCTCCCCGGCCCGTCCAGTATGGCTGCCCGTCTGCGGAGTTTGTACGGGGCAGGACGGGTGTCGGGCGACGGACCGATAACGGCTTCGAGGAGCGCTGGGACGGTAGTTACGGGCGGATACGGGAGGGGCAGCGGAGCGGTGGGTTCACCGCCGTACCCGGGGCATGCCGAGGCCGATCCAGGAGATGATCTCGCGCTGGATCTCGTTGTTGCCGCCGCCGAAGGTGAAGATCACCGCGGAGCGGTAGCCGCGCTCCAGTTCGCCGTGGAGGACCGCGCCGGCCGAGCCCTCCTTGAGCGGGGCGGCCGAGCCGACGACCTCCATCAGCCAGGCGTAGGCGTCGCGGCGGGCCTCGGAGCCGTACACCTTGACGGCGGAGGCGTCCTGGGGGGTCAGGGTGCCGTGCTGGAGCGCGGTGACCATCTGCCAGTTGAGCAGCTTCATCGCGTCGAGCTTCGTATGGGTCTGCGCGAGGCGTTTCCTGACCCAGCCGAGGTCGATGACGCGGCGGCCGTCGGCGAGTTTCGTCCCGGCGGCCCAGCGCTGCACGTCGTGCAGGGCCCTGATGGCCATCGTGCCGTGTGCGGCGAGCGTGACGCGTTCGTGGTTGAGCTGGTTGGTGATCAGCCGCCAGCCCTTGTTCTCCTCGCCGATCCGGTGCGAGACGGGGACGCGGACGTTCTCGTAGTAGCTCGCGGTGGTGTCGTGGCCGGCGAGCGTGTTGATGAGGGTGCAGGAGTAGCCGGGGTCGGAGGTCGGGACCAGGAGCATGGTGATGCCCTTGTGGGGCGGGGCGTCGGGGTCCGTGCGGACGGCGAGCCACACCCAGTCGGCGGTGTCCCCGTTGGTGGTCCAGATCTTCTGGCCGTTGACGACGTACTCGTCGCCCTCCCGGACCGCCTTCGTCCGCAGCGCGGCGAGGTCGGTGCCGGCGTCGGGTTCGCTGTAGCCGATGGCGAAGTCGATCTCGCCGGAGAGGATGCGGGGCAGGAAGTACGCCTTTTGCTCGTCGGTGCCGAACCGCATGATCGTGGGGCCGACGGTGTTGAGCGCCATGAGCGGCAGCGGTACGCCCGCCTGGGCGGCCTCGTCGAAGAAGATGAACTGCTCCATGGGCGTCAGCCCGCGCCCGCCGTACTCCTTGGGCCACCCCACGCCCAGCCAGCGGTCGGCGCCGAGGCGGCGGATGGTGGCGCGGTAGAACCGCTTGCGGGCGGTCGGGTCGGCGTCGCCCGGGTGGGCGCCTTCGGGTACGAGCTCGGCGAAGTAGGCGCGCAGTTCGGCGCGCAGCCGGTGCTGCTCCGGTGTGTATTCGAGGTGCACGGCCCCTCCAGGCGTCGCGGTGTCGCGGCCAGTCCCTGCGGCGGGCACAGAGTAGAACCTGTTCCAGTAATCCGGAAGGCCCGCGACGTGGTTCCCGGCGGGCGCGGTGGGTACCCGGTCACGCCGGAGGTGATCGCACATGCCCGAGCCAGGCAGCAAGAAGTACGACGTCCGGCGCGCTCGCACCCGCAAGGACGAGGAGAACCGGGGCGTGTCCGACCAGGACGCGAACAGGGAGGCCAACGCGACGCTCCAGGAGGACGAGGGCCTCCGCTCCAAGGGGCCCAGGACCGAACGCGGCCGCGGCCCGAAGGGCGAACGCGGCACGTGACCCGGCGGCGCGCGGAGGCGCCGTACCGGCGCGCACAGCCCCGCCACCGACACAGCCCCGCCACGGTGGCGGGGCTGTGTCATGAGCGCTGCCTCATAAGCGCTGCCTCTGAGCGCCATGAGCGCTGCCCGTTAAGCGCCGTCCCATGAGCTGAGCGCGCACGCACCGCCCCCGCCCCGCGTGGTGCGCGGGGCGGGGGCGAAGGCGCTCCGGTGGCGGGAGGTCAGTCGGTGGAGAGGGCTTCCAGGAGGTCGCCGACCTGGGGGTCGGGGAGCGCTCGGGCGACATCTGCCTGGGCGATCATGCCGACCAGGCGGTGGTTGTCGATCACCGGAAGCCTGCGCACCTTGTGCTCCGACATCTTGCGCAGCACCATCTGAGCGTCGTCGTCCGCGTCCACGTACACGACCTGGCCCTGCGCGAGCTCGCCCGCCGTCGTGGTCTCCGGGTCCTTGCCGGCGCCCAGCGCCTTCACCACGATGTCGCGGTCGGTCAGCATGCCCTTGAGCTTGTCGTCCGAGCCGCAGATCGGCATCGCCCCCACCCCGAGCTGCTTCATCATCTCGGCGGCCTGGAGGACGGTGTCGTTCTCGCCGACGCAGTCGACGCCCTTGGTCATGAGCTGACGTGCGGTTGTCATGCTTCGAGCTCCCTTCAGAGTGCGATCACGATGGCCATCGCGACGAACAGCGCCGCCACGAGGGCGACGACCAGCAGGATCAGCACCATCGGTGCCTTCGCCCAGCCGGTCGGCGGGTTGTGCGTCTCCCTCGGCCCGGCCCCGGACATGCTCGATTCCGCGGGCGGCGTGTCGCCCGGCGGGACGCCGCCACCGGCGTCGAGACCCGGGGTGCGCTCCGGATCAGGATCCGGGTCGGGGTTCGGGTTCGGGTGGGTCATGCCGTACGAGTGCGCAGGCAGGCGCCTTTCAATCCTCCGCCGGGTCCTCGTCCCGGTGCCCGGCCCGGTTCTCGGCCAGACCGTCCGCCCGGCCGTCCGCCCGGCCGTCCGGCGGGCCGTCCGGGCGGGTGCGGCGCCGGTGGCTGGTGTCGCACCACGGGTAGCGGCGGCTGCGGCGGCAGGTGCACACCGCGACCATGAAGCGCTCCGAGTACGCCGTCGTGCCGTCCGGCAGCCGGATCTCGACGGGCCCCTCCAGCAGCATCGGCCCCTCCGGGTCGATCACCACCCGTTCGGCGGTGCGTTCAGACTCGCTGCGCACGGATCACCACCAGGTCTTCCTTGCGCTCGTCGGGCGCGATCAGCCCGCGCTCCTCCAGCCACTTCGCGTGCCGCGCCATCACCGGCCCGAAAGGGATCGTGCTGCGCAGCTCGACGCGCGCCGAAAGGCCCCGGTCCCGCAGTGTGTCCAGCGTGGCGTCCACACCGCACAGCGCCGACTGCACCAGCAACAGGACCCCCGAGTCCCGCAGCAGGTCCGGCGCCCGCGCGCAGATCCGGTCGAGGATCCGGCGCCCGTCCGCGCCCGCGTTCCAGGTCCGCTCCGTCCCGCGGGCGGGTCTTGGGGACAGCACGTACGGCGGGTTCGACAGGATCAGGTCGAAACGGTCGCCCTCGACGGGCTCCGTCAGGTCGCCGTGCCGGACGACGACCGGCAGGCCGAGGCGCCAGGCGTTGTACCGGGCGGCGAGCACGGCGCGCCAGGAGATGTCGACGGCGGTCACGCGGGCCGCTCCGCACTCCGCCGCCAACAGCGCCAGCGCGCCGGTTCCGGTTCCCACGTCGAGCACCTCGACGCGGGGCTGGGAGCGGAGGGTGCGCAGCTCATCGCGGGCGGCCTGGGCGAGCAGTTCCGTGTCCTCCTGGGGCGCGTACACGCCGCGCGGTCTGAGTAGACGCATGGCCAGCGGGTACCTCGGACTTTCCCCGGCGAAACGCCGGTGTTCGGTGTGTGAGGTGTGTGAGGAGTGAGCGATGAGCTTTGAGTCCGGTTCCGGTTCTCTGTGGATGGAGTACGCCCCGGGGCCCGCCCGGCCGGCCGTGGACGGTCCGGTGGAGACCGAGGTGGCCGTGGTGGGCGGCGGCATCGCCGGGCTCTGTACGGCGTGGGAGGTGGCCCGCGCCGGGCATCCGGTGGTGCTGCTGGAGGCGGACCGCGTCGCGTCGGGCGTGACCGGCCACACCACGGCGAAGCTGTCGGCGCTGCACGGCCTGGTGTACGCGGACGTCGCCCGCATCCACGGCGCCCGGGCCGCCCGGCTGTACGCCCATTCACAGCAGATCGCCATCGACCACGTGGCGGAGGTGAGCGAGGAGCTGGGCATCGACTGCGACCTGGAACGGCTGCCCGCCTACACGTACACGGAGGATCCGGCGAAGGCGGACCAACTGCGCGCGGAGGCGGAGGCGGCCAGGGCGGCGGGGCTGGAGGCCTCGTACGAGACCGACGTGCCGCTGCCGTTCCCGGTGGTGGGCGCGGTCAGGGTGGAGAACCAGGCGCAGTTCCATCCGCGCAAGTACCTGCTGGGGCTCGCGGCCGACCTGGAGGTGCTGGGCGGGCGGATCTTCGAGCGGACCCGGGTGACGCGTCTCCAGGAGGGCTCGCCGTGCGAGCTGACCACGAGCACCGGGCACACGATCAAGGCGCGTGACGTCGTCATCGCCACCCATTACCCCGTCTTCGACCGGGCGCTGCTGTTCACCCGGCTGGAACCGAAGCGGGAACTGGTCGTGGCCGGGCCGATTCCGGACGCGCAGGACCCGGG
This sequence comes from Streptomyces sp. NPDC031064, assembly GCF_055570965.1. NCBI lineage: Bacteria > Bacillati > Actinomycetota > Actinomycetes > Kitasatosporales > Streptomycetaceae > Streptomyces > Streptomyces sp. NPDC031064. The sequence continues at coordinate 154,318 of NZ_JBVIGF010000006.1, forward strand.
CGGGATGTTCCTGACGTGGGAGGACAACACGCGGTCGGTGCGGACGGCGCCGTACGGCGAGGAGGGGCGGCGGATGCTCATCGTCACGGGTGAGAAGTTCACGCCCGGCACGGTCGACGAGGGCGAGGTCGGGAGGCACTACGAGAAGCTCTCCTCCTGGGCGCGGGAGCGCTTCGAGGGCGTCGAGCTCACCCACCGCTGGGCGACGCAGGACAACGTCACGACCGACCGGGTGCCGTACGTGGGGCGGCTGCACGCCGGGTCCCGGCACGCGTACGTGGCGACCGGTTTCGCCGGGTGGGGCATGAGCAACGGGGTGATGGCGGGCGATCTGATCGCGTCCCGGATCCGGGGCCGCGAGCCCGCCTGGACGAGCCTGTACGACCCGGTGCGGCTGCATCCGGTGCGCGAGGCGCCCGCGATGCTGCGGCTCCAGGCGCAGGTGGGCAAGCACTTCATCGGCGACCGGCTGCCGGGCGCGCACGCCGACTCGACGGCCGACATCCCCCGGGGCGGCGGAGCGGTCGTCCGGGTCGGGGGGCGGCGGCTCGCGGTGCACCGGGACGCGGCGGGCTCACTGCACGCGGTGTCGGCGCGCTGTACGCACCTGGGGTGCATCGTCCACTTCAACGACGAGGAGTGCGCGTGGGAGTGCCCGTGCCACGGCTCGCGGTTCGACGTGGACGGCAAGGTGGTCCAGGGTCCGGCGCTGCGGCCGCTGGAGCAGATGGACGTGGATCGGATGGACGAGGAGCACATCGACGAGGAGGAGTACGAATGACGTCGGCCGCTGCCCCGCGCCCGGCTCCCCTGGGCACGACTTCCGGGCGCCCGGATGCCCCGCGCGCGGGTGCCCAGGGCCCGGTTTCCCCGCGTCCGGGTCCCCTGCCGGAGGAACGGGGCCCGCTGTCGGCGGCGGTGCTGCGCGTGCTGCGGGGCGGACTGGCCCCGGAGGTGACCGTGGCCGGCGCCGACCCGCTGGGCGAGGACCTCCAGCTCGCGCTGTACCTGTCGTACGAGCCCCACTACCGGGACCTGGAGGGCGTCGCCGCCGAGCGGGAGTGGGACGCCGGTCTGCTGGGGCTGCGCCGCCCGATGGAGGAGGCGTTCCTGGGCGCCCTGCGCGAGGCGGTGCCCGGTGGTGACGACGTCGCGGCGGCACTCGCCCCGCTGCTCGTCGAGCCCGTCGACGGTCACGGGGTGTCGCACCGGCTGATGGACCACGGGACCTGGGAGCTGATGCGGGAGTACCTGGTGCACCGCTCGCTGTACCAGCTCAAGGAGTCCGATCCGCAGGCGTGGCTGATCCCGCGCCTGGAGGGGCAGGCCAAGGCGTCACTGGTGGCGGTGGCGTACGACGAGTTCGGCGCCGGGCGGGGTGAACGGGTGCACGCGCGGCTGTTCGCGGACCTGATGGACGGGGCCGGGCTGGACCCCTCGTACGGCCGCTATCTGGATCTCGCCCCGGCCACCACGCTGGCCACGGTGAACGTGATGTCGCTGTTCGGGCTGCACCGCTCCCTGCGGGGCGCGGCGGCGGGGAACTTCGCGGTGCTGGAGATCACCTCGCCGCCGGGTGCCCGGCGGATGGCGAAGGCGCTGGAGCGGCTGGGGGCCGAGGAGCGGTGTGTCCGGTTCTTCACGGAGCACATCGAGGCGGACGCGGTCCACGAGCAGGTGATGCGCCGCGACGTCCTGGGCGACCTGCTGGACCGGGAGCCGGACCTGGCCGCCGACGTGGCGTTCGGCATCCGGGCCACGGTCTGGCTGGACGAGCTCTGGGAGAACCGGGTGCTCACGGCCTGGGACGCCGGCCGCTCGTCACTGCGCGGCCCGCTGCCGGCGGTGGGGGCGGGCCGGGCACGGCGGCGGGGGTGAAGCGGCAGGCGCCAGGGCCACGCGGCACGGTGGTGGTCGCGTGGCCCGTGCGCTGAGTGGGTCAGGGGAGGAGTTCGTCGAGGGCGGCCTTGCCCTTCTCGGCCAGCCTGCGTTCAGCCCAGGCCAGGTTCTTGGGGTTGACGTCACGTCCTGAAGCGAGCACCAGGTCTTCCGCGTTGAATTCGCCTTCGGCGCCGCTGTGCAGAAGCCTGTCGGGCGTGACGCCCTCTCGCTTGGAGGTCGAATCGGGCTCAGCGTTCATGCCGCCTCCTTGCTTGTCCTGAAGTCATTGTCGTCGCCGGGTACCCGGATCGCATCCCCTACACCATTCGGGTGGGTGCGGCGGCGGGGGCACGGCCGCGCATCACCCTCCGCATGGGGCTCGTCGCGCACAGCGAGGGGGCGGTCGCCAGCTTCGCCTGGCCCGCGAGGCGGCCCGCCCGCCGCCCGCGCGGGGCGTCAGCGTACGAGCGCGGCGGCGGCCCGGAGCGGGAGGGCGCTTCCCTCGGCGTGGGCGCGGGTGTAGGCCCGGTCGTCCAGGACCGCGCGCAGTTCGGCCTCGGCGCGGGTTCTGATCTCGGCCTCCGCGTCGGCTGACAACTGGCGGAAGCCCGTACCGGCGGGACCGTCGGTGTGCCGGTCGTACGCGCCGAGCAGCCGCGCCCCGTCGTGCGGGTCGCCCTGGTGGGCCATGGCCCAAGCGGCGGTGGGGAACTGGGTGAGGATCAGGTGCGGGGCGACCAGGTACGCCAGGCCCTCCAGGCTGCGGACGGCCGCCGCCAGACGTTCCCGGGCGCGCCCGTGGTCGCCGTCGAGGCAGTCCAGCCAGCCGTGCAGGCCGAGCAGCATCCCGGTGAACATCTCGGCCGTACCGGGCGTCAACTCCTCGTGAGCCGTCGCCAGTTGGCGTCGGGCGAGGTCGACCCGCCCGGTCCGGCCGTAGTGCTGGGTGAGCAGCAGCCGGGCGGTACTGACCGCCTCCACGCCGAAGCGCGCCGCGTCCTCGGCCGCCTCCAGCAGCAGGCGCTCGGCCCCGTCGCGCTCCGCCGGGCCGGTCACGGTACGCAGCCGGACGGACGCCAGCCGGGCCCGGAAGACCGCCACCTGGCCGCGCGCCCCGATCCGTTCGGCGCCCTCCATGGCCCGCTCGAAATCCCGGGCGGCCTCGGCGTACCTGCCCGCCCGGTCGTGCGCCTCGCCCCGGGCCGACAGCGCCTCGGCGACACCCCAGGAATCACCGGCCTTCTCGAACCGTTCCAGCGCCTCGGTGGCGTCGCCTTCAGCGTCCGGCACCAGCCTGGCCCGCATCAGCAGGGCGAACCCGAGATCAGCGTCGTCGCCGTACTCCCGGGAGCACGTCACGTACGCGTCCATCGTCCGGCCGAGGCCGTCGAACTCGCCGAGCATCAGCCGGACGAAGAACCACATGGCGCCCGGCTGGCGGCCGTTCTGCGGCATACCGGGGCGGTACGCGTCGGCGACCGCCTCCAGATACGGGCGGCCGGCGCCCTGGCTGCCGTCGGCGGCCAGCCCCATCAGCCGGACGCCGCGCCGCGCCTCCCACACCCGTTCCTCGGGCCACGGCGGCGGCGTGTCGGTGCACCCTCCGGGCAGCGGCACGGCGGGGCGCACGGCGTGGCCCTCGGGCGGCACGAACGGGTCGGGGCCGAGCGCGGCGACGGCCGACGGCCAGGTGCGGGCGTCGCCGAGGTGGCCGCGCAACTGCCAGAACCAGCTCATGGACAGGGCCAGGCACAGTCCTTCCTGCTCCTCCCCCAGGTCGACGGCGGTGCGCAGGGCGGCGCGGATGTTGTCGTGCTCGGTGTCGAGCGTCTCCAGCCAGGCGGTCTGGCGCGGGCCGCGCAGTTCACGGTCGGCGGTTCGGACCAGCTCGCGGACGGCGGCCAGGTGGCGGCGGGCCGTGCGCTCGTGCTCCCCCGCCTCGGCGAGCCGCTCGGCCGCGTAGTCGGCGACGGTCTCCAGGAGCCGGTAACGCATCCCGTCCCCGGCCGGTGAGGGGGTGGCGACGACGAGCGACTTGTCGACCAGCGAGGTGAGGCGGCCGAGCGTGTCCGGTTCGGCGCAGACCTCCTCGGCCTGCGCCAGGGAGCAGCCGCCGGAGAAGACCGACAGTTTCCCGAGGACCGCGCGCTCGGGCTCATCGAGCAGGTCCCAGGACCAGTCGACGACCGCGCGGAGGGTCTGCTGGCGGGGCAGCGCGGTGCGGCTGCCCCGGTCGAGGAGGCGGAAGCGGTCGTCAAGCCGGCCGGCGATCTGGCGGGGGGTGAGGGCGCGCAGCCGGGCGGCGGCCAGTTCGATGGCGAGCGGCAGCCCGTCGAGACGGCGGCAGATCTCGGCGCACGCCTCCGGGTCGTCGTCGGTGCGGAAGCCGGGGCGGGCGGACGCGCCCCGGTCGGCGAGCAACTGGAGCGCCGCGTCCCGGGGCAGGGGCTCGACGGGGTGAACGCTTTCGCCGGGGGCGCCGAGCGGTTCGCGGCTGGTGGCGAGGACGGTGACGCCGGGGCAGTCGGCGAGCAGCGTCTCGGCGAGGGCGGCCGCCGCGCCGGCGAGGTGCTCGCAGTTGTCGAGGACGATCAGGAGGCGGCGCCGGGCGCAGTGGTCCACGAGGTGGCCGACCGGGTCGCGGGCCGGGGTCTCGGCGCCCCAGCGCAGCGGTTCGCGGGCCCGGAGGGCGTTCAGCACGGCCTCGGGGACGCCGGCCTCGTCGCGTACGGGACCGAGTTCGGCGACCCAGGTGCCGTCGGGCCAGGCGTCCGCCACGGCCTCGGCCGCCTCCAGCGCCAGGCGGGTCTTGCCGACGCCCCCGGGCCCGAGCAGGGTGACCAGCCGCCGTTCGCGGACCGCCGCCGTGAGGGCGGCCAGGTCATCGGCGCGCCCGACGAAGGAGGTGAGCCGGGCCCGGAGGTTACCGGGGGTGGGGCGGGCGGCCCGGGGGCGTTCGGGTGCCGTGTCCGGCGCGAGCAGTTCGGCGTGCAGCGCCTTGAGCTCCGGCCCCGGGTCGGTGCCGAGCCGGGTGGCGAGGCGGGTCCGCACCTCCTCGTACGCGGCCAGTGCCTCGGCGGGGCGGCCGGCCGATCGCAGCGCCCGGATGCGCAGCGCGGCCAGCGGCTCGTCGAGCGGCTGCTCGGCGGCCAGTTCGGCGAGGCCCGGCAGGGCGCCCTCGGCGCGGCCGAGCGCGACCTCGGCGGCGAGCCGGTCCCGGCGCGCCTCGGTGCGGCGGCGCTCGGCCCGTACGGCGAGGGGGTCGCCGTCCCGCCCGGGCAGGTCGGCAAGGGCGGGCCCGCGCCACAGGTCCAGCGCCTCGTCCAGCAGCCGGGCCGCGGTCGCCGGGTCGCCGCCCCGGAGCGCGGCGGCACCGTCGGCGGCGAGCCGCTCGAAGCGGAACAGGTCGACGTCCTCGGGCCGGACGTCCAGCCGGTACCCGCCCGGTACGGAGGCGAGCGCACCGGGCCCCAGCGCCCGGCGCAGCCGTCCGACGAGGGCCTGCAAGGCGGCCGTCTCGTCGGCGGGCGGGGTGACGGTCCACATCTGCGCGGCCAGGTGCCCCACCGGCACGGCCCGCCCGCCGGCCGCCGCCAGCGCGGTGAGCAGCGCCCGCAACCGCGCCCCGGCGACCGGGACCTCCGTCCCGTCGGGGCGCAGCACCCGCGTCGACCCGAGCACCCGGTAGCGGGACGTCACCGAACCCCCCACCGTGGAACTCCCCACCGCGGAACTCCCCACCGGGGGGCTGTCCGCCGCCGCCGCGCCCTCCGCCTCCGGCCCTTCCGTCATCCAACCGCCCGCCGCCGAACCGACTCTCCCGGAACCCTTCGTCACCGGCTCATTGTCACCCTCCGGAACGGTCGGCGCCGCCGCGCAGGGCGCACAGCGCGTGGTCGACCGCCGCCTCGGCCCGGGCGTCCTGTTGTTCCGTGAGCGTGCTCGACGAGATCACCACACTGACCCTGCCGTCGGCGGTGACACCGTTGTTGGTGATGTACCCGGGTGTTCCGCCGGAGTGCGCGTAGTACCAGCCGCCGCACGTGAGGCGGTGCCGGAAGATACCGAGCCCTGCCTCCTCCCCGGGCCGGTCCGTCGGGACGGTGGTCAGCATGGTCCGGAGCTGGGCGGGCGGGAGGAGGCGGTGGCCGAGCAGGGCCCGCCAGAAGGTGGTGAGGTCTTCGGTGGTCGATATGATCTCGCCGGCCGACTCGGCCCAACTGGGGTTCTGTTCGGTGCTGTTGAACAGCCGGCCGGTGGCCTTCTCGCGCGTGTACCCCTCGGCATGGGGTGACGGCAGCGAGGCGGAGACGCCCGGGGTGAAGGTGTGGCGCATGCCCAGGGGTGCGATGATCCGGCGATGGACCTGGCCGCGCCAGGACTCCCCGGTGACCCTCTCCACGATCATGCCGGCGAGCAGGAAATTGGTGTTGGAGTAGGAGTGCCCGGTGCCGGGCGGGAAGAGCGGCTGGTGGCGCAGCGCGAGGGCGACGAGCCCGGCCGGCGTGTACGTCCTGTGCCGCTGCCGGAGAAACTCCCGCTCGTCCAGGAAGTCCTTCGCCATGCCGTCGGTGTAGTTGGGCAGGCCGCTGGTGTGCTGGAGCAACTGGCGTACGGTGATCCTCCGTCCGTCGTTTCCGTTGCCGCGCACCACTCCCGGCAGCCACCGGTCCACCGGGTCCTCCAGTGACAGCCGCTTCTCGGCCGCCAGTTGCAGGATGACCGTGGCGATGAACGTCTTGGTGTTGCTGCCGATCCGGAAGTGGCCCCCGTACGGCACCGGGCGCGAGGTGCCGAGCACGGCTGTTCCGCTGCGGGCGTGGATCCGCCGGTGGTCGGTGGTGACCTGGGCCTGAACACCGACCACTCCGGTCTCCCGGATGGCGTCCAGGTCCCTTCGCAACTCCGCCCGGCCATACCCGGGCGCGCCGGATGCCGGGGTGACCGCCGTGGATAACGCGAGGGCGGACGTCGCGACCACCAGCGCGACTTTGCGGACGAGCGGGGACAGGGCGGCGTCGAACATGTGTGATCCCTCCGGATTGGTGATCACACGCTAAAGAACGCCACTGCCTCCGGGCCATGGTGCACACACCCGCCCCTCCGGTGGTGCTGCCCCCACCGCGGCCCACCCGCTGACCACCAGTCACGTGTGTGCGGCGGTGCCGGCCGCAAGTCCCCGGGCGAGGCACTCGGTCAGGCGGGCGGCGATGCGGCCGTCGGGATCGAGGCGGGGGTTGAAGATGGTGACGCCGAGCCCCCGGGCCCGTTCGTCGGCGAGCGCCGTCCGCAGCACGGTTTCGAGTTCCGCCCAGCTCAGCCCGCCGGGCAGCCGGTAGTCGACGGCGGGCATGACCGCGTCGTCCAGGACGTCGGCGTCGAGGTGGACCCAGTAGCCGTCGTTGCCGCCTCCGGCGAGCCGGTCGACCGCCCGGCGTGCCGCCGCGGCGGCGCCCATCGCCCGTACGCCGTCGAGGTCGATGGCGCACAGCCCGGGCGGGAGGGGCTGCATCCCGGCCGCGGCGGATTCCTCCGCGTCCCGGAAGCCGAGGGCGACGACGTCCTCGTCCCGCAGCAGCGGCCCACGGCCTTCGAGGTCGGTGAGGGACCGCGGCCCCCGGCCGGTGGCGAGGGCGAGTTCCATCGACGCCGCCTCGCCGGCCGGTTCCGCCGCCGGCTGGTAGAAGTCGGTGTGACCGTCCAGGAAGAGCAGTCCGGGCCGGCCGCGGCGGCGCAGCGCGAGGAGGTTGCCGAGCAGGACGGTGCAGTCGCCGCCGAGCACGACGGGGAAGCGGCCGGAGTCGAGGGCGCCGCCGACCGCGTCTGCCAGGGCGGCGGAGTACCGCGCGATGCCGTCCGGGTTGAGCACCCCGGTGTCGCCGTCGCGCCTCGGGTCGTACGGGGGCGGTTCGACGCGTCCCGCCCGTACCGCTCCGAGGCGGTCGGCGAGGCCGGCGCCGAGAAGCGCCGCCGGCAGGTCCTGAACGCCGGAGGGCCGCAGGCCCAGCACCGAGGGCGCCTCGATGATCACCGGTTGCCGCACATCCGAATCCGCCATGAACCGGGACATTACCGTCGGAGCCCCTGCCGGGCCGGGCGGCACCGGCCGGCAGGGGCCGCGCCGTCACTCGTAGGTGATGTCCGACGCCGTGTAGCGGCAGTACGTACCGTCGGGGCCACTGCCCGTCTGGACCGGCTCGGCACCGGTGTTGTTGCCGGTGAAGCGTACGCACGGCTTGATCTTCTTGCTGCTGTCGCCGTGGATGCGGATGTTGCGGAGGGTGGCGGTGTCGCCGTAGTTGGTGTTGATCCCGGCGATGCTGCCACCGGGTGCGGTCACGTCGACGTTGTCGACGACGATGGTGCGCTTGTACTGGGTGGAGCAGTTGCCGCAGGAACGGACCAGCTTGCCGAAGTCGGAGGCCTGGAAGCCCGTGATGGTCAGCTTGCCCGCGCCGTTGAACTGGAAGACCTTGTCGGACGCCTTCCTCGCGCCGCCGCCGGTGACCGTGTAGGTGGCGCCGGCCGACTTGGACCTGAACGTGGCGGCGTCCTCGCCGACGTCCTCCCACCAGACGTTCTGGAGCGTGCAGCTACCCATGCAGTGGACGCCGTCGGCGGCCGGGGAGCCGAGGACGACGTTCTTCAGGACGGCGCCGTCCGCGAGCTTGAACAGCGGGGCCTGGCCCTCGTCCTGTCCGCCGTCGCCGAGGTCTCCGGTGCCGTAGTGCCGCTTCATGCCACCGTCGTACGGGGTTCCGGCGGGCACCGAGATGGTCGCCGGGACGGGCTTGCTGCCGTTGGGGGCCGGCCAGGCGGCCGCGGCACCGGCGGTGGGGAGGGTGACGCCGGCGGTGATGGCGGCTCCGGTCAGGGCGACCGCGCCGGTGAGCGCGGCGATGACGCGGCGGCCGGTACGCCGGGTGGAGCGGTGGGCCCGTCCAGGGCGTGCGGGCCGTGCGGCGGCTCGTTGACTCATGTGTCCCGTTTCCTTCGTGTGGGGGTGAGACCTTGCACCTGCTGGTCGTCGCCGCCACCGGAAGGGTTGCCGCCGGCCGATGCCTTCTTGGACGCGGATGGCGCGGCCAGGGGGCGAAGTCGCCGCGCAGCGAGGTCCGTTCACCTCCGCTGCCGGTCGCGGTGACGGTGTAGTGGTCCCGGTCGGCGGCGCGGGCGCCCTCGGCGTGGTTGTACCGGCCCGCGAAGACGTGGCGGCCCGCCGGTGCGGTGCGGCCCGGTTCGAGCGTCCAGGCGGCCGGGAGGCCGCCAGGGTGCTGTTGCTCTGGGCCCAGAAGCGGTTGCTGTGCGGGTCGGCAGCCCCCTCGGCACGGAGGGGGACGGCGGGCTGTGCGGTGACGCTCTGGTCCCTCCCAGGCGGGAGACCGGGTGGCCGCCATGCCGCGCTCCACGCGCGCGTGGATGCGGGCGCGGTCCGGGTGATGCGCCCCGGCCACTGCCCCCAGGCGGCGCTTCAACTCGTCCATGTCTCGCCCACGAGGTGCGTCGCGGCCCGGTTGCCGAGGAGCCGTTCGAGCTGGGCCACACCCTTGGACGTCTGGCTCTTCACCGTACCGACCGAGATCCCGAGGGAGAGGGCGGTGTCCCGTTCGGACAGGTCGAAGGCGTGGCGCAGCACGACGCAGGCGCGTTTGCGGAACGGCAGGGTACGCAGGGCGCCCTGGACGTCCACGACGGACGGTATGTCCGGGCCATCGGTGTGCGGGGAGTGCTGGGACCAGAACAGGGCGATGCGGCGGCGTTCGCGGACGGCGCTGCGGACGCGGCTGCGGGCGAGGTTGGCGACGACGCCCCGGGCGTAGGCGGCGGGGTGCTGGGCGGCCCGGACGCGGTCCCAGCGGTGCCAGAGGGCGAGCAGGGCGTCGGCGGCGAGGTCGTCGGCGGCGTCGGCCTCACCGGTCAGCAGGTGGGCGAGGCGGGCCAGTTCGGCGTAGTGACGCTCGAAGAAGTCGCGGAACTCCGTGGCTTCGTCGGCGGAGGGTGTCCCCACGGCGGCCTCTCCCTGCGCGTCGTCGCGCCCTGCGTCGGTGATGTCGTCTGCTCGGCCGGGCCCCCGCGGGCGACGCCTTCCCGTGCGGGCCCGTCGCCCTCGTGGGAGCGCGAGGCGCGATCGTAGCAAGCGCTTGCCGTCGCGTGTCAGCCCCCGAACGCGGTGGCCTCCAGGCCCTGTCCCGCGTCCGGCAGCACCAGGAGCGAACCGGCGAGCGGCTCGGGGCGGGCCAGCCCCGTGCGGGCGGTGGTGACGTAGAGGTCCCGCAGCCCCGGGCCGCCGAAGGCGCACGCGGTGGGACGGCGCACGGGCAGTTCGACGACCCTGTCCAGGGTGCCGTCCGGGGTGTAGCGGCGGATCGCGGCGCCGTCCCAGAGGGCGACCCAGACGCAGCCGTCGGCGTCGACGGTGAGGCCGTCGGGGAAGCCGGCGCCGCGCTCGACGGTGGCCAACGGCCGCCGACCGGTGACCCGTTCGCCGCCGTCGGTCACGCGGCACACGTCGATACGGCGGGTGGGGCTGTCGATGTAGTACATCAGGGTGCCGTCGGGGCTCCAGCCCGTACCGTTGCTGACGGCGACGGCGGGGAAGACGGTGGCGGCGGTCCCGTCGGGGGCGATCCGGGTGAGGGTGCCGCCGCCGGCCGCCTCGTCGTAGCGCATCGTGCCCGCCCACAGCGCCCCGTCGGGGGCGACGGCAGCGTCGTTGCCGCGCCGCCCGGGGACGGGGTCGTGGACCAGCCAGCGGAAGGCCGCGCCGCCCACGCCCGCGCCCCCGTCGCCACGCCCGTCGTCGCCCCCGCCGTAGAGCCCCACGCCGTCCCGGAGGTTGACCACCAGTCCGCCGCCCGCCCGCGGCTTGGCCGCGCCGACGTGCTGCTCGGTGGCCGTGACGGTACGGCGGCCGCTCTCCGGAGCGTAGGTGTGGACGCGGGAGCCCAGGATGTCGACCCAGATCAGCCGCCGCGCGGCCGCGTCCCAGGTGGGCCCCTCGCCCAGCTCGGCGCACTCCCGTACGGCGACCTCCACGCGCCCCACCGGACCACGGCCCACCGAACCGCGCCCCACCGGACCGCGCGTCACCGGACTCCGCCCCGGTGGCCGAGGCTCACGGAGAGGTCGTCGGCGCCCTTGGCGGCGAGCTCGGCGAGCTCGGCCTCGCGCTTCTCGCTCCACCGGATCATGGGGACGGAGATGGACAGGGCGGCGACGACCCGGCCGGCGCCGTCGCGCACGGGGGCGGCGACACAGCTCACGTCCGGGTTGGACTCCTGGTGCTCGGAGGCGATGCCGCGCTCGCGGATCGCGGCCAGTTCGGCCCGCAGCTCCTCGGGGTCGGTGATGCTGTTGGCCGTCATCCCTGCCAGCTCGCGCCCCTCGATCCGGGCGTCCAGCTCGGCCGGCGGCAGGGAGGCGAGGAGCATCTTGCCGACGGAGGTGCAGTGGGCCGGGAGCCGGCGGCCGGCGGCCGAGACCATGCGGACCGCGTGGGTGGAGTCGACCTTGGCGATGTAGATGACGTCGGTGTCCTCCAGGATGGCGACATGGACGGTCTCGTCGCACGTCTCGGCGACCTCCCGGGCGACCCGCTGGCCCTCGGCGGCGAGGTCGAGTTGCTCGGCGTACCGGCTGCCGAGCTGGTAGGTGCGTACGCCGAGGCGGTAGCGGCCGGGCTGCTCGGGGAGCGGGACCAGGTAGGAGCGGGCGGCGAGGGTGGTGAGCAGTTCGTGCACGGTGGTGCGGGGCAACTGGAGCTTGCGGGTGACCTCCGGTGCCGAGAGGGTGCCGTCGCCCTCCAGGAACAGCTCCAGGATGTCGAGCGCCCTGGTCACAGCGGGAACGAGACGTCCCATACCGTCCACCCACCCCTTCGTTCGAGATTCCGGCCGTTGGCCGGTATGACGAACACAGGCTAACCGCAGCCCACTTCGCCGGCAATGGCCATACGGGCGGCACACGAGCCCCGGTCGGCGAACAGACCCTGCACCAACCATTGACAGCCACCGAGGGGCTGATTACGGTCACGCCAAGATTTCGAACGTGTGACGAAATATCGAACGAGCTCGAGAGGGCAACTGCGGTGCGCATCACGGGAATCAGCACTCATGTCGTCGGGACCCCCTGGCGCAATCTCACCTATGTGCTCGTCCACACCGACGAAGGGCTCACCGGTGTCGGCGAGACGCGCATGCTGGGCCATACGGACGCGTTGGCCGGTTACCTCAAGGAGGCCGAGGCCAACCACATCGCCGGGTCCGACCCCTTCGCGGTCGAGGATCTCGTACGCCGGATGAAGTACGGCGACTACGGCCGGGCGGGTGAGATCGTGATGTCGGGCATCGCGGTCGTCGAGATGGCCTGCTGGGACATCAAGGGCAAGGCGCTGGGGGTGCCGGTCTGGCAGTTGCTGGGCGGCAAGGTGACCGACAAGGTCAAGGCGTACGCGAACGGCTGGTACACCACCGAGCGGACCCCCGAGGCGTACCACCAGGCGGCGAAGGAGGTCATGGCGCGCGGTTACCGGGCGCTGAAGATCGACCCGTTCGGTACCGGCCATCTGGAGCTGGACGCGGAGCAAACCCGGTACGCGGTGTCGCTGATCGAGGCGGTGCGGGACGCGATCGGGCCGGACGCCGAGCTGATGCTGGAGATGCACGGGCGGTTCAGCCCGGCCACGGCCGTGCGGCTGGCGAAGGAACTGGCGCCGTTCGCCCCGGCCTGGCTGGAGGAGCCGGTGCCGCCGGAGAACCTCAAGGCGCTGGCGAAGGTCGCCGAGAAGGTGGACCTGCCGGTGGCGACCGGCGAGCGGATCCACGACCGGATCGAGTTCCGGGAGCTGTTCGAGTCGCAGGCGGCCGACATCATCCAGCCGGACCTGGGGCACATCGGCGGCATCCTGGAGACGCGCAAGCTGGCCGCGACCGCCGAAACGCACTACATGCTGGTCGCCCCGCACAACGTGGGCGGCTCCGTGCTCACCGCCGCCTCCCTCCAACTGGCCGCCTGCACCCCGAACTTCAAGATCCTGGAGCACTTCAACGACTTCGCGGACGCGGAGATCAAGAAGGTCGTCAAGGGCGCGCCCCAGGTCGACCCGGCCACCGGCTGCTTCGAGGTGTCGCACGCCCCGGGTCTCGGCGTCGAGCTGGACGTGGACGCGGCGGCCGAGTTCCCGCAGCAGCGGGCCCGGTTCGACCTGTGGGCCGAGGGCTGGGAGAAGAGGGCGCCGAAGTGAGCGGCGCGCCACGCAGCCGGGCGCTGGTCGTCGACCGGCCGGGCACGCACCGGCTGGTCGAGCGGGACGTACCCGAGCCGGGGCCCGGCGAGGTCCTGGTGCGGGTCGCCGCGGCCGGGATCTGCATGAGCGACCGCGAGGTGTACGACGGCCACCGGGACGCCGCGTACGTCCGGTACCCGGTGGTCCCGGGCCATGAGTGGGCCGGGACGGTCGAGGCGGTGGGCGCGGGCGTCGCCCCGGCGCTGGTCGGCCGCAAGACGGTCGCGGAGGGGTTCCGGGCGTGCGGGGTGTGCGAGCGGTGCCGGTGCGGGGAGACGAGCCTGTGCGCCGGGGGCTACGCGGAGACCGGGTTCACCGAGCCGGGGGCCTTCGCCGACCACGTCACCCTGCCGGCGCGACTGCTGCACCCCCTGCACGACGACGCCGACCTGCGGGCCGCGGCGCTGCTGGAGCCGGCCGCCGTGGTCGCGGCGGCGGTACGGGCTGGGCGCCCGCGCCCGGGTGAGCGGGTCGCCGTGGTGGGCGCCGGCACCCTGGGGCTGCTGGCCGTGCAACTGCTGGGCGCCTCCTCCCCCGCCGAGCTGACGGTGATCGATCCGCGGGCGGCGCGGGGCGAGCAGGCGCTGCGGTTCGGCGCCGGCGAGTCGGTGGGCCCGGCCGAGGCGGAGGCGCTGCGGGGACGGTTCGACCTGGTGGTCGAGACGGCGGGGGCACCGACCACGGCGGCCTCGTCCTGCCTGCTGGCGCGGCGGGGCGGCCGGGTGGTGCTGACCGGGATGTTCACGCCCGGCGCAGCCGGGATCGACCCCGTCCACCTGTCGCTGAGCCAACTGGAGATCCGCAGCGTCTTCGGCGCCCCGTCGTCGGCCTGGTCGGACGCGGTACGGGCCTTCGGGCTCGGGCTGCTCGACCCGGCGCCGCTGATCACGCACGAGTTCCCGCTGGAGCGGTTCGCGGACGCCGTCGCGCTCGTCGGCGGCGGCGACCCCAAGACCGGCAAGGTGCTGCTGCGGCCGTAGGCCGTCGCCGTAGCCACCCGCCGTATCGCCCTGCCGTAACCACCCGCCGCAAGCCGTTCCCCGAAGCCCCCCCGACGCAAGCCCCCCGGAAACCCCAAGTCCCGCAGACCTCAGTCCCGCAAACCCCCAAGCCCCGCACACCCCAGTCCTCACACCCCAAGTCCCGCAGACCGCACGCCCCCAGACCGCGAGCGCCCGCAAGCCCCTCCCCCAGACCGCAAGCCGCGCCGCGACTCCCCCGCCCCGGGCCGCCGACGCGCGTAACGGCGGCTCCCCATGCCGTACGGCGGTACGGGGCGCCCTGCCCGCATCCCGTACCGCCGTACACCCACTCCCGCGAACCACGTCCGAGATACCGAACATAGGAGCCCTGTGACCGCCCCGTCAGTACCCCGCCGTCCCGGCGCCGACGCCCTGGCCGCCATCGGCCATCCGGCACCCGTCGCCGACCCGGCCGACGCCTCGCCGCACACGTTCCCCGACGGGGGCACCTGGCGCACCGAGATTCCGTCCGTGGAGGGCCCGGAGGCCCTGGCCGTCGTCCTCAAGGAGAGCTCCCGGCTCGACGTCCCCGTCCACCGGATCAGCCAGGGCAGCGGTGTCTGGATGCTCACCGACACCGAGATCACCGAGATGGTGGAGTCCTGCGCGGAACGCGACATCGAGCTGTGCCTGTTCACCGGCCCCCGCGGCACCTGGGACATCGGGGCGGGCACCCGCACCGACTCGGGCGGCGCCGGGCTGCGGGCCCGCGGCCACGACGCGCTCGCCGGCTGCGTGGAGGACGCCTGCCGCGCCACCTCGCTCGGCGTGCGCTGCCTGCTCGTCGCCGACGAGGGCGTGCTGTGGACGCTGCACCGGCTGCGCGTGGCGGGGCACCTTCCCGCCGACACCACGTTCAAGCTGTCCGCGCTCACCGGACCGGTCAACCCGGCCTCGTACGCCGTGTACGAGCGGCTCGGCGCGGACTCCATCAACGTGCCCTCCGACCTGACCCTGGACCACCTCACCGAGATCCGGCTGGCCGCCCGGGCGCCGATGGACATGTACGTCGAGGCACCCGACGACCTCGGCGGCTACATCCGGATGTACGAGGCTGCCGAGCTGATCCGGCGCGGCGCCCCGCTGTACCTGAAGTTCGGACTGAGCCGCTCCCCCGGCATCTACCCCTACGGCGCCCAACTGCGCGACACCGCGCTCGCCACCGCCCGCGAACGGGTGCGCCGGGGGCGGCTCGTCCTCGACCTGCTGGCCCGGCACGGCGCGGACGGCGGGATGTCCCCGCTCGGCTCGCGGCTGCCGGGCGAACTCCACCGTTTCCCCGTCCCGGTCACCGTCCCGGAAGGCGAATGACCATGCGCATCTCCCGCAGAACCGCCGTGGCGGCGTCGCTCGCCGCGCTGCTCACCCTCTCGCTCACCGCCTGCGGCCAGGAGGCCAGGGGCGGCAGCCGCTACAAGCCCGCCGGCGGCAAGGGCGGCACCATCGGGCTCGCCATGCCCACCAAGGCATCGGAGCGGTGGATAGCCGACGGCGAGAACATGGCGGAGCAGTTCCGGAAGGCCGGGTACGAGACCGACCTCCAGTACGGCGACGACAAGGTCGAGAACCAGATCGCCCAGATCGAGAACATGATCACCAAGGGGCGCAAGCTCCTGGTGGTGGCCGCGATCGACGGCTCCGCCCTCACCGAGGTGCTCCAGCGGGCGGAGGACGCGGGCATCCCGGTCATCGCGTACGACCGGCTCATCATGGGCAGCGAGCACGTCGACTACTACGCGTCGTTCGACAACGAGCGGGTCGGCGAGCTGGAGGCGAAGTACATCGTCGACGCGCTGAGGCTCGGCCCGCCGACCGCCGGCGGGAAGTCGTACAACATCGAGCTGTTCGCGGGCTCTCCGGACGACAACAACACCAAGTACTTCTGGAACGGCGCCATGAAGGTGCTCCAGCCGTACATCGCCGGCGGCCGGCTCGTGGTGCGCAGCAAGCAGACCCGGATGAACCAGGCGACCACACTGCGCTGGGACGGCGGCACCGCGCAGAAGCGGATGGACGACCTGATCAGCAAGAACTACGGCGAGCAGCGCGTCGACGCGGTCCTCTCCCCGTACGACGGCATCTCCATCGGCATCATCTCGGCCCTCAAGAGCGCCGGTTACGGCACCAAGAGCCGGCCGCTGCCGGTGGTGACCGGGCAGGACGCGGAGCTGGCCTCGGTGAAGTCGATCATCCGGGGCGAGCAGACGCAGACCGTGTTCAAGGACACGCGCAAGCTCGCCGCGCAGGCGGTGAAGATGGGCGACGCCGTCCTCAACGGCCGCGAGGTCGAGGTGAACAACACCACCGACTACAACAACGGCAAGAAGACCGTGCCCTCGTTCCTGCTGGACCCGGTCAGCATCGACAAGTCGAACACGAGGCTCCTCGTCGACGAGGGCTACTTCACCGCCGGGCAGCTCCAGTGACGCGGCCCGCCGAAGTGACGCGGCCCGCGGCGGGGACGCCCGTCCTGGAGATGCGCGGGATCACCAAGACGTTCCCCGGCGTCACGGCGCTCTCCGGGGTGAACCTGACGGTGCGAGCCGGGGAGATCCACGCGATCTGCGGCGAGAACGGCGCGGGCAAGTCGACGCTGATGAAGGTGCTCAGCGGGGTCCATCCGCACGGTTCGTACGAGGGCGAGATCCGGTTCGAGGGCGAGCCGGTGGCCTTCAGGGACATCCGGGCCAGTGAGCGGCACGGCATCGTCATCATCCACCAGGAGCTGGCGCTCGTCCCCCACCTGTCGATCGCCGAGAACATCTTCCTCGGCAACGAGCAGGCCACCCGTGGGGTCATCGACTGGAACGGGACGCTGCGCCGGGCGAGCGCGCTGATGAAGCGCGTGGGGCTGCGCGAGAAGCCGCAGACGCCGGTCGCCGGCATCGGTGTGGGCAAGCAGCAGTTGGTGGAGATCGCCAAGGCGCTGGCCAAGGAGGTGAAACTGCTCATCCTGGACGAGCCGACGGCCGCGCTCAACGACGAGGACAGCGCGAAGCTCCTCGATCTGATCCTGGAGCTGCGTGACCAGGGCATCGCGAGCATCATCATCTCGCACAAGCTGAACGAGATCCGGCGGATCACCGACGCGGTGACGATCCTGCGCGACGGGCGGACCATCGAGACCCTGACGGTGCGTCAGGCACCGGACGACGAGCCGGTGCTGTCGGAGGACCGGATCATCCGGGGCATGGTCGGCCGCGACCTCGACCAGCGCTTCCCCGACCGCACGCCGTACGAGGGCGAGGACGCGGGACAGGTCGCGCTGGCCGTGCGCGGGTGGACGGTCCGGCACCCGGTCGACCACCAGCGCACGGTCGTCGACGACGTGTCGCTGACCGTCCGGCGCGGCGAGATCGTCGGCATCGCGGGGCTGATGGGCGCGGGCCGCACGGAGCTCGCCATGTCCCTCTTCGGGCGCTCCTACGGCCAGTACGTGGCCGGGACGGTCGAGGTGGGCGGGCGCGAGGTGGTGACGAAGACCGTGCCGGCGGCGATCGGGGCGGGTCTCGCGTACGTCACCGAGGACCGCAAGGCGTACGGCCTGAACCTCATCGACAACATCAACCGCAACATCTCGCTGGCCTCGCTGTCCGGGATGCGGCGGCGCGGCGTCGTCGACGAGCACCACGAGCGCAGGGTCGCCGAGCGGTACCGCACCACCATGAACATCAAGGCGCCGACCGTCTTCGAGCAGGTGGGACGGTTGTCGGGCGGCAACCAGCAGAAGGTCGTCCTCAGCAGGTGGATCCACGCCGACCCCGAGGTGCTGATCCTCGACGAGCCGACGCGCGGGATCGACGTGGGCGCCAAGTACGAGATCTACACCGTCATCGACCGGCTCGCGGCGCAGGGCAAGGCCGTGCTGTTCATCTCCTCCGAACTGCCGGAGCTGCTCGGGATGTGCGACCGGATCTACACGATGGCCGAGGGCCGGCTGACCGGTGAGGTCGCCCGCGCCGAGGCCACCCAGGAAGTCCTGATGCGCCAGATGACCATGAACAGAAGCTGAGGCCCCGTCATGACCACCACGACCACTTCCCCGCGCCCCCAGCCGAAGGACGCGCCACCACAACCGTCGGCCGCGTCACTGCTCCTGAACGGGGTGCGCGGCAACATGCGGCAGTACGGCATGCTGATCGCCCTGGCGTTCATCGTCGTGCTGTTCCAGATCTGGACCGACGGCACCCTGCTGCTGCCGAACAACGTCTCCAACCTGATCCAGCAGAACGGCTACATCCTCATCCTGGCCATGGGCATGATGATCGTCATCATCGCCGGCCACATCGACCTGTCCGTCGGGTCGGTCGTCGCCTTCGTCGGCGCCATGTCGGCGGTGATGATGGTCAAGCACGACATGCCGTGGGTACTGGCCCTGGTGCTGTCGCTGCTGATCGGCGGGGTCGCGGGCGCCTGGCAGGGCTTCTTCATCGCGTACGTCGGCATCCCGTCGTTCATCGTGACGCTGGCCGGCATGCTGCTCTTCCGGGGGCTCACGCAGATCGTCCTGGAGGGCCAGTCGATCGCCCCGTTCCCCGAGGGCTTCCAGAACATCGCCAAGGGTTTCATCCCCGAGATGGGCCCCTACACCCAGTACCACAACCCCACCCTGCTGCTCGGCCTCGTCGCGGTCGTCTTCCTGCTGCTGCGCGAGTGGCGCGACCGGCGGCGGCAGCTCGCCCACGAGCTGGACGTGCTGCCGTTCGGCCTGTGGGCGCTGAAGTGCACGGCCATCACAGCCGCGGTGGTGGCGTTCACGCTGACGCTGGCCAGCTTCCACGGCGTACCGGTGGTGATGCTCATCATGTGCGCGCTGCTGATCGGGCTGGGCTATGTGATGCGCAACGCGGTGATCGGGCGCCATGTGTACGCGCTGGGCGGCAACAAGGCGGCGGCGCAACTGTCGGGCGTCAAGGACAAGCGGGTCACCTTCCTCGTCTTCGTCAACATGGGCGTGCTGGCGGCGCTGGCGGGCTGCGTGTACGCGGCGCGACTGAACGCGGGCACCCCGCAGGCGGGGCTCAACTTCGAACTGGAGGCCATCGCCGCGTCGTTCATCGGAGGTGCCTCCATGAGCGGCGGCGTCGGCACCGTGATGGGCGCCGTGATCGGCGGCCTGGTGCTGGGCGTGCTGAACAACGGGATGTCGCTGGTCGGCATCGGCACGGACTACCAGCAGGTCATCAAGGGCCTGGTGCTGCTGGCGGCGGTCGGGTTCGACGTCTGGAACAAGCGCAAGGCCGGCAAGTAGCCCTCACCCTTCGCAAATTCGGGAATTCGGAAGTTCAGGACTTCGGGAGTTCGCATGGAAACGAGCAGACGGACGGTACTGGCGGCGGCGGCCGCGACGGGACTCACGGCGGCGGGCTCCCCGTCGTACGCCTCGGACAGCGGGCCGGGGAAGCCGGTGAAGGAGCTCTTCGGGACGCTCGCCGACGGCACGAAGGTGCACCGCTGGACGCTGCACAACGGCGGCACACGGCTGAAGGTGCTGTCGTACGGCGGCATCGTGCAGTCCCTGGAGACACCGGACCGGCACGGCCGGTACGCCAACGTGTCGCTGGGCTTCGACGACCTGGACGCCTACGTGTCGTCGTCGCCGTACTTCGGCGCGCTGATCGGCCGGTACGGCAACCGCATCGCGGGCGGCCGCTTCACCCTGGACGGCAGGGAGTACCGGCTGTCCGTCAACGACGGGCCGAACAGCCTGCACGGCGGGGCCCAGGGCTTCGACAAGCGCGTGTGGGACGTGGAGCCGTTCACCGGCGCCGCGGGGGTCGGGCTGGTGCTGCGGTACGTGAGCGCGGACGGCGAGATGGGCTACCCGGGCACGCTGCGGGTGAGGGTGACGTACACCCTCACTCCGCGCGGGGACTGGCGGATCGACTACGCGGCGACCACCGACCGGGCCACGGTGGTGAACTTGACGAACCACACGTACTACAACCTCGCCGGCGAGGGCAGTGGCGACATCCTCGGCCATGAGCTGCGGCTCGCCGCCTCCCGCTACACGCCCGCCGACGCCACCCTGATCCCGACCGGTGAGCTGGCGCGGGTGGCGGGCACGCCGTTCGACTTCCGGCACGGGAAGAGGATCGGCGAGGACATCCGCACGGCGCACCCGCAGGTGGTCCTCGCCAAGGGGTACGACCACAACTGGGTGCTGGACAAGGGCGTCACGGACCGTCCGCAGCCCGTCGCGACGCTGCGCGACCCGGGCTCGGGGCGCACGATGACGATCGCGACGACGGAGCCGGGCGTGCAGTTCTACTCGGGGAACTTCCTGGACGGCACGCTGGCCGGGCCGTCGGGGCGCACCTACCGGCAGGGCGACGGGCTGTGCCTGGAGACACAGGCCTTCCCCGACTCGCCGAACCAGCCGTCCTTCCCCTCGACGGTGCTGCGGCCGGGCCAGACGTACCGGTCGGTGACGGTGCACGGCTTCTCGGCGCGCTGACGGTTCCTACGCCGGCGCGACCGTACGGACGAGGAGCAGGGCGATGTCGTCGTCGCGGGGTGCCGAGCCGTGGGCGTGGCCGATGAGCGTGTCGGCGAGGTCGTCCAGGCTCCGGGCCCCCGCCTCGGCGAGTCTCCCGGCGAGTTCGGCGGTCGCGTCGTCGATGTCGACTCCGGGCGCCTCGACGAGGCCGTCGGTGTAGAGGGCCAGTACGGTGCCGATGGGCAGGGTGACTCCGGCCGTGGGGTAGTCGGCGGCCGGGTCGATGCCGAGGAGGAGGCCGGGAGGCAGGTCGAGCGCCTCGGTGTGCCCGTCCGGGTGGCGCACCAGGGGCGGCGGGTGCCCGGCGGTGGCGAGCAGCGCCCGGTGGTGCTTGAGGTCGATGTGCGCGTACAGGCAGCTCGTGAACAGGCCGGGGTCGAGGTCGGTGAGCAGCCGGTTGGTGCGGGCGAGGACTTCGCCGGGCGGCGCGCCGGCGCTGGCGTGGACGGCCGCCCGTACCTGGCCCATGAGGGCGGCCGCCTCGGTGTTGTGGCCCTGGACGTCGCCGATGGTCGCGGCGGCGCTCGTGCCGCCGAGCCGGATCAGGTCGTAGAAGTCGCCGCCGATGCCCGTGCCGTGTCCGGCGGGGAGGTAGCGGGCGGCGACCTCCAGGCCGGGGACGTGGGGCAGGGTGTGCGGGAGGAGGCCGGCCTGGAGGCGGTGGGCGAGCTCCTGCTTGCTGTCGTAGAGCCGGGCGCGGTCCAGGGCCTGGGCGATCAGTCCGGCGAGGGAGGTGAGGATGGCGCGCTCGCCGGGGTGGAAGGTGCGCGGCCGGTCGTAGGCGAGGACCAGCGAGCCGACCGGACGGCCGGAGGCGATCAGCGGCAGGAAGGCCCAGGCGGCGTCCGCGGTGTCCAGGACGATGGCGGAGGGGTAGGCGCTCTCCAGTTCGGCGCGGCTGCCGAAGAAGAGCGGGGTCGCGGTGGTCAGGACGCGTGCGGCGGGGGTGTCGGAGGCCAGCGGCGCGTGGTCGAAGCGGGCCATGGTCCCGGCGGTGTAGCCGCGGTGGCCGACCACCCGCAGCCGGCCCTCCTCGGCGGTGAGCAGGGCGAGGGAGCGGGCGCCGAGGGCGGGGGTGATCTGGTTGGCGGCCTGGTCGACCACGTCCTGGACGCCGGCGGCCTCGGTGAGCGTGGCGGCCAGGTGCATCAGGTGGTACAGGGCGGTGGCCCGGCTGGGCAGCGGGGAGTGCGCGGTGTGCTCCGGGTCGGGGACGGCCGCGCCGGGTTCCTGTCCCGGCTCCGGCCCGGGCGGGGCCGGTGTGACGCGAACGCTGATGCCGGAGGCGTCCGGGTACAGCTCGAAGCACAGCCAGTGGCCGGGCGGGCGCAGGACGGTGAACGACGTGGTCCGGCGGCTGATGACCGCGGCCCGGTACCGGTCCTCCACGGCGGGGTCGTCCATCCAGGGCAGTGCCTCCCACGGGAGCGCCCCGGTCAGTTCGCCGGCCTCGGCGCCCAGGAGGTCGGCGGCCGCGTCGGTGAGGTAGGTGATGCGCCCGTTGAGGTCGAGCGCGCAGCTCCCGCCGGGCAGGCGGTCGATGAACTCCACCGCCGCCGTCGCCTCGATGGGGCCGGGGGTGCGCCGGCCGGGCCGTACCAGCCGGGGCTGCGGGTCCGGCAGTACGGGGGTGCCGCGGCCGGCGGCCCGTTCCAGCACCAGCGCCATCCGGTCGCAGACGTCCCGGACGGCGTCCTCCTCGTGCCCGGCGAGCCGCGGCGGATGGTCCCCGGGCCACAGGAGCACCAGCCCGCCCCGGACGCCCCCGTCGCCGTCGCCGGGGATCGGGGCGGCGGCCAGCGAGAACGGGTACGGCAGGACCAGCCCGGGCCGGGGGTAGCGGCGGGCCATCTCCTCCCGGTCGCCGATCCACACCAGACGCCGCTCGGCCACCGCGTCCGCCACCGGCACGGGGTCGCGGGGCCCGACCCGCGTCCACGGGGCGGCGAACTCCAGGGAGACGCCGCTCAGCAGCGCCAGGCGCAGGGCGCTGTCCCCCGGCGGCAGCAGGTAGACCATGCCGATGGAGGCGCCCGTCCGGCGCATCACGTCGGACAGCGCGGCGCCCAGCGACCGCAGGCCCGAGCCCGCCTCCTCGGGATTCTTCACGCTTCAAGCGTGCCCCGCCGGGCCGCCGGGCGCAGGTCGGGTCGCGTGCGCCCGGCGGTTGAAGGCGATCGACGCCGGCCGTACGGTGCCGGTCAGCCCGACGCGCATGTCGTTCACGCCCGCGCTTCGACACACCCTTCCGGGCCCCGCCAGGGTGGTGAACGTGCCGGCCGACACGTCGGCAAGGAGGGGCGTCAGGCCGTTTTCCAGGGCCGGAGCTTCTCGGGGTTGAGCACGGCCCAGATCCGGCGGATCCTGCCGTCCGCGATGTCGAACGCGTACACCGACACAACGGTGCCGTCCAGGTGGGCCGCCAGACCGGGCTGACCGTTGACCGTGCACTCGCGGATCGCCAGCCGGCCGGGGCGGGTGCGGCCGGCGAAGAACCGGGCGATGTGCTCGGCGCCCTCGATCGGGTGGGGCCGGGCCGTGACGAGTCCGCCACCGTCCCCGACGGCGGTGGCGTCGGCGTCGAGCAGGCCGATGAGGGCGTTGATGTCCTTGGCCTCCCACGCCCGCTTGAACTCCCTGACGACACGGGCCCGCTGGACCGTCGGGGACACGGGGGCGCGCGCGGCCTCGACGCGGCGGCGGGCCGAGGACGCCAACTGGCGGCAGGCTGCCGGGGTGCGGCCGACGATGTCGGCCACTTCGGAGAACGGGTAGCGGAAGACGTCGTGGAGGACGAACGCCACGCGTTCCGCCGGGGTCATCGCTTCCAGCACGACGAGGAAGGCCATACTGACCGACTCGTCGAGCGTGATGCGGTCGGCGGGATCGGCCGTGCTGTCGTCCATCGCGGTGGCGGACCACTCGGTGCGCGCGGGCAGCGGCTCGGGAAGCCACTCCCCCACGTAACGCTCTCGCCGGGCCCGTGCCGAGCGGAGCACGTCGAGGCAGATCCGGCCGGCGACCTTGGTCAGCCAGCCGCCGGGGGACACCACCGCCGCCTGCTGCCGCGGGGACATCGCGTACCAGCGGGCGTACGTCTCCTGGACGGCGTCCTCGGCTTCGGCCACGGAGCCCAGCATCCGGTAGGCGAGGTCGATCAGCCTGCGGCGTTCACCGGTGACCGCGCTCGGCATCGGGTCGAGTCGGTCGTCCTGCGGCGCGGTCGGACTGGTCGTCATGGTCTCGCGGCTCCCTCGGTCGGATCTTCCTTCACCTCTATGACGGAACAGCGCCCCGGAATGTGAGATCGGCGCCCGGCCTCACATTTCGCCGGGCCGTCTCGTCGTACTGACAGCGGCACGGGACGGAAGCGAACGGAGGTGCGCCGGCAAAGCCCGTGAACGTCGCAGTCGTCCATTGCCCACACCACATCCGAAGGAGTACGCGATGACCACCCATGAGTCCGAGATCCGGGCGCTCCTGGCGAACCGCGCCGAGGCCCAGCAGACGAAGGACATCGACCGGCTCATGTCCTTCTACGCCACCGACGCCGTCTACTACGACGTCGTCCCCCCTCTGCGGTTCACGGGAACCGACGAGATCCGCCGCAACTTCCTGCGCTGGTTCAACGGATACGTCGGCCCCATCAGCCTGGAGACCCACGACCTCACCCTCGCGACCAGCGGGGACACCGCGTTCGCGCACATGCTCCACCTGGACTCGGGAGAGCGCAAGGGCGGGCTCCAGGCGTCGATCTGGGTACGGGAGAGCGTCTGCCTCCGGCGAGCGGACGGAACGTGGTCGATCACACACGAGCACGTCTCGATCCCGATCGACCCGGCGACCATGACGGTCTGGCTCCCGTCCGACAAGGACCAGCCCGCCTGACCCCCAGCCGGATCACAGTGAGGAGCATCCACCATGGTCACCATCAGACGAGCCACCCTCATGAGGTTCGCCGCCGCCTCGCTCGCCACGGTCACGGTCGGGGTTCTGGCCGTTGGCAGCGCAAAGGCCGATCCCCCGAAGAAGGGGCGTGTCGAAATCCTCGAACTCAAGGTTCGCAACGATCAGTACACGGCTGTCGATCTCGGCCCCGCCGGGCCGAGCCTGGGCGACATGGACGTCTACTCCGGCACCGCCATAAAGGATGGGCAGGGTGTCGGACGCGGAGGCGGAACCTGTCAGGTCGTTCATGTGAAGGGCACGGAACTCACGTCGCAGTGCGTGATCACGATGGAGGTCGCGCAGGGCTCTGTGACGATCCAGTCGTTGTGGACGAAGGGCGTGGCTTCCCTCGACATGGCGATCACCGGCGGTACCGGCGTTTACCGCAACGCGCGGGGCATCGCCCGCTTCTGGGACATCGCCACGCCGAACGAGAGGGCGCGGCTCGAAATCCTGCGCTGAGAGCGCGCCGTCAGGCATGAGCGGTGATCCCCTTTCGCGACAGGGCCCAGGCCCGGCCGCGAAAGGGGATCTCGTTCGTTGGTGATCACGTCCTCACGTCGACCGGCCCGCCTTGATCCGCATGAAGGTGACGGAGTGCGCCGGGAAGGTGTACGTGAACTCCTCGCCGACCCCGCGCAGAGTCGTCTCCCGGGGCTGGACGGGCCGCGCCTCGGCGGTGTTCACGGCGTCCGGCGCGCCCTGGAGGGTGGTGAGCCGGGCGGTCGGGGCGACCTTCGCCGTACCGAGGTCGATCCGGGTCCGGGCGGGTGCGGCCTGGGCGTTGACGACCTTGACGACGAGGTCGCCGCCGTCCCGGGTCACCACCTGGCGGAACGGTTCGGCCGCCTTGTCGTCGGTGAAGCTCCCCCACTTCTTCCCGTCGAGGTAGAGCGTGACCTGACGGCCGCGCACCTGGACGTGGACGTCGTACGTGCGGCCCGTCTCGATGGTCGTGCCGTTCTCGGTCAGCGTCTCCTTGCCGCCGTCCACGGCCTTCTCGACGGCGGAACGGGTGTTGTTCCAGCCACCCAGGTTCCACCAGTAGTGGTTGCCGGTGTCCCGTACGCCGAAGGCGATGAGGAAGCCCTCCCGGCCGGACTTCTTGGTGGCCTTCAGCCGGAGGTCGTAGTCGTGCCAGCCGGTGTCGCCGGCCGTCACCAGGGTGTTCTCGGCGGTGGCGTCGGTCTGGACGAACGCGCCGTCCCGGACTGTCCAGTCACCGCGTCCGGCCGCCCGGGTCCAGTGCCCGTCACCGGCCGAGAAGTCGTCCTTCAGGAGCGTGGTGCCGTCCGCCGCGGTGACCTCCACGTCGTCGTACGCGGCGCTCGTCGCCCAGGTGGACAGGCCGACCGCGCCCGTGATGGGGCCGGAGACGGCGGGCGTGGTGGAGGCCCGGCTGGGGACGACCCGGTCGCCGGTGTTGTTCATGAACAGCTTCTGCACCTCGTAGCTGGTCGAGCCCCAGGAGCGGTGGTTGTCGAACCAGATCATGTCGGGCCGCCACTGGTTCTGGTGCACGTCGGCGAGGAGCGGTGCGTAGGAGGCGAGCTTGACGACGTCGGCGTTGCGCTCCAGGCCGGTCATGTAGGCGGCTTCCGACAGCGCGTTGAAGAACCGGTTGTCGCGTGAGGCGTACTCGCCGAGGAAGACCTTGGGACCCTCGCGGTCGTAGGAGTCGTAGCGGTCGTTGTTCTCCAGGAACCACCGCGGGCTGTTGTAGTAGTGCTCGTCGACCATGTCGACGCCCGCCTCGCGGTTGAGCTGCCAGGCGCGGTCGAAGACGCTTCCGGCGTCGTCGGGTCCGGAGTTGCTGATGACGGTGATGTCCGGGTACTTCGCCTCGATGGCCTCGCGGAACTCGGTGAAGCGGGCGAAGAACTGGTCGGGCAGGTTCTCCTCGTTGCCCACGCCCAGGTGGGTCAGGCCGAAGGGCTTGGGGTGTCCCATGGCGGCCCGCTTGCGGCCCCACTCGGAGGTGACGGGGCCGTTGGCGAACTCGATCAGGTCGAGGGTGTCCTGGATGTGCCGCTTCAGCAGCGCCGGGTCGTCGGTGGCCTTGTTCTCGCCGCAGCCGGTGACGAGGGCGGGGACGACGGGCAGCGGCATCGCGCCGATGTCCTCGGCGAACTGGAAGTACTCGTAGTAGCCGAGCCCGTAACTCTGGTGGTAGCCCCAGAAGTTGGCGTTGACCGCCCGCTGCTCGACGGGGCCGATCGTGTCCTTCCACTGGTAGGAGCGGCGGCGCTCCCAGGTGGGGGCCTCGTACGCCTGGTGGCTGCCGGTGTTGACCAGGCAGCCGCCGGGGAAGCGGAGGAAGCCGGGCTTGAGGGCGGCGATCTTCTCGGCGAGGTCCTTGCGCAGCCCGTTCGGGCGCCCCTTGTAGGTGTCGCGGGGGAAGAGCGAGACCATGTCGAGGCGCAGGGTGCCGCTGCCGGCCGCGGTGACGGCGAGGCGGCCGGCGGTGGTGGACACCTTGGGGATCAGCGTGCCCGTGTACGTGGTCCAGCGGTCGCCGCGCACGGTGATGCCGAGCGGCGCGGACAGGACGGTGCCGTCGGCGGCGCGCAGCTCGGCGGTGAGGCGGGTGCCCGCGCCGTTGTCGGTGCGGGCCCAGACGGAGAAGTCGTACCGCGCGCCTTCCCGGAGGGCCATGCCGGCTCCGTAGCCGCTGTTGACGACCCCGAAGCGGGCGCCGGTGCCGCCGGTTCCGGCGAGGCCGAGGCGGAGGTGGCCGCGGTTGCGCTCGTTCAGCCGCTCGGCGTCGTCCACCACCTGGACGGTGCCGGTGGCGCCGCCGGTGGCGGTCTGCTGCCAGGCGGTGAGCGGCGTGTAGGCCCGGTTGTCGGCGGGGCCGAATTCGAAGGAGCGGTTCTGGACGAGCTCGGCGTACAGGCCGCCGTCGGCGGCGTTGTTGATGTCCTCGAAGAAGACGCCGTACATGGTCGGGTCGATCGCCGGGCCGGGCCGGTCGGGGCTGACGTCGAGCGAGTAGTCGGCCGGGGGCGGTGCATCGGCTCGGGTGGGGGCGGCCATGGCCGTGCCCACCATCAGGGCCGCCAGCGCGAGGACGAGCCTCGGCCGTATGGGTGCCATGTGTGTGCTCCTGGATCTCTTCAGTTGTTCGCGACGATTGTTCGAGATACCGGACGTTGACCAGGACTTCGAACAGGAAGATAGGGAGGAGCGGTTGAGGCGTCAACCCACCGACGCCGCCCGCCCGGCTCACCGGCACGTGCCGATGCCTTGGCGTTCCCACCTGACGGGCTCGACAATGAGGGGGATGACGGACAACCGGGCACACAGCGGCGAGATCGGGCCCACCGAGCGGCTCGCCATGAACCGCACGGGCAGCTTCGACTGGGATCTCGACGCGGGCACCATCGACATCGACGAGGCGGGACTCCTCGTGTTCGGCCTCGCGCCCGGCACGTTCGACTCCCGGCCCGCCTCGCTGGTGCACCGGCTCGAACCGGACGAGCGCACCCGTCTGGACGCCGTGATCAAGGAGGCGCTGGTCAGCGGCCGGTCCTCGTACGCCGCGCGCTTCCAGATCCCGCTCGACGACGGGTCGGTCCAGTGGACGCACGTCCAGGCCCGCATCCTGCGCGACCGGGACGGACGGGCCCACCGGATCGTCGGGATCGTCCGGGACGCCACCTCCGAGATCACCCACTCCACGTTCGTGATGGAGCTGGAGAAGCGCCGGCAGCGGCAGACGAACATGGTCGAACGCACCACGCAGGCGCTCTCCCGCGCGGTGACGGTCGACGACGTCACCGCCGCGCTGACCGGCCCAGGGGGCCTGGCCCGGCTCGGCGCGGACGGCTTCGCGCTCGGTCTGGTGGAGAACGGCTCGCTCAACATCATCGCGCTCAGCGGCGAGTCCCTGGACGTCCTGGAACATTTGCGGATGCGACGCCTGGAGCCGGGGATGCCGCTGGCGGAGACGGTGCTCAGCGGGCGCCCGCTGTTCAGCAGCTCGTTCCAGGAGCTGATCAAGGACTACCCGGAGCTCGCCCCGTTCGCCGGGCGGCTGCGGTTCCGGGCGGCCGCCTATCTGCCGCTGGTGGCCCAGGCCCGCACGCTGGGCGGGATGGCGCTGTTCTACAAGGGGCGCACCGCCTTCAGCGCCGACGAGCGCAACCTCTCGCTCGGCCTCGCCGCCATCGTGGCCCAGTCGCTCCAGCGCGCCATCCTCTTCGACGAGGAGCGCGAGCTGGCCACCGGCCTCCAGGCCACGATGCTCCCCCGCCGCATCCCGGCCGTCGACGGCGGCGAGATCGCCGTGCGCTACCACTCGGCGTGGAGCGGCCGGCAGGTCGGCGGCGACTGGTACGACGTGATCCCGCTGCCCCGCGGGCGGGTCGGGGTCGTGGTCGGCGACGTGCAGGGCCACGACACGCACGCCGCCGCCATCATGGGCCAGCTCCGGATCGCGCTGCGGGCGTACGCCGGCGAGGGCCACGCCCCCTCGACGGTGCTGGCCCGGGCGTCCCGGTTCCTCGCCGAGCTGGACACGGAGCGGTTCGCCACCTGTACGTACGCGCAGGTGGACCTGGACTCGGGCACGGTACGGGCGGTGCGGGCGGGCCACCTGGGGCTGCTGATCCGGCACACGGACGGACGCGTGGGGCAGCCCAAGCTGCCGGGCGGGCTGCCGCTGGGCCTGGCGTCGGTCTTCGGGGACGAGGAGTTCCCCGAGACGCGGCTGGACCTGGTGCCCGGCGAGACGCTGGTGATGTGCACGGACGGGCTGGTCGAGCAGCCGGGGGTGGACATCGGGGAGGGCATGGCGGCGCTGGAGGCGGCGGTGAGCAGCGGGCCGCCGGGCGCGGAGGCGCTGGCCGACCACCTCTCGCAGCGGTTCTGGGAGCGGTGGGGGCCGGGCGACGACGTGGCGCTGCTGGTGCTGCGGCGCAGCCCGGACCCGGGTACGCCACGGGCGCCGCGCATTCACCAGTACATCCACCAGGCGGACCCGCAGGGGCTGTCCGAGGCGCGGGCGGTGGTGCGGCGGGCGCTTCGGGACTGGGACATGCGCGGCTTCGCCGACGACGCCGAGCTGGTGACCGGCGAGCTGCTGGGCAATGTGCTCCTGCACACGGAGGGCGGCGCCGTGCTGACCCTGGAGGTGCTGCCGGAACCGGTCCGGCGGGTGCGGCTGACGGTGCAGGACCGTTCCAGCGCGTGGCCCCGGCGCCGTACGCCGGGCGAGGCGGCCACGTCGGGCCGGGGGCTGCTGTTGCTGGACGCGCTGGCGCTGCGCTGGGGTGTGGAGCCGCGCGGCGAGGGCAAGGCGGTGTGGTGCGAGATCGGCCCGTCGTCACGGCCCGGGTAGCCGAGGAGGAACGTATGGACCCCGTCGAGGCACTGGACCGGATCGCCTTCCTGCTGGAGCGGTCGCAGGCGCCGACGTACCGGGTGAAGGCGTTCCGCACCGCCTCGGCGGCGCTCGCGGCACTCGGGGAGGGCGAGGCGGCGAAGCGGGCGGCGGGCGGCACCCTGGAGCAGCTCAAGGGGGTCGGGCCGAAGACCGCGCAGGTGGTGCGGGAGGCGCTGGCCGGGGACGTACCGGCCTACCTGAAGCGGCTGGAGAGCGAGGTGGGCGACGCCCCGCAGCGGGGTGCCGCGCTGCGGGCGGCGCTGCGTGGCGACTGCCACCTGCACTCGGACTGGTCGGACGGCGGCAGCCCGATCGACGCCATGGGGCGGGCGGCGGCGGCGCTGGGCCACGAGTGGGCGGTGCTGACCGACCATTCGCCCCGGCTGACGGTGGCCCGCGGCCTGTCGGCGGAGCGGCTGCGGGAGCAGCTCGACGTGGTGGCCGAGCTGAACGAGACGTGGGCGCCGTTCCGGCTGCTGACCGGCATCGAGTGCGACATCCTGCTGGACGGCTCGCTCGACCAGGACGAGGAGCTGCTGGACCGGCTGGACCTGGTGGTCGCCTCGGTCCACTCCAAGCTGCGGATGGACGCGCCCGCCATGACGCGGCGGATGGTGCGGGCGGTGACGAACCCGCTGGTGGACGTGCTCGGCCACTGCACGGGCCGGCTGGTGGGCGGGAAGCGGCCGGAGTCGGAGTTCGACGCGGAACGGGTCTTCGCCGCGTGCGCCGAGTCGGGCACGGCGGTGGAGATCAACAGCCGCCCGGAGCGGCTGGACCCGCCCCGGCGGCTGCTGCGGCAGGCCGTGGCGGCGGGCGTGTTCTTCGCGGTGGACACCGACGCGCACGCGCCCGGCCAGCTCGACTGGCAGATCCTGGGCTGCGCGCGGGCCGAGGAGTGCGGCGTACCGGCCGACCGGGTGATCAACACCTGGCCGGCCGAGGAGCTGCTCACCTGGACCCGCACGCGTGAGGCGCCGAAGAGCGCCTGAGAGCGGCTAGCTGCCGGTGGCGCGGCGCTTGCGGACGGCCCAGAGGATGCCGCCGCCGGCCAGGACGACGGCCACCGCCGCGCCGCCGATCACGGGCGTTGCGCTGGACGAGCCGGTCTCGGCGAGGTCGCCGCCGCCGGGGGCGGGCGCGGACGGCGCCGGGGCGGACGGCGCCGGGGCGGACGGCGCGGGTGACGTCTCGGTGGGGGGCGTTTCGCTCGGTGTGGCGGTGGGCGTGGCGGGCGGGCTGGTGGGCGGCGTGGTGCTGGGGGTGGGCGTGGGGGTGGAGTCCTCGCACACCGGGGCGGTCTTGGTCTCGTCGCGCGAGAACTGGTCGCCGTCGGAGGCCTTGACGACCAGGCGGACCGTCAGCTCCTTGTCGTGGTCGGGCAGCGGCAGTCGCTTGTGGAACTCCCGGCCGAACCTCTCGGTGGGCAGCAGGTCCTTGCCGTCCACGGTGACGGTGACCTCGTTGGGTGCCCGGTCCTGGTAGCCCGTGAGATCGACCTGGACCTCGGAGCAGGTCACGGACCAGGAGGGGGTGTGGGCCCAGGCGGGAGCGGCGGCGAACACCGTGCCGGCCGCGCCGAGGAGCGCGGCGGTCACGACGGCGGCGGCGTTCCGCCTCGGTCCGGTGGACAGGGGCATGGGGGGTTCCTCCGTACGGTTACGGGTGCCGGTACGTGGTCGTACGCCGCCACGACGTGCGGCGTGCCGCGCACAGTACTGCTCCCGCCGCCGGCCGCCGCACCCGGCCCCCGCCAACTCGCGTTGCCGTGGGGTCAGTTGGGTATGCCGCAAGGGCCCGCCCTATCACGGGGGACGTACCGATGATCCGGTGTGGCGGCCCGGAAGGCCCTGGCTCGACCTTGCGGTATCCACGCGATGCCCGGCAGGACACGCTGCCCGTGCCCTGCGTTGCCCGTTTCTGGCATGAGGCGCGGACAACGCCCCCCGTAATAGCGGTTTCGCGGACCGCCAGCGCCCGTAAGGCGTGCCGATCAACTCGTCCAGGATGCAGGATTCCTCCGGGGATTTCTTCTGATGCTTCTTCGGTGAAAAAGCTTCAGCCACCACGTGTCCACCGGAGGCCGGATCGTGCCCCCTCACTCCTCCAAAGCGGCCGCGTCCTCCGTCATCCGCCGCCGTTCGGCGGACAGGGCCCACTGGTAGGAGAGCGCCGCCAGGGTGGGGGCGCCCCAGCGGGCGCGCAGCACCCCGAGCTCCTTGGTCAGGGTGCGCAGCCCGATGCTCAGGCGCCGGGCGGTGATGCGCTGGTCGACGCCGGCCGCCGTGTCGATGAGGATCTCGCGCTGACGGTGCGTCAGCCCTGCACCGCCGTCGGGAACGGCCCGCCGGGGGTCGCCGTGCCAGATGTCGGCGCGGCGCCAGGCGTCCTCGAACCCTTCGGCGATGAACGCCACCAGGGCGCGGTCCATCACGTGCCAGGCGGCGTGCGTGGGACTGGAGTTGACCACGTGGTCGGGGATGAACGCCTGGCGCCGGTCGACGACGACGCAGCTCTGGAACGGGGCGGCGAGCGTACGGAACTGGGCGCCCCGCGCGGTCAGCCGGGTCACCCGGTCGCGAGTCGCCGGATCGTCCCGTTCCCCGTCGCGGTACAGGGTGCGCACGCTCACCCCACGGGCCAGGGCGCGGGCGTCGCGGGCGAGGGCGGCCTCCATGGCGTCGTCGCCGCGCGGGCCGAGCGGCTGGGCGGTCAGCAGCTCGGTCTCGGCCTGACCGACGGCCTCGCCGATCCGGGCGCCGACCTGCTCGGGCTCGGCGAGGAACTCGCTGCCCGCGCCGGAGCGCCACTTGGCGCGCTCGAAGTGCAGGGCGAGCTCGTCGGCGACGTCGGGCACCGCCGCCATCCGGGCCGCCCGGGCGGCCAGTTCGCGCAGCCCGTCGTCGAGCCGGCGGCGGCCCGCCTCCTGCGGGTCCAGGGCGATCGGCGCCTCGGGCCGGTCGGGGTCGACGGCGACCAGGCGCCACTCCAGCAGCTCCCGCAGCGCCGCGCCGTCCGCCGGGCCGAGCGGCTCGCCCCTGGTAATCCCGGCGTACAGGGCCCTGGCGGCCGCCGACAGATCGTCGTGCCCGCCCGCGGCGGCGGGCGGCACGGAATCACCGCGCGCGGAATTGTCCTGGTCCATTGCCCTTGCCCCCGTATTACGCCTGCGTGTGTGCGCCGTGCGCATGTACGCACCACGCGAATGCTTGATCGTCGGCGTACAACGGGCCAGCGTACCGGTGTGGCCCTTCCGGGCACCTGTCCCGGATGTTCCCGGAACGGCCCACGGCACACCACGGCGGCCACGGCACAACCGGCGGCCGCCCCCTCGGGGAAGAAACGTCATGGACAAGGTTGCACTGCGTCTGCTGCTGAGCGAGCGCCGGGCGTCGATCACGCCGGAGAGCCACGGCCTGTCGCGCCCCACGCGGCAGGGCAGGCGGGCCCGGGGGCTCTCCCAGGCACAGATCGACCAGATCCTGCACCGCGCCCCGGACACGTACGGCCGCCTGGAATCCGGCCGCTACCCCAACCCGCCGGTCGATCTCCTCCAGGACGTGGCGAAGCTGTTCCGCATGAACGAGCAGGAGTGGATCGCGCTGTGGCGGTACGCCCTGGGCCAGGACCCGCCCCGCCCGCTGGACTCCCGCTCGGGCGAGGAGCTCCCGGGCGTGTGGCAGGAGATCCTCGACGGCATCTCCCACCCGGCGTACATCAACGACCGCTCCTGGAACCTGCTCGCCCACAACGCGCCCTTCGAGGCGCTCTTCCCCAACCGCCGCGTCCCCGCCAACACCATGCGGTGGATGGCGGTCGAGCCGGAGGCCCGTACCGTCCTGACGGACTGGGAGACGGCGTGGGCGCCCCTGGTGCTCCCCCAGTTGCGTGTCGCGCTCGCCGCCGACCCGTCCGACAAGACCCTGTGCGCGATCGAACAGGACGTCCTGGCCGACCCGGTGGCGGAACCCCTCTACGAGTCGGCGAGCGCGTACAGCCCCCTGGACGGCGACGAGCGGCCGCTCTCCCACCCCGAGCTCGGCCAGGGGTGGGTGACGATGTGCGCGGCCCAGCCGCTGGCGGCCCCCGGGTCGCGGCTGATCATGCTGGCCTTCCGCCCCGGACCGCGCCGCCGCCGCGGCCGTCCCCCATCTCTGCGCGCCCGCGAGGCGCAGTGACGCCCCGCTGAGGCACCGGTCGCGTGTGACGCCCCGCCGGGGACGGGTACCCGGGCGCCGTAAGTCCGTCCTCGTCGCCGGAAGGGGCAGGCATCGTGCGCGACTCCGCCGAGTTCACTCGGTCCGCGAGCCATTTCACGGACCGGATCACCGCCGACGGCCGAGACGGCTGGCCGGTCGAGGCCGGGCGGTACCGGCTCGTGGTCAGCCGGGCCTGCCCGTGGGCGAGCCGCTCACTGGTGGTGCGGCGGCTGCTGGGCCTGGAGGGGGCCCTGTCCGTGGCCGTGGCCGACCCGGTCCAGGACGAGCGGAGCTGGCGCTTCACCCTCGACCCGGACGGCCGGGACCCGGTGCTCGGCATCCGGTTCCTGAGCGAGGCGTACCACGCCAGGGAGAAGGGGTACGACGGCGGCATCAGCGTCCCGGCGGTCGTCGACGTACCGAGCGGCCGGCTGGTGACCAACGACTACCAGCGCATCACCCTGGACCTGGACACCGAGTGGCGGGCCCTGCACCGCGAGGGCGCGCCCGACCTCTACCCGCAAGCGCTGCGGGACGAGATCGACGAGCGGATGGAGGGCGTCTACCAGGACATCAACAACGGGGTGTACAAGGCCGGCTTCGCCAAGAGCCAGGAGGCCTACGACGCGGCGTACGCGCGGCTGTTCGCCCGGCTGGACCAGGTGTCGGAGCACCTGGCCGGGCAGCGCTACCTGGTGGGCGACACGATCACGGAGGCGGACGTCCGGCTGTTCACCACGCTGGTCCGGTTCGACGCCGTCTACCACGGTCACTTCAAGTGCAACCGCAACAAGCTCACCGAGGACCCGGTGCTGTGGGCGTACGCGCGGGACCTGTTCCAGACGCCCGGCTTCGGCGACACGGTGGACTTCGACCACATCAAGCGGCACTACTACATGGTCCACGAGGACATCAATCCGACGCGGATCGTGCCGCGCGGCCCGGACCTGCGCGGCTGGCGGACCCCGCACCACCGGGAGGAGCTGGGCGGGCGCCCGTTCGGTGACGGTACGCCGCCGCCCCCTCCCCCGTCCGGCGAGGTCGTCCAGCCCTTGTAGCGGTGGTCAGGTCGCCTGCCAGACGGTGGTGGCGTTGCAGAACTCCTTGATGCCGTGCCCGGACAGCTCGCGCCCGTACCCGGAGCGCTTCACGCCGCCGAACGGCAGCGCGGGATGGGAGGCGGTCATCCCGTTGACGTACACGCCACCCGCCTCCAGGTCGCGCACGAAGCGCTGCACGTCGGCGTCGTCGCGGGTCCAGACATTGGAGCTGAGCCCGAAGTAGGTGTCGTTGGCGACCTTCACCGCCTCGTCGATGCCGGCCACCCGGTAGAGCGTGGCGACCGGCCCGAAGGTCTCCTCCTGGTGGATCCGCATGGCGGGCGTGATGCCGGCCAGGACGGTCGGCTCGTAGAACCAGCCGCGCTCCTCGCGGCCCTCGGGGCGGCGGCCGCCGCACAGCACGGTCGCGCCCTGGCGTACGGCGTCGTCGACGAGCTCCGCCAGGCCGTCCCGGCCGGCCTCGCTGGCGAGCGGCCCGACGTCGGTGGACTCGTCCATCGGGTCACCGACCGTGAGCGCCGCCATGCCGGCCGTGAAGCGTTCGGCGAAGGCGTCATACACGTCCGCGTGGACGATGAACCGCTTGGCGGCGATGCAGGACTGGCCGTTGTTCTGGGCACGGGCGGTGACGGCGACGTGGGCGGCCTTCTGGACGTCCGCCGACGGCATCACCACGAACGGGTCGCTGCCGCCGAGCTCCAGAACGGTCTTCTTGATTTCGTCGCCCGCGATGGCGGCGACCGAGCGCCCCGCCGGTTCGCTGCCGGTCAGGGTCGCGGCGGCCACCCGGTCGTCGCGCAGGATGCCCTCGACGGCACGGGAGCCGACCAGCAGGGTCTGGAAGACGCCCTCGGGGTAGCCCGCCCGGCGGAAGAGGTCCTCCAGGTAGAGCGCGGTCTGCGGGACGTTCGACGCGTGCTTGAGCAGCCCGACGTTGCCCGCCATGAGCGCGGGCGCGGCGAACCGGACGACCTGCCAGAGCGGGAAGTTCCACGGCATGACCGCCAGCACGGGGCCGAGCGGGCGGTAGTGCACGCGCGCGTGCGCCGCGCCGGCGTCCCGCACCTCGGCCTCGGGCGGGTGTTCGTCGGCGAGGAGCCGCTCGGCGTTGGCGGCGTACCAGCGCATGGCCTTCACGCACTTGGCCGCCTCCGCGCGGGCGGCGTTCAGGGGCTTGCCCATCTCGGTGGTCATCGTGCGGGCGATGTCCTCCTGGTCCGCCTCCAGCAGGTCGGCCGCGCGTTCGAGCAGGCGGGCCCGGTCGGCGAACGTGGTGGTGCGGTAGCGGCGGAAGGCCGCGTCGGCGGCGGCCAGGCACCGCTCGATCCCGTCGGGCGTGAGCTCCTCGAAGGTCTTGAGCGTCTCGCCGGTGGCGGGGTTGACGGTCGCGATGGGCATGGGCGGATCCTCCTCGCAGTCGCTGTCCCGACCCTACGGCGGCGGGTTGAGCCGGGCCTCCCGGGTAACCCGTGCCGGTATGGCACACACAGGTGACGACAAGGAAAACGCGGCGGGGGTGAAGGGCACGGGGGCGCCGGACGAGCCCACCGACCTGTCCGCCGGCTCCTGGCGGGCGGTCCTGAGGCGGACCGGCAAGGAGTTCATGGACGACGAGCTCCCCGACCGCGCCGCCGCTCTGACCTATTACGGCGTCCTGTCGATCTTCCCGGCACTGCTGGTCATGGTGTCGGTGCTGGGCATGATCGGCGACTCGGCGACGCGCGCCGTCCTGGACAACCTCCAGCAGCTCGCGCCCGGCTCCGTACGGGACATCCTCGGGGACGCGGTGCGCCAGCTCCAGGACAGCCCGGGGGCGAGCGGCGTGGTCGCGGCGGTCAGCCTGGTGGCGGCGATCTGGTCGGCGTCCGGGTACGTGGGGGGTTTCATCCGTACGGCCAACGCCGTGTACGACCTCCCCGAGGGCCGTCCCGTGTGGAAGCTGACCCCGCTGAGGGTCGGGCTGACCCTGGTGCTGATGGTGCTGCTCCTGGTGAGCGCGGTGATCGTGGTGTTCACCGGCCCGCTGGCGCAGCGCGCGGGCCAGGCCATCGGCCTCGGCGACGAGGCGGTCACCGTCTGGAACATCGCCAAGTGGCCGGTGCTGATCGTCCTGGTGATCCTGATGATCGCGCTGCTGTTCTGGCGGGCGCCCAACGTCCACGGCCAGGGCTTCCGCTGGCTGAGCCCGGGCAGCGTGCTGGCGGTGCTGCTGTGGCTGCTGGCCTCCGGCGGTTTCGCGCTGTACGTGGCGAACTTCGGCTCGTACAACAAGACCTACGGCACCCTGGCCGGTGTCATCACCTTCCTGATCTGGCTGTGGCTGTCGAACCTGGCCATCCTGCTCGGGCTGGAACTCGACGCAGAGCTGGCGCGCCAGCGGGCCATCAGCGGCGGCATGCCGGAGTCGGAGGAGCCCTACGTCGAGCCCCGCGACACCCGCACATGGCCCCCGGAGATGACCCGCCGCCACGAGGAGCGCTCCGACCAGGAACGCTCCGACGAAGGCCCCGGGTGACGGCCGTCCGCACGCTCAGCCGTCCCGGGGGGTGACCCGGGCCTCCTCCAGGTCGTGCAGGAGCTGCTGGAGCTCGGCCGCCAGGCCCCCGACCGACGTGGCGGTCTCGCCGTCCTGGTCGGCGAGCCGGGCCTTCAGGCGCCGCTGGGCCTCCCAGGCCCGCCCCAGGGCCTCGTCGCGTACACCGCCGTCGCCGCCGACACGGCCGTCGCCGTGAGCGCCGCCGTCCCGGTCGACGCCCCGGCCTCCGGGGCCCATGCCCGGGCTCGCGTCGACCGGTGCGCCCAGCGCCGCGCAGTCCGCCTCGCACACGTCCGCGAGGGCGTGCAACAACGGCGGCACGTCCCCGAGGACCGTGTCCGGCGGCGGCCTGAGCCGGGGCCGGTCCCCCGCCGCCTCCGCGAGCATGCGGGTGAGCGCCGTGAGGTGGTCGGCGGCGCTCTCCCAGGCCGCGTCCCACTGCGTGGAGGGCAGCTCGGGAACCGGGCGGCGGATACGGCGCCCGGCCGGGTTGAGGCGGAGGCTCTCGCGGGTCCACAGCCGCGCCCTGCGGAGGTCGGCGAGCAGTTGCGGCAGCCGCCGGGCGCGCGCGTGCCACTCCTGAGCCTTCGACCGGTCGTAGCCGCGCTCCATCTCGGCGGCCATCGCCCGCAGCAGCTCCGCGCCGTCCCTGGGCAGCCGGCACAGCGACTCGTGGGCGTGGCGCAGGTGCACGGGCGGCAGGATCAGCGCGTTGACACCGATCCCGATGACCGCGCCGAGGAGCGTCTCCAGCAGCCGGTGCACGATGTCGAAGCCGCTGAACGAGCCGTACACCAGGACGAACAGCGCCGTGGTGGAGGCGTAGACGCCCTGGTCCTCGAAGCGGGACCAGTTGCCGAGCAGGGCGGTCACGGGCAGCACGATCGCCATCGCCGCCATGGTGTTGCCGGTCAGCCCGGCGGCCGCGGCGGCCAGGACGGTACCGGTGGCGATGAGGACGACCTGCTGGACGCCGGTGCGCACCGAGCGGTAGACGGTGCTCTGTACGAGGGCGACCGCCGTCCAGGGCGCCATCAGCGCCAGCGGGGCCTTCCACCACCAGCCGGCCACCGCCCAGGCCAGGATGGCGGCGCCGGCGGCCTTGATGGACTGGACGGCCAGGTCCCGTTCCGGGCCGGGGCCGGTCAGGGCGCGCCGTACGGACCGGCCGACCGCCGCCGCCTCCCAGCCTGCCCGGTGCCACAGCTCGCGCGCGTGGGCAGCCGGGCTCACGGCAGCGGGGTGCCGCCGGTGGCGTTGACGATCTCTCCGGTGATGTAACTCGCGCCGGGCGAGGCGAGGAAGACGTACGCCGGCGCCATCTCCGCCGGCTGGGCGGGGCGTCCGAGCGGCGACTGCTTCCCGAACTCGGCCGTCTCGGGCATGGTCGCCGGGATCAGCGGCGTCCAGACCGGTCCGGGGGCCACCGCGTTCACCCGGATGCCGCGCTCGGCGACCATCTGGGCCAGGCTGTGCGTGAAGTTGACGATGGCCGCCTTCGTCATGGCGTAGTCGAGCAGCGGGGGGCTGGGCTTGTATGCCTGTACGGAGGTGGTGTTGATGACGCAGCCGCCCCGGGGAATGTGCGGCAGCGCCATCCTGGTCAGCCAGAACATGCCGTACAGGTTGGTCTTCATCACCCGGTCGAACTGTTCGGTCGTGATCGCCTCGATGCCGTCCGGCTGGGCCATCTGGTAGGCGGCGTTGTTCACCAGGACGTCGATCCGGCCGAACTCGTCGGTGACCCGCCGGATCAGGGCGCGGCACTGCTCCTCGTCCCGGTTGTCGGCCGCCATGGCGATGGCCTTGCGGCCGGCCTCCTCGACGAGGCGCGAGGTCTCGCGCGCCTCGCCCTCCTCCTCCGGGAGGTGGGTGAAGACGATGTCGGCGCCTTCGCGCGCGAACGCCAGGCACACCGCGCGCCCGATGCCGGAGTCGCCGCCGGTGATGACGGCGACGCGGTCGGCGAGCTGTCCGGTGCCCCGGTAGGACTCCTCGCCGTGGTCGGGCGGCGGGTCCATCGGGCCGGTCCATCCCGGGTGCGGCTGCTCCTGTTCGGGGAAGTCCGGCTGCGGGTGCCGGGTGACGGGGTCCTGGGGCTCGCGGGGGTCGGTCATGGTCCGCCTCTCTGCTGGTCACGGGTCGACTTCTCGCGTTCCCAAGACTTGACGACCGATGCGTTCACCGCGAATCAGACAGCGCCCGGACAGCGGTCGGACGGTCAGACCTCGATCCGCTCCGAGGGGCCGGTGATCGGGACGTCGTTGATGCTCGCGTAGCGCTTGCGCATCAGGCCGCGCTCGTCGAACTCCCAGTTCTCGTTGCCGTACGCGCGGAACCACCGCCCGTCGGCGTCGTGGTACTCGTACGCGAAGCGCACGGCGATGCGGTCACCGGTGAAGGCCCACAGCTCCTTGCGGAGCCGGTAGTCGAGCTCGCGCCGCCACTTGGCGGTGAGGAAGGCGACGATCTCGTCCCGGCCGCGCAGGAACACATCGCGGTTGCGCCACTCGGAGTCCTCGGTGTAGGCGAGGGCGACCTTCTCGGGGTCGCGGGTGTTCCAGGCCTCCTCGGCGAGCCGGACCTTCAGGCGGGCGGTCTCCTCGGTGAACGGGGGCAGGGGCGGGCGCACGGGGTCTCCTCTCGGATGAGAACGCTCGTTCTCACCTGATCGAGTACCGTACGAGAACGATGGTTCTCACGCAAGGGAGTGGCGACATGGACACCGAGGCGGCCAGGACCCGGGTGCTCGACGCGGCCGAGGAGCTGTTCTACGGCCGGGGCATCCAGGCCGTGGGCATGGACGCCGTCCGGTCGGCGTCCGGGGTCACCCTGCGGCGCCTGTACCAGCTCTTCCCCTCCAAGGGCGCGCTGGTCGAGGCGTACCTGCTGCGCCGCGACGCCCGCTGGCGCGGCAGCCTGGCCGCGTACGTGGACTCCCTGGACGCCCCGCCGCGCGAGCGGGTGCTCGCGGTCTTCGACTGGCTGCGGAGCTGGTTCGAGGAACCCGGCTTCCGCGGCTGCGCGTTCATCAACTCCTTCGGGGAACTCGGCGCCACCTCGCCGGAGGTCTCGGAGGCCGCACGCCGGCACAAGGAGGAGTTCCGGCGGTACGTCACCGACCTGGTGACCGAGGCGGGCGCCCCCGCCTCGGCCGGAGCCCATGTCGCGCTGCTCGCGGAGGGCGCCATGACCACCGCCGCCATCACCGGCTCGTCCGCGGCCGCGCGGGAGGCGCGGGAGGCGGCGGCCCTGCTGCTGCGTCAAGTCCCCGCATAGAGTGCCCGGTTGTGAACAGACACGTGAATTTCGAGCGGCTGCACAACTTCCGGGACCTCGGCGGGTACGCCACCGGGGACGGCCGGCGCGTGCGGTGGGGGGCGCTGTTCCGCTCCGACTCCCTGTCGAAGCTGACGGACGGGGACAGGGACGGGGACGGGGGCGAGGACTGGCACCGCTTCCTCGCGCTGGGCGTCCGTACCGTCATCGACCTGCGCTACCCCTGGGAGATCGACGCCAAGGGCCGTGTCCCCGACCACCCTTCGCTGGCCTACCACAACCTCAGCGTCGAGCACCGGCCCTACGACCAGACCGCCCTCGGCCCGGAGGTCGAGCCCGGCCCGTACCTCGCCGAGCGCTACCTTGAGGTGGCCCACGACGGCGTCAAGGAACTGCGCCGGGCCCTGGAGGTGATCGCCGGGGCCGGGGACGGCCCGGTCGTCTTCCACTGCGCGTCCGGCAAGGACCGCACCGGCCTGCTGGCCGCGCTCGTCCTGGCCCTGCTGGGTGTGGACGAGACCGACATCGTCGAGGACTTCGCGCTCACCGAGCTCGCCACCGACCGGCTGGTCGCCGACTGGCGGGCCGCCCATTCCGGCCGCCTCCCCGAGTGGCCCGGCTACGGCCGCGCGCCCGCCGACGTGATGCGCCTGTTCCTCGCCGCCCTGGCCGAACGGCACGGTTCGGTACGGGACTACGCCACGGGCCTGCTGGGCGTCGACGACGAGCTGGTCGCCGCCCTGCACGCCCGCCTGCTCGAACCGGCCGGGGAGCCGCCGCTGGACTTCCGGCGCGCGGACGAACGCGACCTGGCCGAGCTGGTCCGGCTGCGTGACGAGGCGGCGCGCCGGCTGCTCGCCCGGGGCATCGACCAGTGGAAGCCCGGGCAGCTCGGCGAGGACCACTTCCGGGCGCGCCTGGCCGACGGCGAGGTCTGGATCGCCACGCTCGGCCCCGGCGGGCCGGTGGCCGGGGCCTGGGAGCTGTGGTGGGACGACCCGGCCGCCTGGGGGCCGCAGCCCCCGACGGCCGGTTACGTCCACCGGCTGATGACGGACCACCGCACCGGCCCGCCCGGCACCGGGCGCCGGATGCTCGCCGAGGCGGAACGGCGCCTCGCCGCCGCCGGGCGGAGCCTGTGCCGGCTCGACTGCCTGGCCGGCAACGCGCGGCTGCGCGCCTACTACGAGGCGGCGGGGTACGTGGTCGTGGGTGAGCAGCCGGCCAAGGACGGCGGCCAGGGCCGCACGTACGCGGTCACGCTCCTGGAGAAGCGGCTCGGGAAGCCGGCCTGACCCGGCCCGAAGCGGCTCCCGCGGCCCTTCCCTCC
Source organism: Streptomyces sp. NPDC031064 (assembly GCF_055570965.1). NCBI lineage: Bacteria > Bacillati > Actinomycetota > Actinomycetes > Kitasatosporales > Streptomycetaceae > Streptomyces > Streptomyces sp. NPDC031064. The sequence goes on from NZ_JBVIGF010000006.1 coordinate 196,743, forward strand.
CCGGGGCCGAACCGGTGAATCGGCGCCGGGCCGCGCATGCGGCACCACCCTTCTCGCAAGGACACCTTGAGGGTTCCGCTCTGCGAAAGGATGGAGATGCGCCTTGCCCATTCCTCACTGGGGGCCGCCGCGCTGGCCCTGGTGCTGAGCACCACCGGCTGCTCGCCCGCCCAGGAGCGGCCGTCCGCCTCGTCGGCCTCCTCCGCCCCGCCCGTGGCCGCGCCCGCGCCCGAGGCGGAGGGGGCAGCCGGGACGTGCCGCGCCCCGGCGAAGAAGAAACGTCACTGCATGCGGGTGCCCCGCCCCCACCAGGCGCAACGCATCGTCACCATCGACGTCCTGGCCGGCTTCACCGCCCGGGCGGCCCGCGAGGCGGGCGGCGAGCGCACCGTGCGCGCCCGGATCCGGCAGGCCGTCACCTCCGCCTCCCAGGCGTTCGCCGCCGGCGCCGTCCACGCCCGCCTCCGCCTCCTCGGCATCGTGCGGGCCCCGGTGCCCACCCGGCTGGACCGTTCCGGGGCCGCCCTGCTGAAGGCGGTCGCTCGGCGCGGCGACGGCGTGGCCGACCACCTGCCCCGCCTCCGGGACAGCGTGGGGGCCGACCTGGTCACGGTGGTGACCGGCAGCAGGGGCGCCGCGGGGCTCGCCAACCGGCCCCGGCGCGTGACGTCCCGGACCAGCGGCCACGGCTACAGCGTCGTCGCGCAGAAGGCCCTCGCGCACCACTCCCTCGCCCACGAGATCGCCCACAACCTGGGCGCCATGCACGACTACGTGACCGCGCCCCGCGGGGCGAACAGCGCGCGCGGCTACTTCCCGCCCTCGGGCAGGTGGTCGACGCTGGAGGCGTACGAGTCGAGCTGCCGCAGGGCGACCGGCGGCCCCTGCCGGCGCATCAACCGCTACTCCAACCCCCGCCAGACCTACCGGGGTGAACGGCTCGGTACCCCCGTGGGGCAGCCGAGGCCCGCCGACAGCGTGCGTACCTTCAACGCCGTGGTCCGCATCGTGGCCGACTACCGCCGCCGGCCGGGCCGGTGAGCGGGGGCCGGAGGCGGTGAGAGAGGGGCCGGAGGCCGCGGCAGGCCCGGAATTTCGCACTTCCCAGGCGTATGTCGGGCCGGAAAGATAAAATTCCCCTATGGGAGAGCGGCCACAAGTGCCCACCGCGCCCGAGCTGGTCCTCGACATCGACGGGGACTCCACCGTGATGAGTCCGAGTCGGGAGTACCGCATCGGGCGTGACCCAGCGAGCGACATCGTGCTGGTCGACGCCCGGATCTCCTGGCACCACGCGGTGCTGCGCCCCGAGGGCGGACGGTGGACCGTACGGGACGAGGGCAGTACCAACGGCACCTTCGCCGAGGGCAGACGCGTCCAGGCCTGGGGTGTGGGCCCCGGCAGCGTCATCCACTTCGGGCATCCCGCCGACGGGCCGCGCGCCCTGCTCTCGGCGCCCGAAGAGGCCGCGCCACCCGCCCCGCCCCCGGAGCCCGAACCCCAGGCGCCGGCCTGGGAGCAGGGCCCGCCCCCGGAGCCCGCCCCTTCGCCGTCCTGGTCGCAGGCGCCGCCCGCCCCGCCCCCGGAGCCCGAGCCCCAGGCGCCGGCCTGGGAGCAGGCCCCGCCCGCGTCGCCCGCCCCGCCCCCCGCGCCGCGGCCGTCCTCGGTGTCGATGCCCGCCGCGACCGGAACGTTCCGGCAGCCCACCTCCGTGCGGCCGCTGCCGGCCCGGACCGTGCGCATCGGGCGCGGCCCCGACAACGACCTGGTCGTCAACGACCTCACGGTCTCGCGCCGGCACGCCGAGCTGCTGGCCCAGCCGGACGGGACGTACTGGATCCACGACCTCGGCAGCCACAACGGCACCTTCCTCAACGGCCAGCCGGTGACCCGCGCCCGGGTGACGCCGGACGACATCGTCGGCATCGGCCACTCGGCGTTCTGCCTGGTCGGGGCCCAGCTCGTGGAGTTCACCGACACCGGCGAGGTGTCGCTGGACGTACAGGACCTGGCGGTCACGGTGGACCGGGGCCGCAAGACCCTCATCGACGAGGTGACCTTCCCCGTCGGGGAGAAGTGCCTGCTCGGCGTCGTCGGGCCCAGCGGTTCGGGCAAGTCCACGCTGCTCAACGCGCTCACCGGGCTGCGCCCCGCCGACCGGGGCACCGTCCTGTACGACGGGCGTGACCTGTACCGGGACTACGCCGAGCTGCGCCGCCGTATCGGCCTCGTACCGCAGGACGACATCCTGCACCTCCAGCTCACCGTCCGGCGCGCCCTCGCGTACGCCGCCGAGCTGCGCTTCCCCGAGGACACCGTCCGCGCCGAGCGGCAGGCCCGGGTGGACGAGGTCATCGAGGAGCTGGGCCTCGGGCAGCGCGCCGACCAGCCGATCCACAGCCTGTCCGGCGGGCAGCGCAAGCGGGTCAGCGTGGCGCTGGAGCTGCTGACGAAGCCGTCGCTGCTGTTCCTGGACGAGCCCACCTCGGGGCTCGACCCGGGGATGGACCGGTCGGTGATGCACATGCTGCGCGGGCTCGCCGACGACGGCCGTACGGTCATCGTCGTCACCCACAGCGTGCTCAGCCTGGACGTCTGCGACCGGCTGCTGGTGCTCGCGCCGGGCGGCCGGATCGCGTACTACGGGCCGCCCGAGGACGCCCTGGGGTTCTTCGGCTTCGCGCAGTGGCCGGAGGCGTTCGAGGCGTTCGAGAACGACCGGGACCGCGACTGGGCGGGCGGCTACCGCGCCTCGCGGCTCCACCAGCAGTACATCGCGGGCGCCATGCAGCGGCCGCCGCTGCCGGACGGCCAGGCGGCCGCCGCGCCGCCGGCCCCGCCGCCGAAGGCCCAGAGCTGGGGCGCCCAGTTGCGGACGCTCGTACGGCGGTACGCGTCCGCGCTGAGCGCCGACCGGACGTTCATCGCCATCATGATCGCGCTGCCGTTCGTGATGGGTGCGATGGCCCGGGCGCTGTCCGAGGGCCGGTTCGGCCGCGAGTCGACGATGAACGTGCTGCTCATCCTGTGCGTCGGCGGCGTGCTGACGGGTGCCGCCAACGCGGTGCGGGAGCTGGTGAAGGAACGCACGATCTACCGCCGGGAGAGAGCCGTCGGCCTGTCCAGATCGGCGTACCTGATGTCCAAGGTGGTGGTGCTCGGCCTGATCACGGTCGTGCAGGCCGTCGTCCTGACGCTGGTCGCGCTGATCGGCGTCCCGCTGAACGCCCCGGGCGGCAAGGGCGTGCTGATGCCGCCGCTCATCGAGATCACGCTCGCGGTCGCCCTGCTGTCCTTCACGGCGATGATGCTCGGCCTGTTCGTGTCCGCGCTGGTGCGCAAGGAGGAGGTCACCATGCCGCTCCTGGTGCTCCTCGCGATCGTCCAGGTGGTGTTCTGCGGCGGCCTGCTGAAGATCCACGGGGCGCTCGTCCTCGAACAGTTGGCGTGGCTCATCCCGTCCCGGTGGGCGTTCGGGGCGATGGGCTCGACGGTCGACATCCGGCGGCTGTCGCCGACCGACAAGACGGCCGACCCGCTGTTCGAGCACACGACGGCGACCTGGCTGCTGGACATGGGGATGCTCGTGGTGCTGTCCGTCGTCCTCGGGTTCGTGGTCGCGAGGCTGCTGCGCCGGCACGAGCCGGTGATCATGCGAAAGTAGGCACCGTTCATGGTCTTCCCCGGCTCCTCCTCGGGTGCTGCCCGCTCTCCGGGCGGCTTCCGGCCCAGCCATGTCGTACCCGCCGAGGGCCTGCCGGCCTGGGAGGCGCCCGATCCGGGCCTCCCGACCGTGCCGCTGGACCCGTTCCTGCCCGTGCAGTTGCTGGACCGGGTCGGCGACTGGGGCCAGGTGCTGTGCTCCAACGGCTGGTCCGCCTGGGTGGACGGGCGGCTGCTGGTCTCCGTACCGCCGGACCCCCCGGCCGCTGGGCAGCCGATGGGTACGGCGGCCGATCCCCGGCCGCTGCTCTCCCGGGCCGAGGAGGCGGTGGGCCACTACCGGCGGGCGGCGGAAGAGCTGGCGGCCGGGCGTCTGGACGGCGAGACGTTCCAGCGGCGGACGCGGGGGCTGCGGATCGGTCTGGTCGTGGACGGCGAGGCGCTGTGGATGTACGACGCGCGGCGCGAGCGGTGGCTGTACTGCGACGGCGCGCGGCTGAGTACGTACGCCACGTCGGCCGGCCCGTCGGCGGCCGCCCCGGCCGACCGCGCGGCCGACCGCTCGGCGGGCCCGGAGGCCGTACCGGAAGCCGTACCGGACGCCCTCCCGGCGGCCGGTGCGACGGCCGTCGTCCCCGGGTCCGGTGCGCCGCCGGCCGTCGCGGCGGGCCCCGGCGCCGCCGAGGAGCCGCCCGTGGCCTCCGGCCCGCCCGCCGGGTACGAACCGACGCAGGTGGTCGACCACGCGGCGGTGCCCGACGCGGGCGCGGAGCCGACCCGGCTGGTGGAAACGGACGAGGACGAGGCCGGTCCGCCGGACCGGACGGGTGACGGCCGATGACCGACCGCGTCACACGCGACGACCTGCCCGCCGGGCGGCCGTCCGGGCTGGTCGGCAAGCGGATCGCGGACTACCGGGTGGAGAGCGAGATCGGGCGCGGCGGCATGGCCGTGGTGTACCGGGCGCGGGACCTGCGGCTGGACCGGACGGTGGCGCTGAAGCTGCTGGCCCCCGAGCTGGCGCGCAACGACACCTTCCGCAAGCGGTTCGCGCACGAGTCGCGGGTAGCGGCCGCCATCGACCACCCGCACATCGTGCCGGTGTTCGACGCGGGCGAGACCGAGGGCGTGCTGTACATCGCCATGCGGTACGTCTCCGGGCAGGACCTGCGGGCGCTGCTGGACCGGGAGGGTCCCCTGCCGCCCGACAAGGCGGGGCGGATCGCCGCGCAGGTGGCCTCGGCGCTGGACGCGGCGCACGCGCACGAACTGGTGCACCGGGACGTCAAGCCCGGCAACATCCTGGTGGCGCCGGGTACCGACAGCGAGCATCCGGAGCACGTCTACCTCACGGACTTCGGCCTGACGAAGAAGTCCCTGTCGCTGACCGGGTTCACCAGTGTGGGCCAGTTCGTCGGGACTCTCGACTACGTGGCACCGGAGCAGATCTCGGGGCGGCCGGTGGACGGCCGGTGCGACGTGTACAGCCTGGGCTGCGTGGTGTTCGAGACGCTGGCGGGGGCGCCGCCGTTCCGGCGGGACGACGACATGGCACTGCTGTGGGCGCACCAGTACGATCCTCCGCCGTCGCTGACCGGGGAGCGGCCGGAGCTGCCGGCCGGCGTGGACGCCATCATGGCGAAGGCGCTGGCGAAGACTCCGGAGGAGCGGTACGACACGTGCCTTCAGTTCGTGGCCGAGCTGCGGGCGGCGCTGGTGGGCGACGGCGGCCCGCAGCAACCGCCCCCCGCCCCGCCCGCCTGGGCGCTGCCGGTGTTCCGGGAGCTGTGAAGCTCAAGGCGAGGATGAGGGTTACGCCCGTCAAGAGTGCCCACGGGTCACGCCGGTCCCAGAGCGCCCACGGGTCACGCCCGTCAAGAGCCCGTCCGGATTACGGCCCTGACGGCGTGTCCGGCGCCGCGGGGACCTTGCCGGGGCGGCGTACCCGCGCGGCGAGCAGGCCGCCCAGGCCCCCGGCGACCAGCCCCCAGAGCAGGGCGAGGCCGACCGCGGTCCACACATGGGGCCGCAGCGCCACCTGGCCTCCGAGGTCGTCGACCTCCACGATGCCGAGGATCGACAGGCCCAGCCGGGCGATGACGCGGGTGACGGGCGTGACGACGAGCATGGTGAGCGCGAAGGCGACGCCCAGGTGGAGGGCGTACTGCCACAGCCTGGTGCCGGCCGGTGAGCGGACCGCCATGGCGACCGCGGCGGCCAGCAGCAGCACGGCGGCGGCGGGGATGAGCCACCAGGCCCGCCCGTCGTGCTGGGCGAGGGTGGTGACGTCCAGTGTGGTGTCCTTCGAGCCGCGCAGCGCCTGGTCGAGGACGTGCGGCATCGGCAGCCCGAACGGGCCCTCGACCCTGCCCTCCCAGGAGGCGCCGATGCCGAGGCCCAGGGCGAGCCAGACGACGTTCGGCAGGCCCAGCAGGATCACGGCGAACGTCTCGGCGGCGTGGCCGCGGGTCGCCGCCACGATCAGGCCCACGACCAGGCCGACGGCGACGTAGGCGAGGAGCAGGAGCAGCATCGCGAAGGCGGCGGGGCGGACGGGTTCCTGATAGCGCAGCAGCCGGGCGGGGAGCGGGGCCTTGCGGGAGACGAGCAGGGCCATGGCGAGGACGCCGAGCAGCCAGATCAGGCCGAACAGGAGGGTGAGCCCGACGTCGGCGCGGAAGCCGACGGTGGGCGTCGCGTCCAGCAGGCCGCCGATGATGTCGACGGGCGAGCCGGGCGGCGCGATGGAGAAGGTGTGCCGGGCCAGGGCGGTGAGTGCGGCGAGCGCGGCCAGCCACAGGACGGCTGTTCGGGCGACGCGGGCGAGGAGTTCGCCGGTGGAGGCGACGGCGCGGTGCCGCAGCGGCCGGAGGAAGAGGGTCCCGGCGACGAGCGCCCCGGTGAGGGTCACGGACAGCGGCATCAGGGTGAGTTCCGCGTCCGTTCCGGCGAGGCCCCCGGCGGTGCCGGAGACGTCCACGTCGCCGCCGGCGGCGATCACGACGACGGCCGCGACCACGCGCGGGAACGCGCCGTCGGGCAGGTCGGCGGCGCCCGCCGCCCACAGGCCGAGTGCGGCCACGACGGCCATGGCGGCCAGTGCGGCGAGCACGGTGACGAGGGCGTCGCCCCAGTCGTGCACGGCGCCGCGCGCTCCGCTCGGCGCCTGACTCTGTGTGCTGGGTCCGTGACGGCTCACGGTGCCCACGGTAAGCGCGCGGGCGGAGGCCCGCCTGCGGAGGGTGGCGGTGTGTCACTGGGCGGGTGCGGTGCGTTTGCCATCCGGGCGCCTACGGGACACACAATGGGCGCGGATACGGAAGAAAGGGAAAAACGTGACTTCCCAACCGCCCTCCGATCGCCCCAGCGGTCCTCCCCCGGGGCCCATCTCGGGCCACTCCACCCACCCTCAGGGTGGTCCCCCGACGCGCCCGGGAGCCGAGGGCCCGAGCGGCCCGGTCGGTCCGGGCGAGCCCGGTGGCCCCGGTGGCCCCGGTGGCCCCGGTGGCCCGGGTGGCAGCACCGGTGGCGGCCCGGGTGGCCCGGGTGGCGGGGGCCGCCCGTGGTGGCGGTCCGTTCCCCGTATCGCCCTCGCCACGGCGGCCGTCGTCGTGGCCGTGGTGGTCGCCGTCGTCCTGACCCGCCCCGGCGGTGACGGGGACGGCGGGGGCGGCGGCGGAGGCGGCACGATCTCCCTCCAGAACGCCGCGGCCACCGGCCCCGACCCGTTCACCGACTCCACGGCGCGCGACCCCGCCGACTCGCCGTCCCCCACGGTCCAGGTGCCCACGACCCAGCCGCCGCCCGGCGACAACGCCGTGCGGCAGTACGACGGTTCACGGCGCGGCCTCTACGGCGGCACCAAGAACGTGGCGAGCTGCGACGTCGAGCGCCAGATCGAGTACCTGGCGGCCGAGCCGGCCAAGAACCGCGCCTTCGCCACCGCCCTGCGCATCCAGCCGCCCACGGTGCCCGACTACCTGCGGTCACTGACCCCGCTGCGGCTGCGCGCCGACACGTGGGTCACCAACCACGGCTACCGGGACGGAAAGCCGCGGGCGTACCAGGCGGTCCTCCAGGCCGGCACGGCCGTGCTCGTCGACGACCGGGGTGCGCCGCGCGTGCGGTGCGCCTGCGGCAACCCGCTGGGCGACCCGGTCGTCACGAGGACCGCGCCGCGCCCCGTGGGCGACCGCTGGCCCGGCTACAGCATGTCGAACACGGTCGTCGTCAAACCGGCCACCCAGGTCGTGAAGGTCTTCGTCATCGTCGACGTCCGCACCGGCGAATGGGTGACCCGCCACCCGGGCGACTCCAACGCCGACCGGGACCGGGAGACCGAGCCGCCGACGATCAGCCCCACCGACACCGCGACCTCCCCGACCCCGTCGTCCCCCGTGCCCAAGCCGCCGTCCTCCCCCGGCCCGGAGACCCCCGAGTCCCCGGTGAGCCCGGAGACGGAGGAGACGGCGACCACGGAGCCTCCGCCGGGCGAGACCACCACCGAGCAGTCGCCCAACTACGGCTCGCCGTCCGCCCCTTCCCCGCCCGCCAACTGACCGCCGACCGGGCCGGGACGCCTCACAGGGTGTCGAGGAACCGCAGCAGCTCGGCGTTGAACCGCTCGGGGCGCTCCACACCCGGCAGGTGACCGGCACCCTCGATGACGGCGAGCGTGGAGTGCGGGATCAGCGCGTGCAGGGCCTCGGCGCCGGCGACCGGTGTGTAGACGTCGTCGGCGCCGACCAGGACGAGCGCGGGAACGGCGGCGGACGCCAGGCTCGCGTGGTAGTCGGGGCGTTCGGCCCGGCCGCGGAGGGCCGCCGCGGCGCCCTCCGGGGCGGTCGCGCGCATCATGCCCGTCACATGGGCGGCCACGTCCGGCTGCCCGACGACGTTGTACGGGGCGATCATCTTGTCGATCACCTCGGCCGTGTACCCGTCCATGCCCTCGGCGAGCAGCCGGTCGGCCAGGCCGTTGCGGGCCGCCTTGCCCTCCTCGGTCTCGGCGGCCGGGGAGGTGTCGGACAGCACCAGGGCCCGTACGCGCTCGGGCCGGCCGAGGTGGAACTCCATGGCGATCTGTCCGCCCATCGACACCCCGCCGATCACGGCGCGCTCCACGCCCACGTGGTCGAGCAGGGCGGCGATGTCGTCGGCGAAGCGGGACAGCGGGGTCACGCCGGGGACGACGTCGCTTTCCCCGTAACCACGCAGGTCCGGGGCGATGACGCGGTGCCCGGCCGCCACCAGCGCCTTGGTCTGCGGTCCCCACAGGGTGCGGTTGAAGGGGTGCCCGTGTACGAGGACGACGGGCAGCCCGTCCTCCGGCCCCGAGTCGTCGTAACGGATGGTCACGCCGTCCAGCGATATGGAGTTCATGCGGATCACTCTATGACCCGTACCAGGAGCGGGAGTTGGACGGGGTGGGGGCACGCGGGACACTCGGGCGGCCACCGCTTCCCGCAGCGCCGGCAGCGGGACGATGGGCCTCGCCTCACATCGACCGGTGTCACATTTCGGCGGCCCGCGGTGTCTTGAGGGCATGACCGAACACACCTCACCCAAGACCAAGGTTGTCGTGATCGGCGGTGGCTACGCCGGAACGCTCGCGGCCAATCGGCTGCGGAGGCGTTCCGGCGTGGACATCACGTTGGTCAACCCCCGTCCGGCGTTCGTCGACCGGATCCGGCTGCATCAGTTCGTCGCCGGCACCGGCGAGGCCGAGGTGGACTACGGAACGCTGCTCGGCGAGGAGGTCCGGCTGGTCGTCGACAGCGCCACGCGCATCGACACCGCCGCCCGCACGGTGGAACTGGCGTCGGGCCGCACGCTGGACTACGACTACGTCATCTACGCGGTCGGCAGCACCGGGGCGACTCCGTCAGTGCCCGGCGCGGCCGGTCTCTCCTTCTCCCTCAGCGAGTTCGAGCTCGCCGGGCGGCTGCGCACCAGGCTGGCAGAGGTGCCGCTCGACGCTCGGGTCAGCGTCGTCGGCGGCGGCTTGACCGGCATCGAGACCGCCGCCGAACTGGCCGAGCGAGGGCGCGCCGTCACCCTGATCTGTGGCACGGCCCTGGCGCCGACGTTCAGCGTGCCGGGTCGCCGGTCCATCGCCGCGTGGCTGTCCCGGCACGGTGTCGCCGTGCTCGAGCACGACCCGGTGGCCGAGGTCCGGCCGGACGCGGTCATCCTCGCGAGCGGTGCGGTGCGGTCGAGCGCGCTCACCATATGGGCGGCCGGTTTCAGCGTGCCCCACCTGGCCCGCGCCAGTGGGTTGCGCACCGACGCGCTCGGCCGGCTGCTCACCGACGAGACCCTGACGAGTGTCGACGACGACCGTGTCGTCGCGGCGGGCGACGCGGCGGCACCGTCGGACCGGCCGCTGCGGATGAGCTCCTACGCCGCCGGGCCACTGGGTGCGCAGGCCGTCGACACCGTGCTGAGCCGCATCGCCGGGACCGAGCCGGAGGTGCTCAGCCTGGCCTTCTCGGGGGCGTGCGTCAGCCTGGGCCGGCGCAGCGCCGTCCGCCAACTCGCCCGCAAGGACGACAGCCCGGTGAACGTCTACGTCGGCGGCCGCGCCGGAGCGGCGATCAAGGAGCTGACCTGCAAGTGGGGAGTGGGCAAGATCCGTCGCGAGGCGCGGAGGCCGGGTTCCCTGATCTGGCCCAAGGGCGGTCCCCGTCCCGAGCGGCCGGCTACCGCACCGCGTGGGGTCACGTCGCCATGACCACCGACGAGCATGCCGAGCGGTTCGTCCTGCTGCGGCCACTGCTGTTCACGATCGCCTACGAGATGCTCGGCTCGGCAACCGAGTCCGACGACGTACTGCAGGACAGCTATCTGCGGTGGGCCGAGGTGGACCTCGCGACGGTGCGCGACACCAAGTCGTATCTGGCACGGCTGGTGACCCGCCAGGCGCTCAACGCGTTGCGGGCGAGCGCGCGCCGGCGCGAGGACTACGTCGGCCCGTGGCTGCCCGAGCCCGTGCTGCTCGACGCGAACGACGCGTCGGCCGACGTGGTGCTGGCCGAGTCCGTGTCCATGGCGATGCTCGTGGTGCTGGAAACACTCACACCCGACGAACGCGTGGTGTTCGTGCTCCGCGAGGTGTTCGGCTTCTCCCACAACGACATCGCCGCCGTGGTCGGCAAACCCGTGGCAACGGTACGTCAGGCGGCGCACCGCGCCCGCAAGCACGTGCAGGCGCGGCGCAGGCGCTTCGAACCCGCCGACAGCGCGACGGCCGCGCGCATCACCGATCAGTTCATGGCCGCGGCCACCACGGGCGACATGCGAGGGCTGCTGGCGCTGCTCGCGAAGGACGCCACCCTCACAGCCGACGGCGGCGGCAGGACTGCCGCGGCTCGCCGGCCGGTGGTGGGGGCGGAGATGGTGTCCGCACGCCTGGTGACTCTCTTCCACAAGAGGCGGGCGGTACCGGGCCTGCGGATCGAGAGGGCCAACTGCAACAACGCGCCCGCGCTGGTCGCCTACCGCGGCGACCACCTGGAGGGCGTGTTCCTGTTCGAGATCACCAACGACGAGATCACTCACATCTACGTCGTCCGCAACCCGGACAAGCTCCTCACGTTGACGGTGCCACGCCGGATCAGCCGGTAGCAGGAGCCGGCGTCGCACGCCCTGGCCGATGCGTAGGAGCAGACCAGCGATCCATCCGAAAGGGAACCGAGATGCAGACCAGCACGACCGACAGCCGACAGCACGCGACCGGCCGGGGGGCGGCCACCGCCGCGCGAACCGGGGGGAACCGGCTCCGCCCCATGGCCTTCTGGTTCGCCACCACCGTCATCGTCTTCGAGTTGATCGCCGGATCGGCGTGGAACCTTCTGACGATCGACTGGGTCGACGCCCAGTTGGATCACCTCGGGTATCCGGACTACTTCGCCCACGTCCTGGGCGTGTGTCAATTCGCCGCGGCCGTGGTGATCGTCGTGCCCGGGTTCCATCTGATCAAGGAGTGGGCATACGCGGGTGTCTTCTTCATGTGGTCGGGTGCCGTGGTGTCGCATCTGGCACTGGGCGACGGTCCTGTGTCGTGGGGGCCGCCGCTGATGTTCCTGGCGTTCGCCGTCGGGTCGTGGGCCCTGAGGCCGGCCGACCGCCGGCTCCGGGGGATACCGCTCCGCCGGGACGCCGCTGCCGACGCCGGCCAGGGCAGGACGGGCCGGCCGGAGGCCCGTCCTCGCGCGTGGGCCGTTTCGATCGGGCTCCTCGTCGTCGTGTCCGCCGTCTCGCTCCTCACGCTGCCCGCCGCGGAGGACATCACGGGCGGGTGGGCGGTCGAGCGCGGCTGGGTCGACGAACAGCGGCCGTGATCGTCTCACGCCGCCTCACCGGGCGAGGCCGTCTCAGGCGTGCAGCCGGAAGTGGCACTGGATGGTGGTGCCGTCGTCCGTGGTGTGGACGCGTACGAGATCGGCGAGGTAGTTGACCAACAGCAGGCCGCGGCCGCCGAGTTGGCCGGGCGCGGCCGGGCGGCGGCCGACGAGGGGGTCGGTCAGCCTGCCGCGGTCGCGCACCTCGCACACCACGTGGCCGGCCTGGGCCCACACCCGCAACGTGCCCGTGCCGCCGCCGTGGATGACGCTGTTGGTGGTCAGCTCCGAGATGGCCAGGGCCACGTCGTCGCGGCGGTCCGGGGGCAGGCCGAGCGCGTCCGCGTGGCGCAGGGCGAAGCTACGCGCGTCAGGCAGCAGGTCGGCGTCGTAGGGCAGGGCACGTGCGTTGGGCGGGGCGGACAGCGGCAGGTTGTAGCCGGCCACGACGCGGTCGGGTGCGTACGCGTCGCTGGCCCGCTCGACACCGTCCTGGATGAGCACCGGGTGGGTGACGCGGGCGTCGGCCAGCGCCACCGCGTCGAGGCCGGAGGTGTCGTACGGGCACAGGATGGTGGCCGCGCGGCCGGTGAACGCGTGGTTGATCAGCGCCTCGTGCTGTGCGCAGGCGGGGTACTCGTCGACCGTGCGACCCCGCCAGATCGGTTCGCCGATGATCCGTACCCGGCGGCCCGGGTGGGCGTCGGCGAATCCGCGCAGCACGCGCGGGATGATCCGCCCCGGGTTGCGCCCCGCCTCGGTCATGTCCAGCAGCCGGACGCGGCGGGCGTCCTCGCCCAGCGCCTTGCGCAGCAGGGCGAGGTTCTCACCGGGGACGGCCACCGCGACCGGCTCACCGGCGGCGAGGCCCGCTTCGACGAACGGTACGGTTCCCGCCAGGTACCCGGCCTCGTCCGCGTAGAACAGGGCTGGATGCGTGAACGGATCGGCCGTCGGCCCCAGGTCGTTCACTTCACCACCTCGATCGCCACCAGGTCCGGCCAGAACAGCTCCAGCACTCGGCTCAGCGAGGCAGGCGGGTGGTGGATCACGATCCGCCGGCCGAGGGGCAGCCGCTGCGCCGTGCCGGCGAGCGACGTCGCACCCCGGACGTCGACGAAGGTGACCTCCGACAGGTCCATGTGCACGTCCCCCTCGCGCTGGAACAGACCGGCCAGGATCCGCTCCCACTCTGTGAGCGTGTCCAGGTAGATCTGTCCCGACACGCGGACGACGCCATCTCGCCGGGACTCGTCGGACACCAGGGAGCGGCGCGCGGGCCGCCCCGGCCCGGACGCGTCCTCGGTGTGCAGCACCGCCATGGTCCCTCCGCGATCTCCGTCCGGCCCACCCCGACGGTACCTCCACTGCCGCCCCGGACGAAGCCGGTTCCGGCCTGGAAGACGAGCCACGCGCGCGTTCCGGGCTTTTTGCCCGATATGTTCGCCTTAGCCTGACGGCATGTCCGATACGCATGACGACGCCGGCGACGACCGGGGCACCCGTGGCTCCCACGGCCGCCCGCCGACACGGGCCGACACCTGGGCGGCGTTCAGACGGTCGCCCTTCCTGCCGGCCACCGTGCTGGTGCTGATCCTGGCCGTGGCGGCCGCGCTGTTCGCCGGTTCGTACACGTACACCATGGCCAATCCGACGCCGCGTCACATCCCGACGGCGGTGGTCGGCGCCACGGACACGGCGGAGGGCCGGCGGTTCGTCGAGGGCATGGAGCGGGCGCTCCACGCCTCACTGGAGCTGCGCCGGTACGGCACCGGGGGCGAGGCGCGCCGCGCGGTGGAGGAGCAGGAGGTCTTCGCGGTCCTCACCGTCCGGCCCGGGAGCGCCGGTGTCCTGCTGGCCGTGGTCGGGGCCTCGGGTGCCTCCGTGGCGCAGGTGCTGGCCGAGGCGGGGGCGGCCGTGGGCCGGGCGACGGGCGTACGGGTCGAGGTGCGGGACGTCGAACCGTTGCAGAAGGGCGATCCCCGGGGACTGGCGCTGTTCTACATCTCGCTCGCCGCCGTGATCATCGGCTTCGTCGGGGCGATCCAGCTCAGCGTGCACGCCCGTGCGCTGAACCCGGCCGAGCGGATCGCCTTCACGCTGGCGTACGCGCTGCTCGGCGGCTTCGCCGTCGCCGCGACCGTCGACTGGCTGCTGGGCGCCGTCGATCTGCCGTTCGTGGAGTCCTGGCTGATCCTGGCCCTGACGATGTTCGCGTCCGGCATGGTCTTCACCATGTTCAACACCCTGATGGGGCGGTGGGCCATGCTGCCCACCTGGGGCCTGATGGTGCTGCTGGGCAACCCGTCGTCGGGCGGTGCCGTCTCCTGGCCGCTGCTGCCGTCCGCGCTCGGCCACATCGGGCGCTGGCTGCCGCCGGGGGCCTCGGTGAACGCCCAGCACACGGCCGTCTACTTCGGCGGCCACCAGCACGTGTTCCCGTTCGCGGTGCTGGGCGCGTGGGCGCTGGTGTCCTGCGGCGTCTTCTGGTTCTGGCGCCACCGCCACCCGGGCGGCCGCGACCGGGCCCCGGCACACGCGGCGGCATAAACTGACAGTGACCGTCTTCTTCATGCTTCTTCATGGGGGGCGGGAGGAACCATGGGCGCCAGGATGATCTACGTCCACGGCAGTGGCAACAAGGTCCGTGCGGAGCTGCTGAAGTCGCGGTGGGACGAGGCGCTGTTCGGCCGGGACCTGGGCGACGACTCCCTGATGGCGTACTGGGCGTCCGTGCGGCACGGGACCCCGCTGCCCGACGCGGGGCCCGACACCCTCGACGGCGGACCCGAGAGCGTCGAGGGCGCCGAGGACGAGATGCCGGCGCAGGTACGGGACGAGCCGCCCGAGGAGTTCGTCGCGCGCACCCTGGGCGAGGCCTGGTTCGAGTCGGCCTCCCCCGCGCCGGAGGGGCCGTGGACCGGGGAGCCGGGCGACCCGCTCGGCGGCTGGCTGCGCGACATGACGTACCTGGCGGACACGATGGCCGAGTCGGTGGCGGCCCGCAGGGCCCTCCTCCGGACCCTGGTCAAGCACACCTTCAAGGACACCCACGCGTACTTCTTCGGCGGGGCCGGGGACGCCCTCCGCGACGCCCTCACCACGGAGCTGGGGAAGGCCGGCGACGCCCCCGTGGTCGTCGTCGGCCACGGCCTCGGCTCCGTGGTCGCGTACGAGGTGCTCGCCGCATCCGGGCGGGAGACCGAGCTCCTGGTGACCCTCGGCTCCCCGCTGGCCGTCGCGGAGATCCAGGGCCACCTGTCCGCACGGCCCGCGGTGCCGCCGGGCGTTCACGCCTGGCTCAACGCCTCGGACCCGAGGGACCTGGTGGCCCTGGACCACACCCTGCGCCCCGAGTACGCCCCGGTCGACCGGATCACGGACGTGCTGGTGACCAACGACAGCGCCAACCATCACGGCATCGCCGCGTACCTGGGCGACGTACGCGTGCAGGAGGCCTGCCGGGACGTCCTGGAGCGCCTCGGGTAGGGGGCGCCGGGGTCAGCCGGCGGCGAGCAGTTGCCTCATCCGGGTGATCTCGGCGGACTGGGAGGCGATGATGTCGCCGGCCATCTTCTTGGCGGGCGCGTGGGATCCCTTGGCCTGCTCGGTCTTCGCCATGGCGACGGCACCCTCGTGGTGCTTGATCATGAGCTTCAGGAACGCCGTGTCGAAGGCCTTGCCGGAGGACTTCTCGAGCTGGTCCATCTCCTGCTCGGTCATCATCCCGGCCGTGCCGTCGCCGTGGCCGGAGTGGTCGGCGGAGGCGTCCTCGCCGGGCACCTGCTCGCCCCAGGAGGTGAGCCATCCGGACAGGGTCCGGATCTCGGGGTCCTGGGCCTTCTTGATGGCGGCGGCGAGCTCCTTGACCTCCTTGGACGCTGCCCGTTCCGCCGCCATGTCGGCCATGTCGACGGCCTGGCGGTGGTGCGGGATCATCCCCTGGGCGAACGCCACGTCGGCGGCGTTGTGGCCGCCCTGCTCGGCCGGCGCGGAGGCGGCCGGGGAGGTGGCGGGCGCGCTGCCGTGGCCGTTGTGGCCGGCGTCACCGCCGTCGGTGCCGCAGGCGGCGAGGACGAGCGCGGCGGCGACCGCGACGGCCGAGGCGGCGGCCTTGCGGGTACGGGTGGAGGGACGTCGTGCGGTCATGAGTGGTGCGACTCCTTGCGTGTGCGTATCGGGAACGGCTCGGAGCGCGGCGCCGGTCCTCACGGTCCGACCGGGAGGGCGGTGCGCCGCGCGGGCGTCCCTATATGCGGAGGAGTTGCAGCTCGGCCAGGTCGGGCGGAGCGCGGTCGCTCGCCCTCGTCCCGTGCGGGGCGGTGGGACGCCCGGCGTCGGCGCCCGGGGAGACGGGACCGGCGAGCAGGGCCGGCCGGCCCGGCGTGGTGGGGACACCGCCGGCCGCGCACGTGGAGTCCGCGTGCTCGGCGTGGCCCGCCCCGCCGCGCCCCTCGTCCACGTGGTCGCAGGCGTCGCCGGGCACATGGGCGGCCGACCGCGCGTGGGCATGGGCTGAGGGGACCGGGGTGACGGTGCCGGGGGCGAGCCCGTGCATGGCGAGGACCCCGGCGAGCACGGCCAGGATCAGCAGCGCCCCGCGGTACGCCGGGGGGCGTACGGGGTGTCGTCGCTGACCGGGGCTCATGGCTCTCATCGTAGAGGCACACCTTCCGGGCAAGCCGGGGCCCCCGGACGATGTCCGACCCGTCCGGGGGCCCGGCCCAGCAGCCCCATGGGCGGGGCGCTTGGAGTTAACGGGGCCGACTCTGCCAGCGGGGTACGCCGTGGCCGGGCAGGCGCGGCGCGGACGCGGCGCCGCGTCACCCGTCCGGACCGGCGCCCTGTCACCCGGCCGGACGGGTGTCGCGGCCGTTTGCCCCGGCGCGGCGCGGACACTCGTTCCCACAGTGGAGCGCAGTGGAGCGCAGTGGAGCGCAGTGGAGCGTACGGAGGTGAGGAGCGTGCCGGGAGAGCAGGAGTTGCCGTCGACCCTGCGGCGCTCGCCGAAGAGCGCGCAGCGTACGTGGGTCAAGGCGCACGACTCGGCCGTCGAGGAGTACGGCGAGGGCGAGCGTGCCCACCGAGTGGCGTACAGCGCCCTGAAGCACACGCACGAGAAGGTCGGCGACCACTGGGAGCGCAAGGAGGGCGGCCGCAAGGGCCCGTCGGACCCGCTGGCGGCGCGGCCCCGGCAGCAGGGCGGCCGCAGCGGTGAGGGCGTCGACGAGAACGCGTCCAAGCAGCACCTCTACGAGCTCGCCGGCCAACTGGACATCGCCGGCCGGTCGCGGATGTCGAAGCCGGAACTCCTGGAGGCCATCCGCAAGGAGAACCGGTCGCGCACGCGCGAGGCGCGGTCGTCCTGACGCCGGTCCATGCCGGTGCGCGCACACCGGGCCGTCCCGGCCGCACGTCCGGTCCGAGGCGTTGGTGCCGGGGCGCGGGTGCGCGGGTGTGCGGGTGTGCCCGGGGTACGGGGGGTGCGGGTTTGCCCGGGGTACGGGTGCGGGTTTCCGGACGGGTCGCCACATGCCGGACGGTCGCGGCGGGCTGCCTGCCGCGACCGTCCGTTCACCCGGCTCGCGCGTGCTCACATGGCCAGGTGGGCCGGGACGTGCGTCACCTCCTCGATCTCCCCCCCGGCCTTCTTCATCAGATTTCGGGAGAGTTCGTTCAGGCAGCGGGCCGCGGCGATCTCCTCGCCGACGCGCTGCTGTTCCATGTCGTCCGGGTGCCGCTTGGCGTGGCCATGTGCGCGCATCTCGGAGCCGTCCGGGAGCCGGACCATGCAGGCCGCCCGGGTCTTGCCCGCGACCTCGTCCTCGGTGAACTCGATGTCCACGTGCCATCCGACGATCGTCTTCATCCCACACACCTCCTGGTCACTCCGTCACCCCTCCAGCGTGCACCTGCGCGTGGCCGCACGCCCATTCGGGGGACGAGCGCCGCAGGCGCGAACTGAACGGGCTGCACGGGTGCTCCGTACTAGTGCGGTGAAACGTCTCTGCGGCAACGACAGGAGCGGCGATGAACGAGCGCGACGAGCCGGCGATGCGAGGACTTCCGGACGGCGGTGCGGAGGTGTCCGTGGTGCTGCGGCTGCGCTGGGACGACATCGCGGCGCTCGGCCGGGAGGCCAGCCGGCTGGCCGAGCAGCGCGGGGTTCCGGTGAGCCTGGACGACGCGGTCAGCCACCGGCTGCGCACCTGGTCGTCGGTGGCGAACGCGCCCGACGACCGGGGCAAGGCGGCGCCGCCCGCTCCCGCGACGGCGGCCATCTCCGGCAGCCCGGGCGCGGCGGACCGGGCCCGCCACCAGGTGGGGCACCTGAGCGACACGGCGCCGGTCGCGTCGATCGCGGCGCACCCGGCGAGGCAGGCATAGGGAAGCGGACGACCAGGGCACTCCTGGCATAGGGATTCCGATGTCCGGGATCGGATTCCCCATTGGCTCCCTATGGGTGTCCGGGCCTACGGTCGGGACATCGACCGCACCCAGCAGAGGAGACACACATGTCGAAGATCCTTTTCGTGCTGACCGGCGCCGACCACTGGACGCTGGCGGACGGCACCAAGCACCCGAGCGGCTTCTGGGCCGAGGAGGTCGTCGCCCCGTACGAGGCGTTCACGGCGGCCGGCCACGAGGTCGTGGTGGCCACCCCGGGCGGCGTCGTGCCGACCGTCGACCGGGCGAGCCTCGCCCCCGAGGTCAACGGCGGCCAGGACGGCGCCGACCGGGTCGCGGGCGCACTCGCGTCCCTCACCGCGCTCCAGCGCCCGGTGGCCCTGGCGGACGTGGACCCGGGCGAGTACGCCGCGGTGTTCTACCCCGGCGGGCACGGACCGATGGAGGACCTGGCGGTCGACGCCGCCTCGGGCCGCCTGCTGACCCGCGCGCTGGAGGCGGGCCTGCCGCTCGGCGTGGTCTGCCACGGCCCGGCCGCGCTGCTCGCCGCCCGCCGGGAGGACGGCACCAACGCCTTCGCGGGCTACCGGCTGACCGGCTTCACCAACGCGGAGGAGACCCAGGCCGGGCTCGCCGGCAAGGCCACGTGGCTGCTCCAGGACCGCCTGGTGGAGATCGGCGCCGATTTCCAGGAGGGCGAGCCGTGGGCGCCGCACGTGGTCGTCGACCGCAATCTGGTCACCGGTCAGAACCCGGCCTCCTCCGCCCCGCTCGCGGCCGAGCTGCTGAAGCGCCTGGGCTGATCCGCGTTCCTCAGGCGTCGGCGGCGGCGTGGACGCGCTCGCCGCCGACGTACGTGAGCGCGACCCGGGTGGCGGCGATGGCCTCCGGCGGTCCGGCGTACGGGTCGCTGTCCAGGACGACCAGGTCGGCCAGGGCCCCGGCCCGTACGCTGCCGGTGTCGTCGAGGTGGTTCACGTGGGCCGAGCCGGCGGTGTACGCGGTGAGCGCGGCGGTCAGGCCGATGCGCTGCTCCGGCAGGAAGACGGGTCCGGCCGCGCCGGGCAGGACGCGGTTGACGGCGACGTGGACGCCTTCGAGGGGGTCGGGGCTGCTCACCGGCCAGTCGCTGCCCGCCGCGAGCCTCGCCCCGGCGCGCAGCAGGCCGCCGAACGGGTACTGGCGGGCGGCCCGTTCGGGCCCGAGGAACGGGATGGTGAGGTCGTCCATCTGCGGTTCGTGCGCGGCCCACAGCGGCTGGATCGTGGCGGTGGCGCCGAGCCGCGCGAACCGGGGGACGTCGTCGGGGTGGACGACCTGGAGGTGGGCGAGGTGCGGCCGGGTGTCGCTGGGGCCGTTGGCGGTGCGGGCGGCCTCGACGGCGTCCAGGGCGTCGCGTACGGCGCGGTCGCCGAGCGCGTGGAAGTGGACCTGGAACCCGAGGGCGTCCAACTCGGTGACGTAGTCGGGCAGTAGGTCCCGGTCGACGAAGCTGGTGCCCCGGTTGGCGGTGGCGCAGCCGCAGCGGTCCAGGTAGGGGTCGAGCAGGGCGGCGGTCCCGTTCTCGGCGACGCCGTCCAGCATGATCTTGACGGTTCCGGCGCGGAACCGGCCGTGGCCGCGGGCGTCGCGCCGTTCGACGAGGCCGGGGATCTGCTCGGCGCCGCGTTCGCGGTCCCACCACAGGGCGCCGGAGACGCGGGCGGTGAGGGAGCCGTCGCGGGCGGCGGCCAGGTAGGCGCCGGAGGGGTCGTCCATGCCGAGGAACGTGCCGACGAGGGCGTCCTGCCAGGCGGTGACGCCCAGCGCGTGCAGGGTGCGCTGGGCGTGCAGCAGGGCGGCCAGCCGGTCGGCGTGGGTCGACGGCGGGGCGAGGCGCCCGACGAGCCGCATGGCGCCTTCCTGGAGCATGCCGGTGGGTTCACCGGTCGCGTCGCGCTCGATCCGGCCGTCGGCGGGGTCGGGGGTGTCGCGGGTGACGCCGGCGAGGGCCAGGGCGCGGCTGTTGACCCAGGCGCCGTGGTGGTCCCGGTTGGGCAGGTGGACCGGGCGGTCGGGGACGATCGCGTCGAGCAGGTCCTTGGTGGGCGTACCGCCGTCGAAGGCCTCCATGGACCAGCCGCCGCCGGTGATCCACTCCCGGTCGGGGTGGGCGGCCGCGTAGGCGGCCACCGCCGCGAGGGTGTCGTCGGCCGTCGTCGCGCCGGTGAGGTCGCACCGGGCGGCCTCCAGTCCGGCGGGGACGGGGTGGACGTGCGCGTCCTGGAACCCGGGCAGCAGCAGGCGGCCGGCCAGGTCGACGACCTCGGTGCGGGGGCCGATGAGGCCGTGCACGTCGTGGGCGGCGCCGACGGCGCTGATCCGCGCGCCGGTGACCGCGACGGCCAGGCCGGTCGCGGGACGGTCGCCGGCGGGCGTGAGGACGGGGCCGCCGGTGAACACCAGGTCGGCGTGGCGATGAGTGCGCATGGGCGCCCATCGAACCGGGGCCGCGGCACACAGGTCAATGGCGTTGACATAAGCGCCGGGGTACGGCGACCCTCGACCGACGAGCGAGGGAGGACGCCGATGACCGACCGTGTCGTACCGGGACCGGCCCGGCGGCGGCGCCGCCCGACCAAGCAGGGCGTCGTCCTGTCCGAGGGGCTGATCGTGGAGACCGCCCTGCGCCTCATCGGCGAGCACGGCGCGGACGCGCTCACCGTGCGCCGTCTCGGTCTGGCGCTGGGCGCCGACCCCAGCGCCCTGTACCGCTACTTCCGCGGCACCGACGACCTGCTGCTCGCCGTCGCCGACGAGCTCATCGGGCGGGCGCTGACCGCCTGGCACCCCACCGGCGACTGGCGCGAGGACCTCCGGAGCCTGGGGCTGCGCATGCACGCCGGGGCCCTCGCCCATCCACAGGCGGCGGTGCTGGCCGCGTGCCGGGTGACGGGCCGGGTCCACGAGATCCGGGCGGTGGAGACGATCCTCGGCATCCTGCGGGGGGCGGGGTTCCCCGACCGGGAGGCGGTGCCGCTCTACCACGCGTTCGTCGACCAGACCCTGGCCTTCGCCGCCCTGGACGCGGCGAACGCGGCGCTCCCCCGGGCGGCGCGGGAGGCGGAGGCCGAGGTGTGGCGGACCACGTACGCGGGCCTGCCCGCCGCGTCCCACCCGCACATCGCCGCCACGGCCCGCCACCTGGTGGCCCGGATGTCGCGCAGCGCGTACCCCATGGCACTGGACCTGCTGCTGTCGGCCGCCGCCGGCCGGCTCGCGCACCAGGGGGCGGGAACGTCGCCCGCCCGGCCGGTCAGTCCTTCGTGACCTTGTCCGTCAGGAGCGTGTACGCGAGTTGCAGCGCGTCCGCCCCGGCCACCGTCGCCATGCCGGCCACCGCCACCCGGGTCGCGCGCGGCCACAGCACCCGGCTCGCGGTGAGCGTCGTGCCCACCCAGACGCTCATGCAGAAGGGGCAGGTCACGAGCTCTCCGACCGTCTTCCGGTCCCCGCCCCTGGGCCTCTCGCTCAGTTCGGCGGGCCCCTGGTGACCGTCGTAGGTGGTGAACGGCGCCCGCAGCGGGCTGGTGACCGTGCTCTTGGTGAGCAGTCGGCTCAGGCGGAACGTCGCGACGGCCGTGAGCGCCACGTCCCACGGTTCCGCCCGGTCCGGCAGTGCGGCTCCGCTGCGCCGGACGGCTGCCGCCCACGCCGACACATAGGCGCCGTAGCCGGCCATGACCGCGAGGTATCCGCCCAGGGGGCGGCCGCGGGCTCCGGCGTAGGCGCGGCGGGTGCGTCCCAACAGGTCCGTCATGGGTGCCGACTGCCCTCCGGCGGCGCGGGCAAACGGGGGCCGGTGCTTCCCGGCCACCGGACGTAAAAATGGGATAAACACCATCAACAGGGGTAATCGCGACTCAGGTGCAGATCCGGGCGACCCGTAAGGCCGTCCCGATGCGAAGGAAGCCCGATCATGAACGGACTGCGTAGTACGCCTGTGGCCCCCCGGACCCCCGTTCAGCAGGCGGCGCTGCTCGTGGGCGCCGTCTTCCTGCTGGTGGGCGTCCTGGGGTTCATCCCCGGCATCACCACCGACTACGGCGCGATGGAGTTCGCCGAGCACGACTCCGAGGCGAAACTGTTCGGCGTGTTCCAGGTGTCCATCCTGCACAACCTCGTGCACCTGCTGTTCGGCCTCGTCGGCCTGTCGATGGCGCGCGCCGCGTCCACCGCCCGGTCCTTCCTGCTCTTCGGTGGCCTGATCTATCTGGCGCTGTGGCTGTACGGGCTGTTCATCGACCACGACAGCGCCGCCAACTTCGTACCGGTCAACACGGCCGACAACTGGCTGCACTTCGCCCTGGGCGCCGGCATGGTCGCCCTGGGACTGCTGCTCGGCGGCCGCGCCCGGCGCCCGGCCCCGTGATGCCCTGCCCGCTCCGTCGCCGTCGCCGACGGCGTGAAGCGGACCGCTTCACGCCGTCGGCGACACTGTTCAGCGGTTGGTGACGTGCTTGAGCGCGTCCCTGGTGCGGTCGAGCATGGACGCGAACGGCCCGACCACCCACTGGGCGGTGGGGGAGCCCGCCGTGCGCGGGTGGGGGTGCGTGGGGGCGAGCTTCTCGACGAGCTGGAGCTGACCGCCCAGCCGCTTGCGCTGCGCCTCGGGGCACTCCCGGAGCACGGAGGGGAACTCCTCCTTCTCCTCGTGTTCCGCGTGCTCGATCACGTCCTTCTCGAACCGGCCGAGGAGCTCGTCGAACTCCGGACTGGAGACGTCCATCCGCTCCAGTTCGGCGAGGACCTGGTTCGCCGCCTTCTCCTCCCGGTTGCGGGCGTTGGCCTCCGCCTCGCCGGCGGTGCCGGTGGCGACGGGACGCAGGATCATCTCCTCCGCGGTCTCGTGCACCGCCAGCAGTGCCCTCAGCGCGTCGAAGGCCTCCTGCCTGGGCCGGCCGCCCTCGGCGCTCTTCACCTCCGAGAAGAGGTCCCGGATGAGCGCGTGCTGGCGGAGCAGGACTCCGATGACGTCGTCGTCGGGGAGCTTCGCGGCTTCCGCTCGTTCTTGCTTGGCGCTGCTCACGGCTTTTCCCTCCGTCTGGTTCCGGAACGACGAGACGCTACGAGTCCCACGAAGGCGACCGGGTATGCCCGGGCTCCTGTCGGCGTCTCAGATCCGGCCGTGGGCCTTCTGGGCGCGCCGCGACAGGGAGTCGATGACCACGGCGACGAGCAGCACCCCACCCGTGATCATGAACTGGACGGCCGCCTGGATGCCCAGCAGGGCGACGCCCGAGGCGATCGACTGGATGACCAGGACGCCGAGCAGCGCGGACCAGACACTGCCGCGTCCGCCGAACAGGCTGGTCCCGCCGATGACCGCCGCGGCGATGGCGTTCATCAGCAGGTTGCCGCCGCCCGAGGCCTGGCTGGCCGAGGTGACCCGGGAGGCCAGGAACAGGCCGCCGGCCGCGGCCATCGTGCCGGAGACCATGAACACCGAGATCCGAACCCAGGGCACCGCGAGCCCGGCGCGCCGGGCGGCCTCCACGCCGCCGCCGATCGCGAAGATCATGCGCCCGTAGGTGGTGCGGCGCAGGACGTGGTCCAGGCCGACGAGGACGACGATGAAGATCAGCAGGGCGAGCGGCAGCCCCTGGAACCGGTTGAGCACGAACGCGGCCGCGAAGACGACCACGGCCAGGGCTCCGGTGCGTACGGCGATCTCGCTCAGGGGCCGGGACGGCACTCCGGCGGCGACGCGCCGCCGGGCGTCCCGGAAGGAGACGAGGAAGTAGCCGGCGGTACCGAGCGCCGCCACGCCGTAGGCGACGGCCACGTCATGGAAGTAGAAGCCGGTGAGCATGGCGACCAGGCCCTCGTCGTCGAGGTTGATGGTGCCGCTCGACCCGAGGATGTACAGCATCAGGCCGTTCCAGCCCAGCAGCCCGGCCAGGGTCACCACGAACGCGGGCACCCCGGCCTTGGCGAAGAAGAATCCGTGGACGGCTCCGACCGCGGCGCCCATGAGCACGGCGATCAGCACGGCGGGGCCCTCCGCCATGCCGTGATGGACGTTCAGGACGGCGAAGGCGGCCGCCGCGAGGCCACTCACGGACCCGACCGACAGGTCGATCTCGCCCACGAGCAGCACGAAGACGACACCGACGGCGATCAGCCCGGTGCCGACGATGTCCACGCTCAGGTTGGACAGGTTGCGCGGCGAGAGGAACTTCTCGTCGAGGATCACGAAGATGAGCCAGATCGACGCCAGGCTGAGCAGGACGGGCAGGGTGCCGAGTTCGCCGCTGCGGAGGCTGTCCTTGAAGGCCTGGGCCCGGCGCGCCTTCGGGCCGGCGCTGCCGCTCCCGCCGGTGGTTTTGCCGGCGGCGGCGCTCTTGCCGGTCCTGCCTTTGGGGCCGCTCATCAGTCCGCCTCCCACTCACGGGACGCCCGCCGGGTGACGGCGTTGTCCGTGGCCCCGGTGATGGAGGAGATGATCTGCTCGTGGGAGGTCGTCGTCACGTCGAAGAAGCCGTTGTTCCGGCCGAGGCGGAGGACGGCGATCCAGTCCGCCACGGCCTTGACGTCCCCCATGTTGTGGCTGATGAGCAGGACGCCGAGCCCTCGTTCGCGAAGCCGGTCGACGAGGTCGAGTACCTGGGCGGTCTGTTCGATGCCCAGCGCGGCGGTGGGCTCGTCGAGCAGGACGAGCCGTGGCTCGCCCAGCAGCGAACGGGAGATGGCGACGGTCTGCCGCTGCCCGCCGGACAGGGAGGCGACCGGGACGCGCACGCTGGGCATCCGGATGGAGAAGGTGTCGAGCAGGCCGAGGGTGCGCCGCTCCATCTCCACCTCGTCCAGTACGCCGACCCGGTGGATCTCCCGGCCGAGGAAGAGGTTGCCGACGACATCGAGGTTGTCGCACAGGGCCAGGTCCTGGTACACGGTCGCGATGCCCAGGGCCTGGGCGTCGTGCGGCCGGGCGATGTGGACGGGCCGGCCGCGCCACTCGATCGCTCCGTGGTCGGCGGGGTCCACCCCCGCGATGATCTTGACGAGGGTGGATTTGCCGGCGCCGTTGTCCCCCACCAGGGCGACGACCTCGCCGGCGCGGATCTCCAGGTCGATGTCCGCGAGCGCCTGCACCGCGCCGAACCGTTTGGAGATTCCCTTCAGCGCCAGCAGGGGTGGTGCGGACATGCGAGCCTCCTACGGAGTCAGTCCCGCCCGCCGGCAGTCGGCCGCGAACTTCGGGGTGCAGATCTGGTCAATTGTGTACATACCGTCTTTGACCACGGTCTCCTTGATGTTGCCGACGGTCACGGAGATGGGTGTGAGCAGTACGGAGGGGATGTCCCGGGTGGTGGGGCTGTCCACCGTGCCCGTCGCGATGCCGTCCGGCCGCTGTCCCCGTACCAGCGCGACGGCCATCTCCGCGGCGGCGTACGCCTCCAGCTTGAACGGCTTGTAGACGCTCATGTACTGCTCCCCCGCGACGATCCGCTGGATGCCGGCGAGCTCCGCGTCCTGCCCGGTCACCGGGGGCAGCGGCCGGATCTTGGCGGACTTCAGCGCGGAGATGATGCCGGCGGCGAGGCCGTCGTTGGCGGAGTACACGCCGTCGATGCTGTCGGCGCCGAGGGCGGCGATCGCCCCGGACATGTTGATGTGGGCGTTCACCGGCCGCCACTCGGCGGTGTCGTACGCCTTCCCGATCCTGACCTTGCCTTCGAGGGCGGACAGCGCGCCCTTCTTGAACCAGGCCGAATTGGGGTCCGTGGCGGCGCCGTTCATCATCACGATCTGGCCGCCGCGCGCCTCGTCGCCGAGGGCCCGGAGCAGCGCCTCGCCCTGGAGGCGGCCCACCCGTTCGCCGTCGAAGGAGACGTACGCGGAGATCGGGCCCTCCACGAGCCGGTCGTAGGCGACGACCTCGATGCCCGCCTCCCGGGCCCGCTCGACCGAGGAGCGCAGCGACCTGGAGTCGACGGCGTCCAGGATCATCGCCCGGACGCCCTTGGTGATCATCGCGTCGACCTGCTGCTGCTGGGTCGCCACATCGTGCTGCGCACTGGCGAACTCCACGTCGCACTCGGGGCACAGCTCGGCGATCCGCTTCTCGATCAGCGGCCGGTCGAACGCGTCGAAGCGATTGGTGTTGTCCGGCAGCAGCAGGCCGATCCCCCGGCCGTCGCGCCCGACCTGGGTGCCGGGCTCGCGCACCTCGGCGGCCTTGCCGCAGGCCGCGAGGCCGGAGGTGAGGGCCAGCGCGGCCGCCACCAGGACGGCGGGCCCGGCCCGGCGGCGGCGTGTGGGCGTCCGGGTCACCTCGACCGCCTCCCTTCGCGGGCGCGGCGCGGAGCCGGATGCCCGGGGCCGGCACCGCCGCCGTTCCCGTCTCCCGAGCGGCCGCCGTTCCCTTCACGCGGCGAGAGGGCGACCTCGCACCACACCTGCTTGCCGCCGCTGAGCGGCACGGACCCCCACGACGTGGACACCGCCTCGACCAGCAGGAGCCCCCGGCCACCGGTCGCCTCCCAGTCCACGCTGGCGGCCTTGACGGGGGCGCGGGGCGAGGCGTCGTTCACGGCGATGCGCAGCCGGTCGGCCGCCAGGGTCAGATCGAGCCGCACCTCCCCCTGGGTGTGCGCGATGGCGTTCGTGACCAGCTCGGACACCGCCAGCAGGGCCATGTCGACCTCCTCCGCCACGCCCCAGCCGCGCAGCGTGCGCGCGGTGAAGCGACGGGCGTGCATGACGGCGTCGGGCAACCGCCACACCGTCCACCGGGCGCGGATGGGGCGGACCCGCATCCCGTCGTAGCGCATCAGGAGCACCGCCACGTCGTCGTCGCGCCGGCGGGTGCCCGCGACGAGTTCGTCGGCGACCCGCCCCGGGTCGGCCGGGTCGGCGCCGCCGAGCGTCTCGCACACGGCGCGCATCCCGTCCTCCAGGGGCAGGCTCGCCGATTCCACCAGGCCGTCCGTGAGCAGGGCGATGAGGGTTCCGGGCGTGAGGCCGATCTCGGTCAGCGGGAACTCGGCGTCGGCCAGGACGCCCAGCGGGGGGCCGCCCTCGATCTGCGTCGCCTCGGTGGTGCCGTCGGGCAGCCGCAGCAGGGGTGGCAGGTGCCCGGCCCGGACGATCCAGGCGAGGCCCTCCTCCATGTCGAGGTCGACGTAGCAGCAGGTGGCGAAGAGGTCGGTCTCCATGCCGACGAGCAGCCGGTTGGCGTGCGCCACGACGACGTCGGGCGGGTGGCCCTCCACCGCGTACGCCCGGATCGCCGTGCGCATCTGCCCCATGATCGTGGCGGCTCCGGCGCTGTGGCCCTGTACGTCGCCGATGACCAGAGCCACGTGGCCGTCGGAAAGAGGGATGACGTCGTACCAGTCGCCGCCCACCTCCAGGCCGACCGTGGCGGGCAGGTACCGGGCGACGGCCACCCCGCCCGGCAGGGCCGGGAGCTTGCGGGGCAGCAGACTGCGCTGGAGCATCGTGGCGAGCTCGTGCCCGGCGTTCAGGGCGTGGGCGCGCGTCAGGGCCTGGCCGACCAGGCCGGCGGTCGCCGTCAGCAGGGAGCGCTCCTCGGGGCCGAAGCGGTGTTCGCCGTCCCATCCGACGAGGCAGACGCCGACCATCCGGCCCTCCGCCGGGAGCGGGAGGATGGCGAGGCCGCCCGGGCCGATGCCGGCGAGGCCTGCTTCGAGCGGGGTGCCCGGGGGCCACAGGGCCACATGGCCCTCCCGCAGCGCGCTCTCCAGGGTGGGCAGGCTGTGGCAGGACGCGTCCGGCCACTCCGAGCGCCACTCCGAGCGCCACACGCCGGGCCATGCGTCGGGCTGCGGCGGGTCCAGGAGGGTGACGACGAGCCGGTCGCCCTCCAGCTCGGCGACCGCGACGCGGGTGGCGTTCAGCGGGGCGCGCAGGGACTCCACGACCACCCTGCTGACGTCCCGGATCGTCGTGGCGCCGGCCAGCGCGGCGGACAGCCGCTGCACCAGGGACACCTCGTCGGGGGTGGGGCGGAGGTAGGAGGCGTCGCCCACCACGCCGAGGACCCGCTCGGGCCGGCCGTCGTCGGCGGCCAGGACGCGGCAGCGCAGGCCCAGCCAGCGCAGTTCGCCGCCCGGCCGGCGGATCCGGAACGCCAGTTGCCGGTGGGTGTCCGACCGGTCCGGCTCGACGACCGACATCAGTGCCGGGACGTCGTCCGGGACGGCGCACTCCAGCAGGGTGGACACGTGCCCGTCGAACCCGTCGGGCGGCACACCCAGCAGGTGCAGCACCTGCGCGTCCACGTCCATGTGCCCGGTGCGCAGCGTCAGGACGAAGGTGCCGCCGCGCAGCGGCAGCAGCGTGGGGCCCGTGGACGCGCCCACGTCGACGGGCGCGGTGACGCGGGCCGCGGCCGCCTCCAGTCCGGCCGCCGTCTGGTCGGCGTAGAGCTCCAGGAAGGCGCGCTGGTCGGCGTCGAAGCCGTCGCCGTCCTTGCGTACGACGACGAGGCACCCCAGCAGTTGCGGGACCGCTCCGAGCGGCAGCGCGCCCAGCGACACCCGGCCGCCCGCCCCGGACGGACCGAGCTCCCCAGACGTCACCCACCGGGGGCGTCCGGCGCGGCAGGCGTCGGCCACGGCCGAGGAGCCGGACAGGGCGTACGCGGGGGGCATCTCGTAGGGGCCGTGGGAGTCACCGACCACCTCGGCCAGCCGCAGTTCGGCACCGCCCTCGGCCGGTACGTAGACAGCGGCCAGCTCCGCCCCGAAGGTAGCGAAGATCTGCCCGGTCAACGCGTGCACCGCCTCCGTACGCGGGTGACCACCCGCGTGCGCCGCTGTCCATCGCTCTTACCCCATGCTGCTCCTTCCCGGGCTCGCGGAGCCACTCAGGGCTTCAGTCCGCCGCCGGGAAGGCGTCGGCACGGACGTGCGGCATGGGGCTGCTGCCGACCCGGTAGGGGTCGTCGGGCGGGCGGGGCGCCGGGGTGATGCGTACGGTCAGCGGGCCCGCCCACTCGTACCCCTTCTCCTCGCCGTGCCGGGCGAGGACGTCCGTCAGCGCCTGGCCCACGTCACCGCCGCCGTGGCGCAGCAGTTCCTGGTGCACGCGGGTGTCCAGTTCCACCTCGTACGCGTTGGGGACGACCACTCTGCTCTCGCTGCAGACCACGGCGTGGTCGTCGCACTCGCGGCGCAGCGCGTCGAGCAGCTCGACCGGTTCGTGGTGGAGGGCCTTGGAGACGAGGGCGCTCTGCCAGCGCTCCAGGGCTCGTTCCCACCGTGTCAGGGTTCCCATCGCCATCCGCCGGTGCTCCCTTCTCCCGTCACCGCCGCCCGCGCAGCCGGGCGAGCAGCCCGCGGGCCCGGGCGCGGTTGCGCGGGTCGGCGGCGGCGCGGCGGGCCGAGGCGATGGTCCGCTGTCCCTGCGGGCTGCGGGTGAACCGCTTGATGCGTGTCATCAGTCCGGACATGGCACCCTCCGTGAGTCCGTTGTGTACCGTCCTTGCGATACGGCCCTTCTACCCGGTGATGTCCGGTGGATGTGTCGCCGGGGACAGCAGGCGCTGCATGGACGCGGCGGCGCGTACGGCGGCGTCGGCGCAGCAGTTGTTGAACAGCACGTGCAGGTGTGCGACGCGGCCGGCCAGGGCGCGCAGCCGGGGCCGCCACTCCCGCAGCTCGTCCTCGGCGTAGGTGTGGCGGAAGCGGTCCTCCTTGGTGCCCGTGCCCCACTCGGGGCTGCGCCCGTGGAAGCGGACGACCCCGAGACGGGGGGAGGCGACCGGGGTGACCGGAGGTATCGAGGCGGGCAGTCCCTGTGGCGTGTCCACGGCCACGGCGGCGGTGTCCAGCTCCCTCAGCAGGGCGCCGGTGCGGTCCCGGTGGTCGTCCCGCCACCAGCCGGGGTGGCGGAACTCCACGGCGACGGGCCAGTCGGCGGTGCGTCGCCGGGTGTGCCGGAGGGCGGTCTCGGACCGCGCGCCGGGGGCGAACCAGGGCGGGAACTGGAACAGCAGGGTGCCGAGGCGCCCGGCGTCCCGCAGCGGGCGCAGGGCTTCGCTGAAACGCCGCCAGACCTCGTCCAGGAGCCCGGGATCGCCGGCGGCGTGGGCCCGGCCCCGGCCGCGCAGGTCGGCGGGCAGGGCGGCGTCACGGGTGGGGTGGCCGGTGAGGAGGGAGAACGCCTTGACGTCGAAGCGGAAGCCCGGCGGGGTGCGTTCGGCCCACAGGAGGCTGTTGCGGGCGCTGGGCAGCGCGTAGTACGTGGCGTCGACCTCCACCACGGAGAAGTGTTCGGCGTAGTGCCGCAGCCGTCCCTCCGGGTCCCGCCGCCCCGGCGGATACCACCCGCTCGCCACAAGTGCCTTGTCCGTCCAGGAACATGTACCGATCAGGATCTCACCCATGCCGCCCGCCTACCCCGGCGCGGACGGCGGTCACGACGCACAGCGAGGAACCAGATGACCGACACCCCGGCCCCCGCCGCCCCCGCCACGCCTTCCTTCACCCTCCACCCGGGCGCGCCCGGCTCCCCCGTGATCCTCCACGTCCCGCACTCCGCGCGCGCCATACCGGCGGACGTCCGGGCCGGCATCGTGCTGGACGACCGTGCGCTGGAGGTGGAGCTGGACCACATCACCGACGCGTACACGGCGGAGATCGCCGCGGCGGCGGCCCGGGGCGCGCGCCTTGCGCCCTGGCGGTTCGTCAATCGGCTCTCCCGCCTGGTGGTCGACCCGGAGCGGTTCCCGGACGAGCGCGAGGAGATGCTGGCGGTCGGCATGGGC
This sequence comes from Streptomyces sp. NPDC031064, assembly GCF_055570965.1. Taxonomy (NCBI): domain Bacteria; kingdom Bacillati; phylum Actinomycetota; class Actinomycetes; order Kitasatosporales; family Streptomycetaceae; genus Streptomyces; species Streptomyces sp. NPDC031064. The sequence goes on from NZ_JBVIGF010000006.1 coordinate 227,934, forward strand.
GCGGTCTACACGCGGACCACGCACCGCGAGGAGCTGCGTCCCGCCGGCACCGACGTACAGCCGCTGATCGAACGCTACTTCCGCCCGTACGCGGAGGCGATGACGAGCGCGGTGGCCGACCGGCTCGATACGGTCGGGCGCGCCGTGATCGTCGACGTCCACTCGTATCCGGCGAAGGCACTCCCGTACGAGCTGCACGGCGACGGGCCGCGTCCGCCGGTCTGCCTGGGCACCGACTCCTTCCACACGCCGGCCCCGCTGCTGGACGCGGCGCGGCGGGCGTTCGCGGGGTTCGGCGGGATTGGGCTGGACAGCCCGTTCGCGGGAACGTACGTGCCGCTGCGGTACTACGGGAAGGACCCCAGGGTCGGCGCGCTGATGGTCGAGATCCGGCGCGACCTGTACCTCGACGAGCGGGGAGCGGCCCTCGGCCGGGGCGTGGAGGCGCTGTCGGCCGCGCTGGCCGGTCTGGTGGCGGAGATCTCCGGCTGAGCGCCCGTCATCGACGGTTCCTCACGCGCGCGCCGTACCGCTGGGCCGGCGCCGCCACCCGCCCGGACCGGCGAAGTCGCACGGCTCTCCCGCCGCCGTGACGCTGGGGAGGTGGCCGGAAGACCCCGGCGACGGGAAGGAAACCATGACCACGCAAGCACCGAGCACGGTGGTGCTGTACAAAGGCGGACCGAGCCTGATCGATCTGCTCGTCGACGTCCCGGAGCTGTGGATCAGCGTCACCGGTCCGGGCATGCTGTTCCAGCGTCTCGACCTGCTGACCACCCTGTCCCCGTTCGAGGGCTGCACCGTCCAGGACCTCCGGGACCTCGCCGAGAGCATCGAGGCGACGGTCCACTGCGGCCTAGTGGGCACCGAGCCGGTGCCCGTCGAGGTCGTGACGCACCGGACCGGGGGTGTGCTCCGGATCGCCCTCGGCCCCCCGAACATGTACCAGAGCGAGCTGGTGCTGCGGACCACGACCGGCGAGACGTTCCGCGCGCTGCTCCAGCGGCTGCTCACCGCCGGTCCCGGCCGCCCGTTCTTCGCGGGCCTGCACCCCGTCCCCGCCACCGGGCACCTGGAACGGCACCACGGGACGGCCCACGGGTCAGGGCACGGAGGCGACCAGGGCGGTCATCACGGAGGAGGCCACCATGGACATCCGTAAGAGCGCCGTCGACCTCACCACCGAGGAGCGGGACCGGTTCCTGGAGGCGCTGATCCGGCTCAAGCACCGGCCGGCCCCCGGCGGACCCGCCGGGGTCAGCGTCTACGACCAGTTCGTGGCCCTGCACGGAGCGGCCATGGCCGTCATCACCCCGGGCAGTGTGCCGGGCGTGACCACCAACTACGGCCACTGGGACGCCGGGTTCTGCCCATGGCACCGCAAGTGCCTCAGGGAGTTCGAGAAGGCGCTCCAGGCGGAGGTGCCCGGTGTCACCCTCCCGTACTGGGACTGGACCGACCACACCGGTGCGCTCGCCGGCCTCTTCACCCCCGATTTCCTCGGCTCGCTGCGTTCGGACGCACCGCGCGCCGTCACCGACAGCGTGCTGCGCAAGGTCGTGCCCCCGGCGGACCGGCCGGCCTGGTGGCCGGCCGGAGCCGAGGGCTTCCCCATCCACCCGCTGCTCGCCTCCGGCTTCGGCACCACCCTGGTGCGGGGAAGCACCGGGCGCACCTGGCCTCCGACCGCGGAGGGCATCGCGCAGCTCGAACAGCTCATCGTCGACGAACTCCCCAACGACCACCCGTACTGGGCCTTCTGGACCGTCGTGGAGGAGGGTGCTCGCAACACACCCACCCACAACGCCGGGCACAACTTCGTCGGCGGCCACATGTCCCGGCCGGACTACTCCCCCAACGACCCCGCCTTCTGGCTCCACCACGCCAACGTGGACCGGCTGTGGGCCAACTGGCAGAACCGGCGCCTCGACGACGTCCCGGGCTCCAAGCCCGAGGACCACTACCCGCCGAACGGCGCTCTGTCGCCCTTCACCGGCCACCCGGCGCCCCCGGGCCACCGGCCGGACGACCTGATGTGGCCGTGGGTGGGGACCGCTCCGGGCTACGACGTCGACTTCACCCCCGCGGTGAAGCCGTTCCTGCCGGACTTCTCCGACGCCCCGGCCACGACCGTGAAGGACGTCCTGGACACCGAGACGCTCGACACCCCGGGGTACCGCTACGCCGCCCCCGGGAGCCCATGACCACCGCCGCCGTGAGCGCTCAGCACACGTCCCGGTAGGGGATGTCCGGGAGGTACGTCCGCCATTCGGCGGGCGAGAGCGTCCCCCCGGCGCGGCGGCACACCTCCGCGACCGCCCGCGCCGGGTCGATGTCGTACCGCTGGACGGGGACCCGCGCCCCCGCCGCGTACAGGGTGCCGCCGTCCTCACTGAACGCGAGCGAGAGGATGGCGTCCCCCGCGCCGGGCAGGGTGGCGCCCAGCGGCTGCTGGGAGGCGACGTCCCACAGGCGCACCGTGCCGTACGACCCCGCCGCGGCCAGGATGGAGCCGTCGGGCGAGAAGGCCACGGCGGTGGTCTCCTCGGCCACGCCGGGCATGCCCTTGGACAGGCCGCCGGAGAGCAGCCCCAGTGAGGTGCGCAGCCGCCCGTCCCACAGGGTGATGGCGGCCGCCGAGTCGACCACGGCGGCGCGGTCACCGGCGGGGCTGAAGACAGTGAGGCACGCGCAGTTCTCCAGCGCGGTGCGCTCGCTGCCCTTTCCCGTCGTACGGATGAGGTCCCCCGTGTCGGTGAGGACGATGTCGCCGTCGGGCGACATGGCGGACAGCGCGCCCAGCTCTTCGAACGGACCGTCCGCCTTCCCCGGACTCAGCCCACGCAGGTGCTTGCCGTTGCCGGTGTCCCACACCGCGATCCGGCCGTCCGGGTCGCCCGTCGTCATCAGCGTCCGGCCGTCGGGGCTGAGCGCCAGCCCGGTGAACGTGGACTCCTCGGACGACGGGGCGATGTCCGCCAGCCGCCGGTTCCGGACGGTGTCCCATATGGTGATCCGGGTGGGCTGGTCCAGGACTTCGTCCCCGTCCCGGCCGAAGGCCAGGCGCCTCCCGTCGGCGCTCAACGACATCAGTACGCGGGAATCCGCGTTGTCACCGCCCGCCGGCTTCACGGGGATCGCGGCCAGGTGCCGACCCGTGCGGCCGTCCAGGAGAACCAAGCGGCCGGCGCGGGCGAAGGCGACGACTCCGCCATCGGCGCTGTGGACGGCTTGGGTCGCGGTGACGCCCTGCCAGGAGGAGGCAAGGGCCTTGCCCACATCAAGGCTGCGCACGGTCCGTGCGGTGCTGTCGGCGCCTTCCGTGGTGTAGCGCAGCACGCGCGCCCGCACGTCGATGCGCACGTCCTTGGGCCGGTCCTCCGCGACCGGGTGCCGGAAGACGGGGCCATGGGGGCGGTCGAGGCGCCACAGGAGGATGTCGCCGGAGCCGATTCCGGCGGCGAACCTCCCGTCGGGGCTGAAGGTGAAGGCGACGGGAGCGACCTGTTCGAGCCTCGGCAGCTCCTTGCCGGAGGAGACGTCGACGCGCCGGAGGCCGTACCGGTCCTGGAGGGCGAGGGCCCGCCCGTCCGGGGTGAACCACGGGGAAAGGTCCGTCCCGCAGGACGGCCGACCGGTCCAGCCCGTGTCCGCCCGGCGGTCGGCGCGTACGTCCCACAGTTGCAGTCGGTCCGAGACGCACAGGGCGAGCAGTCGGCCGTCCGGGGAGACATCGCCCCAGGCCGGCTCCCCGGGTCCCGGGAACGACCGGCTGAATTGCCGTGTGCCACTGCGTACGTCCCACACCTCCAGGCGGTCGTCCACGCCGAAAACCATGGAGTGGCCGCTGGAGCTGAACCCACGGGCGTGGGCGGCCGCCGCGAAGCCGGTGGACGCCGATTCGGCGTCGGAATCGGCGATCACGGTGTCACCGGGCCCGATGGGCGGGCCGTGGTAGCGCTGAGCCCGGACGTCCCACAGTCGCACGCCCACGCGGGTGGGGAGGTCGACCGCCAGGAGCCCGCCGTCGGGGGACATGTGCGAGCCGAGCATGGAAAGGTCCTGGTCGGGCGGTGTCCGGTAGGTGCCCACGCGCTGCCGGGTGCGAAGGTCCCACACGATGACCTTGTTCCCGCTTCCGCCCACCAGCGTCCGGCCGTCCGCGCTCATCGCCTGCGAGTCCGCCGAGCTCCCCGGCGGGGTGAACGGGGGCTGCTCGGGCTGCGCCAGCGCGCCCAGCAGGGCCGAGCGGGTCTCCGGTGTGCGGCTCAGTTGCCAGGCGGCCACGCTGAGGCGCAGCGCGGTACGCGGGTCGGAGGGGCGCAGTCCGTCGGCGGCCGTCGCGGCGCGGCGTGCCGCGGCCGCCACGCGCTCGTGTTCGCCGGCCCGGCTCTGCTGCCACGCGACCGTGCCGCCGATCAGGGCGAGGACCAGCAGCAGGACGGCGGAGCCGACCAGGCCGCGGTGGCGGCGGCGTTCCCGGGTGCGCGTGGCGCGGCCCGCTTCGAGGAACTCCCGCTCCAGCGGTGTCAGGTCCCCGCCGCGGGCGGTGGTGCCGAAGTGCTCCTCGGCCTCGGCCAGTCGCACTCCGCGGTACAGCGCTCCGCTGTCCCGGCCGAGGTCCCGCCAGGCGACGGCGGCCTGGGTGAGGCGGCGCAGGACGCGCAGCCGGTTGCGGTCGTCCTCGATCCAGGCGGTGAGCCGGGGCCATCCGGTGATCAGTGCCTCGTGGGCGAGGTGGACGGTGTCGCCGTCCAGGGTGATCAGCCGGGCGCGGGCCAGGCGGTCCAGGACCGCGTCGACCTCAGCGGCGCGTTCGGGGCCGCCCGTCTCCAGTTCGGCGCGGTCCACCGGGCGGCGGGTGTCGGCGGTTCCGTCGCCGGGGGCTATCAGCCGCAGCAGGACGCGCCGGGTGAGGGTGGCCCGCTCCTCGTCGAGCCCGGCGTACAGCTCCTCGGCCGTCTGGGCGATGGCGCCCCGCACGCCGCCGGCGGCCTCGTACGCCCGGAGGGTGAGCGTTCTGCCGGAGCGTCTGCGCCAGGTCTCCAGCAGGGCGTGCGAGAGCAGCGGCAGGCCGCCCGGCTCGCCGGCGACCTCCTCCACGAGCTGCGCGGTCAGTGTGCGCTCCACGATCAGGCCCCGTGCGGCGGCGGGCTTGACGATCGCCTCCCGCAGTTCCTCGGGGCGCATCGGGCCGACGGGTACGCCGGCGTCGCGCAACACGTCCACCAGGCCGGGGTGTTCGAGGCACCGTCCGAAGAAGTCCGCGCGTATCCCGAGGATCACGCGCAGCCGGCTGCCGGGCTCCCGGGCCGCGAGGAGCGCGGCGATGAACTCGGCCCGCTCGGCGGGGTCGGGGCAGAGGGTGAAGACCTCCTCGAACTGGTCCACCAGTACGTGGGTGTCCCCCGGGCCGGGGGCCGGTCGCAGTTTCGCCGCGTGCGTGCGCACGGGGTGTTCGCCCGGGGTGAGGATGCGGATGGCCGCCGGTCGCCATTCCGGCTCCGTCGCCTGCCGCAGCCGGGGTATCAGCCCGGCCCGCAGCAGTGAGGACTTGCCGCTGCCCGAGGGCCCGATGACCGCCGTGCAGCGGTGCGTGCGGGTCAGCTCCAGCAGGCCGTCCACCAGCGGGGCACGCCCGAAGAACACCTCCGCGTCGCCCGGCTCGAACCGCGCCAGTCCCCGGTACGGCGGATCCTCGCCCTCCGCGTCCTGCTGCGGGACCGCGGCGACCTCCTCCGCCACGGCGTGCCACCGCTTCTCCCACTCCGCCGCGTCCCCGCCGCACGCCGCCACGTAGGCGAGGGTCACCGCGAGCGTCGGCAGCTTCTCCCCCGACGCCGCCTGCGACAGCGCGGGCGCGGAGTACGACGACTGCCGCGCCATCGCCCGGTAGGTGGGGCCGCCGGCCCCGGCACGCAGCGCGCGTAACTCCACCGCGAACCGCTCGACCGGTCCCGCTTCGGGATCGAGCGGATTCTCACGACGACCCATCTCCAGCCCCCCGTGGCCTCGTTGGTGCGGCACCTTGTGGTCGTCGCCACGCTAGGACGCCGCCTTGCGGTGACCAAGGCGGCGCGCGCCCGGGTGGCGGATTGATTACCAGCGCGAACAGGGCCTGCTTATCAACGCGCCGGCCGGTGGACTCGGTGTCGAGCGGCCCCCGCCGGGGTGCCGCACCGACGCTCCGCACACAGCGGACGAGAGAGAGGAATGGCTCATGACCGAGCCCGTAGAGGTGGCCACCGAGCCCGTGGAGGACGTGCCGTACCCGGTCGGCGGGGCGGGGATCTTCGACGTCGACCCGGACCAGACCGGCGTCAGCCAGAACCCCGACGACGAGGTGACCGGAGACATCGAGGCCCTTCCGGAAGACGTGGAGATCTGACATGGGGAACGTTCAGGGCATGCTGCGCGCCGCCCGCAAGCTGCTGGGCACCAGGGAGAACCCGCCCGGCTCCAACCGCAACCACATCACGCGCTGGTACGGGTTCACCGGACCGTGGTGCGACATGGCGGTCAGCTACGCGGCCGCCCACTCCGACAACCTGCCCGCCGTCATGGGCAAGTTCGCGCTGACCACCGCCCACGCCAAGGCCTTCCAGAAGAAGGGCCGCTTCCACTACGGCATCGGCGGCATCCGGCCCGGCGACATCGTGTTCTTCGACTGGTCCGGCTCGCGCTCCATCAGCCGGATCGACCACGTGGGCATCGTCGAGGCGGTCCACAAGAACCGCACCATCACCACCCTGGAGGGCAACACATCCAACGCCTTCCTCCGCCGGCGCCGCAACTCCGCCTGCATCGTGGGCTACGGCCGGCCCGCCTACAAGGGCGGCAGCGCTCCGATGCCGGGCAACGACGGCATCCTGCGCCGGGGTTCGAAGGGGCAGGCGGTCAAGACGCTCCAGAAGAACCTCAACACGGTGCAGAACGCGAAGCTCGCCGTGGACGGTGACTTCGGACCGGCCACCGAGAAGGCCCTGAAGGCCTTCCAGGCCAAGCACAAGCTGCCCGTCGACGGGGCGTACGGGCCGAGCACGGCGGCGATGATGAAGGCGGTCCTCGCCGGGCGCAACAAGCCGATCCGGCCCATGGCCGTGGTGGCCAAGACCGGCGCCCTGGAGGTCGACGGCCAGTTCGGGCCGGCCACCTGCGCCGCGCTCCAGCGGGCGCTGAACGACAAGGCCAAGGCCGGGCTGGAGGTGGACGGCGCCTTCGGGCCGCTGACCATCACGGCGCTCCAGCGTTACGTGAAGGCCAAGGCGGACGGCATCGTCGGTCCGGAGACGATCACCGCCCTCCAGCGTCACCTCGGTTCCGCGCTGAGCGGCACCTGGGACGCCGACACCACCCGCCTGCTCCAGAAGGCCCTGAACGCGGGCTCCTTCTGACGCGAGCAGCACCGACCGGGAGACCGGGGGGCTGGGCGTCACACGAGGGGACGCCCGGCCCCGCTGTCCCGGTCACCCGACGCGAGAGTTCCGCGAGAGTCCAGGGAGGACGCCAGATGGACGCATCGGCGGCCCAGGCCGCTGCCGCCTACAAGGTGGCCATCACCGAGCAGAAGAAGGGCCAGGTCCTCGTCTTCGACCGGACGGCCCAGTTCACCGACGCCAATGTGCGGTGGAGCTTCAGCACGGGCAACGCGCCCGGCTGGGACCACCCGTTCGAGATCCGCTTCAGGGAGACCCAGCGGTACGGGGCCATCGCCCTGATGACGTTCGGCAAACCGGGCGAGGGCCGGGCCGGCATCGTCAACATGACGGACAAGACCCACCTGACCCGCGCCGACCTGATGTGGTCGGCCCGTATCACCAGCTACCCGCACAGCATCGAGCGGGTGCCCCACGCCGGCACGGTCGTGGTGGCCGGCTCGCGCGACCGGCTGCACGTCTTCGGCCCCTCCAGCAGCGACCCGGCCACGCTCAAGGAGGTGCAGACGCTCACCTTCACCAAGGCCCACGGGGTGCTGTGGGACGAGCAGAACGAGCTGCTGTGGGTCACCGGCGGCACGCTGATCCGCACGTACCGCGTCAAGGGCAAGCTGCGGGATGCGCGGCTGGAGAAGCACGGCCCCGACATCACCATCGCCGGGAACGGCCACGACATCCAGCCCGACTACGCCCGGCCGGGCACCCTGCTGGTCACCGACAGCCACCGTGTCTACTCGGTCGACAAGGCGACCCGGGCCGCCACCGTCATCGCCAAGATGCCGTATGTGAAGTCCTACGTCCGGCACGCCGGCGGCCAGGCGATGTGGACGGCCGACCCCGACATCGAGGACTCGGTCTGGGGCGGTTCGACCGTCCACTTCTCCGCCGGGGGCAACCGCACCCGGCAGGGCGCCCAGATCTACAAGGCGCGGATCTACACCACCCGGTTCCACTGAGCGACGGGGGTGCGGCACGGTGTGCTCCCGGCCGCCCGGCCGCCGGAGCACACCGACTGCGCCCCGGGCACCGCGCGGGTAGCCTCGGGCGTGTCCGACACTCTTGCCGGGAGGCACCGTTGAGAATGCTCATCAACGTACCCGAGACCGTCGTCGCCGACGCGCTGCGCGGGATCGCGGCCGCGCATCCCGAACTCACCGTGGACGTGGAGAACCGGGTCGTCGTACGGCGCGACGCTCCGGTCGCCGGGAAGGTGGCCCTGGTGTCGGGGGGCGGGTCCGGGCACGAGCCGCTGCACGCCGGGTTCGTCGGGCCGGGGATGCTGGCGGCCGCCTGTCCCGGCGAGGTGTTCACCTCGCCCGTGCCGGACCAGATGGTGCGGGCGGCGGCGGCCGTGGACAGCGGGCGGGGCGTGCTGTTCGTCGTCAAGAACTACACCGGCGACGTCCTGAACTTCGAGATGGCGGCCGAGCTCGCCGAGGACGAGGGCGTGCAGGTCGCCAAGGTCCTGGTGGACGACGACGTGGCCGTGTCGGACAGTACGTACACGGCCGGGCGGCGCGGGACCGGGGCCACGCTGTTCGTGGAGAAGATCGCCGGCGCGGCCGCCGAGGAGGGTGCCCCGCTGGAGCGGGTGGAGGCGATCGCCCGGCGGGTGAACGCCGGTTCGCGCAGCTTCGGCGTGGCGCTGAGCGCCTGCTCCACGCCCGCGAAGGGCAGCCCGACGTTCGACCTGCCGCCCGGTGAGCTGGAGTTGGGCGTCGGGATCCACGGCGAGCCGGGCCGGGAGCGGCGGCCCATGATGACCGCGCGGGAGATCGCCGACTTCGCGGTGGACGCCGTGCTGGAGGACCTGAGGCCCGGCGGCCCGGTGCTGGTGCTCGTCAACGGCATGGGGGCGACGCCGTTGCTGGAGCTGTACGGGTTCAACGCCGAGGTCCAGCGGGTGCTGGGCGAGCGGGGCGTGGCCGTGGCCCGTACGCTGGTCGGCAACTACGTGACCTCGCTCGACATGGCCGGCTGTTCGGTGACCCTGTGCGAGGCGGACGAGGAGATGCTCCGGCTGTGGGACGCGCCGGTGCGGACGGCCGCACTGCGGTGGGGAATGTGAGGCCCGTGGTGCTCGACGCGGAGTTCTTCCGGCGCTGGATGACGACCGCGGCCGCGGCCGTGGACCGGGAGGCCGGCCGGCTCACCGAGCTGGACTCGGCGATCGGTGACGCCGACCACGGCGCCAATCTGCAACGCGGTTTCGCCGCGGTGGTCAAGGCCCTTCAGGACGAGCCGCCCGGCACGCCGGGGGCCGTGCTGGTGCTCGCGGGGCGGCAGCTCATCTCGACGGTCGGCGGCGCGTCGGGCCCCTTGTACGGGACGCTGCTGCGGCGCACCGGCAAGGCGCTGGGCGACGCCGCCGAGGTGGCGCCGGTGCAGCTCGCCGAGGCGCTGCGGGCGGGTGTGGCGGCGGTGGCGCAGCTCGGCGGGGCGGCGGCCGGGGACAAGACGATGCTGGACGCGCTGGAGCCGGCCGTCGCGTCGCTGACCGAGTCGCTCGGTGAGTCGTTCGCGGCGGCGGCCGAGGCCGCGAACCAGGGGGCGCTGGCGACCGTACCGATGCTCGCCCGCAAGGGCAGGGCCAGCTACCTCGGTGAGCGCAGCGTCGGTCACCAGGACCCGGGCGCCACGTCCTCGGCCCTGCTGATCGCCGCCCTCGCCGAGGCGGAGGGGGCGCGGTGAGCGCGCGGGTGGGCATCGTGCTCGTCTCGCACAGCGCGGCGGTCGCGTCGTCCGTCGCCGAGCTGGCCCGGGGCCTCGCCGGCGGCGGTGGGACCGTGCCGGTGGCGGCGGCGGGCGGCACCCCGGACGGCGGGCTCGGCACCAGCGCGGAGCTGATCACCCAGGCGGCGACGGAGGTCGACGGCGGGGCGGGGGTGGCCGTCCTGGTGGACCTGGGCAGCGCGGTCCTGACGGTGAAGGCCCTGCTCGCGGAGGGCGACGAGCTGCCCGACGGTACGCGGCTGGTGGACGCCCCGTTCGTGGAGGGCGCGGTGGCGGCGGTGGTCACGGCGTCGGCGGGCGGTGACCTGGACGCGGTGGTGACGGCCGCGTCGGAGGCGTACGGCTATCGCAAGGAATGACGGCGTCCGGTGGGTGGAGCCGGTGCCCGCACCGGTGTGCGGGTTGTGATGTACCTGGTCAACGCACTACTGTCGCAGGGCCTTGGTGTACGGGAAACCGGTGCGGTACCGGTGCGGCCCTCGCCACTGTGATCGGGAAGTCCGGCTCCACTCCCTGGGAAACCACCCCGGGAAGCCACTGGAACACCGCGGGAGACCGCGGGGTCCGGGAAGGCGGAGTCGCGGCGGCATGCCCCCATGCCATCCCGTCAGCCAGGAGACCGGCCAGGGCGCGTTGTCCATCCACGAGGTGCTGGAGAGGGTCTCCCACATCATGCATATCGCCGAGGGGTATCTGCCCCCTGTGCACGCGGTCGCCTGGACCGTCGCCGCCGCTCCCTTCGTCGCCCATGGCGTCCGGGCCCTGACCCGGGAGGTCAAGGCCAATCCCGAATCGACTCTCCTGCTCGGCGCGTCCGGTGCCTTCACCTTCGTCCTGTCCGCCCTGAAGATCCCTTCGGTGACGGGCAGTTGCTCGCACCCGACCGGTACGGGCCTGGGCGCGATCCTGTTCCGGCCGCCGATCATGGCGGTGCTGGGCACCATCACGCTGCTCTTCCAGGCGCTGCTGCTGGCGCACGGCGGCCTGACGACCCTGGGCGCCAACGCCTTCTCGATGGCGATCGTCGGGCCGTGGGCGGGCTTCGGCACGTACTGGCTGCTGCGCCGGTTCGACGTGCCGCTGATGGTGAGCGTGTTCTTCGGCGCGTTCGTCGCCGACCTGTCCACGTACTGCGTCACCAGCGTGCAGCTCGCGCTGGCGTTCCCGGACCCGGGCAGCGGTGTGGCCGGTGCGCTGGCGAAGTTCGGCGGCATCTTCGCCGTCACGCAGATCCCGCTGGCCGTCAGCGAGGGCCTGCTCACCGTGCTGGTGATGCGGCTGCTGATGCAGTCCAGCAAGGGCGATCTGGCCCGCCTCGGTGTCCTGCCGGTGAAGAAGGAGGCCGTGGTCCGATGAGCCGCAACGCCAGGATCAACACACTGCTGCTGCTCGTCGTGGTGGCGCTCGCCGTCCTCCCGCTCGCCCTGGGCATGGGCGACCACAAGGAGGAGCCATTCACGGGCGCCGACGGACAGGCCGAGACGGCGATCACCGAGTCGCACCCGGACTACAAGCCGTGGTTCAGCCCGCTGTACGAGCCGCCGTCCGGTGAGGTGGAGTCGGCGCTGTTCTCGCTCCAGGCCGCCTTGGGCGCGGGCGTGCTGGCGTACTACTTCGGGCTGCGGCGCGGTCGCCGGCAGGGCGAGGCCAAGGCGCTGGCGGGGGCCGGGGGTGCGCAGGCGCCGGACGCCGGTGCGCCGGACGACGCCGCGGGCGCAGCCGACCGGCAGCCCTCCGCGTAGCCGCCGGTGCTGCCGATCGACGCGGCGGCGCACAGCAGTCGCTGGCGCCGCCGTCACCCGTGCGAGAAGGCCGTGCTCGGCTTCGGTCTGACGGTGCTCGCGATCTGTCTGCCGCCGTGGCCGGGCGCGGTCCTCGTGGCGGCTGCCACCGTGGCGGTGCTGCTCGGCCCGGCCGGGGTCGCGCCGCGGCAGCTCTGGCGGGCGTGGCGCATCCCGCTCGGCTTCTGCGTGACGGGCGCGGTGCCGCTGCTGTTCCAGGTGGGCGGCGCGGGCGGGCTGGTCTCGCTGGCGCCGGACGGGCCGGTGCACGCGGGGCAGTTGCTGCTGCGCACGTCGGCGGCCTCGCTGGGCGTGCTGCTGTTCGCGTTCACCACGCCGGTGTCCGACGTGCTGCCCCGGCTGGTGCGGGCGGGCGTGCCGGCCGCGGTGGTGGACGTGGCGCTGGTGATGTACCGGATCAGCTTCCTGCTGCTGGACGCGGTACGGCGGGTCCGGGAGGCGCAGACGGCGCGGCTCGGGCTGACCAGCCGGGCGGCCACCTGGCGCTCGCTCGCGGGCCTGGGCGCGACGGCGTTCGTGCGCGCCTTCGACCGGGCGGCGCGGCTCCAGACGGGCCTGGCCGGGCGCGGTTACGACGGCACGCTGCGGGTGCTGGTGCCGCGGGCGGTCGTTTCCGGGCGGTTCCTGGGCGCGACCGCCGCGCTGCTCGTGGGTCTCGTCGCCCTCACTCACGTACTCGAAAGGTTGCTGCCGTGACTCCTTCCGCCGTCGTGGAGCTCGTCGGTGCGGGGTACGCCTACGAGGACGGCCCCGCCGTCCTCCGGGGCGTCGACTTCGCCGTGCCCGAAGGACGGTCCATCGCGCTGCTCGGCCGCAACGGCAGCGGCAAGACGACGATGCTGCGGCTGCTGAGCGGTGGCCTCAGGTGCGCGAGCGGGCGGTTGTGCCTGGAGGGGCGGGAGGTGTCGTACGACAGGGCGGGGCTGACCCGCCTGCGGACGACGGTGCAGCTCGTCGTGCAGGACCCGGACGACCAGCTCTTCGCGGCGTCCGTGGGCCAGGACGTGTCGTTCGGGCCGATGAACCTGGGTCTTTCGGAGCCGGAGGTGCGGGAGCGGGTGCGCGAGTCCCTGGAGGCGCTGGACATCACGGCGCTGGAGGACCGCCCGACGCACCTGCTGTCGTACGGGCAGCGCAAGCGGGCCGCCATCGCGGGCGCGGTGGCCATGCGGCCCCGGGTCCTGGTGCTCGACGAGCCGACGGCCGGCCTCGACCCGCACGGCCAGGAACGGCTGCTGGCCGTCCTGGACCGGCTGCGGGCCGCCGGTACGACGGTCGTGATGGCGACGCACGACGTGGACCTGGCGCTGCGCTGGGCCGACGACGCGGCCGTCCTCACCCCCGACGGCCTCCGCACCGGCCCGGTGGCGGAACTGCTGGCCGACCAGGACCTGCTGGACGCCGCCGGTCTGCGCCGCCCCTGGGGCATGGCGGTGGCCCGGGTGCTGCGGGAGCGGGGCCTGCTGGGACCGGCGGAGGCGGGCCCGCGCACCCCGGAGGAGCTGGAGGACTGGGCGGCGGCGGTACGGGGCGGGTAGGGGGATGCCTCGCTCGGCACGGACGAGTCGGCAGGGGGCCGCGTGCGGCGCCGGGTCGCGACCCCGGTGGCGGCCGCGGTGGTGCCGGGCGTGGGCGGTTACGTCGCCGGGCCTTGCGCCCAGGGCCGGATGCCCGCCCGTGACGCCTGCGACGGAGTGCTCCCGCCGGACACGGCGGGCAGGTCCCGCCCTGCAAAGACACCGAAGGCAGGCGGCGCAAGCTCCTGGCGCGGCCGCCGGGCACGTAGCGCAGGTCACTCGCCGATCGTTATGCAACTTGTTGCACAAGGCGCCCGGGGTCGTCTACAACTGGGGCGACGACATCGCGCGAGGAGGCGCCCCCATGACTGCGACCCCGGCCCCGGCCCCGTATCCGCACCTGCTCGAGCCCTTGGACCTCGGGTTCACCACGCTGCCCAACCGGGTGCTCATGGGGTCGATGCACGTCGGCCTGGAGGAGGCCGAGAACGGCTTCGCGCGCATGGCCGCCTTCTACGCCGAGCGCGCCCGTGGCGGCGTCGGGCTGATCGTGACCGGTGGCATCGCGCCCAACGACGCGGGGCGGCCGTACGAGGGCGGGGCCAAGCTCACCACCGAGGAGGAGGCCGCGAAGCACCGCGCCGTGACCGACGCCGTGCACGAGGCGGGCGGGCGGATCGCGATGCAGATCCTGCACTTCGGGCGGTACGCCTACCACCGCGACCTGGTCGCGCCGAGCGCCATCCAGGCCCCGATCAGCCCCTTCGTGCCGAACGAGCTGACCGACGCCGAGGTCGAGCAGACCATCGAGGACTATGTGCGGGCGGCCGAGCTGGCGAAGTCGGCCGGGTACGACGGCGTCGAGATCATGGGCTCCGAGGGCTACCTGATCAACGAGTTCATCGCGGCGGCGACCAACCACCGGACCGACCGCTGGGGCGGCGCCTACGAGAACCGCGTCCGCTTCCCGCTGGAGATCGTCCGCCGCACGCGCGAGCGGCTCGGCGAGGACTTCATCCTGATCTACCGGCTCTCCATGCTGGACCTGGTGCCGGGCGGCTCGTCGCTGGAGGAGGTCGTCGCGCTCGCCAAGGAGATCGAGGCGGCCGGCGCCACGATGATCAACACGGGCATCGGCTGGCACGAGGCCCGCATCCCCACCATCGCCACCTCCGTGCCGCGCGGCGCGTACACCTGGGTCACCAAGCGGCTGATGGGCTCGGTGTCCATCCCCCTGATCACCAGCAACCGCGTCAACACCCCCGAGGTCGCCGAGAGCATCCTCGCCGAGGGCCGCGCGGACATGGTCTCGATGGCCCGCCCCTTCCTCGCCGACCCCGACTTCGTGGCCAAGGCCGCCGAGGGCCGGCCGGAGGCCATCAACACCTGCATCGGCTGCAACCAGGCCTGCCTGGACCACACCTTCAGCGGGAAGATCACCTCCTGCCTGGTCAACCCGCGCGCCTGCCACGAGACCGAACTGGTCCTCTCCCCCACCCGGCTTCGCAAGCGCGTCGCGGTGGTCGGCGCGGGCCCGGCCGGGCTCGCCTGCTCGGTGAGCGCCGCCGAACGCGGCCATGACGTCACGCTGTTCGACGCGGCGCACGAGATCGGCGGGCAGCTCAACATCGCCAAGCGGGTGCCGGGCAAGGAGGAGTTCGACGAGACGCTGCGCTACTTCCGTACGCAGCTCGAACTGCGCGGCGTGGACGTGAAACTGGGCACGTACGCCACGGCCGAGCTGCTCACCGCTTACGACGAGGTGGTCGTCGCCACCGGTGTCACCCCGCGCACCCCCGCCATCGAGGGCGTCGACCACCCGTCCGTGGTCAGCTACCTGGACGTGCTGCGCGACGGCGCGCCGGTCGGCGAGCGGGTCGCGATCATCGGGGCCGGCGGCATCGGCTTCGACGTGGCGGAGTTCCTCACCGACGGCGGCGAGGGCGCGAGCCGGGACGCCGAGACGTACTTCCGGCAGTGGGGCGTCGACACCTCCTACGCCGGGCGCGGCGGACTGCGCGCCCCGGAGCGGCCGAAGCCGCCGCGCACGGTGCACCTGCTCCAGCGCAAGACGTCCAAGGTCGGCGCGGGCCTCGGCAAGACCACGGGCTGGATCCACCGCACCGAGCTCAAGCACCGGGGCGTGACCATGGTCGCGGGCGCGACGTACGAGCGGATCGACGACGAGGGCCTGCACATCACCGTGGACGGCGAGGCGCGCACGGTCCCGGTCGACACGGTGGTGCTGTGCACGGGCCAGGAGCCGCGGCGCGAGCTGTACGAGGAGCTCGTCGCGGCCGGGGCGTCCGCGCACCTCATCGGCGGCGCGGACGTGGCGGCGGAGCTGGACGCCAAGCGCGCCATCGACCAGGGGACGAGGCTGGCGGCGACCCTGTGACGGCCCCGCGTCCCTAGGATGCGGTCATGTCACTCCCGCACGCGATCCTCACCGCCCTGCTCGAAAAGCCGTCCTCGGGTCTGGAGCTGACCCGCCGCTTCGACCGCTCGATCGGCTACTTCTGGTCGGCCACGCACCAGCAGATCTACCGCGAGCTGGGGAAACTGGAGCAGGCGGGGCACATCCAGGCCCTGCCCGCCCCGGTTCCGTCGCGGGGGCAGAAGAAGGAGTACGAGGTGCTCCCGGCGGGCCGCGCGGAGCTGACCGAGTGGGTGCGGCGCAGCGAGGACCCCAAGCCGATCCGGGACGCCCTGCTGCTGCGGTTGCGCGCCGCCGCGGTGGTGGGGACGGAGGGCTTCGCGGACGAGCTGCGCCGCCATCTCGCCCTGCACCGGGCGCAGTTGGCGGAGTACCTAGGGATGGAGGAGCGGCAGTTCCCGCCGGAGCGTCGCACCGCCGAGGCGGACCGGCTGCGCCACCTGGTGCTGCGCGGGGGGATCGAGCTGGAGCGGTTCTGGACGGCCTGGCTGACGGAGGCGCTGGCGGAGTTCGACGGGCCCGCGCGGGACGCCGATTGTTAACGGTAATCATTTTCATGTAGCGTGACCGCCACCGAACCGACGATGGAGGTCTCGCAGTCATGGCCGTACCCAAGCGGAAGATGTCCCGCTCCAACACCCGCCACCGCCGCGCCCAGTGGAAGGCGTCCACGCCCCAGCTCGTGTCCGTCACGGTCGACGGCACCGTCCACCAGGTGCCCCAGCGCCTGGTCAAGGCGTACGAGCGCGGCCTGATCCGCCCGGAGGGCTGAGCGCGATGACGACGGCCACGGCGACACCGGCGGCGCCGGCGACCGGCTCCGACGCCCGCCTGCCGGTCACGGTCCTCTCCGGTTTCCTCGGTGCCGGGAAGACGACCCTGCTCAACCACGTCCTGAGCAACCGGGACGGGCTGCGGGTCGCCGTGATCGTCAACGACATGAGTGAGGTCAACATCGACGCCGCCCTGGTGCGCGGCGGCGAGGCGGCGCTCTCGCGCACCGAGGAGCGGCTGGTCGAGATGACCAACGGGTGCATCTGCTGCACCCTGCGCGACGACCTGCTGGAGGAGGTGGACCGGCTGGCCCGCGAGGGCCGCTTCGACTACCTGCTCATCGAGTCCAGCGGCATCTCCGAGCCCATGCCGGTCGCCGCCACCTTCGCCTTCCCGCGCGACGACGGGGCCACGCTCGGCGACCTGGCCCGGCTGGACACCATGGTGACGGTCGTCGACGCGGCGAACTTCCTGCCCGAACTGGCGGGCGGCGACGGCCTCGTGGAGCGCGGCCTGGACCAGTACGAGGACGACGAGCGGACCGTCAGCGACCTGCTGATGGACCAGATCGAGTTCGCGGACGTCATCGTCGTCAACAAGCTCGACCTGGTCGGCGAGGCGGACGCCGCCCGGCTCACGGCCGCCCTCACCCGCCTCAACCCGGCCGCCCGCACCGTGACCGCCGTACGCGGCCGGGTGGCGCCGGGGGACATCCTCGGCACCGGCCTGTTCGACCTGGAGCGGGCCCAGCAGGCTCCCGGCTGGGTCATGGAGCTCAACGGCGACCACGTCCCGGAGACCGAGGAGTACGGCATCTCCTCCACCGTCTTCCGGGCACCCGGCCGGCCCTTCCACCCCGAGCGGCTGTGGCGGTTCGTCACGGAGGGCCTGGACAGCGGGGAGTTCGGCCAGGTCCTCCGCTCGAAGGGCTTCTTCCGGCTCGCCGGCCGCGACCGGGTGACCGGCCTGTGGTCCCAGGCGGGCTCGGTGGCCCGCTTCGAGCCCTCCGGCACCCAGGAGGACGCCGGCCCGGACGGCGGCGGCCAGGAACTCGTCTTCATCGGCACCGGCCTCCGCGCCGACGCCCTCCACCGGGCCCTGGACGCCTGCCTGGTCACGGACGGCGAAACGGGCCCGTGGACGGACCCGTTCCCGGCCTGGGACGTGCACGGCGTGGACGAGGCGTGCGAGCACGAGGCGGTGCACGCCTGACCGCCTCACGGCGGTATGCCTCCTGGTTCACCGCAGCGCCTTCCGCCATGCCGATTCGCGCAGCAGCCGCAGCCCGTTGAGGCCGACGAGGACGGTGGAGCCCTCGTGGCCGGCCACGCCGAGGGGGA
Organism: Streptomyces sp. NPDC031064; assembly: GCF_055570965.1. Classification (NCBI taxonomy): domain Bacteria; kingdom Bacillati; phylum Actinomycetota; class Actinomycetes; order Kitasatosporales; family Streptomycetaceae; genus Streptomyces; species Streptomyces sp. NPDC031064. Next base: position 245,973 of record NZ_JBVIGF010000006.1, read on the forward strand.
GGGGCAGGTGACCGGCCAGGTCCCAGACGACCAGGGCGCCGATGCAGACCCCGGCGATCACCAGGTTCTGCACGACGAGCCCCCGGGCGCGCCGGGAGAGCGCGACGACGGCCGGGACGGTGGCCAGTTCGTCGCGTACGACGACGGCGTCGGCGGTCTCCAGGGCGAGGTCGGAGCCGGCGCGGCCCATGGCGATGCCGCTGTGCGCGGCGGCGAGCGCGGGTGCGTCGTTGACGCCGTCGCCGACGACGAGGGTGCGCAGCCCGGCGCGTTCCCACTCCCGTACGGCCGCGACCTTGTCCTCGGGCAGCAGTCCGGCCCGTACGTCGGTGATGCCGGCGTCGGCGGCGACGCGCCGGGCCGCGCGGTCGTTGTCGCCGGTCAGCAGCGTCGGCGCGGTGCCGCTGAGCCGGGTGAGGGCGGCGACGGCGGCCGCCGCCCCGTCGCGGAGCCGGTCGGCGATGCCGAGCACGGCGACGGGCGCGCCGTCGACGGCCACCACGACGGCGGTGTGCCCGGCGGCTTCCAGTTCGGCGACGGAGGGCGACGGTTCGGCGGGGCGGCCCACCGTGACCTCCCGGCCGCCGACGAGGGCCCGCACGCCGTGGCCCGGGGTGGACGAGAACTCCGTGGCGCCGGGCACCGGAAGGCCGCGTTCACGGGCGGCGGCCACCACCGCGCGGCCGAGCGGGTGTTCGCTGGGCAGCTCGGCGGCGGCCGCCAGGGTCAGGACCTCCGGCTCGCCGAGCGTCCCGCCCGTCAGCCGCACCTCGGCGACGCGCGGCGCGCCCTCGGTGAGCGTGCCGGTCTTGTCGAGGGCGACCCGGTCCACCTGGCCGAGGCGCTCCATCACCACGGCGGACTTGATCAGGACCCCGTGCCGGCCGGCGTTGGCGATCGCGGAGAGCAGCGGCGGCATGGTGGCCAGCACGACCGCGCACGGTGAGGCGACGATCATGAACGTCATGGCGCGCAGCAGCGTCCCGGTGAAGTCCGCGCCGAGGGCGAGGGGCACGGCGAACAGCGCGAGGGTCGCGGCGACGACGCCCGCCGAGTAGCGCTGTTCGATCTTCTCGATGAAGAGCTGGGTGGGGGCCTTGGTGGCGCTGGCCTCCTCGACCATGGCGACGATCCGGGCGATGACGGAGTCGGAGGCGTCCTTGCCGACCCGTACGCGCAGCGCGCCGGTGCCGTTGAGGGTGCCCGCGAAGACGTCGTCGCCGGGGGCCTTGGCGGCGGGCAGCGGCTCGCCCGTGATGGTGGCCTGGTCGACGTCGCTCGTGCCGTCCAGGACGGTGCCGTCCGCCGGCAGCCGCTCCCCCGGCCGTACGAGAACGGTGTCGCCCACCCGCAGGGCGGCCACGTCCACGGTCTCCTCACCGGTTGCGGTCAGCCGGACGGCCCGGGCGGGGGCCAGGTCCAGCAGGCCGCGCACCGAGTCGGCGGTGCGCCGGGTGGCGAGGGCCTCCAGGGCGCCCGAGGTGGCGAAGATGACGATGAGCAGCCCGCCGTCCAGGTACTGCCCGATCGCGGCGGCGCCGATCGCGGCGACGACCATCAGCAGGTCGACGTCGAGGGACTTCTCCCGCAGCGCCTGGAGGCCGGCCCAGCCGGGCTCCCAGCCGCCGGCGGCGTAGCAGACGGCGTAGAGCGGGCCCCACGCCCACGCGGGGGCCCCGGCCAGGTCGAGCGGGAACGCGGCGAGGAAGGCGACGGCGGACAGTGCGGCCCAGCGGACCTCGGGCAGGGAGAACAGCCTGGTCCGGCGGGGCGGCGGCACGGCGTGGGCGGCCGGGACCGGGGTCCGGGTGTCGAGCACCGGGGAAGCCATGGGCGGGCACCTCTTCACGGGGCGGCAGGAACGGCACCACCATAGCGGAACACATGAAGAGCTCTTCATCTGTACGGCTGGGCACACGGTTACGATGACCCGCATGGGACACGGAGTGAACGGTGAGACGACCCCAGCGGCCCGCCTGGACGCGGAGTCCGCCGCCACCATCGCCGCCACGCTCCAGGCCCTCGCCACGCCGTCCCGGCTGATGATCCTCACTCGGCTCCGCCAGGGGCCGTGCGGAGTGACGGAGCTGGCCGAGTCGGTCGCCATGGAGCAGTCGGCGGTCTCGCACCAACTGCGGCTGCTGCGCGCCCTGGGCCTGGTCACCGGGGTGCGGCAGGGCCGGCGCATCGAGTACAGCCTGTACGACAACCACGTCGCCCAGCTCCTCGACGAGGCCGTCTACCACATCGAACACCTCCGACTCGGCGCGCGGGACCTGCCCCGGCTGCCCCAACGGACCGTGGATACTGGGGAGTCGTAGCCTGCCCGACGCGAAGGGACGCGCATGACCGACCAGTTGGGAACGAGTCGCGGTACACGGCACGCCGTGGTGGTGGGCGGAAGCATCGCGGGACTGCTCGCGGCCCACGTGCTCGCCGAACACGCCGACCGCGTGACGATCGTCGAGCGCGACCGCTTCCCGGAGGAACCCGAGCCGCGCGCCGGGGTGCCGCAAGGGCGGCACCTGCACGTCCTGATCGACGGCGGCCAGCGCGCGCTGGAGCGGTTGCTCCCGGGCGTCCTCGACGAGCTGCGGGAGCAGGGCTCGCCCAGGGTCGGCATGCCCGAGGACATGGTCCAGTGGCAGGGCGGGGTCTGGTACCGCCGCACCCCGGCCACCGCGTACCTCTTCACCGGTTCCCGCCCGCTGATCGAACAGGTGCTGCGCCGCCGCGTCCTGGCCGACCCGAGGATCGCCACGGTGGAGGGCACCGAGGCCGTGGGCCTGGCCGGTGACGCCACCCGGGTACGGGGGGTGCTCCTGCGCGAGCGCGGCGCGGGCAGGAACAAGGAGCCGCACACACTGGAGGCGGACCTGGTGGTGGACGCCTCGGGCCGTGGCTCGCGCGCCCCGGAGTGGCTCGCGGCGATCGGGGCGGAGCCGCCGCGCGAGGAGGTCATCGACACGGGCCTGGCGTACGCGACGCGCGTATACCGGCCGGGCCCGGCGGCGGACGGCGGGGACTTCACCGGCCAGTACATCGTGCCCAACCCCGAGCAGACGTACGCCGGCGTGGCGCTGCCCATCGAGGGCGGGCGCTACCTGGTCACCCTCTCCGGGCTGCGCGGCCAGGAACCGCCCACGGACGAGGACGCGTTCGAGAAGTACGCGGAGCAACTGCCGCACCCCATCCTGCGGGACTGGCTGGCCAAGGCGGAGCCGGAGTCGGCGGTCCACGGCTTCCGCAAGACGGCCAACGTACGGCGCCGTTACGACCTTCCCGGCCGCCGCCCGACCGGGTTCCTCGTCACGGGCGATGCCCTGTGCACCTTCAACCCCATCTACGGGCAGGGCATGTCGGTCGCCGCGATCGGCGCGGTGGCGCTGCGCGACGCACTGGCGGACCCGCGCCGGACGCCGACCACGCGCCGGGTCCAGCGGGCGCTGTTCGACGCCTCGAAGCAGGCGTGGGACATCTCCGCGGGCGCGGACAAGAACATGCCGGGCGCCCGGGGCGACGCCGTACGGACCCGGGCCGCCGACCGGCCGGCCTCCTGGTACCTGAAGCGGGTGCAGGAGCGCGCGCCGGGCGACCCGGTCGTGGGCGCCGCCTTCCGGGCGGCCCTGTCGCTGGCGGAGCCGCTCAGCGCGCTGTTCGCCCCGCCGGTGCTGCGTGCGGTGCTGTTCGGCCCGGTGCCCCCGGCGCCGACGGAGCCGCCGCTGCGGCGGGAGGCGGACGCCGGCTGACCGGGCCGGCCCGGCTGCCCCTGCCGGCCCGGTCAGGGGCGGGTCAGGGCCATGACGGCGTCCAGGGGCGCGTCACGGCCATGACGGCGCTCAGGGGCGCGGCACGGCCATCGGCGCTCAGGGGCGTGCACGGCCATCGGCGCTCAGGGGCGCATCACGACCTTTACGGCGCCCTCCCGCTTCTGCTGGAACATCTTGTAGGCGTGCGGGGCGTCGGCGAGCGGGAGGTGGTGGGTGGCGAAGCCGTCCACGCCGAGCGGGTCCTCGTCGGTGAGGAGCGGCAGGATGTCGTCGGTCCAGCGGCGGACGTTGGCCTGCCCCATGCGGAGCTGGATCTGCTTGTCGAACAGCGTCATCATCGGCAGCGGGTCGGCCGCTCCTCCGTAGACGCCGCTCAGCGAGATGGTGCCGCCGCGCCGTACGAGGTCGATCGCCAGGTACAGGGCGGCCAGCCGGTCGGCGCCCACCTTCTGGTGCAGCTTGGCCGCCCACGCCTTGGGCAGCAGCCCGGCCGCGTTCTGCTGGACGCGGGCGACCGGGCTGCCGTGGGCCTCGGTGCCGACCGCGTCGATGACGGCGTCGGGGCCGCGTCCCGCGGTGCGCTCCTTGACGGCGTCGACGAGGTCGTCGTGCTTGTCGTACCGGTTCAGGTCGAACACCTCGACGCCGCGCTCCCGGGCGCGCTGGAGGCGTTCGGGTACGAGGTCGACGCCGATGACCTGGGCGGCGCCCTGGTGGAGGGCGACGCGGCAGCTCATGTCGCCGATGGGGCCGAGCCCGAGGACGGCGACGGAGCCGCCCGGGGGGACGGCGGCGTACTGGACCGCCTGCCAGGCAGTGGGCAGGACGTCGGAGAGGTACAGGAAGCGGTCGTCCGGCGGGCCCTCGGGGACCTTGATGGGGCCGAACTGGGCCTGCGGGACGCGGAGGTACTCGGCCTGGCCGCCGGGCACGGCGCCGTACAGCTTGGTGTAGCCGAAGAGCGCGGCCCCCATGCCCTCCTCGGTGACCTGGGTGGTCTCGCACTGGGTCGGCAGGCCGGCGGAGCACATCCAGCAGCGGCCGCAGGCGATCTGGAACGGGACGACCACGCGGTCCCCCGGCTTGAGGTCCGGGACCTCGGAGCCGACCTCCTCCACGATGCCCATCGGCTCGTGCCCGAGGATGTCACCCGGGGTCATGAACGGGGTCAGCACCTCGTACAGATGCAGGTCCGAGCCGCACAGACCGGTGGACGTGACCTTGATGACCGCGTCGGTGGGCTCCTCGATCTTCGGGTCGGGCACGGTCTCCACCCGTACGTCGCGCTTTCCCTGCCATGTCACGGCCCTCATCGTGCATGTCCCTTCACCGGCTCCTGCGGGGGCGCGGGCCGGGTACCCGGGCGCCGTGGAGGTGAATCCGATTCGGCCAGAGTGCGAGGGAATGCCGGGCAACCCCTTCCTAGAAGGTTTAGACCAATGATAGGGATTGATCACCCACACGGCACGCTCGACTACTGTGAGCGAAGGAAATTGAGGGTTGAACATGGCTGAGCCCCAGGCCCCCGCGTCACTTCCGCTCTACCTCCGGGTCGCCGCCGCGCTGCGCGACGACCTCACCCAGGGACGCATCGCCCCCGGCACCAGGCTTCCGTCCGAGCGCTCCCTGGTGCGCCGCTTCCGGGTCAACCGGCACACCGTGCGCAACGCGCTCCAACTGCTGCGCGACGAGCGGCTGGTGGTGACCGAGCGGCGCGGCACGTTCGCCGCGGCCGCCGCGCCCGAGGCCGCCGGGCCGGTCCTCGCGCCGGGCCTGCTGCGGTTCCCGTGCGGGACGGGCTCCCCCGACGCGTCCGCCGTGACCCGGCTCGCCTGGGAGCCCACCCCGACGGCGCTCGCCGAGCGGTTGGGGCTGCTGCCCGGCGAGCCGTCGCTGGTCCACCGCCACCACGTGCCGGGCACCGGCGAGAGCCCCGTACAGGAGGCGCTGTCCCGGTTCTCCCGGCACGCGCTGGCCGAGGTGCCCGAACTGGCCCGCTACCGGCGGCGGGAGTCCTGGCCCGCGCGGCCCGACCTGCGGCTGCTGTACCACTGGATGCACCGCGCGGGGCTGCGGCTGACGCGCCGCGAGTCGATCGGCGTCGGCCACGGCCCGGTGGCCACCACGTGCCTGACCGTGCACCGGGTCGTGAGCGACCAGCACGGTCATGTGCTGGAGGTGACCGACATCCGGTTCGCGCCCGAGGCGGCCTCGTGGACCTACGAGTTCACGGGCTGACCGTGTCCGGGGCCGGGCCGTGTCCGGCGCTGATCGTGTCCGGCGCCGACCGTCAGACGATGCCCTCCGCGAGCTCCGCCTGCTCACGGGCGTTGCCGTACGGGGCCGGTGTGCCGTAGGAGCGGCGGGCGACGTACCACCAGACGCTGGCGAGGATCAGCACCACCGCGAGCGCGATCACGGCGTAGTTCATCGAGTCGATGGTCACCGGCGACTTCTGCGGCAGGCAGAACAGCACCGTGACCACCGCCACCCACACGACGGCCGTCCAGCCGATCGGCTTGCTCCAGCGGCCCAGGGACCAGGGGCCGGGCCGGAACCGGTCGCCCGCGCGCAGCCGCAGGAAGATCGGGATCGCGTACGCGGGCGTGATGCCGATGACGTTGATGGCGGTGACCGCGCCGTAGGCGGTGGCCGAGTACAGCGACGGCACCGCGAGCACGCCGGCGACGGCCACCGACAGCCAGACGGCGGGCACCGGGGTCTGGGTGCGGGTGCTGACCCTCCGCCAGAGCGACGAGCCGGGCAGCGCGTTGTCCCGGCTGAAGGCGAACACCATGCGGCTGGCGGCGGCCACCTCGGCGTTGCCGCAGAAGAGCTGCGCGACGATGACGACGAGCAGCAGGGCGGTGGCGCCGCCGGAGCCGAGCGCGTCGAGCAGGATCTGCGCGGGCGGCACACCGGTGGCGCTGTTCTGGGTGCCGGCGTAGTCCTGGATGGCGAAGGTCAGCCCGGCGAGCAGCGCGAACCCGGCGATCCACGAGACCCAGATGGCCCGGACGATGCCCTTGGCGGCCGAGACGGACGCGTTGGACGTCTCCTCGGAGAGGTGGGCGGAGGCGTCGTACCCGGAGAAGGTGTACTGCGCGAGGAGCAGGCCGATGGCCGCCACGTAGAACGGGTTGGCCCAGCCGGTGTCGTTGACGAACTCGGTGAAGACGAATCCGGCCGACTGGTGGTGGTCGGGGACGATCGCGAGCGCGCCGACGATGACGGCGACACCGGTCAGGTGCCACCAGACGCTGATGGAGTTGAGCACGCTGACCAGGCGGACGCCGAAGAGGTTCAGCACGGCGTGCAGCAGCAGGATGCACAGGAAGATGACGAAGGTGGAGCCGGGCGTGGGCACGAAACCGAAGCGCAGGTTGAGGAACGCGCCGGTGAACAGGGCGGCGCCGTAGTCGATTCCGGCGATCGCCCCGAGCAGACCGAGCAGATTCAGCCACCCGGTGTACCAGCCCCAGCGCCGTCCGCCGAGCCGGTCGGCCATGTAGTAGAGGGCCCCGGAGGTGGGGTAGGCGCTGGTGACCTCGGCGAGCGCCATGCCGACGCAGAGCACGAACAGGCCCACGCCCGCCCAGCCCCACATCATCACGGCCGGGCCGCCGGTGCCGAGGCCGAAGCCGTAGAGGGTCATGCAGCCGGAGAGGATGGAGATCACGGAGAAGCTGATGGCGAAGTTGCCGAAGCCTCCCATGCGGCGGGCCAGGACCGGCTGGTAGCCGAGCTCCCTCAGCCGTTCCTCCTCGTCCGTGTGCGGCGGTGCCGGCCGCTCCTGGCCGGCCCATATGGTGCGGGACATGGCGGTACCTCCGGGTGGTGGGTGTCTCTCGGGTCGGCTGGGGGCGGGGGTCGGCTCGGGGCGGTCACACGGCCCTGCGGTCAGGCGGGGCTGCGGTCAGGCGGCCCTGCGGTCCGCGGGGCTTCGGTCAGGCGGCCCCCGCGGTCCGCGGCGCCGCGGTCACGCGGTCACGCGGTCAGGCAGCGGGTGCGGGCGCGGGTGAACAGCTCCTCGGCGAGGGACCGGTCGGCGGGGTCACGGGTGCGGTACGCCCAGGGCTGCGGGGTGTAGTACGGGCCCAGCGCGGTGAAGACGCGGGCGGCGGCGTCGAACCGGAGCGCTCCCCACAGGGCGTGCGCCAGGTGGCTGAGGTCGAGGAGCGAGGCGGTGGCCGGGTCGGTGTGGTCGAACCAGGCGAGCAGGGCCCGTTCGGCGTCCCGCGCCGCGTCCTCGGCGACCCAGTGCAGGTCCAGCGCCTTTTCCTGCCCCCGGTGGCGGCGGTACCGCTCGACCCTGGCGTACAGCGGCAGCACGTGCAGGGCGGAGCCCGGAGGCGCCGAACCGGCGGCCCACTGGACGAAGTTGACGGCCTCCGGGAGGGAGCCGCTGCCCCGGTGGCGGGCGTAGAGGAACTGGAGCATCCGGTGGTAGGCCTCACGGTTGTGCGGGTCGCGCTTGTCGGCCTCCGCGAGCAGGTTCCACGGCCCCGGCGGCAGCATCGGCCCGGGCGGCCGCACCCGGTGCGCGTCGAGGCGCTGTCCGTCGTCCAGTACGGCGAGGGCCAGCAGGCACACCCAGGGCACCGGGTCGGCGGGGGCCACATGGGCGGCGGCCTGGCAGGCCTCCCAGGCGAGCCGCCACAGCTCCCCGGTGCGCGGGTGGTCCTCGCGGTGGGCGCGCAGGGCGCGTTCCACGGCGACCCGGGCGTGCATGACGGCCGCGGCGGCGCTGTGGGGCTGCTCGGCGCGCCAGACCTGGACGACGTCGGAACCGGCCGCGACGGCGGCCAGCACCTGGGTGCGCCGGGTCCACGCCGGCCAGTCGGGGGTGTCGGCCAGGAGCTGGGCCATCGACAGCCAGCGTCCGGTACGCAGGTCCTCCAGCACTCCGCGCAAGGCGCTGTCGTGGCCCGCCGGGTGGTACACCGGTGTGACGGTCATGGGTCCTCTGAGCGGGCGTGGGGTTGGGGGGTGCACGGCACGCCAAGGAGAGCGGTCGGACACTCCTTGACTACCGGCCGTTGATCGGCGATCACTATAGGCCGCGATGGACGATCGTGGTCCACTTTCGTGCGGGATTCGAAATGATCCGTAAACTCAAGGGAGTTGAACGGACACGAGTGGACGGGAGTGGGCGATGACGGGCCCCGTGCTGGCCGTCGATCAGGGCACGTCGGGGACCAAGGCCCTGGTGATCTGTCCGGACCGCGGAGTGATCGGCTCCGGTACGGCGCCGGTGCGCCCCCGCCACCTTCCGGGCGGCCGGGTGGAGGCCGAACCGCGCGAGCTGCTGGACTCGGTCACCGACGCCGGGCGCCGGGCCCTGGCCGCCGCCGGGGAGCCGGTCGTGGCCGTGGGCCTGGCCAACCAGGGCGAGACCGTCCTCGCCTGGGACCCGGCGACCGGCGCGCCGCTGACGCACGCGATCGTCTGGCAGGACAAGCGGGCCGAGGAGGTCTGCGCCCAGCTCGCCCCGCACGCCGACCGGTTGCGCAAGACCACCGGCCTCCCGCTCGACCCGTACTTCGCCGCGCCGAAGATGGCCTGGATCCGCCGCCACCTGACCCGGGAGGGCGTGGTCACGACCAGCGACGCCTGGCTGGTGCGGCAACTGACCGGGGAGTTCGTCACGGACGCGGCGACGGCCGGGCGCACCCAGCTCCTCGACCTGGACCGGGTCGACTGGTCCGCGGAGGCGCTGGAGGTCTTCGGGCTGTCCGGCGAGCGGCTGCCGCGGATCGTGGACGCGGCCGGGCCGGTGGGCGTCACGGGCGCCTTCGGCGCCGAGGTTCCCCTGACGGGGCTCCTGGTCGACCAGCAGGCCGCGCTCCTCGCGCAGGGCGCCATCGAGCCGGGCGCCGCCAAGTGCACCTACGGCACGGGTGCGTTCCTCCTCGCGCAGACCGGCGACCGGCCCCGGCGCGGTGACTCGGGGCTGGTGAGCTGTGTGGCGTGGCGGCTCGCCGGGCGGACCGGCTACTGCCTGGACGGGCAGGTGTACACGGCCGCCTCCGCCGTGCGCTGGCTCACCGACCTGGGGGTGATCGGCGGGGCCGCCGACCTCGACCGGGTGGGGTCCACCGTGCCGGACGCGGGCGGCGTCACGTTCGTACCGGCGCTGGCCGGGCTCGCGGCGCCGTGGTGGCGCGGGGACGTGCGCGGGTCGCTGACCGGACTGGGCCTGGACACGACCGCCGGGCACCTGGTGCGGGCGCTGTGCGAGGGCATCGCCGCGCAGGTGGTGGAGCTGGCGTCGGCGGCCGGGGCGGACCTGGGCGCGCCGCTCGCGTCCCTGCGGGTCGACGGCGGGCTGACCCGCTCGGCGCTGCTGATGCAGACCCAGGCGGACCTCCTGCAACTGCCCGTGGAGGTATCGGCGTTGCCGGACGCCACCGCGCTCGGCGTCGGCGCCCTCGCGCGTATGGGCCTCGATCCGGCCCTCCCGCTCAAGGAGGCGGTCCCGCCGTGGCGGCCGTCCGCCGTGTACGAGCCGCGCGTCACGGCCACCGAGGCCGCCGAACGCCTGGGCGCCTTCCGTACGGCCGTCTCCGCGCTGCTTGAGCGTACGCCGTGACGGCCCTGCCCAAGGAGCCGTACGACGTGGTGGTCGTCGGCGCCGGGGTGGTCGGCTCCGCCATCGCCCGCGAGCTGGCCCGCTTCCCGCTGCGCACCGCCCTGGTGGACGCCGCCGCCGATGTCGGCGAGGGCACGTCGAAGGCCAACACCGCGATCCTGCACACCGGTTTCGACGCCGTGCCCGGGTCGCTGGAGGCTCGGCTGGTACGGGAGGGACAGCGGCGGCTCGCCGCGTACGCCGCCGAGGCGGGCATCCCGGTGGAGCCGGTGGGCGCGCTGCTGGTCGCCTGGGACGAGGAGCAGCTCGCCGCGCTGCCGGGGCTGGCGCGCAAGGCGGGCGAGAACGGCTGCGGCGACGCCCGGATCATCGGCGCCGACGAGCTGCGCGCCCGCGAACCGCACCTCGGCCCGGGCGCCCTCGGCGCGCTGGACGTGCCCGGCGAGAGCGTCATCTGCCCGTGGACGACGACGCTCGCGTACGCCACCCAGGCCGTCCGCGCGAGGGTGGACCTGCACCTGGACTGCCGGGTGGAGGACGTCCGTCCGGGCCATGAGCTGGTCACGAGCCGTGGCGTGCTGCGTACCCGGTACCTGGTCAACGCCGCGGGTCTGTACGCGGACGAGCTCGACCGGCGGCTCGGTCACCGCGACTTCACGGTGATGCCCCGGCGCGGCCAGTTGATCGTGTTCGACGCGTTCGCCCGCGACCTGGTCCGGCACATCCTGCTGCCGGTGCCGACCGCGCTCGGCAAGGGCGTACTGGTCGCTCCGACGGTGCACGGCAAGGTGCTGCTCGGCCCGACCGCCGAGGACCTCGACGACAGGACGGCGACCGGGTCGACGGCCGAAGGGCTGGCGTTCCTGCGGGAGAGGGGCCGGCGGATCCTGCCCGCGCTGCTGGAGGAGGAGGTCACGGCGGTGTACGCGGGGCTGCGGGCGGCGACCGAGGAGGACGACTACCGGATCGCCTGCCACCCGGAGCAGCGGTACGTCACGGTGGGCGGCATCCGCTCGACGGGGCTGACGGCATCGATGGCGGTCGCCGCCCATGTGCTCGGACTGCTCCGGGACGCCGGTCTGGAGCCGGGCCCCGCGCGTGAGCTCCCGGCGGTACGGATGCCGAACCTGGGTGAGGCGTTTCCCCGCCCGTACGCGGACGCGGAGGCGATCGCGGCGGACCCGGCGTACGGCGAGATCGTGTGCCCCTGCGAGCGGGTGACGCGGGGCGAGATCCGCGACGCGCTCGCCTCGGTGATCCCGCCCGCCTCGACGGCCGGGCTGCGGCGCCGGACGCGGGCGGGCGCCGGCCGCTGCCAGGGCTCCTTCTGCGGGGCGGCCCTGCGGGCGATGTGCGAGGAGGCACGGTGACCGGCACGCGCGCGGTGGATGTGCTCGTCGTCGGGGCGGGCCCGGCCGGACTCGCGGCGGCCGGCCGGCTGGCCGCCCTGGGCGCGGGCACGGTGGAGGTGCTGGAGCGGGAGCCGCTGGGCGCCCGGAGAGGGGCGGACGCGAAGGTATGGGCCGGGGCGGTGGGGACCGGGGCGGTACGGGCACAGGCGGTGAGGGCCGGGGCGGTGCTCCGCACCGGCGTCACCGTCACCGGCTGGTCCGGCCCGCTGACGCTCGACACGACGAGCCCGGCCGGCCGGGAGCGGGTCACCGCGCGGGCGGTGGTCCTGGCGACGGGCGCCCGGGAACTGCCGCGCGGCGCCCGCCTGGTGCCGGGCACCCGGCCGGCCGGGGTCCTGACGACGGGCGAGCTGCTGCGGTCGGTGTACGTGTACGGGCAGGACGTCGGCACCCGTGCGGTGGTCGTCGGGGCGGAGCCGGTCTCCTGGGAGGCGGTGCGGGCGCTGCGCCACGCGCGCGTGGAGGTGGCCGCGGTGGTCACGGAGCAGCCGTGGCGCCGCCCTGGGGCGCTCACCGGGCGGTTGCCCGTGCTGGGTGGGACCGTGGTCGCCGAACTTGCGGGCCGGGGGCGGCTGTCGGGGGTGCGGGTGCGGCACCGGGACGGGCGAGCGGCGACCGTGGCGTGCGACACGGTGGTGTTCACCGGCGACTGGGTGCCCGAGCACGAGACCGCGCGGCTGGGCGGGGTCGTCATGGACCCGGCGACGCGCGGCCCGGCGGTGGACGGCGCGTTCCGGACGTCGGTGGCGGGCGTGTTCGCGGTGGGCGACGTACTGCACGGGGGCGAGCCGGCCGGTATTGCGGTCGTGCAGGGGCGGGCGGTGGCGGGGCCGGTGCTGGCGTACCTGGCGGGTGGCGTCCCCTGGCCGGGGTCCTCGGTGCCCGTGGTGGTGGACGCGCCGCTGCGGTGGGTGGTGCCGAACCGGCTGGTGCCCGATCGGCGGGTGCCCGCCCGGCTGCTGCCGAATCGGCTGGGGGCGGCCGGTGGCCGGTTCCTGGTGCGGGCGGGCCGGCCCCTGGTGCGGCCGGTGGTGGTCGTGAGCCAGGACGGTGTGCTGCTGCACCGGCAGCGGGTGTGGCGCACGGTCGGCCCGTACCACTCGATGCCGCTGTCCGGCGCGTGGGCGGCGCGGGTGGATGCGGACGGCGGGCCGGTGCGGATCAGGGTGCTGTGAGCCCGGCGGCTTCCGCCGCACGCGCCAGCACGTCCGTCAGCATGGTGGGCGTGAGGCGGCCGGTGAAGGTGTTGCGCTGGCTGACGTGGTAGCAGCCGAACAGTTCCAGGTCCGGTCCGCCGTCGGTGGCGGCCAGCCTGGTGTGCGCCCCGTGCGCGAAGGCGGGCCGGGGCCGGGGCACCGACCAGCCGGCCGCCGCCAGCGCGGGTAGGACGGCCTGCCAGCCGAAGGCGCCGAGGACGACGAGGGCGCGCACGGTGGGGCGCAGCAGGCGCAGTTCACCGGCCAGCCAGGGGCGGCAGGTGTCGCGTTCGAGGGGGGTGGGCTTGTTGGCGGGCGGGGCGCAGTGGACGGGGGCGGTGACGCGTACTCCGTACAGGCGCAGCCCGTCGTCCGGGTCGGTGGCGTCCGGCTGGTTCGCGAGGCCGATCCGGTGCAGCGCGGCGTACAGGACGTCGCCGGAGCGGTCGCCGGTGAACATGCGGCCGGTGCGGTTGCCGCCGTGGGCGGCCGGGGCGAGGCCGACGACGAGGAGCCTGGCGTCGTCGGGGCCGAAGCCGGGTACGGGCCGGGCCCAGTAGTCCCACCCGGCGTAGGCGCGGCGCCCCTCGCGGGCCACCTGCTCCCGCCAGGCCACCAGGCGCGGGCAGGCGCGGCAGTGCGTGACGCGCTCGTCGAGTGCGGGCACGGAGGGGGCGCGGGCCGCCTCCCGTACGGGGAAGTCGGGCCGCTCGGGCGGCGTGGGCATCGGTCCTCCCTTCGGGGTGTGTGTTCGACGCTAACGCGCCGGGGACGCGGGCAGACTTTCCGGCATGACGGTGAAGCGAAGCGCGGGTCTGCTGCTGTTCCGTACCTCGGGCGGGCGCCTGGAGGTGCTGATCGCCCATATGGGCGGGCCGCTGTGGGCGTCGCGCGACGCCGGGGCCTGGTCGGTGCCGAAGGGCGAGTACGAGGCGGACGAGACGCCCGAGGCGGCCGCGCGGCGCGAGTTCGTGGAGGAGCTGGGCCTGCCGGTGCCGGACGGGGAGCCGGTGCCGCTCGGTGAGACGCGCCAGGCGAGCGGCAAGATCGTCACGGTGTGGGCGGTGGAGGGCGACCTGGACCCGGCGGCGGTGGTGCCGGGGACGTTCACGATGGAGTGGCCGCGCGGCTCGGGGCGGACGCGGGAGTTCCCGGAGGTCGACCGGGTGGCGTGGATGACTCCCGAGGAGGCGGCGCCCCGGCTCGTCTCGGCTCAGCGGGTGTTCCTGGAGCGGCTGGCGGAGCACGTGCGCGGGCGCGACGGGGGCTGATTGTCAGTGCCGTACGGAAAGGTGGACCACGACGGATCGCACCAACGAGCCTACGGGGAGAGACAGATGACGACCGTGCTGCCCGACCTGACCGAGCACGAGCGCGCCGCCGCCCAGGCGTACGTGCGGCTGATGGAGGCCGCCCGGGCGGTGCTCACCGACCCGGCGCTCGCCCCGATGGCGGGGGTCTACCTGTCGTCGCCCATGGCGGAGGCGGACCAGGCGCTGCGCCGGGCCGGCCTGACCGGCAACGAGGAGCGGCTGCTGCGGCTGGTGGCCGCGCTCCGCTCACCGGGCGGCGCGGCCGGCCCGTAGCCGCGCGCGGCCCGGTCAGCCCTCCACCCACCCGTGCGCGCGCGCCAGTTCGGCGACGCGGGTGCGCACGCGCTTGAGCTGGGCGGTGGTCAGCGTTCCGTCGGCGTCGATGAGGGCCTCGGTCAGCTCGGCCTGGAACTCGGCGGTGGACAGTACGTCCAGCGTGTCGTCGTCCGGGTCGTCCCGCGGTACCGGCGCGGTCGCGGGCGCCGGCCGGCGGGTGGGCTGGTGGACGAGCCGGATCTCGGACGCCTTGGGACCCTTGTCGCCCATCTCCAGGTAGAACTCGACCTCGCGGCCCGCCTGGTAGAGGTACTTGTCGTCCACCAGGTCGTTCGCGTGCATGAAGACGTCCTCGCCCCCTTCCCTGGGGACGATGAACCCGTAACCGCGGACCTCGTCGAACCGAAGGATCTTGCCCACCATCAACACAGCCGTACCTCCACGCCAACACCACTGCCGTTCCACCCGGGCGCGTGCCCGTGGTCGTTCCGCCCGGGTCCGCTCGGCTCGGCGGTGAATCTACAGCGTCGCGCGGACGCGGGAGTACCAGAGCAGCATCAGCGGCGGCAGGAGCAGCTCGACGCCGATGAAGGCCGTGTGCATCGCGTGCGGCGCCCCGACGTCCAGGTACGAGATCGCGCGTGCCACTCCCCCGAGGAACACGGCGCCGAAGACGGCCCGGAGGGCGGGCGCGTGACCCTCCGGTGCCCGCGCGGTGGCCATCAGGACGATGCCCAGCGCGCACCAGATGCCGGCGAAGAAGCGGTAGTTGCTGTCGACGGTGGTGCTCACCTCCGGGCTCCCGGGCAGCAACGAGGGTCCGACGACGATCTCCAACAGGCCGGTGACCAGGACGAACAGTGCGAGCAGGACGAGCACTGACCGGAAGACACGGCGTTGCGACATGACGGCTCCTCGATTCCGACCGGGTGGCGGTCTCCATGGTCGGCCTGAGCGGGACCCGTACGGAAGCGCGCAATGATGCGTTTCCCGGGCGGATTGATACCGTTCCGGGTATGGATGGCGAGCCGGGGAGCGGGCCCGATCCGAGCGTGCACCAACTGCGGCTGCTGCTGGTGCTGGCCGAGGAGCTGCACTTCGGCCGGGCGGCCGCACGCCTCTACATCAGCCAGCCGGCGTTCAGCCGCCAGATCCGCAGGCTGGAGGACCACCTGGGCCTCGTCCTCCTGGAGCGCTCCACCCGGCGCGTGCGGCTCACCGCCGCCGGGGAGGCGCTGCTGCCCCGCGTCCGGGCCGTGGTGGAGGCCGCGGACGGGCTGCGGGAGGCGGTGCGCGCGCGGGCCGGGTTGCTCACGGGGCGGTTGGTCCTCGGCTGCTACATCACCGCCCTCCCCGTCATCACCACCCTGGCCGAGCGGCTGCGCGAACGTCACCCCGGCCTGGACGTGGTGCTGCGGGAGGTGGATTTCGTCGAGCAGACCGCCGCGCTGCTGGAGGGCCGGGTGGACGCCGTGCTGGCCTACGCCCCCATGCCGCCCGGTGTCCAGACGCTTCCGCTGGCGACCGAGGGGCAGGTGGTCTGCCTGTGGGAGGGCCATCCGCTGGCCGGCCGGCCGTCCGTGTCGCTCGCGGAGCTGGCCGGCCTGCCCGTCATCGGCTCGTCGCCGCGGGTGGCCCGGGTGTGGCGGGACTTCTGGGCGGCGGACCCGCGTCCGGACGGGACGCCGGTCACGTACACCGCGCACGAGGCCACGACGTTCGAGGCCGGCATATCGGCGGTGAGCCGGGGGCTGGGCGTCCGGTTGGTGTCGGCCAGTTGCCGCGAGCTGTTCCCCCGGCCGGGCATCCGTTACGTCGACGTGCCGGACGCGCCGGTGTGCACGGCGGTGCTCGCCTGGTCATCCGCACGCCGCGACACACCGGAGGTCGCCGCGCTGCGCCGCGTGGTGGGCGGCATGGTGGGGATGGGAGGGACCCACCCGAACCCTCGCTGGTGGCACACCGAGCACACCGAGTCCGAAGGGGATTGACATGCCGATGATGCGCCGGGCGCGCGCGTCCGACCATGGCACGCTCGTGGAGTGCGTGCACAGGTGGTGGGCCGATTCGCCTACGCCCGCCGAGGCCCGTGAGCCGTCCCTGCTGCTGCCGAGGCTGTTCCTCCAGTTCTTCGCGGGTACGAGCCTGGTCGCGGAGGACAGTACGGGGGTCAAGGCGTTCCTGATCGGCCTGCACTCCGCCGACAACGAGGAGGACGCCTTCATCCACTTCGTGGCGGTCGATCCCGCGCTGCGCGGCCGGGGCCTGGGCCGTGGCCTGTACACGGCGTTCTTCGAGCGGGCCGCCGAGGCGGGGCGGCGGGAGGTGCGGGCGGTGACGTTCCCGGACAACGCCGGGTCGATCGCGTTCCACCGGGCGCTGGGCTTCGCCCTGGTACCGGGCGACGACGAGGTCGACGGCCTGCCGGTGCACCGCGACTACGACGGACCCGGGCAGGACCGGGTGTGCTTCCGCAAGAGGACCGGGGCGTGAGCGCACGGGTCGCCCGGAGGGGCCCTGGGCGGTGTGGCCCGGGACCCCGCCCTCGCGCCGGAACGGCACCCTCTAGGGCCTGCCCGTGGCGACGTTCATCGTGGTGTGCAGGACGGCGCCCGGGGCACCGCCCGAGCGTTCGCGGAACATGCCCTCCAGTATCTGGCGGACCTCGGCGGACCGGGCCTCGGTGAGGCCTGAGATCCACTGCGCGCCGAGAGGGTGGCTGCTGCGGATGGTGTCCAGCAGTTCCGAGGCGGAGGCGAAGGCCATGTCCATGACGGCCTGACGAACGGTCACGTCGGCGAGCCCCGCCTCGCGCAGCACGGCCGCGAGGCGTTCCGGGTCCGTGAGCCGGAAGGGCAGCGGCGGCGGGTCCGTCGGCACGCCGGCGAAGCCGGGGACGGCGGCCCGCAGGGCGCCCACCGTCCACGCGATGAACTCGGCCTTCCGGAGCGGGCCGAACGCCGCGACCAGCACGGTGCCACCCGGGCGGGTGACCCGGGCCATCTCGGCGAGGCCGCGCCCCAGGCCGGGGAAGAGCGACACGCCGTTGAGCGACGCGGAGACGTCGAAGGTGTCGTCGTCCAGGTCCAGGTGCTCGCCGTCCATGACGAGCGCGCGGACGTGTTCCAGGCCCTCGGCGCGGGCGCGGGCGGCGAGCCGCTCCACCATCGCCGGTGCGATGTCGACGGCGACGACCCGGGCGCCCCGGCGCGCCGCGGGCAGGGCCAGGGCGCCGCTGCCCGCGGCCACGTCCAGGAAGCGGGTGCCGGGGCCGATGGCGGCCGCGGCCAGGACCTGTTCACCGAACCGCATGGTGTGCGGCGTGGTGTGGCGGTCGAACCCGGCGGCCAGGGTGTCCCAGGCGGCTCGGATCCGGTCGGTGCCGGGGGGTTTGGTGGGGGTGGTCATGACCGGGTCCTTCCGTGCGCGGCGCGCAGGGCGGTACGCAGGGCCGCCACCAGGGCGTCGGGGCGTTCGAGGTGGGCGTCGGCGCCGCAGTCGTCGATGACGTGCAGCGGCCAGCCGTGCCGGGCGGCGGCCTCCTCGCCGTACCGGAGCCGCGCCTCGGGGTCCTGGCGGCCCCAGACGAGGGCCGTGGGGGCGGGGATGGCGGCGAGGTCGGCCGGGGGTATCACGGGGAGCGCGAACTCCTTCATGAGCGTGCGTCCCGCGGCCTTGACGCCGGGGTCGCGGGCCCGGTCGAGCGCGTAGTCGGCGATGCCGTCCCAGCGCTCGCCGAAGTCGCTGCGTACGCCGTCGAAGTCGACCATGCAGCGTCCGAGCATCCGGTCCCGGGTCCGCTCGGTGGTGCGCATCTGGAACGCGGCCATGCTGACCGCGAAGCGCGGGGCCGGGCGGAACGGGCCCAGGCCGAAGGCGTCGACCAGGACGAGGGCGGCTACCCGGCCGCCGTGCGCGGCGGCGAAGCGGGCGGCGACGGCGCCGCCCAGGTTGTGGCCGACCAGGACGGGCGGGGTGGCGCAGGTGGCGGCGACGAGCTCCGCCAGCCACTCCACGACCCGGCCCGCGGTGAGGGTGACGTCGCCGGGGACCTCGGAGGCGCCCTGGCCGGGCAGGTCGGGGACGATCAGCGTCCAGGACGACGCCAGGTCCGGGATCACCCCGATCCACCCGAGGGCGGACTGCCCGATGCCGTGCAGGAGGACCATCGGCGGTCCGCTGCCGCCCTCCAGTACGGCGGTGGGGACGCCGGCCAGGTCACGGCGGTGCTCGGTGAGCGGGATCTCCTGGAGGAGTCGCCGCCGGGCCTCGGCGCCCATGGTGGATGTGCGGTTCATCGCCGCCTCCTCTCCTCGGGTCCGCGGTCTTCTTCCGGGGCTGTTCCGCGGACCTATGGGGAGTGTGGCGGCGGCGGGGCCGCCGGCACATCGGGGGAAATGCGCATCTCTGCCGCCGCGCCCGGTGTGGGTGGAACCACCCACACCCGGATCAGGCCAGGTCGTGTTCGTACGCGTACGCCGTGGCCGCCGCGCGCGAGCCGACGTCCAGCTTGTGGAACATGTTGTTCAGATGGCGGGCGACGGTCTTCTCGCTGATGACGAGCGCGGCCGCGATCTCGCGGTTGCCGGCGCCCGCCGCGACGAGCTTCAGCACCTCCGCCTCGCGCGGGGTGAGTCCGCCGGGCAGCCGGTGGGCCGCGGCGCGCCGGGAGAGCCGGTCCACGCGGGCGATCTGCGGGGCGGCTCCGAGCCGCTCGAACACGGCGCGGGCGGCGTCCAGTTCCATCTCGGCCGAGTCGTGGTCGCCGAGCGCCCGGTAGGCCTCGGCCATCAGCACGCGCACGCGTGCCATCTCGTACGGGACCTCCAGCTCCCGCCAGGCCGCCCAGGCGCCGCGCAGCGCCTCCCCGGCGCCCTCGGGGTCTCCCCCGGCCAGCAGGACGGCGCCCCGGGCACCGGACGCGACCGCGCGCAGGTAGGGCGCGGCCAGGTCGTCCGCCGCGCCGGTGAGCGCGTCGGCGGCGTCACGGGCGGCGTCGGTGTCGCCCGCCGCGAGGGCGATCTCGGCGTAGGCGGCCAGGACGCGGGAGCGCCGCACGGGATCGTGCTCCGTCTCGGCCGCGACCCTGCGGACGGCGGCCAGGGCTTCGTCGGTACGGCCCTGGGCCAGCCGCAGCAGGGCGAGCCCGGGCTGCGGCGGGTGTCCGCACCGGTCGGCCTGGCGGTACGCCTCCTCGGCGCGGCCGAAGGCGCCGCGCAGGCGCAGCAGTTCGGCGCGCTGGTAGTGGGCCATGCCCGCGGCGGGGTCGCCGGCCGGTGTGTCCATGCGGACGCAGGCCTGCTGCGCCTCGGCCAGGGCGTCGGCCCACTCGCCGTGGAGCTGCATGATCTCGGAGCGGTGGACCAGGCACTGTCCTCGGTACGGCCTGAGGCCGGGCTGGGAGGCGCACCAGCGGCTGAGCGCGGCGGTCCACTCGGCGGCGCGGTGGACGTCGAAGGTGTCCCGGCACGCGATGATCACGGCGCAGTAGACGATGCCGGCCGTGATCGGGGAGACCTCCCCCGCGGTGACGGCGACCATCGCCTCGTCGAGCAGTTCCCGGCCGCGCACGACGTCGCCGCCGCCGATGAGGGCCTGCCCCTGGCCGAGGCGGCCGAGGGCGAGGAGGTCGGGGTCGCCGAACCGGTCGGCGACCCGGGCCGCCTCGGCGAACGTGGCGCGCGCCGCCTCGTGGTCGCCGGCCCCCATCGCGCGGAGCCCGGCGGGCACGAGCAGGTAGCCGCGTTCCACGTGGTCCCCGCCCGCGTCGTCCAGGAAGCGGGCGGCGCGGGCGAACCAGCCTCCGGCGCGCTCGTGGTGCCCGTACCGGGCGAGGGTGAGGCCGAGCCAGAAGGCGCAGCGTGCGGCGGGGCCGGCCGCACCCGCCTCGCCCAGCGCGAGGTGGGCCCGCTCCCAGAGCTCCACGGCCCGGTCCTCCCGGCCGGTCAGGTAGGCGGCGCGGGCGAGCAGGTCCAGGTCGGGCGCCGGGAGCGGCTCGCGCGCGTCGGCGGCCGCGAGGCTGTCGTACGCCTCCGCCCAGGCACGCCGCCGGAACGCGTCCCGGCCCTCGCCCAGGGGACCTCCGGCCGCGGCGGTGCCGTCCGCCGCCGCCCGCTGTGCCGCCGAACGCTCCGCCATGGCTCGCTCCGCCCTCTTGGCCGGCGGTGTTCCTCTCTCTCCACCGTACGAGTCCTCCACCGCACGAGTCCTCCACCGCACGAGTCCTCCACCGTACGAGCGGCCGGGCGGCGCCGCAGGACGGCCCCGGACCGGCCGCCGCCCAGGCGGTGCCCGGGTCGGCTGCGGCGATCTCCGCGACGGGGCGCGCTCCGTGTCATACGATCACGCCCGGCGGCTGCGTCATCCGGCGTCACCCCCGGCGTCACCCGAGGCCGCCCCCGCGCTCATGGAGGTCAACCGTGACGAGGACTGCCGGCGGCAAGCGACACGCCCACCACACCCGAACCGTCTTCACCGCCTGCGCCACCGCGGCCGGGCTGCTGCTCACCGCCACCGGGTGCGGGAACGGCGACGAGGGGCCCGGCGAGGCGGCGGGCGGGGTGCCCGTGGTCGAGAAGGGCAAGCTGACGACCTGCACCCACCTGCCGTACCCACCCTTCCAGTTCGAGCAGGACGGCAAGATCGTCGGCTTCGACGTGGCGCTGATCGACCTGGTGGCGAAGGACCTCAAGGTCGAACAGAAGATCCTCGACACGCCGTTCGAGAACTTCAAGACCGGGGCGTTCCTCAACTCCGGCGAGTGCGACCTGGCCGCCGCCGGCATGACCATCACCGAGGACCGCAAGAAGAACGTCGACTTCTCCGTCCCCTACTTCGACGCCACCCAGGCCCTGCTGGCGAGCAAGAAGAGCGGCGCCACCACCCTCGCGGAGGTCAAGGCGAGGAAGCTGAAGCTCGGCGCGCAGGCGGAGACGACCGGCGAGAGCTACGCCAAGTCCCAGGGCTTCGATCCCGTGGCGTTCGAGAGCTCCGACGCCGTGCTCAACGGGCTGCGCACCGGGCAGGTCGACGCCGTCGTCATCGACTACCCGGTCGTGCAGGGCTGGCTCAAGGACAAGGCCAACGCCGACGCCTTCGCGCTCGGGCAGAACATCGAGACCGGTGAGCAGTACGGCTTCTCGGTGAAGAAGGGCAACGACAAACTGCGTGCCGCGATCGACAAGGCGATCAAGGACGCCAAGGCCGACGGCACGTACAACAAGCTCTACGAGCAGTGGATCGGCCCGCTGCCCAAGGGCCTGTCGTGACCTCACGGCTGACCAGGCGGCAGCGGCGGCGGATCTCCCGGGGCGTCCAGTACGCGGTCTTCGTCGCCGTCGTCGTCCTGATCGCCGTCCTCGCCGACTGGGACCGCCTCCAGAACCAGTTCGCGCAGGCGGACCTGGCCGAGCGGCTCTTCCCCGACATCATCACCACCGCGCTGCGCAACACGGTGGTGTACACCGTCTCCGGGTTCGCCTTCGGCCTGGTCCTGGGCCTGGTCATCGCCCTGATGCGGCTGTCGTCGGTGGCGCCCTACCGGTGGGCCGCGAGCGTCTACATCGAGATCTTCCGGGGCCTGCCCGCCCTGCTGATCTTCATCTTCGTCGGGGTCGCCGTGCCGCTGGCATTCCCCGGGACGGAGATCCCCGGCGGTACGTACGGCAAGGTCGCCCTCGGCCTCGGGCTGGTGGCCGCCGCGTACATGGCGGAAACGATCCGGGCGGGCATCCAGGCCGTGCCCAAGGGCCAGATGGAGGCGGCGCGTTCGCTGGGCTTCTCGCACGCCCGGGCGATGGTGTCGGTGATCATCCCGCAGGCGTTCCGGATCATCATCCCGCCGCTCACCAATGAGCTGGTGCTGCTGTTCAAGGACTCCTCGCTGGTGCTGTTCCTCGGGGTGACACTGGAGGAACGGGAGCTGACCAAGTTCGGCCGGGACCTGGCCAGTCAGACCGCCAACTCCACGCCCATCCTCGTCGCCGGCCTGTGCTACCTGCTGGTGACGATTCCGCTGAGCTTCGTGGTGCGCCACCTGGAGGCCCGCGCCGCCAGGGCCAAGTGAGGACCTCTCGATGACGACGACGACACGGAACGAGATCGAGATCCGGGGACTGTACAAGTCCTTCGGCGACAACGAGGTGCTGCGCGGCATCGACCTGGACGTCGCCACCGGTGAGGTGGTGTGCGTCATCGGCCCGTCCGGCTCCGGCAAGTCGACGCTGCTGCGCTGCGTGAACCTGCTGGAGGAGCCGACCAGGGGCCAGGTCTTCGTGGGCGGTACGGAGGTCACGGACCTGGACGTCGACATCGACGCCGTACGCCGCCGGATCGGCATGGTGTTCCAGCAGTTCAACCTCTTCCCGCACGTGACGGCGGTCGAGAACCTCACCCTGCCGCAGCGGCGGGTGCTGGGACGCGCCAAGGAGCAGGCGGCGAAGGTCGCCCGGGAGAACCTGGCGCGCGTCGGCCTGGCCGACAAGGCGGACGCCTATCCGGCGCAGTTGTCGGGCGGGCAGCAGCAACGGGTGGCGATCGCTCGGGCGCTGGCGATGGACCCGGAGGTGATGCTGTTCGACGAGCCGACGTCGGCGCTCGACCCGGAGCTGGTCGGCGACGTGCTGGCGGTGATGCGGATGCTGGCGGCGGAAGGCATGACGATGATGGTCGTCACGCACGAGATGAGCTTCGCCCGGGAGGTCGCCGACCGGGTGGTGTTCATGGACGAGGGCCGGATCGTCGAGGAGGGCCCCGCCGCCCAGGTCGTCGGCGAGCCCCGGCACGAGAGGACCCGCCACTTCCTGACCCGCATCCTCGACCCGGCCGCCGCCGAACCGCCGGGACCGGAGGACAGGCCCTAGGACGGGCGAGGAAACCGGGCCTTCATGGGGCCGGCTCCTGTGAGAGCGCGCCCGCGGTTCTTGGCGGCAGCCGGGTACCCAGCGCGACGGCGGCTCGCGCGAGCGGCGTGTTCATGATCCCGGCGACGCTGGTGTGGCCGGCGATGTAGGCGTCGAGACGGTGCCATGCAAAAGGCACGCGGGTCAGTGCGGTGTGGACCAGGCCGGGGTTGCGGATGAAGAGGTTCATCAGGGACCCACTGGCGCGCATCTCGACGCCGAGGGTGGCGTCGATCCGCTGTGCGTAGTGGTCGGTGGCGGTGGTGGCCTCCTTCTCGCCGGTGGCGGCCACGATACGGGCGGCGGCGTGCCCGGCGAGG
Source organism: Streptomyces sp. NPDC031064 (assembly GCF_055570965.1). Lineage (NCBI taxonomy): Bacteria > Bacillati > Actinomycetota > Actinomycetes > Kitasatosporales > Streptomycetaceae > Streptomyces > Streptomyces sp. NPDC031064. Next base: position 269,752 of record NZ_JBVIGF010000006.1, read on the forward strand.
TTTCCCGAGCGCAGGGCGTAGGAGATGCCCTCCCGGGACCAGTGGTCGAGCAGGGCGGCGGCGTCACCGGCGACCAGTACGCGCCCCCGTGCCAGCGGGGAGTCGGGGCGGCGGCACCGGGTCAGGTGACCGGTGTCGTGGAGGGGGCGGGGGGTGAGGAGTCCGTGGCGGGCGAGGAAGTCGTCCTTGTAGGCGCGGAGGGCGGCGGGGTTGCCACGGGCGGCCACCACTCCGGCGGTGCAGACGTTCCCCTTGGGGAAGACCCAGCCGAAGGAGCCCGGCAGTGGTCCCCACTCGAGCAGGGCGCGGCCGCGCCACCGGTCGGCCGTCCGCTCGTCGACCGGCGCCTCGACCTCGAGGGCGAGGTCGACCTGCGCGCAGCGCACTCCTACGTAGCGGGCGACCCTGCTGGCGCTGCCGTCGGCGCCGACGACGGCCCGGGCGCGGAAGGTGTCGCCGCGGTTGGTCTTCACGGTGACGGTGCCGTCCTGCTGGTCCAGGGTGGTCAGGGCGGTGCTGTCCCGTACCGTGGCGCCCGCGGCGGCGGCGGCTTCCGTCAGCGCCGCGTCGAGTTCACTGCGGAAGACCATGGCGCAGGTGGGAGAGCTGGAGACACGCGTACGTTCTCGGCGGCCGTGGAGGGTGAAGGTGAACTGTCGCGCCGTGTCGAGGGTGTTGAGGGTGAGGCCGGGAGGCAGCGCGGCGAGGGATGCTCCGATCAGTCCCCCACCGCAGGTCTTGTAGCGGGGGATGGCGGCGCGCTCCAGCAGCAGCGTCCGGCAGCCGTTCTCGGCGGTGACGCGGGCGGCGGTGGCCCCGGCCGGGCCGGCGCCGACGACGATCACGTCCCAGGTGTCGGGCGTTCGGGTGGGAAGGTACGGCGGTGGTGGCATGTGGTGGTCACCTAGCGGTCGGCTGGAACGGGCGGGAACCGTCAGTCCCGGACGGCTGACGAGGGGTGAGCGGTGTCCTTCTCGCCGCGGGCGTCGTGGGGAGTGGAGTCCTTGTCGCCGCGGGCGTCGCGGGGAGTGGAGTCCTTGTCGCCGTGGGCGTCCTCCTGTCCTTGCTCCGGGTGCAGGCGGGCCAGGAGGTAGCGGGTGAGGGCGGACGCGGTGGGGTGGGTCCACATCACCGTGGTGGGGATGTCCAGGGACAGTTCGCCTTGCAGACGGCTGCGCAGAGCGATGGCCATGAGCGAGTCCAGGCCGAGACCGACCAGCGAGGTGTTGGCGTCGAACCGGTCGGTTCCCACGCGCAGTACCGCGGCGATGTGTTCGATGACGTGGGCCTGGAGCATCTGTTGGCGCTGCTGGGGGCTGTCCGTCTGCCGCAGGGACTCCAGCAGCGCGCTGCGTGCGCCGGTGGTGCCCGCACCCGCCGCGGGGGCGGCCAGGCCGGCGAAGAAGGCGGTGCGGCCGGTGGCCGGGTAGGAGTCGAGCCAGCGTGAGAGGTCGGCGGGTGTGTAGGCGGTGCGGTCGCGGTCGTGGGAGAGGATGCGTTCCAGGGCCGCGATGCCTTCCGCGGGGGTGATCATGGTGTAGCCGCGTTTCTCCATGCCTGCTCCGCGGCCGACCTCCGCCCACGGGCCCCAGTTGACGCAGGTGGCCGGCAGCCCTTGAGCCCGGCGCCAGGAAGTGAACTCGTCCAGCCAGGCGTTGGCGGCCGCGTAGGCGCCCTGCCCGGGGTTGCCCAGCAGAGAGGCCGCGGAGGAGAAGCTGACCCACCAGTCCAGATCCTGGCCGTGGACGGCATGGTGAAGCAGCCAGGCTCCCGTCGCCTTCGGGCGCCAGACCCTCTCCAGGAGGGCGGCGGAGAGATTGGCGACGGTGGCGTCTTCGACGACGGCCGCGGCATGGACGACGCCGCGCAGCGGGTTGCCCGTGTCCACGGCGGCGCGCACCAGCGCCTCGGCGACGCCGGGTTCGGCGAGGTCCCCGTTGACGACGGTCACCCGCGTACCGAAGGTGGCGGTGAGGGTGTCGAGGGCGGTACGTGTGGCCTCTGTGGCTGCGCTCCGGGAGGTGAGCACCACGGCCGCGGCGCCGCGTTCGGCCAGCCACCTCGCGACCAGCAGGCCCAGTCCGCCGAGCCCGCCCGTGACCAGGTAGCTTCCGTCGGGCCGGACGACGGGGACGTCTTCGGGACGTACGGGCAGGGTGTCCGTGCCGTCGGTGGGCCAGGTGAGGACGAGTTTGCCCGTGTGCCGGGCGGAGGCCATGGTGTGGAACGCCGACGACGCCTCGGCCACGGGATGCTCGGTGACGGGCAGCGGCGGCAGGGTGCCGTCCGCCAGCATGCCGGTCAGTTCCCGGTAGCCCTCGGCGAGCAGGTCCGGGTCCTGCTGGAGCATCATCAGCACGTCGACGCCGGCGAAGGTGACGTTGCGTCGGAAGGGCAGCAGACCCAGCCGGGCGTTGGCGTAGATGTCCCGCTTGCCGAGCTCGACGAACCGGCCCCGGTGTGCCAGGAGGTCGAGGCCGGCGGACTGCGCCGGGCCGGTGAGGGAGTTGAGTACGACGTCGACGCCCCGGCCCCCGGTGAGCTCACGCACCCGGTCGGCGAAGTCCAGGGTGCGGGAGTCCATGACGTGCGGGACGCCCAGGCCGCGCAGGTAGGCCCGCTTGGCCTCGCTGCCCGCGGTGGCCAGGACCTCCGCGCCGCGGGCCCGTGCGAGGTTCAGTGCGGCCAGACCGGTGCCGCCGCTCGCCGAGTGGATGAGCACCTTCTCTCCCGGCCGGAGCCGGGCCAGGTGTCGCAGGGCGTACCAGGCGGTCACGTAGGCGCACGGCAGGGCCGCGGCATCCTGCGTTCGCATCCTCTCCGGCACCCGTAGGAGGCAGTCGGCGCGGACGGTCGCGAAGGAGGACATGACGGCGGACTGCGCCGCTTCCACGAACATCGCGGCCACGCGGTCCCCCTCCCGGACGTCCCGGACGCCCTCTCCGACGGCGGTCACGACGCCCGCGCCGTCGAACGCGCAGACGTCCGACCGCTCCCCGCCGGTACGGAAACGCTGGTAGACACCCATGGCCTGAAGGACATTGATGAAGTTGACGCTGGTGGCGTCGATCCGCACCTCCACCTCGCCCGGCCCGGGCCGGCGGCGTGACTGGGCGACGAACTCGAAGGAGTCGAGGTCTCCGGAGTGTGCGAGGTGCAGTGCCACCCGGTCGCGCCCGCGCGTGACGGCGACGCGGCGGCGCTCCCGCTCGTCCAGCGGGGCGTTGCTCAGCCGGGCCAGGTGACGCGTCCCGCGCCGGTAGGCGATCTCGTCCTCCTCGTCGGGGCAGGACAGCAGCTCGGCGGCCACGTCCGCCACCGGCGTCCGCGCATCGACGTCCAGGACGCCGGGGCGCAGTTCGGGGTGCTCGTAGCCGAGGACCCGCACCAGCCCGCGCAGCCCCGCCTGCCCCAGGTCCGGCCGGTCCCCGGGCATGACGTGCTGGGCGGCTTCGGTGACGGTCCACAGGCGCGGTGCCGCTCCGCCCCCCGGGGCCTTCGCCAGTTCGCGGGTCTCCCGTACCAGCCGGTCGACCTGCTCCCGTGCCCGGCGGTCGGGAGCCGCCCCGTCGGTGTGCGCGCCGGACACCGGCAGGTACACCACCGCCTGCGGTGCCTGTGCGCCGAGCCCGGCGCACGCGGCCGGTGCGGGGCCGTCGTCCGAGGTGCCGGCCCGGGTGAGCGTCCGGATGTCCACCGCGGCGCCCAGTTCCGCGAGGGCCTCGCCGAGCGCGGTCGCGTACGCCTCGCGCCCGGGTTCCACCAGGAGGGTCCAGGGTCCGGTCACCGTCTTCGGCGCGGAGCGCTCGCCGGGCTCCCAGGTCGCCCGCAGCAGACGGCGGGCGAAGCGCTCCTCCGGGCTTTCGGCCGGCACGTGGTGGAACTCCACACCGGTGGCGTCCGCGACCACGGAGCCGTCGTCGTCCCACAGCCGGAAGTCCGCCGAGTACCGGCCGTCGCCCATCCGTCCGAGGGTGACCAGGCAGTACCCGCTGAGCGGGACCGTCCGGTACAGCCGGAGCGCCTCGATGCGGCGCGGCAGGATCCCTCCGGCGGGTACGCCGCCGGTGCGCAGCACGGCGCCTGCGACGACCTGGAGGCAGGTGTCCAGCGCGACGGGATGGCAGTGGAGCGCCTGCGCGCCCGCCCGGCCCTCATCGGGCACCCGGACGCGCGCCAGAAGACGCCCGCCCACGCCGAGCGCCTCGGACCGCTCCCGCGTCCCTTCCGTGTACAGGGCCTGGAGGCCGAGGAACGGCGGCCCGTGGTGTACGCCGCGCTCCTCGCGCATCTGCCGGTAGACGTCCGACGCGTCCACGGTGTGCGGGAACTCGGCCAGCAGTCGGTGTGGATCGCACCCGGCCGGGACGGGTTCCGCCTCGGGCGTCAGGTGCAGGAATGCCTGTGCGTGCTGGACGGTGGTGCCGTCGGGAGCCGCGCTGACCACCCGCCAGCGGGCGCTGCCCGGGCCGGACGCGTCGGCGGTGGCGGTGACGGAGGTGCCGTCGGCCGTCGGGAGCAGCAGCCGTTCCAGGTCGATGCCGGTGACGCGCACGCGCTTCGGACCGGCGGCGTACAGGTCGGTGGCGGCGGCGACGGCCATCTCGCACAGAGCGGCGCCGGGAACCACGACGACGTCGTTGACGCGGTGGGCGTCCAGCCAGGGCAGCGTCGCCGGGGTGATACGGGTCTGCCACAGGTGGCGGCCCTCGCCGTCGGGGTCCGCGGTGTGGGGGCCGGTGAGCGGGTGCGGGGCCGGGGCGGAGTGGGTCGCGGCCGACTGCCGTAGCGGAGAGGGGGCGACGACGTACCGCGTGCGCTCCCAGGTGGTGGGCGGGACGTCGGCCAGGGCGCCGTCGCCGTAGCGGTCGGCCCAGTCCAGCGGGTGGCCGGCGCAGTGCAGCGCCGCCACCTGTGTGTGGAACGCCAGCGCGTCGTCGGTGTCCCGCAGCAGGGAGGGCAGGACCGCGGTGGCGGTGTGGCCGTGTGCGGCGAGAGTGGCCTGGACCGGCTGCACCAGGACGGGATGGGGGCCGATCTCCACGAACAGCCGGTGGCCGTCCTCGGCGGCGGCGCGCACCGCGTCGGCGAACCGCACCACCCGGCGCAGGTTGTCCGACCAGTAGGCGGCGTCGAAGGCGGCACGGTCGCGCGGATCGCCGGTGACGGTGCTGTAGAAGGCCGTGTGCGGTGTCCTGCCGGTGACGTCCCTGAGCGCGTCGGCCAGGTCCGGGAGGATCGGGTCCATGTGGTCGGTGTGCGAGGCGACATCCACGTCGATCACGCGGATGCCCACGCCGCGTGCGTCCCACTCCTCGGCGAGAGCGCGGATGCGGTCGGCGTCCCCGCCGACGACGGTGTTCTCCGGGGACGCCACGACCGCGACGGTCACCCCCCGTACGTCCTGCTCCGCCAGCAGCCGTTCCACCTCGGATGGTGCCAGGGCGACCGAAGCCATCAGGCCCTTCCCGGCGGTCCGCAGGATCAGGCGTGAGCGCCGGCAGATGACCCGTGCCCCGTCCCGGACGCTCAGTGCGCCCGCGGCCACGGCGGCGGCCACCTCTCCCATGGAGTGTCCGATCACGGCTGCCGGTTCGACGCCGTGGGAACGCCACATCGCCGTCAGACCGAGTTGGATGGCGAAGATCACCGGCTGCACCCGGTCGAACCCGGTCACCACCTCCGGACGGTGGAGAGTCCGGCGGAGGGAGAAGCCGGACTCCTCGGCGACCAGCGGTTCGAGTTCATCGATGACCCGGGTGAATTCGGGGTCGTGGTCGAGCAGTCGCCGGCACATGCCCGCCCACTGCGAACCGTGCCCCGAGAAGACCCACACCACGCCCTGTCCGGCGACCGGCACCGCTCTGCCGGTCGCCACGCCGGCGGGAGACGCGGTCCCCGTCGCCAGCTCCTCGAGCCGTGCCACGAGCTGCCGCCGGTCGGCGGCGACGACGGCGGCTCGCTCCCGAGCGGGCGAGCGACGCACGGCCAGTGTGTGCGCCACGTCGCCCAGGGGGATCTGCGACCCCTCGCCCCGCAGCCATCGGGCCAGTCGGCCGGCTGCGGATCGCAGGGCGACGGGTGTGCCGGCCGAGAGCGGGAACACGCGCAGGGCTTCACCGCCCCTGGCCGGGCGGGTCTCCCCGGGCGGCTGCGGGCGCGCGGCACGCGGGGCGGGGATCGTTGCGGGAGGCTGCTCGACGACGACGTGGACGTTGGTGCCGCTGATACCGAAGGAGGACACCGCGGCCAGCCTGCTGCCGCCCCGTACCGGCCACTCGATGGTGTCGGTCGGCACGAACAGCCGGGTGTCGCCGGCGTCGATCTGCGGGTTCCAGCGGCGGAAGTTCAGGCTCGCCGGCACCAGCCCGTGCCGCAGCGCCGCGATGGCCTTCAGCAGACCGGCCACGCCCGACACCGGTTCGGTGTGGCCGATGTTCGTCTTCACCGAACCCAGTGCGCACCGGTCCCGGCCCTTGCCGTAGACGGTGGCCACCGCGGCGAACTCAATGGGGTCGCCCACCGCCGTGCCCGGGCCGTGCGCCTCCACCATGCCGACGTCGCCGGCCTCGACACCGGCCCGCTCCAGGGCCAGGCGGTAGAGGTCGATCTGGGCGGGCTCCGAGGGAGCGCTCAGCCGTGTGCCCCGCCCGTTCTGGTTGACCGCCGTACCGCGCAGCACCGCCAGCACCCGGTCCCCGTCCCGTACCGCGTCCGCCAGCCGCTTGAGCACCACCACCCCGCAGCCCTCGCCGCGTACGTAGCCGTCGGCGGCGGCGTCGAAGGCGTGGCAGCGGCCCGTGGGCGAGAAGACCCCCCACAGCGCGGGGGCGGTGACCCCTTCGGGGCCGAGGGTCAGCATGGCGGCCCCGGCCAGGGCGACGTCCGACTCACCGGTCCGCAGGCTCTGGCAGGCGCTGTGCACCGCGACCAGCCCTGAGGCGCACGCGCTCTCCACGACGACCTGCGGGCCCTTCAGGTTCAGCATGAAGCCCACACGGCCGGGACCGATGCTGTCGAAGCCGGTGTACATGGCGTAGGCGTTGACCTCTTCCAAAGGCCGCTGCACACGCAGCATGTAGTCCTTCTGGTAGAGCCCGAAGAACATGCCCGTCGGCGTACCCGACAGTCGCCGGGTCGGGATGCCGGCGTGTTCCACGGCCTCCCAGATCACTTCCGCCAGCAACCGGTGTTCCGGATCGACCCAGGGTGCTTCCTGTGAGTTGATCCCGAAGAACTCGGGGTCGTAGGCGTAGACGTCTTCGTCCAGGAAGCAGCCGTAGCGCAGCCGGGCCGCCACCTGAGCGGGCAGGCCGGCCAGCTCTGCCTGCTCCCACCGCTCACCGGGCACTTCCCGCCTGGTGTCCCGACGCGCCATCAGCAACCGCCACAACGAGGTGAGCGAGCCGACCTGTCCGGGGAACCGGCAAGCGGCTCCGACGACCGCGACGGGCTCGTCCTGGCTCGCTCCGGGCTCTGCGACGCCGGGTTGTCCACGCATGGCTTGTCCGTCCCTTGTCCCGAGAAAGCGGGAGACGGCCGGTTCCTGGCTCGCTCACCCAGGCTTTCACATCCTGCAAGACATTCCTATTTCGCCATCCGGCCGGTCGAATTCCAAGGGTGTACGAGCACGAGGCGGAGGCGAACGAAACACTTCCCACGCCTCCGTGCGTCCAATTCATCTGATCGAGACGGCTTTCGCGTGTTTCCCGTCGCACTAGCGGTCCTTCGCGTAGTGATTCCACAGCATCGCGATGGCCAGCCCCAGGGACACGTCGGTCGCGCCTCTCCGCATGGCCGAGGGGCGGTCCCCGGAGCGTGGGTGACTGAGAGTCATACGCATGCTGAGATCGCGGTTGGAGAGATCACGCGTGACCCCTCGGAGTTGCTGGGGCGCGGCGGCTCCGGCCGTGATCACTTCCAGTGCGGTGCGTACGGCCTGCTGCGGTGAGAGGGATTCCTTGACCAGCTCCGTGACGATCCCCACGAGTTCCTCGGAGAAGACGTCGATGATGGAAAGCTCCGGGCACAGGTGCCGGATGGAACCCTCGATGTTCGCGAACGACTTGCCGAGGATGGACATCATGGGGCTGGTGCGGATGCCGCGACGGGTGGAGTACTGGAGTACGGCGGTGAGGGTGACCCCGAAGTTGAGTTCCTCCAGCGACGCCGTGGCCACCTGCGGGACGAGCGCCGCCATGTCGCCGGCGAAGGCCGGGGCGTTCGCCCACGAGGTGGCGTTCCCCATGTCGATCCAGGCGCGGGCGGTACCGGCGCCGTCGTTCATGGCGAGGTTGAGCAGCAGCAGGAGGACGCTGGTGCTCATGGGGCGGTCGATGCGCCCGACCATGCCCCAGTCGATGATCGTCGCCGGTTGGCCGGGCGTGACGAAGATGTTCCCCGGGTGCGGGTCGGCGTGGAAGATCCGGTTGACGAAGTAGCCCCGGTACATGAAGGCCAGCAGGTCATGGCTGATGGCCGCGCGCTCCTCGGCGGTGAACGCTTCCTTGTCCGCCTCCCGGATCGGCTTGCCGGGGGCCAGGCTCTGCACCAGGACCCGGTTGGTGGCCAGAACGACCTCGGGTACGGCGATGTGCTCGAAGTCGGCCGCGACCTCGGCCGCCTCCGTCATGTTGCGGGCCTCCATGACGAAGTCGAGTTCGGGGCGCATGGAGTCGAACAGGACGTTCAACATGGCCTCGACGTCGATGACTTCGTTGAAGCGCGGGGCCCGGCGTGCCGCGAAACGCGACAGGGCGCCCATGAGCTTCATGTCACCGCGGACCGTCTCCCGGACTCCGGGACGCTGCACCTTCACCGCGACCTGCCGGCCGGACGGCAGCTCTGCCCGGTACACCTGGGCGAGCGAAGCCGTACCGAGGGGATGGTCACGGTCGATGTCGCGGAACCGCCGTATCCAACCGGGCCCCAGTTCCTGCCGGAGCACCGGCTCCAGGTCGCGGAACGGCGCGGGGGACACGTTGTCCTGGAGCTTTTCCAGCTCGCAGATCATCTCCGGGGTCACGATGTCGGGCCGCGTGGCGAGCATCTGCCCGACCTTCACGTAGAAGGGTCCGAGGCGCTCCAGCGCTTCCCGCAGGTCGCGGGCCCGGCGGATCGCCCGGCTGTCCTGCCCGTCCGGCGCCCTCCCGCCGGGGAGCAGGGAGCGCGTGGCCTCCTTCCGGGCGAGACCGGCGAGCGTCCGCATCAGCAGACGTCCCCGAGGAGGGTTCATGGGCGCGACTCCCGGCCGCACGTCGTCGGGTCAGCGCGCTTCACGATTGCGGTCGATACGGTCGGCCAGCCGTGCCAGTTCGTCCCTGAGAGCCGCGATGTCGTCGGACCCGCGTGACCGCGGGACGGATCCGGTGCCGTACTGCTCCTCGTCCACCCCGCGTCTGTCCAGGCGACGCCGCACCAGCTCCATCTGGTCCTTCAGGGCTCTGAGCTCCTCCGAGTCGTCGACGGGACCGGCCTCCCGGCGCCGCCGCGGGCCTGGGTCGTCCTCGCCGTCGTACGGCTCCCCTTCGTCCGGGTAGCGCCGGCGAGGACCGTCGTCACGGCGGCACGGCCCGTCCCGGCGTCCGCGACGGCGGCGGCGCCGATCGTGATCGTCGTCCCAGTCCCAGTCCCGGTCGCGGTCGCGGTCCCGGTCGCGGTCCCGGTCTCGGTCGTCGTGGTCGCGGTGGTGGTCACGGTCGTCGTCGTCCAGGGCCCGGCCGACCGACCGCCGGACGCCGCTTTCGATGTCCCCCGCCCTGTCGAGGGCATCGTCCGCGAGGTCTTCCGTGGCACGCAGGATACGGCGCAGCGCGCGGCTGAACGAGGTACGAGAATGTCGACGGGACACGGAACCGCCTTTCGGTGAAGAGGCAGCGGGTGGCGATTACGGGTGCGCCGCGCACGCCGGGGAACATCTGGATCCGGAGAAAAGTCGGACCGTGCGGATATGATTCCAGGTTTCCCGGCGAGCGCGTCCAGAAAACGGGATCCATGGTGAATTCGCCCCTTCGAGCGAGCGCGAATCGGTACCCGATCCGCGATACCCGGCGCACGCTGGCGCAGTCGAATCACGGACGTTCAGCATGCGGAAAGATTCAATCAAATACGAAAAGGATTGAGAATAAAACCCGACGGGGAAGAACAATAACCGAGCTTTATGAAGGAGAGGGATTTGATGCCTTGATGCGCGCGGAATAACTCGCTACGAGACCCTCGAGCACCCGCCGGATTATGGTCGGGAAAAGTGAAGGAATCCCCATGGCGAAGATCACCAGGATCGAGGCGCACATCAGGACCGCCGACGTACCGCACGCGGGCACACAGGGATGGGTGTACCTGGGCATCGCCGGCCGCGAGTTCGTCCTCGACGCCGCCGGCACCTCCAGCGGAACCCGCACCGGCGAAAACTGGATCTTCGTGCTGGGCGAGGAGGCCAACGTCGAGAACGCCGCGTACAACGACCCGCGAAGGCCGCAGCTCTTCACCGACAACCTGGACCGCTACCCCGTCTACCTGCGCTTCGAGCCCGTCGGCCCCGACCCGGCGTGGTGCCTGGAGCGGGTCGTCGTCGATGTCAATCCCCACACCAACCACCCACAGACCTTCGACAACCCGGACCTCGCCGACTTCGGGGAGGACCGGCGCCTGTGGCTGGGTCAGGAGTACGGCAAGCAGCTCTTCCTCAAGCGGTACAACACCTGACCGGCGGTAGCGTACGGCTACCACGCACAACTGCCGGGAGGAGATCCCTTGTTACCCCTGAATGTGTCGCGGGCGACGCCCGAGGAATGGTCGCTCGTGTGCGAGTGGGCCGCGGCGGAGGGCTGGAACCCGGGCCTCACGGACGGGCCGAGCTTCTTCGCCCAGGACCCCGAAGGGTTCTTCCTGGGCAGGCTCGACGGCGAGAGCGAGCCGGTGTCGGCCATCTCGGTCGTCAACTACAGCGACACGTACGCCTTTCTGGGCTTCTACCTGGTACGACCCGACCGGCGCGGCCGCGGTCACGGGCTCGCCACCTGGAAGGCGGCGATGGCCCACGCCGGGAACCGCACGGTCGGCCTCGACGGGGTTCCGGCGCAGCAGGACAACTACCGCCGCTCGGGCTTCGAACCGGCCCACCGCACGGCGCGGTACGTGGGAACGGTGGCGGGACGCGCCCCGGACGCCGGGGTGGTGCCGGCCACCGAGGTGGGGCTCGCCGCGCTCGCCGCGTACGACAGCGGCTGCTACCCGGCCGACCGGCCCCAATTCCTTCAGCGGTGGCTGGGCGCGCCCGGCCACCGGGCGCTCGCCCGGGTCGTGGACGGGAGGGTGACGGGGTACGGGGTGATCCGCCCGGCGCGCGAGGAGGCCCGGGTCGGCCCGCTGTTCGCGGACACGCCGGCCGACGCGGAGGCGCTGCTGGACGCGCTCGCGGACGGTTTCGGGCCGGGCGGGATCGCCGTGGACGTACCGGAGTCGAACGCCGCCGCCGTGCGGATGGCCGAGGCGCGCGGCCTGGTGCCGACGTTCCGCACGGCGCGCATGTACACGGGGCCGGTCCGTCCGTTCGCGCGGGAGCGGGTCTTCGGCATCACCACCCTGGAGCTGGGGTGACTCACGGCGCCGTGCCGTACTGGTCGGCCTGGAGCAGGTACATGCGCCGGTAGCGGGAGCCGGGCCGCTCCATCAGCTCCCGGTGGGAGCCCGACTCGACGAGCCTGCCCTCGTGGAGGACGTGGATGACGTCGGCGGACTGGATGCCGGCCATCCGGTGGCTGACGAGCACGACGGTCCTGCCCTCGGCGGCCAGTGCGCGGATGCGCCGGAACGACTCGATCTCCGCCTCGGGGTCCAGGGCGGAGGTCGGCTCGTCGGCGATGACGAGGTTCGCCCGGCGGTAGCGCAAGCGGGCCTGGCCGACGGTCTGCCACTGGCCGCCGGACAGTTCGGAGCCGTGCCGGAACTGGCGGGCCAGCAGGGTGTCGTAGCCGCGCGGCAGCGTCGCGCCGAGCTTGTCGGCGCCCGAGTACGCGGCGGCGCTCTCGACGCGGCCCTCCTGCGGGGCCGCCTCGGGCTGCCCGATGCGGATGTTGGTGCCGAGGGTGAACGGCCAGCGCTGGAAGTCCTGGTCGAGGACGGCGACATGGCGGAAGACGTCGAGCCGGTCCGCCTCGGCGAGGTCGGTGTCGCCCCACATGACACGGCCGTCGCCGGGCCGGTGGAGGCCGGCGAGGATCTTGACGAGGGTGGACTTGCCCGATCCGTTCGCCCCGACCAGGGCGACCACCGAGCCGGCGGCGATGGTCAGGGACACGCCGCGCAGGGCGGGTTCCTCACGGTCGGGGTAGCGGAAGGTGACGTTCTCGAAGGTGATCTTCTCGGGGAAGTCCGGTACGGGTCTGCCGCCGGTGGGGATGGCCCGGGTGTCGGCCGCCGCCGTGAAGCGGTCGAGGTCCCGCACGTACAGGGACTCCTCGTGCAGGGTGTTGATCTGGGTGATCAGGGCGCTGAGGCTGGCGGAGCCGGTGCGTACGGCGAGGGCGGCGGTGCCGGCCATGGCGATGTCCATACGGCCGGTGAGCAGCAGGACGCCGAGGGCGGCGTACGTCAGGAGCGCGGCGGCGCCGGACACGGCGGCGGCGATCAGCTCGGTGACGGCACGCCCGTCGGCGAGCCGGGTCTGCTCGGCCTCGGAGGTCTCGGCCATGTCGTGGAACTTGTCCAGGAGGTAGCGGCCGACCTGGTGGACGCGGACCTCCTGGGCCGACTCGCGGCTGGTGATGAGGTTGTTGACGAGGCGGGCGGCCCGTTCGTGCTCGATCCAGTTCATCCGGGAGGCGTAGCGGCGCTGCGCCACGTGCATGGCGCCCCAGCCGCGTGGCAGGGCGATCAGCAGCAGCAGCGGCAGCAGCGTGGGGTGCAGCACGGTCAGGACACCCGCGGCGGCGACGATGGTGAACAGGCCGTTGAGGGCGCCCACGCAGGCGCCGATCATGTTGCGGGCGGCCAGGGCGCCGAACTGGGCGGAGTCCAGGAGTTTGCGGAAGGCCCCGTCCTCGATGGCCTCCAGCTCCACCCCGGCGGCGCGGTGGAGGTACTTCTCGGTGGCGAGCCGTTCGACCTTGGGTTCCAGGCGGCCGGTGCCTGCCGTGGACAGTGAGGCGAGGACCGCGTTGACCACGGCGAGCACGCCGGCGGCGACGAGCGCGGGCAGGGCGGCGCGGAGGCGGTCGGCGGTGGTGCCGGCGGCGAAGAGGGCCTGGAGGACCTGGTTCGTCAGGAGCAGGCCCATGGCCTGGGCGATGCCCTGGCCGATCTCGGTGAGGCCGACGGTGAGCAGGGCGCGCCGGTCGGACTCCCAGGCGAGCCGCAGGGTGCTGCCGAGGAGGCCGGGCAGCGCGCGCACGGCGGCCAGGGGCTTCAGGTCGAGGAGGGCGTACTCGTGCTTGACCCAGCCGAAGTCGTAGCGCAGGGCACCGCCGAAGAGCTCGCGTTCGCTCTTCGAGACGGGGGGCTCGGCCCTCCAGGTGCGTCGGAACAGCTTCTTGTCACGCACGGTCCCACCCCCGGCTGCCGCGGCACCATTGCCGTCGCAGCAACCGCTCCCCCACTGCCGACCGGGTGAAACGTCACCCTATGGGATGGGCGCGTCGCGACCGGCGCGAGTCGGATGATCCTATTTTCTCCGCTATGGGAATGACTGGACTGGCCGTGATTCCGGCGCTGGTGTGCGGGCTGTGCGCGGCGAGTCCCCCGGCCGCGGTGCCGGTGTCCGCGTCCGCGGTGCCGGTGGCCGCGTCCGCGGTGCCGGTGGCCCCGGTGCACGAGGCGTCGGCCATGAGCGGCAACCCCATGGCCGCGAACAAGGGGTTCGGCGTCGTGACACGGCGGGACGCGCTGCTCGGCGGCACGACCAGCGAGAGCGCCATCGCCGTGGGCGGCGACCTCGCCCTCCGGTCGCGGTACACCATCGCGCCGCGCGCGGCGGACGGCTTCCGGGCCGCCGGGGACGCTCGGCCCACCGCGCTCCTGGTCGACGGCGCGGTCGACTTCCCCGGCAGCGCGGCGGACGGGGTCCTGCGGGTGACCGGCGACCGGTACGTCAAGGTCGGCGACCTCTCCCGCAGCGCGACGCGGGCCACCGGCATGGACGGTACGCCCGTCAAGACCCGGCTGGTCCCGGCCGGCGCGGGCTACGGCACGACGCCGCGCGTGGAGCTGACCACCGCGCAGCCGCCGTCGTCGGTGGGTCCCGTCCGTGGCCTCCTCGACTTCGGCGCGCTCTTCGCGGGCCACCGGCAGCGCGCCGACGCCTTGGCCCGCTGCCCGGGCACGGTGGCGCTGCCCGCCGGCCCGGTCACCCCCGACGGCACGGTACGGGTCCGGCTCGCCGACCGCCGTACGAACGTGCTGCGGCTGACCGGCGCGCAGTTGGCCCGCACCCGGGTGCTGGCGTTCGAGCACCGGCCGACGGCGGCTCGGCCGCTCGTGATCGTGGTCGACACGACCGCCGAGGGCGGCGAACTGTCCTGGCGTACGCCGACGATGACGGGCATCGGCCGCGCGGACGCGCCGTACGTCCTGTGGACCTTCGCCGACGCCACGGACCTCGCCCTCACGGCGGGCGACACCCTCCGGGGCTCCCTCTACGCGCCCCGCGCGGAGCTGACCGACGGCAGCCCCGCCGCCATCGAGGGCGACCTCGTGGTCCGCTCGCTCAAAACGGGCCCCCTCGCGGGCGCCCTCCACAGCGCCCCCTTCGCGGCGGAACCGACGTGCGACGCGCCGGCACCCCGGCCGGGCGCGCCGGGACCGGAGCGGGCACCGGAACCGGGGCCGCTGCCGGACGCGGCGGCGGCCCGGGACGCGGACGCGGAGCCGCCCTCGGCGACACAGCCGGAAACCGCCCCGGAGCCGGAAGCGGAACCGGTGCCGGACCCCGTGCCGGACTCCGAGCCGCTCGCCGAAACGGAGCCCGGCCCCGACGCGGAGCCCGACGCCGACGCGGAGCCCGACGCCGACGCGGAGCCCGACGCCGACGCGGAGCCCGGCCCCGACGCGGAGCCCGACGCCGAGCCGGAGCCGGCCCCGCCCGGCGAGATGGCGGACACGGGCGCCGGGCCGAAGCTGTGGCTCCTGGGCGCCGGCGCCGCCCTGCTCGTCGCCACCGGCACGGCCCTGACCAGGGCGTCCCGCCGCAAGGACAAGAACCCCGGCGAGTGATCCGGTGGGGTGCCTCCTCCGGAGGCGAACCGAGCCATAAAAAGTACAGCCCCGGGTACCCGAACCGCCTCCCAGAGGCCGATGAGAGGGCGGAGCACCCGTGAGGAACCACTCGCAAGACGCCTCCCAGCCGAGCGCGCCCACCGGGCCGGCCGAGCCGGCCGAGCCGTTCGGGCCATCCGGGCTGCGTCTGGCCGGGGGCAGAGCCGTGGAGGGCGAGCCCGACGGCGCGCTGCTCGGCGTGCCCGTGGGCGGTGGGGCACCGGCCGGTGGCCCGGGTGGACCCGGTGATCCCCTCGCCGGCCATCCTCCGGACCGTACGCAGGCCATCCTGGAGGCCACCAAGCAGGTGGCCGCGTTGCTCAAGAGCAAGGGGCACCCGTTCGCCCTGGCCGGCAGTGTGGCGGCGTACGCGCACGGCGTGCCGCAGAGCCTCCAGCACGACACCGACTTCGCCATCCTGCGCGAGGACGCGGAGGTGATCACCCAGGACCTGGAGGCCGCCGGCATCCCGGTCCGGGTGCCGCCGGAGGACTGGCTGATCAAGGCGCGCAGCCATGGGGAGGAGATCGACCTGATCTTCGAGCTGGCGCGGCACCCGGTGACGCGTGAGCTGCTGGACCGGGCCCACACGCTGCCGGTGGACTCGGTGCGGATGCCGGTGCTGTCGCCGACCGATCTGGTGGGCAGTCTGCTGGCCGCCTTCTCGGAGCACCACTGCGACTTCGGCGCCGTGCTGCCGATCGCCCGCACACTGCGGGAGAAGATCGACTGGGACCTGCTGCGCCGGGAGAACGAAGGCTCTCCGATGCCCGAGGCGTTCCTGTACCTGCTGGAGCGTCTGAACGTGATCGAACCACGCGCACCACGGGAGGCAACGCCATGAGCGCCGCCGACACCGCCGAGTACCGCATCGCCCATCTGCGGGACCGGCTGGCGAGCGAGGACATCGCCGAACTCGGCATCAGGATCGAGCAGCGCGGGACGAGCGTGATGCTGTACGGCACCGTCGCCAGCGCCGAGTGCCGGTCCGAGATCCTGCGTATCGCACAGGAGGAACTGGCCGGGCTGCCGCTGCGCGAGGACCTGGTCGTCGTCTGCGCGGACGCCCCCGACCACCCCGAGGAGCTGTCGTGATCCGAGTAGCAGCGGTCGGTGACATCCATCTGGGCCCGGGCAGCGCGGGCACCTTGCGGCCGGCCTTCGAGCAACTGCACGAGCGGGCGGACCTGCTGCTGCTGGCCGGGGACCTGACGCGGCACGGCACCGCCGAGGAGGGCGAGGTCGTGGCCGCCGAGGTCGCCGGGCTGGGGGTGCCGGTCGTCGCCGTCCTGGGCAACCACGACTACCAGAGCGACCAGGAGGCGGAGGTGACCGCGGCGCTCGACCGGGCGGGGGTGACCGTCCTGGAGGGCGAGGGCACGGTGCTGAACATCGACGGCGTGCACGTGGGGGTCGCCGGGACGAAGGGGTTCGGCGGTGGATTCGCCGGGCGCAGCGGCGGTGAGTTCGGCGAGCCGGAGATGAAGGACTTCATCCGCTACACCCGGCGCTGCGCGGACGGGCTGCGGCAGTCCCTGAACATGCTGCGGGAGGCCGACTGTGCCGTGCGGATCGCGCTGACGCACTACGCGCCCGTGCCGGACACGCTCGCGGGCGAGCCGCTGGAGATCTATCCGTTCCTGGGCAGTTACCTGCTGGCCGAGGCGGTCGACGAGGGCGGCGCGGACCTCGCCGTGCACGGCCACGCGCACATGGGGACCGAGCACGGCATGACCAGTGAGGGGGTGCGGGTGCGCAATGTCGCCCAACCGGTGATCGGCCGTGCCTTCGCGGTCTATCACCTGCCCGTGCATGCCGGGAGCGCCGCGGTGGGTGACGGCGGCGTGAGGACGGGGGCCGACACGGTGGGGGCCCACTAGGCCCCGCGGCCGGCCCCCCGAGGGCGAGGGCCCCGCTCCGGCAAGCCCCGGGCGGGGCCCTTCCGCATGCGCGTCAGGGGCGGCGCCAGGCGTCGCTCTCCAGGTGGGAGCCGGCCTGCGGGCCCATCCGCAGCATGCCGCCGTCCACCACCCACGAGGCGCCGGTGACGTACGAGGCGTCCTCGCCGGCCAGGAAGGCGATGACGGCGGCGACCTCACGCGCGTCGCCGGGCCGTCCGAGCGGCACGCCCGGGCGGGACTTCTTGCGTACGTCCTCGTCCTCCTGGCCCGTCATCGGGGTGGCGATCTCGCCCGGCGCCACGGCGTTGACGGTGATGCCGTACTCGGCCAGCTCCAGCGCCATGACCTGGGTGAGCAGTCCGAGTCCGCCCTTGGCCGCGCAGTAGGGCGCCGCTCCGACGCGCGGCTGGTGCTCGTGCACGGACGTGACGTTGACGATCCGTCCGCCCTCGCCCTGCTCGATCATGCGGCGCGCGGCGGTCTGGGAGCACAGGAACGGTCCGATCAGGTCGACGTCGAGCACGTCCCGCACGGTGTCGTACGTCATGTCGAGGAACGGCGTGGCCGTGCCGGTGCCCGCGTTGTTCACCAGGACGTCGATACGGCCGAGTTCACGGGCCAGCTCGTCGACGACTCCGGCGGCCTCCGGCAGCCGGGTCAGGTCCAGTCGCGCGACGGCGGCGCGGCGCCCGTGGCCGCGTACCTCCTCGGCGGTCCGGTGCGCGCCGTCCTCATCGGTGTGCCAGGTGATGCCGACGTCCATGCCCTGTGCGGCGAGCCGGACGGCGGTGGCGCGGCCGATGCCGGAGTCGGAGCCGGTGACGACGGCGACCGGGGTGCCCCGGTCCACGGGCGGGTTCATCGTGCCTCCTCGACAAGGGGTCGCGGACTTTGGCGGTACCACGTCACGGGTGAGGCAAAACGGCGTCCGAGGGGTTCCTGGGGCTGAAGTGTGGTGAGTGGCTTCTGATCGGGCACGTGAATGGGATGCCGGACGTATCAGCACCCGTGATCAAACTGGTGCGGCGGACCACCGAGCCCGTCGCGGCGCAGACGCTGCGTTCCACGGCCGCCGCCGTCATCTCCTTCGTCGTCGCCCTGATGGTCCTGCCCGCGCAACCCGCCCCGCTGACGGCGCCGCTGACCGCGCTGCTCGTCGTGCAGGTGACCCTGTACGCGACGCTCACCACCGGTATCCGGCGTGTCAACTCGGTGGTCGTGGGCGTCCTCATCGCCATCGGCTTCACCGCCCTGGTGGGGCTGAACTGGTGGAGCCTCGGCCTGACGATCTTCACCTCGCTGATCATCGGCCGGTTCGTGCGGGTGGACGAGTTCGTGCCGGAGGTGGCGATCAGCGCGATGCTGGTCCTCGGTGTCTCCCAGGCGGCGTCGGCGGCCTGGCACCGGGTGCTGGAGACGCTGATCGGCGCCGGGGTGGGCCTGCTGTTCAACCTGCTGTTCGCGCCCCCGGTGTGGACCCAGTCGGCCGGGGCGTCCATCGACGGGCTGGCGCGCGGGATGGGCCGGATGTTCCGCACCATGGGCGCGGAGATCTCCGAGGGCCACATCCCCTTCCCGCACGCGGCGGCCCGGCTGCACGAGGCGCGGCGGCTGGACCACGACATCGTGGAGGTCGACGCGTCGCTGCGGCAGGCCGAGGAGAGCCTGCGGATGAACCCGCGCGTACGGGAGGGGCTGCTGTCCCGGGTGGTGCTGCGGACGGGGCTGGACACCCTGGAGATCTGCGCGGTGGTGCTCCGGGTGCTGACCCGGAGCCTGACCGACCTGGCGAAGTTCCGCACGGAGGAGTCCCTGTTCCCGCCGGACGTGTCGGCCGGGCTCAAGGAGCTGTTCGAGCAGATGGCCGACGCCATCGAGAGCTTCGCCCGGCTGATCACCACGCAGGTGGCCGCCAACGCGGAGGCGGCGGAGGAGCGGCTGACCGCCGCCCTGGCCGCGAGCCGGGCCACCCGCGACCGGGTCGCCGACATGCTGCTGGAGGACGTGCAGGAGCACCCCCGGCAGTGGCAACTGCACGGCGCGCTGCTCGCGGAGATCGACCGGATCCTCGACGAACTGGACCTCGACAAGCGGAGCGAGCGCCTGATGCAGGAGCTGGACCGCCGCTCGGCGGAGCTCAGCGAGCGCTACCCGCGGCTGGCGGCGCTGCGCCGCCGGCTGACCGGCGAGGCCGGGGCCGAGCGGCGGCCGAGCGTGGAGACCTGAGCGCCCCGGAGGGCCCGGGAGCCCCTGGAGGCCTGAGACCGCGCAGGCGTGGAACACGTGCGGGGTGTCCGTCGGCCGACGAAGGAGGCGTACGTGTCGGAGAACCCGGAGCCCGTGTACGACCGGATCGGGGAGGAGGTCACCGCTCGCGCGGACCGGTTGTGGGACGTGAGCCTCGCGCTGCACCGCGCGCCGGAGACGGCGTTCGAGGAGCGGGAGGCGGCGGCGCTGCTGGCCGCCGAGCTGGAACGGGAGGGGTTCCGGGTGGAGCGGGGGGTGGCGGGCCTGCCGACGGCGTTCACCGGCCGCGCCGGGGGCGGGGCGGGGCCGTGCGTGGCGCTGCTGATGGAGTACGACGCGCTGCCGCTGCTGGGGCACGCCTGCGGCCACAACCTGATCGCGGCGGCTGGGCTGGGCGCGGCGCTGGCGGTGCGGGGCGCGCTGGGCGAGGTGCCGGGTTCGCTGCTGGCGGTGGGGACGCCGGCGGAGGAGCGCGGCGGCGGCAAGGCCGTGCAGGTGGAGGCGGGGCTGTTCGACGGGGTCGACGCGGCGCTGATGTTCCACCCGGGCGTCCATGACTGGGCGTGGGCGCCGCTGACGGCGAGCGCGCGCGTCCGGGTGGCGTTCCACGGGCGGGCCGCGCATCCGACGGGCAACCCGACGGAGGGCATCGACGCGCTCGGCGCCCTGATCCAGTTGTTCAACACCCTGGGTGTGCTCCAGCGGCGGCTGCCGTCCGGGTCCCACGTGCAGGGCATCATCACGGACGGCGGGCGGGCCACCAACATCGTCCCGGAGTACGCCGAGGGCGCGTTCGGGCTGCGCGGGGCGACGACAGCGGCGCTGGAGGAGTTGGTGGAGGAGGTGCGCTCGTGCGCCGGGGGCGTGGCGTCGGCCACCCGTACGCGGGTGGAGGTGACCGTCGAGGGCGGGCGGTACGAGCACTTCCGCGACAACGACGTGCTGTCCGGGCTGTTCGCCCGCCACCTGGACCGGGCGGGCATCCGGCTGTCGGAGCCGGTGCCGGGCGTGTACCTGGGGTCGTCCGACATCGGCAACGTGAGCACGCGGGTGCCGGCGATCCACCCGTTCGTGGCCATCATGGGGTCGGAGGGCTCGGACCACACGCCCGAGTTCGCCGAGGCGGCGGCGGGGCCGCGCGGGCGCCGGGTGATGCTGGCTGCGGCGGAGGCGCTGGCCTGCACGGCGGCGGACGTGCTGCTGGGTGCGGGAGTCCGCGAGGACGCCTGGGCGTGCCTGCGGCAGAAGGCGGCGGCCGGCCGGTGACGGCTCGGCGCCGCCTCAGTGCTCCACCGTCACCCGTACCGTCTTCACCTCCGTGTCGGCGGCGTCCGGGACGACCATGCCCGCCTCGACGCCGCTGCGGAGGTAGCGCAGGACCTCGGAGCTGAGCTTCTCGCCCGGCAGCGCGGCCGGGATGCCGGGCGGGTACGGGGTGAGCATCTCGGCGCTGACCCGGCCGACGGCCTTCTCCCACGGCACCTGCTCGACCCGCCCGAAGAACGCGTCGCGCGGCAGCATGACCTGCTCCAGCCGCAGCTCGGCCGGGTCGGGCACCTCCACCTCCGCCGCGGGGCGCAGCTCGTCCGCGTGTTCGGTGACGTCGCGCAGGGCGTCGAGCAGGGCGTCGGCGCTGCGTTCGTCGTCGGCGTGGGTGAGCTGGGCGCTGCTGCGGCGGTGGTCGGACAGGTGCAGGTTGATGCGGTGGTGCTCGCGGATCCAGTCGGCGGCCCGGTAGCCGGTGGTGCCGAGGGCGGTGATGTCGACGATGACCTGGAGCGGGTCCAGGTCGGCCGCGCGGCCGGGCCCGCAGAAGTCGTCGCGCCCGTGGACGTGCAGGCCGTCGATCTCGGCGATCCGCGCCCGTACCGTCTTGGCGAGGGCCAGCGTGTCGTCGTAGAGGGCGTGGCCGTGCTGGACCATCTGGCGGCGCCAGCCGTCGAGGGCGGCGTACACGAGCACGGAGGGGCTGGTGGTTCCGAGCAGGTCCTCGCGGTTCTTCAGGACCTCGGGTTCGATCAGGTCGCCCTGGAGGTGGAAGACCGAGCCCTGTTCGAGCCCGGAGCCCATCTTGTGCACGGAGGTGACGCAGACGTCGGCCCCGGCGTCCATGGCCCAGGTGGGCAGGTCGGGGT
This sequence comes from Streptomyces sp. NPDC031064, assembly GCF_055570965.1. Lineage (NCBI taxonomy): Bacteria > Bacillati > Actinomycetota > Actinomycetes > Kitasatosporales > Streptomycetaceae > Streptomyces > Streptomyces sp. NPDC031064. Next base: position 291,284 of record NZ_JBVIGF010000006.1, read on the forward strand.
GGAAGGGCAGGTGGGCGCCCCACGCCTCGTCGACGATGAGGGGTACGCCGTGCTCGTGGCACGCCTCCGCGATGGCGGGCAGGTCGGAGCAGGTGCCGTAGGGCGTCGGGGTGGTCACCAGGGCGCCCCGGGCGTCGGGGTGCTCGGCGAAGGCGGCGCGGAAGGCGTCGGCGGACGGCGGGTGGGCCAGGTGGCGTTCGGCGTCCCACTGGGGGTCGACCCAGATGGGGACGATCCCGGCGAGGACGAGACCGGACACCACCGATTTGTGGGCGTCGCGCCCGACCAGCAGTTTCTCGTGCGGTCCGGCGACCGAGAGCATGGCGGCCTTGACCGACAGGGAGCTGCCGCAGGTCGAGAAGAAGGTGTGCTCCGCCCCGACGGCGTCGGCCATCAGCTCCTGTGCCCGGGCGAGGATGCCGTGGGAGGAGGTCCGGTCGTCCAGCCCGCTGGTGGCGAGCACGTCGCTGCGGAAGACGGCGTCACCGAGGACGGCGCGCACCCGGGGGTCGGCGCCCCGGCCCTGTTTGTGGCCGGGCGGGGTGAAGGGGGTCTGGTTCTCCAAGTGGTACGCGGCCAGCGCGTCGAGCACGGGTGCCTGTGAGTGGTCCATGCCATCCCAGTGCCCCGCGAACCGGGACAAAAACGGTGACGATCATGGCGGGCCCCGGCCGGGGTCATGGCCGGTGGCCCTGGGCGGCGCACGGCCGGGTCATGGCCGGGGGCGGACGCGCTGCCAGCGCGGCCGGGCGTCGGCGCCCCGGCGGCCCGCGACGGAGGCACAGCGCGGGCAGACGCGCCGGACGCGGTCGGCGGCGCCGCCGGACTCGGGGAGGACGTCCTGCCAGACGACGTGCGGGAAGCGGCCCAGCTCGGACCTGCTGAGCGAGAGGCCGCAGACGGTCTGGTTCATGCCGGGCTCCCACGCGTGGACCTCCCCGGCGGGCAGCCTCCGGCGGCCCTCCTCCTCGTCCGTCCACTGTCCGGACGCGGCGACCGCGTAACGCTTCCCCGACGGCATGGGGAGGTCAGCCGGCGGCGTTGTCGACACGCATGCGCACCTGGCCCTCCAGGCGTTCCAGGCTCCGGTCGAGGGCGTCGTTGACCGGCTTCTCGCCCGGGTCGTGGCTCTCGTCGAAGAAGGACAGGTGCACGGTCACCTCGCTGGCCCCGCTGCCGATGCCCGCGACCTGGAGCCAGCCGGCGTAGCTGCCCTGCTCCCTGGTGCCCCATTCCAGGCGCATCTGGTCCTTCTCGGCGCGCAGCAGCGCGGAGGTGTCCTCGTCGGTGCGGTCCTCGTGCACGGTGACGGCGGGCAGCTCCTCGGCGTGCACGTGCAGGGCCTCGGGCAGCCAGTTGTCGAGCTGGTCGACGTTGGCGGCCTGGTCGAAGACGTGCTCGGGCAGTGCCGGCATGGTGCGTGAACGCTCGTACTCGGTCATCGCTCCACCGTTCCTCGTTCCTGGCTCGACTCGGGGTCTTCCGGGGAACGGGTGCCCGGCCTGCCGGAACTGAAGCGGGGCACTGCGGGGCGGGCCGGGGCGGGGCACTGCGCGGCGGGCCGGGGCGGGAACGAGAGAAGCCCCGGCTGGACGGGGGAACCAGCCGGGGCAGTATGTGGGGGTGGTGAAGACTTCTTCACAACCGACTGAATGAACGATAAACCATCGAGTGGCGTTCGATCCAGTCGGCCCCTCCCCCGCCCCTCACGGCGCCGTGCGGGCGGTGGCGCTCGCCGGGCCGCCCGGCGTCATGGCGCTCGCCGCCTGCGCGGACAGCGGCGTCGCGATGTCCTCCAGCGCCTTGCGTTCGGCCGCCACGGCGAAGAACAGCGCCACCAGGCCGCCGGCCACCATGAGCGTGGCGCCGATGCAGAAGGCGAGCACGGTGTCCGCGACCACGCCGCTCTCGGTGAGCCCGGCGAAGATCAGCGGGCCGGACACGCCACCGGCGGCCGTGCCGACGGCGTAGAAGAACGCGATGGCCATCGCCCGGGTCTCCATGGGGAAGATCTCGCTCACCGTGAGGTACGCGGAGCTGGCACCGGCGGACGCGAAGAAGAGCACCACGCACCAGCTCACGGTCATGGTGGTGGCGGTCAGCCAGCCGTTGGAGAACAGCCACGCCGTGACGAAGAGCAGCGCGCCCGACAGCAGGTACGTACCGGCGATCATCGGGCGCCGGCCCCAGGTGTCGAACAGGCGGCCGAGCAGCAGGGGGCCGAGGAAATTACCGAACGCGATGACCGCGAAGAAGTAACCGGTGGAGCCGGTGCCCACGTCGAAGAACGTCACCAGGATCGAACCGAACCCGAAGGTGATGGCGTTGTAGAGGAAGGCCTGCCCGATGAACAGGGCCAGGCCCAGCACCGCCCGCCGGGGGTAGGCCCGGAAGAGCGTACGGGCGATCTGGACGAACCCGACGCTGTGCCGCTGCTTGATGGTGATCGCCCCGGCCGGTGCGGGCAGCGGGCGGCCCGTCTCCGCCTCCACCTGCCGCTCGACGTCCGCCACGAGCTGCTCGGCGCCCTCCTCGCGGCCGTGGATGAACATCCAGCGGGGACTTTCGGGCACATGGCGGCGTACGAGGAGGATGACCAGCCCGAGGACGACGCCGAGGCCGAAGGAGATCCGCCAGCCCAGGTCCTTGGGCAGGATGCCCGTGTCGAGGGCGAGGACCGACAGCAGGGCGCCGCCCATGGCACCCAGCCAGAAACTGCCGTTGATGATCAGATCGACCCGGCCCCGGTACTTGCTGGGGATCAGCTCGTCGATGGCGGAGTTGATGGCCGCGTACTCGCCGCCGATGCCGAAGCCGGTCAGGAAGCGGAAGAGGAAGAACCACCAGGCCGAGTAGGACAGCGCCGTCAGCGCGGTCGCGGCGAGGTAGACCGCCAGGGTGATCAGGAAGAGCTTCTTGCGGCCGAAGCGGTCGGTGAGCCAGCCGAAGAACAGCGCCCCGGAGCACGCCCCGGCCACGTAGAGCGCGGCGGCGACGCCGGTGACCTGGGCGCTGCTGATGGCGAGCCCGCTGCCCTCCTCGGAGAGCCGGCCGGCCATGCTGCCCACGATCGTGACTTCGAGGCCGTCCAGGATCCAGACGGTGCCCAGCCCCACGACGATCATCCAGTGCCAGCGCGACCAGGGCAGTCTGTCCAGCCTGGCCGGCACCTGGGTGGTCACGGTCCCGTTCGACGCCTGCCCGAGCTCCGGATCGGTCATGGTCACCTCCGAGGCGAAAACACGGCGGGCGGGTACCCCATGATCAAACCGGTGAAACGGTGGCGCACCATGGGTACCCGGCGAGGGTGAACGGTGTGAAGCCACTGGCCGTGGTGACCGGCGCCTCCAGCGGGATCGGTCTCGCGCTGGCCCGGCAGTTCGCCGGTCACGGGTTCGACCTGGTGGTCTGCGCCGAGGACCGGGGCATCGGGGCCGCCGCCGACCGGCTTCGCGCCCTGGGCGCCGATGTCACCGCCGTGCGGGCCGACCTGGCCACCTACGACGGGGTGGAGCAGTTGTACGGCGCGGTGCTCGCGACGCGCCGCCCGGTCGCGGCCGCCGCGCTGAACGCGGGGATGGGCGCGGGCGGGGCGTTCACCGACGTCGGCCTCGCGGACCACGCCCGGATCATCGACGTCAACATCAGCTCGACGGTGCACCTCGCACACCGGCTGCTGCGCGGCATGGTCGCCGAGGACGACGGCCGGCTGCTGATCACCTCGTCGGTCGCGTCGATGGCGCCGGGGCCGTACCAGACCGTGTACAGCGCCTCGAAGTCGTTCCTCCAGTCCTTCGCCCAGGGGCTCCGCAGCGAGCTGGCGGGTACCGGGGTCACGGTGACGTCGCTCATGCCGGGCGCCACCGAGACGGCGTTCTTCCGCCGCGCCGGCATGGAGGACACCCGCCTCGGACGCATCCCGAAGGACGCCCCGGACGAGGTCGCCGAGGACGCGTTCGACGCCCTGATGCGCGGCCGGCCGAGGGTGGTCGCCGGCTCGGTGCGGTCGAAGGCCCTGGGCGCGGCCGTCAAGGTGCTGCCCGACCGGCTCAAGGCCACCGGCCAGCGGTACCTGTCCCGGCCGCGCCCCGGAGGCGAGAAACCGACTCCAGGACCAAGGGCCTAGCGGCCGATGACCTCGGGGTTGGCACAGTGGGCGAGCGGCTCGCCGCGCAGGAAACGGGCGGCCTCGCCCGCCACGATCCGGGCCGCCTTGTGGGCCACCTCCCGGCTGGCGCCCGCGATGTGCGGGGTGAGGACGACGCCCGGCGTGGACAGCAGCCGGGCCCCGGCCGGCACCGGCTCGGCGGGGAAGACGTCGAAACCGGCGCCCGCCAGCCGTCCCGAGTCCAGGGCGTCGCACACGGCCTCGTAGTCGACGAGCGCGCCGCGCGCGCAGTTGACGAGCACCGAACCGCGTGGCATCGACGCGATCTGCGCGGCCCCGATCATGCCCCTGGTCTCCTCCGTCACGCGCGCGTGCAGCGAGACGATCCGCGAGCGGCTCAGCAGCTCGTCCAGCGGGACCAGTTCGGCGACGCCCTCCACCGCCTCGGGCTTCACGTACGGGTCGTGGACGAGGACCGTGGCGCCCATGGCGGCCAGGACGCGCGCCACCCGTGAACCGATCGCGCCGAATCCGACCAGGCCGACGACCGAGCCGTCGATCTCGATGCCGCAGTTGTCGTAGTCGTAGTAGTCGCCGCGCCAGACGGCGTGCTTGAGGTCGGTGTGGACGTCGCCGATCCCCCGGGCGGCGGCGAGGATCAGGGCGAGGGTGTGCTCGGCGGTGGCGACGGCGTTGCGGCCGGGGGCGTAGCAGACGGCGACGCCGTGGCGGGTGGCGGCCGCCAGGTTGGCGTTGACGGGGCCGCCCCGGCTGACGCAGAACAGCTCCAGGTCGGGGCACGCCTTGAGGATCCGCTCGGTGAGGGGGGCCATCTGGGTGAGGCAGATCCGGACGCCGCGCAGCGCCTCGATCAGCTCGTCCTCGCCGCCGGACGCCTCGTCGACCTCGGCGACCGGGCCGAACGGGGTGTGCGGCCAGGGCAGTTGGATCTCGCGTACGTCCAGGTCGGCGCCGGACGGCGCGGCGGCGCGCAGTTCCCGTGCGAGCAGCCCGGGCAGGACGAAGTGGTCGCCGGCGGCGAGGACGGTGGTGGTCACGGTGATGCTCCAGAGGGGTCAGTGGGTGGTCGCGGCGGCGTTGAGCCGCAGCAGGGAGGCCCGCCGGCCGGGCAGCAGCCGCAGTTCGGTCAGGGCGCCGTTCTCCAGGGCGGGGAAGACCTGGCGGTAGCGGGCGAGCGGGATGCCGAGGAGCTCGCACAGCACCAGGCGTACGAGGGTGGAGTGGGCGACGACGAGGACGCGGCCGTCGGGGAGTTCCCGCGCCACCTCCTCCAGGCAGTCGATCGCCCGGCCGGCCGCCGCCACCGGGTCCTCACCTCCGGGCAGGTGGTGGGTGACCGGGTCGTCCAGGAAGGCGGCGAGCGCGTCGGGGAACTCCTCGGCCATCTCGTCGCGGGTCAGTCCGTCGCCGCGCCCGAAGTCCACTTCGTACAGCCGCTCGTCGACGCGGGGGGTCAGGCCGAGCGCGGTCGCGGCGGGTTCGGCGGTCAGGCGGGCGCGGGACAGGGGCGAGCAGAGGACGGCGTCGAGTCGCTGTCCGGCTGCCCAGGCGGCGAGCGTGGCGGCTTGTTTGTGGCCGAGCTCGGTGAGCGGCACATCGGTGCGGCCCGCGTAGCGGTTCTCCGCGTGCCATGCGGTCTCACCGTGGCGTACGAGGATGAAGTCGGTCACTGCTCGGCCTTTCTGCGGGCGTGCGCCGCCACGGCCGGCTCCAGCCAGCCGCGTCGGGTGAGTTCGTCGACGAAGTCGAGGTACACGGGGGTCAGCCGGTCGGTGTGCGCGGGGTCGGGGGGCAGTTCCTCCCGTACCCGCACCATGGCGGCCGCCGCCTCCTCCAGCGTGGCGCCCGTCGCGGTCGCGGCGAGGACCGCCATGCCGGTGGCGCTCTCCGCGTGTTCGGGGAGGGTGACCGTCCGGCCCAGGACGTCGGCGCGCAACCGCGACCAGTACCTGTTGCGGGCGCCGCCGCCGGTGAGGGTGAGCGGGCCGCCGACGGGGGCGCCGAGGTGGTCGAGGTAGTCGAAGCAGAGGCGTTCGACGCAGGCCACGCCGAGGAGCAGGGCGTGGAACTCCTCGGCGTCGTCGGCCACGTCGCCGAGGAGGAACGGCGTGGCGTCCGGCGCGCGGAACGGGAAGCGTTCGCCGCCTGCGCCCGTGAGGGGGTAGGCGACGGCGGTGGAGCCGGTGGCGGCGGCCCGCCGGGTCAGCGCGTCGAGGTCGGCGTCCGGGAAGCGGCGGGCGACGGCCCCGGCACCGCTGCTGGAGGCGCCGCCGGGCAGCCAGGTGCCGCCGGGGCCGCGGTGGCAGTAGACCACTCCCCCGGGGTCGCGTACGAGGTGGGCGCTCGCGCCCTTGAGGACCAGGGTGGTGCCGAGGACGGAGTTCCAGGCGCCCGGTGTGAGCGCTCCGGCGCCGATCTGCGCGGCGCAGCCGTCGGTCATGCCCGCGACGATCGGCGTGCCGGCGGGAATCCCGGTGGTCGTGGCGGCCTCGGCGCACACGGTGCCGATGACCGTGCCGGGCCGGACGACGTCAGGCAGCAGCCCGGCGGGGACGCCGAGCCGGGCCAGTTCGTCGTCCGGCCAGCGTTCGCCGATCAGGTGGTAGCCGGTCTTGAGGGCGTGGCTGGCGTCGCCGGCCACCTGGTGTCCGGCGAGCCGCCAGGTGACCAGGTCGGCCTGGTGCAGGAGCCGGGCGTCCGGGAAGTCGGTGTTGTCCAGCAGCCACAGCAGCTTGGGCAGCGCCCAGGACGGCTGCATGGTGCGGTAGCCGAGGTCCGGCCACACCGCCTCGCCCGCCTTGTTGACGCGGGCGGTGTAGGCGCGGGCGCGCCCGTCGTCGTACATCAGGCCGGGTGTCAGGGGTCTGCCGTGCTCGTCGGCGAGGAGGACGGTGCCGGAGGTGGCGTCGACGGCCAGGCCCCGGACGCGCTCGGGGGCGATACCGGTGAGGGTCTCGCGGCAGGCCTCGGCGAGGGCGGACCACCACTGCTCGGGGTCCTGTTCGTGGCGTACGCCGTCGCGGTGCCCGGTGAGCGGGCGGGACGCGGCGGCGAGCAGCCGGCCGGTGCCGTCCACGGCGACCGCGCGGGCGCTCTGGGTGCCGAGGTCGAGGCCGAGGTGGACGGCGTCGGCCGTCAGGGCGTCAGACATGCGGTGCCTTCTGTGCGTCGGTGGTGGTGGCGGGTGACCAGCCGAGGGAGCGGGCGGCGCCGCGCCAGGTGAGGAACGACTCGTAGAGCCCGTCGTAGTGGGCGACGCGCTCGGGGTCGGGCTCCCAGCCGGAGCGCATGCGGACGTACTTGGCGGCGGCGTCCCGCATGCTGCTCTCGGCTCCGCTGAGGACGAGCCCGGTCAGGAACGCGCCCTTGGCGCCGAGTTCGGTGTCCGCGCTGCGGGCCGTGGGGACGCCGGTGACGTCGGCGATGAGCCGGCACCACCGGTCGCTGGCGGAACCGCCGCCGCACAGGCGCAGTTCGTGGACGTCCGTGCCCGACGCCCGCAGGCAGTCGCGGACGACGAGCGACAGTCCCTCGAACACGGCGCGGGCGATGTGGCCGCGCGAGTGGTCGAGGGACAGGCCCCAGAACGTGCCGCGGGCGTGCGGGTCGAGGAACGGGGCGCGTTCCCCGGCGGGCGAGAGGTACGGCAGGAACGCCGGCCCGCCGGGGGCGGGTTCGGTGCCGAACGCCAGCTCGCCCAGGGCGGCGGGCCCGTCGACGCCGAGGAGGCGGGACGCCCAGTCGAGTACCTCGGTGCCGGAGAGGGTGGGGAAGGCGCGCAGCACGCGATCGCGGCTGCCGTAGGCGATGTTGATGCCGCACGGCTCGCCGCTCGTGTCCACCTGGCGGGTGACGATCTCGGTGCACAGGGTGGTGCCGAGGATGGCGCACGCCTGGCCCGGTTCGACGACGCCGGCGCCCCGGGCGGTGGCGGCGATGTCGTACGGGGCCATCACGACGGGCAGACCGGCCGGCAGGCCCAGTTCGCCGGCGGTGTGGTGGGTGATCTCGGCGATGCGCTCCCCCTCGCCGAGGACGCGTGGCAGCAGCCCGGTGTACGGGCCGAGCCCGAACAGGTCGATGATCGCCGGGTCGTAACCGCCGGTGGCGTGGTCGAGGAAGGGGGCGGACGCGTCGGACGCGTCGATGGCGGTGACCCCGGTGAGCTTCAGGAACAGCCAGCCGGCCGCCGTCAGGGCCGTACGGGAGCGCTCCAGGCGCGCGGGGTCGTGTTCGGCGAGCCAGCCGATCACCGCGTTCGGCATGCCGCTGCACGTCAGGGAGCCGTTGCGGCGGTAGGCGTCCTCCAGGACGCCGTCGGCGGACCAGCGGGTGAGCAGGTCGCCTGCGCGCCCGTCGGACCAGAGGACGGCGGGGCCGGTCGGGCGGCCCTCGGCGTCGACGAGCCAGCAGCCGTCGCCCTGGGCCGTGAAGCTGACCAGCCACACCGGGTCGTGGCCGGGGCCTAGCTGGGAGAGGGCGCTGCGCACGGTGAAGACCACGCCGTTCCACACCGCGTCCATGTCCTGCTCCGCCCAGCCGGGATGCGGGCGCAGTACCTCGGTGCCGATCCGGGAAAGCGCCATTTCCCGCCCCTGGTCGTCGAAGACGACGGATTTGATGACGGACGTGCCGACGTCGATGGTGAGAACCGACATGACTGGAATACCTGCCCCTTCACTCGCGGACGCCAGGTAAACGTGCGGCCGGGCGGAGCGTCAATCAGCCCCGGAATTATCCCGTGACCGGCCGATGCCGCCGTGTGAGATCGCGGCCGGGCACCGCTTCGCCGGGCGGCGGCGCGATGCTGTCGTGTTAAGTTCACGTGAGGTTCGCACCACGCGCAAGGAGCCGTCACGCCATGACCCGTATGGACGCCCAGGAGGAGCGGCGGCGCAGACTCCGCGACCTGGTGACCGAGCAGGGGTTCGCGCGGACGAACGACCTGGCCGACGAGTTCGGCGTGAGTGTGATGACGATCCACCGCGACCTGGACGCGTTGCAGGCACAGGGCTGGCTGCGCAAGGTGCGGGGCGGGGCGAGCTGCCTGCCGTCCACGCAGTTCCACGGCAGCGTGAGCGAACGCATGACGACGATGGCGCAGACCAAGCACCGGTTGGCGCGGGCCGCCGCGGAGCTGCTCGCGCCCGGGCAGATCGTGATGCTGGACGACTCGACGACCTGCCTGAGCCTGGCCCGGCAGATGGCCGACCACACGCCGCTCACGGTGATCACCAACTCGCTGCCGGCCGTCACCGCGCTGTCCAAGGAGCCGGGCGTCTCGCTGATCGCCCTCGGGGGCACGTACTTCCCGGCGTACGACGCCTTCATGGGGCTGCACACGGCGCAGAGCGTCGAGTCGTTCCGGGCGGATGTGCTGTTCCTGTCGACGACGGCGGTGACCGGGGGCCGCTGCTACCACATGTCGCCCGAGACGGTGCAGGTCAAGCGGGCGATGATGGCGTCGGCCGCGCGCCGGGTGCTCTTGATCGACCACACGAAGTTCGCCAACCAGGGGCTGTACGCGCTGGCGCCGCTCACCGACTTCGACCTGGTGCTGGTCGACGACGCGGCGCCGGCGGCCGAGGTGCGGCGGCTGCGGGACATAGGCGTGGACGTGCGGACGGTCGACACCTCGCGCTGAGGGCGGTCCTCTGCGTGGATCACATGCGCCACGTGAACGTAACACCGACTTAACCCGGCCGTCGGCTGGGCACCACGCCGGTCTTGGGCCTGTGAGCTGTGGTGATGGCCGCCGTACGGCAGCCGGGGAGACCGCTCCTCCATCGTTTTCACGCCACGGCCGGGATGTGTCGCGGTGGCTTTCCTCACGCTCATTGACGCCCTTCTCACACGGCCGTTTCATCGTGACGCCTCGGCGCACCGCTCTCCGCGCTTTCCCCGACTTTTCGAAAAAGGTGGTTCTCGTGGCCGTCGTCATGGACCCGTCGTCTTCCGCCGAAGAGACACCCGAGCGGCATTGGCTGGACAGGATCGGCATTCCCAAAACGCTCGCCTGGGGCTTTCTGGGTGTGCTGATCTTCATGATCGGCGATGGTGTCGAGTCCGGTTATCTCTCCCCCTACCTCCTGGACGAGGGCATGTCCAAGGAGCGGGTGGCGCTGCTGTTCAGCGTCTACGGCGTCACCGCGAGCGTCGCCGCCTGGTTCTCCGGGGCCCTCTCCGACCTGTGGGGGCCGCGCCGGGTGATGCTGCTCGGCCTCGGCATCTGGGGCGTGTTCCAGGTGGTCTTCCTGGTCTTCGCCGTGCCGACCGTCGACTTCTGGCTGCTGCTCCTGAGTTACGGGCTGCGCGGGTTCGGCTACCCGCTCTTCGCGTACGGCTTCCTCATCTGGGTCACGGCGGTGACGCCCAAGCGCCGGCTGGGCTCGGCGGTGGGCTGGTTCTGGTTCGCCTTCACCGGCGGGCTGCCGACGCTCGGTTCGCTGGTCGCGAGCTTCGCCGTACCGTGGATCGGCGCGTACAGCACGCTGTGGCTGTCGCTCGGGCTGGTGGTGGCGGGTGGCCTGATCGCCCTGCTGATGGTGCGTGAGCCCACCGGCAGAAGCCGGCTCGCCCCGGCCGGGGAGCGGCCGGTCGCCACCCTGATCGGTTCGCTCTCCATCATCTGGCGCAACCCGAGGATCGGTACGGGAGCGGTCGTGCGGGCCATCAACACGGCGCCGCAGTTCGGGTTCCTGGTCTTCCTGCCGGTGTTCTTCACCGACACGCTCGGCTTCACCCTCAGCGAGTGGCTCCAGCTCCTGTCCGCGATGTTCGCCACGAACATCTTCTTCAACCTGATCTTCGGGGTCGTCGGCGACCGCATCGGCTGGCAGCGCACCGTCGCCTGGTTCGGTGGCGTCGGCTGCGCGGTGACCACGCTGCTGCTCTACTACGGCACGGTGTCGGCGGGTGACCACTACGCCCTGGCGATGGTGCTGGTGAGCCTGTTCGGCGCGACGCTCGCCGGTTACGTGCCGCTCTCGGCGCTCATGCCGTCGCTGGACCCGGCCCACAAGGGCCAGGCGATGTCGGCGCTGAACCTGGGCGCCGGGGCCAGCACCTTCCTCGGCCCGGCCCTGGTGGGCCTCTTCCTCGGGCCGCTGGGCGTCCAGGGCGTGATGTGGATCTTCGCGCTGCTGTACCTGGCCAGCGCGTTCATGACCCTGTTCCTGAAGCTGCCGGAGCCGGTAGCGGCCGGGGCGCCGGGGTACTCGTCCGGCCCCGGCCCGGCTTCGCGGGCACGGAACGAGTCGCCGGAGGCGTAGCCATGAGTGATGCGTGGGACTACCCGACCCCCTCCCAGGCGGAGGGTGAGCGGGAGCCGGGTGTGGACGAGCACCCCGACGTGGCCCGTTCGACGCCGTCACAGGCGGAGGGCGAGCGCCTCGCCAACGAGGAGGAACAGGCGGAGCCCGGCAAGGACCAGGGCAGGGGACCGGGCACCGGATGAGGCCGTGAGCGGCACGGGTGAGGGGCGGGCGCGTACGCGTCCGCCCCTCACCCGTGTATGGCCCCCTCGGACGGCCAATGGCCCACTCCGGCAGCGTGCGAATGGCCCAGGTGGTGGGCCAGTGGCGGGTCTAGGTTGAGGGCGGAACTCCCGCCCTGACCTGCCTCCCCGTCCTGGCCTGCTTCTCCGTCCCGCCCTGCCCGCCTGCCCTGGCCCGCCTGCCCCGCCTGTCCGAGGATGCCCATGACTCTCCGGCCCTTTCCCGGCGCCCTGCTTCCCGCCCCCGGCCCCGCCCGGGGGCTCGCGCTCGCCCAACTGGTCAACTCCGTGGGCGACGGTGCCTTCTACGTGTGTTCCGCGCTGTACTTCTCCCGGGTCGTGGGGCTGTCGGGCGCGCAGATCGGGCTCGCGCTGACCCTGGCCTGGGCGGTCGGCGCGGTCGCCGGCGTACCGCTCGGTCACCTCGCCGACCGACGGGGGGCCCGGGGCGCGGCCGTGCTGCTGGCGGGAGCGACCGCGCTGTCGGTGGCGGCGCTGCTGCTGGTGCGGTCGTACGCCTGGTTCCTGCCGGTCGCCTGCGCCTACGCCACTGCTCAGTGCGGGCTCGCGGCGGCGCGTCAGTCGCTGCTGGCGGGGCTGGTGGAGCGCGAGGCGCGGACAGGAGTGCTGGCGTACCTCCAGTCGGCGGCCAACGCCGGGCTGGCGGTGGGGGCGGCGCTGGGCGCGGTGGCCCTGTACGCCGGTACGCCCGCCGCGTACCTGGCCGTCCTGGGCATGGACGCGGCGGCCTTCGCCGGGTGCGGGCTGCTGCTGTGGCGGCTTCCGGCGGCGACCCGCGCCACGGCGCCCGTCGCGGCGCCCGTCGCGGCGCCCGCCCCGCACGGGGGCGGCGGCCTGGCGGTGCTGCGGGACCGGCCGTACGCGCTGGTCACCTTCCTCAACATGGTGATGCTGCTGCGGATGCCGCTGATCAGCCTCGCCCTGCCGCTGTGGATCGTGCAGCGCACGGCGGCGCCGGGCGGGACGGTTTCGGCGCTGCTGGTGCTGAACACGGGCGCCGTGATGCTGTTCCAGGTGCGTACGGCTCGGGCGGTCACCGGACTGGTCGGCGCGGTGCGCGCGGTGCGGTCGGGCGGCGCGCTGATGCTGGCCTCGTGCGCGGTGTTCGCGCTGTCGGGGGCGGTCCGTGGCGCGGTGTGGGGCGCGGTGGCGCTGCTGGTGGCGGCGGCGCTGCTGGTGTGGGGCGAGATGCGGCAGTCGGCGGGCGCCTGGCAGATCGCGTTCGACCTGGCCCCGGCCGGGCAGCAGGGCCAGTACCAGGGCTTCTTCGGGACCGGCGTCCCGGTGGCGCGGATGGTCGGGCCGGTGCTGCTGACCGCTCTCGTGCTGGGCGGGGGCATGGTGGGCTGGCTGGTACTGGGCGGGTTGTTCCTGGTGGCGGGGGTGGCGATGGGGCCGGCGGTGCGGTGGGCGGAGGGCCGCGGCGGCACGGGCGGGCACGCCGCGCGATCGGTGGCGGAGGTGGGCGGCGATCGGTGGCCGGGAATGCTCGGCGATCAACGGGGCACTCGGGGGAACGGAGCGGGCTGCTGCGCGGCTGGGATGGCGGCAGGGCAAGGGGCCCGCTCCCCGTCTTCGAGGAGTTGTGGTGACTGATTCATATGGGGTTGAGGAGGACACTGAGGTCCCGGCTGTGCCGGGGGGTGCCGTATGTGCGGCCTGAGCGGGGAGATCCGCTTCGACGACCGGCGGCCCGATGTGGCCGCCGTGGAACGCATGACCGACCGGCTGGCGGCCCGGGGGCCGGACGGCCGGGGGATCTGGTCGCAGGGGCCGGTGGCCCTGGGCCACCGCCGCTTGAAGATCATCGATCTGTCGGAGCGCGGCGCCCAGCCGATGACGGACACCGAGGCCCGGCTCACCGGGGTGTTCAACGGGTGCGTGTACAACTACCAGGCGGTGCGCGCCGAGCTGCGCGCCCTGGGGCACCGGTTCTTCTCCACTTCGGACACCGAGGTGATCCTGAAGGCCTACAGACAGTGGGGCACGGACTGCGTCGACCACTTCGTCGGCATGTTCGTGTTCGTCATCGTCGAGAACGACACCGGCCGGGTGGTGCTGGCCAGGGACCGGTTGGGCATCAAGCCCCTGTACCTGGCGCACGGCTCCGGCCGGCTCCGGTTCGCCTCGACGCTGCCGGCCCTGCTCGCGGGTGGTGACGTCGACACGTCGCTCGACCCGGTCGCGCTGCACCAGTACCTGAGCTGGCACGCCACGGTGGCGGCGCCGCGCACGGTGCTCGCCGGGGTGCGCAAGCTGCCGCCCGCGACGGTGCGGGTGGTGGAGCCGGACGGCTCGTACACCGACCGCTGCTACTGGCAGCCGTCGTACACGCGGCGCCCCGAGTTCGCGGGGCTGGACGCCGGTGACTGGCGGGACGCGGTGCTGGAGGCGCTGCGGACGGCGGTGCGCCGCCGGATGGTGGCCGACGTGCCGGTCGGCGTACTGCTGTCGGGCGGGCTCGACTCGTCACTGATCGTGGCGCTGCTCGCCGAGGAGGGCCAGGAGGGTCTGGCGTCGTTCAGCGTGGGGTTCGAGGCGGAGGGCGGCGAGCAGGGCGACGAGTTCGCGTACTCGGACCTGATCGCACGCCGGTACGGGACCGACCACCACCAGCTCATGGTGCCCTCCGACCGGGTGTCGACCGCCCTGGACGGCGCCGTCGCGGCGATGAGCGAGCCGATGATCAGCCATGACGTGGTCGCCTTCCACCTGCTGTCGGAGCTGGTGTCCAAGGAGGTGAGCGTCGTCCAGTGCGGCCAGGGCGCCGACGAGGTGTTCGCCGGCTACCGCTGGTACCCCGACATGGCCGCCGTCGAGCGGGAGCGCGAGCCCGAACGGTACGCGGAGGTGTACTTCGACCGGCCGCACTCCGACATGGCCCGCATCCTCCAGCCGCACGTGCTCACCGACCACGACGTCTCCGGCCGGTTCGTGCGCGAGCACATGGCGGCGCCCGGCGCCGAGACCGCCCTGGACGCCGCGCTGCGGCTGGACACCCACGTGATGCTGGTCGACGACCCGGTCAAGCGGGTCGACAACATGACCATGGACTGGGGCCTGGAGGCGCGCACACCGTTCCTGGACCACGAGCTGGTGGAGCTGGCCGCGGCCTGCCCGCCGGAGCTGAAGCTGGCGCAGGGCGGCAAGGGCGTGCTCAAGGACGCCGGGCGGGCCATGCTGCCGCGTGAGATCGTCGACCGGCCCAAGGGGTACTTCCCGGTGCCGGCGATCCGCCACATGGCGGGGCCCGTCCTCGAACGGGTCCGTGAGGCGCTGTACGCGCCGGAGGCGAAGGCGCGCGGCCTCTTCCAGGAGGAGTACATCGCCGAACTCCTCGCCGCCCCCGACGACCACCGTACGAAGCGCGGGGCCAACGCCCTGTGGCACGTAGCGTTGCTGGAGATATGGCTGCAGACGCACAGGATCTGACCGGAAGCCAGGATCTGGCCGGGAACACGTCGGCGGCACCGCTGCCGGTGCCGCTCGCCGACGCGGCCGGTCTGCGGGACGTCCCCCAGCCGCTGGTCTCGCACGGCTGCTGGTACCCGTCGGCCGACCCCACGGGCGAGCGGGTGGCGTTCATCTGCGACCGGACGGGCGTGCCGCAACTGTGGACGGGGCCGGCCGGCGCTGCCGGCGCGGTCGACGGGGGTGACATCCACCTCCTCGACTCCGACCCCGACCCCGTGACGGAGGTGGCGTGGTCGCCCGACGGGCGCTGGATCGCCTACACGGTGGCCCCCGGCGGCGGCGAGCACACCCGGGTGCTGTGCGTGCGCCCGGACGGCACCGGCCGCCGGATCGTGGCGGGCGCCGACTCCGGCAGCTCGGCGTACCTGGGGTGCTGGGCGCGTGACGGCTCGGCCGTGGGCGTGACGGTCGCCGAACCCCCGCCGTCGCCGGCCCGGCACGCCCGGGCGGACGCCGCCGGGGAGGACACCGTGCCGGTCGACCTGCCGACGGGCTGGGCGGAACGGGACGGCCACGCCGCCCTGCTGGGCGGTGCGCGCCGGGGTGAGGTGGGGCCCAAGCCGCACGAGGCGGCACCGGACGGGGCCGTACGGGACCGGCTCAGCGCCTACCTGGTCGACCCCGACGCGGTCGCCTCCCCCGTGCTGGTGGCCGCCGAGAGCGGGGCGGCGACGCTGCGGGTGTGCGACGTCAGCGAGGACGGGCGCCTCGCCCTGGTGCGCCGGGGGCCGCGCGGGCGGCGGGAGGCCGTGGTGGTGCGCACCGAGGACCTGGGCACGGGGTCCGTGCTGCGGGTCGCGGACGGCGACCCCTGGATCGGCCGGTTCTCACCGGACGGCCGCACGGTGTGGCTGCGCAGCGACCACGAGCGGGAGTTCGCGGCGCTGCTGGCGGCCGCGCTGGACGACGAGGGCCGGCGTACCGGTCTGTCGGTGCTGGCCGAGCGGGAGGGCTGCGACCTCGAACTGCTGGCGTTCGCCGAGGACGGCCGGACCGCCGCGCTCGCCTGGAACGTGCGGGGCGCGAGCCGGCTCCAGACGCTGGGCCTGCCCGCGGCCGGGCCCGCCGCGCCCGTGCCCAGCGGCGGGGCCACCGGCACGGCGCCGCCGCACGACGTGGCCCTGCCGCACGAGGTGGTCACCCGGATCAGCAGGGCCGGGCCGGGCGGGATGGTGCTGGCGCTGTCGGGGTCGCAGCGCAAGCCGGGCGTGTGGTGGGTGCCGGGGACGGCGTCGCCCGCGCGTACGCCGTGGTCCTCTCGGGACGAGGACGCCGTGCCGCTGGGCCGGCCGCCGGTGCGTCCGGCGCCGCTGCGGCCCACCGCGCGCGACGGGCTGGTGCTGGGCGGCTGGTACTACCGGGCGCCGGGGCGGGCCGAGAGCCGTCCGGCGCCGTGCGTGATCCACCTGCACGGCGGCCCGGAGGAGCAGGAGCGGCCGGTGTTCGAGCCGCTGTACCACGAGCTGACCGGGCGCGGACTGGACGTCTTCGCACCGGACGTGCGCGGCTCCTCCGGCTACGGGCGGTCCTTCGTGGACGCCGACCTGGGTACGGGCCGGTTCGCGGCGATCGAGGACGTCGCCGACTGCGCGGCGCACGTGATCCTGACCGGGCGGGCCGACCCGACGCGGCTGGCCGTGATGGGCCGCTCGTACGGCGGCTACCTCACCCTCGCCTCGCTGGTGTGGCACCCGGAGCTGTTCCGCACGGGCGTCGCGGTGTGCGGGATGTCGGACTTCGCGACGTTCTTCGCCGGGACCGAGCCGTGGATCGCGGAGTCGGCGGCCCACAAGTACGGCCACCCGGTGCGCGACCGGGAGCTGCTGCGCGCGCTGTCCCCCATGAGCCGGATCGACGAGTTGCGCGTGCCGCTGCTGGCGGTGCACGGCGAGCACGACACGAACGTGCCGCCGGGCGAGTCGGAGCAGGTGGTGCGGGCGGCCCGGGAGCGCGGCCTGCCGGCCGAGCTGCTGACCCTCCACGAGGAGGGTCACGAGTTCCGGCGGGCGGACAACCGGCGGCTGTTCCGCCGTACCGCCGCCGACTGGATGGAACGGCATCTGACCGGCTGAGCCCGATCCGGGCGGCCGAGCCCATGCGACACATCCCAGATGTGCATAAAGTGACCGAACATGGGCATTCCGTACGTCGCTCCGGAAACCGACCCAGGATGTGGAGGCGCAGACGCATGATCCCCTCGCTCGCCTCGTACGCCGTGGTCGTCCCCACGATCGGACGGCCCTGCCTCGCCGACTGCCTCGACGCCCTCGCCTCCTGCGAGGGGCCCGAACCGAGCCGGATCGTGCTGGTCGACGACCGGCCCGGCCCGCCGGGCGACCCGCTGCCGCTGGAGGCGCTGGGCGCGCTCGCGGACCGGGCCCTCGTCCTGCGCACCGGCGGACTGGGGCCCGCGGCGGCCCGCAACGCGGGCGTGCGCGCCGTGGAAGAGCCGTGGACGGTGCTCCTCGACGACGACGTGCGGGTCAGCGCGTACTGGCGCGAGCAGCTCGCCCGGGACCTGGCGGAGGCCTCGCCCGACACCGGCGGCGTGCAGGGCGTGGTACGGGTGCCGCTGCCCGCCGACCGCCGCCCCACCGACTGGGAACGCAACACGGCCGGCCTCCAGGGCGCCCTGTGGGTGACCGCCGACATGGCCTACCGCACGGAGGTGCTCAAGGCGGTCGGCGGTTTCGACGAGCGCTTCCCGCGCGCCTTCCGCGAGGACGCCGACCTGGCGCTGCGGGTCATCGACGCGGGCTGGCGGATCGTGCGCGGCGAGCGGCGCACCGAGCATCCGGTGCGGCCCGCCGACCGGTGGGTGTCGGTGCGGCTCCAGAGGGGCAACGCCGACGACGCGCTGATGAGGCGGCTGCACGGCCCCGACTGGTGGGAACGGGCGGCGGCGCCGCGCGGGCGCATCCGGCGGCACGCGGCGGTCACGGCGGCGGGCCTCGGCGCGGCGCTGCTGGCGGCCACCGGGCGGCGCCGGGCGGCGGTGCTCGCGGCGGCGGGCTGGCTGCTGGGGACGGCGGAGTTCGCCCGGGCCCGGATCGCGCCGGGGCCCCGGACCGTGGACGAGATCGCGACGATGACCGTGACGAGCGCGCTGATCCCCGCCGTCGCCACCTGGCACCGGCTGTCCGGCGAGCTGCGCCACCGGTCGGCGGAGAGCTGGGACGGCGTCCTGTGACGCGCCCGGCGGCGGTGTTGTTCGACCGGGACGACACGCTCGTCGAGGACGTCCCGTACAACGGCGACCCGGAGAAGGTCCGGCCCATGCCGGGGGCGCGGGAGGCGCTGCGGCTGCTGCGGGAGAGCGGGATACGGCTCGCGGTGGTGTCCAACCAGTCGGGCATCGGGCGCGGCCTGCTGACCGAGGCGGACGTACGGGCCGTCAACGCGCGCGTGGAGGCGTTGCTGGGCCCTTTCGACGCGTGGGTGCACTGTCCGCACGTACCGCGGGACGGGTGCGGCTGCCGCAAACCGGCGCCGGGCCTGGTGCTGGAGGCGGCGCGGCTGCTGGGGGTACGGCCCGAGGAGTGCGTGGTGATCGGCGACATCGGCTCGGACATGGGCGCGGCGCTGGCCGCGGGCGCGCGCGGGGTGCTCGTCCCGACGGCCCGGACGCTGCCCGAGGAGGTGGCGGCCGCGCCGCACGTGTGCCGGGACGTGCGGAGCGCGGTGCGGCTGGTGCTCCGTGACGACGCCCCCGGCGGGCGGTCATGAGGGCGCTCGTGGTGCGGCTCGACAGCTTCGGGGACGTCCTGCTGGCCGGGCCCGCCGTGCGGGCGGTGGCGCACCGGGCGGACCGGGTGACGCTGCTGTGCGGGCCGCGCGGGGCGCCGGCGGCGCGGCTGCTGCCGGGCGTGGACGAGGTGCTGGTGTGGGACGCCCCCTGGGTGGGCCTCGACCCGCCGCCGGTGCGCCGCGCCGACGTCGACCGGGTCATCAACCGCATCGCCGCCGCGCGCGTGGACACCGCGCTGGTGCTCACCTCGTTCCACCAGAGCCCGCTGCCCGCCGCGCTGTTGCTGCGCATGGCCGGGGTGGGGCACATCGCCGCCGACAGCGTGGACTTCCCCGGTTCGCTGCTGGACGTACGCCACCGGCGGGCGCCGCGCGCCCATGAGGCCGAGGCGGCGCTGGACCTCGCCGAGGCGGCGGGCTTCCCGCGCCCGCCGGGCGACGACGGGCGGCTGCGGGTGCGGCACGCGCCGGGGGCGCCGGAGCTGACCGGTCCCGGACCGTACGTGGTGGTCCACCCGGGCGCGAGCGTGGCGGCCCGGCGGTGGAGCCCGGAGCGGTGCGCGCACGCGGTACGACTGCTCGCCGGTGCGGGCCACCGGGTCGTCGTCACCGGCGGGCCGGACGAGCGGGAGCTGACCGCGCTGGTCGCCGGACGCGACGGGCTGGACCTGGGCGGCCGGACACAGCCACCGCAGCTCGCGGCGGTGCTGGCCGCGGCCGGTGCGGTGGTGACCGGCAACACCGGCCCGGCGCACCTGGCGGCGGCCGTCGGCACCCCGATCGTCTCGCTGTTCTCACCGGTGGTCCCCGCCGAACGCTGGGGGCCCTACGGCGTCCCGCACGTCCTGCTGGGCGACCAGTCCGCACCCTGCGCGGACACCCGGGCCCGCGAGTGCCCGGTGCCCGGCCATCCGTGCCTGAACGGGGTGACGGCGGAGGACGTGCTGGCGGCGGTGGAGAAGCTGCTGGAGCGCGACGACCTCCTGGAGGACGGCGCGTGAGGCCGCGCGTGCTCGTCCTGCGGGCGCTCGGGCTCGGTGACCTGCTCGCGGGGGTCCCCGCGCTGCGGGCGCTGCGGCGGGCCTTCGCGGGGTACGAGATCGTCCTCGCCGCGCCGGAGCAGCTCGCCGCGCCCGCCGCCGCGTCGGGGGCGGTGGACCGGCTGCTGCCGGCGTCGGCGCCGGGCCGGGCCGTGCCGGTGCGGCTCGACTGGGCGGGGCCGCCGCCGGAGGTGGCCGTCGACCTGCACGGCAAGGGGCCGTCCAGTCACCGGCTGCTGCAACGGCTGCGCCCCGGGCGGCTGCTGGCGTTCGCGCACCCCGGTACGCCGGAGATCGCGGGGCCCGAGTGGACGGCCGACGAGCACGAGCGCGCCCGCTGGTGCCGGCTGCTGGAGTGGTACGGCATCCCGGCGGACCCGGGTGATCTGCGGCTGCCGGCGCCGGACGTCCCCTCCCCCGCGCCCGGCGCGGTCGTCGTCCACCCCGGCGCCGACGCGGAGTCCCGGCGCTGGCCGGCGGAGCGGTACGCGGCGGTGGTGCGCGGGCTGCGGCGGCGCGGGCACCGGGTGGCGCTGACGGGCGGGCCGGGTGAGGACGCCCTGCTGGACCGGGTCCTGGGGAAGGGTGCCGGTGAGGGGCCGCGGGCGGCGGCCACCGGGGCGGGCCGGGCCACCGGACCGGAAGGCGGGCCCGGCGTGGCCGTGTTCCCGGGGGGGCTGCCGTTCGACCGGCTGGGCGCGCTGCTCGCGAAGGCCGCGGCCGTGGTGAGCGGGGACACCGGGATCGCTCACCTGGCGGTGGCGTACGGAACCCCCTCCGTCACCCTGTTCGGCCCGGTTCCGCCGCGATTGTGGGGACCGCCGCCGGGTACGCGGCACGTGGCGTTGTGGCACCCGGGGCCTCCGGGCGACCCGCACGGGCGGGAGCCGGACCCACGGCTGCTCCGCATCCGGCCCGAGGACGTCCTCAAAGCCCTGTTCGACCACCCGGAGGTACCGCGCCCGTGACCGCCGACACCCGCACCACCGTCGTCGTGATCACCCACAACCGGCGCGACCAGCTCCTGGCGACGCTGGACCGACTCGCCGCACTGCCCGAGCGGCCACCGGTGATCGTCGTGGACAACGCCTCCACCGACGGCACGCCGGAGGCCGTCGCCGAGCGCCACCCCGAGGTCACGGTGCTGCGCCCGGGTCGCAACCTCGGGGCGCCCGGCCGCACCATCGGCGTCCGGCACTCCCGTACGCCGTACGTGGCGTTCAGCGACGACGACTCGTGGTGGGAGCCCGGCGCGCTGGGGCGCGCGGCGGACCTGCTGGACCGCCACCCGAGGCTCGGGCTGCTCGCCGCCCGCGTCCGGGTCGGCCCCGAGGGAGAGCCGGACCCGCTCAACGACCGGCTCGCCGACTCCCCGCTGGACCGCGCGGCCGACCTGCCGGGGCCGCCGGTGCTGGGGTTCCTGGCCTGCGCCGCCGTCGCCCGGCGGGAGGCCTTCCTGGAGGCGGGCGGCTACCACCCGATCCTCTTCCTGGGCGGCGAGGAGACGCTGCTGGCGTACGACCTGGCGGCGCGCGGCTGGGGCGTGTGCCACTGCCCCGACGTGGTGGCCGTGCACAGCCCGGTCGGCGGGGTGCGGCCCGGCCGGCCCGCCGTCCAGCTCCGCAACGCGGCGCTCACCGCGTGGCTGCGCCGCCCGCTGGCCGTGGCGCTGCGGCACACGCGCGGCATCGCCGTACGGGCGCGGCGGGACCCGGAGGCCCGGGAGGCGCTGCGCGACCTGCTGGGCCGGCTGCCGGCCGCGCTGCGGGAGCGCCGGCCGCTCCCGGCGGCCGTGGAGGCGGCGGCGCGGCGCCTGGACGTCCAGGGGGCCGTGGAAGGAGCCGTGCCGTGACGGACCCCCGCACGACGGTCGTCGTGATCACGCACAACCGGCGCGAGGAGCTGCTGCGCACCCTCGGCCGGCTGGCCGCGCTGCCGGAACGCCCGCCCGTGATCGTCACCGACAACGGCTCGACGGACGGCACCGCCGAGGCCGTCGCCCGGCTCCACCCGGAGGTCACGCTGCTGACGCCGGGCCGGAACCTGGGCGCGGTGGGCCGCAACCTCGCGGCGCGCCGGGTCCGTACGCGGTACATCGCCTTCTGCGACGACGACTCCTGGTGGGAGCCGGGGTCGCTGGCGCACGGGGCGGACCTGCTGGACCGGTACGGGCGGCTGGTGGCGGTCACGGCGCGGATCGTCGTCGAGCCGGACGGGCGGGAGGACCCGATCGTGGCGGAGCTGCGGGACTCGCCGGTCCGGGGCCCGCAGTGGCTGCCGGGCCCCGCGCTGGGCTCGTTCCTGGCGGCGGCGACCGTGCTGCGGACCGACGCCTTCCTTGCGGCGGGCGGGTTCAGCGAGCGGCTGTGGCTGGGCGGCGAGGAGGAGCTGCTGGCCACGGATCTGGCGACCCGGGGGTGGTGGCTGGCGTATGTGGAGGACATGACCGTCCACCACGCGCCCTCGGCGGCGCGGGACCCGACGCTGCGGCGCGTGCACGGGCTGCGCAACACGCTGTGGTTCTGCTGGCTGCGGCGGCCGCTGCTGCCCGCGCTGCGGCGGACCTGGGACCTGGCGCGCACGGTGCCGCGCGACCGGGCGTCGCTGCGGGCGTTCGGGCTGGCGCTCGCGGGTCTGCCGTGGGTGCTGCGCGAGCGCCGCGTGGTGCCGCCGGCGGTGGAGGCCCGGCTGGGGTCGCTGGCGGAGGCGCAGCGCACATCGAAGGCACGGCGTTATGTGGGCTGATCGGCGGTCCCCGCGGTGACGGATTCAGCGGATCGTTCGGAGGGTACCCGGGGCGACATGATCACCATTGGGGTCGAGGAAGAGTACTTGCTGCTCGATCCGGACACCTGTCTGCCGGTCCCGCTCGCGGACCCCGTGCGCGCGGCGGCCGGTCTGGGGCCGATCGTCGAGGACGCGGAGGTCCAGTCGGAGCTGCTGCAGGCGCAGGTGGAGGTCGCCACGCCGGTGTGCACCGACCTGGAGGAGGTCGGCGGCCACCTGCTGCGGCTGCGCCACGCGCTCGGCACGGCGGCGGAGAAGAACGGCTGCCGGATCGCCGCCTGCGCGACGGCCCCGTACCGGGAGCTCGCGCCGGTGCCGGTGACCCCGAAGGCCCGCTACCTGGCGATGCGCTCGCAGGCCCCGCAGCTCGTGGCCGAACAGCTCGTCAACGGGATGCACGTGCACGCGGCCGTGCCGGACCGCGAGATGGGCGTCGCCGTCCTGAGCCGGATCCGGGTCTGGCTGCCGGTCCTGGTCGCCATGTCGGCCAACTCGCCCCTGTGGGACGGCAAGGACACGGGTTTCGCGAGCTGGCGCACGGTGATCTTCGGGCGCTGGCCGGTCAGCGGGCCGCCGCCGTGCTTCTCCTCGCTCGCGGACCACGAAAGACGCGTACAGGCGCTGCTCGACACCGGGATCATCGGCGACACGGGCCAGCTCTACTGGCAGGCCCGGCTGTCCGACAAGTACCCGACGATCGAGGTCCGCTGCGCGGACGTGCAGTTGCGCGCCGACGCGGCGGTGATGTTCGCCGGTCTGATCCGGGGGCTGATCGCCACGGCCATCCGGGAGGAGAAGGCCGGGCTGCCGCTGCCCGAGTGCCCGCCGGAGCTGCTCCAGGCGTCGAACTGGCACGCCGCCCGGCACGGCCTGAGCGGCCTGCTGGTCGACCCCGGCGGCAGGGCGCGCCGGGCCGGCGACGTGCTGTGCATGCTGCTCGACCACGTCACGCCCGCGCTCGACGAGGCCGGGGACAGCCGTGAGGTGGCCTCGCTGGTCCACCGGCTGCTGCAGCAGGGCACCTCGGCGGACCTGCAGCGGCGGGCCCTCGCGGAGGGCGGGCTGCGGGCGCTGGCGGAGCTGATCACCAGCGAGACCGTCGCGCCCTGACGGCGGGGGCCGGAGCCGGTCCCGGGGGCCATCGGGCACGGGCGCCGACCAGCGGTTCAACCGCACACAGAACGCACGCGGAACACCCCCGACCGAGCTGTCGTCACCATGCGTGACCACTCCAATGGCGCACACCACCGCGCCCCCGGGCCCCGTCCGGCCGAGCCTGGTCGCAGGTGCGGGGGGCACTGGATCGTCGTCCGCGTTCCGCACTCGTACGGATGGAGACCGAATGAACACCGCCTTCTCACGCAGTTGGGAGCACGCCGTCGTCACCGGCGGCGCCGGCTTCGTCGGTTCGCACCTGTGCCACGCGCTGCTGGACGCCGGCACCGCGGTCACCTGCGTCGACGACTTCAGCACCGGGCGGCCGGAGAACATATCCGAGCTGCGCGGCCGCCCCGGTTTCACGCTCGTGGAGGCGAACGTCTCCGAGCCGTTCTCCGTCGAGCGCCCGCCGGACCTGGTGCTGCACTTCGCGTCGCCCGCGTCGCCCGCCGACTATCTGCGCCTGCCGCTGCACACGCTGGACGCCGGCAGCCTGGGCACCCGCCACGCACTCGACCTCGCCCACCGCTGCGAGGCCCGCTTCCTGCTCGCCTCCACCTCCGAGGTGTACGGCGACCCGCAGCAGCACCCGCAGAACGAGCGGTACTGGGGCAACGTGAACCCGGTCGGCCCGCGCAGCGTGTACGACGAGGCCAAGCGGTTCGGCGAGGCGCTCACCACCGCCGAGGCGGAGGTGCACGGCACGGACGCCGGCATCGTCCGGCTCTTCAACACCTACGGTCCGCGGATGCGCGGCCACGACGGCCGGGCCGTCCCCACCTTCGTCCGCCAGGCACTGGCCGGCGAGCCCCTGACGGTCACCGGCGACGGGTTGCAGACCCGGTCCCTGTGCTACATCGACGACACCGTGCGCGGCATCCTCGCCGCGGCGGCCCACGGGCTGCGCGGCCCGGTGAACATCGGCAACCCCACCGAGATCACCATGCTGGAACTGGCCCGGCTCGTCATCGAACTGACCGGCTCCGACTCGGAGATCCGCTTCATCGAACGGCCGACGGACGACCCGGCCGTGCGCTGCCCCGACATCACCCTGGCCCGCGACAAGCTCCAGTGGGAGCCGCTTGTCAGTGCCGAAGAGGGTCTGCGGCGCACCATCGCCTGGTTCCGCGCCCACGCGGACTCCGACTCCTGACGCCCCGTCCGTCTCCCCCGACTCGCCGAAAGGCCTGGGACCCCATGCGCATTCTCGGAATCAACGCACTCTTCCACGATCCCGCCGCCGCGCTGGTCATCGACGGCCGGACCGTCGCCGCCGCGGAGGAGGAGCGGTTCTCCCGCCGCAAGCACGGGAAGCGGCCGGTGCCGTTCTCCGCCTGGGAACTGCCCGAGAAGGCCGCCGCCTGGTGCCTGAAGCGGGCGGGGCTGCGCCCCCAGGACCTGGACGCGGTGGCGTACTCCTTCGACCCCGAACTGGCCCGGCCCGCTGACGAGATGGGCCTGGACGACCCGTGGGACCACCTGCGTCTGACGTACGCGCGTGAGGCGCCCGGCTTCCTGAAGGCGGCGCTGCCGGGCCTGGACCCGGACATCGTCCGCTTCGTCCCGCACCACATGGCGCACGCCGCCTCCGGTGCCTTCGCCGCCGAGGGCGCCGGCACCTCCTCGGTGCTGGTCCTCGACGGGCGCGGCGAGCGGGCCTCGCACCTGGCGGCGCGGCGCGTCCACGACCGGCTGGAGGCGCTGTACGCACAGGAGTTGCCGCACTCGCTGGGGCTGGTCTACGAGGAGCTCACCGACCACCTCGGGTTCCTGCGCTCCTCCGACGAGTTCAAGGTGATGGCGCTCGCCTCGCACGGCCGGCCCCGGATGCTGCCCGAGCTGCGCCGGTACGTGTACCCCACCGGTGACGGCGGGTTCCACGCGACCGGGGTGCCGTGGGCGGAGCTCGCCCCGCGCCGCCGACCCGACGAGGCGTGGACCCAGGACCACGCCGACATCGCCGCCAGCGCGCAGGCCGTGCTGGAGGAGACGCTGCTGGACCTGGTGCGCTGGCTGCACGGCCAGACCCACGACAGCGTCCTCACCCTCGCCGGGGGCGTCGCCCTCAACTGCGTGGCCAACTCGCGGATCGCGCGCGAGGGGCCGTTCGACCGGGTGTGGGTGCAGCCCGCGGCCGGTGACGCCGGTACGGCGCTGGGCGGGGCGCTGCTGCTGGCGGCCGGCGGCGGGGACGACCCCACGCCGATGCCGGGCGCCGACCTGGGCCGGGACTGGTCCGACGCGGAGCTGGGCGCCTGGCTGAAGACGGCCGCCGTACCCTTCGACCGGCCGGCGGACATCGCGGAGACGGTGGCCCAGGCGCTGGCGGACAACGCGATCGTGGCCTGGTTCCAGGGGCGTTCGGAGTACGGGCCGAGGGCGCTCGGGCACCGCTCGCTGCTGGCCCACCCGGGGCACGCGGGCAACCTGGAGCGGCTCAACGACGTCAAGGGGCGTGAGCAGTTCCGGCCGGTCGCGCCGATGGTGCTCGCCGACCGGGCGGCGGAGATCTTCGACGGCGTGCTGCCGAGCCCGTACATGCTGTTCGTGCACGACGTGGCGCCCGAGTGGCGGGAGCGCATCCCGGCCGTGGTGCACGTCGACGGCACGGCGCGGATCCAGACCGTGGACCGGCAGGCCGAGCCGCTGGTGGCGCGGATGCTGACCGAGTTCGAGCGGCGCACCGGGCTGCCCGTGGTGGTCAACACCAGCCTGAACACGGCCGGCCGGCCGATGGTGGACGACCCGCGCGACGCCCTGGAGTGCTTCGGCTCGTCGCCCGTCGACCTGCTGGCCATCGGTCCCTACGCGGTCCGGCGCGGGGACTTCTTCCGCTCCGACGACACCGACGACGCGTCACGGTGACGGGAGGCGAGCGCTCATGAACATCCTGCTGTGGCACGTGCACGGGTCCTGGACGACGGCGTTCGTCCAGGGGCCCCACACCTACCTGGTGCCCGTCACCCCGGACCGGGGCCCCGACGGGCTGGGCCGGGCGCGCACCTTCACCTGGCCCGAGTCGGTACGGGAGGTGACCCCCAAGGAACTGCGGGACGCGCAGGTGGACCTGGTGGTCCTCCAGCGGCCGCACGAGTTCGAGCTGGCCGAGCGCTGGCTGGGCGGGCGCCGTCCGGGCCGGGACGTACCGGCGGTGTACCTGGAGCACAACGCGCCCGAGGGCAACGTCCCCGACACCCGTCATCCGTGCGCGGACCGCGACGACCTGACGCTGGTCCACGTCACCCACTTCAACAGGCTGTTCTGGGACAACGGTTCGGTACGGACCGAGGTGATCGAGCACGGCATCGTCGACCCGGGTCACCTGTACACCGGGCGCCTCGCGCGGGCGGCGGTCGTGGTCAACGAACCCGTCCGGCGCGGCCGTCACACCGGTACGGACCTGCTGCCCGCGCTGTCCGAGGCGGCGCCGCTGGACGTGTTCGGCATGCGTACCGAGGGGCTCGCCGCGCACCTGGGCGTACACGAGGAGCGGTGCCGGAGCACCGACCTGCCGCAGCGGGAGCTGCACGCGGCGATGGCCGAGCGCCGGCTCTACCTCCACCCCATCCGCTGGACCTCGCTGGGGCTGTCCCTGCTGGAGGCCATGCACCTGGGCATGCCGGTCGTGGCGCTGGCCACGACGGAGGCCATCGAGGCGGTGCCGGCGGGCGCCGGGACGCTGTCGACGCGGCCCGAGGTGCTCGCGCGGGCCGCCCGGACCTACCTGAACGAGCCGGAGACCGCTGCCGAGGACGGCGCGCGCGCCCGGCAGGCGGCGCTCGAACGGTACGGGCTCAAACGCTTCCTGAACGACTGGGAGCGCGTGATGACGGAGGTGCGGTCATGACATCCCTCGACCCCATGGACACCGGTCCCCGGAACACCGGCCCGGCCCGCCGCCGCCCCCTGGACGCCGACGCGCTCGGCGACGCCGACCGGCTCGACGACGTCGACGGGATCGACGACGTCGACGGGCTCGGCGCCATCGACGACATCGACGCGGAGGCGGAGGCCATCGAGGCCGAGGTCATCGAGGGCGAGGCCGCCGAGGCGCTGGACGCGGAGGCGATCGACATCGACATCGGTGCGGGCGACCGCGCCGGGCGCGGCGGTGGCCACGGGCTGTCCATCGCGCTCGTCTCGGAGCACGCGAGCCCGCTCGCCGTGCTGGGCGGTGTGGACGCGGGCGGCCAGAACGTGCACGTCGCACGTCTCGCCGGCGCCCTCGCCGACCGGGGCCACCGCGTCACCGTCTTCACCCGCCGCGACGCCCCTGACCTGCCCGACCGGGTGATGCTGCGGCCCGGCGTCGAGGTGCACCACGTGCCCGCCGGCCCGCCCGAGCCCATCCCCAAGGACGAACTCCTGCCGTACATGGCGGCGTTCGGCCGCTGGATGGCCCGTGAGTGGCGGACCCGTCCGCCCGACCTGGTGCACTCGCACTTCTGGATGTCCGGCGTGGCCTCGCTGCGCGCCACCCGGGAGGCACGGCTGCCGTTGCTGCACACGTACCACGCGCTGGGAACGGTGAAGCGGCGCCACCAGAGGCAGGCCGACACCAGCCCGCCGGAGCGCGTCGACCGCGAGCGGGAGGTGGGCCTGGGCTGCGACCGGGTGATCGCCACCTGCCACGACGAGGTCTTCGAGCTGAGCCGGATGCGCATACCGACCGACAAGGTGGGCGTCGTGCCGTGCGGCGTGGACACCGAGCAGTTCTGCCCGGACGGCCCGGCCGCCGAGCGGGACGGCGGCCACCGTCACCGGCTGCTCCAGCTCGGCCGTCTGGTCCCGCGCAAGGGCGCCGCGGTCTCCATCACGGCGCTGACCCGGCTGCCGGACACCGAACTCCTCATCGTCGGCGGCCCTCCGGCCGACCGGCTCGACACCGACCCGGAGGTGCGCCGGCTGCGGGAGATCGCCCGGCTCGCCGGGGTCGCGGACCGGGTCCGGTTCACCGGGGGCGTACCGCCCGAAGACGTGGCGCCGCTGCTGCGCAGCGCCGACGTGGTGCTGTGCCCGGCGGACTACGAGCCGTTCGGCATCGTGCCGCTGGAGGCCATGGCGTGCGGGCGGCCGGTCGTCGCCAGCGCGGTGGGCGGGCAGCTCGACACCGTCGCCGACCCGGCCACCGGCCGGCTGGTGCCGCCCCGGGACCCCGAAGCGCTGGCGCGCGCGGTGGGCGAACTGCTCGCCGACCCCGCGCTGCGGGCGGCGTGCGGGGCGGCCGGCCGCCGCCGGGTGCTGAGCCGGTACGGCTGGGCGAGGGTCGCCGCGGCCACCGAGAAGGAGTACGCCGCGGTGCTCGCCGCCCGGCCAGCCGTGACGGGCGTGGCCTGACCCGGTCCACCGGTACGACGAAGTCCGAAGGAGGTGTGGGCCAGCCGCCGTCCCCGTCCCACGACAGGGAGCGCGGTACGCCCGAACGCCATGACCGATCCCCTCGCTTCCTCCACCCTCGAAGCGGCGCACGAGCACTGCCAGGCGCTCCAGGACGCGCTCGGCCGGTTCCGGCGCCGGAATCTGGACCGGATCGCGGAGTGGGGCGGCCACCTTGCCGCCGTCCTCCCGGTGGGCGGCCGGCTGCTGGCCGCCGGCAACGGCGGCAGCGCCGCGCAGGCCCAGCACCTGACGGCCGAGCTGGTGGGCCGCTACCAGCGGGAACGGCCCGCCTTCTCGGCCATCTCCCTGCACGCCGAGACGTCCAGCGTGACGGCCATCGGCAACGACTACGGGTTCGACCAGGTGTACGCCCGGCAGGTCGCCGCCCACGGCCGTCCCGGTGACGTCCTCATGCTGCTGTCCACCTCGGGCCGCAGCGCCAACCTGATCGCGGCGGCGGTGACGGCCCGCCAGGCCGGGCTGCGGGTCTGGGCGCTCACCGGCCCGCGGCCCAACCCGCTGGCCGAGGCGGCCGACGAGTCCTGCTGCGTCGAGGCCGGCTCGACGGCGACCGTCCAGGAGACCCACCTGGTGGCCGTGCACCTGCTGTGCGAGTACTTCGACGCGGCGGTGGAGGCGGGGCCGCCCTCGCGTGCGGCGGGCGCGTCGGCGCCCGTCGCGGCCCGGCGGAGGATGTCATGAGTGCGTACAAGCCCCTGGTGGTCGTGGGAGACGTCCTGCTGGACGAGGACATCGAAGGCGTCTCCACCCGGCTCGCCCCGGACGCCCCGGCCCCGGTCGTCGACGTCACCGGCGACCAGCGCCGCCCCGGCGGTGCGGGACTGGCCGCCGCGCTCGCCACCCGTGGCGGGCGGGACGTCGTCCTGGTGACCGCGCTGGGCGACGACCCGGCCAGCGAGGCCGTGCGCCGCACCCTGCGGGGCCGCGTCCGGCTGGTCGAACTGCCCCTCAAGGGCACCCTGCCGGTGAAGACGCGGGTGCTGGCGTCCGGCCGGCCGCTGGTGCGGATCGACCGCGGCGGCGGCGACCCCGGCGAGCCGGACGGGGCCGTGCGCGACACGCTCGCGCAGGCCCACGCCGTGCTCGTCGCCGACTACGGGCGGCACACAGCGAGCGCGGTACGGGACCACCTGGCGGCCGTCGCGCCCAAGGTCCCCGTGGTGTGGGACCCGCACCTCAAGGGCGACGCGCCGGTCCCCGGCTCGCGGATCGTCACGCCGAACGCCGCCGAGACGATGGCGCTGTGCCGCGGTGACGGCGACTCGCTGCGCGCGTTCGCGGAGCGGGGCGCCGACCTGGCGGAGCGGTGGCGGGTGGCGGCGGTGGCCGTGACGCTCGGCGAGCGCGGGGTGCTGCTCACCCGGCCGGGCGCCAGCACACCGATGCTGGTGCCGGCGCCGTACCGGGCGGAGGGCGACGCGTGCGGTGCGGGCGACTGCTTCGCCGCCGCGACGGCCGCCGCGCTGGCGGACGGCGCCCTCCCGGAGGAGGCGGTGCAGCGGGCGGTGGCCGAGGCGGCCGCGTTCGTCGCGGCGGGCGGCGCGGGCAACCCCTCGCTGTGGCGCACGCCGCCCCCGGCCGGGCCCCGCGAGGCGCCGGAAACCGATCCGTTCGTGCTCGCGGAGCAGGTGCGGGCGCGGGGCGGGACGGTGGTCGCGACGGGCGGCTGCTTCGACCTGCTGCACGCGGGCCACGTGGGCCTGCTGGAGAGCGCCCGGCGGATCGGCGACTGCCTCATCGTGTGCGTGAACTCCGACGAGTCGGTCGGACGCCTGAAGGGCCCGGGCCGGCCGCTGAACCCGCTCCCCGACCGGGTGCGGGTCCTCGCGGGCCTGGGCAGCGTCGACGCGGTCGCCGTGTTCGACGGGGACACGCCCGCGGAGCTGCTGAGCCGGCTGCGGCCGGACGTGTGGGTCAAGGGCGGCGACTACTCCGCCGAGGACCTCCCGGAGGCGGAGGTGCTGCGCGCCTGGGGCGGCCAGGCGGTGGTCCTCCCCTACCTCAACGGCCGCTCCACGACTCTCCTGGCCCGCCGCGCCGCCCAAGCGGCGACGCCGATCCGCCCACCGGGCCGGTAAGGCACGGGAGCCGCGCCCCCACGCCCCGCACCCGGACGACGGCTCGGGTGGGGCCGTGCAGGGTCGCCCCCGCAGAGGTTGGCGGCGAAGCGTGGGCTCCCGAGCCCGTATCCCAAGGCCGCCGGCCTCGAGGAGGTGAGCCCGGAGGGGCCCCGCCCCACCCCACCCGGGGTGGCCGCCCGACCCACCGGCCCGCACCCGGGCTGACCGAGAACGGGCGCCGCCCCGTCCCGTTGTGCCCACCCGTTCCGCCGTGCGGAACGACTGCCCACAACGGGGGACGGCGTGGTCGTCAGGCCGCCGTGGAGAGTGCCGGGCGGTCCGTGAGGGCAGGGGTGTGGACCAGGACCGGCTCCGGGACGCGGCGGCGCCGCAGCAGGTGGCCCGCGCCGATCGCGCCGGCGATGAGCAGGCCGCCCGCGACCAGGGCACCGCGGGCGCCGGCCAGCTCCATGAGGAGGCCGAGGGCCGGCGGGCCGGCCAGGGACCACATGGTGCGGATGCTGTTCCAGACGCCGAGGACGCGGCCGCGCATGTGGGCGGGCGGGTCGGTCTGGAGGACGGTGGTCCCGGCCGTGTCGGAGACCGACTCGACGACGGCCATCGGCAGGACGAGGACCAGCAGGACCGCGAGGGACGGGGAGAGCCCGGCCACCACCTGGAGCAGACCGCCGGCGGCGGCCAGGGTGCCCACGAGGCGTACGGACGGCTTGCGCAGCCGTGCGCCGAGGACGGCGCCGACGATGCCGCCGACGGCCAGGACGGTGGAGACCGTACCGAAGGCGCCGGCGCCGCCCGCGAGCGGTCCGGTGACGAGGACGGCGAGGGTGAGCCCGTAGTTGCGGCCGAAGATCGCGCTGATGCCGCTGATGCCGGCGAGGGCGACGAGCCGGGGGCGGCGGGCGAAGAAGGCCAGGCCCTGCCGGACGGTCATGTCGTCCTCGCGCGGCGCCGTCGGCGCGGCCTTGGTGACGGCGTTCGCGACCGGGCGGAGGAAGGGGATGACGGCCGCGACGAAGAGGAACGACACGCCGTTCGCGGCGTACGCGGCGGCCGTGCCGAAGACACCGACGGCGAGGCCCGCGAGTCCCGCGCCGGCGAGCCGCCCCGCGTTGCTGACGAGGGACCCGACACCGATGGCGGAGGGGACGTCCTCGGCGCGGACCAGGTCGTTGCCGAGCAGCGCGCAGGCGGGCCCGTCGATGGTGGCGATGAGGCCGGTGACGGCGGCGAGCGCCATCAGGACGCCCAGGTTGAGCTGGTCGAACGCGACGAGCAGGGCCGTGGTGAAGGCGACCGCGCCAAGCAGCGCCTGGCTGACGGCGGCGGTCAGCTTCCGGGGCCAGCGGTCCACGGCGGCACCGCCCGCGACGCTCACCAGGAGCCCGGGCGCGGCCTGCACGGACAGGGACAGGCCGGTCGCGGCGGCGGAGCCGGTGATCTGGAGCACCAGCAGGTTCTGGACGGTGAGCTGCATCCACGTACCGGCGTTGGACACCAGGTTCGCGAGGGACCACCAGCGCATGCTGCGGTACTTGAGGGAACGCCACGGCGAGTGGTCGGCGCGCGCGGGGGCAGGGGCGGAGGGCGTGGAGGAAGAAGGCACGGTGCGTTACGGGGGTGACGAGCCGGTGGACTCGGATGGCGGAATTCGGCGGAAGTGGGGCCATCTGCTGCGTCGCACGGCCGGTCCACCGGATCTGTCTGCTGCCGCGCGCCTCGTGGGAGGCGGTCGGGCAGCGTCGACCATGGTGGCAGAAGGGCCGGTGCCGCGAACGGGGGAAGTGGCCTGGTCAGCGGCGTGGCGGGGCGCGTTTTCGGGTCTGACCTGGGCTTTCGGCACTTCTGGTGTGCTTGCTCACAGTGACTGCCCGGCATGCCGTCCGTAGTGGCGCAGGCCACAGTGGAAGTCAGCAACCGGCAGTGGAGGAGGCAGGCATGGGCGGCGATCTTCGGGGCAGGCAGGCGCTGGTGACCGGCGGGGCGCGTGGACTGGGCGCCTCGATCACCCGGCGGCTGGCGGGCGCGGGCGCGTCCGTCCTGGTGGCGGACGTGCGCAAGGAGCAGGCGCGGGAGCTGTGCGAGGAGCTGGCCGAGGACGGGCGGGACGCCCGGTTCGTGGAGCTGGACGTGCGGGACGCACGGGCCGTGGCGGAGGTGTTCCGGGAGCTGGACGGGGAAGGCCAGGCGGTGGACGTGCTGGTCAACAACGCGGCCGTGGACGTCTCCAAGCCGATCGAGCACCTCACGGCGGAGGAGGTGACCCGGGTCGTCACCACGAACCTGCTGGGGCCGATGTACCTGTGCCTGGAGTCCTACCGCCGCATGGTCGCCCGGGGCGGCGGCCACATCGTGAACATCCTGTCGACCGCGTCGAACCGGACGTGGACGGAGGCCGGGCCGTATTCGGCGGGCAAGTCGGGGCTGCGGGCCTTCACGCACACGCTGTTCAAGGAGGCGCAGCGGGACTGCCCGGGCATCGGGGTGACGGGCATCATCGCGGGCGGCATGGAGACGCCGTTCATCCTGGAGCGGTTCCCGGACGCCGACGTGTCGATGCTCCAGAGTCCGGACATCGTGGCCGACACGGTGCTGTACGCGCTGTCGGTGCCGGTGGGCAGCGCGGTGTCGGAGCTGGTGGTGGTGCCCCGCAAGGAGCCGTCCTGGCCGTGATGAGGGGTCAGGTGGGCGGGCGTCCGCTGCGCAGCATGTGCAGGACGGCCCGCTCGGCGGGGCCCTGGGTGGCGGGGATGCCGAAGGCGCCCTCGGTGCCGAGGCGGGGCAGGGCGGCGGCGACGGTGACGCCCTCCTCGTACAGTTCGATCACGCGTGGGTTGATGTAGGAGGCGCGGCAGACGGCCGGGGTGTTGCCGAGGTATTCGGCGACTTCGCGGGCCGCCCGGGCGATGGCGCGGCGGCGCGCGGTCTCGCTGCGGGAGACGGACTGGGAGACGGCGAGGGCGACGGCGGCCATGACGGTGGCGTGCCAGGTGCGGAAGTCCTTGGCGGTGATGTCGAGGCCGGCCAGGTCCTTGAGGTACGCGTTGACGTCGGCGCTGCTCAGGTCGTGCCAGTCGGGCCGTTCCCAGTAGGCGAAGAGCCGCTCGCCGCCGCCGCGCCGGCGCAGCAGCGCGGTGAGGGTGCGGCAGGTCGGGGGGTCGGCGACGGTCTGCATGAGCTCCCTGCCGTGCTTGGCGGGGTAGGTGAAGACGACCGCGCCGGACTGGCAGCGGGAGTGTTCGCGCAGCAGGGTGGTCAGGCCGTAGCTGTTGTTCTCGTCGGTGTAGCGGTCGCTTCCGATGCGGAAGAAGCCGAGGTCGAGCAGGCGTACGGCGGTGGCGAGGACGCGCTGGCGGGTCAGTCCCCGGTCGCCGAGGTGGGCTTCGACGGCCTCGCGTACGGCGGGCAGCCGCTCGGCGACGTCGAGGACGTGGTCGTGCTTGGCCTGCTCCTGCTCGGCGCGGAACTGCGGGTGGTAGAGGTACTGGCGGCGCCCGGCGGCGTCGGTGCCGACGGCCTGGAGGTGCCCGTTGGGGCGGGCGCAGATCCAGACGTCCCGCCAGGCCGGCGGAATGACCAGGGCCTTGACGCGGGCGAGTTCCGCCGGGTCGCGCAGCGGGCGCCCGGCGGGGTCGAGGTAGCGGAAGCCGCGCCCGTGGCGCTTGCGGCGGTGGCCGGGGTCGGTGGGGCGGCTGTGGTACAGGCGCAACGGATCCTCCTCGCGGGGGCGCTATGGCCGGGGGAGAATCCGTGGGGCCGGTGTCAGGCCGGCTTGAGCGGGTCGTGGCCGATGTCCATCAGGCCGTGACGCCAGTCGGTGCCCCCGGCTGTGGGGTCGAGTGACGGGTCGCGCTGCGAGCGGACGATCTCGCAGACGCGCTGCATGACGCCGACGTCGTCCTCGGTGAGGTCGGTGCGGCGCTTGCCGAGGATTTCCAGGACGCGCCGGCCCAGGGGCTTCCCGGAGCGGTCGGGGACCTCTTCGGTCTCCTCGCCGGCCGATTCGACGTTCAGCCACTCCTGGAGTTCGCGCGAGGTCATGTTGACGACGGTGTGGAATTCGTCCCAGAGCGCGTCGCTGATCTGTTCGGACACTGCCATGGCGGCCTCCTGTGCGTTCGGACCATCCCCGGGTTTCCGTGCCGGAGCCCCGGCAAACACGGCGGACGTCGCGTCACGGCGGGATCGGCTGCTCGGCCCAGATCGTCTTGCCGGTGGGGGTGTAGCGGGTGCCCCACTGCTGGGTCATCTGCGCGATGAGGAACAGGCCGCGGCCGCCTTCGTCCTCGCTGCCGGCGCGCCGCAGGTGCGGTGAGGTGTGGCCGGTGTCGGAGACCTCGCAGATCAGGTTTCGGTCGCGGATGAGCCGGAGCTGGATGGGGCCGGAGGCGTAGCGGATGGCGTTGGTGACGAGTTCGCTGACCACGAGTTCGGTGGTGAAGGACAGCTCCCCGTCGAGCCCCCAGGCGTCGACCTGCCCGGTGGCCAGGGCACGGGCCCGGCCGACCACCTCGGGGTCGTCGGTCAGGTCCCAGGCGGCCACCTCGTGGCTGTCGAGGGTGCGGGTGCGTACGAGGAGGAGCGCGGCGTCGTCGTCGACGGGGCCGGGCAGCAGCGTGGTGACGATCCGGTCGCACAGGTCGTCGAGGGGCCGCTCGTGGTCGGCGAGGACGGTGTGCAGCGCGTCGAGTTCGGCGTCGCGGTCGCGGTCACGGCCCTGGACGAGCCCGTCGGTGAACAGCGCCATGAGGCTGCCTTCGGGGAGGTCGAACTCGGCGCTCTCGAACGGCAGGCCGCCGAGCCCCAGCGGCGGTCCGGCGGGTACGTCGGGGTGGCTGACGGCTCCGGTGGCGGGATCGACGACGGACGGCAGGGGGCTGCCGGCGCGGGCCATGCTGCACCGGCCGGCGACCGGGTCGTAGACGGCGTACAGGCAGGTCACGCCGAGCGCCGGGTCGTCGGCGTCGGTCCCGGAGCCGGGGGTGTGGACGGCGGCCTGTTCGTGGGCGTCCTGGGTGACGAGTTCGTCGAGGCGGGTGAGGAGTTCGTCGGGCGGGAGGTCGAGCCGCGCGAACGCCCGCACGCTGGTGCGGAGGCGGCCCATGGTGGCGGCGGCGCGCACCCCGTGGCCGACCACGTCACCGACGACGAGGCCGACGCGGGTGCCGGACAGGGCGATCACGTCGTACCAGTCGCCGCCCACCCCCGCCCTGCTGTCGGCCGGCAGGTAGCGGTGGGCGACATCGACGCCGGTCAGTTGCGGCAGGCGCCGGGGCAGCAGGCTGCGCTGGAGGGTGAGGGCGGCGGCGTGCTCGCGGGTGAAGCGGCGGGCGTTGTCGATGCTGACGGCGGCGCGGGCGACGAGTTCGTCGGCCACCAGGAGGTCACCCGACTCGAACGGGTCGGGGTGACGGTCGCGGCAGAACGTCACGACGCCGAGGGAGGCGCCTTCGGTGCGCAGCGGCACGGCGAGCCGCGAGTGCACGGTGCCCGTGCCCGTGTCGAGGACGGGGCGCCCGGTGGCCAGGCAGCGCGCCTGGAGGGAGTCGGCCGGGTGGTCGACGGTCCGGCGCCGGGCGGGGTGGGCGTCGCGGTCGGCGGAGGCGGGCCCTTCCCACACCCGTACGACGCGCCGGGCGGTCGCCGTTCCGGGGGTCGGCTGCTCGCCCTCCAGGACGACGTCGATGAGGTCGACGGTGATGCCGTCGGCGAACTGCGGGACGGCGACGACCGAGAGTTCCTGCGCCGTGCGGGTCATGTCCAGGGAGGTGCCGACCCGGCCGCCGGCCCGTACGAGGAGGTCCAGGCGCTGCTGGGCGAGGTAGCGGTCGGTGATGTCCACCGTCTCCTCGCAGACGCCCAGGGGACGGCCGTCGGCGTCCTGGAGGCGGTAGTACGAGCAGGACCAGACGTGATCGTGCTCGGGGTCGGCGGGCGGGCGGCCGCTGTAGTGGAGTTCGATGACCGGCTCGCCGGTGGCGACCACCTGGCGCATGACCTCCGCGAGCGTGCCCGGGTAGCCGTCGGAGAGGATCTCGCCTTCGGCGACCATCTCGTCGGGGGCGAGTCCGGCGTACTGGAAGGTGCCCATCTCCTGGTAGAGCGCGTGGTTGGTCCACACGACCCTCAGGTCGGTGTCGTAGATGGCGAGGCCGACGGGCGACTGGGTGGCCAGGCCCCGGAGCATCGACTGGAGGGCCTCCCACCGCTCCGTCTCGTCCGCGTCGGCCACCGCGACCAGCTTGGCGGGGCCGGTGCCGCCGTGGGACAGGGGCAGGCTCGCGGTCGCCACGCGGATGATGTGGCCGTCGCGGTGGCGCATGTGGAGGACCTGGCGCCGGGCCTGTGCCGCGCCGGGGAGGGGTGTGGCCAGGTGGTACTCGCCGGGGCGGTCGACGATGAACGTGCCGAGGGGGCGGCCCACCGCCTCGGGCGGGGGGTAGCCCAGCAGGGCGTGGGCCGCCGGGTTCCAGCCGACGATCGTGCCGTCGGCGTCCAGGACGGCCGTCGCCGCTTTCGTGACGTCGAGGGGGCCGCGGAAGTCGGCACCCTCGGCCGCGTACACCGCGCTCATGGCACCTGCCTTCTTACGTCTCCCCATGGTCGGTCGGCGCTGCGCCCGGCACAACCGCGCTCATACCGGGCGGCTCCGGCCGGGGCCGCCGTCGGGGCGGCGGGCGGCGAGGAGCAGGGCGATGTCGTCGGGCCGGTCGCCCGCGGACGTGGCCTCGCGGATGAGCCGCTCCGCGGTGTCTCCGAGGGGGGACGCGCCGACTCCGGCGAGGGCGCGGCGAAGCCGCTCGATGCCCAGGTCGATGTCGGTTCCGGGCCGTTCGACGAGCCCGTCGGTGTACAGGGCGAGGACCCCGCCGGGCGCGAGCCGCAGTTCGGTGACCGGGTAGGACGCCT
Organism: Streptomyces sp. NPDC031064; assembly: GCF_055570965.1. Lineage (NCBI taxonomy): Bacteria > Bacillati > Actinomycetota > Actinomycetes > Kitasatosporales > Streptomycetaceae > Streptomyces > Streptomyces sp. NPDC031064. The sequence continues at coordinate 329,522 of NZ_JBVIGF010000006.1, forward strand.
CGGGGTCGATGCCGAGGACGACGCCGCCCGGCAGGTCGAGGACGTCCGTTGTGCCGTCCGGGTGACGCAGCAGGGGCTGGAGGTGGCCGGCGCGCACCGCCCGCATGGCGCCGGTCGCCGCGTCGAGCACGACGTAGCAGCAGGTGGCGAACTGTCCGGCGTCGAGGTCGATGAGCAGCCGGTTCGTGCCGCTCATCACCTCCTCGGGGTCGTGGCCGCTGAGGGCGAAGGCGCGTACGGCGCTGCGCAACTGGCCCATGGTGGCGGCGGCGGCAACGCCGTGACCCTGGACGTCGCCGATGACGAGCGCGATGCCCTGCCCGGTCTCCACGACGTCGTACCAGTCGCCGCCGACCTCCATGCCCTGGGTGCCGGGGAGGTAGCGGCCGGCGGTGTCGACGTCGCGGAGGCGGGGCAGCCGGTGCGGCAGCAGGGCGTCCTGGAGGCCACGGGCGAGGGCGGCCTCGGAGTCGTAGCGCCGGGCGCGTTCGAGGGCCTGGGCGATCAGTCCGGCGAGGGCGGTGAGGACGGTGCGTTCCTCGGGGCTGAAGCCGCGCGGCTGGTCGAAGCCGAGGATGCAGGAGCCGACGGGGCGGCCGGAGGCGATCAGGGGCAGGAAGGCGCGCGCGCCGACGTTGGCGTCCAGGGGGATGCCGGGGTAGGCGGCGGCGAGCCGCTGCATGGACTCGAAGAAGATGGGCCGGCCGGTGGTGAGGGTTTCGACGCCGGGCAGCCGGGCGTCGAGCCCGACTCCGTCGAAGCGGTCGAGGAAGCCCTGCGGGAAGCCGGTCTCCCAGGCGAGGCGGAGCTGGCGTTCGTCCAGGAGGTAGATCGCGAGCTGGCGGCCGCCGAACGCGGGCAGCAGTTCCTCGGTGACGACGGCGGAGACCTGCCGGGCGGTGACGGCCTCGGTGAGCGCGATGGCGAGGGCGACGGGGCGGTACAGCATGGACGCGCGGTCGGCCGGGGAGCCGAGCCCGGCGCCGGGCGCGACGACCGATCCGGGGGTGTAGGCGGGCTGTTCGGCGGCGGCGAGGGTCATGGTCAGGCCCTCGTGGCCGGGGTGGAGGGAGACCGACAGCCAGGTCTCGCCGTCGCGGTGGGCCAGGAAGTGGACGGGCTCGTCGGAGAGCAGGGCCGCGCGGAAGCTGTCCTCGTAGGCGGGCTTCCCGAACCAGGGCAGCGCCTCCCACAGCGGGCGCCCGACGAGTTCGGGCCGGCCTCGGCCGAGGAGGGTCTCGGCGGTGCGGCTGACGAACGTGATCCGCCCGAGCCGGTCCAGCGAGCACACCCCGCCCGGCAGCCGGTCGGCCGCGGCGGCGACGACGGGCCCGGCCCCGGGGTCGACGAGGGTTCCGCGAAGTCGCCGGTCGTCCCCGGTCAGCTCCAGGAGGCAGGGGCGGCCGTCGAGGGCGTGCAGCCAGATGCGTCGGGTGCGGGGGTGTCCGGGGTCGCCGAGCTGATGGGCGACGGTCCACAGGCCGTACGTGTCCTCGGGGGCGAGCAGCGCGGCGAGGGCGTCGATGGTGGGCGTGGGGGTGTCCGGGGCGGCGCCCAGCATCGTGCGGAACGCCTCGTCCGTGGTGACGGCTCCGGTCGCGGTGTCCCAGTCCAGGTGGCCCGTCCGCACGGGCGGGGTGGCACGGGCGGGGAGCTGGACGCTGACGGGCGGGCCGTCCCAGGCGACGGGGGTGCCCCGGGCGGCGAGGCCGGCCAGTCGCGTGCCGAGGTCCTGGGCGGCCTGGCGCATCCGGCGCCGGTCGCCGGGGTCGACCGGGCGGCCGGGGGTGGCGGCCCGCAGCACCACGAGTACGCCGAACGTCTCGCGGCCGTACGCGACCGGTTCGTACAGCGACCCGAAGGGGAAGGGCAGGCCCGCCATGAGCTGGGGGTACCGGCGCATGGCCTCCTCGGCGTCGGCGAGGTGGACCGCCATGCCGGAGCGGTAGGCCTCGGCCACCGGGAAGGGCCGGTTGATGTGCATGCGCCACCAGGGGTGGAACAGCGTGGCCGGCAGCCCCGCGAGCACGGCCAGCCGCAACAGCCCCGGAGCACCGGTACGGAGGTACACCCCACCCGCGAACCCCCCGGTCGCCTCAACGGCACCGACCGCCGCCCGCGCCAGCTCCAGGGCGGGCGCGCCGGGCACGCCGACGCCGGTCGCGGCGCGCGCGCCGGCGCCGGCGGTCGCGGCGCGCGTACCGGCCGAGGCGCCGGTTCCGGTGCCGGTGCCGGTGCCGTCACCTGTGCCGGACGCGGCTCGGGTGCCGTCGCCGGTGCCGGACGCGGTCCCGGCACCCGTGCCGGTCTCGGCACCCGTGCCGACGCCCGCGCCCGTGCCGACGCCCGCGCCCGTCCCGGCGCCCGTGCCGGTCGGGGCGCCCGTGCCGTTGCCGTTGCTGTGCGGTTTCCCTGGCATGTCGCAGCCTTACTCAGCGGGCGGTACCCGGCGGCGCCGTGCGGGGCGCGCGTGAGGGGGGCGCGCGGGCGGGGGCGGCGCGGTGCCGGGGCACACAGCCAGCATGCTCCCGAGCGGCCGCGTCACGCACATCGGTGAGCCGGGGAGCGGCCGGGGCGGTTGAGCTATGTTGAGCGGGACCGGGACACGAAGGAGGCACACCGGTGCCATCAGGGCAGCAGGCACGCGCGCAGGCGGCCGCGATCACACCGGGCAAGCCGTCCCCCACGGCGGAGGCGGCCCCGGCCGTTCCCATGGACCGGGTCATGGCGCTCTTCGGCGGTCACCGGCTGTCGCCCGCCCAACGCCGCATCGCCCAGTACATCATCGACCACCTCACCGAGGCCGCGTTCCTGTCGATCACCGACCTCGCGGAGCGCGTGGGCGTCAGCCAGCCGTCGGTGACGCGGTTCGCGACGTCCCTGGGGTACAGCGGGTTCCCCGCGCTCCGGGAGGCGCTGCAGCCCATCGCGCTCAGCGCGGTGGCCGGCGCCCCGGACACGCGCGAGGAGATCCGCCGCAACGAGCTCCAGGCCGCCATCGACGCGGAGATCGAGAACCTGGAGCATCTGCGCCGCCTGCTGGCCGACCCGGCCCAGATCCTCGACGTCGGTCGCGAGTTGGCCACTTCGGTGCCCTTGACGATCCTGGGTCTGCGCATCTCGGTGTCGCTCGCGGAGTACTTCGCGTACGCGGCACGCCGCATCCACCCCGATGTGCGGCTGGTGACCCGGGGCGGCAGCGTCGCCTACGACGCGCTGTTGCAGTCCCGGGAGGCGGGCGGGACGTGGGTGCTGGCCTTCGCGATGCCGCGGCACGCCCACGAGACCCTGGCCGCGATGCGGGCGGCGCGCCGGGCGGGGCTGCGCATCGCGCTGATCACCGACCTGACGCTCGGGCCGCTGGTGGACGAGGCGGACGTGACGCTGACGGCCGGGACGGGGTCACGGCTGGTCTTCGACTCGTACGCGGCGCCCGGCGTCCTCGCGGCCTCCGTGCTCCAGGCGATGGCGGACGCGAACCCGGAGCGGACGCAGTTGCGGCTGGAGGGGTACGAGCAGGCCGCCGAGCAGCACAACTTCTTCCTCGACGACTGAACCGCACCGGCCGATCCCTCCCGGGGCCCGCCGCAAGGGCGTTTTCCGCCGCTTTCACGCGTCACCAAGGCATGAAATTTTTCATGCGCTTGCTTACTGGACGGTAAATATATTTACTGCTCGGACACCCCGGTGACACACGCCCGGGGAACGGGACAGAACACCGGCGACGACGCTCCCTCCTCGCGTCGCCCCTGGTGTTCCGACCGGGCGCTCCGCACTCCCCGCGGACACCCGTGGCGGCCCCGGTCAACCCCTGGGCCGGGGCCGCCGAAAGTTCTCCCCGCGTCAGGTGGCGGTGCCCGCCGCCGGCGCCGCGGCGGCCGTACCGGCCGCGGCTGTGACCGTCGCCGCGGCGGTGGCCGTGACCGCGGCTGTGGCCGCCAGCCTCGCCCGCGCGGCGGCCAGCGCTTGGTCCAGGTGCCGCGTTCCGGTGGTCACGCACAGCGTGTACGTGACATCGTCGAGCCGTCGTTTCAGGTCGGGCGCGAGGGCCAGCTCCTGGGAGGCGGTGCACAGGGATTCGTAACGGGCTACGAGCTCACGAAGCACTGCGGGATGCGCCAACAGCATGAACGTACCTGCCTTTCCCACGCCACGAAGCAAGGAGAGAGGGACGCCGGTGCCTGCTCCAGGCCGGTCGCCCCGAGGCCGGGCGATGCGCCGGCCCCCGAACCGGGTCGCCCTCCCGCACATGGATGTGCCCGCACTCTCCGGCTCTCACACGACATTGTGATGCAACCGTGACGGATTCGCGCTGCGTGGGGAAAAAGGGGCTTGTGCTCCATTGTCGTGACATGGACTTTGGTCCCGGTATCCGGTTCGCGCGCGGGGGTACCCCTCGACCATGGCTGTGAACCCCATCGAAATGCAGAAGGCCCTCGGCGGCGTCAACTACCCGGCTTCGAAGAAGGAGATCGTCGACCAGGCACAGAAGCACAAGGCCGACAAGAAGGTCATGGACGCCCTGAAGTCGCTCCCCGAGAAGGAGTACGACTCGCCGGCCGCCATCAACAAGGAGGTCGGGAAGGGCTCGTCCTGATCCAGGTCCCGCCCCGCCCGACGCCCCACGCCCACCCATATCCGCCCCGTCCCCCGCAGTCCGGGTGACGGGGCGGACGCACGCGTGCGTGGACACCGGCGGTCACGCACTCACCCGAGTGGACGGCGTGGGGCTGTGCGGGCGCCGCCGCCGCGCTCCACTGGCTGCACGGGTGGCCGCGGCGGGCGAAGTCCATCGCCCGGTGCAGGCAACCCCGGTGGCCCCATGGCCATCCTCCCTATGCGGCGGCCCCGAACTCCCGGCCGCCGCCCCGCACACCAGTGCATGGAGTGAGCAGCCCATGGTCCATATGTCGGTCGTCGTCCCGTGTTTCGACGAGAGCGAGGTGATCGACGCCTTCCACACCGCCCTGATAGCCGCTGTCGAACCCACCGGCGTGACCTTCGAGGTGTGTTACGTCGACGACGGCAGCGGCGACCGGACCGTGGACCGGCTGCGGGACCTGGCGGCGGCCGACGGGCGCGTGCGCTACACCTCCTTCAGCCGCAACTTCGGCAAGGAGTCCGCGCTGCTCGCCGGTATGCGCATGTCCCGGGGCGAGGTGGTCGTGCTCATGGACGCCGACCTCCAGCACCCTCCCGCGCTCCTCCCCCGCATGCTGGAGCTGCACCGGCACGGCTACGACCAGGTGATCGCCCAGCGCGACCGGTCCGGGGAGGGCGCCGTGCGGACGGCGCTGAGCCGCGCCTACTACCGGCTGGTCCGCCGCTTCATGGACGTCGAAGTCATCGACGGGGCGGGCGACTTCCGGCTGCTGTCGCGCCGCGCGGTCGACTCGCTGCTCTCCCTGCCGGAGAGCAACCGGTTCTCCAAGGGCCTGTTCTCCTGGATCGGATTCGACACCGTCAGCTTCACCTACGAGAACGTCGAGCGGGCCGCCGGCCGGTCCAAGTGGGGCGGCCGGCGGCTGCTCAACTACGGCATCGACGGGCTGCTGTCGTTCAACAGCCGGCCACTGCGGCTGGCCATCCACACCGGCCTGTGGCTGTTCCTGTCCGCGCTCGTCTACGCGCTCTGGATCGTCGCCAACGCGGTCCTGAACGGTGTCGACACGCCCGGTTACGCGACCCTCATCACCGCGATCGTCGCGCTCAGCGGCATCCAGCTCGCCACGCTCGGTGTCATCGGCGAATACGTGGGCCGGATCTACCACGAGGCCAAGCGCCGCCCGCACTACGTGGTGCGGGAGACGGACACGTCCGCGGCCCGCCCGCGCCGCCGGGACCCGCGCGAGACGCCGCTGGAGCCGGCGGGACGGGCCCGGCCGAAGCCGTGAAGCCCGCCGTCCTCGGACAGTTCGTCTCCTTCTGCCTCATCGGGCTGGCCAACACCGCCGTCTACTTCGGCGTGTACGCCACGCTCAACATCTGGCTGCCGTACCTCGCCGCCCACGTCATCGGGTACGCGGTGAGCGTCGTCGGCTCGTTCCTGCTCAACTCGTACGTCACCGTCCGCACCAGGCCCACGTGGCGGGCCTTCGCCCGCTATCCGCTGTCGGGCGCGGCCAACGTGGTGGGCAGCGGCATCCTGCTCCATCTCGCGGTGAGCCGGCTGGGGATGGACGAGAACCTGGCGGCCATCGCCGCCGGGCTCCTGGTCACCCCGCTCTCCTTCGTCCTCGCCCGCTGGGCCATCACCTCCGGGGCGGCCGCCACGCGCCGTTCCGCGTCGCGGCAGCCGCCCGGGGAGGAGCGGGTCAGGGAAGGCGCGTCCCGCGAGTGACCTTGTCCAGGTGGTAGTAGTCGGCGACGCACTGCGCGGGCCAGATCCTGGTGCCGTTGGCGCTGAACGGCTCCAGCATCCCGCTGACCGACACCGGCTTGTACGGCAGCACCTTCGCGCCCTCGGCCGCCCGCTCCCGCAGCCACCGGTCCTGGCGGTCCCACTTCTGCGCCCGTACCCGCATGTCGTGGCCCAGCTCGTACAGCGGGGCGGCGAGCCCCAGGACGGTGACCGCGCAGACGGCCGCGGCCAGGCCGGTGACCGCTCCGGTGCGGACACCGCGCAGCCGCAGCGCCCGCCCCAGGAAGGCACCGGCGGCCACCAGCAGCACCACGTAGAGCAGCAGGTAGTCGTTCCAGGTGCGCTCCGCGCTCACCACGCGGGGGCCGAAGACCGGGTACGTGATGACGGTGCACAGGTAGCCGGAGACGAGGAACGCCAGCGCGCCGAGGCCGGTCAGCATCAGCGGCCGGCACGGCAGCAGGACCCGCCGCTCCCGGCGGGCGGTGGCGCGCGCCAGCAGGCCGAGCAGCAGACCGGCGGCGACGGCGCCCGCGTACTGCCACGTCGTCAGGATGGTCTCCAGGATGCGGACGTACGCCCGCAGCGAGGCGAGCAGCGATTCGGGGGCGATCATGGAGGTGGTCTCGGCACCGTACCTGTCGCGGCGGTTGCGCGAACCGGGGGACGTCACGAGCACGATCGTGCCGATGGCGACACCGGCCATACCGACGAGGGACCAGCCCCGGGCGAAGGCCCTGACCCGTTCGGTGAAGAGCCGGCCGGCGAATAGGACGACGCCCGAGAGCACCACCAGGGCCACCACGGACGCCTCTTCGGAGAGCGTGCCCATGAACACGCCCGCGAGCAGCACGACGACGAGCGCGGCGATCCGCCCGCCCCGGCCGCGGGCCCGCAGCAGCGGGATGGCGGCCGCGCAGGCGAGGACCGGGGCGAGGGTGTGCGAGACGGAGGCGGCGGGCCAGAAGAACGTCTTGTACGTGTTCTGGGTGGCGAAGAGGAACACCGCCGTGATCATGGACGCGACCAGCAGGGGCACCCCGCGCGGCACGCTCTGCCCGGCGCGGCGCAGCACCTGCGTGGTGAGCGCCCACAGCAGCCCGAGCATGAGGACGCCGCTGACCAGGGCGTACCACTGGTGCCCGGCGACCGGGAACTTGGCGTACAGCCCGACGAGCAGCCCGTTGCCGACGCGCCCGTTGTCGGTGACGTAGAACTTCCCGACCAGGCGGGAGATGCCGCCGTCGCGCACGACGGGCAGGAAGCACCATTCGTCGGCGCTGGGGCGGACGTACCGGCCGAGGTACGACGCGGCGGCGAGCAGGCCGAGCGGCAGCGCGGCCAGGAGGGCCGCCCACGGGACGGTGCGTGAGGCGCGCGGGTCGCCGCCGCCCCGCTCACGCCCGGGTCCGGGACCGTCCCCCGGCTCCGGTGGGACGGTGACACTCGATGCGCCGACGGCCATGTCTTCTTCACTGCCTCTCGGGAAACCACTGGTACGACACCGAAGAGGTGAAACGGGCCGGTGCCGTTGTCCGCGCGCCCCAGCGGATTCGGCGCGGCGCGACACCGGGCGGACCGGTTTCCCACTCGACCAACTGTTCACGGCCTCCGCAAGCGGCCGTCACCCAGGTGGCTCATGGCCGCAGCGCGGTCACCAGGCGGCAGCGGGGCGCTCCGTCGGGCCGCCGGCCGAACTCCTCCAGCGGGGACAGCTCCACGGTGAAGCCGGCGCGGGTGAGTTCCGCGACCACGTCGGCGAGCCGGAAGGTGCGGTAGTACATGATGAAGCGCGGCCGCCACAGCAGGTTGCGCATCCGCATGGCGGCGTCGAACGCCCACAGTTCCCAGTAGGGGAGGGAGCCGACCGGGGGCGGGGCGGGCACGGGGAAGACGAACCGGCCGCCGGGCCGCAGCGCCCGGTGCACCCCGGCGAACAGGCGGGGCCGCTCGGCCGGCAGGAAGTGCCCGAACGCGCCGAAGCTCACGGCGAGGTCGAAGGCGGAGCGGAACGGTAGGGCGCGGGCGTCGGCGCGTACCCAGTGGAGTGCGGGGGACGTGCCGGGCGCCGCCGGGTGGGCGGCGCGGGCCTCGGCGAGCATGCCGGCGCTGAAGTCGACGCCCGTCACCTGGTCCTGGCACAGCTCGCGCAGGACGCCCACGCCGGCTCCGGTGCCGCAGCACACGTCGAGGCCCGCCGGGAACGGTCCGAGCGGCCGGAGGGCGCCGGCGACCGCGTCCAGCACGCGGCCGGGGGTGCGGTACGGGGTGTGGTCGAACTTGGGGGCGAGCAGGTCGTAGCCGGTCCGCGTGGAGGAGAGCGCCTGGGTGGCGAGTTCGCGGAGGGTCGGGCCGTGGGGGCTGAACAAGCGTCCCTCCTCGGATGGGGCCGGTCAGATGAGACCGGCGTTGAGGACGTCGAACGGCAGGGTCCCGGTGCCGTCCCCCGGTGTGGAACCGGTGCCGGGGAGCGGGAGTTCCGCCCAGATGACCTTGCCCTGGGCGGTGTAGCGGGTGCCCCAGCGTTCGGCGAGCTGGGCGACGAGGAAGAGGCCGCGGCCGCCCTCGTCGGTGGTGGCGGCGTACCGCAGGTGGGGCGAGGTGCTGTTGTGGTCGGCGACCTCGCAGGTCAGGCCGCGGTCGTGGATCAGGCGTACGCGGACGGGGGCGGCGCCGTAGCGGATGGCGTTGGTGATCAGCTCGCTGAGGATCAGCTCGGCGGCGAAGGACAGGTCGTCCAGGCCCCAGTCGGTGAGCTTGCGCACGGCGGCGGAGCGGATGCCGCCGACGGCGCCGGGGTGGAAGGGCACGTCCCAGTCGGCGACGCGGTCGCCGCCGAGCGCGCGGGTGCGGGCGACGAGCAGGGCCACGTCGTCCTTGGGGTGGGCGGGCAGCAGCTCGTCGAGCACGAGTCGGCAGCGTTCCTCGGGGGTGGCGGCGGGCCGGCCGAGTGCCTTGCGGAGCAGTTCGATGCCGACGTCGATGTCACGGGTGCGGTCCTCGATCAGCCCGTCGGTGTAGAAGACGATCTGGCTGTCCTCGGCGAGGTCCAGTTCGGCGGTCTCGAAGGGTATGCCGCCCAGGCCGAGCGGCGGCCCGGCCGGGAGGTCGGGGAACTCGACGTCGCCGCCGGGGCGGATCAGTGCGGGCAGCGGGTGTCCCGCGCGGGCCATGGAGCAGCGCCGGGTGACGGGGTCGTACACGGCGTACAGGCAGGTCGCGCCGGTCATTCCGGCGGCGCCGGTGTCGTCCTCGTCCTCGTCCTGGTCGATGCGGCCGACGAGGTCGTCGAGGCGGCCGAGGAGTTCGTCGGGGGGCAGGTCGAGGGTCGAGAAGTTGTGCACGGCGGTGCGCAGCCTGCCCATGGTGGCGGCGGCGTGCAGGCCGTGTCCGACGACGTCGCCGACGACGAGGGCGACGCGGCTGCCGGGCAGGGGAATGACGTCGAACCAGTCGCCGCCGACGCCCGACTGGGCGGGCAGGTAGCGGTGGGCGACCTCCAGGGCGCTCTGCTCGGGCAGGGCGCGCGGCAGCAGGCTGCGCTGGAGGGTGACGGCCATGGCGTGTTCGCGGGTGTAGCGGCGGGCGTTGTCGATGCAGACGGCGGCGCGGGCGACGAGCTCCTCGGCGAGCGCGAGGTCCTCCTCCTCGAAGGGTTCGGGCTTCTCGGAGCGCCAGAAGTTGGCGACGCCGAGGACGACGCCGCGGGCCTTGAGGGGGACGGCGATGAGCGAGTGGATGCCGTACTCGACGATCCGGGCGGCCCGCTCGGGGTCCTGGGCCTGCCAGCCGGGGGCCTGGGACAGGTCGGGCACCAGTTCCGCCCGGCCGGTGCCGTAGCCGCGTGCCTGGGGCGTGGAGGGGACGAAGCCGATCATCTTGCCGCGCGGGTAGAGGGGGTGGTCGTCGCGGATGCCGGCGACGGCGGTGCGGCGCATGTCGGCGGCGGTCCCGCTCGGCTCCTCACCGCGCAGGACGGGGTCGGCCAGGTCGACGGTGACGAAGTCGGCGAAGCGCTGGACGGTGACCTGGGCGAGTTCCTCGGCGGTGCGGACGACGTCGAGGGTGGTGCCGATGCCGACCCCGGCGTCGTACAGCAGGTTGAGTCGTCTGCGGGCGCCCTCGGCGCGGCCGGTGAGGGCGCGCAGCTCGGTGGTGTCGCGGATGGTGGCGACGGTCCCGGCGGGGCCGCCGTGGCGGTCGGTGTGGCGCTGGTTGACGGCGAGCAGCCGGTCGGCGGCGGGGACGACCTCGTCGGTGGCGACGCGGCCGGAGCAGAGCAGTTCGGCCATGCCCGGGTCAAGGCCCGGCAGGTCCTTGACGCTGCGGCCCTCGGCGTCGGGGGGCAGTTGGAGCAGGCGTTCGGCCTCGTCGTTGGCGAGCAGGAGCCGGCCGTCGCCGCCGACGATGACGACGCCCTCGCGCACGGAGTGCAGCACGGCGTCGTGGTGTTCGTACACCCGGGTCATCTCGGTGGGGCCGAGGCCGTGGGTCTGGCGGCGCAGCCGCCGGGCCACCAGGGCGGTGCCGGCGGTGGCGACGGCGAGGCCGGCGGCGCTGGTGGCGAGGATGACGGGCAACTGCCGGTTGACGACGCCGGTGACGTTGCGGACTTCCAGGCCGGCCGAGACGAGGGCGATGACGTCCCCGTTCGCGCCCCTGACGGGCACGACGGCCTGGACTTCCTCGCCGAGGGGCCCGTCGACGCTCTCGGTGTGGACGCGGCCCGCGAGGGAGGGCTCTATGGTGCCGACGAACCGTCCGCCGATCCGCTCGGGCTGGGGGTGGGTGTAGCGGATGCCCTTGGTGTCCATCACGACGATGAAGTCGACCCCGGCCCTCTTGCGGGCGGTTTCGGTGAGCGGCTGGAGGACGCTCGACGGGTCGGGGTGGGTCTTCAGCAGGTTTTCGAGGCCCGGGGAGTGCGCGAAGGATTCGGCGACCGCGATGGAGCGGTTGCGGGCTTCCCGGTCGCTGTCGCTGCGCGACTGGAGGAGCAGTGCCAGGACCGCGCCGAGCACCAGCAGCACGACGAGCGCCACCTGGAGGACGAAGACCTGTCCCGCGACGCTCCGTGGGCGCCTCTCGGCCAGTGACCGAACCGAGGCACCACGGAATCGGTCGAAAAAGTGGACCACGCTCCCCTTTCTAACACCGCTTGGCCCATGGCGACCATGAGTGACCGCCGGTCGCCGTCCGACCACGCCCGGCGTGCGGGCCCGAGCCGCGTGGTCGGGGGGAATCCATCGTTCGCCCAAAGTACGGCCATACGTCGGCCATAGGTGGCTCAACAGGTGATCAAACTCGAACAATCACCGAACACGCGGACGTACGTTCCGTGGCGTGACGACGCATCCGGGCGACACTCCCGTGACCCTGCCCCTTCCCGCTCCCCGTGGCCGCCGCGCGCTGCTGCGGGCGGTGCTCGGCTCCACCGCGGCCCTCGGCGCGGGGCTCGCCACCGGCTCCCCGTCCGCCGTGGCGGCGCCGCGGACCGGCGGGACGCGCCCCCGCACCCCTCAGGAGGCGCTGCGCGCGCTGGTCCAGGGCAACCGGCGCTGGCACGCGCGGCACCAGGTCCATCCGCACGAGGGCGAGGCGGCCCGGGTGGCGGCCGTCTCGGGACAGCGCCCCTTCGCCGTGGTGCTGGGGTGCATAGACTCCCGCGTCCCGCCCGAGCTCATATTCGACCAGGGCCTGGGCGACCTGATGACGGTCCGTTCGGCGGGCGAGGTGCTGGACGAGGCGGTGCTCGGCAGCATCGCCTACGGCGTCATCGAGCTGGGCACCCCGCTGGTCATGGTGCTGGGCCACCAGTCGTGCGGGGCCGTGGCGGCGGCGGTGCGCGCGGACGAGACCGGTGAGCGGCCGCCCGCCCACATCGACTACGTCGCCGAGCGGATCCGGCCCGCCATCGACCGGGGGCAGACGGGGGACGCCCGGATCGACGCGACGATCACGGCGAACGTACGCCTCGTACGCGGGCTGCTGCGCGCCGAACCGGACCTCGCCGCCCGGGTGGAGGCGGGCAGCCTGGCGGTCGTCGGGGCGCGCTACGAGCTGCGCACCCAGCTCGTGAGCACCGTCCGCTAGGAACGCTCAGCCGACGTTCCGGGGGCGGAACTGGACGCTGATCCGGGGGCCGACCCCCTTGGCGGTCTTGGGGACGGCGTGCTCCCAGGTCCGCTGGCAGGACCCGCCCATCACGATCAGGTCGCCGTGGCCGAGCGGCACCCGCCGGGACGGCCCGCCCCGGCGGGGGCGCAGCGCCAGGTCGCGGGGCTCCCCGACCGACAGGATGGCGACCATCGTGTCCTCGCGCGATCCGCGTCCGATCCGGTCGCCGTGCCAGGCGACGCTGTCCCGGCCGTCCCGGTAGTAGCAGAGCCCGGCCGTGGTGAACGGCTCGCCCAGTTCGGCGGCGTAGTGCGCGGACAGGGCGGCGCGGGCCTCGGCGAGCACCGGGTGCGGCAGCGGGTCCCCTTCGCCGTAGTAGGCCAGCAGCCGCGGTACGGCGACCTCGTGGTCGTACATCGTGCGCCGCTCCGCGCGCCACGGGACGCTCTCGGCGAGCGCCTCGAACAGGGCGCCGGCGCCGTGCAGCCACCCCGGCAGCAGGTCGATCCACGCCCCGTCGCCCAGCACGGTGCGCCGGAGGCCGGCCAGCGGTCCCAGGCGGATGTCGTCGGTCTGGTCGAAGAGGGAGCCCTGCACGTGCGCGGTCATGCTCTCAGCGTACGAGCAAATCGAATGTATGAGCTATTCGATCAGGCCGTGGTCCGCGAGGGGCCCCACCCGCAGGCCCCGCCGCCGGCAGTCCGCGACGAGGTCCGGCAGCGCGCCCAGCGCGGACCGCCACGCCCCCGGCGCGCTGACCACGTCGGAGTCGTGCAGCAGCACCGTCCCGCCACCCGCCAGCGTCCTCGCCACCTCGGCGTGCACGCTCCGCGCCGTCGCCTCCGCCGTCCAGTCGCGCCCCCACGCCGACCACAGCACCGTGCGCAGCCCGGCGGCCCGGGCGGCGGCCCAGCGGCCACCTGTCAGGACGCCGTACGCGGGCCGGTACCACAGGGGCCGCCGTCCGGCCGCTTCGGCGACCAGGTCCGCCGTCCGCGCCAGGTCGCGGGCGTCCCGCAGCGGGCGGGGCCACCAGGGCCGGTCGTGGCGCCAGCCGTGGACGGCCAGTTCGTGACCCTCCGCCGCGATCAGCCGCCCGAGCGCGGGGTGGCGGGCCAGCCGGCCGCCCAGCACGAAGAACGTGGCCCGTACGGACAGGGCGTCCAAGGCGCGCAGGAACCGGGGCGTGCTCTCGGGATCGGGACCGTCGTCGAAGGTGAGCGCCACGTGCGACGGGTCGCCGCGCCCGTCGAGCCCCGGCCACAGCGCGGCGCGGGCGCCGGGCAGCCAGGTCGCGGCGGGGCCGATGTGCCAGGCGGCGACGGCGCCCGCCGCCACCAGGGGCGCGCGTGCGTTCACCACCGCCGCTCCTGGCTCTCGGGGTCGTCCGTGACGAGCGGGGACCTGGCGAGCTGGACGCACCCGGCCACCAGCACCGCGAGCGCCAGCGCCTCGAACACCACCCGCCAGCCCAGGTGGACCCGTTCCGCGAACAGCGTCACGCCCAGCACCACGCTCAGCAGCGCGTCGCCCAGGGTCAGCGCGGGCTGCGAGGCCACCAGCGAGCCCGCCCGCAGCGTCACCTGGAGCAGCACGAAGCTCGCCAGGCCCACGCCCACGGCGGCGTACGGCTGCCACGTCGTGAGCACCTCGTCCACGCCGTCCGGGAGCCGGCCCAGCGCGTCCTTGAGCAGCGCCGCCGTGCACGCGAACCCGGTCGCGGTCGCCGTGCCCAGCACGGCCGCCCTCGACGACGACGGCAGCCGCAGCGCGACCACCCCGAGGACGGCCACGAACGCGCCCGCGCCCAGGGCCGTCCACGCCCAGTCCGCCAGGGGCACCGTGGCCCGGCCGCCCGTCGGATCGGCCAGCGCCAGGAACACGGCCAGGCCCACCGCCATGGCGGCGAACGCCCACCGGGTGCGGGTGTCCGGGCTGCGCCGGAACACGAAGCCCCCGACCACCAGCGTGAACATCAGCTCCGTGCTCATCACCGGCTGGACCACGGACAACGGGCCGGTGGCCAGCGCGAGCGCCTGGAGGACGCCCGACACCGCGAGCAGCGCCGCGCCCCACACCCACACCCGCCGGTGCACCAGTCCCGCCATCCACGAGCCACGCCGCGCCGAGGCCGGCTCGGGGCCGGTGGCGGCCGCACCCTGCCGCTGGAGGACCGACGCCCCGGCGTTGCCGAGGGCGGCCAGCAGCGCCAGGCAGATCGACAGTGCCAGCACGGGCTCAGCCGAACCGCTTGGCCAGCGCGCGGAAGAAACCGGGCACGGCACCGTGCACCCGGGCGGGCATCGCCAGCCAGCCCGGTACGAACACGTCGTCCCGGCCGCGTACGACCGCACGCCACACCACCTCGGCCACCCGTTCGGGGGGCACCGGGCGCGGATGGTCGCGGTGGTACGGGACGCCCCGCGTGGTGAAGAACGGGGTGTCCACCGCGCCCGGCAGGACCACCGTCACCCCGACGCGGGTGGCGGCGAGTTCGTAGCGCAGGCTGTCGGCGAAGGCCAGCAGCCCGCCCTTGGTGGCCGCGTACACCGCCTCGTTGGCCACCCCCACGCGCCCGGCCATGGAGCCGACCATCACCAGGTGCCCCACGCCCCGCTCCGCCATCCCCGGCAGCAGCAGCCGCACCAGGTGCACCACCGAGGTGAGGTTGACGCCGATCAGCCGGTCGACGGCGTCGGCGGGCATGCTCGTGAACGGCCCCGCCCAGCCGATGCCCGCCGCCGCCACCAGCGCGTCCACCCGGCCCTCCCGCGCCAGGGCGTCGGCGGCCAGCCGCTCCACCCCCGCCCGCTCCCCCAGGTCCGCCCGCAGCGCGCCGCCGCCCGTCCGCCGGGCCACCGCCGCGAGCCGCTCCTCGTCCCGGCCCCCGAGCAGCAGCCGCCAGCGGCCGTCGGCGGCGAACCGGTCGGCGACCGCCGCGCCGATTCCCGAGGACGCGCCCGTGACGAGCACGACGGGCCGTGCCCTTCCTCGTTCGGCCTCGCGAGGGGGCGTGGGGGGCATGGCGGATCCTCCGGAC
The DNA here is from genome assembly GCF_055570965.1 of Streptomyces sp. NPDC031064. Taxonomy (NCBI): domain Bacteria; kingdom Bacillati; phylum Actinomycetota; class Actinomycetes; order Kitasatosporales; family Streptomycetaceae; genus Streptomyces; species Streptomyces sp. NPDC031064. Next base: position 345,040 of record NZ_JBVIGF010000006.1, read on the forward strand.
TGTCGTGGACCGTGCCCTTCCAGCCTCCCGGTTTCCCGCCGGTTCGCCTCCCGGCACCCGCCAGCGCGCCCTCCGATCCACCCGAACAGTCCGATTGGGCCCCCCGCCGGGCCGCGCCGGAGAGCCGGACGGCACACGATGGAACGGCACGGAACGGAGGGCTCCCATGGGGCGGCGATGCTTGGTGCTCAGCGCGAGCATGGGCGCGGGCCACGACGCGGTGGCCGGCGAACTGGCACGCCGGCTGCGCGCGGACGGCCACGACGTCCTCGTGCGGGACGTGCTGACGCTGCTGCCGCCGGGCGTGGGGCCGGCGGTGCGCGGCTTCTACCGGTTCGTGGTGCGCCGCCTGCCCCCGGTGTACGAGGCGATCTACGCGCTGTTCCTGGCTCCCCGGCCCCGTGCGCGCGAAGGGCACTCCCGCCGGGGACTGGACGTGGCGCCGATGGCCGCACTCGCCGAGCGGCGGCTGGGCGCGCTCGTGGCGCGGTGGCGGCCCGACGTGATCGTCTCCACCTTCCACCTCGCGGGCCAGATCACCGGCCGGATGCGCGGCCGGGGCGCGCTGCACGTGCCGTGCGCGGTGTTCGTCACCGACTTCGCCGTGCACCGCGCGTGGCTGGACCCGGGCAACGACCTGTACCTGTGTGTCACCGAGACCGCCGCCCGCGCGGCCCGGGAGGGCACGGGGCGGACGGCGGTCGCCACCGGGCCGGTCGTGCCGCCGGAGTTCCACAAGGCCACGGCCCCCGGCCCGGACCCCGACGGGCGGCCGGTGGTGCTGCTGTCCGCCGGGGCGTGGGGCGTGGGGCCGGGGCTGCTGCGGACGGCCGGGGCGCTCGCCCGGCACGGCGTGCGGCCGGTGCTGCTGTGCGGGCGGGACGAGCGGCTGCGCCGGCGCGCGGCCGGGCTGCCGGGGGTGCGGGCGCTCGGCTGGACGGACGACATGCCAGGGCTCATGGCGTCGGCGCGGGTCCTGGTGGACAACGCGGCGGGCCAGACCTCGGTGCAGGCCCTCGCCGCCGGCCTGCCGGTGATCGGCCACCGGCCCATCCCCGGGCACGGCGCCGTGGGGGTGCGGGAGATGGCGGCGGAGGGCCTCACCACGTACGCCGCCGACCTCCGTCACCTGCTGGCGGCGGTCGACGAACTGGCCCGCCCGGGGCCTGCGAGGGAGCGGCGGACGGCGGCCGGCTCGGCGGTGTTCCGGGCCGACGCCGCGCGCCTGGTCGCCGATCTGGCGCGGTGAGTGCGGCTACGCCCGGTCGGCCAGCCACTTCTCGTGGGCGAGCGTGACCCGCTCCCAGAGCGTGGCCCGGTCGTCCGCGTCGAGACCGTCCAGGTCGCGGCCGAACACGTCCGCGAGGGCGGCGAACAGCTCCTCCGCCGTGTCGAGCGTCCGCTCGGCGCGCCCGGCCGCGTCGACGCGCGTGAGGAGGCGGCCCCGCAGCAGGTCGAGCCCCTTCGCGTCGCGGCGCAGGGCGACGAACGTCGTCCGGAACGGCGAGTCCGGCGCGGTGGACAGCCGCAGGTGCTCGTCGGCGAAGTCCGCCATGGTGGCGGGCCGGGCGGCGAACTCCATGACGGGGAAGGGGCCGGCCGGGTTGTGGAACGTCCAGCCGCCCGGTTCGGTGACCGACGGTTCCATCCGGTACGTGAAGGGGCCCTGCCGGTACGTGCCCGGGCGCAGCGGCAGCGGTTCGTGGGGGCCGTCGCCGAGCCCGGCGTCGACGAACCAGGCCTCGCCGTCGACGCGGACGGTCAGAGCCAGGTGGTTGCCGTTGGCGCCGCGCCCCTCCGGCTCCTGGTGGACGCCGCCGACATGGCGGGTGACGTCGTAGCCGAGGGCCTCCAGCAGCGCGGCGAAGCCGCCGTTCAGGTGGAAGCAGTAACCGCCGTGTCCGGCGGCGAACCGGCGCGCGGACAGCTCCGGTTCGATGCCGGGCGGTCTGCCGAGCTGGATGTCGATGTTCTCGTAGGGGACACGTTCCAGATGGGCCCGTTGCAGCGCGCTCAGCGCCTCCGCGGAGGGCTCACCGGGGTCGGTGATGCCGAGGCGGGCCAGGTAACCATCAAAACCCTTGACGTTCATGGCCGTTCACCCTAACGAGCACCCTCAGCGCAGGCCGAGGCAGGGTAGCCAGTCGCGGGCCCCGCCGCGGGCGGTGAGCAGGGCGCTCAGCGCTCCGTGGGGGCCGGTCAGCAGCCCCGGCGGCCAGTGCGTGGCCAGCGCCTCGGGGAGCCGGTCTTCCAGGTGGGCGGCGAGGCGGGCGCTCAGGGCGGCGGCGGCGGGCAGCCGGGCGTGGCGGTCGAGGGCATCGGCCACGGCCAGCACGCCCGCCGCCCCGTGGCACAGCCCGAGGAGGTCACCGGGGGTGTCGCCGAAGAGGTGTAAGTCCTCGTCGTAACCCTCGGCGAGCGTGCGGAACGCCGCCAGCGCCCGGTCGGCCGCCTCCCTGTCGTCCAGCGCGTCGGCCGCGTCCCACAGCGCCCAGGCGACGCCCGGTGTCCCGTAGCACCACGCCTGGCGCGGGTGCGCGCCCGCGGGGGGCGCCGCCCCGTCGAGCCCGGCGCCCGGCCAGGCGCGGATGCCGCGCTCGTCGACGTAGGACTGGGCGGCCAGCCAGCCGGTGGCGCGGCGCAGCGCCTGGGCCGTCGCGGGGTCGCCGGTGCGGCGGAGGGCGGCGGTGAGGGCCGTGACGACGCCGGCCACGCCGTGGCCCACACCGGTGTTGACGCGGCCGTGCGTCCACGACAGGTGGGGGTGCTGCTCGTACTGCCCGGTGCGGAGTCGGGGCAGCTCGTCGTGGTCGCACAGGGACGTCAAGTGGCGCACGGTGCCCTGGAGTCGGGGCTTTGCCGGTTCGCCGCCGGCGCACAGGGCGAGCAGGATGCCGGCGGGTCCGGTGATCAGGTCGTAGTCGGGGAACGCGACGTCCACCGTGCGCCAGGCCGTGGCGACGGTGTCGCCGGTCAGGTGGTCGCGCAGCCGGTCGGCCGCCCGGTGCAGCGCCGGATGGAGCCGGGCGCCCAGCCGCAGCCCGACGAGCGTGCCGGCCAGTCCGCCGTCGTACAGGCCGGGGTGGCCGGGCCCGCGCCCCGCCGTCCTGGCCCAGAGGGCGACCGCGCGGGCCGCCGTGGCCGTGGCCTCGGGGTCCCCGGTCGCGGCGAGCAGGTGGGCGAGGACCGGGATGCCGGGGTCCGAGGGATGCGGCCCGGGAAGGGGAGCCGCGGCCCACTTCTCCAGGTGGGTGAGGGAGAGGCCGACGACCGGGTCGTGGAGGGCGTCCATCGGGCTCCTGTCTCGTGGGACCGGTGGGCGGAGCCGCCCGGACGGACCGGGCGGCTCCTGTGGCCGCGGAGGCGCCCCTCGGGCGCGCCCGCGTCAGGCGCAGATGACCACGGTTTCGCAGACGACGATGGTGCACACACCGCTGCATCCCGCGGTGTACGCCTCCACCGTGGGCAGTTCGCTGTCGGTGATGCGCTCGTCGAGGTCGTCGATCAGAGCGTCCAGGTCGGTCAGTTCGATCGTTCCGGGCATGGTGCGTCCCTTCTCACGAGGGTTGCCGGGCGCGCCCGCGTCAGGCGCAGATGACCACGGTCGCGCAGATGACGATGGTGCACACCTGGCTCATGGTCTGGACGGCGGGCAGCTCGGTGTCGGTGATGCGCTCGTCGAGGTCGTCGATGAGGGCGTCGAGGTCGGTGAGTTCGATTCCGGGCATGGTGGTTTCCCTTCTCGCGCTAGTGAGCGATGGCCGCCCCGGCCGTCCGTCCGCCGGCTGCGGGCGGACCGTCGGGGACGTCTTGGGGGCCGGCGCCGTGCGACAGGGCGTCGGCGGCGCGGGCGGCGAGGTGTTCGAGGGCGTCGCCGCCGGAGTCGTACGGGAGTCTCAGCAGCACCTGGGCGGCGACGGCCGCGCCGCCGTGGAGCGGGTCGCGCACCACCAGGTCCGCGGGGGCCGGGAGCATTTCCTCGGCGAGCAGTTCGGCGCCGGGCTGCTGGGCGCACAGCCGGTCGATGACCGCAAGCGCCGTCAGCGCGTCGAGGTCCACGGGGACGGGCTTGGCGCCGGCCGCCGTGCGGACGAAGACGTGCCGGGGCAGGCCGTGTTCGCGCCGCAGGAGCGCGAGGGTGCGGACCTTGTCCAGGGCGTCGTCGCCGGGCCGCCACAACCGTGCGCGGTCCAGCCGCCAGGTCGCCGGGGCGAGGACCAGCTCGCCGGCGGCGGTCACCCGGGGCGGTCGCGGGTGCCCGGGCAGGGCGCCGTCCAGGCCGTCCAGGCGCAGGAGGGTGGAGGCGGCGGGGTGACCGGCGGCGAGCAGGACCCGCAGGAGCAGGTCGTAGGGCGGGGCGGGGGTGCGGGTGGCGTGGTGGACGGGGATCACGCGCCGGCCGTCCGCCTCGGCGACGATCCGCCCGCCGCTGCGGCGCAGGGTGATCCGGTCCAGCGGAAGGTAGCGCGCGCCGCCGCCGGAGGGCCCGTAGTACGGCGTGGGGTCGGGGTCGCCGGTCCACCAGCCGGTGACGACGGGGCGGCGTACGGCGTTGGCGGCGCGCTCGGCGAGCGGCGGGACGAGCAGTTCGACGAACCGTACGCCGCTGTGCCGTTCGACGGCCGTGAGGAAGGCGCGGTGGGCGTCGGCGTTGCCGTGACCGCCGTACAGGGCGCGCAGGCCGTCGGCGAAGCGGGCGTCGAGCACGCCGGCGGCGGACGCGGTCTCCAGCACGGCGACGGGGCCGGGCGCCGGCCCGGCGAGCGGCCGCAGCAGGCAGTCCAGCGGCCAGGGCGGCAGGGCGTCCTCGGCGGGCGGGGCGCCGAGGACGTCCAGCAGCGCGTCGTCCACGTCGGCCGGCCCGGGCCCGGTGTGGGCGGCGAGGCGGGCGAGCAGCCGGGCGTAGCCGGAGCCGGGGTCGGTGGGCGCCGGCCACCCCGCGTACCGGTGCCGGACCGCTGTCGCGGGGCGGGGGGTGCCGGGCGCGGTGGGCAGCAGCGTGGCGAGGATCTCGCTGACGGGGCGCGGCTGCCGGGTGATCGCGGCGAGCTCGGGCGCCTCCTGCGCGGTGCTGCGGGCGTCGGCGTCGCGCAGGGCGGCGATCCGGGCGGCGACGCGCAGCCCGCGCCGGACGCGGTCGGCGGCGCGGGCCGGCACGGGGGCGGCCGGGGCGCGGTAGGAGTCCAGGAACCAGCCGCCAGGTTCACCGTCCGTGGGGGTGAGCGGCCGGGGCAGGGTGCCGGGTGCGGTGACCTGCTCGGGCGGCGTCCACGCGGTGTGGCGCAGCCGGGGGGCCGTGCACACCTGGAGGAGGCCCATGGTGTGCAGGTGCTGGAGGAAGCCGCGCAACACGGCCGGGTCCGGGGCCTTGGTGGTGTGCGGGGGCTCGGTCGCGTCCGGGGACTTGGTGGCGTCCGGGGCGCTCGCCATGCCGAGCAGTGTCTTCTCGACCTCGCCCAGCGGGCACGGCCCGTCGGCGAACACGCCCAGCACGGTGTCCAGGGCGCGGGTGCGGCGCAGGGTGACGTGGCGCAGCGTGCCAGGTACGCGCGGGTCGACGACGTACGCCCTCACGGAGGCGGGCGGTTCAGTGAAGTGCAGGGGTGCGGGGGCCAGCAGCGTGCCCGGGTCGGCGGTGCGCAGGTCGGGCGGGCCGGGGGGCCGGGAGCGGACAAGGTGGACGTTCTCCGTGCCGGTGGCGGCGAGGGCGCCGAGCGTGGTGCCGGGGGCGATGAGGAGGTTGCCGGGTGCTTCGGCGCGGAGGGGCGCGGTGGCGAGCTGGCCGGCCCAGCCCCTGGGGGTGGTCTTGGCCGCCGCCCGGCCGAGGACGCGCCAGAGGTAGGCCGCGCGCTTGCGCAGGCGTTTACCGCTCCAGGACTCGCCGCCCGCCAGGCGCCGTTCGACGTCCGCGAGGAGCCCGGGGGCCGCGCTGTCCACGAGGTCCCGCAGCACGGGGTGGGTACGCGCGAGGTCCCAGGCCAGCGCGGCCGCCTGCTCCTGTCCCCTGGTCACCAGGCCTTCCAGGGCGGCTCGTTCGGCGTCGTCCCGCTGCGCCTCGTCGGCCAGCGCCCGGGCTTCACGGCCGAGCTCTGGCGCGACCACGTGCCCGGGCAGCCGGTCCAGGAGCGCCAGGCCCGCCGGGCGCGGGGCGCCTCCCGCGTGCAGGCGCCTGCGCAGCGCCAGTACGGCCCCGCGGTCGGTGTCGGCCAGGTCCGGGTGCGGCACGACGCTCGTGCCGAGCCGTTCGGCGAGTGCCCGCGCGCGGGCGGTCCGCTCAACCTCGGCGCGGGCGTGGCGCGCGACCCGGTCGAAGAGGGCGGGGTCGGCCGCCGAGGTCCATGCCTCGCACGGCATGCCCGCGATCCGCAGCAGCGCCGTGGCGCCCGTGATCCGCTCCTCGCCCACGTCAGCAGGCCCCCTCGTCGCAGGCGGCATCGCGGTCGCCGTGGCCGTCGTTGCCGCCGTGGCCGTCGTTGCCGTCGGAGGCCAGCGCCTCGGTCAGCAGGCTCTGGCGGGCGGTCGAGACCCGGCCCCGGTTCCAGTGGAAGATGACGTAGTGGGCGGCGGCCCGGCGGGGCCCGACGAGCGCGTCACCCGCCTCGAAGTAGTCGGCGCGCCAGCGCGACGCGGCCCGCCGCACGGCGTCCTGGTGGTCGCGCAGGCCGCCCCGCCAGGTCTTGGGGAGGGCGTCGAGCTGTTCCTCGCACGTCAGGTTCCAGTACGCGCGGATGCCGGCGGCCGCCCGCTGGAGGGACGCGTCGTGCAGGCCGCCGACGAGGCGGCGCCCGGTCTCCTCCCGTACGACCTGCCAGACCCCCCGGTGCTCCCAGCCCACGATGCCCAGACCGTCCAGGACGGCGCGCAGCAGGGTGAGGGAGACCCGCCAGTCGGCGGGGGCCTCCTTGTCCGGTGCCGCGTGGTGGTCGAGCCAGGCCAGCGAGTCGGCGGTGAACAGGCCGTGCACCAGGGGCATGGCGCGCGGGCCGCCGAACAGGTAGGTCTCGGGCTCGTACACGCCCTCCGTGGGGCTGGCCCAGGCGCCGTCCCGGCGGTCGAAGCGGCGGAGCAGTTCGGCGCGCAGGGCGGCCACGCCGGCGGGCCGGGGGGCGTGGAAGCGGATGCGCAGGCCGGGCGGCTTGTGCATGAAGAAGAAGTCGTTCGCCCAGCCGCAGCCGGTGAGTTCGTGGGCGGCCTCGGCGAGCCGCCGGTACAGGGCGGGCCAGGCGTCCGGCCATGGCGCCAGGCCGAGCTGGACCCAGCCGGTCTCCGGCAGGTCGTCGCGCAGGGCCCGTAGCCCGGCGGTCAGGAAGGTGCGTCGGGCCTCGGCGTACGCGGCGCCCTCGGCGGCGAGCGGCAGGGTGCCGAGGGGTGCGGTTCTCGCGTCCTGGAGGCAGTCGGCCAGCAGTCGCTCGACGTCCACCATGCGGCTCCTCCGGGAGTGTGTCGCGTCCTGTGTCGCTTCCTCCCAGTGGATGTCCGGGCCGCCGTCGTCCGAAAGCACGACAAAAGCTAGTCATACAATCAATTGGGGTGCGCGGGCGCGGTGTTGGGCCCCCCGCACCTACCGGCGCACACGCCAGCGGGCTCCGCCACGGGCGGCGGGCGCGGGGGCCGCGGGACGTTCCCGGTCACCGGCTGGCATGCTGGGGGCGAGGGGCCGGTGGGCCGCCACCTGAAGGTGCCGCTGGACGCCCGGCCGGTGCGCGGGTCAGGCGCGGGCCGGTGTCAGCCCGTGGACGGGTCGCCCTTGATGAGGGCGAAGGTGGCGCCCGCGGGGTCCTTGAGCATGGCGAGGCGTCCGACCCCCGGCAGGTCCGTCGGGGGGACCAGGGCCGTGGCGCCGTGGCCGGTGGCGGTGTCGAAGGTGGCGTCGCAGTCGGCCGTGCCGAAGTACGGGTACCACGCGGAGCCGGTGGCGGCCGCGGGGCCTTCCTCGGGCCGCCCCATGATGCCGCCCTGTCCGGGGTCGCCGGCCTTGCCGCCGCCGGGCGAGGAGACGACGGAGTAGACCATGCCGCCGCCCATGTCCATGTCCTGGTACTCCCAGGAGAAGACCGAGCGGTAGAAGTCCTTCGCGGCCGGCACGTCGGTGCTCTGGAGTTCGGTCCAGCACAGGGTGCCGGGCTCCATGACCGTCTCCAGCCCCTTGGTGTCGCCCGGCTGCCACACGGCGAAGGCCGCACCCGTGGGGTCGGTGAAGGCGGCCATCCGCCCGGCGGTGAAGACGTCCATCGGCGGGACGCGTACCGTACCGCCCGCCTGCCCCACGGCCTTGGCGGTGGCGTCGGCGTCGCGAGTGTGGAAGTACGGCGTCCACGCGGGGCTCGCGCCCTCCTCGGTGAGCGGCCCGAGGGCGGCGACCGTGCCGCCGTCGCGCTGGAAGAACCCGTAGCCGCCGGCGTCGGGGCCGGCGGACTGGAACGTCCAGCCGAACACGGCGGAGTAGAACGCGACGGCGGCGTCGGTGTCGGGGGCGCCAAGGTCGATCCAGTTGGGTGTGCCGGGCGCGAAGTCGGTCGTCAGCATGGGTGGTCCTCCGTTGGGCCGGGCGATGAGCGGAGCAGCGCGTACGCGGTGGGGACGAAGGTGTCCTTGCGGCGGTAGGAGCGGGTGGCGAGGGCGACGAGCGCGGTCCCGGTGTCGGGGCGGAACCCGAGGAAGGCGGTCTGTCCGCTGGTGGCCCCGATGTGGAAGTACATGGTGCCGTTCTCGGCGGGGTGGTGGAACCAGCACAGCGTGTGTGTCTCCCGGTGACCGAGGCCGCGGCGCAGCAGCGGGCGGCGCACCTCCAGCAGGGCGGCGGCCAGCGGGGAGCCGTCGGGGCGCAGATGTGCCTCCAGGAAGGTGAGCAGGTCGTGCGGGGTGGCGCGGAGCGCCCCGGCCGCCTGGAACCCGCCGATGCGCAGGGGCGGGGCGGGGGTGATGCCGTCGGCGAGGTGCCCGGTGGCGTCGGTGCCGGCTCCGGTGGAGCGCGGCGCGGTGTCGCCGAGTCCGAGGGGGGCGAGGACGCGGTCGGTCAGGAGCCGTTCCCAGGGGGTGGCGGTGGCCGCGACGAGGGTGTGCCCGAGGACGGCGACCGCGAAGTTGGAGTAGCGCCACCGGGTGCCGGGCCGGTGGCGCGGGCGGGCGCGGAAGAAGGCGCGGACGACCCGTTCGGCCGGGTAGCGGGCGTAGGGGTTGGTGGACCAGCGGGGCAGGGCCTGGGGGTAGAAGTCGGCGGGCACCGGGGGCAGCCCGGAGGTGTGGGTCATCAGGTGCGTCAGGGTGGCGGGGTGCCGGCCGGGCGGCCTGCCCGGGTCCAGGAGGGTGGCGGCCGGGTCGTTGCCGGACAGCACGCCCGCGTGGACGAGGTCGGCCAGCAGCAGGCCGGTGAAGGCCTTGGACGCCGACCCGATCTCGTACCGGAGCCGGTCTCGGGGGACGGGCGGGGGCGGTGCGGTGCCGCCGCAGCGGACGGTGCGGCGGCCGTGCCGGGAGACCGCGAAGACGACGTCGGGCGCGTCGACCGCGCGTACGGCCTCGTCGAGCGGCTCGGCGTCGGTCATGCGGGCGCCTCGGCGGTGAGCTGCGCGAGGGAGCGGGAGGTGGCGAGTACGGAGGCGAAGGCGGCGACCAGCGTGGGGTGATACACGATGTCGAAGACGTCGTCGGGGTCGCCCTCGGGCATCGCGCCGAGGGCCGGCATGGCGCCGTCGGGCTGCTGGGCGGCGGCGAAGCCTTCCCAGGCTGCCGCGTCGAGGGTGGGGCGGGGCAGGCAGGCGTCGACGACGAGCAGTTCGCCGAGCAGGTCCCAGCGCTCCAGGTCGAGCCAGTCGTCCAGCCAGACCGGCAGCCACAGGTCGAGGTGGCTCGCGATGCGCGGCGGCAGGCCGCCGGGGTTCTCGCCCCAGTCGGTGAGGTGGAAGACGGTATGGGTGATGTCGTAACCGATATGGGCGGAAACGGTCCACGGTTCGGGCGTGTGGCCCAGCCAGGTACGGCGCAGGGCCTCCTCCTCGGGCAGGCTCGCGGTCAGCCCGAAGCGGCGCTCGAAGGTGCTGAGGCCGAGGCGTCTGACGGGCTGCGCCTCCATGGCCGCCCAGCCGGTGAGCCGGTGGTTGATCCGAATCGCCTGCTCCAGTTCGGGCTGGCTGTAGCCGAGTTCCCGGAAGGGGACGTACACCTCGAAGGGGATGGGCGAGGTCGGCTCGGTGCGCTGGCCGCGTACCAGCATCCGGCCGCCGTCCAGGACGTCGCGCCAGGCGTGGTCGAGCAGCTTGCGGGCGAGATCGGCCTGGCGGGAGCCGGCCACTCCTTCGCGGAAGAGCACCTTGCAGATGACCGCCAGTTCGCCGACCGGCTTGAAGCGCTCCAGGAAGCCGATCTCCGGATCGACGTCCGGCTCCAGGCGGAACCCGTCGCGGTGCGCGTAGAGCCACTCGATGGCGCCCACGCCGACCGTGTGGACGAGACGGGTACTGGCGGGGCTCATGCCGGCACTCCTCGGTGGGCGTCGTCCGGGTGCGGGCCGTCGGCGCGGCGGGCGGCGGTCAGGGTCGCGGCGAAGGCCGCGACGAGCGTGGAGTGGTAGCAGTTGGGGAAGACCCGCAGGACCTCCTCGCCGCGCGGTCCGCGGCCCCTCTCCGTCAGGGCGCCCGTATCGTCCTGTGCCCGGGCCACCGCCCTCCAGGCGTCCTCGGTCAGCTCCGGTGACGGCGGCTCGGGCAGGCCGGCCGCGACGGCGAGCAGCTCGCAGCACAGGTCCCAGTGCTCGGTCTCCACGCAGCCGTCCAGCCAGGCGGGGAGCCAGGTGTCCAGGTAGGCCGCGATGTCGGCCGGTACGCGGTGCACGTCGTGACCCCAGTCCGTGATGTGGAACACGACGTGGGTGAGCATGTATCCGGCGGTCCGCTCGAACGTCCACGGTTCGGGGAGGCCGCCCAGCCAGGTGCGGCGCAGGGCGGCGGACGTCGCTTCGTGGGGGGTGAGGCCGGAGCGCCGCTCCGAGTTGAGGATGCTGAGCAACCGGTTCGGCAGCAGTTCCGTGGTCCGCCAGCTTCGCGTGCGGGCGAGACCGGCGGTGAAGTCCTCGTACGCCGGGTGCCGCAGGCCGCCCGAGGCGAACGCGGCGTACACCTCGAGGGGGTACGTGGCGGACGGTTCGAGCCGTTGCAGATCGAGGAAGAGCGCCCCGTCCCGGGTCTGGCGCCAGGCGTGGTGGAGCAGGTCGGTGGCGGTGTCGTGGAGGACCGAGCCGGGGAGGGTGTGGCGGCGTACGGAAACGCAGGTCTGGGCGAGTTCGCCCAGGGGCTTCCAGGAGTTGTCGACGTCGCCGTCCGGCTCCAGCGCGTCGTCGCCGAGCGCGAAACCGGCGCGGTTGTCGGACAGCCAGCCCAGCGCCGCCTCCGCCACGCTCCGCACGTCCGTGGCCGTCACACCGGTCTCAGCCGTCACGGCGCGGCTCCGGCTCCGGCTCCGGCTCGCGCGTGGCGCGCCGCGCGCAGGTGCCGCGCCGCGTGCAGGTGCAGTGCCACACGCGGGTCGTCGCCGCCCATGCACGCCACGAAATCCAGGCCCGCGTCCAGGCCCAGCGTGTCGGGTACGCCGTCGAGCACGGCCAGCCAGCGTCCGGCGCCGGCCGCCTGGAGCCAGCCCCGGCGCCGGACGGCCCGTACGAAGCCACGGGCGACGTCGACGGTGCGGCGTTGCGCGGCCCGGGCGACGGCGCTGTCGGCGGCGGGCACGGAGAGTGCTGCCAGGAGGGCGAGCTGGTGTGTCAGGGCCTGCCAGGGGAGGTCGTCGAGCCAGGTGGCGTCCGGCTCGGCGCCGTCGAAGGACGCCGTGGCGGCCGAGGCGCCCAGGTCCCGGAGGGTGCGGGTCAGGGCCCAGTGGGTCCAGCGCGAGGTGGCCGAGGCGTCGGGCGCGGGAGGGTGGGCGAGCGCCGCCTTCTCGCACACGGCCAGGTCGACGGGGGCGGGCGGGTGGCGGTACAGGACGCTCGGCAGCAGGACGTCCGCGCCCAGGACCCGGACCGCGGCGAGGCCGAGGTCGTCGTCCCCCGTGGTGACCGCCGTACCGGCGGCGGACACTCGGGAGTGGCCCCCGCTCGTCAGAGCAGAGACCACTTGGGTGGCGAGCTCCTGCACCGCGCCCGTCAATGGGCTCGAAGTGCTGGGCTGCTCCATTCAGTTACCCTTTCAACCCTTCTTCGGCCGGGGCGTCGGAGGCGACAACAACACATGGCCCGCGCCCTTCTCCAGGGCCAGTGCCGCGCATTCACGGGTGTCGCGGTAGAAGCCTTGGGGCTCGCCCGGGTTGAGGGCTGCTTCGATGTCGCTGTCCGAAACCTTCGTCCGGTCCCGGAGTTCGCGTTCGGTTGACGTCATGCCACCATCCCCTCATGCGGAAAGGAACGTGTGCTTCCACTTCCAGTGGAACGCAGTCCGGCAGAGGTCGCAAACGGCGGAAACGAAACTCTCCGGCGAACGGGATGTGGCCCCCGCCCGGGAGAGCGGAGACCACGCGGATAAGGAGCTCCCGTACCGAGCCCCACGGGCCCGGACTGCCGGACTGCTCCGTTCAGTTGCCCGTTCAGCCCTTCTTCGGCCGGGGCGTCGGAGGCGACAGCAGCACATGGCCCGCGCCCTTCTCCAGGGCCAGGATCCCGCATTCACGGGTGTCGCGGTAGAAGCCTTCGGCTTCGACCGGGTTGAGGGCTGCTTCGATGTCGGTGGCCAGCACCTTCGTCCGGTCCTGGACCACGTGCTCGCGTGACGTCATGCCATCATCCCCTTATGCGGAGAGGAATGTTTACTTCCTTTTCCAGTGGAACGCAGTACGGCACGGGGTGCAAACGGCGAAAGCGCAACCTTTCCGTGCAGGCTTCAACCTCTGGAGCCCGGGTGGGTACTCCGTCCGCCCTTCCCGGATGGCGCAATTGACCGGCTTGCCCATTAGATGGAGCAAACCCGCTGCGCCCGAGCGGCGCACGACGACCGACACGGTGTGTGCCTCACCGGAGTCCGGCGAACGGAGCCACGCCATGACAACCGACGACACCACAACTCCCGCCTCGGCGGGGGCCCCTGACCGGGCGAGGCCACCCGACCCGCCCCACCCGTCGCGCGACCCGCGCGACCCGCGCGACCCGCGCGAAGCCGTGACCGGGCCCGTGGACGCCGCGTACGCGGACGCCGTACGCCTCGGCGCCGCGTCGTCCGCCGGCGAAGCGCCCGCCGGGACGACGGCCCCGGCCGCCCCGGGGGCCGCCCAAGCCGGGACGACGCACACCAACGGCACGTACGGCACGCACACCAACGGCACGTACCCGGATGCCGTACGCCCCGGGACGGCGCCCCTCACGGGCGCGTCGCCCACGTCGTCCGCCGCGGTGCCGCCGCGCCCCGAGACCCCGCCGTTCGGGACCGTGCCGTTCGAGCCCCCACGCCCCCAGACGGCGCCTCCCGCCGAGCCCGAGCCGGCCCCCCGGGCGGCCGCGCCGGTCCTGGACGCGCCCCCGTCGGACGCGCCCCCGCCGGCCCCGGCCACGGAGGGCGCCGCACGCGCCGACGACGCCCCTGCCGGGTCCGCCCCGGCCGACCGCGCCCCTGCCGTCGGCGCCGCCGACGGCACCACGCCCGCCGACGCCGTGCGCGCCGGTGCGGGGCCGGTGGACGCCGCGCTGGTGGACGCCGTTCTGGCCGGTGCGAAGAACGCGGCCGAGAACGGTGACGACAGCGACGAGCCCATAAGGACACTGCTCTGGACGGCGGCCACCTACCGGCCGCTGGAGGAGGTCGCCGCGCTGGTGGCCCTGCTCAAGAGCACCGGAGCGGTCTCCAGCCCCGCGGACGAGGCGCTGCGCGCGGCCGCGGTCGTGCGGCCCCTGGACGAGGTCCGGCAGTTGGTCGCGATGCTCAACGAGGCCGGCCACCCGCTCGACGAGGCCGATACGGCGCTGCGTGCGGCGGCCGTCGGCAGGCCGATCGAGGACGTCGCCGAGCTGGTGAGCATCCTCGGCACCGGCGACGCCGACGCCCGACCGAGGCCGGCGACCGGGACCGCCGTGGGACAGAAGGCGGGCGACGGCACCATCACCGTGCCCGAGAACCCCAACGTCCGGCCGCCCCGGTCCGCTTCGGTGGCCACGTCCGGCCAGTCGGCGCCGTCGCTGGAGAAGCCGGTCACCGTGGCGGACCTGGCGGGTGAGAGCTCACCGGCCCTGCGCTCCGGCCTGCGGTGGCCGGCGGCGGCCGCGCTGCTCGCCTGCGGTGTCATCCACCTGCCGACGGACTTCGCGGGGCTGCGGTCCGGCGGGAACACGGGCACGGTGGCCCTCGCCGTGACCGTGCTGTGCCTGGTGCTCGGCCTGTGGCTGGGCGCGCGGGACACCGTGCGGGTCTGGGCGGCCGCGGGCGCGACGGCCATTGGTGTCGTCGCCCTGCACGCGGTGTCGGGCGGCAGCGCCTTCGAGCTGCTGGAGAGCAGTGTGGGCCGCTCGTTCGGCTGGGCGAGCGCCGTCGCCGTGATGTGCGCCGCGCTCACCGCCGCCATGGCCGGTTCGGCCCTGCTGCGCCGGCAGAGACAGCCCGACGCGACCAACGGAACATGACGGGCGACGCCCTTCAGCGGGCCGCCTTCACACGGGAGCCGCTCCCCGCGCGGCTCCCGTCGCCGTTCCCACCGCCGTCGCCGTTCCCGCCTGCGCCGTTCACGCCGGCGCCGTTCACGCCACCGTCGACCGTTTCCCCGCCGTGGCCGTTCCGGCCGCCGTGGCCGTGGCCGTGGCCGTCGCGACTCGCCGCGCGGGTGCCGTGCAGGGCGAACGCCGTGTTGACCAGGGCGACATGGCTGAACGCCTGCGGCAGGTTGCCGAGCTGGCGGCGGGAGGCCGGGTCCCACTCCTCCGACAGCAGTCCGACGTCGTTGCGTACGTCCAGGACGCGTTCGAACAGCTCGCGGCCCTCGTCCCGGCGGCCGGTCATGGCCAGGGAGTCCGCGAACCAGAGCGAGCAGGCCAGGAACGTGCCCTCACCCCCGTGCAGCCCGTCCACCTCGTTCACCCGGCCCTCGTCGCCCGTGTCGGCGTACCGGCGCAGGAAGCCGTGGTCGTCCAGCCGCCGGGCCGCCTCCAGGGTGCCGCGCAGCTTGCGGTCGTCCGGCGGGAGGAAGCCGAGCCGGGGCATCAGCAGTGCCGCCGCGTCGACCCGCCGCGAGCCGTAGTACTGCACGAAACAGCCCTGTTCGTCGTCCCAGCCGTGGCGCAGGACGTCCTTGCGGATGTCCTGCCGCATCGCGCGCCAGCGCTCGGCCGAGCCGCGCAGTCCGGCGACCCTCGCCATGCGCAGCGCGCGGTCGGCGGCGACCCACGACATGACCTTGGAGTGGACGAAGTGGCGTCGCGGGCCGCGCACTTCCCACAGCCCCGCGTCCGGCTCCCGCCAGTGCTTCTCCAGGTACTCCATGAACGAGGCGATCAGACGCCACACCTGGGTGTCGATGGTGACCCCGGCGCGGAGCGCGGAGTAGATGGTGTTGAGGACCTCGCCGTACACGTCGAGCTGGAGCTGGTCGACCGCGGCGTTGCCGAACCGTACGGGCCGGGAGCCCTCGTAACCGGACAGCCAGGGGGCGGTCGCCTCGACGAGCCGCCGCTGTCCAGCGAGTCCGTACAGCGGCTGGAGGTCGGACGGTTCGCCCGCGATGGCGCGCACCAGCCAGTCCTTCCAGGCGACGGCCTCCTCGCGGTATCCGGAGCGCAGCAGGCACGAGAGCGTGAAGGTGGAGTCGCGCAACCAGCAGAACCGGTAGTCCCAGTTGCGTTCCCCGCCCAGGAATTCCGGGAGGGAGGAGGTGACCGCCGCGACGATTCCGCCGGTGGGTTCGTAGGTGAGCGCTTTGAGGGTGATGAGGGAACGGACGACTTCATCCCGCCACGGCCCCTGGTACAGGCATTTCGCGGCCCAATTGCGCCAGAATTCCAGGGTGGCGTCCAGTGCCGCCTCGGGGTCCGCGAGGACGAGTGCGGGAATGTGCGAGGGGCTCCAGCCGAGGACGAAGGTGACCCGCTCCCCCGCCGATACCGAAAACGCGCAGGAGGTACGGGATTTGGTGACGGACACGTCCACCGGGGCGTCGGTCTTGAGCAGCGTCGAGTCGGGACCCGCCACCGCGGCCACCGTCCGGCCGTCGACCGTGCGGGTCCAGGGGACGATGCGTCCGTTGTCGAAGCGCAGGCTGATGTCCCCGCGCATGTCCACCCGTCCGGACACGCCCTCCACCCGCCGTACGACCTGCGGAAGGCCGCCCCGGGGCGGCATGAAGTCGGTGACCTTCACGGTCCCGCCGGTGGTTTCCCAGACGGATTCGAGGACGAGCGTGTCGGGGAGGTACGAGCGGCGGCTGCACGTCTCCTGCCCGACGGGGGCGATGCGCCAGTGGCCGTTGTCCGCGGTGCCGAGGAGCGCGGCGAAGCAGGCGGGAGAGTCGAAACGGGGCACGCACAGCCAGTCGATCGCCCCGTCCCTGCCGACGAGGGCCGCCGTTTCAAGGTCTCCGATGAGGGCGTAGTCCTCGATTCGCCCGGCCATGACAGGAATTCTAGTCCCGGTCTCCGAGGCGGCGGAAAACGTTCCGCAAACGCATGACTTGCCGGTCCTTTCCATGGATTTCCACTCCTGAATTGACGGGCTCAGGGGGGTGTGCTACGGATGGAAAGCAGGCCAGTTCCTGGCAGGCACGTCGCAGGAAGAGGTCCCCCGTGTCCTCCGTCCAGGCGCGCCGGAATCCGGCGCCTTATGCCCCGCACCCGCTGCGACGGGTGACGGACTGGCCTGTCGCCGCGCCCCCGGCCTCCGACCGGGCCGGCGCCCATCCCGCACGCCGGGTCTCCGACCGTCTGGCCCTCGCCGCCACCGCACGGTGCGCGGGCGTGCGCAGGCCGCGTTCCGCGCCGCGTCGCCACCGCAGCCGCGCGGTCGCCTCGCACGCCACGGCACGCCGTCGCGACGACGACTCCGACGGCGATTCCGGCGGCGATTCGGGCGGCGATTCGGGCGGCCACCCGGACGGCGGCCCCGCCGACGCGGCCTGCCCCGGCACGGCACGCCCGGCTGTCGCACGCCCCGGCACGGCACGCCCCGGCACGGCACATCCCGGCGTCGCACGCCCCGGCACGGCACGCCCCGGCACGGCACATCCCGGCGTCGCACGACCCGGCACGGCGCGTCCCGGCGCGGCACGTCCGGGCGTGGCGCGTCCCGGGTCGGTACAAGCGGCACGGGGGACAGAAGTGCCAGGGGCGCGTTCCCGTGCGGCCGGTGACGTCGCGGCTCTTCGGTACCGGGCGCTGCTCGCGGGCAGGTTCGCCCTCCTTCGCGTGCTCGCCGTCGCCCTCGCCACCGGTGTGGGGTACGGGCGCGAGTACGTGACCACGTTGGTCCATATCGGGTGGCCGCAGGCCGGCGGGCGGATGCGGACGCTCCGCGCTGCGGCCACCATCCCCGGGGAAGCGATGCCGACACCGGCCGCCGGCCGGCCGCGGGCGTACGCGCAGGTGCCTCGCGACGCCCGCTCGCCGACGGCCTCCGGCATCGCGGCGCCGCTGTTCCCGGTCCGGTGCTGGTCCCACCGGACCGGGAACGCCGTCGCCACCGGGCCCCTGACGCTCCGACGGCCGGCCCGGCCATGACCGCCGGGGCGCGCCGCGCGCGCGTGCTGCTGCTCACCAGCGGCCCCCTGGACCGCCGGAACGGAGCCGACACCGACCTCGCCACGGCCCTCGCGGAGGCGGTGACGGACGTGGACTTCACCTGGTTCGCCCGGTGGCCGGGGCGACGCGGCCGCCGTCCCGACGCGCGGGGCCGGCCGGTGCCCCTGCCCGCCCCGGACGTCCTGCCGCAGGGCCTGAAGCGGTTCCAGATGGCCGCCGCCGGTGCCGTGCTGGCCCGGCGTGTCGACCTCGTCCATGTGGTGCTGGCCATCGACGACGCCTTTCCGCTGTTCTCCCGGCTGTGGCCGCCGTTGGTGCGCGGCACGCCGGTGCTGCACACCGTGCCCGGCGTGCAGAGCCCGCGGCTGCCGCGCCGGTCGCGCCCGCTCGGCCAGACGGTGGCGCTGTCCTCGGCCACCGCGAGGGAGCTGAGCGCCGCCGGCTTCGGCCATGTGCTGGTGGTCCCGCCGGTGGTCCGGCTGGACCGGTGGCCGTACATGCCGCGCCCGTCGGGGCCCACGCCCAGGGTGCTGGTCATCGGCCACCACGGCCCGCACGGCGGCGCCGAGGAGGCCGTGCGGGCGGCCGGGGTGGCCGTCAGGGCCGGGGCGCGGTTCCGGCTGACGCTGGCGCTGCGCCCCCGCCCCGGTCACCACGTCCGGGCGTACGGCGCCTCCGTACTGGCCCTGGCGGAGCGGGAGGGGCTACGGGACGTGGAGGTCCTCGGGTACGTGCCGGACATGCGGGAACTGGTGGCGTCGGCGGACGTGCTGTTGTTCGTGCCGCGTGTGCTGGGCGTCAAGTCGGACGTCCCGCTGACCGTGCTGGAGGCGCTGAGCACCGGCCGTCCGGTGATCGTGGGCGACCACCCGCAGTTCGCCGTGCTCGGTGACACCGTGCTGCGGGCGCCGGTCGGCGACGCGCGCCGCACCGGCCACCTGCTGCGCCAGTTGCTGGACCGGCCGCACTGGTGGCAGGTGCTCTCGGAGCAGGGCCGGGCCACGGTGGAGGAACGCTTCGGCCCCGAGCGGTTCGCCGCGCGGTACGCCGGCCTCTACCGGGAGTTGCTGGACCGCTGAGGTCGCCGCTGTTCGTCCGGGGTCACCGCCACTCGTCGGCCGGTATCCGCACCGCCTGGAGCAGCACCATCCCCGTGTCGCCGTAATCCGGCAGCGTGGGGTCCTTGTCGACGCGGGTGACCTGGAGCCGCTCGGTGTGCGGGGCGAAGACGTGCCGTACCGCCGCCGTGTCCACGGGGAAGGCGGGCCAGGTCAGGCCGGCGCCGATGTGGTAGCTGGGCATGTTCTCCATGAACGCGGCGACGAGGTGCCCTCCGGGCCGTACGGCGCGGATGAAGATGCCGCACAGTCCGGCGAATTCGTCCGCGTCCTCGGTGACGCTCTCGGCGACGAAGTTCATCGACGCCAGGTGGTAGGCACCGGCCGGGACGGCGGTCGCGTCGGCGTGCAGCACCCGAACCCGGGAGAGGGCGTCGGTGAGGTTCGCGGGCAGCCGTGGGTCGAGTTCGCGGCACAGGGCGTAGAACGGGTCCCAGCTCGCGTCGGGGCGGTCGAGCTGGCCGGCGAGGTAGGCGACGTTGGCGGCGCTGGGTTCCAGGGCGTCGATGCGGCGGGCGACCGCGGCGGCGGGCATCAACGGGTACAGGTTGGGGCCGGCGCCGAACTCCAGGGAGCGGGTGACGCCGTCGGCGGGGAACTGGCGGTAGAAGGCCGAGTGGTGGCGGATGACGGCCGCGTCGGAGGCGTGCATGCGCCGGTAGTTCTCGGCCAGGTAGGCGGTGACGGGCCACTGGTCCCAGTCGGCGTCGGCGTTGAAGCGGTGCGGGCGGGGCGGCAGGCCGTCGTCGTAGCGGGGGTCGGTCACGGCGACCACCCCTCGGGCGGTGTGGTCGCGGGCAGGCTCTGCTGGAGCGGGAAGCGGTCGGCCAGTTCGGTGAGCGTCTGGGTGAGCTGCTCGATGTGCTCGTCGGTGTTGAGCGCGGTGACCTGGATGCGGAAGCCGACCTGCTTGCGCGGTACGAGCGGGTAGCCGGCGAGCGTGACGTAGATGCCGTGGTCCCACAGGAAGTCGCCGACGGCGTCGAGGTCCCAGCTATCGGCGAGCGGGATCTCGATGATGGGCAGTCCGTCGGTGTTGGGCGTGGCGACGCCGAGGCCGCGCACATGGTCCAGGATGCGCTGCGTCTTGCGGTGCAGGTCGGCGCGGATGGCATCGCCGCGCCGGGCGTTGACGTCGAGACCGGCGAGTACGGTCGCGAGCGATGCCGTCGGTGAGGGGCCGGAGTACAGGTAGGGCCCGGCCGCGACCTTCAGGTGGGCCTTGAGGTCGGGGGGCGCGGTGACGAACGCCAGGAGTGAGGAGTACGACTTGGAGAACCCGGCGACCAGGACGATGCCGTCGTACGACTCGGCCGTGTGGCACACGATGCTGTTGCCCCAGGAGCCGTACGGCGAGGTCTCGCCGGGGCCGCGTTCGCCGATGATGCCGAAGCCGTGGGCGTCGTCGACGTACAGCAGGGCCTCGTGGGCCCGGCAGATGCGGGCCAGTTCGGGCAGGTCGGGGAGGTTCCCGGTCATGCTGTTGACGCCGTCGATGCAGACGAGGCGGGCCACCCCGGGCGGGGCGGAGGTGAGCAATTGTTCGAGCTCGTCGGGGCGGTCGCCGTGGAAGCGGCGTACCGACGCGCCCTGTCCGCGGGCGACCATGCAGCCGTCGTACATGGTGCGGTGGGCGCGGGCCTCCACGCAGACCTGGCCGCCCGCCGCGAGGACGGGGATCACGGAGGAGTGGATGAGGGTGATGGTCGGCAGCAGGAGGGTGTCCGGGGCGCGCAGCAGGCCCGCGAGGCGTTCCTCGATGTCGGTGTAGAGGCGCGGGTTGCCGATGAGCCGGGACCAGCTCGGGTGGGTGCCCCAGCGGCGTACGTAGGGGGCGATGGCGTCCATGATCTCGGGGTCGAAGTCGAATCCGAGGTAGTTGCAGGAGGCGAAGTCGGCCAGCCACTGGTCGCCGCAGCGGATGCGCCGGCCGTGGACCTCGTCGATGACGGCGTCGCACATGCGGCTGGACTTCTGCAGGCGCGACAGGTCGCCGACGCGCTGTTCGCCGCGGGCCACCGGGTGGGTCACGGTCCGTCGCTCGCCGCGCCTGCCGACGAGGGAGGCGGCCTGCCTCTCGCCGGACACGGACAGGAAGCGCCGGGACTCGTCGGCGGTCATCGGCCGGGCGAAGAGGTAGCCCTGGCCGAAGCTGCACCCCATGGCGCCCAGCAGGTCGCGCTGGCCGGCGTTCTCGATGCCTTCGGCGATGACCTGGAGGCCGAGGACGTCGGCGATGCGGACGATGCCTTCGACGAGCGCGACCTGCTGGCCGTCGGTGACGATGTCGTCGATGAACGACTTGTCGACCTTCAGGACGTCGATGGGGAACTCGCGCAGGTAGCTGAGCGAGGAGAACCCCGTACCGAAGTCGTCGATCGCGATGGAGACGCCGAGGCGCTTGAGCGTCCGCATGGCCGTGCGGATCTGCTCGTCGCGGCGCATCAGGACGGACTCGGTGATCTCCAGCACGAGGGAGCCGGGCGCGAGCCCGGAGGTGTCGACGACCCGCCGCACGTCCTCGACGAAGCCCGGGTCGATGAACTGACGTGGGGAGACGTTGACGTTGAGGCACAGGGGCGGGGTGCGGGGGTGGTCGCGCTGCCAGCGGGCGACGTCGCCCGCGGCGCGTTCCAGCACCCACGCTCCGAGCGGCATGATGTGCCCGGTCTCCTCGGCGAGGGTGATGAACTGGTCCGGCGGCACGAGGCCGCGCCGGCGGGGCCAGCGGATCAGCGCCTCGAAGCCTGCGACCCCGCCGCCGTTGATCTCGACGATCGGCTGGTAGCGGAGGGCGAACGCCTCTTCGCTGATGGCGGTGTCCAAACCCGCCTGGAGTTCGTGCCGCTCGACCATGCCGGCGTGCAGGTCGGGCCGGTAGCGCTGCCACTGGCCCTTCCCGGCGGTCTTCGCGGCGTACAGGGCGAGGTCGGCGTGGCCGAGGAGTTCCTCCGCCTCGTCGCTGTCGCGGGCCGTGGCCACGCCCACGCACGCGGAGACGCTGGTCGAGCCGGTGGTGAGGCGGAACGGCTGGTCGAGGGCGTCGACGACCTGTGCGGCGAGCCTCTCGGCGTCCTCGGGGCCCCTGGCGCCCTCCATCAGGATGGCGAACTCGTCGCCGCCCAGGCGGGCCGCGGTGTCGGTGCGCCGCAGTGCGGCGGTCAGCCGGCGGGCGACGGCGACGAGGAGTTCGTCGCCGACGGAGTGGCCCATCATGTCGTTGACGACCTTGAAGTCGTCGAGGTCGACGAAGAGGACGCAGGTGAGCGTCCCGTCACGGCGGCCGCGCAGCAGGGCGCGTTCGATGCGCTCCAGCAGCAGGACCCGGTTGGGCAGCCCGGTCAGCGAGTCGTGGAAGGCGCGGTGGGTCAGCTCGCGCTCCAGCTCACGCTGTTCGGTGACGTCCCGGAGGGTCAGCACGATGCCGTGAACGGTCTGTTCGTGGCGCAGGTTGCTGCACCGGACCTCCACGTCCAGCCGCTGGCCGTCGGGGCGCACCACACGCCAGTCGTCGTGGAGGTCCCGGGCGTCCCCGGACCGTACCCGCCGCAGCGTACGGCCGGCGCGCTCGCGGTCCTGCTCGTCGACGAGCCGGGCCAGCGGGGTGCCGCTGAGGAGGGCGCCGCCGAACACCCCCTGGGCGGAGGGGCTGGCGTAGCGGACGGTGTCGTCGTCGTCGACGATCAGGATCACGTCCGAGGCGTTGTGCACCAGGGTGCGGAAGTACGCCTCGCTCCGGCGGCGGTTGATCTCCTCGCTGAGTCCGACGCGTTCGAGGGCCAGGGCGGCCTGCGAGGCGAGGGACTCGACCGACACGCCGAGTTGCTCCAGCCGGCGGCGCGGCCCCGCCACCAGGAGGGCGCCCATCAGGGGATTGACCGCCTGGGGCGCCTCCAGCGTCAGGGGGCTGAGCATCACCCGCGTGGCCGGCGCCAGCGCCGCGGCCGCCTCGGGCCCGAGCGCGGCCACCTCCACGAGCCGCGTCCCGTCGACGAGCCGCCCGGGCGCGCCGGCCACCTCGTGCACGGCGGCGGGTTGCCCCACGGGGGGCGCCGCCGGTCCGACGGCGGGCGGGGACCCGACGGGGGGCGGGGGCCCGGCGGCGCGGCCCGCGCGGGGAACCTCGCCGGCGCGGCCCGGCCGCCCGGCGGGGGGTGGCGCCCCGGCGGGGGCCGGCGCTCCAGCGGGTCCCGGCGGCCTGGCCGCAGACGGCGCTCCGGCGGGAAGCCCGGGCTCGGGGGCGGGGCTCGGCCGGGGCTCGGCCAGGGGCGGGCCCGTGTCCAGGGGCTTGCGCGGCGGGGGCTCCGGGTCGGCGGCAGGCCCCGGCGCGGGCCCGGTCCCGGGCCCGGCCCCCGGCTCAGCCACCGGTCCGGCCGCCGGACCCGGCTCCGGCGGGACCTCGGGGGCCACGGACGTGTCGGTGACGGCCGGGGCGGAGGTACGGATGGCGCCGAGGGCCTCGGCGGGGATGTCCAGGCTCTGGGTCCAGGGCCGTCCGGCGGTGGTCACGGGCCGCAGCCGCCGGTCGGCGTCCACGGCGAGCAGCACGGCCTGGTGCTGGACGTCGGCGCCGAACAGGGTCGCGGCGGCCGTCTCGACGCAGCGTGCGACGTCCCGGGGCGTGACCGCGCCGACGAGGGACGCGGCGGCCACGCGGAGGCTCCGCTCCCGGGTGACGGCCCGGCGGTGCTGCGAGACGAGTTCCCACAGCCGGGCCATGACCAGGAGGAACATCACGGCGGAGAACACGGCGATCATGGCGGCGTCCCGCACCGTACCGAGCAGTGCCTCGACCAGCAGCATGACGGGCGCGATGAGCGACGCCCCGGCGAGGACCGCGAGCCGGCGCTTGGCCAGCCCGGGCGCGGGCTGGGGCACCGGTTCGGTGAGCCGCACCATGGACGGATGCAGGGCGGCCAGGCCCCAGGCGGTGAAGAACACCACCCAGCCCAGGTCCATGTACGTGCCGACCTGCCAGGTGCCCTGGAGTTGCAGCAGCCCGTACAGGACGTCCGAGGTGAGGATGCCGCACGTACCGAGGGCGAGGAGCTGGACGGACCGCTCCCGAGTGCCGCCGAGGGTGAGCAGCCGGACCATCATGGCCAGGATCAGTACGTCGCCGAGCGGGTAGGCGAGCGCGACCGCCTGCTGGATCCAGGTCTCGCCCCCGGCCATGGTGAGCGGGTTGATCAGGTGCACCCAGGACAGCAGGGCGAGCCCGGACGTGAGGATCAGGGCGTCGAGGAGGCTCGCGATGTCACGGGACTCGGTGCGGTAGCGCATGAACCCGAAGAACCCGGCGGCGAACAGCGGATAGGTGGAGAGGTAGAAGACGTCCGCGATCGACGGGAACGGGTTCGTCTGGCCGAACACCGATTCGAGGATGTTGTACGTGGTGTCCCCGGCGGTGAACGTCAGGTTCGCCGCGGCGAGCATCAGCCACGGCCAGCGTCTCGCGGGGCGATGGATGCGGATGCCGACGAGGATCGCCACGACCCCGGCCAGCCCGATCACGGCCCACATGCTGGTGTGCCGTTCCGGGACCGTCAGGTAGACGACGGTGAACGGGATCACGAAGAGGACGTACAGCACCATCAGGCGGGGCGCGGAGACCGGTGGCCCTTTCCGCCCGGTGACCGGGCCGGGCCCGCGGTCGGGCGCTCGCCTGCCGTTCGGCCGGAGCCACTGTCCCAGACGTGTGATCGGCTCCACGGTGACCTGCCGGTGGGTCTAGATTCGCCCGAACGGGTATATTTACGGCGTATATGTACACCTTGCTCCGCTAGGTGACGAGGGTCAAGGGATGCCCGAGCAGGAAGCTTCCGGGCGGCGAAAACGCCGGCGCGGCCGGCTGAGCCGGGAGCTCGTGCTGGCCACGGCGCTCGCGCTGGTCGACCGTGAGGGCCTGTCCGCCCTGAGCATGCGGCGGCTCGCGGCGGAGCTGGGCGTGGAGGCGATGGCCCTGTACCGGTACGCGGCGGGCAAGGACGCGCTGCTGGACGGGCTGGTCGAGGCGGTGTTCACCGAGCTCCTGGACACCTTGACGGCTCCTTCGGACGCGGCACCGCCGGACGCGGCACCTCCGGATGTGGGGCCTTCGGACGCGGCGCCTGCCAACGCGGCACCCCCGGACGCGGTGCCTGGCGATGCGAAGACGCCTGCCGATGCGACGCCTTCGCACACCGACTGGCGCGGAGAACTCCACCACACGGTCCGCGAGATGCACCGCGTCGCGCTGCGTCACCCGCACGTGGTCCCGCTGCTCGCCACCCGGATGCTCGCCGTGCCGCTGGCCCGCCGCCCGCGGGCGGTGCTGCGCGTCCAGGAACGGATTCTGGCGGCGCTCTTCCGCGCGGGGCTCGACGACCACCGTACGCAGCTCGCCTACCGGGCCGTGATCGCGTGGGCCCTCGGTTACGTCTTCGTGGAGCTGACCGCCGTGGTGGAGGACCTCGACGAACCCGAACCGGCGATCCGGCTCGGTCTGCACCGTATGCCCGTGCACGAGCTGCCCCATCTGCGCGCCACCGTGCCCGCCCTCGCCGAGCGGGCGGGCGAGGAGGTGCTCGCCGTCGGCCTGGACGCGCTGCTGGACCGTTTCCTCGGTGGGGAGGGAAGGGAAACGATGACGTAGCCGCAGACGCCGAAAGGGCACCGCATGACGACCTCCGTGCACGGCCCCGCCGACGAGTCGGACGCATCGGACCGGCCCGCCGGGCCCACCGGGCCACCGCGCTCGCGCAAGGCGCTGGTGGCGGGCTCGGTGGGCAACTTCATCGAGTGGTACGAGTTCGGCGTCTACGGCTACTTCGCCACCGTCATCGCCGCCAACTTCTTCACCCCCGAGGGCGGCGGCGACGCCGAGGCGCTGATCCGGACGTACGCGTCGTTCGCGCTGGCCTTCTTCTTCCGGCCGGTGGGCGCGGCGCTCTTCGGCCGCGTCGGCGACCGCATCGGGCGGCGCCCCACGCTGATCCTGGTGGTGCTGCTGATGACGGCCGCCACGACGGCGATCGGCCTGCTGCCCACGTACGCCACGATCGGCGCCGCCGCGCCCTGGCTGCTGACGCTGCTGCGGATCGTCCAGGGCCTGTCCGCCGGAGGGGAGTTCGGCGGCGCGGTGTCCCTGATGACGGAGTTCGCCCCGCCGGGCAGGCGCGGCCTGTACGGGGCGTGGCAGTCCTTCACCGTGGCGCTCGGCCTGCTCGGCGGCGCCGGGGCGGCGGCCCTGCTCGCCACCGTACTGACGGAGGCTCAGCTCGGGTCGTGGGGCTGGCGGCTGCCGTTCCTGCTGACGCTGCCGATGGGGTTGGCCGCCCTGTGGCTGCGGCTGAGGCTGGAGGAGACGCCGTCCTTCCGGCGGCGGCTGCGGGCGGAACCGGCCGCCGCCCCCGCGCGGGAGACGGTACGGGCCATCGCGCTGGGCGCGGGCCGGCTGATGGGCTGGTCGGCGGCCGGGTACACCTTTCTGGTCGTCATGCCGTCGTACCTCCAGAGCGTCCTGGACGCGACGTTCCGGCAGGCGCTGATCGCCACCGTCCTCGCCAACGCGGGCTTCGCGGCGGCGATCCTCCCGGCGGGCGCGCTGAGCGACCGGGTGGGGCGACGCGCGGTGATGGTGACGGGTGCGGCGGTGGCCGCACTCGCCGCGTTCCCGCTGCTGAACCTGTTGCAGGACCCGGCCGCCCCGACTGCCGCCAAGGGCCTCGCGGTGTGTGCCGCCGGTGCGGTCGTCGGCCTGATGGCGGGGCCGGGCCCGGCGATGCTCGCCGAGATGTTCCCCACCCGGGTCCGGTACACGGGCCTGGGGCTGGCGTACGCGCTGTCCAACGCGGTCTTCTCCGGCTGTGCGGGCCTCATCATCACCGAGATGATCAAGCGGACCGGCAGTGCCGACATCCCCGCGTACTACGTGGCCGCCACCTGCGCCGTCAGCGCCCTCGCCCTGGCGACGCTGCGCGGCGCCGACCACCGCCGCGCGCTGCGCGACTGAGGAGGGTCATGCGGGTCATCGGGCTGATGTCGGGTACGTCGTACGACGCCGTCGACGCGGCGGCCGCCGATCTGACGCTGGACGGCGACGCCCTCGTCCTGGCACCCCTCGGCATGGTGAGCGCCCCCTACCCCGACGAGCTGCGTGCCGCCCTGGCGGCGGCGCTGCCACCGGCGGCCACCACCATGCGGGAGGTGTGCCGGCTCGACACCCGGATCGGCCAGGCCTTCGCGTCCCTCGCCGTACGCGCCGACGAGGAGCTGTGCGGCGGCCGTGCCGACCTCGTCGTCTCCCACGGGCAGACGGTCTACCACTGGGCCGACAGCGGCACCGTGCACGGCACCCTCCAGCTCGGCGAGCCGGCCTGGATCGCCGAGGCGACCGGCCGCCCGGTCGTGTCCGGCCTCCGCACCCGGGACGTCGCCGCCGGCGGCCAGGGAGCGCCGCTCGTCAGCATCGTGGACGTGCTGTGGCTGCGCGGGCGCCCCGGCGTGCCCGTCGCCCTGAACCTGGGCGGCATCGCCAACATCACCGCTGCCGCCGGGGCCGGCCCTCCGGTCGCCTTCGACACCGGGCCCGCGAACGCCCTGATCGACGCGGCCGTGCGGCTCTTCACCGGCGGCAGGCGCGGGTACGACGAGGACGGCGCCCTGGCCGCCCGCGGCCGGGTCGACGAGGCGCTGCTGCGCGAGCTGCTGGACGATCCGTACTACGCGCAGCCGCCGCCCAGGACGACGGGCAAGGAGCGGTTCCACCTGCCGTACCTGCGGGCCGCCCTGGCCGGGCATGAGGCGCTCCCGCCGGAGGACGTCGTGGCCACCCTCACCCGGCTGACCGCCCGGACCGTGGCCGGCGCCGTGCGGACCGTCGGGGCGACCGAGGTCGTCGCCTCGGGCGGCGGCACCCGCAACCCGGTGCTGATGGCCGTGCTGGGCAAGGAACTTGGCGGCATCCCGCTGCGCCGTTCGGACGAGCTTGGGCTGCCGTCGGCCGCCAAGGAGGCGTACGCGTTCGCGGTGCTCGGGTTCCTCACCGTCCACGGGCTCGCCGGGACGGTCCCGGCGTGCACCGGCGCCCGGCACCCGAGCGTCCTCGGCTCGCTCACGCCCGGCCGCCACGGGCTGCGCCTGCCGGAGCCGGCCGTCACCGCGCCCGTACGGCTGCGCGTCGCACGAGCCTGATTCATCCCGCGTCGATCTGTTTCAGCCCCTCCCCCAGCGGCGACCCGGAAAGACGAACCATTCGACGGACTGGGAGAGTTCCATGACTGACTGGCGCCAGCAGGCCGTGTGCCGTGACGAGGACCCCGACCTCTTCTTCCCGATCGGCAACACGGGCCCGGCGCTCCTCCAGGCGGAGGACGCGAAGTCCGTGTGCCGCCGCTGCCCCGTGCGGGAACCCTGCCTGGAGTGGGCGCTGGAGTCCGGCCAGGAGGCGGGCGTCTGGGGCGCCACGACCGAGGACGA
This sequence comes from Streptomyces sp. NPDC031064, assembly GCF_055570965.1. NCBI lineage: Bacteria > Bacillati > Actinomycetota > Actinomycetes > Kitasatosporales > Streptomycetaceae > Streptomyces > Streptomyces sp. NPDC031064. Next base: position 373,306 of record NZ_JBVIGF010000006.1, read on the forward strand.
GCGCCGCGCCCTCAAACGCCGCCGCGCCGCCCGCCGCACGGCCCCGGCCGGCCAGCCGCGCCGGTGACCGTCCGCATGGGGCCCATCGCGCAGCGTCAAGGGGGCTATCCAGGGAACACGTGTCCGGTTTACGTTGGTGTGACCGTCCCGTCCCCGGCCCCCTCTCCGGAGCCCCATGCTGAAGGTCCGCACCGCTTCCGCCGCGCTCGCGAGCGCCGTCGTCGTCGCGCTCGTCGGTTGTGCCGCCGGCGGCAGCGGCGCCACCGAGCGCACCGCGGCCGCGCCCGCCCCGGCCACCGCGTTCACCGCCCCGGCCTCCGCGGCGGCCGTCGTCGACCCGGCGCCCGCGAAGCCCGCCAAAGCCGCGAAGCCCGCGCCGCCCGGGACGCCCAAGGCGCCCGCCGCCCCCGCCGTCCCTGTCGCGCCCTCCCCCGAGCCGTCGCCGGAGACGGCGCGTACCCGGACCGCCGTGCTGGCCATCCCCGCCATCGGTGTGGAGGAGCTGCGGGTCGTGCCGTACCGGGGGACGACCGACGACTGGCCGGGCACCAGGATCCAGGACCGTGGCGTGGCCGCCAGCCCGTACGGGCCGGGCGGCGGTGTGGGGCCCGGCGAGGTGGGCAACTACCTCGTCACGGCGCACCGCCTCTCCGCCGGCGGCCCGCTGCGCGACCTGCCGGCTCTGGAGGTGGGCGAGTCGGTCTTCGTCACGGCGGGCGGCACCGTCCACGAGTACCGGATCACCGAGACCCGCAAGACGTCCTTCCGCTCCGAACGGTCCCTCGCCGAGCAGCGGGCCCCGGTCCCGGGCAAGCCGGGCGAGCGGCCGGTCAAGGCGATGATCACCGTCTCGACGTGCGCGACGCCCGAGGACGACGCGGCGGGCAACTTCTGGCGGGACGCCAAGGGCAACCCCGAGCACCGCATCGACAAGGTCGGCGTGCTGGTCTCGTCGCGGAAGGCCTCATAGAAGAAGGCGCAGCGACAGCGACTTCAGGCCGTTGATGAAGTTGGAGACCAGGCGCCGGGGCGGGGCCGCCGGTTCGTAGGGCGGCAGCACGCGCAGCGCCTCCTCGTGCAGGACCCGTAGCTGGAGGCGGGCGAAGTGGGCGCCCAGGCAGACGTGCGGGCCGTCGCCGAACGACACGTGCGGATTGGGCGAGCGGGCGAGGTCGAGGCGGTGCGGGTCGGGGAAGACCCGTTCGTCGTGGTTGGCGGAGGCGTGGAAGACGACCACCTTGTCGCCCCGGCGCACCCGCCGGCCGTGCAGGACGCACTCCTCGGCCGCCGTGCGGCGGAAGGTCAGCACGGGCGGGTGCACCCGCAACAGCTCCTCGACCGCGGTCGCGACGGCGAACCGCCCTGCCCGCAGCCCCCGTTGTCCCTCCGGGTGCGCGGCGAGCGCGAGCATCCCGCCGGGGGCGGCGCTGCGGACGGTGTCGTTCCCGGCGACGGTGAGCAGGAAGAAGAACATCTCCAGCTCGCCGTCGGAGAGGTCCGCGTGGGCGAGCGACGTCATGACGTCGTCGCCGGGGTGGTCGCGCTTGTACGCCGCGAGGCCCTGGGCGTAGTCGAACATCTCCTTCAGCATGGCGGGCGAGCGCGGGTTGACGGGGGCGCCGCCGGGGCCGAGCACCGGCGGCTCGTCCGGGTCCTGGTAGGCGATGACGCGCTCGGTCCAGGTGAGCAGCAGCCCGCGGTCGCTCCTCGGTACACCGAGCAGGTCGGTGAGGTTGAGCAGGGCGTACTCGTCGGTGACGGGGTGGACCACGTCCACGGTGCCGTCGCCGTCGCGGGCGGTGGCGTAGGCGGCGGTGAGCAGGTCGCGGGCGCGGCGCCTGGCGGTGGCCTCGAAGCGGTCGATCCGGCCGGGTGTGAAGGCGCGGCTGACCAGGCGCCGGAGCCTGCCGTGGGCGGGCGGGTCCTGATTGAGCATCATGCGGCGGATGAACGGCAGGTCGGCCGGGTCCGGGTCGCGGAGCTGCGTGGCGCCCAGGTGCGAGGAGAAGGTGCGGGTGTCCTTGAGGACCCGTACGACGTCGCTGTGGCGCGTCACCGCCCAGAAGCCGGGACCGGCGGGCCAGCCCAGCACCTCGTACTCGTCCTGCCAGGCCACCGGGGCGCGGTCGCGCAGTTCCCGGTAGGCGTCGTGCGGGATGCCGCGCCCGTACAGCCGCGGGTCGAAGACATCGGGAACGGCCGGCGGTGCGGGGACGCTCACGCGGGGCCGTCCGCGCGCAGGAAGTCCTCGACGACCTGGATGAGTTCCAGCGGTGTCTCGTCCATGGCGTAGTGGCCGGCGCGGGGCAGTTCGGTGACCCTGCCCTTGGGGTAGCAGCGCAGCCAGGTGCGGCGCATCAGCTCGGCGCCGAGGGCCGGGTCGAGCGCGCCGACCACGGCGAGGGCGGGCACGTCGCTGCCGGCGACCTCGGTGTGGAAGTCCTCGCGGGCCCAGGAGTCGAGCCAGGCGCGGAACGCCGTGGCGTCGCTGCGCTCCAGGGAGCGGCGCACCATCCGGTCGAGCCAGGCGGCGGGGCGGTTGCCCCCGGTGGTGGCGTCGATGATGGCGCGGCGGTTGCCGGGGTTGTCGGCGGCCCCGGCGAACAGCTCCCACTGTTCGTCCGGCATCAGCAGCCCGGCGGCCGGGACCGGCGAGATGCCGACGAGCCGGCGGACGCGGCCGGGTGCGGCGGCCAGGACGCGCTGGGCCACGCTGCCGCCCATGGAGTGGCCGACGACCGAGAACCGGTCCCAGCCGAGCCGGTCGGCGAGGGCCAGCAGGTCGGCGGCCGCCTGACCGGTGGTGTACGGGCCGGGGGCGTCCTTGGCCTCGCCGTAGCCGCGCAGGTCGACCACGGCGTAGCTGAAGGCGGTGCGGTCGAGGTCGGGGAGGACGGGCGCGTAGGCGGTGCGGTCGGCGAACCAGCCGTGCACGGCGAGCACCGGGTGGGGTCCGTCGCCGGTCCGCTGGTGGGGCAGGGGGAAAGGGGCCACGGTCGCTCCGATCGGGAGGGGACGGCCGGATGGGTTCACCTTGGCGGCTGCCCGGCCGTGCCACAAGAGCGCACCGGGCTCGGGCCGATGGCGTGCCGGGCCTGGGACCGCCCGTCCCGTATCCCCCGTGTCCCGGCGTGCCTCCAGCAAGAAGCCTGGGCAAAGGGGCAGAAATGGTTCACGTAGCTGCCCTGTGCCGCCGTCGGCTGGAGACTGAGATGCGCGTGATGCTGGTTCACCCGAGTGCCCTGATGTACTCGGAGATCTTCCTGCGGCTGGAGCCACTGGGCCTGGAACGGGTGGCCGCGGCGGCGCGCGACGCCGGTCACGAGGTACGGGTGGTGGACCTCCAGGTGCTCTCGCGCGCCCTGCTCGACCGCGAGCTGGAGTCGTTCGCGCCCGAGGCGGTGGGCATCTCGCTGAACTACCTGGCCAACATCCCGGAGGCGATCGAGATCGCCCACCACGCCAAGGCCGCCTCCCCGGGCTGTTTCGTCTTCCTGGGCGGCCACAGCGTCTCGTTCATCGCCGAGCACGTGCTGGAGCAGGCCGAGGGCGCGGTCGACGCGATCGTGCGCGGCGAGGGCGAGCCGGCCGTCGAGCCGCTGCTGGCGGCGGCGCGCGACGGCGGGCTGAAGGACGTCCCGGGCGTCGTCTGCGCGGAGGGGCGCGGCCCCGCCCCGCGACTGCTCGACAGCCTGGACAGCCCCCGGCCCGCCCGCGACCTGATGCGCAAGCGCAACCGCTACTTCATCGGGGAGCTGGACCCGTGCGCGTCAATCGAGTTCACCCGGGGCTGCCCCTGGGACTGTTCCTTCTGCTCCGCGTGGACGTTCTACGGGCGCAGCTACCGCAAGGCGTCCCCCGAGGGCGCGGCCGACGAGATGGCGTCGATCCGGGAGCCGAACGTCTTCATCGTGGACGACGTGGCCTTCATCCGGCCGGAGCACGGCGACGGCATCGCCGCCGAGCTGGAGCGGCGGCGCATCCGCAAGCAGTACTACCTGGAGACGCGCAGCGATGTCCTGCTGCGCAACGAGGAGGTGTTCGCCCGCTGGACGCGGCTGGGCCTGCGGTACATGTTCCTCGGCATGGAGGCGCTGGACGCCGAGGGGCTGGACCTCTACCGCAAGCGGGTGAGCCCGGACGACAACTTCAAGGCCCTGGAGACGGCCCGCAGGCTGGGCATCATGGTGGCCATCAACCTGATCGTCGACCCGGCCTGGGACGCCGAACGCTTCCGGCTGGTACGGGAGTTCGCGCTGTCCGTCCCCGAGATCGTGCACCTGACGGTGATGACGCCGTACCCGGGCACCGAGATCTGGCACACCGAGTCCCGCCAGTTGACGACCCGTGACTACCGGCTCTTCGACATCCAGCACGCCGTCGTGCCCACCACCCTGCCCCTGGAGGAGTTCTACCGGGAGCTCGTGCGCACGCAGGCCGTGCTCAACCGCAAGCACCTGGGGCTGCGCACGGCCATCGGCGCCATGGGCGTACTGGGCCGCAACCTCGCCCGGGGCCAGACGAACTTCGCGCGGATGCTGTGGAAGTTCGGCAGCGTCTACAACGTGGAGCGCCAACTGGCGGACCACCGGCGGCAGGTGCGCTACGAGCTGCCGCTGCCCAAGCACAGCGCCACACCGCCCGGCCGGCAGGACCTGTTCATCCACACCCGGGCCGTGACCCACGCGCGTCCGCAGGCCGACCCGGAGCCCGACGGCGTGTGACGGGCCCGTTACCCCCGTCCGGGTACACCCGCCGGGTCGCGCCGACCGTCCCGGCCGGCGGTGTGGGAGGTTGAGGAGTCCCAGTCCAGGCTCCCAGTCCAGGCGAGGAGACACATGTGCGGTCCGGGATGGTGAAACGGCGCCTGAGCCTCCTGCCCGCCGACCCGCTGGGCTCCCTCGCCGAACTGGTACTGCGCTTCCCCGTCCGTACGCTGGTGCTGACCGGCTGCGCGCTGCTGCTCGCGGCCATGGCGGCGGTGGGCGTGGGCGACAACCTCCACCACGGCGGTACGACGGCGCCGGGCGCCGAGTCGGCGCGGGCCGAGCACACGCTGTCCACGGCGTTCCGCAGCGGGAGCCCGACGGTGACGCTGGTGGCCACGACCGGCGGGTCGGTGGACGACGCGGCGGCGGTGCGCGCCGGGATGCGGCTCGCGGAGCGGGCGCGGAAGTCGCCGAAGGTGGTGGAGATCCGCTCGTACTGGCCACACCGTGCCGCCGCGCTGCGCGGCCGTGACGGGCGGGCGGCGCTGGTGCTGCTGCGGGTGGCGAGCGCCGAGGCGACGGCACACCGGGACGTGGAGCCGCTGCTACGGGAGCTGACGGGGCGCCACGGCCCGCTGACGGTCTCCGCAACGGGGGCCACGCCTGTGGGGCTCGCGATCGAACGGCAGAGCCGGCTGGACCTGCGGCGCACCGAGCTGCTGGCGGCGCCGCTGACAGCGGCCGTCCTGGTCGTGGTCTTCGGGGGCGTCGTCGCGGCGGGCCTGGCGCTGCTGGTCGGTCTCGCCGCGGTGGTGGGCGCGGCCGCGTTCCTGAGCGGGCTGTCCGGTCTGACGGCGGTGTCGGTGATCGCGCTGAACCTGACCACGGCGCTCGGGTTCGCGCTGGCGGTCGACTTCAGCCTGTTCATGCTGGCCCGTTACCGGGAGGAGAGGACGCGGTACCGGGAGGAGGGCGACCGGTCGGAGGCCGCGCACCAGGCGCTGGTGGCCACCGTGTGCACCACCGGCCGTACGGTGGTGTGCTCCGCGCTGACGGTGATCGGCAGCCTTGGCGCGCTGCTGCTGTTCCCGCTCGGCATGCTCCGTTCGGTGGCGTACGGCGGTATCGCCGTGGTGGCGCTGAGCGCCCTGCTCGCGATCACCGCGCTGCCCGCCGCGCTGTTGTTGCTGGGCCCGCGGATCGACGCGCTGTCGGTGCGCCGCCGACGGCCCTGGGCGGCGCCGGACGGCGGCCGCTGGTTCCGCCTCGCGTACGGGGTGATGCGCCGCCCGGTGCCGGTGGTCCTGGTGCTGGGCGTGCTGCTGACCGCGCTGGTCCTGCCGTTCGCGGGCGCCCGGTTCGGCACGTTCGACGACCGGGCCCTGCCCGCCGATTCGGCGACCCGGCAGGCCACGGAGACGGTGCGCCGGGACTTCGACCACCAGGCGCTGAACCCGGTGCAGGTGGTGCTGCCCGGGCTGGACGCCCGGGCGGGCGCCGTCGCGCTGGACGGTTACGCCCGGCGGCTGGCCCGGCTGGAGCACGTGGCGCGGGTGGAGACGGCGACGGGGACGTACCGGGAGGGCCGGCGGGTGAGGTCGGCCGCGCCGGGGCACGGTTACGCGTCGGAGGCGGGGGCGTGGGCGGCGGTCGTGACCGACGTGGGTGCGGAGACGGCCGAGGGCGCGGAGGTGGTACGGGCGGTGCGGGCCGTCTCCTCGCCGGTGCCCGCGCTGGTCGGCGGTACGCAGGCGTGGCTGGCGGATCTGGGCGATGCCATCCGGGCCGGGGTGGTTCCGGCGCTGTCCCTGATCGCCGTGGTGACGCTGTTGTTGCTGGGGTGGTGCACGCGCAGTGTGGTGCTGCCACTGAAGGCGCTCGTGCTCAATGTCCTGAGCCTGAGCGCCACCTTCGGGGTGATGGTGTGGGTGTTCCAGGAGGGGCACCTGAGTGGCCTGCTCGGCGGTTTCACGGCGACGGGGGTGACCGACACGGTCGTGCCCGTGCTGGTGCTGTGCGTGGCGTTCGGGCTGTCGATGGACTACGAGGTGCTGCTGCTGTCGCGGACCGTGGAGGAGCACGAGGCGGGCGCCTCGACCCGGCGGGCGGTGGCGCGGGCCGTGCAGCACACGGCCGGTCTGTTCACGGCGTCCGCGCTGGTCGTCATCGTCGTCATGGCGGCGCTGGCGGCGTCGGGTCTGCTGCTGCTGAAGGTGGTGGGGGTGGGTCTGGCCGTGGCGGTCCTGGTGGACGCCACGGTGATCCGGCTGCTGCTGGCACCGGCCCTGATGGCGCTGCTCGGCCGGGCCAACTGGTGGCTGCCCACCGCCCGGCCGGCCCTTCAGTCCCTGGTGCCGATGAAGAGGTAGTACGGCACGCGGGCCGGCAGGTACGGCACCGGCGAGAGGCATTCGCGTACGTGGACGGCGGTGAACCGGGCGCGGAGGTAGGGGAGGTGGTCCGGGGACAGGAAGACGTTGTTGTGGCTGAACCAGGCGGGCCACAGGTGGCGTCGCCACGCGGCGTGCCGCACTCCCCCGCCGGGATGCTTGCGCGAGACGTAGAAGTCGCAGACGGCGATGGTCCCGCCGGGCCGGAGGATGGCACGGGCGTGGTCCACGGCCGCGAACCAGTCGGGCATCATCGTCAGCGCGTAGGAGAACATGACGACGTCGGCCGGGCCGCCCTTCGGCCGGTAGTCGGCGGCGCTCGCGAGGACCGTCTCGACGTTGTCCCAGCCGGACCGTTCGACGCGCCGGCGCGCCACGTCCAGCATCGAGGCCGAGACGTCCACGAGGGTGATCCGCCGGCACTCCTTGCGGCGCCGCTCGTCGAGGTACTCGATGTTGTTGCCGGTGCCCGCCCCCATGTCGACCAGGTGGGCGCCGGGGGCGGTGGGGAGCAGGCCCATCAGTTCGCGGCGGCCGTGCAGGAGGCGCTCGCGGAAGGCGTCGTAGTCGTGGGCCGTGGAGCGGTAGTAGGACTCCATGCGCTCGGCGGGCGTGGTGCCCGCGACGCGCGGGAAGGCCATGTGGCGGATCGTGCGCAGGTCGGACCTCAGTCCCATGCGGGTCCCTCCGGGGCTCAGGGCAGGTCGGCGATGTGGAAGCTGCCGTAGGTGTGCACCCGGTCCTGTTCGTGCAGCCGGGCGGCCAGCTCCGGGTGGCGGTGGAGCAGGTCGGTCAGTTGGCGGGTACGGCCCTCGTGCGTGACGCGTACGGGGTCGAGGTAGCGGGTGCGCAGTCCGGCGCTGCGGTAGATCACCCGGGCGCCGGGCCGGGCCGCGTCCAGGATTGCCTGCCACTCCTGGGCCAGGGCCGGCTGGTCGCGCCAGCCCATCCAGTCCATGTGGTCCAGCAGCACGAACTTGGAGATCCCCGGCCGGGGCCGCGCCGCCGACAGGAACCCGGTGACGGACGTGGTGCGCACGTCCAGGCGCGGCAGGGCGTCCCGGAGGCGGGCGAAGTTCGCGGCCTTCAGGTACTCGGGGCAGCAGGTCGCGGTGTAGGAGCCGGTGATGTAGGCGCGCCAGAAGTAGTTGTCGGCGACGGGCAGCCTGCCGAAGATCGCGTCGAACCCGTCGTGGACGAGCTGGACGGTGCCGCCCGCGTACTCCTCGGCGATCTCCCGGCGCTGCTCGGGCGGGACCCCGGCGAGGTTGAGGGCGAGGGGCTGGGCGGCCAGCTTCGCCGCCGACCAGAGCTTGTCGCGCAGCCGGGACTCGTAGATGTGCCGCTGCCGTTCGAGGGTGGGGGCGGCCAGCAGTTCCTCCAGGTGCGGGCCGAGGCCCTGGAAGCGGCGGAGGAAGAGCATCAGGCCCTTGGCCAGGAAGCCGGAGGTGCCCCGGTAGTAGAAGGAGTTGCGCCAGCCCCGGCCGGTGAAGGCGTCGATGTACCCGTCCCAGTACCGCCGCGCGAAGGGCGTCAGGTCGGGGCGCAGCGCGTCCCGGTACATCTCACGGGCCCGTAGGGACCGCCCGGCGCCGAACAGTTCGAAGAACTCGGCGTGCGACAGGCGCCGGATGCCGGCCGCCTTCAGTTCGAGCAGGGCGTTCTGGCGCGGGTTGACGTCGACGGCGGTGACCTTGCCGGCTCCGGCCAGCAGGTAGTCCAGCGCGTTGCAGCCGCCGCTGGTGATGACCAGGACGTGGTCGTCGGGCCCGAGGCCGAGGGCCGCGCGGTCGAGCGCCGGGTCCTCCCAGCACGCGTTGTAGACCAGTTTCCGGTCGTGCAGGACGGTGAACACCCGCCCGGCCAGCGGGGTGCCCATGCGGGGTCCCGGCAGTGCCGGGGAGGGGGCGGCGACCGGCGTCACGTCGGCGGATGGGTACGAGGGCATGCCTCTCACCTTGCTGGATCGGCCGCCCCGGCCGGTGCGTCAGACACCCGGATTCCCCCGGCCGGCCGAATCCCGGACGGTGACGCACTAGGCCGGGCGAGCGGCTCGCGGCCCCGCCCGGGCCCGTGCGGCTGCCGCGAGGGCCCCGGCGGGGGACGCTGTCCGGTGGACCGAGCGAGGGAGGACCACGATGGGACGACCCACGATGGGGCGACGGCGACGGCCGGTGACGCCCCTGGGCCTGGCCGGCACGGCGGTCACGATGGCCGCGCTGACCCTGGTGGTACGCGGCCGCCGCGCCCTGGTGGTACGCGGCCGCCGCGCCACCCGCCCCGCCCCCACCGGGCCGGACGCCCCCCGGAAGCGGTGGATGCCCCTGCTGCTCATCCCGTCCGCGTAGCCCCCGGCTCCCGTGCGCCGGGGGCGTGCTCGGCGTCAGCCGTCGCCGATGCGGGCGCCGACCGCGGCGAGGGCGGTCGTCACGGGCTGGAAGAAGGTCTCCCCGCCGACGTCGCAGTTCCCGCTGCCGCCCGACGTGAGGCCGATCGCCTCTCCCTGCCGGGTGAACAGGGAGCCGCCGCTGTCGCCGGGCTCGGCGCACACGTCGGTCTGGATGAGCCCGGTGACGGTGCCCTCCGGGTAGTTCACGGTGGCGTTCAGGCCGGTGACCTGTCCGTCCCTCAGCCCGGTGGTGCTGCCCATGCGGAAGACCTGCTGCCCGACCGCCGCCTCGGCGGCCTGCCTGATCTCCAGCTTCCGGCCACCGCCCACGTCCACGGCGCTCGGGGCCTCGGTGCCCGGGTCGTCGTACGTGACGAGGCCGAAGTCGCCCTCGCCGGGGAAGACGCTCTGCTGCACCGTACCGAGCGGTGCGCCGTTCTCGTCCGCCCACTGCTGGGACGCGGCGGTGCAGTGCCCGGCGGTGAGGAATCCGCTCCGCCCGTCCTGGGTGGTGACGTTGAACCCGAGCGAGCAGCGCGAGCCGCCGCCGAAGATGGCGTCGCCGCCGTCGACGAACGGCTTGAACTCGCCCTTGGACTTCTGGATGCGGGCCATGCCCTTCCCCAGGGACGCGACCGCCGACTCCAGCGTGTCCCAGCGTTCGCCGGTGACCGTGCGGTCGGCGGTGACGAGGACCTGGTTCGTTCTGGGGTCGACGGCCCACGCCGTGCCGGGGATGCCCGCCTTGCGGGACAGCGTCCGGGTGGCCGCCGTCAGCTCGCCGCTGCTGTTCTGTACGGGCCGGGCGACCGCGCCGGCCTGCTCGACCCGGCGGCTTCCCGCGTCGTCACCGCCGGCCACGTTGACGACGAGCTGCCGCTTGGCCGCGTCGTAGTACGCCCCGCCGTAGGAGTCGCCGAGGGACTGGCCGAGTTGCCGGGCCACCTGTGCGGCGGACGCGGCACTCATGGTCTTGGCGGCGACCTTGCCCGGTTCGGGTCCGGACTGGGAAGCATTGGCGTTGGGCAGCAGGATCGCCGCCGCGGCAATGCCGACCGCCCCCGCTCCCGCGAGGACGGCTTTTCGCTTGGGTATGCGCCTGTGACTCAACTCCGCTGCTCCTGCTGGTGGTTCGGACTCCGGCTGCCGTCGGCAGCCGGGGGACGCGTCCGCCCGTTGGTACGCGCGCCGCGCCGGATGTGTTCACCGGGGCGGGCAACACATCCGGCGCGTGCGGCGGCCGCCGGCGCCTCGGGGTGACGCCCCGCGCCGCCACGACGGGCCCCTGTGGGTCGCTCCGGGCGAGGATGCAGTGCTAGAAATGGGGCATGAGCGGACGTCTCGGACGGACCAGGCGGGCGTCGGGCCGCCCGTCCCCGGAACGCGCGCCGGGCGCTCCGCAGCGGCTCCTCGCCGGGAAGGCACGGCGCCCGCCGCATGAAGGTGTGCGGTCCCTGCTGGGCGTGCGCACCGTCGCCGGCCAGGTGCTGGCCCTCCAGATCCTGGTCGCGGTGCTGCTGATCACCGCGGCGGTGATAGGGCTGGCGTTCCAGGCGCGGTACGACAGCGAGCAGGACGCCCAGAACCGGTCGCTGGCCGCCGCCGAGTCCTTCGCGGACGCCCCGGGCACCGTGGCGGCGCTGAGGGCCCCCGACCCGACCGCCGCGCTCCAGCCCTCGGTGCAAAGGGCCCGGGACGGCTCCGGCCTGGACTTCATCGCGGTGATGACACCCGACGGGACCCGCGTCGCCGACAACGACCCGTCACTGATCGGCAGCCGCGCCGAGGACGTCGAGCGCGCGGCGGCCGGGACGGCGTTCACCGAGATCTTCGAGGGAGCCCCGAACGACGCGGCCCGGGCCGTCGTCCCCGTCACCGCCGCGGACGGCTCGGTCGTCGGCCTGGTGAGCGCCGGCGTCACGATCGAGAACGTCGGCGACGCGGTCAACCGCCACCTGCCGGTGCTCCTCGGCTCCGCCGGCGCCGCGCTGGCGCTGGCGGTCGGCAGCTCGGCGCTGGTGAGCCGGCGGCTGCGCCGCCAGACGCACGGCCTCGGCCCCACCGAGATGACCCGGATGTACGAACACCACGACGCGGTGCTGCACGCGGCGCGCGAAGGGGTGCTGATCATCGGGGACGACGGGCGCCTGACGCTGGCCAACGACGAGGCGCGTCGCCTGCTGGAGCTGCCGCCGGACGCGGAGGGCCGCCCGGTCACGAGCCTCGGCCTGGACGCGGACACGGCCGAGCTGCTGGCCTCGGGCCGTACCGTGACCGACGAGGTGCACCTGGCGGGCGACCGCCTGCTGGCCGTCAACACCCGGCCCACGGCTCCCTACGGCGGGGCGTCCGGCACGGTGGCCACGCTCCGGGACACCACCGAGCTGCGGGCGGTGTCCGGGATGGCGGAGGTGGCCCGGGAGCGGCTGAAGCTGCTGTACGAGGCGGGGGTGCGGATCGGGACGACGCTGGACGTGGTGCGGACGGCGGAGGAGCTGTCGGAGGTGACGGTTCCCGGGTTCGCGGACTTCGTCACGGTGGAGCTGCTGGACCCCGTGCTGCGCGGCGAGGAGCCGACGGGCACGCACACCGAGATGCGGCGCACGGCGGTGAGCGGCATCCGTGACGACCACCCGCTCCAGCCGGTGGGCGACCTCATCAGGTTCGCCGTTGCCACCACGCCGATGGCGGCGGCCCTGGCGAGCGGGCACGCGGTGCTGGAGGCCGACCTGAACGTCGCCCACGGCTGGCGGGCGCAAGACCCCTCGGGGGCGGACCAGGCCCTCGCGTACGGCATCCACTCGCTGGTCACGGTGCCGTTGCAGGCGCGTGGGGTGGTGCTGGGGATGGCCAACTTCTGGCGTTCGGAGCGTGCGGAGCGGTTCGAGGAGGAGGACCTGGCCTTCGCGGAGGAGCTGGCCGCCCGGGCCGCCGTCGCCATCGACAACGCGCGCCGCTTCACCCGCGAGCACGCCATGGCCGTCACCCTCCAGCGCAGCCTGCTGCCCCGGGTCCTGCCCGAGCAGGGCGCGCTGGACATCGCGTACCGCTACCTTCCGGCGCAGGCCGGGGTGGGCGGCGACTGGTTCGACGTCATCCCGCTGCCCGGGGCCCGGGTCGCCCTGGTCGTGGGGGACGTGGTGGGGCACGGGCTGCACGCCGCCGCCACGATGGGCCGGCTGCGGACGGCGGTGCACAACTTCTCCGCGCTGGACCTGCCGCCGGACGAGTTGCTGGGCCACCTCGACGAGCTGGTGTCCCGGATCGACCAGGAGGAGGGCGCCAACGGCGACGGCGAGGCCATCACGGGCGCGACCTGCCTGTACGCCATCTACGACCCGGTGTCCGGCCGGTGCAGCGTGGCGACCGCCGGGCACTTCGCGCCCGCCCTCGTCCTGCCGGACGGCACCGTGGACTGCCCCGAGGTGCCCGTCTTCCCGCCCCTGGGTCTGGGCGGCCTGCCGTTCGAGACGGCGGAGCTGGACCTGCGCGAGGGCACCCAGCTCGTCCTCTACACGGACGGCCTGATCGAGTACCGCGACCGTGACGTGGACACCGGCCTCCGCGTACTGCGCGACACGCTGTCCGGGCACCCGGACCGGACGCCGGAGGAGACGTGCCAGGCCGTGTTCAGCGCCATGCTGCCGCCGCACCGCCGCGACGACATCGCGCTGCTGGTGGCGCGTACCAACCTGCTGGACCGCACCCGTGTCGCGGACTGGGACGTGCCCCCGGACCCGGCGGCCGTGGCGCGCGTCCGGTCGGCGTGCGGACAGCAGTTGGAGCAGTGGGGGCTGGAGGACCTCGGGTTCACCACCGAGCTGATGCTCAGTGAGCTGATCACCAACGCCATCCGTTACGGCTCGGAGCCGATCCATGTGCGGATGCTGTACGAGCGCTGCCTGATCTGCGAGGTCTCCGACGGCAGCAGCACCTCCCCGCACCTGCGGCGGGCGGCCACGACCGACGAGGGCGGCCGGGGACTGTTCCTGGTGTCCCAGTTCGCCGAGCGGTGGGGCACCCGGTACACGCCGACCGGCAAGGTGATGTGGACGGAGCAGTCCCCGGCCGCCGGGCCCCGGCAGCCGGTGGAACTCATGCTGGACGACGTGTCCTGGTGAGGCCCCGGTGAGGTCCTGGTGACGCCTTGTGCCGTCCGGGTCGGTGGCCGTTCCCGGAAACGGCAACGTTCTTTGCCGTTCCGGGACGCGGTGGGGATTAATGGGCGGCGTGGAAGAACGGGAAGAACACTCGGCCGCCATCGCCCGCACCCTCTCCGAGGTGGGCCCGCGCCTCAGGCGTATCCGTACGCGGCGCGGCGTCACCCTGACAGCCCTCGCGGAGGCCACCGGCATCTCCAAGAGCACCCTGTCCCGCCTGGAGTCCGGCGGGCGCCGCCCCAGCCTGGAGCTCCTGCTGCCCATCGCCCAGGCCCACCAGGTCCCGCTGGACGAACTCGTCGGCGCGCCCGAGGTGGGCGACCCGCGCGTCCGCCTCACGCCCCGGACCGTGCACGGCAACACCACCGTGCTGCCGCTGACCCGGCAGCCGGGCCCGCAGCAGGCGTACAAGATGATCCTCCCGCCCGACCGGAACATCCCCAAGCCCTGCACCCACGAGGGGTACGAGTGGCTGTACGTGCTGTCCGGGCGGCTGCGCCTGGTGCTGGCCGACCACGACCTGGTGCTGGGCGCGGGCGAGGCCGCCGAGTTCGACACCCGGCTGCCGCACTGGTTCGGCAGCACGGGGGACGGCGCCGTGGAGGTGCTCAGCCTCTTCGGGCGCCAGGGTGAGCGGATGCACGTACGGGCGCGGCCCCGGCAGGCCGATCCGGCCGCGTCGCGGTGATCATCCGGTGCAGGAGGTCCGCGGCGGCACGGCCGAAGGCCGGGTCGTTGAGGTGCGTGTCCACCTCGACCACCTGCACGGGGCTGCCCCGCAGCCCGTCGCGGAGCGGGCCGAACAGCGCCTCGTCGGTGTCCGGGTCGTGGTACGGCCCGCCGGGCGCGCCCAGGGTGGACAGCCCGCGCAGGGGCAGGCACAGGGCGGTCGGTCCGGTGGCGGCGCGGAGCTTGGCCGCGACGAGGCGGCCGAGTTCGGCGCACTCCTGTGGCGTCGTACGGACCACCGTGATGGAGGGGTTGTGCACGCGTACGTCGCGGTCACGCACCCGCGCGGGCACGGTGTCGGCCGGGCCGAACTTGACCATGTCGAGCGCGCCGGGGCCGACCACCTGGGGTATCCCGTGGCGTCCGGCCGCGGCGAGCCGGTCCGGGCCCGCGGTGAGGATGCCGCCGCAGTGCTCGTCGGCGAGTTCGCAGAGGGTGAGGTCCAGGACGCCGGCGAACAGCTTCTGCCCGGCCAGGGACTCCAGGGTGCGGCCGCCGGCACCGCTGGCGTGGAAGACCAGCACCTCGTAGCCGAGCTCGGTCATCCGTTCGCGGGCGGCGTCGACGCCCGGCGTCGTCACGCCCGCCATGCTGGCCGCTATCAGCGGCCGCGCGCCGGGGCCGGGGCCGGCCGCGGGCTCCCGGGTGGCGAAGCCCTCGGCCATGCCGGCGACGGCGTCGGCGGCGTTCGCCAGGACGGGGGCGGACACGCGGTTGATCCCGGCGATGTCGACGACGCTGTACATCATGGTGATGTCGGCGGAGCCCACGTACGCCGAGACGTCACCGGCGGCCATCGATGACACCATCACCTTCGGCACCCCGAGCGGCAGTCCGCGCATCGCCCGGGTCGCGATGGACGTGCCTCCGCTGCCGCCGATGGCCAGGACACCGTGCAGGCGCCCCTCCTCGTGCAGCCGCCGCACGGTCTCGGCGGCGCCCCGGGCCATCACCGTCACGGCGGCACCCCGGTCCCCCTCGGCCCGCAGCAGCTCCAGGTCGGCGCCCGCCGCCCGGGCCACCTCGGCGCGCGGGACGTCGGCGGGTATCCGTGGTTCGCCGATGACGCCCGTGTCGACGACGAGGACGTCGACTCCCCGGCGCAGCAGCCGGTCGCGCAGCCATCCGTACTCCAGGCCTTTGGTGTCGAGGGTTCCGAGCAGCACAACGATCGCCATGCACGTACTGTCCGGCGGAATCGACTGATCGACAAGAGGGCGGCCTCCGTCCGCCTTCCGTCGCCGGGAGGTCTCCCAACGGCCATGTGTGCGTGGTTGGTTGGCATCATGAGAACTCTCGGAACAGTGCGCCGCGCATGGCGCCGCCCGGCCGTCCTCGCGCTCGGTGTCGCGCTCACCGCCGGGCTCCTCCTGACACCCGCTCCGGCGTCGGCCTCCAGCCGCGCCACCGCCGACGAGGTCCGTGTGCTCGCGTGGAACATCTTCCACGGCGGCAGGAACGACGGCCTCGGCGGCGCCGAGAACCTGCCCCGGGTCGTGGACCAGGTGGTGGCCATCGCCCCGGACGTGTTCTTCTCCGTCGAGACGTACGGGTCGGCGGACGTCATCCGCGAGGGGCTGACCCAGCGGGCCGGCAAGGGGACGTACAGCGCGACCCGTATCACCGCCGGCCGGAGCGACAACCTGTGGATCTTCACGCGCTATCCGGTCACGAAGGTCTACCCGAAGCCGTCCGGAGGCGTGGTGGGCGACTTCCACTTCGGCGGGGTGCGGGTCGAGCTGCCCAGCGGCCGGCAGGTCAGCCTGTTCGACATGTGGCTGGGGTACACCAATCCCTGGATCGGCGACATGGTCGACGCGAACGCGGTGGCGGTGCGGGAGGGCCGGCCGGTTCCGTACTCGCCCGCCCAGGTGCGTGACGCCGAGTCGGGCGCGCAACTGCCACAGGTGACGGACATCATCCGCGAGCAGTTGCCCGCCATGCTGGCCGGCAACACCGATCCGGTGATCCTCGCCGGGGACCTCAACACCCTGCCGGCCGCCGACTGGACGTCCCGGTACGCCGGGTGCCCGGACCACTTCGGCCTGCGGTACGCGCTGCGTGCCACCAAGATGGTGACCGACGCCGGGTTCACCGACACCTACCGGGCCGCCAACCCGGACGTCTGCGCGGCCGCCGGCCGGACGTGGAGTCCGCTGCCGGAGTACGACTACATGATCACGCCGGACCGGATCGACTTCGTGTTCGCGCGGGGAGCGGGCGTCTCGGTGACCGGGTCACACACGGTCGACACCCGCCTTCCGCAGCACGGACCCGGCCCCTTCTACTCGGACCACGCCGCCGTCGTCACCTCGCTGCGCGTCGACGCCGGGGCCGGGGTGTCCGACTACCGGCCGGCAGCTTCCGGCTAACGGACGGTTTCCTTCGATCGGGGGGAGGATTGAACCCTTCATCAACCGTTTGGACCCCCATAAAGCGCGCTACACCTTGGGATCGAAGGAAAATCTGGGCATTCGCACGAGTCGGGCATCTGTTAATCTGCCCGCTCCTGGATGTTCATCCACCGGTTCCCTCTCCCCCAAGCGCCCTACGCTCGCCGGGTGCAGCGAGGTGTTTCATTCGTGTACCGCACTCCGTTCTCCCCCGCGGAGGCCAGAGCGGCGCGGGCCCGCATGGGCCTGAGCACCGTTCAGGTCGCCCACTCCATGGCCGCGTGCGGCGTCCCGGTCCACCCCGACCTGGTCGCCGCCTGGGAGCAGGGCTCCCACGTCCCGTCGGAGCCCCAGCTCTTCGCCCTCGCCGATGTGCTGTGGTGCTCGTCCACCACGTTGATGGGTGTCGAGCCGCGCACGCTGGCCGAGCACCGGCTGGCCCGGCAACTGAGCGTGGAGCGGCTGGCCTACCGGATCGGGATGGACCCGGCCGAGTACCGCAAGGCGGAGGCGGCGCAGCAGTGGGACGGCGACCTGCGGCAGACCAGGGCGCTGGTGGACGCCCTCGGCCTGTCGCTGCGCAAGCTGGTCGGCATCATGGGCCGCGGCGAGGAGCTGGCCGGGCACCTGCGCTCGGCCATCGACGGCCGCTGGAAGGCCCACGTGGCGCCCGTGGCCGAGATCGTGGTGGTCAACGAGACGCTGGTGGGCGACGCGCTGCGCACGATGCACGCGGAGTTCGCGGAGTTCTCCGAGCGCTACATGGGCCACCTGGTCGCCCGCAATGACGACTCCCGCCTCAAAGAGGTCGCCGCCGAGCGCTCGGCCTACCTGCACCGGCTGGTGGACCACTTCTGGGAGCTGATCGGCGACGTGGGCGAGGAGCCCCCGTTCGACGCGACGGGCCACTGAGCCCACCCCGCGCGGACCGCCGGGTGTGACCCGCCATGCGGTCCGGCCGCCGCGGCCCGCCGTGCGGACCGCCGGGTGCGGCTCGTCCGTGCGCACCGGCCCGTGCGCACCGCCGGGTGGGGCCCGCCCGTGCGGACCGGACCGCCGCGGCCCGCCGTGCGGACCGCCGGGCGCGGCTCGTCCGTGCGCACCGGCCCGTGCGCACCGCCGGGTGGGGCCCGCCCGTGCGGCCCGTCCGTGCGGTCCGCACGGGCCGGTCCGCCGTGCGATGCACCCGCCGTGGCCCGCCCGCTGCGGCCCCCCGTGCGGTCCGCCCGCCCGGGCCGGAGTCGGCGGCCGGTCCGGCGGGCGGATGCAGGGGGCGGCGGGGGATGCCCGGGCGGGCGTGGCCGGCCCCACCGGGGTCAGCGCGTGGCGGCGCCGACCGGCGGGGGCGGCGTGCCGTCGTTCTCGTAGTCCTCCCAGTCGATCTCCATCGCCTTGCGGCGGGTGAACGCGTTGAAGAACAGGTTCAGCACGATCGCCGTGAGGCCGCCCAGGGTGATGCCGCTGTCGAGGACCGCCCGGACGTCGTCCGACATGCGGTCGAAGAACGGCGCGACCGTCGTGGGCAGCAGGGCGGCACCCAGGCTGACGGCGAGGATGAGGGCGTTGCGCTCCTCGCGCAGGTCGACCTTGCCCAGGATCTGGATGCCGACCGTGGCGACCATGCCGAACATCGCGATGGCCGCGCCGCCGAGCACGGGGTGCGGCACCGCGGCGACCAGGCTTCCGGCCTTCGGCAGCAGCCCCAGCGCGATCATGAAGACACCGGCAGCTACCGCCACGAAACGGCTCATCACCTTTGACATCCGGACAAGTCCGATGTTTTCGGCGAAGGCCACATACGGGAACGAATTCAGTACGCCACCGAGAACGGTCGCCACGCCGTCGGCGCGCAGCGCCCGCGTAACGGTGTCGCTGTCGACCTTCTTGCGGGTGATCTCACCGATCGCGTACACATCACCGGTCGTCTCGACCATCGTGATCAGCATGACCACGACCATGGCGATGATGGGCAGGAGTTCGAACTTCGGCATGCCGTAGTGGAAGGGCGTGCTGACGCCGAACCAGTCGGCGTCCTTCACGGCGCCGAAGTGCGCGTCGCCGAACAGCCAGGCGACGGCGGTGCCGGCGACGAGCCCGATGAGCACGGCGAGGCTGCTGAGGAACGGCTTGCCGACGCGCACCACCGCGAGGATGAGCAGCAGGGTGCCGAGGGCGTACGCGAGGTTCTTCCCGGAGCCGTATTCGGGCTCGCCCATGAGGTGCGCGCCGCCGGCCGCGTCCTGGAGGCCGACGGGTATCAGGGTCATGCCGATGATGGTGAGGATCGTGCCGATGACGATCGGCGGGAAATACTTCACCAACTTCCCGAAAAAGGGCGCGAAAAGGAATGTCGCGATACCGGCGGTGATCACCGCGCCGTAGACCACCAGCAGACCGGCCGTACCGCCGCCCGCGCCGATGCCGATGGCGACCATGGGTGAGACGGCGGTGAAGGTGACGCCCTGGACCAGGGGCAGCCTGGCGCCGACCTTCCAGACGCCGAGCGCCTGGATGATCGAGGCGATGCCGCAGGTCAGCAGGTCCGCGTTGATCAGGTAGACCAGCTCTTCCCGGGACAGCCCGAGGGCGTTGCCGAGGAGTACGGGGACGATGACCGCCGCCGCGTAGAACGCGAGGATGTGCTGGAAGCCGTAGAGGGTGAGCTTGGGGAGGGGGAGCATCTCGTCGACGGGATGCGTCTTCTTGCCGGAGTGCTGTCGGGAGACTCGTGCCATCTCTGCCTTGCCTTCGCGAGGTAGGTGAATGAGAGAAGGGCCAACACCTCGAGTCCCGGGTGACAGGACGAGGGCTCGTCGGCCCGTACGGAGCCGACGTCTGGCGGAGTTGCCGACATCACGTCGCCCTGCACTGCAATGTGCGTCCTGATTGACAGGACATCCTTCGATCGACCTGGCCAAGACCGTTTTGTCCTGGGATCCACAGGGGGAGCCGATCGGGGCGCTCACCTTAGTTCACGCCTGGTGTTCCTCGCGAGTAACCGGCGATACCACCCGCCCCCGGGCGCCTTCCGTCCTATTTAGTCATCTATGAGGGTTTCGCGGCTATCGCCTGCACCGCCCATATTGCGGCGAACATAAGCGACTTGTCGCCCAGGGCAGCCACGCGTGACAAGAATCACCGCCCCGTACCGGTGCCAGGGTATCGCCGGGGCCTTGTTTCGGCTTTTCAGCAGCAAAGTTGACGGCCCGCCAGATGTGCGGACAAGGACCCGTGCGCTCAATTCCAGCCTTGTTCCCCGCGACCCCTCTCGCTTACGGTCACCCTCAATCCGGATGGACCGCCGAATCCTGCCGCCGTCCGGAAACCGCACCCACCACTCACGTACGTACGGCAGGAGCGGGGGACCCAGGTAAGCCGCCGGTCCGGGGAACACCGGAACGGCTCGGGGTGAAGCCGCGCTGACACCGCGGCCGGGCATCTCCAGTCCGAACCCGACAGCTCACCTCGCAGGCGACGGAGAGGAACGCCCCATGCCCGCAAAGGGTAAGCACCGCCGCCCCAAGAACAGTCCGCTCGCCCGCCGCTTCGTCGCCGCGGGAACGGGTGGCGCCGCACTCGCGCTCCCCATGATCGGTGCCACCACCGCCGCGGCCGCCCCGAGCAGCGCCGCGCACTCGGTGACCACCGGCATTACGGCCGCCGCGCCCGCCGCCAAGAAGGCCGCCCCCGAAACGCACACCGTCGTCGCCGGCGAGTCCCTCTCCAAGATCGCGAGGGATCACGGGGTGAGCGGTGGCTGGAAGAAGCTCTACGAGGACAACCGGAAGGCCGTCGGCGCCGATCCGTCCCTGATCCGCCCCGGCCTCAAGCTGACCATCGGCACCAAGGCCCCGGCCCAGCGCTCCTCGGCGCCCGAGCGGGCCGACCGGTCCGCCGAGCGCAAGGCCGCCCCGGTCGCCGCCAAGGCCGCCTCGTACCCGGACAACCTCGACGGCTGGATCCGCGAGGCGCTGGACATCATGGCGCGGCACGGCATCCCCGGCACGTACGAGGGGATCCACCGCAACATCATGCGCGAGTCCTCGGGCAACCCCCTCGCCATCAACAACTGGGACATCAACGCCATCAACGGCACTCCCTCCAAGGGCCTCCTCCAGGTCATCGCGCCCACCTTCGAGGCCTACCACGTGCCGGGCACGGCGAACGACGCCTACGACCCGGTCGCCAACATCGTCGCCGCCTGCAACTACGCGGCGGACCGCTACGGCTCCATCGACAACGTCAACGGTCCGTACTGACCGACCCGCTTTCCCCCGCCGGGGCCGGCCGCGACGCACGCGGCCGGCCCCGGCGGCGTTAACAGAACCCCGTTTTCCTCACCAACCGGACACAAGGCGGCGCGCCGGGCCGATTGGCATTCGGCCGGTTTCCCACCTCGGCGCGGATTTTCCTGTGAAGCGTTGGTGAATTCGGTCTTCATATCCCACCGGCGATATCCCGCTGACCTCGCCGAACCGCCTCCACGTAACTCCACACACGGTGATCGCCGGTTGACCGAAAGGGTCCCTTGACCATGGTGTGGGCGGCGAACCAGACTCACACAGGCACTCAGGCATCAGGAGCCATCAGCAGACGCGCATGCCAGTGGCCCTGCGAGACCGATATCGCACGGGGTGTGTGACGGGGGAAAGACCGAAGAGCGCGCACGCGTATCCATGACCCGCGTGCGCGGTGCTCTCCTCCCCTCCTCATCTCTTGGTGCGCGAAGGGAATGGAGGGGGAATGCCGACGCATATGGGCTATCCCGGCGTTTACATCGAAGAACTTCCCAGCAGCGTCCGTACCATCGCCTCGGTCACCACCTCGGTGACCGCGTTCGTGGGGCACACCCGCCGGGGTCCGCTCAACCAGCCGGTGCGGATCACCAGTTTCGCGGACTTCGAGCGCCGCTTCGGCGGACTCACCTCCCGCAGCGCCGTCAGCTACGCCGTGCACCAGTTCTTCGGCAACGGCGGCTCGGTCGCGGTGATCGTCCGCGTGGCCAAGGCCGGCACCGGCGAAGAGGCCCGCGTCACGCTCGACTCCACCGAGGGCCACAGCGAGTGCCCAGTGCTGGAGGTCCACGCCAAGGAGCCCGGCGTCTGGGGCTCCGGCCTGCGGGTGGCCGTCGACCACGACACCCCCACCCCCGACCGGACCTTCAACCTCCACGTCCTCGACGCGCGCGGCGCGGCCCGCGAGACCTTCACCGGTCTGTCCATGAGCCCCGGCCACGGCCGGTTCGTCGAGACGGTCGTCAACGCCGGTTCCGCACTCGTCCGCGTCAAGGCGCGGGACGAGGACCGGCCCGACCCCTCCGGCACGGTCTCCAAGCCCTTCGCGGCCGAACTGCCGAACCTCGAAGTGGAGCTGAAGGTCAAGATCGGTGACGTGGAGCGCGAGTTCACGCTCTACGAGCCCGACCACGACGGCGAGCCGCCGGCCGACGTCACCGAGCTCGCCCTGCTCCTGGAGCGCAAGCTGCGGGCCCTGCCCGACGCCCCGGGCAAGCACTCCTTCGCCGGGGCGGAGGTCACCGCCTTCGGGCGGCGGCTCCAGGTGGTCGCCGGGTCCCTCGACCCCGACGACGTGGTCCGCTTCATCGGCGAGTGCGCCAACGACCTCGGGCTGGAGGCCTCGGTCAACCCGCCCGTCTTCGCGCTGGAGGGCGGCAAGGACGGCGACGCGCCCGGGCCGCGCGACCTCATCGGCAGCGAGGCCCGCAAGACCGGTCTCCAGGCGCTGCGCGACGTCGACGACGTCAACCTGCTGTCGCTTCCGGAGCTCGCGGCGTACGACTCCACCGAGGACATGGTCACCGTGCTGTCGGCGGCCGAGCAGCTCTGCCGGGAGCGGCGGATCTTCCTGCTGGTGGACGCGCCGTCGACGTGGGGCAGCGTGGACGCCGCCCGGGCGGGGATCGGCGCCTTCGACCCCGTACGCAGCGACCACGCGGCCCTGTACTTCCCGCACACGCAGCTCACCGACCCGCTGACCGGCCGACTGCGGGCCTTCCCGCCCTCGGGTGCGATCGCCGGCGTCATCGCCCGTACGGACGGTGAGCGCGGCGTGTGGAAGGCACCGGCCGGGACCGAGGCCAAGCTGGCCGGGGTGCGCTCGCTGACGGTGAAGCTCACCGACCGGGAGAACGGGCTGCTGAACCCGCTGGGGATCAACTGCCTGCGGACGTTCCCGGTGGTGGGCCCGCTGGTGTGGGGCGCGCGGACGCTGGACGGCGCGGACGCGCAGAGCAGCGAGTGGAAGTACGTCTCGGTGCGCCGGCTCGCCCTGCACGTGGAGGAGAGCCTCTACCGGGGGCTCCAGTGGGTGGTCTTCGAGCCCAACAACGAGCAGCTCTGGCAGCAGATCCGGCTGAACGCGTCGGCGTACCTCAACGACCTTTTCCGTCAGGGCGCCTTCAAGGGCGGCACGCCGCGTGAGGCGTACTTCGTCAAGTGCGACAAGGACACCACCACCGATGCCGACATCGCGCGGGGCGTGGTCAACGTCGTGGTCGGCATCGCGCCGGTCAAGCCCGCGGAGTTCGTCATCGTGAAGATCCAGCAGGTCGCCGGGCAGTTCGACCTCTCGTAACACTCGTCGCCCCCTCGTCGCCAAGGAAAAGGATCACGAAGGAATCCGATGGCTGAGTTCCGGATAAACGCCCATCGCTTCGACCCGTACAAGAATTTCAAGTTCCTGGTCCTCTGGGACGGTCGGACGGTCGCGGGCATCAGCAAGATCAGTCCCCTGAAGCGGACCACCGAGGTGGTCAAGCACCGCCACGGCGGCGATCCCAGCTCGCCGCGCAAATCGCCGGGCCGTTCCGAATTCGAGGGCGTGACGCTGGAACGCGGTGTCACCCACGACCCGGAATTCGACCGCTGGGCCAACAAGGTGTGGCAGGTCGGTGCCGGTCTCGGCTCGGAGGTCTCACTGCGGGACTTCCGCAAGGACATCATCATCCAGGTCCTCAACGAGGCCGGGCAGGTGGCCGTCTCGCACAAGCTGTACCGGGCGTGGGTGAGCGAGTACCAGGTGCTCGGCGAGCTCGATGCGAACGCGAACGCCGTCGCCATCCAGAGCGTCAAGCTCGAATGCGAGGGCTGGGAGCGCGACTACGAGGTGGAGGAACCGGTCGAGCCCTCGTTCACCCACCCGGCCTGAACGGAACCGGCGCACCGGAGGGCTGAGGGATGACGCGTGCCGCTGGGCCGACGGGGCCCGGGGTGCCGACGGGAGCCGGGGCGCCGACGGAAGCCGGGGTGCCGGCGGGCGCCGGGGCGCCGACGGGAGCCGGGGCGCCGACGGAAGCCGGGGCGCCGGCGGGGCCCGCCGAGTTGCTCGCCACCTGGGAGGCCGGACTGGCGCAGCCCGCCTGGGGACGCTCCCTGCTGCTGCACCGGGCGGCCCGCCCGGGAGCCGGCACCGACGAGTTGCTGTCGCTGCCGGTCGGCGAGCGGGAGGCGGACCTGTACGCCTTGCGCCGGGCCCTGTTCGGCGAGCGCATGCAGGTGCGCGTCGAGTGCGCGTCGTGCGGCGAGGCGATGGAGTTCGAGCTCGACGCGACGGCGCTCGGCGCGCGGGCGTCACGCTCGGCGGCGGGCGGGCCGCTGCGGGTGGAGGAGGACGAGTGGGTGGTCGAGTTCCGGCTGCCCACCGTCGCCGACCTCGCGGCGGCGAGCGCGGAGGCGGACCCGGCGGACCCGTCCCGGGCGCGCCGGGCGCTGCTGGCGCGGTGCACGGTGTCGGCGGAACGGGGCGGCCGGGCCGTCGCCCCGGAGCGGCTCGGCGAACTGCTGCCCCCGCAGGTGGAGCGGCGGCTCGCCGAGGCGGCCGGGGAGGCCGACCCGGTGGCCGACGTCACGCTGGACGTGGCGTGCCCCGAGTGCGGCGAGGCCACCCCGGCCGAGCTGGACATCACCTCCTACCTGTGGGCCGAACTCGACAACTGGGCGCGGGACCTGCTGCTCGACGTCCATCTGCTCGCCACCGCCTACGGGTGGAGCGAGCCGGAGATCCTGGCGCTCAGCCCGCTGCGGCGCCGCTACTACCTGGAGCTGTGCGCGGATGCCTGACCCTGACTACTTCGACCGGCTGCTCGCCCGGCACACACCGGTGCCCGGAGCGGGTGGCCGTGCCGGGGGCGTGGCGCGGGTGCGGCCCCGGCTGCCCGGACCGTTCGAGCGGGCCGAGGCGCTGCGTACGGCTCCGCCCGAGCCGGACGAGCCCGCGCCGCTGCTCCCGTCGGCGCCGGGACCGGCCTTCGGGCCGGCGGAGCTGATCCGCCACGAGCGCGAGGTGGTGCGCGACCGGCACACCGTGGTGCGGGAAACGGCCCGGCCGGGCGGTGAACAGGACCGGTCCGTCGTCCAGCGGGCGCCCGCCACCGGCCCGCTGCTGCGGCCCGCGGCGGACACCGGGCCGGTTGCGCGTCCGGTGGCGCCCGGCACGCCGCAGGTGCCGCGCGCGGCACGGCGTACGGGACCGGTGCCCGGCCCGGACGGCGCGGCCCGGGCGACGGCCCCCGGCGCGGCGGTACCCGCCGTGGCACCCGCGCCCCCGGCCGGGGCGGTGGCGCCCGCGCGGCCGCGCGACGCCGACACGGCGGCGGCCCGGGGCGCGGGCCTGGGCGGCGTCGGGCGGCGCGCGCCCCGGGCGGCGGAGCGCGTCGTCCACGTACAGATCGGCCGGCTCGAAGTGAGCGCGGCCCCGCCGCCCGGCGCGGCCCGCCCGGGTGCGGACCGCCCCGGTCCCACGGGACGGCGGGCGCCCGCGCTCACCCTGGACGACTACCTGACGCGCGGCGAGAAGAGGAACTGAGGTCATGAGCAACGCACTTGCCGTCGCGACGGTCACCCAGGCCCTGGCGCTGCTGATCGGGAACAACCTCTCGCCCGAGATCGACATCGCGGTGAAGGTCGAGACCCGTAAGCCCCCGGCCGAGCCGCCCGTCGAGCCGACCATCAACGTCTTCCTCTACCAGGTCACCCCGAACGCCTCGATGCGCCACTACGACCTGCCCACCCGCTCCTCGGACGGCACGCTGGTCAAGCGCCCGGCGGCGGCGCTGGACCTGCACTACCTGATCAGCGCGTACGGGGAGGAGGCCGAGCTGGTCGGCCAGCGGCTGATCGGCTGCGTGGTGCGGACCCTGCACGAGATACCGGTGCTGCCCAAGGAGCTCATCGAACTCGCGGCGCAGCGCCCGTACCTGGCGGGCAGCGACCTGGCGCAGTCGGAGCAGAAGGTGCGGTTCACGCCGACGGTGATGGACGTCGACGAGACGTCCAAGCTGTGGGGGATGCTGCACCAGACGCCGTACACCCTGTCGGTGGCGTACCAGGCGTCTTTGGTGCTGATCGACGGCCGCGAGGTCCCGGTCCCGGCGAAGCCGGTGGAGCGGCGGACGGTACGGGTGCTGCCGTTCGGCGCGCCGGGTGCGCCGGTGCCGCCGGGTGCGCCGGTGCCGGAGGCTTCTTCCGGCGAGCCCGCCGAGGCCGCCACGCCCGGCACCCCTGACGGCCCGGCCGAGTCCGCCGCAGCCGCCGAACCCGCCGCTCCCGCCAAGAAGCGGGCCCCGGCAAAGCGTTCCGCTCCCGCCCGTTCCCGCAAAGCCCCGAACAAGGAGGGCTGAGGCACAGTGCGCGAGACGGGGGCGGGTAAGGGCATGGGCGGCACGTACGACGACGGGACGGGCGCGGACGGCCGGGCACTGGCGGCCGCCATGAGCGCGGTCCTCGCCCGGGTGGACGCGCACGCGTCCCGGGCGCGGCATACCGGCGACATGGCGGGCACACCCGGTGCGGACCGCTCCACCGCCGATGCCGCCGACAGCCGTCCCGCACGGCGGGAGCCGGCCGGCCCACAAGCCGCCCCCGCCCCCGCCACCGCACCCGGGCCCGGCACGCTCGACGCGCTGGTCACGTGCTTCGGGCTCACGCCGTTCGAGCGGGACGTCGTCCTGCTGACCGCCGCCGCCGAGCTGGACCCCACCGCCGGGAGCCGGTGCGCCGCCGCCTCTGGGGATCCGGAACGGGCGCACCCGACCTTCGCGCTCGCCCTCGCCGCGCTCGCCGAGCCGCACTGGAGCGCGCTGACGCCGGTCGGGCCGCTGCGCCGGTGGCGGCTCGTCGAGCTGGACGACGAGACCCGGCTGACCACGTCCCGGCTGCGGCTCGACGAACGCATCCTGCACTTCCTGGCCGGCGCGCCATATCTGGACGCCCGGCTGCACGGGCTGCTGCGGCGGGCGCCCGTGCCGGAGTCGCTGCCCGCCTCGTACGACGTGGCGGCGGACCGGGTCGCGGCCGCCTGGGGCGACCCGGCCGGTCATGACGCGCCGCTGCGGGTCGAACTGGTGGGCGGTGACCCGCGGTCGCGCGCCGACATCGCCGCCGCGGCCGCCCGGCGCTCCGGGCTCGGCCTGTACGCGATGGCCGCCGACGACATCCCCACCGACCCGGCCGAGCGCGACCGGCTGGCCCGGCTGTGGCAGCGCGAGGCGATCCTGCTGCCCGCCGCGCTGCTGGTGGAGGTCGGGGACCTGGACCGGGACCAGGCCGCCGCGACGGACGCGTTCATCGACAGCGCCGCCGTGCCCCTCGTCGTGTCCAGTGCCGACCCGCGGCAGACCGCGCGGTCGCGCGGCGAGCGGGTGGGCGTACCGGCGCTCGACACCGATGAGCGGCTCGGTCTGTGGGCGGACGCCCTCCGCGACGTACCGGAGGTGTCCGAGGAGGACCTGCGGGATCTCGTCGAGCAGTTCGCGCTGCCGCCGCACCTGATCCGCTCGGCGGGCGCGGCAGTGGTACGGGGCCTGCCCGGCGAGGACGAGCTGGACGCGCGCGAGCTGGCCTGGCGGGCCGGGCTCACCGAGGCGCGGCTGGGCATGGACGAGCTGGGCCGGCGGATCGAGCCGCAGGCGGGCTGGGGCGACCTGGTGCTGCCGGAGCGTCAGGTGCGGGTGCTGCGCGAGATCGTCGCCCATGTGCGGCAGCGCCCCACCGTGTACCAGGAGTGGGGCTTCGCCGCCACGCTGCGCCGCGGGCTCGGCGTCACGGCGCTCTTCGCGGGCGGCTCGGGCACGGGCAAGACCCTGGCCGCCGAGGTGATGGCGAGGGAGCTGGGGCTGGACCTGTTCGTCATCGACCTGTCCCAGGTGGTCAGCAAGTACATCGGCGAGACCGAGAAGAACCTGCGCAAGGTCTTCGACGCCGCCGAACGCGGCGGCGCGCTCCTGCTGTTCGACGAGGCGGACGCCCTGTTCGGCAAGCGCAGTGAGGTCAAGGACAGCCACGACCGGTACGCGAACCTCGAAGTCAGCTACCTGCTGATGCGGATGGAGGCGTACCGGGGCCTCGCGATCCTCACCACCAACATGAAGCAGGCGCTGGACACGGCCTTCATGCGCCGTATCCGGTTCGTCGTCGACTTCCCCTTCCCCGGCGAGGGCGAACGCGCCGAGATCTGGCGGCGGGTGCTGCCGTCGCAGGCCCCGATGAAGGACATCGACCCGGCGCTGCTGGCCCGGCTGACCGTGGCGGGCGGCTCGATCCGCAACATCGCGCTGTCGGGCGCGTTCCTCGCCGCCGAGGAGGGCGAGCGGCTGGGGATGCGGCACATGCTGGAGGCGGCGCGTACCGAATATCTCAAGCTGGACCGCTCCTTGACGCCGTCGGAGGTCCACGGATGGGTCTGAACGAGTCACCGCGCACGGTACGCGTCGACATCGGCGAGCTGGTGCTCGACGGTTTCGGGCGGCTCGACCCGGAGCGGGTGTCGGCCGCGTTCCAGGCGGAGCTGGCCCGGCTCGTACGGGAGCGGGGCGTGCCGCTCGCGGCGGACGGCGGCCGGGCGCTGGACGCCCTGTCCGGGCTGCCGCCGCTGCCCGTGACGACGTCGCCGGGGCGGCTGGGCGAGGCGCTGGCGCGTGCGGTGCACGCGGGGCTGTCGGGGCGGGGTGAGCCGCGATGAGCACGTCTCGCGCGGAGGACACCCGGGCGGCGGCGCAGAAGGAACGGCGCCGCAAGCGCAAGGAGCGGGCGGTGTCCCGCGCGCCGGAGCCGAAGAACATCGTGAGCGGGGCGGGTCAGCCGCTGGACCTGGGCGTGCGGCGGGAGCTGGAGGAGCGGCTCGGGTACGACTTCGGCCAGGTGCGGCTGCACACCGACCGGGACGCGGACGCGCTGACGGACATGCTGGGCGCGGACGCGGTCGCGGTCGGCCGGGACATCTTCTTCCGGGAGGGCGCCTACCGGCCGGGCACGGCGGACGGTCAGCGGCTGCTGGCGCACGAGCTGCTGCACACGGTGCAGAGCCCGCACGGGCTGGGCGCGTTACGCGCGGGCCGCGACCTGGGCGCGGTGAGCATGCCGCAGCAGGCGGTGGAGCGTGAGGCGGAGTCGGTGGCCCAGGCCCTCGTACGGGAAGGTGACGCGCCGGAGGTCGAGCCGGGCCAGGAGACCCCCGGCTGGCTGCGGTACGCCACTGTGGACGCCGACCGCCGGCGCATGGAGGAGCTGGACCCGGCGACCCTGGTGGACCGGCTGGCGAACGGCGTGCTGCGCTCTCTGCGCGGCGACCCGGCCGACCTGTCGGGGCGGGTACGGCTGCAACTGGCGCGGATGTCGCCGGGCTTGCAGGACTCGGTGCTCGACCGGCTGGAGGTGCGGCTGCTGTCGAACGAGTACGACCGGCTGCTGGACCTGGCCGAGGAGTCGGCGGCCGGTCCGGTCGAGCTCGGCCCGGCCGAGGTGCCGGGCCCGGAGATCGACCTGTTCGACGAGCTGGGTGTCGAGCGCGCCCGGTGGCGGCGCGCGGAGGAGGGCGACCGGGCGTCCGGCGACAAGCGGGCCGAGGACGCCCGCGAGGAGCGGCGGGACGCCAGGGCGCGGGACGAGCGGCAGGGCGGCGATCGGAGCAGGGCGCGCGCCGACGCGGCGGCCGAGGACCAGGAGGCGGCCCGGCGCCAGGAGCAGGAGGACGAGCGCGCCCGGTCCAGGGAGCGGGCGGAGCAGGAGCAGCGGCAGGAGGAGGAGAAGCAGGACCAGGACCGGCAGCGCGTCGACGAGGCCGCCGACGAACGGGCGGAGCAGCGCCAGGAGGGCACCGAGCAGGCCAAGGAGGAACGCAAGGCGCAGCGGGACCGTGAGGAGGCCGATCCCGAGCAGGCCAACGCCCCCGGCGCGGACAAGCGCAAGCGCAAGGACGACGCGACGAAGCCCGCCAACGGCGCCAAGCGGGAGGACGTCGACCCGAAGGCCAAGGCCCAGCCCGGTCCCGTACGCCCCTCGGTCGTCGACGAGCGGGCCGAGCAGCGGGACAGCGCGCTGTCGGAGCACGGCCTGCACGAGAAGGACGAGGACGAGGGCGAGCCGCTGGAGGCGGAGAAGCCGCTCGGCCTGGAACCGGGTGCGGACCGGGAGATCGGCGGTGAGGACGCGGCCCGTACGCCGGGGGCGGCCGGGGCCGAGGCCGAGCTGAAGCCCGAGGACTACCTGCCGGCGACCGACCTGGACGTGTCGTCCGTGCCGACCGCGGACAACCCGGACGCTGCCCTGCCCACCTTCCCCGCTCCCCCGCCGACGAAGGCCGAACAGGTCCAGCAGCAGCGGGAGAACGACGCGGAGGAGGAAGAGGACGAGGACGCCCCGGAGGCGGAGGCCAAGCCTCCGGGGGCGGAGGTGGGGCCGGTCGAGGGCGAGGCTCCGCAGCCGGAGGGCGGTCCCGCGGCGGAGGCCGGGGACCGGGCCGAGAAGGACCTCCAGCCGGAGAAGCCGGTGGAGCAGGAGGTCGGGCCCGACCCGGAGACGGACGGGCGGCAGCAGCCGGAACCGGAGGCGGAGCAGCGCGATCCGGAGCAGGAGCAGGAGGCGGCGCAGCGCGGCCCGGACGACGGGCGCGAGAGCGCTGACGCGGACGACGATTCCCCGGACGCGCGTGGGGCGGCGGACCAGGAGCAGGAGCGCAAGGAACAGCAGGAGCGCCAGGAGCAGCAGACGGCCAGGGGGCTGCCGCTGGGGTCGGCGGCGGACAAGCCGGCGGGTGCGGCGGGTTCGGACCTCGGGTCGTCGCCGGTCGCGCCGCCGGCGGGTGCGCGGGGCGAGCGCAGCTCCGTCGAGGACCGCCGCCCCTCCCCCGCCGCGCGGCGGGTCGCCGACTCGGAGCGGGGCGACCACGAGGGGTCGGCGCCGCGGAGCCAGGTCCCCAGGGAGAGCGGACCGGGCGCCGCACCGAGCGGCGTGGTGGGTGGCAGCGGCGGTACGTCGGGGCCGAGCGCCGCGACCGGTCCGGGCGGGGCGCCCTCGGTGGCGCGGGCGGCGGTGAGCCCGGCCGCCGAACAGGCGGCCGCGCCGGGGCGGTTGGGGGCTCCCGCGCCGGAGGGCGCCAAGGCCCAGCCGGACGCGTCGCTGGAGAAGGACGGTGGCGGCTGCGCGCCGCCGGAGCCCGCGGCGGAGAAGGACGAGGGCGGCGGGAGCTGCGGCGGTGGCGGTGGCGGTGAGGCGGCCCCGGAGGAGAAGCAGGAGGAGCCGCCGGACGTCTCGGGGCAGGACCCGAAGGCCGCCATCGGTACGGTCAGCAAACTGGCGCCGGACCAGGCGGCGGCCGCGATGCCCGGGGTGGACCGGGCGGCGGACCGGAAGGTGGGCGAGGAGCAGCGGCGGCTGGACGCCAGTCCGCCGAAGCGTGAGCGGCCTTCGGGCGCCCCGCGCACCATGTCGGGTCCGCCCGAGGCGGCGCCGCCGGCGGCACAGGTGACGGGCAAGGTCGAGCGGATCGGGCCCGAGGAGCAGGGCGAGAAGCAGCGGGCGAAGGGCAGCGAGAAGGCGCAGGGACAGAAGCCCACGGACAGCACTCCGCCGCCTCCGGTACCGGCGGCGGGCAAGGAGCTGAGCCCCGAGGACGCCAAGAGCGTCGACGCGGCCGCCGACGCGGTGCCGACGGTCGACCCCGAGCTGCGCAACAAGACGGTCGGCCCGGCGCCCAAGATCCGGCTGGAGGGCGCGAGCGATCCGAAGCGTACGGACGACCAGGCCAAGGCGCTGAAGGAGAAGCAGTCCGAGCTTCAGGACACGGGGCGGCAGGACGCCGCGAAGCCGATGGGCGAGGACCAGATCTTCCCCGACGCGCCGCGCGAGCAACTCGTCGGCAGGGCGGCGGGCCGCGCGGGCGGCAAGGGCGGCGCCCTGGCGAGGGCAGCGGCGCCGAAGCCCGGCGTCGGGGCCGTCGCCAAGCAGGAGCGCGGCGGCGAGATCCAGGGTGCGGCGGGCCAGGCGCAGGGCGATCTGGCCGCCAAGGAGAAGGAGCACCAGCAGGGCGAGCAACAGGCCAAGCGGGAGAAGCAGACCGAGATCGACCGCGAGGTCGCCCAGAACGCGGCGAAGCAGACCTCGGAACGGGGCCGGGCCGCCGAGGAGGCCCAGCGCGAGCGCGAGAACTGGCGTGCCGAGCAGGACAAGAAGATCGAGGAGGCGGACAAGAACTCCGAGAAGGAGCACACCGCCAAGAACAAGGAGATCGTCAAGGCCCGCGACGACAAGGACAAGGAGGTCGAGGACCGCAAGAACAAGGACAACGAGCGGATCGACTCCGAGCGGGAGAAGGCGGAGAAGGAGGCCGAGAAGAAGAAGGAGGAGAACAAGCCTTCGGGCGGTTTCCTCGGCTGGGTCGCCGACAAGGTGAAGAGCGCGTTCAACGCGATCCTGGACGCGGTCACCAAGGTCTTCGACGCCGCGCGCAAGGCGGTCAACTCGATCATCGACACGTTCAAGGAGTGGGCCAACAAGGCCATCGACTTCGTACGTGACCTCGCCATCAAGGCGATCAATGTGCTGGCGGACGCGCTGATCGCGATCGGTGACGTACTGCTGGCGGCCTTCCCGGAGCTGCGGGACAAGTTCCGCAAGGCGATCGAGGGGCTGCGGGACAAGGCGATCGCCGCGGTCAACCGACTGGCGGACGGCCTGAAGAAGGCCGTGAACGCGCTGCTGGACGCGCTGGCGGCGGGCCTGAACAAACTGCTCGACGTCCTGGAAGCGGGCCTGAAGGCCGTCATCAAGGCGTACCAGGCGGTGATCCTGGGCGCGATCAAGTTCGCGCAGGCGGCGATCGAGGCGCTGGGCAAGTTCGCGGCGCTGGTGGCGGACATCGCGCCGGACCCGGGCGGCTGGCTGGGCAAGGCGGGCAGTTCGGCGAAGGCCGGCATCCAGGACCACCTGTGGGGCGCGATCAAGACGGGCGTCAAGCGGTGGTTCGACACGAAGGTCGAGGGCATCCTCGGGCTCGGCAAGGCCGTGATCGACGTCCTGGTGAAGGGCTGCGTCTCGATCAAGCAGATCGGGAAGATGGCGTGGGACGCGATCATCGCGTCGCTGCCGATGATGATCGCGTCGATCGTGATCGAGAAGGTCGTCTCGATGCTGGTGCCGGCGGCGGGCGCGATCCTGACGATCGTTCAGGGCCTGATGGCGGCGTGGCAGAGCCTCAGCTCGATCCTGTCGGCCTTCAGCAAGTTCTGGGCCTACCTCAAGGCGGTCAAGGCGGGCCCGGCGGCGTGCCTGTTCGCGGAGGCGGTCGCGGCGGGGATCGTGGCGCTGCTGGACTTCATCGCCAACTTCCTGATGATCCGCCTGGAGAGCGCGACGAAGGGCGTCGGCAAGCGCCTCAAGGCGATGGCCGAGAAGATCATGAGGGGCCTCAAGAAGACGGGCAAGGGCGCGAAGGAGGCGGCGGGCGACGCGGTCAACAAGGCGCGCGGCGCGGTACGCAGCGCCCAGGAGGCCCTGCGCCGGCCCCCGCTCCCGGCCAGGCCGAAGGGTCCCCGGGTCCCCAAGAACCGCTCCACCTCCACGGACCGCGGCCCGAACGCGACCCGCACCCCCAAGGACACGCTCACCGACCGCCCGACGAGCCGCACCCCCGACCGGGAACGGGACCGCCGCCGCGAGGAGTCGGAGGCCCAGCGCGACCGCCAACGCCCCGAGTCCCGCCCGCAGTCGCGCCCCGACCGCACCCCGGACCGGGCCCCCGACCTCCGCAAGGACAAGTCCCCCGACCCGGCCCCCAAGAAGAAGAAAGAGGTCGAGGCCCCCAAACGCCAGAAGCCTCGCAAACCCAAGTCGCCCTTGGGCAAGGCCCTCGACAAGATCAAGGGCAAGGTCAAGTCGGCCCTGAAGAAGATCCGCAACGCGGGCAAGACGCTCGGCAAGAAGCTGCGGAAGAGCAAGGTCGGGCAGGCGCTGAAGAGGAGCGGCAAGAAGATCCGCGACTTCTTCAAGAAGAAGCGCGATCGGATGCGCGACGACAGGCGAAATCACCGGAATGCCCAGACCAGAAGGAGGTACAACCGAAGGAAGAAGGAGCAGTCGAAGGATTCAAAAGCCGACCGCCTCAGGAAAATCATCGCGCGCATGCGGTCGAAGCTGGACCGGCTGCTGCACAGGGGGGTCTTCCGGAACCTCATGCTCGGGACTCTCCGGGGTATGCGCGCGTGGTATCGGCTCACCGGCTTGGACCTTCGGGGCACGGAGACCTTCCGGATCATTGCACGGCTCAACCCCGAGGGTCAGGTGACCGACGGAGCCGAGAACAACCCCGAAGACGTGCCGGAGCTTTCCACCAGCAGGAGGGAAGCGCGCCCGGCCCCCAGGCCGGAGCAGGTGCAGGAGGAGGCCACGGAAAGACAACGCCGCCAAGTGGCAGCGGCACAGTCACAGACGGGGCCCACTCCCTCCCGACAGACCCAGCCGAATCAGCCCGGCACCGACCAGCAACCTCAGGCGCCATCCAGGCAGGGCTCGTGGAATACGCAATTGGATGGAATCCTCTCGGCGGTTCCCTTTCCAGAGGAATACAAGGATGAGGACGACATCCAGGTCGGAGAGTCGCAGAGCTACCGAAAAGCCACCGACCGTCGGGAAGCGAGCCAGAAACGCAACCCCGATAAATACGCCGGCGACAAGAGGCTGACGGCCGACCACATACCTTCGGGTCGAGCCATCAAACAGCAGGCCGAAAACCGAGCAATGGCCGAAGCAGCCCTCACCGACGACGAACTCAAAGAGCTTCTGGAACTCAAGGAGGAGGGGCTTCTCTCGGAGGAGCAGGAGGCTCTCCTCAACGAGAAGCGGGACAAGGTGCTCACCAAGAAGAAGCTGCACCCGTCGGGCAAGGGCAAGGCGAAGCGTGAAGCAACCAAGAAGTACAAGGACGCGTTGACGATATTCCTTCCCGAGACACTGCACGAACGCGGACGAACTTTCGGAAATGAAAACAAGAAAGTAAACCCGACGACCGGACTCAAACGCTACGAAGAAGACGCCAGGGATCTTACCGAGGCAACATACAAGGACATCAAGCACTATCTCGACCTTCTCGAGGCCGACGGCGAGCTGACCAAGGCATACGTCGCCCACTTCACTCGACACTACAAGAAACTTGTGGACGCAGAAGTCATCGACTACTCTCCAAAGATCGACTCCATGCTGCTCGCATTTTGGGAGAAGGCGAAATGACCCATCTCGAAGAGGCCATTAATATCGTTTCGAACCAGGAACTGGCCGGATTGGCAAAGAGGGCACACCTCTTCGAGTATCTGTCCGGTCAACCGGACAATGGCGTGTCAGCCGCGATCGAGTGCCTCCTTGAAACCAGCGACAGGCGCATCGCGGAATACGCCGGTCAGTACCTTGAGGTCATGCCGGGCGCGGCAGCGGAAAAGGAGCGGGCCGCCGAGAGGCTCAGGACCGAGCCGGAGCTTGTGCGCTCGGCCGCGCGGCTGGTCCCGTGGATGTCGGCGAAGACGGTGGACGGCTTCATCGAGGACTACGTCACCCAGCCGGATCACCGTTCGGCGCTGTCCAGCGTCCTCTACAGCATCGGCACCTTCTGGCCGGACCGTATTCGCCCCTTCGTTGACCGTATCGATCAGGAGAACGTCCGGCGCGCCCTCCTGTCGGGCGCTCCCGACGACGTGGCGGATGCCCTGGCGGACCAGTGGCGGACGGAATCCAGCTTCGACACTTTGGTCTCCCTGGCCCTGATTCGCTCCGACCACGCTCTCGAGCTGATCCGTTCACTTCAGGACGAGATCGAGGACCGGGCGGCCTGGGCCATGCTGGTGGAACTGGCCGGCGGCCTGCCCCGTTCGCCGGAGAAGGCGGGGTACTGGCCGGCCAACATGGCCTTCATCGCCCAGAAGGGCAGGACCGAGCACGTTGTCGGGGGTAACACCTCTGGAGAGGTGCCGCTCTGCATGATCTGCTCGCAGCCGGCCGCGCATCTGCTCACCATCTCAGCCGGAGCGACTCCGTTCCCGCTGTCACATGACCCTTCGTTCTACTGGTACACGTGCGATTGCGAGGAATCGGATTCCACGACCGTCAGGGTCGACGGCAGCGGAATGACCGTCTACTACGGCCCGAAGGGCCAGGCAGATCCGGAACTTGGCCTCACTCCTGGGGAGCTTTCACTGGTGCTCGAAGAGCACCCGAACCAGGTGGGTGTGAGCCTCAAAGCCGTGCCGGCACAGTCGTTGAACCAAGTGGGAGGGCTCCCCCGGTGGGTTGTTCCCGACATTCATCCCCGCTGTCCGGAGTGCAGCCAGGCAATGCCGTTCATCGCGTCGGTCAATGGGCGCCCGACTCCGTTCGGCCGCATTGATCTCGATGGCATCGTCTATTGCTTCTGGTGTGACGGGTGCCGTGTGTCCAGTACGAAATTCCAGGCTTGACCATAGGGAGCTCCAGTGACCCGCTACGCCGACATACCCAAGCCCATCCGCTCCGGCATCGTCGTCGTCGACCCCGAGCGGGGGACGCCGCAGCGGGTGATCGTGTTGCAGTTCAACCCCGACACCCTGGAGCGGTCGCTCGCGCCGCAGGCGGCCGGTGGGGCCGGGGACGCGGGTGGGGGTGGGAGTGGAGGGGACCGGAACGAGGCGCTGCGGTTGAAGGGGCCCGCCGAGGAGACGTGGAAGTTCACGGCGGAGATCGACGCGACCGATCAGTTCGAGGTGGCCGCGCCCGAGGGGATCCATCCGCAGTTGGCGACGCTGGAGATGCTCGTGCACCCCACCACCGCGCAGTTGCGGGAGGCGTCGCGGCTGACCAAGAAGGGGGTCATCGAGATCAGCCCGATCGAGGTGCCGCTGACGCTGTTCACGTGGGGGAGCAAGCGCGTGATGCCCGTGCGGCTCACCGAGTTGTCGATCAATGAGTCGGCGTTCGACGTGCGGCTCAATCCGATCCGGGCGTCGCTGGGCATCGGCATGAAGGTGCTGTCGGTGAGCGACCTGCCGGCCGGGCACCGCGGGGCCGATCTGTATCTGGCGCATCTGGCGCAGAAGGAGCGGCTGGCCGCCGCCGCGCGCGGTGGGCGGCTGGCCGAACTGGGACTTGGACGGGGGTTGTAGGCGTGAGCGAGCCCTACGAGAGCGAGTTGGACGCGATTCCCGGGTCGCACCCCTACTCCCGCACCAGCCGGTACCACGACGCCGAGATCGGGGTGCACCGCACCGCCGACGGGACCGAGGTGCGGTACACCAAGCGGCGGTTGCTGCCGCCGCTCCCCGAGGGCGCCGACGAGGACACCGCGCCGCACACCGTCAGCAGCGGTGAGCGCCCGGACCACCTCGGGCAGCGGTACTTCGGCGATCCGGGCCAGTGGTGGCGGATCGCCGACGCCAATCCCGTACTGGATCCGCGGGAGCTGACCGGGGAGCCCGGACGGGAGATCCGGATACCCCAGGCGGGCGGGTTCCATGGCTGATGAGACGCCCGTCGGGGGCGGGCCGGTCCGGCTGACCCTGCACATGGGGCCGAGGCTGACCCGTCCCGTCCCCGCCGAGGTCGCGGAGGCACTGCTGTCCGCGCAGATCACCATGACCGCCGGGGAACGGAGCGGGTTCCAGTTGGCGTTCGACCTCACCAAACGAGGGCTGATCACCGACCGGTTGCTGCCCGACGGGTTCTTCGACCCGAGGACCCGGGTCATCGTCACGACCTCGATCAAGGGGACGTCGACCGTGATCCTCGACGGGCTCATCGTGCGGCAGGAGGTGGGGGTGAGCAACGTCCCCGGCCAGACCACCCTCACCGTCACCGGCGAGGACCTGACCCTCCTCATGGACCTGGAGGAGCGGACCGACCGCTACCCGAACCTGCCCCCCTCCGAACGGGTGAGAAGGATCATCGGCAGGTACGCGGACTACGGCATCCGCCCCCGGGTCGTTCCGGAGCACGTCCATCAGCCGCCACGCGAGCAGCTCCGCGTCGAGTACCAGACCGGGACCGATCTGCAGTACGTGACCGATCTCGCCCGGGCGAACGGCTACACGTTCTACCTGGAGCCCGGGCCCGGGCACGAGGAGTCCTTCGCCTATTGGGGGCCCGAGCGGCGGCTGGGCAGGCGGCAGCACGCGCTCAACGTCAACATGGACGTCAATTCCACCGTCGACCAACTGACGTTCGCCTACGACGGCACGGCACGCGAGGAGCCGCAGGCGCGCTGGCAGGACCCCCGGACGCGGGACTCCCGGTTGCTGCCGCAGCCCGACATCAATCCCCTGCGCCCACCGCTCGGCAAGCGGCCCACGCCCGCCCTCAAGCGGAGGACCCTGTCCGGTACCGCGAAGAGGGCCCCGGAACAGGCCCAGGCCGAGCTCCTGGCCCGGGCCGCGACGTCCGCCGACGCGGTCTCCGGCTCCGGGTCACTGGACGTCAACCGGCACGGATACGTGCTCCAGCCGCGCGAGCTCGTCGGAGTGCGCGGCGCCGGCCGGGCGTACGACGGCGACTACTACGTCAAGTCCGTCACCCACAACATCAGGCCCGGCTCGTACCAGCAGAACTTCACGCTCTCACGTGAGGGACTGATCGCCCGCAGCGCCACCGTGCGACCGTAAGGACCAGGAGAACTCTGCATGGCTGCAGGACCGAACAACCGGTTTCTCGGCAAGTTCCGGGGCCAGGTGGTGAGCAACCGGGATCCGCTCAGGATCGGCCGTGTCACCGTCAAGGTGCCGGACGTACTGGGTGACGAGCCGTCCACCTGGGCCTTGCCCTGCCTGCCGTTCACCGGGCGCCAGTCCGGGCAGTACGCGGTTCCGGCGGAGGGCGCCGGCGTGTGGGTGGAGTTCGAGCAGGGGGACCCGAGCTACCCCATCTGGACGGGGTGCTGGTACGGGCACGAGTCGGAGCTGCCGCCGGACGCGCTGGCGGGCCCGCCGACGCACCAGAACGTGGTGGTCCAGACGTCCGACCAGCACAAGTTGGTGATGGGAGACGTGCCCGGCGGCAACGGGATCCGCATCCAGGCCGCCACGGGGGCGTACGTACAGATCGACGAGAAGGGCGTGACCGTCGCCAATGGCCAGGGCGCGTCGATCGTGCTGACCGGCAGCGAAGTCAACATCAACGAGGGCCGGTTGATCGTGCCCAAGAAGCCATAGTCAGGAAACGGGGAGAATCGTGTTGTCCGGGAATCTTGTGAACGGCGGCTCGTTGATCGGCTGCCCGCACGGCGGCCGGGTCGTCCCGGCCGCCGCGTCCCCGTCGTCCGCGGTGCGGATCGACGGCCATCCCGTGTCCACCGCCGCCGACGCCTTCACCGTCAGCGGCTGCCCGCACACCGTGGACGGCGTGCCGCACCCATGTGCCACGGTCCGCTGGACGCCTGCCGACGACGGGGTGCTGATCGACGGTTCGCCGGTGCTGCTCGACACCACGAGCGCGCTGTGCTTCAGCGCCGCGCTCGTCCCGCAGGGGCCGCCGGTCGTCACCCCGGCGGGCCGGGGGGTGTCGTCGCGATGAGGAGCGTACGTACCGACATCGCCTTCCCGTTCCGGGTCGACGCCCGGGGCCGGACGGCGCACGCGGACTACGACGAGCACGTGCGCGACCTCGTCGAGCAGTTGCTGTTCACCAGCCCCGGGGAGCGCGTGATGCGCCCCGACTTCGGCTGCGGGCTGCTGGACCTGGTGTTCACGCCCAACAGCCCGGAGCTGGCCTCCGCCCTGGAGCTGTCGGTGCAGGCCTCGCTCCAGCGCTGGCTGGGCGACCTGATCGAGGTGGAGGACCTGGACGTGGTGAGCGAGGACAACGTGGTCCGGGTGCACCTGCGTTATGCGGTGCGCGCCACCGGGAGCCGGCGCGACGAGGTGTTCGAGGGGAGGGGCGCCGTATGAGCGGAACGGTCGCACACGACAGGCGCGCCCGGGTGCGCGCCGCGCGGCTGGGCGGCGTGGACACGGTCGAGGCCGGCGACGACGGGCTGACGCTGACGGTGACGTTCCTCGGCAAGGCCCCCGAGGGGCTGTGCCCGGAGAACGTACGCATCGACGGCGGCCGCCGGGTCACCGGCATCGAGGCCGTCGAGGTGTCCGTCGAACGTGAGGAGGACCCGGAGCTCGACGACCGGCTGTACGTCACGCTCGACCGCACCGGGGACACGTCCCGCTACCGCCTCTCGGTCGTGGACACCGACCCCTACGGACGGCCGGGCACCGAGCCGTTCCCGGGCTTCGACCAGCGGTACCACTCGGCCGAGTTCACCTTCCGGCCGGACTGC
Source organism: Streptomyces sp. NPDC031064 (assembly GCF_055570965.1). Taxonomy (NCBI): domain Bacteria; kingdom Bacillati; phylum Actinomycetota; class Actinomycetes; order Kitasatosporales; family Streptomycetaceae; genus Streptomyces; species Streptomyces sp. NPDC031064. The sequence continues at coordinate 413,644 of NZ_JBVIGF010000006.1, forward strand.
CCGACGCCCTTCGACTGCGCGGACGAGCAGCCGGACTGCCCGCCCGGTCCGTCAGCCGCGTTCCCCACCGCGCCCGTCATCGACTACACGGCGCGCGACTACGACACGATCCGCACGCTGATCCTGGACCGGCTGGCGCTGACGGCGCCGGACTGGGTGGAGCGCAACGCCGCCGACCTGGGCACCACGCTGGTCGAGCTGCTCGCCCACACCGCCGACCGGATCGGCTACCACCAGGACGCGGTGGCCACCGAGGCGTACCTCGACACCGCCCGCCGCCGGGTCTCCGTACGCCGGCACGTGCGGCTCATCGACTATCCGATGCACGACGGCGTCAACGCCCGCGCGTTCGTCACCGTCGAAGCGGCACGGGAGCTGACGCTGCTGCCCGGCACGTTCCGGTTCGCCGCCGTGGACGTACGGCGGCTCGGGCCGCGCGACCGGCCGGAGGTGGGCACCGTCATCGACGACCGGGACCTCGCGGTGCTGGAGGAGCGCGGCTCGGTGGAGGTGTTCGAACCGGTCGTGGCCCATGAGCCGCTGGTGCTGCGCCCCGCGCACAACACCGTCCGCTTCTGGACCTGGGGCGGCGAGGTGTGCGCCCTGCCCAAGGGGGCCACGGCCGCGACGCTGCGGGACGCGTGGACGGACGAGGAGTGCTCGCGGCGGGCCCTGGCGCTGGAGCCGGGTGACCTGCTGGTGATCGAGGAGGTGCGGGGCGCCCGGTCCGGGACGCCCGGCGACGCCGACCCGGCGCACCGGCAGGCCGTACGCCTCACCTCCGTCACCCCGGCCGTGGACCGGTTGTGCGACCAGCCGGTGCTGGAGGTGACGTGGGCGGCCGAGGACGCGCTCGCCTTCCCGGTCTGCCTCACCACCCGTGGCGGCCCCGACTGCGAGCCCGTCGAGGACGTGAGCGTGGCGCGCGGCAACGTGGTCCTGGTCGACCACGGCCGCTCGCTCGCCTTCTGCGGCCGTACGCCGGACACGGTCACCGTGCCGCCCGCACCGGCCGTGCCGGGGTCGTGCGCCCCTCCCCCAGCCTCCGGCCGGGGGTACCCCCCTCTCGCTTCGCTCGGCTTCGGCTGCTGGGACCCCGACAACGGCAACGCCACGGCCGCCCTGATCACCACCCGGCTCCGGCAGACGCGCGGCGGGCGGCTGCTGACCGCCGATCAGGTGCGGGAGCTGTTCACCGTGGTCGGCGAGGACGCGACCGGCCGCGCCGGCATCGGTCTGGAGCTGGCCGGGCGGCGCCGTGCGAAGGTCGTCCCGGGCACGGCGTACGCGCAGGCCGAGGCACTGGAGACGCTGCTGGCGCAGGTGGTCTACCCGGGCATCGAGCCCCGCTTCCGGCCGGTGCTGCCCCGCTCCCCCGTCGTCCAGTCGGTGCCGTTCCCGGAACCCGGTCACGTCTCGGCCGGGCAGGCCGCCAGGCTGGCCGCGATCCCGGGCGCGGTGCGGGCGCGGCTGGTCGAGCTGTGGCGCAGCGCCCGTGACTGCGACGGGCTGGCCGAACCCGAGATCGCCGAGCTGACCGTGCTGTTCGGGCTGCGGGTGCTGGAGCGGCTGGAGCTGCGCCGACATCCGGTGCGGGCGCTGCGCGAGCTGCTGCACCGCAGCGAGCGGCTGCTCGCCGCCAAGCTCCGCCGCCTGGAGGTGCTGACCGCCCGGGCAGGTGCCGGGGCGGTGCTGGACGGGGCGATCGCCTGGGAGGTCGCCCACACGTGGGGCCCCCGGTACGCGGCCGGGCTGCACCCGGACGAGCCGGTGCTGCGGGGGCCCGCCGCCGCGCTCGTCCAGGACCCGCGTGCCGCGCTGCCCGCCGTGACCGTCCGGGAGGGCGACGAGGTCTGGGCGCCGAGGCGGGACCTGCTGGGCAGCGGCCCGCGCGACCGGCACTTCGTCGGTGAGCTGGAGGACGACGGGCGGATCGCGCTGCGCTTCGGCGACGGGCGGCACGGTGCCCGGCCCCGCCCCGGGGCGCGGCTGGAGCTGCGTTACCGGCTCGGTGGCGGGACGGCCGGCAACGTCGGCGCGGAGGCCATCAACCACCTGGTGCTGTGCCGCGATCCGGAGGACTCCGACACCGGGGCGCCGATGCCGGTGGCGGGCGTGCGCAACCCGCTGCCCGCCGTCGGCGGCACGGAGCCCGAACCGGTCGAGCAGGTACGGCAGTTGGCGCCGCTCGACCTCAAGCGCACGCGACTGCGCGCCGTCACGGCCGAGGACTACGCGGCGCTCGCCGCCGAGGTGCCGGGCGTGCAGCGGGCGGCCGCCGAGATCCGCTGGACGGGCAGTGTGCGGGAGGCGCACGTCGCCGTCGACGCGCTGGGCAGCGGCGACCCGTCGCCCGAGCTGCTGGACTCCGTGGCGTACGCCCTGGAGCGCTACCGCCGGATCGGTCACGACCTGGTGGTCGGCCCGGCCCGGCACGTACCGCTGGACGTCGGGCTGACGGTGTGCGCGGCGCCGGGCCACCAGCACGGGCAGATCCTGGCCGAGCTGTACCGGGTCCTCGGCAGTCGCCGGCTGACCGGCGGGCGGCTCGGGTTCTTCCACCCCGACGCGCTGACCTTCGGCGAACCGGTACGGCTGAGCCGGCTGGTGGCCGTGGCGGCGGCCGTCCAGGGCGTGGAGAGCGTCCGGGTGACCCGGCTGGCCCGGCTTTTCCACGAACCGGACGACACGGCACTGGAGGCAGGCGTGCTGCGGCTCGGCCCGCTGGAGATCGCGCGTTGCGACAACGACCCCGACCGGCCCGAGCTGGGCCGGCTCTCGATCGAGCTGGGCGGAGGTGCCCGATGAGCGGCTCCCGGCACTGCGGCTGCGGCTGTGGTGGGCACGACGAGCGCCATGCGCCGAAGGCCCTGTACAACCCGCCGGGGCGCACGGCCCTGGACTACCGGGTTGGTGAGTACGGCTCGTTCCTGGCGGCCATGCTGGACCGGCTCGCCTCGCCCGCCTACCCGGCGCTGCGGGGGCTGACCGTCCGTACGCCCGACGACCCGGCGATCGCGCTGCTGGACGCCTGGGCGGTGGTGGGCGACCTGCTCACCTTCCACTCGGAGCGGATCGCCGACGAGGGGTACCTGCGCACGGCGAACGAGCACCGGTCGCTGGCGCTGCTGGGGCGGCTCGTGGGGCACCGGCCGCGACCCGGTGTCGCGGCCGACACCCACCTGGCGTACACCCTGGACCGCGATCCGCGGGACGGGGACACGGAGGTGCTGATCCCGCGCGGGTCGCGCAGCAACAGCGTGCCCGCGGCCGTCGGCGAGGAGTCGCAGACCTTCGAGACGAGCGAGGACCTGACGGCCCGCTGGGCGTGGAACGAGCTGGCCGTCCGCCGGCGCCGGCCGGGCCTGCTCACGCCGGAGGACCTGCGCGAGCGGTCGGAGATCCACCTGTCCGGTACGGGCACGTCGCTGCGGACCGGTGACCGGCTGCTGTTCGTCTTCGCCGGTGCGGAGCCCCTGTTGCTGCCGGTGACCCGCGTCCGGGTCGACCGGGACGAGGGCGTGACGGCGATCGGGCTGCCGCGGTCGGCACCGCCGTCGCTGACCGAGCTGGTGGCCGAACTGCGCCGGTGGATCACGGAGGACCCGTTCGACGTGGAGGACGGGGAGCCGACCCCGGACAACCCCAATCCGCGTCCCGTCAGCATGCTCATCGAGAGGTTCGACGAGCAGGTGCTGGCGCCGCTGCGCGCCGACGTGGAGGGCGTCACGAGCCCGGCCGCGTTCGCCCGTCGCCTCGCGGAGCCGCACGAGCGGCTGGCCGAGGCGCAGGCGATCGCCGCGCCGTACGAGGAGGTCGCGGCCTGGTTCGAGCGGCTGGAGGCCGTGGTCGGCGAGCTGCGCGAGCGGGCGGCGGACCTGGAGCCCTCGCAGCCGGTGCCCGAGCCGGAAGAAGCACCCGGTCACGCGGCCATGCGGGCCCTCGGGGCCGTTCTGCCGGCGCTGCGCACCCGCGATGTGAAACCCCCGGCGAGGGCCCTGGCGCCCACGGCGAAGCGGTTGTTCGCACCGGGCTCGGACCTGGGCGCGCAGGTGCTGTCCGCGCTCGATCCGCGCGTGGCGGAGGGGATGTACGCGGCGTGGCGCCATGCTGCTCCGGTGACGGCCCCGCTTCTGCGTGAGCTCCAGGCGATGCGCGTGACGGCCGCGCCGTTCGGTGCGACGGCGCCGCTCAAGCCGGTGCAGGACGAGCGCGGGAGGGTGATCCGGCAGACGGACTGGCCGCTCGGCGGTTCGGCCCTGACGATGATGCGGGTGGTGTTCGACCCGGCGGGCCGGGTGCCGGTGCGGGCCGAGTTCCAGCACGTCGAGACGGGTTCGTCCGTCCAGACGTCGGAGCACCTGCCCGCCGAGAAGACGTTCCCGCTGGGGCCCGGCCAGGTGTGGTTGCAGACCCGGGTGGGGCAGGACCACGACCTGAGCTGGCTGACCCGCCGCCCCGCCGACTCCCAGGAGCCGGGGGTGACGGCCCAGTTCCTGGACGGCCTGCCGGACCGAAAGCTGTTCGTCTCCCGCCCCGCCGAGGACGGCCGCGTCCATGTGGTCGTGCACAACGGCGAACCGTTGAGCTGGCTGCTGCGCCCCGGTGAGCACCGGCAGGTCACGCACGGCGGACTTGAGGTGACCGTGCGGTACGCGGCCGGCAGCGAGCCGACGAACGTGGAGATCGGCCTCGCGACGGTGCCGGAGCGGGCCGACCGCCACGTCCTGCCGCTGGACTCGGTGCACGAGGGGATCACGGTCGGGAGCTGGGTCGCGATCGAGCGCCCCCGCAAGGGCGTGGAGGTCTCCCAGGGAGGCATCCCGGGCGACCGGAGGCTCGCGTTCGTGACGACACGGGTGACGGCCGTGCGTACGGCCGCGTACACCAACTTCGGGATCACCGGCCGTGGCACCGAGCTGACGCTCGCCGACCCGTGGCTGGACGAGCACGATGTGCTGCTGTCCACGATCCGTGACGCCACCGTGCACGCGGGCGGGGAGGCGCTGCGCCCGGCCGACGAGCCGCTGGGCGAGGACGTGCACGGCAACGAGATCGAACTGGCCGAGCTGTACGACGGGTTGCGGCCGGGCCGCCATCTGATCGTGTCGGGCGAGCGCACCGACGTCCCCGGTACGTCCGGGGTGCGCGGCACGGAGCTCGCGGTGATCGCGGCCGTGGAGCAGCACCGCGACCCGCACCTGCCGGGCGACCACGTCCACACCAGGCTTACGCTCACCGCCGACCTGGCCCACCGCTACCGGCGTGACACCGTGCGCGTCCAGGGCAATGTCGTCCCGGCGACGCACGGCGAGAGCCGCGACGAGGCGATCGGCAGCGGTGACGCGAGCCGTACCCATCAGACGTTCACGCTCTGGCAGTCACCGCTGACCTGGCTGCCCGCCGACAACCCCCTGGGCGCGACACCGACGCTGGAGGTACGGGTCGACGGGCTGCTGTGGCACGAGGTGGACAGCCTGGCCGGGCGCGGGCCGACCGAGCGCGTGTACGTCACGGGGACGGCCGGGGACGGGCGTACGACCGTGACGTTCGGCGACGGGGTGCACGGCGCCCGGCTGCCCACCGGCCACGAGAACGTGCGCGCCCGGTACCGCTTCGGCACCGGGCGGGCCGCCAACGTCGGGGCGGACCGCGTCACGCAGGCGGTCTCCCGGCCGCTGGGGGTCACCGCCGTGACGAACCCGCAGCCCGCGACGGGCGGGGCGGACGCGGACGGCCCCGGGCTGACGCGGCGCACCATCCCGCTCGCCGTCTCGGCGCTCGACCGGCTGGTGTCGGTGAAGGACTACGAGGACTTCGCGCGTTCGCGGGCGGGCATCGGCCGGGCGGCGGCGCGCGAGGTGTTCGACGGGCGGCGCCGGGTGCTGCACGTGACGGTCGCGGGCGTGGACGACATCGCGATCGGCCCGGGCTCGGAGGTGCTGCGCGCGCTGCGGTCCTCGCTCGCCCGGTACGGCGACTCCCGCCTGCCGGTGCGGGTGGACGTGCGGGAGCTGGTGCTGTTGCTGCTGTCGGCGCGGGTGAAGGTGGCGCGCGACCACACCTGGCGGGTCGTGGAGCCCCGGCTGCGGCAGACGCTGCTGCGCCGGTTCGGTGCGGGCCGGCGGGAGTTGGGGGCGCCGGCCCGGCTGTCGGAGGTGCTGGCGGCGGCGCACACGGTACCGGGCGTGGAGTACGTGGACGTGGACGTGTTCACCGGGGTGCCCGCGTCCGTCACGCCGGAGGAACTGGCGGGGCTCGCCGGGTCGTTCGCCGGGCCGCGCACCACGGTCCCGGCGCGGCTCGCCCGGTACGACGAGGACGTGCACCGCGTCACCGCCGAGGACGGCGAGACGCTCACGTCGGTCGCCGCCCGGTACGGCCTGTCACTGGCCGGACTGCTGCGGCTGAACCCGGACATCATCGATACCCGGCGGCTGGAGAAGGGGCGGTCGGTGTGCGTGTTCCGCGGCATCCGCCCGGCCCAGCTCGCCCTGCTGTCCCCGCACGTCGCGGACACGCTGATCCTGACGGAGGTCACCGCATGAGCCCGAGCAACAGGGAACCGGACGGGCTGATGGAGTTGCTCCCGCAGTGGCACCGGCTGCGCGACGCCGAGGCCGGCGAGCCCCTGCGCGCGCTGCTCGCGGTGATCGCCGAGCAGGTCGACCTGGTGCGCGAGGGGGTCGAGCAGAACTACGAGGACTGGTTCGTGGAGACGGCGGCCCCGTGGGTGCTGCCATACCTGGGCGACCTGGTCGGCTACACCCCGCTGCCCGGGTACGAGCGGGTGCAGGCGAGGGGCCTGGACGGCGAGGACGGTGACTCGCACGCCCGGCTCGCCGAGGCCCTGGCCCCGCGCCGGGACGTGGCGGCCACGGTCGCCAACCGGCGGCGCAAGGGCAGCCTCGCACTGCTGGAGGAGCTGGCCGGATCGGTCGCCGGATGGCCGTCGCGGGCCGTGGAGTTCTCCCGGCTCGTCGCCGGGCACCAGCCCGTCAAGTTGTACGGGTCGGGCACGGCGGCCGGGAACGCGCGGCGCCTGGAGCGCGGCCGGCTCGCCGATGTGCGCGAGGGTGCGGCGCTGGACCTGGCGGGCGGGCCGTTCGGCGCGGTCGCGCGGTCGGTGGACGTGCGGCGGGCGGGGTCCGAGCGGACGAGGGGCGGGTACTCCCCCGCCGGGGTGGGGCTGTTCGTGTGGCGGCTCAAGCCGTACCACGTGACCCGGGCGCCCGCGTACTGCGTCGACCGGGCCCGCAACCTGTACACGTTCTCGATCCTGGGCAACGACAGTCCGCTGGTGACGAAGCCGGTGCCCGAGCCGTCCGCCACCCATGTGGCCACCATCGACAACGTACCGGCGTACATCCGCCGCAGGCAGCTCGCCGACCGGCTCGCGGACTACTACGGGCCGGGCAAGTCGTTCACCATCTGGCGCGACGGCCGGGACGAGCCGGTGCCGATGGCGGACCTCGTGGTGGCGGACCTGTCGGACTGGCGCTACCGCCCCAAGCGGGGGCAGGTCGCCGTGGACCCGGTGCTCGGCCGGATGGCGTTCGGTTCGCGTACCGCGCCGCGGCAGGGCGTGTGGGTCACGTACCACTACGCGTTCTCCGACGACATGGGCGGTGGCGAGTACCCGCGCGAGCGGGAGACTCCGGCGGGCGCGAAGGTCTACCGGGTCGGTCCCGGACAGGCGTACCAGCGGATCATGGACGCGTACGGGGACTGGCGCGGCGACCGGCGGGCGGGGCGCTGCGGCCCGGACGGGGTCATCGAGATCACGCACAGCGGTGCCTACCAGGAGCAGTTGGACTTCGACCTGGACCCGGGCGACCGGCTCCAGTTGCGGGCGGCGGAGGGCACCCGGCCGGTGATCCGGCTGCTGGACTGGTACAGCAACCGGCCCGACGCGCTCAACATCCGGGCGCAGGAGGAGTGCGCCGGTGACGCTCCCCGGATCGTGCTGGACGGGCTGCTGATCACCGGGCGCGGGCTGAACGTCACCGGTCCGGTGGGCGCGGTGGTGCTGCGGCACTGCACGCTGGTGCCGGGCTGGTCGCTGGAGCCGGAGTGCGACCCGCACTCGCCGGAGGAGGCGAGCCTGGTGCTCGACCGGACCACGGCGTGCGTCGCGATCGAGCGGAGCGTCCTGGGCACGATCGAGGTGATCGGCGACGAGGTGGGCCACGACCCGCTGGACATCCACATCCGTGACAGCGTCCTGGACGCCACCGGCCACGAGCGGGCCGCCCTGTCCGCCCCGGACTGCCGCCACGCGCACGCCGTCCTGCACGCGCACCGCACGACCGTGATCGGGGAGGTCCACACCCACGCGGTGGAGATCGCCGAGAACAGCGTCTTCACCGGCCGGATGCACGTGGCCCGCCGGGGCGTCGGCTGCCTGCGGTTCTCGTACGTGCCGCCCGGCTCGCGCACCCCGCGCCGCTACCGCTGCCGGCCGGACCTGGCGGACCGCGAACGGGCGCCGCTGGAACGCCCGCTGTTCACCAGCGAGCGGTACGGCACCCCGGCGTACGCGCAGTTGGCCGACGGCTGTCCGGAGGAGATCCGGAGGGGCGCGGAGGACGGCTCGGAGATGGGCGCCTTCCACGACCTGTACCAGCCGCAGCGCCTGGACAGCCTGCGGGCGCGGCTGGCCGAGTACACGCCGGCGGGCACGGACGCCGGGGTCATCACCGTGACGTGACCACCCCACACACCCATACGACTTCGCACCCACGGACTTCCTAGGGGGACCCCTTCCCATGCACGCAGACCTCTCCCGCGTCACCTTCCGGCCGGACCGGCACTACTCGGCGGTGATCGCCCAGCAGGGCCGGGTCCAGCTCGACGCGGACGCCAATGAGCAGGCCGCGATCCAGTTGGCCCGGGCCCGTACCATCGCCGCCGACCTCATCGGCCGGTACGGCGGCCCGATCGGGGCGACCGGTTTCAAGATCGACTTCAAGGGCCGTGGCCAGGAGCTGGACGAGCTGACCATCGGCCCCGGCCGCTACTACGTGGACGGCATCGCACTGGACGCGACGCGCCCCCGGCCCGGCACGCCGGTCGACGACGACGGGCAGGCGGCCGTGGACGAGGGCGACAAGGGCGGCCGGGCCCCGGCGACCCCGGCGCAGCCGGACACCTGGACGTACTGGGACCAGCCGGACGGGTACCGGGACCCGGAGCGGCCCGGCGACCGGCTGCCCGCCCGGTTCCCGTACCTGGCGTACCTGAAGGTGTGGGAGCGGTCGGTCACCGCGGCCGAGGACCCGCTGCTGCGGGAGGTGGCGCTGGGTTCCGCGATGCCGGACACGGCGGCCCGCCTGAAGGTCGTCTGGCAGGTGCTGGCGCTGCCGGGTGACCGGCTGGAGGTGGCGGACCAGCGGGACAAGGACCAGATCCGCGCGGCCTTCGCCGCCTGGGCGGCCGCGCAGACCCCCACCTCCCGGATGGCGGCCCGCAGCCGGCGCCCCGACCACACGGACGAGGACCCGTGCCTGGTCCGGCCGGACGCCCGTTACCGTGGCCCGGAGAACCAGCTCTACCGGGTGGAGGTCCACGAGGGCGGGACGGCGGAGAACGCCACGTTCAAGTGGTCCCGGGAGAACGGCTCGGTGACCTTCGCGGTCGACGAGCTCGACGGTACGTGGGTGGAGCTGGCCTCGCTGGGCAGTGACGACAAGCTCGACCTGAACGTCGGTGACTGGGTCGAGTTCACCGACACCGCCTACGTCAGCCGTGGTGAGCCGCTGCCGCTGCTGCGGGTCGAGGAGGTCGACCTGCCGGGGCGCCGGGTGCGGCTGTCGGCGGAGCCCGACCCGTCGGTGGGGCGCCGCCCCGAACTCCACCCGTTCCTGCGGCGCTGGGACCACCGCGCCCCGGGCGGTCGTCCGCACAAGGGGGCGCCGAAGCCCCGGGGCGGGGCGCTGCGGATCGAGGAGGGCCGCTGGCTGCCGCTGGAGGACGGCGTCGAGGTGTACTTCGAGCCGGGCCGGACCTACCGCTCGGGCGACTTCTGGACGGTCGCCGCGCGGACGGCGACGGGTGACGTGGAGTGGCCCACGGACGCGGCCCGCCGGCCGCTGCTCCAGGCCCCGGGCGGCATCCAGGTCCATTACGCGCCCCTCGCCTGGGTGTTCGGCGAGGGCTCGATATCCGACCTGCGCCTGGCGTTCGGGCCGCTCTCCGTTCCGGTCCCGCCGGCGAGGGAGGAGGAACTGGCGGCGGAGGCGGCGGCCGAGGCGGAGGCCAGGGCCGCCGAAACGGCCGATCCGTCCCAGCAGGGCGAGAACTGACCGAGCATCCGAACCGGGAAAAGGAGCACCACGATGGCAACTCCGCTGTCCGCCTCCCAACTGCTCAAGGTCCTTCGTGACGAGGGCCTGGAGGTCGTCGAGCACCGCAACTGGCGTACGCACAACCGCAACCACAAGGGCCCGTGGGGGCCGGTGCACGGGGTGATGATCCACCACACCGTGACCTCGGGCACCCAGAACTCCGTGAACATCTGCTACAACGGCCACTCCAGCCTGCCCGGGCCGCTGTGCCACGGGGTGATCGCCAAGGACGGCTCGGTGTACCTGGTCGGCAACGGCCGGGCCAACCACGCGGGGCTCGGCGACGACGAGGTCCTCCGCGCGGTGATCGACGAGCGTGCGCCGCTGCCGGCCGACAACGAGGCCAACGCCGATGGCAACCGGTACTTCTACGGCTTCGAGTGCGTCAATCTCGGCAACGGCAGCGACCCGTGGCCGGCCGCCCAACTGGAGGCGATCGAGAAGGCGGCGGCGGCGATCTGCCGGGCGCACGGCTGGTCGGACCGCTCGGTGATCGGGCACAAGGAGTGGCAGCCGGGGAAGATCGACCCGCGCGGGTTCACCATGGACTCGATGCGGGGCCGGATCAGACAGCGGCTCGGCGGGAAGCCGGACGGCCCGGCGAAGCCGCCCGCGTCGAAGCCCCCGGCGTCGTACGAGCCGTTCCCCGGCTCCGCGTACTTCGCTCCGGGCCGGCGCAGCCCGGTGATCACGGCCATGGGCAAGCGGCTGGTGGCGGAGGGCTGCGGACGGTACGAGGTCGGCCCCGGGCCCGAGTGGAGCGAGGCGGACCGCAAGTCGTACGCGGCCTGGCAGCGCAAGCTCGGCTACGCGGGCAGCGACGCCGACGGCATCCCGGGCAAGGCGAGCTGGGACAAGCTGAAGGTGCCCAACGTCTGACCCGCGTCCCCGGCACCCAGGGCTCAGGTACGGCGGCCGTGGGTGCCGGGGGTGTGGCCGAAGGCGCGGCGGAAGACGTCGATGAAGGCGCTGGTGGAGGACCAGCCGCAGCGGTGGGCGACGGTGGTCACCGCGTCGCCGTCGGCCAGCATGCGCAAGGCGTGGTACAGGCGCAGTTGGGTGCGCCACTGCGGGAACGTCATGCCGAGCTCGCGGCGGAACAGCCGGCTGAGGGTGCGTTCACCGGCCCCGGTGGCGGCGCCCAGCGACGCCAGGGTGCGCGGGTCCGCCGGGTCGCGGTGCAGCAGGTCGCACACGGCCCTGAGGCGGGGGTCGGCCGGCGTGGGCAGGTGGACGGGCTGCTGGGGCGAGGCGCGCAGTTGGTCCAGGAGGACCGCGTACAGGCGCCGCCGCTCGGGAGTGTCGTCGTGGGGGCCGCCGGTGAGGGCGAGGATCAGTTCGCGCAGCAGGGGGCTGACGGCGAGGACGGTGGGGGCGGACAGGCCGAGGGGGTTGGTGTCGGCGGGCAGGCCCAGCAGGTGCAGGTCGAGGTGGCCGTGGGCGCGGTGCGCGTGGACGCATCCGGCGGGCACCCAGATGGCGCGGGTGCCGGGGGCGAACCAGGTGCCGGCGTCGGTGGTGACGGCGAGGACGCCGGAGCCGGCGTAGACGATCTGGTGGTCGTCGTGGCGGTGGGCGTCGATGCGCTCCCCGGGCGCGAGGGTCCGGCTGCGGGTGGGCGCCTCGGGGGTGTGGCGGATGTCCGGCATGGATTGGCAATTTATCGGAAGCGGGCCATGTCGTGCCGTGGCGACGATGGCCGGGTGGCCAAGACCAGGACCTCTCGCTCCCGCCCCATCGCGCTGCTGGCCCTCGGGCACGCCTGCGTGGATGTCTACCAGGGCTCCGTCGCCGCGCTCGTGCCGTTCCTCGTCGCCGAGCGTGCCTACACCTACGCCGCCGCGTCCGGTGTCGTGCTGGCCGCCTCGCTGCTGTCGTCGGTGGTGCAGCCGCTGTTCGGGGCGCTCACCGACCGGTGGGCCATGCGCCCGCTGCTGCCGGTGAGCGCCCTGGTCAGCGGGGTGGGCGTCGCCCTGGCCGGGGTCACCGGCTCGTACGCCCTGACGCTGGCGCTGGTCGCGCTGTCGGGGATGGGGGTCGCCGCGTACCACCCGGAGGCCGCGCGGGTGGCGAGGGCGGCCGGCCGCGGCAGCCACACCGCGATGGGCTGGTTCTCCCTCGGCGGCAACCTCGGGTTCGCCACCGCGCCGCTGCTGGTCTCGGCGGTCGTCGCCGCGGGGGGCCTGCGCGCCTCGCCGCTGCTGGTGGTCCCGGGGCTGGCCGGTGCGGCGCTGTGCGTGGCCGCGCTGCGGTCGATGCCGCCGCGGGCGGCCGCGCCGGCGGCCACCTCCGGCGCGGGCCCGGCGGGAGGCGGCCGGGACGACTGGGCCTCATTCGCCGGGCTGTCCGGGGCCGTCGTGTGCCGCTCGGTGGTCTTCGTCGGGCTGAGCGCGTTCGTCTCGCTGTACGCGGCCCGGCGCACCGGCGGCGGGGAGGCGGCCGGCACGGTCGCGCTGTCCGTCCTGTACCTCGGCGGCGCGGTCGGCGCCGTGGTGGGCGGGCACCTCGCCACCCGGTTCGGCCGCCTCCCCGTGGTCCGCTGGTCCTACGCGCTGACCGTCCCGGCCGTGGCGGGCGTCGTCCTGGTCCCCGGCCCGGCGCTGTACGTGTTCGTCGCCCTGACGTCGGTGGGCCTGTACGTGCCGTTCTCCTTGCAGGTCACCCTCGGCCAGGACTATCTGCCCCGGCGCGTCGGCACCGCCGGTGGCGTCACGCTGGGGCTGGCGGTCAGCGTCGGCGCGGTCGCGAGCCCGCTGATCGGCGCGGTCGCCGACGCTGCGTCGTTGCAGGTGGCCCTCGCCCCGCTGATCCTGCTGCCCGGGGTGGGCTGGTTCCTGCTGCGGCGGCTGCGCGAGCCCATTGCATATTCATGCATGCGATGACATATTGGTCATACCGCGCATTACGAGGAGTTCCACCGAATGGCCCACGAAGCCGACCAGACCCCTCCCACCCCGGCGTTCCACATCGACCTCACCCGCGCTCGCGACTGCCACGTCTGCGGCGAGTGGGGCACCGTGATCGACGCCCACGGCCATGACGAACCGTGCCCGACCTGCCAGCGACCCGGGGGGACGTGACGGCCCGCTGCGCTTTGCCGTCCGCACGGAGAAGCCGGTTCCCGAAAGTGCCGCTCACCACGCGAACTCCCGCCGCCTAGGCGTCCGTTGCCGGGCCGCCGCCTCTTTCCGACCCTGCGGCCGAGCCCGTCGGTGAAGCGGTCCACCCCATGACGTACGCGGCATCGGCCGCCGCGCGGTGAGTCGCCAACTCCAGCCCGAGCGACCGGACTTCGGTACACCCGGGGTGCATCTCCGGTGCGGCGTCGGGGGGTTGTTGAGGCCCCTGTTCCCGTCACGGTTCGGCCGTGCGTTATTCACGCCCAGCGGGTGACAGGAAGTGGTGTTCCCAGCAGCGCGAGTCTGCAATCGTCGCTGCTGAGGCGGTGCCACAGCGGCATCGGAAGGACCTTCCCTCCGCATCCGCGCCGCACAGGGTGACACCACCCCGGTTCAGGGGCCGACCGGTCCCCGGGACGGGAGGAACAGGTGGACAAGCGCTACGAGGCCTACTGCCTCATGGACGCGGACTTCTACGACACGCCGGACCGCGTCCATGGCGGTGACACCGCGTTCCCGCAGGCCGAGTGTCCGGCTCCCGACACCTGGCGGCGCTCCGAGATCGACGACTGGGTCGTCCTCCGCCCCGACGACGCGCACCTCCCCCTCCAGGGCTGGAAGATCCACGTGTCCGCGTCCCTCGACGACGCGGCGCAGATCCTCACCGACGTCTGGAACTACTGCGTCCCGCGCCGGATCGCCTTCAAGTTCCTGCCCGGCAAGGACGTGCTGCTGCTCGCCAACGCCAAGTACGCGGACCGGGGGTCGAGCGGCAAGTTCGTGACGATCTACCCGGCCGACGAGGCCGCGCTGCAGCGCGTGCTCACCGAGCTGGGCCCGGTGCTCGCCGGTCGCCACGGGCCGTACATCCTCAGCGACCTGCGCTGGGGCGACGGGCCGCTGTACGTCCGGTACGGCGGCTTCGGCGAGCGGTACTGCGTCTCGCCGGACGGAAAGGTGGAGCTCGCGATCGAGGACGGCGAGGGCCGGCTGGTGCCGGACGTCCGGGGGCCGACCTTCCAGGTGCCCGACTGGGTGGAGCTGCCCGCCTTCCTCTCCCCGCACCTGGCCGCGCGCGGCGGCGGGGCCACGCTCGCCGACCTGCCGTACCGGTTCGACAGCGCCTTGCACTTCTCGAACGGCGGCGGTCTCTACGCCGGCGAGGACGTGCGCTCCGGGGAGCGCGTGGTGCTCAAGGAAGCCCGGCCGTACGCCGGGCTGACGGCCGACGGCCGGGACGCGGTCGCCCGCCTGATCAACGAGAAGGAGACCCTCGAAAGGCTGCGGGGCCTGGACTGCGTACCGGCGCTGCACGACCACTTCGTGCGGGCCGGGCACCACTTCCTCGTCGAGGAGTACGTCGACGGCACGGAACTGGAGCACCTCTTCGTCGACCGGTACCCCCTGGTCGTGCCGCGCCCCGACGACGCGGCGCTGGCCGGCCACGCCGCCTGGGCCACGGAGCTGTACGACCGGGTGGAGCGGGCCGCCGCCGCGATCCACGACCGCGGGGTGGTCATCGGTGACCTCCAGCCCTCGAACATCATGGTCCGCCCGGACGGGCGCGTGGTGCTGATCGACTTCGAGGGCGCGACGGACGTGACGGAGGCGAGGCGTCAGGTGCTGGGCGCCCAGGGATTCACGGCACCTGGCGAGCGGCGCGGCTTCGCCGTCGACGACTACGCCCTCGCCTGCCTCAAGCTCTTCCTCTTCATGCCGCTGACCGGCCTGTTCACCCTGGACCCGGGCAAGGCCCAACAGCTCGCGGCGGAAGCGGCGCGCACCTTCCCCGTCCCCCGCTCCTACTTCGACGACGCGGTACGCACCCTCACGGGCGGCGCCGTCGCACCGGCGGGCGCGGGACCGCGCCTGAGGGCGGACCACGACGGCTGGGCGACGGCCCGCGACTCGCTGGCCGGGGCCATCCTCGCGGCGGCCACGCCCGAGCGGGACGACCGGCTCTTCCCCGGCGACATCGAGCAGTTCGAGACGCCGGGCGGCGGGCTGGGCGTGGCGTACGGCGCGGCCGGGGTGCTGTACGCGCTCGACGTGACCGGCGCCGGCCGCCACCCCGAGCACGAGGAGTGGCTGATCCGGCGGGCCCTGCACCCCGAGCCGGGCATCCGTCTCGGCTTCTACGACGGGCTGCACGGCGTCGCGTACGTGCTCGACCACCTCGGTCACCGGCACGAGGCGCTCAAGGTCCTCGACCAGTGCGCGGGCGAACGCTGGCAGGACCTCGGGCTCGATCTGCACGGCGGGCTGTCGGGCATCGGCCTGAACCTGCTCCGCTTCGCGTCGGTCACCGGCGACCCTGCCCTCCACGACGCGGCCGTGCAGGCGGTGGACGCCGTGGCCTCCCGGCTCGGCACGGCGGACTCCGTGCCGGAGATCAGCGGCGGGGACCACCCCTACGCCGGTCTGCTGCGCGGCTCGGCGGGCCCGGCGCTGCTCTTCCTCCGGTGGTACGACCGCACGGGCGAGCCGGTGCTGCTCGATCTCGCCGCGACGGCCCTGCGGCAGGACCTGCGCCGGTGCCTCGTGCGCGAGGAGGGCGAGATGGAGGTCAACGAGGGCTGGCGGACGATGCCGTACCTCGCCGACGGCAGCGTGGGCATCGGCCTCGTCCTCGACGACTACCTCGCGCACCGCCACGACGACGCCTTCGCCGAGGCGTCGGCCGCGATCCGGCTGGCCGCCGAGGGCGGTTTCTACATGGAGCCGGGCCTCTTCGACGGCCTGGCCGGCATGATCCTCCACCTCAGCCGCTCGCATCCGCCCGGTACGGCGGCCGAGCGCGACCCGGTGGTCGGCGAGCAGATACGCCGCCTGGCGAGGTACGCCGTGGAGCGCCGGGGCCGCCTGATGTTCCCGGGCGAGCAGTTGATGCGGCTCTCCCTCGACCTGGCCACCGGCAGCGCCGGGGTGCTGCTGGCGCTCGGCGCCGCGCTCCACGACGCCCCCGTGCACCTGCCGTTCCTCGAACGGCCCGAAGCCATGAAAGTCCCCGTCCCCACGGAGAAGCAGAACGGAGGTGAGACACCATGACGATCCTCGACCTGCAGGGCATGGAAACCAGCCACCACGGCAAGCCCAGGAGGAGCGGCGCCAGCAAGCACTGCGGTGGCGGCGGCGGCAGCAGGCTCAGTCTGTTGCTCTGCTGAACCACGACCGGGGCGAGGACGCCCGCAACGCGTCCCCGCCCCTCTCCTATGTGTACGCGCGTGTAACGGGAGACGCCCATGGACCGACGCGGCGCGGACCGCCTGCTGCTCGCGGCGGCCCGGCGGGGCGGGCCCTGGGTACTCGTCATGCTGGCCACCGCGCTGCTGCTCGCCGGTGTCTACACGGTGCTGCCGGCCCTCATGGGCCGCACTCTGGACGCCGTGCTCAGCGGCGGCGACATCGCGTTGTGGCTGTCCCTGAGCGTCGCCGCGATCCTCCTGCTGATGGTGTGCGACATCGCCGACGACCTCGCGGGCAAACTGGCCGAGGCCCGGTCCGTCGCCTGGCTGCGCCACACCCTGCTGCGCGGCGTGTTGGGCCTGGGCACGCGTGCCACGCGCCGCTTCACGCCCGGCGACCTGGTGAGCCGGCTGGTCGGCAACACCGCCCGGACCGGGCAGGTGGCGTCGACCCTGGTGTGGGCGGTCATGGACCTGGTGCCCCCGCTCGGCGCGGTCGTCGCGCTGGCGCTGATCGACCCCTGGCTGTGCCTCACCTTCGTGGTGGGGCTGCCCGTGGTGCTGTCCCTGGTGCGCACCTTCATCCGTGACGCCTCCGACATCAACGAGCGCTACTTCGACGCGCAGGGCAGGCTGGCCGCCCGGCTCGTCGACGCCCTGGCCGGTATCCGGACCATCACCGCGGCCGGCACCGTGGACCGCGAGGTGCGGCGCGTGCTGGGTCCGCTGCCGGAGCTGCGCCGGCACGGGGCGGGGATGTGGCGGGCCCTCGCGCGCGTGTCGTCGCGGGAGTCGCTGGCCATCCCGCTGCTGGAGGTCGCCGTGCTCGCGGTCGCGGGCCTGGAGCTGGCGCGCGGGCGGATCACCCCGGGGCAGGTCCTGGCGGCCGGCGAGTACGTGGCCCTGGCGACCGGTATCGGCTCCCTGGTGACGTCGGCGAACCGGATCGCCCTCGCCCGGGCGACCGCGAGCCGGGTCCGTGAGGTGCTCACCGAGCCCCCGGTGCCGTACGGGCGCGAGAAGCTGCCCGACGGGCCGGGGCGAATGGAGTTCCGTGGCGTCACGGTACGCGGGGCGGGCGGGGAGGCCGTCCTGGCGGACCTGTGGCTGACCGTCCCCGGCGGGGCGCTGGTCGCGGTCGCCGGGCGCTCCGGATCGGGCAAGTCCGTGCTGGCCGCGCTGGCGGGGCGGCTCGTCGACCCGGACGAGGGCGAGGTGCTGCTGGACGGCGTGCCGCTGCGCCGCCTCGACCGGCCGGTGCTGCGGCGGGCGGTGGCGTACGGCTTCGAACGGCCCGTGCTGCTGGGTGAGACGTTCGGGGACGCCATCGCTTTCGGGTCCAGGGGCGCCGGTGCGGAGGAGGTGGCGCGGCAGGCGGCGGCGGCGCGGGCGGACGCGTTCATCCGGCGGATGCCCCAGGGCTACGGGACGCGGCTCGCCGACGC
This sequence comes from Streptomyces sp. NPDC031064, assembly GCF_055570965.1. Taxonomy (NCBI): domain Bacteria; kingdom Bacillati; phylum Actinomycetota; class Actinomycetes; order Kitasatosporales; family Streptomycetaceae; genus Streptomyces; species Streptomyces sp. NPDC031064. The sequence continues at coordinate 431,739 of NZ_JBVIGF010000006.1, forward strand.
CCCCGTCTCGGGTGGCGAGACGCAGCGGGTGGGGCTGGCGCGGGCGTTCCTCCAGGCGGGGCGGGTGCTGGTGCTGGACGACGTGGCCGCCAGCCTGGACACCGTGACCGAGCACCACATCACCCGGGTGCTGACCGGCACGGGCGCTCTGGCGGGCCGCACCCGCCTGGTGGTCACGCACCGGGCCTCCACGGCCGCCCGGGCGGACCTCGTCGTCTGGCTGGACGGGGGCGGCGTGCGCGGCCTGGGCACGCACGGCGAGCTCTGGGCCGATCCGGCCTACCGGGCCGCCTTCCAGCCACCCGCGGCGGACGCGGGCGCCGGGGGGCGGCGTGCGGGAGCCGGTACGGCGGGAGCCGGTACGGCGGGAGCCGGTACGGCGGGAGCCGGTACGGCGGCCGGGGGCGGGACGTGACCGGCCGGGCGGGCGGGCTGCTGCTGGCGTCGCTGCGCAGGCGGCGCGGGGCGTTCGTGCGGCTCACCGGGTGGTCGCTGGTCCAGGGCGTGCCCGCCTTCCTCTCCGGCTGGGCGGTCGCCCGTGCCGTGGACGACGGCTTCCTCGCCGGCCGAACCGGGACCGGGCTCGCCTGGCTGGGGGTGCTGGCGGCGGCCATCGTGGTGGGCGCGTGGGCGACCCATCACGCCACGCTCGGGCTGTGCGCCGTCGTCGAGCCGCTCCGCGACGAGCTGGTCACGCTCGTGGCCTCGGGCACGCTGCACGAGTCCGCCCGGGTCGGGCGGCCGGCCGATTCCGCCGGGGTGGCGCGGCTGACCGAGCACGTGGAGATCGCCCGGGAGGCGTACGGCGCGGTCGTCATGTTCGTGCAGGGGTTCGTGGTCACGGCGGTGGGCGTGCTGCTGGGCCTGGCCACGCTGGACCCCGCGCTGCTGGTGTTCGTGCTGCCGCCGCTGCTCGCGGGCCTCGGGCTGTTCGCCGCGGCGCTGCGGGCGCTGGCCGCGCGTCAGCGGGCGGTGGTGCTGGCCGACGAGCGCATGGCCGAGAGCGTCGGCTCGGTGACCGGCGGGCTGCGTGACGTGGTGGCGTGCGGCGCCGAGGACCTCGTACGGGAGCGGACCGGTGAGCGTATCGACGCGACGGCCCGGGCCACCCGGGCGCTGGCCCGGGCGACCGCGCTGCGCACGGCGTCGCTGGGCGTCGGCGGCTGGCTGCCCCTGGTCCTGCTCCTGGCCGGGGCACCGTGGCTGGTGCAGCGCGGCGTGACGGCGGGTGCGGTGCTGGGCGCGGTGACGTATGTGACGCAGGGCCTCCAGCCCGCGTTGCAGGGCCTGGTCCAGGGCGTCGGCGGCAGCGGGCTGTGGCTGCTGGTCACCGTCGGCCGCATCGCGGAGGTGAGCGGGGCCGCCGGGTCCGCCGCGCCACCGGGGTCCGAGGCGCCCGAGCGGTCACCGGCCGCCGCCGCGCCCGCCGCGCCGCACGGTTCCGGCGCGGGCGCGGGCGTGGGCGTGGGCGTGGAGCTGGACGGGGTGACATTCGGGTACGCCCGGTCCGCCGAACCGGTGATCGACCGGCTGGACCTGGTGCTGCGGCCGGGCGAGCACCTGGCCGTCGTGGGGCCCAGCGGGGCGGGGAAGTCGACGTTCGCCGCGCTGGTGGCGGGCGTGCTGGAACCGGCCGCCGGGCAGGTCCTGCTGGGTGGCGTACCGCCCATGGGGCGGGCCGGTGACGGGCTCGCGCGGCACCGGGTGCTGATCCCGCAGGAGGCGTACGTGTTCGCCGGGACGCTCCGGGAGAACCTCACCTACCTGGAGCCCGGTGCCGCCCCGGCGGCGGTGGACGCGGCGGTGGACGCGGTGGGCGCCCGGCCGCTGGTGGAACGCCTGGGCGGGTACGACGCGCCCGTCGACCCGCAGGAGCTGTCGGCCGGTGAGCGGCAGCTCCTCGCCCTGGTGCGGGCCTACCTGCCGGCCGCCGGGCTGGTCCTGCTGGACGAGGCGACGTGCCACCTCGACCCGGCGGCCGAGGCCCGCGCGGAGGAGGCGTTCGCCCGGCGTCCGGGGACGCTGGTCGTGTGCGCGCACCGGATCAGTTCGGCGCTGCGGGCGGACCGCGTCCTGGTGCTGGACGGTGCGCGGGCCGCCCTGGGGACGCACGAGGAGCTGATGGCGGGCTCGGCCCTCTACCGGGACCTGGTCGGGCACTGGGAGGTCACAGCCAGCCCGACTCCCGGGCGATCCGGATCGCGTCGATCCGGTTCCGCGCTCCGATCTTGCGGGTGATCGCCGACAGGTGGTTGCGCACCGTGCCCACGGACAGCGACAGCCGGTCGGCGATCTCCGTGCCCGGAGTGCCCTCGGCCGCGAGCCGCAGCACCTCCCGCTCACGCGGCGTCAGGGGGTTCTCGACCGCGTCGAGCACTTGCAGGGCCAGGTCCGGGTCGATGTAGCGCTGTCCCCCGACGACCTTGCGGATGCCCTCGACGAGCCGGTCCGGGGGGCCGTCCTTCCCGATGAGGCCGGGCGGCCGCAGGGACAGCACCCTGCGCAGTCGCTCCAGGGTCGGTGCCCCCGCCACCAGCAGCGTCCGGCACTCGGGCAGCCGCTCGCACAGTTCACCCGCCGTGGCCAGCGCCTGGTCCTGGTGCGCGTCGACGTCGATGACGACCACGTCGGGGCGGTACGAGAGCGCTCTGGCGAGGATCCGTCCGTCCCCGCCGGACTCCGCGACGACCTCCATGTCGTCCTCGTGGGTCAGGACGGCGGCGAGCGCCCCGCGCAGCAGCCCGTTTTCCTCGACGAGAAGAACACGGATCACTGGCACTCCCTGCGGTAGGACCTGCCCTAGGACGGATTATCCCCGCATGTCCCGTGACGTGCCCGGTCAGTAGTTCTGCCACTCGTGGCGGGTGTACTCCAGGACCACCGGGTCCAGCAGGGTGCTCGCGCGTACGTCCTGGGGGCGCCGGTCGACCGGGAAGACGGTGGCGGCCGCGAGGACGTCGTCGTCGAGGAAGCGCAGCGGCGGGGCGTCGGCCGCCAGCCGCAGCGTGGGCGGCGGGCCGTCGGCGCCGGGCGTGGCGAGGATGAAGCCCCAGTTGCCGAAGCTGGGGACGTCGATCTGGTACGGGGTGGTCGCGTAGCCGGCCTCGCGGATCGTGGCGGCGATGGACCAGTACGACTTGGGCGCGAAGAACGGCGAACCGCCCTGCACCATGACGCGGCTGTCGGGGGTCAGGACCCGGCCCAGCAGGTGGTAGAACTCCACGCTGTAGAGCTTGGCCAGAGCGGCGGTGTCGGGGTCCGGGAAGTCGATGAGGACCGTGTCGTAGCGCTGGGTGGCGTCCCGCAGCCAGGTGAAGGCGTCGGCGTGGACGACGGTGACCCGGGGGTCGGACAGCGCGTGGTCGTTGAGGTCGAGCAGCGGGGCGAAGGTGCGGGCCAGCCGGGTCATCGCCGGGTCGAGGTCGACCAGGGTCACCTTGTCGACGTCGTCGTAGCGCAGCACCTCCCGGAGGGCCAGCGCGTCGCCGCCGCCCAGGACCAGCACGGAGGAGCGCTTCCCCGACAGGGCGGGGTGAACGAGCGCCTCGTGGTAGCGGTACTCGTCGACGGAGGAGAACTGGAGGTCGCCGTTGAGGAACAGCCGGGTGTCGGGCTGCCCGGTGAAGGCGGTGGAGCGGGTGACGACGATGTCCTGGTACGGGGTGGTCTCGGCGTGGACGATCGGGTCGCGGTAGAGCTGCTGACGGGCCGTGACCTCGATGTCGTCGGCCAGGACGTACACCGTTGCCAGTACGGCGAGGGCGGCGGCCGCGCCGGCCAGCAGCGCGTTCCGCACGACCGGGCGGGTCTCGCGGCGGAAGATCCACAGGATGACGACGACACCGGCCACGGCGTTGACCGCGCCCACCACCAGGGCGCCCTTGAGCTGGCCGAAGGCGGGCAGGAGCAGCAGCGGGAAGCACAGGCCGCCGACCAGCGCGCCGACGTAGTCCGCGGCGAACATGTCGGCCACGGCGCTGCCGGCCTCCTGCCGCCGGATCCGCTGAAGCAGGGTCATCAGCAGCGGGATCTCGGCTCCGACGAGGAGGCCGACGACGAACGAGACCACCACCATCGCCGGCATGTAGAGGCGCAGCCAGGCGAAGGCTACGTACAGGATGAGCACCGACAGGCCGCCGACGAGCGCGAGCAGGATCTCGACGAGGGCGAAGGAACCGACCGCGCGCCGTTGCAGGGGCTTGGCGGCCAGGGAACCGATGCCCATGGCGAAGACCATGACGGAGATGACCACGGAGGTCTGCATCACGGAGTTGCCGATGAGGTAACTGCCCAGCGCCGTCAGCGCCAGTTCGTAGACCAGGCCGCAGGCCGCGCAGACGAACACCGCGAGCAGCAGCAGGAAGCGTGTTCCGCGTGCGTACGTCCTCGGCGGCCGGGTCGCGGCGGCCACGGCGGTGCGGTCCTGGAGGGTGGTGCTCATGGTGGGTGGTTCAGGAGACCGCGGCGCCGACCATGAAGGCCGTGCCGAGGTACATGGCCGCCTGGACCCAGGCGGCGGGGTGGGGGCTGGTGCCGTTGTCGTCGAGCACGGCGTGGCCCAGGCGGCCCGGGGTCAGCAGGCCGACGATGACGGAGATCAGCGTCATCACGGCGACGCCGGCGAGACCGTACAGCAGAGTGCTGAAGAGGCCCTGGGAGAGGCCCTGCTCGGATTCGCTGGCCCGGATGGACTGCTCGATGACCAGGCCGATGGCGATGGTCTGGCCGGCGAGGAGGACGGCGGCGCCCCGGTTGCGCTCGGTCCACACCACGTGGACGAGCTTGCCGGGGGTGACGAGGTCGAGCGCGATGAAGCCGACCGCCATCACGACGAAGCCGACGAGGCCGTAGAGCAGGGCGATGCCTGCCGACTCGAAGATCTCTGCCACGGTGTGCCTTTCGGGGACGTCGTCGAGGAGTTCGGGAGGTTCGGGAGGGTTCGGAAGGAGGGGAACGAGGGGGCGGTCAGGGGGTGCGGGCCGGGTGGGTCACTTCCCGGAACCGGGGCCGCCGCCGCGGAAGGAGGCGCTGTCCGGGTCCGGCCACACCGAGCCGATGTGGGTACGCCAGCGGTGGTAGCCGCTGCGGTAGTCCGCGATCTCGATCAGGCTGCCGCGGCCGCTGCTGTGCGGGCTGATCGCGACGATGTCGTCGCGGTAGCGGAGGAACTCCTTGTCGCCGTCGACGAGGCGGTCGACGGCCGAGGTGTTGCCGTCGATCTCCTCGGCGACCTTCGACGCCGGGTCGGTCCGGTCGACGTAGCCCACGCCGCTGGAGGAGTACTCGCCGCGGATCCAGGCGGACGGGACGTCGTTGCCGTCGTCGTCCGGCTCGCTGGAACAGGCGGCGAGCGCCACCGTGGCGAGGAGCATCGCGCTGATGCGTCGAGCGGTCTTCATCGGGCCTCCAGCCGGGTGTGCGTCGCCACGATCTGGCGGCTCTGCGGGTAGGTGTGCCAGGTGCGCCAGCTCAGCCCGGCGCTCTCCCGTTCGACGGTCAGCGCGGTGACCGCCTCCGGGGAGCCGGGGAAGACCCCGTACAGCGCCCGGGGGTGGTCCTCGGACCGGTCGCGTATCCGCGCCACCCGTGCGCTGAACTCCTGGGCGTCGAAGCGCTCGACGTGGGCGCCGAAACGGTAGTGCCAGCCGTCGAAGTCCTGGGCCGCCGTGTCCGGCAGGCCGCCCTCGACGCCCGGCAGACAGGCGACGGTCTCCCGGACCGGACCGGCGAAGACCTGGTGGGAGGCGCCCAGGAGCCTGAGCTGCACATCGAGCCCGCCGACCGTCAGATCGCGGACGGCGAGCGCGTCGCGGGCGGGGCGTCCGAGCACGAACGACAGTTGGTCCGCGTCGGTGTCCAGGTACGGGGTCGTCAGCGCTATGCCGTTCATCCGGCGGCGCCCGGGCCTGTGACCGGCGACATGCCGAGCACGGCAAGCTCGAATCTCAACGATGATCCCCCGACTGCGAAAGTGCTTGGAGCGCGGCTGAGTATGGCACAAGCCGAAATCGCGCCACGTCCGGGGTGTCAGCCGTCCTGGGCCGGCCCGTGCCGCTCCCCGTCCCGGTCGGAACCGGGCCATACGTAGGGCAGGTCCGCCGGGACGTCGGTGAAGCGGTCCGCGTAGAAGCCCGGGTCCTTGCGCAGCAGGGCCGACCGGTGGCTGCGGTGGAAGTCGGCGTCGCCCAGCCAGGGCGGCAGCTCGCCGTCCTCGGCCAGTTCCTCCTGCCGGCGCACGGGCGCTGAGGGCCGTACGGCATGGAACCCGGCGAGCAGGGAGGCGGCGCAGGTGTCGCGGTGCCCTTTCGCGGTCCACACCCCGCAGACCTCCAGCCCGTAGCGGACCAGCGCCTCCTCGTACCCGGTCCACATCCGTACGGCCGGATGCCGCCGCCACGCGTAGCCCGGCACGGTCAGCCCACGCAGCACCTGGAGCGCCTCGACCCGCTGTTTGCCCAGGCGGCGCGGGTCGAGCGCCTCGGCGCTCTCCGCGAACCACGGGAACGGCAGGAACGTCTGCACGCGCACTTGTCTACCGTCTCCGGTGCGGCCCCGCACGTCCTGGGTTCCCGGGGTCCCGGGGTCCTGGGGTTCACCCCGCGCGGGAGACGATCGCGGCCATGGCGCGTTCGGCGAGGGCGGCGATGGTGAGGGAGGGGTTCGCGCCGCCGGCGTTGCCGGGGATCAGTGATCCGTCCAGGACGTAGAGACCCCTGACACCGTGGACCCGGCCTTCGAGGTCGGTGGTGCGGCCGATGACGCAGCCGCCCAGCGGGTGCCCGGTGAAGGGGTACGTGTTGACGGTGACGGGGAGCATGCCGGGGTTGGCCTCGATCACGCGGTCGCTGAGCTCCAGTGCCGACCTCGCCGCCGCCGCGGACTTCCCGGGCGACCAGTCGGCCAGCGGCACCCGGCGGCTGCGCGGGTCGTAGCGGAAGGTTCCGCGGTTGTCGGTGTCGACGGTCACGCTGAAGGTGACGGTGGCCGGGAGCGCGTGGTAGGCGGGCAGGACCCAGCTCTCCGCCAGCAGCGGCAGGTCGAACCCGTCGGGGAAGAAGGCGCCGGACGCGCTGGGTGAGCCCTGGGAGCCGCCGTGGAAGCGCGGCGGCTGGGAGCGTGCGGTGGCCTGGTCGCCGTTGTCGCCGAAGCCGGTGCCCAGTGACTCGGGCAGGTCGGCGAGGTCGCCGCGGTCGCGCGCCGCCACCAGGAGCCGGTTGGTGTTCAGCGTGCCGGCGGCGACGAACAGCAGGTCGCACGTGAACTCGGTGGTGCCGAGCACGGCCCCGCCCGTCGTGAGCCGCCGGACCTCCACCGAGAACCGCCCGTCGGGCCGCCGGCCGATGGACCGCACCTCGTGCAGGGCCCGGAGCTGTACGTTGCCGGTGGCGAGGGCGGCGGGGAGGTAGCTGCGGGTCAGCGACTTCTTGGCGCCGTTGCCGCAGCCGAAATCGGACTCGCCGACGGTCGCGGAGAGCGGGGCGGCGTGCGCCAGTTCCCGCCGGATCACGTCCCAGTCGAACGTCGAGCCCAGGGGGAAGGTCCGGGCACCCGCGTTGGCCAGGTGCTCGTCCCACAGCCGGGAGTGGGTGAACGGCATGGACCGGTAGACGTCCCCCGGCATCGCCGAAGCGCCCAGCGCGCGGCGGACCTTGGGGAACCAGGTGCGGGCGAACTCCTCGTAGCGCAGCCCGGACGGGTAGAGCCGTTCGAAGTACCGGCGCGGCGGGGCCACCGTGACGCCGGTGTAGACGATGGAGCCGCCGCCGACGCCCGCCCCGCAGGCGATGTCGAGGTCCCGCTCCTCGGACACCTCCATGACCCCGGGGGCGGGCCGGACCGGTGTGGGCAGCAGTGCCGGCCAGCGCGTCGTGCGGCGGAACCAGAACATCGTGTCGGTGACGCCGTTCATCGACCCGAAGACGTGCCGTCGTGGAGCAACGGGCCACTCGCGGCCGCGCTCCACCACCAGGGTGTCCACCCCGGCCCGCCCCAGCCGCAGCGCGGCGACCGAGCCGCCGAACCCCGAGCCGATCACCAGCGCCCGGAAGTGCGTGCGCGATGCGGCGGCGGCGAAGGCGCGGCTTCCGGCGCCGCCCAGCACGGCCGCCCCCAGGCCGGCCAGCGTCCCCCGGCCCGCGAGCCCCAGAACTTCCCGGCGGTGGATGGGCATGGACCACTCCCCCTGTGTGGGCGGGTATCTCGTCCCGGCCGCGGCCGCGACTTTCACTGCCGCAACGACCACCCGCCACCGCAGGACACGCCGCCGGTGCCGCTCCCGGTGAGGTGGGCGACGTGAGCGGGTACGCGGGCGGCGGGCGGCCGGGGCAGGGGTGCCCGTGCGGCGGTTACGTGTCGCAGCCGGTGAACTGTTCGGCGGTCCGGGCCGCGTAGACGCTGGCGCCGCCGTTGTCGTCGTTCTTCAGCGGCACGGTGATGGTGTCCTGGGCGGTCCAGGCGAAGCCCTGCGCGTCGAACGTCCAGGTGCCGGTGACCTTCGTGGCCAGTTCCGACAACGCCACCCAGCCGTAGTGCGCGGGAGGAACGGTCACCGTCAGGCTGTTGCCCAGGTCCTGGCCGAGGTTGAGGGTGACCGAGCCGGTCACCGTACTGCCGACCTGCGCCTGGAGGGCGGGCGCGGTGCCTGCCGACAGGGAGGAGGACAGGGTGAAGCCGATCGTGGAGGACCAACCGGTCCGGGTGGTGAGGGAGAACGTCCACGGCACGGGCGCGGAGGTGCCGTTGTACCAGACGGGTGACACGCACACCTTCGGCAGCGGCGCGGCGGGGGCCTGGACGCCCTTGGTCCAGAAGCAGGTGGCAACGTCCTTGGCGCAGCGGGCCGCGGCGTGGTCGACGGCCATGTTCCAGGCCGCCTCACGTGCCGCCGACGGCACGCTCCACTGCTGGGCCTTGGTGCCGTTGCAGCGGTAGGTCTGCGTCCACGCGTCGTTGTACTGGGCGTTCTGGACGACGTCGAGGCAGGTGTTGGTGGCCTTGTGGCGGATCATGAAGGTGCCGGTGCCGGTGACGGGCTGGAAGTACCAGTTCTCACTGGCCCGGCCGTCGCAGGGCTGCTGCCGGAGGGGCAGACCGGCGTCGATGCACTTGCCCGTCGTGTTGTTGACGATGGTGAAGGACGCGTCCGCGCCCGTGGCGGCGATGCGCCACGACTGGTGGTGGCCGGGTGCGGAGTTGGTGACGATGAAGACGCCGTTGCCCGTGTTGCCGTTCTGCACGTCCAGGTTGCGGCCGTTGCCCGCGGCGGTGAGCGTGATGTCGCCCAGCTCGGGCGGAGCGACGGCGGCTTGCGCGGGTGCGGACGCGGGGGCGGACCCGGGGGCGGGCGCGGACTCGGGTTGGGGTGCGGTGTGTTGCGCGGGTACGGCCCTGGCAGATGGCGCCATGCTGCCGAGGGCCATGCATAACGCCGCCACCAGGGCGGCGATCACCGTGGTCGAGACCGTGGTGTGTCTCGAAGGCGTGAGTGACATGTCTTCCTTTCCCGATCCGGGTGTGTTTTGCCGAGAGCGAGCATGGCACCCGCCCGGTGGGCACGGCTCTACACCCATGAGCCAATCCCGGCGCCTTTCCTGCCACCTCGGACATGGGGCCGCGTGCGCGTACGGGATAATGCCCGCATGCGGATCTCAGCCAGGGCGGACTATGCGGTGCGGGCCGCCCTGCTGCTCGCCGCCGGTGAACGGGGCGGGCCGCTGAAGGCCGAGGCCATCGCGGAGGCGCAGGAGATTCCGCACAAGTTCCTCGAAAGCATCCTGAACGACATGCGGCGGGCCGGTCTGGTCATCAGCCAGCGGGGCGCCAACGGCGGTTACCGGCTGGCCCGGCCGGCCGGTGAGATCAGCGTCGCCGACATCGTCCGCGCGGTGGACGGCCCCCTGGTCTCCGTACGGGGTGTGCGGCCGCCCGAGCTGTCCTACAACGGGCCCGCCGAGTCCCTGCTCCCGCTGTGGATCGCCCTGCGGGCGAACGTCCGGCGCATCCTCGAAGGCGTGTCGCTGGCGGACGTGGCGTCCGGCCGCCTCCCCGAAGGGGTGCACTCGCTGGTGGAGGACCCCGCCGCCTGGTCCAACCCCTGAGCGCGTCTCACCTTACGAGGCGATTCTGTCCGATTCCTGAACAGCCCCTTGCCGACGGGGCTTTCGGCACGCCACTATCCCTACTAAACCGATAGGGAAACTAGGGATCGATCTGCGAGGTGGCCGTGAAGACGTTAATCGTGTTGGCACTTGCCGGGCTCGGCGCCCAACTCGTGGACGGCAGCCTGGGCATGGCCTACGGCGTGACCTCCACCACCCTGATGCTGGCGGCCGGTCCGAACCCCGCCGCCGCCTCCGCCACGGTGCACCTCGCCGAGATCGGCACGACCCTCGCCTCGGGCGCCGCGCACTGGCGGTTCGGCAACGTGGACTGGCGCGTCGTCGCGAAGATCGGCATTCCGGGCGCGGCCGGGGCGTTCGCCGGGGCGACGGTCCTCTCCAGCCTCTCCACCGACGTCGCCAAGCCGGTCATGGCCCTGATCCTGCTGGGCCTCGGCCTCTACGTACTCGGCCGCTTCACCTTCCTCAGCCTGCCCACCGGCAACCTGGGCAAGCCGCTGCGCAAGCGGTTCCTCTCCCCGCTCGGCGTCGTCGCCGGATTCCTCGACGCCACCGGCGGCGGCGGCTGGGGCCCGGTCGGCACCCCCGCGATCCTGGCCGGTGGGCGCCTGGAGCCGCGTAAGGTCATCGGTTCCATCGACACCAGCGAGTTCCTGGTCGCCGTCGCCGCGAGCATCGGCTTCCTCGTCGGCCTCGGATCGCAGGGCATCGACTACTCCTGGGCCGTCGCCCTGCTGATCGGCGGCCTGATCGCCGCGCCCATCGCCGCTTGGCTGGTACGTCATGTGCCGCCGCGCGTCCTCGGGTCGGCGGTCGGCGGCGTGATCGTCCTCACCAACGTCCGCACGCTGCTGCGCGGCGAGTGGCTCGGCGCCGGCGACGCCGCCCAGTGGACGGTCCACGGCCTCGTCTGCCTGCTCTGGGCGGCGGCCCTGGCGTACTCCGTCAAGGAACACCGCCGCCGGTCGGCACAGCCCTCCCCGGCCGTGGCCGGCGTCCCCGCCCTGGCCAAGTGACGTCCGCCGCACCCGGGACGGTGACCGCTCCCGCCCAGGAATCCGGCACGCCGCTGCGCATCGCGCGGGACGTCGCGGAGGACCTCGCCGCGGACGCGATCGCCCGGGACCGCGCCGGCGGGCCGCCCGTCGACGAGGTGGCGCGGCTGCGCGAGGCCGGGCTCCTGGCGGCCCTCGTGCCGCCGGGCCGTACGCACGGTGTCGACTGGCGCACCGGCTGCGCCGTCGTGCACCAGATCGCCACGGCGGACAGCTCCGTGGGCGAGTTGCTCGCCCGCCACTACGTGCACACCTGGAGCGGCCGCTTCTACGCCACGGCCCACCGCGCCGCCGCACTCGAACGGGACACCGCGCGCGACCAGTTGCTCTGGGCCGGCGGCGTGCACACCGGCGCCCCGGACGGCGGCGGGGCGGACCTCACCCTGACCCCGCTCGACTCCGGGTACCTGCTCAACGGCCACCGGGCCGTGGACACGGCCGTGACCGTCGCCGACCGGTTCGTCGTGGACGCCCTGTGCCCCGTGACGGGTGACGTCCTGGTCGTACGGGTGCCGTCCGGCCGTCCCGGCGTGTCCGTCGATCCCGCCCGGGACCGGCTCGGCCAGCGGATCGCAGGTGCGGGTGGCGTGGCCTTCGACCGGGTGGCCGTCGCGCCCGCGCAGGTCATCGGTGCCCGGCCGTACGACGAGGAGTCGACCGCGCCCTTCACCGCGCTCGCCGCCCCCGCGCTGCGGCTCGCCCTGTGCCACGTCGGCCTGGGCATCGCCGAAGGCGCCCTCTCCGAGGCGCGCGACGCCTGCCCCGGTGGCCGGCTGCCCGCCACCGACCCGGACGTCCTCCTCGCGTTCGGGGAACTGGCGTCGGCGGCCCGGACCGCCGCCGCGGTGGTCGAACGGGCGACGGCGGCGATGGCCGGGGCCCTGGAGGCGGGGGCGCGCATCGACGCGGACGAGCCCGCCGACATCGCCGCCCTCGTCGCCACGGCCGAGACGGTCACGGCCGAGGCCGCCCTGCACATCACGACGCGGGTGCCGGCACTCGCCGACGCCCCCGGCCTCGACCGGTTCTGGCGCAACGCCCGCGTCCTGACGGCCGGCCGCTCCACGGCCCACCGGCTCCGCGACATCGGCGAGCACTACCTCAACGGCGCGTACCGGCCGGGCTGAGCACGCAGTCGCCGCAGTAACCGGCTCCGGGCACGCGGTAGTAGAGGCAGCAGCTACGGCGCCGGTACGTCAGGGGCACGGCGGTGAAGGCCCCGGCGCTCGCGAGCGGCTCGCGTGCCAGCAGGGCGGTGACCAGCGGGAGCGGTGGGCAGGGGGCGTCGGGGACGTGGGCGGTGAGCACCCGGACGGCGCCGATGAGCGCGGAGGCGGCGTTGCCCCGCAGCACGTGCGGGGACAGCGCGGAGTGCTCCCGCAGCGCGTCACCCAGCGGCAGCAGGTTGCGCACGACGACGGTCTCGTGCAGGGCCAGGGGCACGTCGTCGCCCGCCACCCCGGACACCTCCGGCAGCCACAGGTCGATCGGGCCGGACTCGGCCGGGCGCCACCACAGGCGGTCGGGCGCGAGGTCGGGCACGCGCCCGGTGAGCGCGGCGGTGGCCAGGGCGACCGACCACAGCCGGGCGGCCGTCCCGATGTGCAGGGTCGAGGCGGCGACCCGCCGCTGCCCGGCCCCGGACCGCCGCCCGGTGCCGAGCCGCCGGCCGACCGCCGCCACGTACGCGTCCAGCGCGCCGTCCCGGTCCGTGTACAGGTCGGTGAGCGGCCGGAAGCACGCGGCGTCGGGGCGCGGCCCACAAGCCACGGCGAAGTAGGGGCCGATGGCGCGGACGCGTGCGAGGACGTCAGGGGTGGGAGTGCCGTCCGGCGACGATCCGTCACACACGCGCGGGCACACGGGTGCCACCGTCCTCTCGGTCGTGAGGTCGAAGGCAGGATCGCAGAGGCACCGCACCGCACGCCAGGTCCGCCCGGTGGCACCGGCCACGTAGTATCGCCTGGTCATCACCGCGACGGGAGACAGGAAGCCGGTGCGATTCCGGCACGGTCCCGCCACTGTGACCGGGGAGTGGAACCCTTCGAGAAGGCCACTGCGCACCACGCGCGGGAAGGCCGGGGGAACGTCGATCCGGGAGTCAGGACACTGGCCTGTCGCGGGCCCGTTCCGAGGAGCGCGGACTCCCCAGGAGGCTTTACGTGTACGACGGCACGCCCCGTCCTCATTGGTTCCCCCGTCCCCTTTTGTTCCCCCGTCCCCGGTTGTCCCCCGCCGCCCGCCCGCGCCCCCGCGCCCGGCGCGCCGTGGTGCTGGCCGTCGCCCTGTCGGCGGCCCTGCTGGCCGGCTGCGGCGGCCCCGGACGGGCGGCCGACGACCGGAAGGCCACCGCGCCGTCCGGGCCGGGCTTCCCGGTCACCATCGACAATTGCGGCACCCGCACGACGTACGACAGGCCGCCCTCCCGGGTGGTCACCATCCACCAGCACCCGGCCGAACTGATGCTGGCGCTGGGGCTGAAGGACCGGATGGTCGGCACCGCCTTCCCCGACTCGGCCGTTCTGCCCAGGCTGCGGAAGGACTTCGAGGCCGTCCCGGAGCTGGCGGAGAGGGAACCGTCCTTCGAGAAGGTCCTGGAGGCCGAGCCGGACTTCGTCTACGGCGGCTACGGCAGCGCGTTCGCCGAGAACGAGGGCCGCTCCCGCAAGGCGTTCGCCGACGCGGGCATCGACACCTACCTCAACCGCGAGTACTGCGGGAAGAAGCGGGTGTCCATGCAGGACACCTACGACGAGATCCGCACCATCGGCTCGATCTTCGGCGTGCGGGACCGCGCCGACCGGCTCGTCGCCGACCTCCGGGGACGTATCGCCAGGACCACCGAGGCGGTGAAGGGCGCGCCCGCCGTGCCCGTGTTCGTGTACGACAGCGGCGACAAGTCGGCGTTCACGGCGGGCGGCAAGAGCCTGGGCACCGAGATCATCCGGCTGGCCGGCGGCCGGAACGTCTTCGACGACCTCGACCAGGTCTTCGGGGACGCCTCCTGGGAGCAGGTCGTGGCCCGCAAGCCCGAGGTGATCGCCATCTACGACTACGCGGGTGCCGGGAACGTGGAGCGGAAGAAGAAGTTCCTGCTCTCGCAGCCGGCCCTCGCGGACGTCCCGGCCGTGAAGAACAAGCGGTTCGTGGTGCTGCCGCTGACCGCGACCCTGGTCGGCGTACGGCCGCCGTACGCGGTCGAGGACCTGGCGCGCGCGCTGCACCCGGAGAGGTTCCGGTGACGGGCCCGGCGAAGGCCACGGCCGCTCCCGAGCCCACCGGCCGCCCGCGGCGGCGGAGCGCACCCGCTTTCGCCGTGACCCTGGCCGTCCTCGGCGTCCTGCTCCTGGCGTCGGTCACGGCAGGCATGGCCATCGGTTCGGTTCACGTACCGCCCGGCGAGGTGTGGGGCATCGTGACGCACGCGCTGGGCGCCGACCGGCCGGAGCCGGTGTGGTCCCGGGCGCGCGAGACGATCGTCCTGGACGTGCGGGCGCCACGGGTGCTCCTCGGGGCGGTGACGGGCGCCGGGCTCGCGGTGGTGGGCACCGCCATGCAGGCCCTGGTGCGCAACCCGCTCGCGGAGCCGTACCTGCTGGGTGTGTCGTCGGGCGCGTCGCTGGGCGCCGTCATGGTGATCGTCTTCGGGGTGAGCCTGTTCGGGCCGGTGTCGCTGTCGGTGGCCGCGTTCGCCGGGGCGCTGCTCACGCTGGTGCTCGTGTACAGCACGGCGCGGGCGGGCGGCCGTATCACCTCGGTGCGGCTGGTGTTGTCGGGCGTGGCCGTCGCGGCGGTGCTCACGGCCGTGATGGACCTGCTGCTGCTCACCTCCGACCGGGGCAACGAGGCGCGTGCCGTGCTCGCCTGGACGCTCGGCGGCCTGGGCGGCGTCCAGTGGGGCACGCTGTGGCTGCCGGCCGCCGCCCTGCTGGCCGGCATCAGCGCCCTGCTGGTACGGGCGCGCTCGCTGAACCTGCTGCTGGCGGGCGAGGAGGCGGCCACGACGATGGGGCTGGACGTGGCGCGGTTCCGGGCCCGGATGTTCGTCCTGCTGTCGCTGGTCACCGGCGTGCTGGTGGCGGCGGCCGGGCCGATCGGCTTCGTCGGCCTGATGCTGCCGCACATCGTGCGGCTGTTCGTCGGCGGGGACCACCGCCGGGTGCTGCCGACGGCCGCGCTGGCCGGGGCGGTGTTCCTCGTCTGGGCCGACATCGCCGCCCGTACGGTCGCCGCGCCGATGGAGATCCCCGTCGGCGTCCTGACGGCGCTGTGCGGCGGGCCGTTCTTCCTGTGGCTGATGCGCCGGGACGCCCGGCGGGACACCGGCGGAGGTGTGGGATGACCGCGACCGAGCTGACCGTCGAGGGGGTCACGCTCACCGCCGGAGCGCGCCGTCTCGTGCGGGACGTGTCCCTGACCGCCCGGCCCGGCGAGGTGATCGGCCTGGTGGGTCCCAACGGCAGCGGCAAGTCCAGCCTGCTGCGCGCCGTTTACCGCGTGCTGCGCCCCGATTCCGGGTGCGTACGGGTGGACGGGGCCGACGCCTGGTCGCTGCCGGTGCGGCGGCTGGCGCGCACGCTGGCCGCGGTGGTGCAGGAGACGGGCGCGGACTTCGACCTGACCGTGCGGGAGGTCGTCGCCATGGGCCGTACGCCGCACAAGCGGCTGCTCGACGGCGACACCGCCGAGGACGCCCGGCTCATCGCGACGGCGCTCGCCTCGGTGGACGCGGCCGGCCTCGCCGACCGGTCCTTCGGCCGCCTGTCGGGGGGCGAACGCCAGCGGGTGCTCATCGCCCGCGCCCTGGCCCAGCAGCCCGCGCTGCTGGTGCTCGACGAGCCGACCAACCACCTGGACGTCCGGCACCAGTTGGAGGTGCTCGGCCTTCTGCGGCGGCTTCCGGCGACGGTCCTGGTGGCGCTCCACGACCTGAACCTCGCCGCCTACTACTGCGACCGCCTCTACGTCCTGTGCGACGGAGAGGTCCACGCGTCCGGCCCGCCCGCCGAGGTGCTCACCGCGCGGCTGCTGGCCGAGGTGTACGGCGTGCGGGGCGAGGTGGCCGTCCACCCGCGCACCGGTGCGCCCCAGGTGACGTTCCTCCCCGAGGAGCGGGCCGAACGGGCCGGGACGGCGGTGGACCAGCCGGCTCCGTGACGGTGCGGTGCGGTGGTTGGCCCGGGCCGGGCTCCCCGGCGTCCCCCGGGGGCCCGGCCCGGCGTTGTCTCCGGTGACCCGAGCCGTGGCGTCACCGGCCGCAGCGGGGCGGAACGCGCCCCCTTCATGCGCCCGGCGCACTTCCACGTACCCCCGACGGGGCATCGCGGGCCGGTCCCGGCAGGGGCAAGATCACGAGCGGTGATCTTGCCCAGCAGCCGGCCTGGCCGGCTCGCCGCCATGCCCGGAGCCGGGTGGGTCACCCCCCACTGTTGAACGACGAACGGAGTTTCACCGTGGCATTGACGACCGAGACCGTCGCCGCCGAGCTGGACGCCGCGAGCAAGGTCGGGGACCCGGCCGCCGACGCGCTGGTGTCGGACCTCATCGACAACCGGGAGGTCGACGGGGTCAACGGCCTGTTCCGTACCATCAACACCCTCAAGCCCGGTCAGGACCGCTCACATCTGCCCGAGCGGCTGGCCGAGTTCCTGCACGAGGCGGAGGCGGAGCCGCCGGGCTGGAGCGAGGCGGACGTCAAGGCCGCGGAGGGGTTCTTCGGCCACCACCACGGCGAGGTCTCCATGCTCCAGGGCACCGTCGGCCTGATCGGCACCTACCTCTCCCCCACCGGGGCGTTCACCCTCCGGTCCACCGGCCGCCTGGGAGGCGTCGAGGGCCCGGGCCGGCGGCTGTCGCAGTCCTCGCGGCTGTTCATCGACATGGGCAAGCAGGGCGTCATGCGGGACGGGACGCTCGCCGCGACCGTCACCAAAGTGCGCCTGGTGCACGCCTCGGTGCGGCAACTGCACAAGAAGAGCGGGGAGTGGGACTACGCCAAGTGGGGGGAGCCGGTCTCGCAGAAGTACACCACCGGCGCGGCCTGCGTCTTCAGCAGCCAGATCCTCCAGGCCATGAAGAACCTGGGCATCGACGTGTCCAAGGACGACGCCCATGGCTTCATGTGCGCCTGGCACTACGTCAACCACTACCTCGGCACCCCCGACAAGTGGCTGCTGCCCAAGGACGCCAACCTGGTGGAGCAGTTGTGGAACAAGGAACGGGAGCGGGAGTGGAAGAAGACCGACGACGGCGTGTTCATGACCGAGCAGGCCATCAAGTTCTACCGGGAGCTCCTGCCGCCCGCGGTCAGTGACGCGTTCATCGCCGTGATCCGCGTCGGGCTCGGCGACAAGTACGCCGACATGGCGGGCGTCCCCAGGAGCCCGCTCGACCTGGCCGGCAAGCCCCTCGCCGAAGGCCACAGGATCGTCAGCGGTATCGGCGGCGGGCTCCTCGGCGGCGCCGCCAAGAAGACCGTCGGCGTGAACCCGTACAAGGAGGTCCTCGGCACCGCCTCCGAGTACTTCAACGAGATCGAGAAGTTCGCCCTGACCCACGACAAGGACGACCAGCCCCAGATGCACCAGGAACTCGGCGACAACCGCTGACCCACCCCGTCGGCCTCCCGGCCGGACGCCCCGGGCGACTCCCCCACGTCGCCCGGGGCGTCCGGCGGCCGGCGCCTAGCTCATGGCCATGGCCTTGCCGCCCGACAGCACCGGGACGGGGCCGTAGTTCCCGTCCCCGCCGCCGCACGACGGACCGGAGTCCGCGGTGCCGGACACGTTCGTCCCCGCCGCGAACCGCCCGTCCTGGCCGGGCACCACGGTCGAGAAGTGGTCGGTGGCCGAGGCCGAGTAGTACACGCACTGGTGCACGTTCAGGTAGCGGCCTGTGGTCAGGTCCAGCGCCCGGACGCCCGACAGCACCGGGACGAGACCGTAGTTCCCGTCCCCGCCGCCGCACGACGGACCGGAGTCCGCCGTGTTGGACACATTCGTCCCCGCCGCGAACCGCCCGTCCTGGCCGGGCACCACGGTCGAGAAGTGGTCGGTGGCCGAGGCCGAGTAGTACACGCACTGGTGCACGTTCAGGTAACGCCCCCCTTGGAGGTTGTGGGCCCTGACGCCCGACAGCACGGGGACGAGGCTGTAGTTCCCGTCCCCGGCGCCACAGGAGACGGTCGTGTCCTGGGACCCGGAGACGTTGGTGCCGGTGCCGAACCGCCCGTCGTGGCTCGACACCACCGTCGTCAGATGGTTACCGGCCGAGCCGGAGTAGTACACGCACTGGTGCACGTTCACATACCCGGTGGCCAACGGCCGGCCGGCCTGGGCGTGAACCGGCCCCGGCCCGAGCATCAACGCGGCCGCGCCCACGGCGGCGGCGACCCACGTGCTGGTGTATCCCTTGCGGCGCGCAAGACGCACGATCGCCCTCCCCTTCTCCGGCGGCTCCTTCGGGAAGCCGGGGCCAGGAGAGCACAACGCGGTGTCATGGAGAGGGAGTTGCCGGGTCCAATCCACCCCAAGGTGGGCAATCGGCGGGGAGACAGCGCCGGCGTCGCCGGCTCCGTACCGAGCCGCTCAGCCACGGCCCCCGCTCGCGTGGTGTGCGAGCGCGTGGTGCGGGTCGGGGGCGCCGGCGGCCGGCGCCGGGTCGGCGTGCACCAGTACGGCGGTCAGCTTCGGTACGGCGTGCAGGAGGGTGTGCTCGGCCGCCACGGTGACGTCATGTGCCTGACGTACCGTCAGGTCGCCGTCCACGACGACCGCCACCTCGCCGCGCAGGCGGTGCCCGATCCACCGCAGCCGCAGCTCGCCGACGCCCCGTACGCCATCGACGCCGCGCAGCGCACGCTCGGCGCGGTCGATCAGCGCCGGGTCGACCGCGTCCATGACCCGGCGGAAGACCTCCCGGGCCGCGTCGCGCAGCACCAGCAGGATCGCCAGCGTGATCAGCAGACCCACGACGGGGTCGGCCGGTCGCCACCCCAGGGCCGCGCCCCCGGCGCTCAGCAGCACCGCGAGGGAGGTGAACCCGTCGGTGCGCGCGTGCAGGCCGTCGGCGACGAGCGCGGCGGAGCCGATCGCGCGGCCGACGCGCATGCGGTAGCGCGCCACCCACTCGTTGCCGATGAACCCGATGACGGCCGCGAGGGCGACCGCGGGAATGTGGCTCATGTCGCGCGGATGGAGCAGCCGGTCGACCGCGCTCCACGCCGCGAAGCCCGCCGAGGCGGCGATGGTCAGGACGATGACGATCCCGGCGAGGTCCTCCGCCCGCCCGTACCCGTAGGTGAAGCGGCGCGTCGCCGCCCGGCGGCCCAGGACGAAGGCGACACCGAGCGGCACGGCGGTCAAGGCGTCGGCGGCGTTGTGCACGGTGTCGCCCAGCAGGGCGACAGAGCCGGACAGTACGACGACCACGGCCTGCGCGAGGGCGGTCGCCCCCAGAACGGCGAGCGAGACCCAGAGCGCCCGCATGCCGCGTACGGAGGACTCCAGCGCCGTGTCGACCTTGTCGGCGGACTCGTGCGAATGCGGTGCGAGCAGGTGCCCGAGCCGGTGGCGCCAGTGGCCGTGACCGTGCCCGTGCCCGTGCCCGTGCGCGTGCGCATGGCCGTGATCATGGTGGTGGTCGCTCACGCTCGATCCCCTTCCGGCTGGAGGTGGACACCGCACGGCCCACGGAACCATTATGTGCGTATGAGCGCACGCATGCACCTATCACCTGCGCACGATGCGCACCCGCGAGACCCTGGCGAGGAACACTTCACCCTTGCCGCCGAGGTCCTGGCCCTGCTCGGCGACCGCACACGCCTCACGCTGCTGCACGCCCTGTCCGGCGGCGAGGCGGACGTGAGCACCCTGACCGAGACATGCGGCGCCGCGCGCCCCGCCGTCAGCCAGCACCTGGCCCGGCTGCGACTCGCCGGACTGGTCACCACACGCAAGGACGGCCGCCGGGTGATCTACGCCCTGCCCGACGGCCACCTGCGCCGCCTCGTCGCCGAAGCGCTCAACCTCGCCGATCACCGCCTGAGCGACCGCCCGGTGCACGAATGAGGCCCTCACGCACCCGTCGCGGCACGTCAGAGGGAGAAGACCGCCACGTCGTAGCGTTCGAGGACCGGCAGCGGGGGGCTCGGCTCGGTCCGGGCCGCGGCGGCCAGGCGTTGGAGGCCCTCGTCGAACTCGGCGGTGGTGAGGTGGGTGAACTTGGACTGCGGGCGGGCGGTGAGCCGGGTGTGGAAGTCGTGCAGGCTCATGGTCACCGGCTGGGCGAGGGAGGTGACCCCCTCCAGGGTGAAGCCGGCGGTCAGGAAGTCGTCGACGACCTCCTGCCGGCCCGGGAAGCGCCGCTCGTCGATGCCGCGCAACCGCGGCCAGTAGTCGTAGACCAGGGCGTCGAGCCGTTCCCTGAAGGTGGTCCGGACGATCACCTTCCCGCCCACGCGGAGCACGCGGGCCAGTTCGCGTGCTGCCGCGGTCCGGTCGGGGAGGTGGTGGATCACCCGGGAGAGCAGGGCCAGGTCGAAGGCGTCCGCGGGGGCGGGCAGGGCGTCCGCGGTACCGGAGACGTACCGCACCGAGGGGTGCGGATGGTGGCGACGGGCTTCGGCCAGCATCGCTTCGGAGGCGTCCACGGCGAGGACGTCGGCCCCTTCGATCCAGCGCGCCATCGCGGCGGAGAACATGCCCGTACCAGCTCCGACTTCGAGGATCGAGGGTGACGGGCGGCGCACGTGGGAGGCGAACAACTCCACCCAGGCCCGCAGTGACGGCTCGGGCATCTCGTTGCCGTGCTCGTAGGCACCGGCCAGGCGTTCGTCGTCGTAGACACGGCTCATGCGGACCGATCCTGGGGCACGGGCGGCGTTCCCACAACCTCGCGATCGGCTCGTCGCTCCAGAGGCCGGCCTCCAAGTCACCGTCCTGCCCTCGACCAGTGCCTCCGCGGGGCGCGGGCCGCCTACAGGCCGTACGTCCTGCCGATGATGTCCCGCTGGATCTCGCTCGTCCCGCCGTACACCGTGGACACGACGGTCGAGCGCAGCAGGGCCTCCATGCCGTACTCCGTGGCGTACCCGTAGCCGCCCATCATCTGCATGCCCTCCAGGGTCACGTGCTTGGCGAGCTCGGTGCACTTGAGCTTGGCCATGGACGCCTCGCGGGCGAACACCCGGTCGGGCTCGGCGTCGATGGCGGCCGCGACGTCGTCCAGCAGCAGCCGGGCGCACTCCAGTTCGGTGGCCATGTCCGCGATGCGGTGCTTGAGCGCCTGGAAGGAGCCGATCGGCCGGCCGAACTGCTCCCGCTGCCGTACGTGGGCGAGGGTGTTGTCGAACGCGCGCCGGGCGACGCCCAGCATCAGCGCGGCGAGGATCATCCGCTCCAGGTTCAGCCCGGCCATCAACTGCGTCCACGCCTGCCCGGGCGTGCCGACGACGGCCGCGTCCGGCACGAAACAGTCGGTGAAGTACAGGTCGTTGACCTCCCGGCCGCCCATCGTGTCGATGCCCCTGATCTCCAGCCCCGCGGCGTCGGTGGGCACCATGAACTGGGTGAGGCCCCGGTGCTTCGACTCCTCCCGCGACGTACGGGCGATGAGCAGGACGTGGTCGGCGAAGTGCGCGTTGGAGCACCAGGTCTTCTGGCCGTTGATCACATAGCCGCCGTCGGCGCGCTCCGCGCGGCAGGTCAGCGCCCCGACGTCCGACCCGGCACCGGGCTCGGACATCGAGATGGCCTCGACCCGGCCCTTGACCACGCCTTCGAGTACGACGCGCTTCTGCTCCTCGGTGCCGAACCTCTCGTACGCCGCCGCAGCGATGACCGTGGTCCCGAACCCGCTGATCGGCGCGAGGCCGTAGGAGGTCTCCTCCAGGAACAGGCACAGGTCCGTCATGCCCTGGCCCGCGCCGCCGTACTGCTCGGGGAGCGCGATGCCGAGCCAGCCCAGGCCGGCCATCTTCTCGTAGAGCCTCTGGTTGTGCGGCTCCTGACCCCTCGCGGTGAGCTTGTCCCGCTGCTCCTTGGTGCCGCACTCGCGGCGGCAGAAGTCGGCTATCGCCCTGACCAGGTCGCGGCGTTCGTCGTTGAGGACTCGGGGCATGGGGTGCGTTCCTCCTTGAAGCGGTGTCGGCAACGCCCGTCACCGGTCGTCCCGTACGGCGGGGAAGACCGTGTTGACGAGGTGGAGCACGGTGCGCGTCAGCATCACGTGCAGGTCGCCGCGGCTGAGCGTCCCGCGCACCAGCCACTCCCGGGAGGCCGCCTTGAGCATGCCGCCGTGGGCGCGGATCATCGCCCGCAGCTTCTCCCGCCCCTCGGTGACGTCGTCCATCATCGCGGCCTCGAGGACGCGGTCGGTCGCGATCTCGTCGGCCTCCAGCATGATCCGGTCGATCTCCGGGCCGTTGCCGAGGGCTTCCAGGCCGATCGCGGACAGCCACATCTCCCGGTTGCGTTCGACGACTTCGAGCCACCGGTCGACGCAGATGGACAGCCGCTCCTCGGGCGTGGTCGGGGGCAGCCGCTCGGACACGGAGGCGGGCACGACCATCATCTGCCGCACCACCTCCAGGTAGAGCTGCCGCTTGCCGCCGAAGTAGTGGTTGATCAGTGCCCGTGCGGCACCGGCCTCGGCCGCGATGTCCGACGTGGACACCGTGGAGTAGCCGTGTGCCCCGAAGAGTCTGCGGGCGGCGCTGAGGATCTCGGCGCGCCGGGCGTCCGGTTCCATCCGGCGTCGCTGGGCCGCCCGGCGCTGACCGCTCATGCCGTCATTCCTCTCGTCGTTCCGGTGCCGATGACGGGCCCGGGGGTGCGTCCAGGGGTGCGTCCGGGTGTGCGCCTTCGGCGTGCACCTGCGGGTACATCGACTCGATCGTCGCGGCGTGCAGCTTCTCGACGGCCTTGCGCCGCAGGCTCAGTTTCGGTGTCAGCTCCCCGGACTCGGCGGTCCAGGGACCGGCGAGGACGCGGTACTTCTTCACCTGTTCGGCGCGGGAGAGCACCGCGTTCGCCTCCGCGACCGCCTTGTCGAGCGCGGCGAGCACCTCGGGGTGGCGCGACAGCGCGCCGGGGTCGGTGGTGGCGATCCCGTTGGCCTTCGCCCACATCGGGGCGGTCTCCTCGTCCAGCACCAGCAGCGCGGTGACGTACCGGCGGCGGTCGCCGATCGCGACGGCGTGGGCGATGAGCGGGTGTGCCCGGAGCAGGGACTCGATCCTCGTCGGGGCGATGTTCTTGCCCCCGTCGGTGATGATGATGTCCTTCTTGCGGTCCGTGATGGTGACGATGCCCCGCTGGTCGATGGTGCCGATGTCGCCGGTGGGCAGCCAGCCGTCCGGGTCGGTCGCGGGCTCGATGCCGCCGTCGGCCCGGAGGTAGCCGGGGAAGACGACGGGGCCGCGTACGAACAGCTCGCCGTCGGCGGCGGCCCTGACCTCGACGCCGGGGCCCGGGCGTCCGACCGCGCCCAGGGCGAACACCTCGGGGGTGCTGACCGTGGCCGCCCCGGTGGTCTCGCTCAGGCCCCACACCTCGTACACGGGCAGTGCCAGGCTCGCCAGGAACTCCAGGACCGCGGTGGGGATCGGCGCCGCTCCGCTGAAGGCCCGGTGGCAGTCGTCGAGCCCGACGGCGGCCCGGATGGGCCGCAGTACCTGTTCGTCGAGCCGCTCCAGCGGTGCGGCGAGGTCCTTCGGTACGTCCTTGCCGGCGGAGCGCAGGCGGAACACTTCGAGCGCGATGCCGCGGGCCTGCGCCACCGCCGCGGCCTGCTCCCCGGGGAAGGTGCCGAGCTTCGCCCGCAGCCCGGCGGCGAGCTTCTCCCACACCCGGGGGACGCCGAAGAACCCGTGCGGTCGCACCGCGAGGAGCGTGGGCAGGAGCCGCGCGGGGTCCGGGCAGATGGTGACGTGCCCGGCGTTGCAGATGGGCATGTAGATGCCGAGCACCCGCTCGGCGATGTGGGCCATCGGCAGGTACGCCACCGAGCGCGGGTGCTCCGGGACGGCGACGAGGTGATCCTGCATCAGGGCCTCGTGGATGACGTTGCGGTGGGAGAGCACCACGCCCTTGGGGTCGCCGGTGGTGCCCGAGGTGTACACCACGGTCAGCGGCTGGTCGGGGGTGGCCGCGTCGGTGAGCGCCTCGAACGCGGTGTCGTCGGGCGGTACCGCGCCGCACAGGGCGGCGTAGCCGACGAAGCGCGGGTCCCCGGCCGGGGCGGCGTCCGGGTCGAGGACGACGACGGCGCGGAGGTGCGGCAGTTCGTCCAGGACGGGCTGCCAGCGGCGCATCTGCTCCTCGCCCTCCAGGACGAGGACGGTGGCCGCGCTGTGCCGGGCGACGAAGCCGATCTGCTCGGTGCTCAGTGTGTCGTACGTGCTGCACGGCAGCGCGCCGAGGTGGATCGCGGCCAGGTCGGCGACCCAGTGCTCGGCGCGCTTGGACATCGCGATGAGCATCCGGTCGCCCCGGCCGAGCCCGAGTGCGGCGAGGCCGCGGGCGAGGGCGGCGACGTCGGCGCGCAGCCGCGACCAGGACAGTGTCCGCGCGTCCGGCCCGATGCCGGTGGTGAGCGCGGGACGGTCGGCGAACTGCTGGGCGTTGCGGCGCAGCAGCCCGGTGATGGTCAGCCCCTCGGCCGGCTGGTACGGCTGCTCTGCTCTGGCCACGGCGGGCTCCCTCCCTCGCGAACCGCTTTCGCGAACCGTTCGGCGGACCGGACTCGTCGAGCGGTCCCCACCGTGGACCGTTGTTGTCGGGGTGTCAATGGGTCGCGTTCAAGGGGCCCGCCCAGATGCCGATGCGGGGTTATCTCCCTTGCCAGGCAAGGGTGATGGCGAGGCGTCCACACTATTGACAGACCGCCAATAGCCGCCGCGGCCGGGAGGGGAGGCGCGCCGGCGGTGACGTCGGCTTCATGAGCGGGGCGCGGCCGGAGGACACCGCCGCGCTGAGCGAGGTGTGCACGGTCCTGACGTCCCGGATACGCCGGCTGGAGACGCCGGGCAGGCCGGTGGTCGCCGCGATGAACGGCACGGCGCTCGGCGGCGGGTACGAGATCGCGCCGGCCGGCCGGTACGGGGAGCGGTGCGAGCCGCCCGTTTCGCTGGTGGCCAGGGCCCGGAAGGGCGACGGCTACGCGTGACCGGGGGGCGGCGGCCCGAGCATCGGGACGAGGAACCGCCGGGCCACCGCGCGCATCCGCTCCTCGTCGTCGACGTCGATGACCTGGCTGGGGATGACCAGGAAGGACGCGGAGACCCGGACCATCATCTCGGCCACGACGTCCACGTCCACGTCGGCGGAGACCGTGCCCGCGTGCTGCTCCCGGCGGAGCCTGCCCGCGACGAACTGCCGTACGGCGGCCAGCGTCCGGCCCCCGTCGCCGGTCATGGACAGCACGACGGCGTCCGGTTCGACGGCCATCAGCCCACCGATGAGGGGGTTGTGCCGGATGGCCCTGAGCGAGCTCACGAATCCCAGGACGACCCGGTCGGCGACGGTCTCGGCGTCCTGGACGTCGAGGATGAACCGGTCGAAGTACCGCCGGAACTCGCGCCGTACGACGTGCTCGACCAGCACGTCCTTGGAGGCGAACCGGCGGTAGACGGTGATCCGGGAAACACCCGCGAGCCGCGCCACATCCGCCATGGTGGACCGCTTGATGCCCATGCGGCAGAACTGCTCGTACGCGGCGTCGAGCAGGCGCGTGGTCGTCCCGTCGTCCGGTTCCTCGTCGTCCTGGCCGGTGCCGCCGGCGGCCTCGTTGAAGGCGAGTTCCAGCAACGACGGGGAGTTCGCGGCGCCCATGAGCGACGGCAGCGCAGGTTCCACGTTCGCCTCCCTGTTCCTGTGCAGCCTATGGCGTTCACGCCCCGGCTGTGCTCCTCTGGACGGAGATACACAGATACCTACTTTGTTTCACCGTACCAAGCGGAGTCGACAGGACGACAAAACTCCAGAAGGCAGGAGGAGTTCGCAGCGATGGACGAACTCAGCAGGCGCAAGGTGCTGGTCACGGGCGGAGCGCTGGGAGCCCTCGGGGCGCTGAGCGCGGCGGCCCCGGCCCGGGCACGGTCGCTGTGGAGCTGGTCGCCGAGCGGATCGGTGGCCGGCTCGGGAGCGGGGAGGGACCCGGAGTGGGTGTGGGACGAGGAGGCCGACCCGCTCCTCGCCGCCGTCATCGACCGGGGTGACGTACCGAAGGTCAACCAACTGCTGCGGACCTGGACCCGCAACGACCAACCGCTGCCGGACGGGCTGCCGCACGACCTGCGGGACTTCATGGAGAGGGCGCGCCGGCTGCCGCCCTGGGCGGACCGCCGCAAGCTCGACATCGCGGCCGATTTCAACGAGACGAGGGGCATCTACCTCAATCTCCTCAACGGCGTGGGCGGCGGCATGCTCAGCACCGCCATCCCCCGGGAGGCACGCGCCGTCTACTACTCCAAGGGCGGCGCCGACATGGAGGACCGGGTCGCCAAGACGAGCAGGCTGGGGTTCGCCATCGGGGACCTGAACGCGTACCGGCCCGACGGGAAGGTGGTCGTGGAGGCCGTCAAGACGCGGCTGGTGCACGCGGCCGTGCGGCACCTGCTGCCGAAGTCACCCGGCTGGTCCCGGACCAGCGGCGGCCAGACGATCCCGATCAGCCAGGCCGACATGCTGGTCACCTGGCACAGCCTGCCCACCTACACCATGCGGCGACTGATCGAGTGGAAGGTCCCGGTCACCCCCGCCGAGTCGGCGGCCTATCTGCACCTGTGGCAGGTGACGGCGCACATGCTGGGCATCGTGGACGAGTACATCCCCGCCTCCTGGGACGAGGCCAACGCCCAGTCGAAGCAGATCCTGGACCCGGTCCTGGGCCCCACCCCCGAGGGCGTCGAACTGACCGACATCCTGCTGGGCCAGCTCGCCGAGCAGACCAGCCCCGGCGGCATCGACCGCCCTCTCGTCAACGCGCTCGCCCGGTACCTGGTCGGCGACCAGGTCGCCGACTGGGACGGCATCCCCCGCGAGCCGTTCTGGGAGAAGGCCATCGCGACCGCCTGGCCGAAACTGGTGGCCTTCCGCGAGCGACTGATCCCGCTGCCGGTGGTGCCGCCGCTCGCCTGGACGATCGACGAGGCGGCCCGCCAGTACATCATGTTCTACCTCACCAAGGGCCGCGGCACGCAGATCGAGATCCCCGACACCAACCGTCCCTCTTGAAGCGAACGCCACCGGAGGAGTTCACACCATGGACGAACTCAGCAGGCGCAAGATGCTGATCACGGGCGGAGCGCTGGGAGCGCTCGGCGCTCTGGGCATGGCGGCGCCGGCCCGGGCACGGTCACTGTGGACCTGGTCGCCGAGCGGATCGGTGGCCGGCTCGGGAGCGGGGAGGGACCCGGAGTGGGTGTGGGACGAGGAGGCCGACCCGCTCCTCGCCGCCGTCATCGACCGGGGCGACGTACCGAAGGTCAACCAACTGCTGCGGACCTGGACCCGCAACGACCAACCGCTGCCGAGCGGTCTGCCGGGGGATCTGCGGGACTTCATGGAAGGGGCGCGCCGGCTGCCCTCCTGGGCGGACCAGCGCAAGCTCGACGCCGCGGCGCGGTTCACCAAGAAGAAGGGCATCTACACCGGTGCCCTGTACGGGCTGGGCAGCGGCCTGATGAGTACCGCCATCCCCAGGGAGGCGCGCGCCGTCTACTACTCCAAGGGCGGCGCCGACATGAAGGACCGGGTCGCCAAGACGGCCAAGCTCGGGTACGACGTCGGTGACCTGGACGCCTACCGGCCCCGGGGCTCGATGATCGTGACCGCGGTGAAGACCCGGCTGGTGCACGCGGCCGTGCGGCACCTGCTGCCGAAGTCTCCGGGCTGGTCGCAGACCGGCGGCGGGCAGACGATCCCGATCAGCCAGGCGGACATGATGGTCACCTGGCACAGCCTGCCGACGTTCGTCATGCGCAAGCTCGTCGACTGGAAGGTCCCGGTCTCCCGCACCGAGTCGGACGGCTTCCTGCACGTGTGGCAGGTGACCGCGCACATGCTCGGCGTCCTGGACGAGTACATCCCCGCCTCCTGGGACGAGGCCAACGCCCAGTCCGAACAGGTTCTGGACCCCGCACTGGGCCACACCGCCGAGGGCGCCGAGCTGGCCGACGTACTCCTCGACATCGTCGCCGAGCTCGACGCGGGGCTCACCCGGCCCCTGATCAACGCGTTCTCCAGGTACACGGTGGGTGACCGGATCGGTGACCTGATCGGGCTGGACCGGGAGCCGTTCTGGCAGCCGCTGATCGGCGCCGCCTGGCCGCTGCTGGTGGCGTTCCGCGAGGGCCTGATCCCCCTGCCGCTGGTCCCGGAGGCCGCCTGGACCGTGGAGGAGGCCATCCGCAGGTTCGTCCTGCTCTTCCTGTCGGAGGGACGGCCCATCGACCTGGAGATCCCCGACGCCAACCGCCCGTTCTGAACGATGCCGGGGCTCCGGGCGATTGAACCCTCGCCGTCCTGGTGAGGTTCCTGGCACGCGTACGCCCCGGATCGAACTGCCGAGAGGGAAGAATGACCGGTTCTGCATATCCGCCTCAGCCGGAGTCCGGTCGGCCCGAGCCCGGTCGGACCGAGCCCGGTCGGACCGGCTCCGGTAGGCGCCCCCTGGCGAGGCGGCGGTTCCTCGGGTACGTGCTGGCGGCTCCGACCCTGGTGACGGCCGCCGAGCTGGGGCCGGCCCCGAAGGCCGGGGCCGCCATCCCCTCCCCGGAGATCACGGAACTGGTCGACCTCAACGACGTGATGACCGCGGCGGCCCTGCCGACCTCGCACCTGATCACGGTCGAGGTCAACAGGGACGGCACCGTGTCGTTCGCGCTGCCGCGGGCCGAGGTCGGCCAGGGCATCACCACGTCCACGGCCATGCTCATCGCCGAGGAGATGGACCTGCCGTTGCGACAGGTGCGGGTCACGCTGGCCGACGCACGACCGGAGCTGGTGTTCAACCAGCTCACCGGCGGATCGAACACCACCATCTCCACCTACACCCCGATCAGGGTCGCCGCCGCCGTCGCCCGGGGCCGGCTGCTCCGGGCCGCGGCGACCGAACTCGGTACGGCCGTCACCGAGCTCACCTTGAAGGCCGGAGTAGTCACCGGCCCCACGGGCCGGAGCATCGGCATCGGCGCACTGTCCGAGAAGGCCGCGAGCATACGGACCCGACAGGTGTCCGTGGAGCTCAAACCGCGCGAGACGTTCACCGTCATCGGCCGCCCGCACAACCGCGTCGACGCGCTCGCCGCCGTCACCGGACGCAAGAAGTTCACCATGGACTACGACGTCCCCGGCGCCAAACCGACCATGGTGTGCCGTCCGCCGACCATCAACGGCAAGGCCGGGCCGGTGGCCAACCTCGACGAGGTCCGCGCCATGCCCGGCGTCACCGATGTCGCGGTGATCTCCACCGGGGTGGCGGTCCGGGCGGAGACGTTCGGCCAGTGCATCGACGCCGTACGCTCCCTCAGGGTGTCGTGGAAGCCCGGGACCGCCGAAGGCAAGTCCGACGAGTCCGTGCTCAGGGAGCTGCGGGCCGCCGAACCGCCCCTCGGGCCACCGCCGCTGACGCCGAGCGTGGAAGCCGGGTTCACCTTCCACTTCCGCAGCAACAGCGCGCTGGAACCCAACTGCGCGATAGCCGACGTGCGGCCCGGCCACGCCGAGATCT
The DNA here is from genome assembly GCF_055570965.1 of Streptomyces sp. NPDC031064. Taxonomy (NCBI): domain Bacteria; kingdom Bacillati; phylum Actinomycetota; class Actinomycetes; order Kitasatosporales; family Streptomycetaceae; genus Streptomyces; species Streptomyces sp. NPDC031064. The sequence continues at coordinate 461,644 of NZ_JBVIGF010000006.1, forward strand.
GGTCGTCCCTGAAGTCACCGATCGTCGCCCAGCAGACCATCGCCGCCAAGCTCGGGCTGCCGCCCCACGCGGTTACCGTCCACGTCACCGAGGGCGGGGGCTCCTTCGGGCGCAAGCTCTTCTTCGACGCCGCACTGGAGGCCGCCGAGATCTCCCAGCGGATCGGCAAGCCCGTCAAACTGATGTGGCACCGCGCCGACGACTCCCGCCAGGGGCGTACGCATCCCATGGCCACCTCGCGGGTGCGGGTGGCCTACGCCGGGGACACCGTCCTCAGCTACCAGCAGCGGCACACCAGCGTCTCCACCGACCTCGGTCACGGTCTGGGCGAGATCTTCACCGCCATGGCCGCGAAACTGCCGGTGGGCGACATCGGTTTCTCCCAGACGTTCTTCCAGCTCTCCCAGTCGATGCCGTACGACTTCGGCGTGAACAGCCGGCTCCTGAGCGAGACCGACAAGGGCTTCAACACGGGCAGCATGCGCAACGTCTACTCCCCCGACGTCACCTGCGCCCGGGAACTCATCGTCGACCGGCTGGCCGGGAGGATGGGCAAGGACCCCTTCCGGTTCCGCCGCGGGTTCCTCCGCGACGAACGCGCCAGGGCGGTGCTGGAGAAGGCCGCCGAGGCCGGGGGCTGGGGCCGGTCCATGCCGGCCGGTACGGCGCAGGGCATCGCGTTCCACTCCGAGTACCACGCCGTCAGCGCGGTGCTGGTGGAGATCGACTGCCGGCCCGGGACCGTCAACCGGCCCATCCGCGACGGCGTGGCCGGACCGCGCGTCACCAGGGCAGTCGTCGCCGTGGACGTCGGTCTCGCCGTCAACCCGCGCGGTCTTCAGGCGCAGATGATGGGCTGCCTCATGGACGGCATCGCCCTGACGCTCACCTCCAGTCTCCACCTGCGTGACGGGCACTTCCTCGAAGCGAGCTGGGACAACTACTTCTACACCCGGCAGTGGAACACACCGCCCGAGCTGGAGGTCATCGTCATGCCGGCCACCACCGGGAAACCCGGTGGCGCCGGGGAGCTGGGCGTCGCCGCGTCGATGGCCGCCGTCGCCTGCGCCTACGGCCGCGCCACGGGAACCATGCCGACCAGCTTCCCGATCAACCACGGCACGCTGTCCTTCACCCCCAAACCGACCGTTCCGCCCGTGCCCCAGTCCCCCACCGACGGCCTGGACCACGTCCGCTGAAAGCTTGGAGATCCCGTGCCGGAACACACTTTCCGCCTCAACGGCGAGCAGGTCACCGTGGACGTCGCCGACGACGTCCGGCTGTTGTGGGTGCTGCGCGACATCCTGGGCGTGACCGGACCGAAGTACGGCTGCGGCATCAACGTCTGCAAGGCGTGTACGAGCCACCTCAACGGCAGGGCCGTCAACCCCTGCGCGGTGCCGGTCAAGGACCTCCGGCCCACCGACGAGGTCACCACCATCGAAGGGCTTCCGGCCACGGTGGGCGAGGAGCTGCACCCGATGCAGCGGGCGTGGCTGGACCACGACGTGGCCCAGTGCGGCTACTGCCAGCCCGGTCAGATCATGGCCGCCGTGGCGCTGGTCCGCCGGGTCGCGGAGGAGGGCCGCGAGGTGACCGAGGACGACCTCGACGGCATCCGCAACATCTGCCGCTGCGGCACCTATCCCCGTATCCGCGAAGCGATCAAGGCGGGCGCCAAGGACATGTGAGCCCGGACGGACCCTAGCCCGCCCCCTCCGCCACCTCTCGAACGGCCGGCCGCTCGCGTCCCCAGGCGGCCAGCGGCTGGAGTGCGTCGTTGAGGCGCCTGCCGTCCTCGGTGAGCGAGTACTCGACGCGGGGCGGCACCTCGTCGTAGGAGACGCGGTGCACGACGCCGTCCGCCTCCATCTCGCGCAGGTGGGAGGCCAGCACCTTCTCGGTGATCCCCGGAAGCAGTCGGCGCAGCTCGCCGAAGCGGCGGTGGGGGTGCTCGTGGAGCGCCCAGAGGATCAGCACCTTCCACTTGCCGCCGATCACCTCCATCGCGGTGTCGATCCCGCAGACGTGTCCCTCCGGTGTGCCCGGCCGGTTCAGCGTCGTCATGCCCCCACCCTCCTGACGTGCTCGCTCACCCCGGGGTAACCACCCACTCCGAAGTGCGTACTTGATCACCTCCGGGCCTGCGACCAGCCTAATCGGCATGGCACACACCACTGTTGAGAAGACTGCCGTCACGCTGCTGGGCCTCGGCGCGATGGGCACCGCGCTGGCCCGTACCTGGCTCGCCGCGGGCCACCCGCTCACCGTCTGGAACCGCACCCCGGCCCGCGCGGCGGCGCTTACCGCCGAGGGCGCGAGGGTGGCGGACAGCGCCGCCGAGGCCGTCGCGGCGAGCACGCTGGTCGTCGTCTGCCTCCTGGACGACGCCTCGGTCGGCGAGGCGCTGGCCGGTACCGACCTCGCCGGCAAGGACGTGGTCAACCTGACCACCGGCACCCCCGCCCAGGCCCGCGCCCGCGCCACCTGGGCCCAGGAGCGCGGCGCCCGCTACCTGGACGGCGGGATCATGGCCGTCCCCCCGATGATCGGGGTCCCGGAGGCCGGCGGCTACGTCTTCTACAGCGGCTCCCGGGAGCTGTTCGAGCGGCACCGGGAGACGCTGGGCGTCCCGGCCGGTACCACCTATGTCGGCGAGGACGCGGGCTTCGCGGCCCTGCACGACGTGGCCCTGCTGAGCGCCATGTACGGGATGTTCGCCGGGGCGGCGCACGCCTTCGCCCTGATCCGCAAGGAGGACATCGACCCCGCGTCGCTGGCCCCGCTGCTCGCCGACTGGCTCGTCGCGATGGCCCCCGCGGTGCACCAGACCGCCGAGCAACTGCGCAGCGGCGACTACACCAAGGGCGTCGTATCCAACCTCGCCATGCAGGTGGCCGGCACGCCGACCTTCCTGAGCACCGCCGAACAGCAGGGCGTCAGCCCGGAACTGCTCAGCCCGTACTTCGCGCTGATGCGCCGCCGCTTGGCCGAGGGCAGCGGCGAGGAGGACCTGACGGGCGTGATCGACCTGCTGGTGCGCTGACCGGCCGTTCACCGCCCGGGAGCCCGCGGGTCGCGGCCTCCTCGTACGGCGGTGGCCGGCGCTGTCACGGCACGTCCGAGCCGGAGGGCGTCCGCCACGCGAACCAGTCGGGGAACGCGGCCACCATGCCGGGGTCCCCGTCGAGCCGGATGCGGCCGGCGCGGGTGGCGGCCCGGAGGGTGGTGGTCGCGGCGACCACCCGGTGCATCTCGGCCGGATCACCGGTGACCCACAGGTCGACGTCGTACCCCGGGTGGTGACGGCAGGCGCTGACATCCCCGCGCGCGAGCACCAACCAGGCGCGCTCCCCCGGCTCGCCATGTGGGGCGAACTCCACCACCACCCGCCGCCCGGGCAGGCTTTCCGGGCGCACGTACTGGCGCAGCCGCCACACCAGCCTGCCGATGTCGAGCTGTTCGGGCTCCGGATCGCCGAAGCACCAGCGTCGCGCCCAGTCGCCGAGCTGCCACACGAGCGGTTCGAGGTGTGCCCCGGCCTCGGTGAGCCGGTACGCGGGACGGTCGTCGTCGTCGAGCGTGCGGGTGAGGAGCCCGCGCGACTCCATGCGGCGCAGCCGCGCGGAGAGCAGGGTGCGGCTGATGCCCGGCAGGCCGCGGTGGATGTCGTTGAACCGGCATGAGCCGAGCAGCAGTTCGCGCAGGACGAGCAGCGTCCACCGGTCACCGACGGCTTCGACCCCGGCCGTCACCGGGCAGTACTCGATCCCCCGCCGCACGGCTGACCCCCAGTCCAGTTCTTGTACCGCCGAAAGCCTTTTGAGCATAGGACCTTGGTGTCGGCCAGCCGACGAGAGAGAGCGCCACCGTGTCCGAGACCTCCCTGCCCGAGACCTCCCTGCCCTCCGCACCCTCCGTACCCTCCGCGAGCTCCATGAGCTCCGCGCCCCGCACGGCCTCCACCTGGGCGGCCGGCGACTATCCCGCCATGGCGCGGCGCCTGGTTCCCGTGGCCGACCGCGTCATCGCCGCCGCCGGGGTCGCACCGGGGACGACCCTGCTGGACGTCGGCTGCGGCACCGGCAACGCCGCGCTGGCGGCGGCGCGCCTCGGCGCGGTCGCCACCGGCGCGGACCCCACGCCCGAACTCCTCGCCGTCGCGGCCCGGCGGGCCCGTGAGGAAGGGCTCCCGGTCGCCTGGCAGGAGGCGTCCGCCGACCGGCTCAGCGGCGTTCACGACCGGGTGGTGTCCGTCTTCGGCGCCATGTACGCGCCGGACCCACGCCGTGCCGCGGCCTCCCTGGTGGAACACTGCGCACCGGGCGGGCGGATCGTGTCGGCCGCCTGGACGCCGGACGGTTTCATGGCGGCGGCCAGTCGTGCCATGGGCCGGTACCTGCCCCCGCCTCCCCCGGGCGCCGAGCCTCCCACCCACTGGGGCGACGCGGACAAGGTGCGCGAGTGGTTCACCGCGCCGGGGGCCGGCGGGGTGACCGGGATCGCCACGTCCACCGATCACGTACGGCTCGAATTCGCCTCGCCCATCGAGGCGGCCGAGTTCTGGGTCCGCACGGCCGGTCACCTCCAGACCGAACGGGGCCGGCTGGAGGCATCCGGCGCGTGGCAGGCCCTGCACCACGACCTGGCAGCGCTCTTCGCCGAGTGGAACAGGACTCCGGGGTCGGGTGTGCGGGTCGAGTCGTCATACCTGCTGGCCGTGGTCACCCGCTCGGTGTGATTCCGCCGGGCCCAGTTCGAACGACAGGTGCGGGGAGAGCGAGCGGAGGAAGTCCGGCGCGTCGAAGATCTCGCCCGCTGTGGCGACCCCCGTGTCCTTGACCTGTCCGTCCAGGATCCGGGTGACCGCTTCGACGGCGAGGGGGGCGCTGATCGCGTAGATGTCCTGGCCGCGCGCCACGGCACGGCGCTGCTCGGCGCCGGAGCGGACGACGACGTCGACGAGGAAGGTCTGGGCGGAGCGCCCCCGCTCGTCGACCGGCACGGGCGGCGTGGCGTCCGGAGCCAGTACGTCCCTGACGGCCTCGACCGTCATGCAGGAGTGGATGGCCGAGGTCTTCAGGTGGCGCGGGATGGTCACACTGTCCGCGGTGGTGAACTCCCCCAGTACGGCTCGCTCGCCGACCGGTGCGGGGAAGGACCACCGGCCGGTGGGCGCCTGGTCGGTACGGAGCTCCAGGCGGCCGTCCGCGAAGACGAGGCGCCGGCTGCCGCGCCGGGCGCGGGAGACCTGGCTGGACTTCCGGGTGCCGGCCGTGGGGTGCCAACTGTTCAGCGCATAGGCGAGGAACACCTCGTCGGCGTGCGTCCAGGCGCCCATCGCGGCGGTGGCCAGCAGGTCGCCCAAACCGCCGTAGAACGCCACGGACGGGACGACGAGGAGCCCGGCTTCGCGGGCCCGCTCGTCGAAGTGGGCGAATGTGTCGGCCACCGCTTCGACCTCCGCCGCGACATCGACGTAGGGGATCCGTGCCCGCAGCGCCGCCTCCACGACCGGCGCGGTCGTCGCGGCGAAGGGACCGGCGCAGTTGATCACGGCTGCGGCGCCGGACAGCGCGCGATCGAGCGACACCGGGTCGTCCACCGACGCCATCCGCACCTCCGGGCCGGGGAACGACGCCGCGAGCGAGCGGAGTCGGCCGCTGTCACGCCCGGCGAGTACCGGGGTCAGGCCCCGCTCCAGCAACGCCGCCACCACGAAGCGCCCGGTGTGCCCATAGGCACCGAAGACCGCCACCGAACGAGTCGAGCCCATCGCCATCCCCTTGTCGTACGTGAATGATCCGCCGGGGCCATCGTTCTCGCACCGGGCACCGGCCGTGAGTGGCGGCAATGACACCGCCCGTACACTTTCGGACATGAGGACCGTCGCACTGGCCGTCACGGCCGGCGTACCGCACTTCGAACTCGCCACCGCGTGCGACGTGTTCGGTGTCGACCGCTCCGACCTCGTCGATCCCTGGTACGAGTTCACCGTCTGCGGCCCGGCCGCCGTGCCGGTCGGGGACCGGTTCCGTCTCGAACCGGACCACGGACTCGACCACCTGGTGAGCGCCGACACGGTGATCGTCCCCGCGTGCGCCGATCCCGACGGGGACCCGCCCGCCGAGCTGGTCGACGCCGTGCGCGCCGCCTACGAGGCGGGCGCCCGGGTGGCGTCCCTGTGCACGGGCGCGTTCCTGCTGGCCGCGGCCGGGCTGCTGGACGGGCAGCGCGCCACCACGCACTGGATGCACGCCGCGCGACTGGCCGCCAGGTATCCCCGGGTACAGGTCGACGCGGACGTCCTCTACGTCGACAACGGCCGCGTCCTCACTTCGGCCGGAAAGGCCGCCGCCATGGACCTGTGCCTGCACCTGGTCCGCCTGGACCACGGCTCGGCCGTCGCCAACCAGGTGGCGCGCCGCCTGGTCGTGCCGCCGCACCGGGCCGGCGGCCAGGCCCAGTTCGTCGCCACCCCGCTGCCCGAGCCCCGCGACCATTCCCTCGCCGACCTGCTGTCCTGGGCCATGCGGCGCCTGGACCAGCCGCTCACCGTGGAGCAGTTGGCCCGCCGGGCGAACATGAGCTCCCGCAACCTGGCCCGTCACTTCACCGCCGTCACCGGCACCACGCCCCTGCGCTGGCTGCTGACCCAGCGCATCCAGCGGGCCCAGGAGCTGCTGGAAACCACCGACGACACCATCGACGCGATCGCCGCCGCCACCGGCATGGGCACCGCCACGACCCTGCGCCGCCACTTCAACCGCACGGTGGGCGTCCCTCCGGACACCTACCGGCGCACATTCCGCAGCGCCCGCCCGGACGACGCCGCCGGCTGACGCACCCCACCGCGTCCGCAGACCGGCGCCCCGCCCACCACATCGCCCGAGCTTAGGTTAGGCTGACCTAACCGTAGAGTCGTTCGGGGAGGGAGACCGCCGTGGGGCACGGCTGGGAGGGCGTGGTCCTCAGGTTGATGCGGGGCAAGGACTTCACGTTCACCGTGCGGTCCACCGAGGAGGTCGCCGACCGGTACCGCAGGCTGCGCCTCGCCGACGGCGGCATGCTCGCCGCGACCGGGACGCACCCCACCATGTGGGTGCGGCTCTGGTTCGACAACGCGGGCAAGCCGCACCAGCGCGCGTACACGGTGGTGGACCCGGACCCCGCCGACGGAACGTTCAGCCTGGAGTTCGCGCTGCACGCAGGCCGCGCGAGCGACTGGGCGCGCACCGCGCGGCCGGGCGACACGATCGAGGCGACCGTCCAGGGGACGGGCTTCTCCGTGCCCGAGCCGCTGCCGTCACGTCTGCTGGTGGTGGGCGACCCGGCGTCGCTGCCCGCCATCAACTCGCTGCTGGACTCCATGCCGCTGACGCCCGCCACGGTCTGGTTCGAGCTGCCGCACCCCTCGGACACTGACCTGCCGCTGCGGTGCGACGCCGCACACCACGAGGTGCGCTTCGTCCCGCGCCAAGGCAACGGCACCCGGCTGATCGAGACGGTCCGCTCCGCCCTCCCCGGCCTCCTGGACGACGGCTCCTACCTCTGGATCGCCTGCGACACCGCCACCACCCGGGCCCTCGCCTCGTACGCGCGCAAGCAACTCGGCGTTCCCAAAGAGCGGTTGCACGCCCTGGGCTACTGGCGCGCAGCCTGATCAGAATTAGGTTAGGCTAAGCTAACTTCAACGTCCGTCTGGGGAGGAGACCACCCATGGGCTTGCCGGTCATCGGGGCCTATCCCATGCCCGACCGCTCCTCGATCCCTCCCTCCTCCGTCCCCTGGACCATCGACCCGGCACGGGCCGCGCTGTTGGTCCACGACATGCAGAACCACTTCGTCCGGGCCTTCCCGGCGGGCCGCTCGCCGGTGGTGGAGCTCGTCGACAACATCGCCGCCCTCCGTGAACTCGCGCGCACCCTCGGCATGCCGGTGGTCTTCAGCGCCGAACCCGCCGGGCAGGAGCCCGGCCGGCGCGGGCTGCTGGCCGACGTCTGGGGTCCCGGGATAGGCGACGAGCCGGACGCAGCCGCGATCGTCGAGCCCCTCACCCCACGGCCCGGTGAACATCTGCTGGCCAATGTGCGGCAGAACGCCTTTCTCCGCAGCCACCTCGGCAGACTGCTGAGGTCCGAGAACCGGGACCAGCTCATCGTCTGTGGCGTGTACGCGCACCTCGGCGTCCTGCTGACCGCCGCGGACGCCTTCATGCACGACATACAGCCTTTCGTCGTCGCCGACGCGGTGGCCGACCTCTCCGCCGAGGAACACACCATGGCACTGCGGTGGGCCGCGCGCAGCGGCGTGGTGTGCACCACCGACGGGCTGCTTCGCGACCTGCTGATCGGCAGGTCGACACACCAGGCGTGACGGCACATCGACACATCAGGCCGAGCAGGCAAGCACGAAGAGAGACGACGAACATGACGGTACGGGCCGCGGTGGCCGGAGCGAGCGGCTATGCCGGCGGGGAGATCCTCCGCCTGCTGGTGGCGCACCCCGAGGTGGAGATCGGTGCACTCGCCGCGCACAGCAGCGCGGGCCGCACGCTCGGTCAGGTGCAGCCGCACCTGACCGCCCTCGCGGACCGGGTCCTCGTGGAGACCTCGGCGGCGGCTTTGCGCGGGCACGACGTGGTGTTCCTGGCCCTGCCGCACGGGCAGTCGGCGGCGCTCGCCGAGTGGTTGGCGCCGCAGACCCTGATCGTGGACTGCGGCGCGGACTTCCGGCTGCGCGACGCGGCGGACTGGGAGCGCTTCTACGGCTCGGCCCACGCCGGGACCTGGCCCTACGGGCTTCCCGAACTGCCCGGCGCGCGTGCGGAGCTCAAGGGCGCGACCCGGGTGGCCGTACCCGGCTGCTACCCGACCGCGGTGACCCTGGCGCTGTACCCGGCCTTCGCCGCCGGGCTGGTGGAGCCGGAGGCGGTGATCGTCGCGGCGAGCGGCGCCTCGGGGGCGGGACGTGCGGCCAAGCCGCACCTGCTCGGCTCCGAGGTGATGGGCGCGATGAGCCCGTACGGAGTCGGCGGCGGCCACCGGCACACGCCGGAGGTGGCGCAGAACCTGTCGATGGTGGCGGGTGAGCGGGTGACGGTGTCCTTCACGCCCACCCTGGCGCCGATGGCCCGTGGCATCCTCGCCACCTGCTCGGCGCGTGTGCGTCCGGGAGCCACCGGTCCGCACGAGGTGCGGGCGGCGTACGAAGCGGCTTACGCCGACGAGCCGTTCGTCCGGCTGCTGCCGCCCGGCCAGTGGCCGTCGACCGCCGCCGTACTCGGCTCGAACACCGCGCAGGTGCAGGTGACGGTGGACGAGCACGCCGGCCGCCTGATCGCCGTGAGCGCGATCGACAACCTGACGAAGGGCACCGCGGGTGGCGCGGTGCAGAGCATGAACGTCGCCCTGGGCTTGCCGGAAGGGCTGGGCCTGCCCACGAATGGAGTGGCTCCGTGAGCTGGGGGAACCTCCCAGCGGTAGCTGGGGGAACACGCGCGGCCGCCGGTCCGCACATGATGACGATGCCCGCGTCTCCGAGCCGCGCGGGCAAGGAAGCGAACGGAGAAGCACGGTGAGCGTGACCGCTGCACAGGGATTCCTCGCGAGCGGTGTGGCCGCCGGGATCAAGGAGTCCGGTGACCCCGACCTCGCCCTGGTGGTGAACCGTGGCCCGTCGCGCGCGGCGGCCGGGGTGTTCACCTCCAACCGGGTCCAGGCGGCACCGGTCCGCTGGTCCCGGCGTGCGCTGGCCGACGGGCGGATCTCCGCCGTCGTCCTCAACTCGGGCGGCGCCAACGCCTGCACGGGCCAGGCGGGCGCCGTCGATGCCCGGCTGATGGCCGAGCGTACGGCGCGGGAGCTGGGAGTGGACCCGTACGAGACCGCGGTGTGCTCCACCGGGCTCATCGGTGTGCTGCTGCCGATGGACAAGGTCACGGCGGGCATCGGCGCGGCCGCGGCCCGGTTGTCGCCCGAGGGGGGCGAGGACGCGGCCGTCGCGATCAAGACGACGGACTCGGTGCACAAGACGGCGGTGGCCTCCGGCCCCGGCGGCTGGACGGTGGGCGGCATGGCGAAGGGCGCGGGCATGCTCGCGCCCGGACTGGCCACCATGCTGGTGGTGCTGACGACGGACGCGGACGTGAGCGCGCCCGCCCTCGACGCCACGCTGCGGGAGGCGGTCCGTACGACCTTCGACCGGGTGGACTCGGACGGCTGCATGTCCACGAACGACACCGTGCTGCTGCTCGCGTCGGGGGCTTCGGGGGTGGCCCCGGACGCGGCCGACTTCGCCGAGGCGGTGCACACGGTGTGCCGTGACCTGGCGCGGCAGTTGACCGCGGACGCGGAGGGCGCCTCGAAGGAGATCGAGGTGGAGGTCGTCGGTGCGGCGTCGGATGGGGACGCCGTGACGGTGGGCCGCTCCGTGGCCAGGAACAACCTGCTCAAGTGCGCGCTGCACGGGGAGGACCCGAACTGGGGCAGGGTGCTGTCGGCGATCGGTACGACGGACGCCGTGTTCGACCCCGACCGCCTGGACGTGGCCATCAACGACGTCTGGGTGTGCCGGGACGGCGCGGCGGGCGCGTCGCGCGACAAGGTGGACCTGTCGGGACGCCGGATCAGGATCACGATCGACCTGCGCTCCGGTGACGCGTCGGCGGTGATCTGGACCAATGACCTGACCGCCGAGTACGTCCACGAGAACAGCGCGTACAGCTCATGAGCGCGGAGATGTCGCGGCTGGCGGAGTTCCGGGGCCGCACGGTCGTGGTCAAGTTCGGCGGCAACGCCATGGTCGACGAGGACCTGAAGCGGGCGTTCGCGCGGGATGTGGTGGAGCTGTGGCGGGCCGGGCTGCACCCGGTCGTGGTGCACGGCGGCGGACCGCAGATCAGCGCGTTGCTCGACCGGCTGGACCTGGAGGTCCGCTTCGAGGCGGGACTGCGGGTGACCACTCCGGAGGTCATGGACGTGGTCCGGATGGTGCTGACGGGTCAGGTGCAGCGGGAGCTGGTGGGGCTCATCAACCGTCACGGGCCGTTCGCGGTGGGGATGACGGGCGAGGACGCGCACACCATGACGGCCGTGCGGCGGATGGCCTGGGTGGACGGCGAACCGGTGGACATCGGGCTGGTCGGCGACATCGTCGAGGTGAACCCGGACACCGTGCGGGCCCTGCTGGAGCAGGGGCGCATCCCGGTGGTGTCCCCCGTGGCGCGGGGCGCCGACGGGCAGGTCTACAACATCAACGCCGATCTGGCGGCGTCCGCGCTGGCGGTGGCCCTCGACGCGGAGAAGCTGGTGATGCTGACCGACGTCGAGGGGCTGTACGCGAACTGGCCGCACAGCCCCGAGGTGATCGAGCACCTGACCGCCGGTGAGCTGGAGAAGCTGCTGCCGGAACTGGCGAGCGGGATGCTCCCCAAGATGGAGGGGTGCCTGCGGGCGGTCCAGGCGGGTGTGCGCATGGCGCACGTCCTGGACGGCCGGGTGCCGCACTCCGTCGTACGGGGCGTCTTCGCCGACAAGCACTCCGGCACCGCCGTGGTGCCGGACCCCGAGGAGGACCACGCATGACCGCCGACCGCGGCGAGGGGCTCACCGACCGCTGGCGTGCCGTGATGACGGACAACTACGGCACTCCCCCGCTGGCTCTCGTCAAGGGCGAGGGCAGCACCGTGTGGGACGAGACCGGGCGCGCGTACCTCGACTTCACCGGCGGGATCGCCGTGAACACACTGGGGCACGCCCACCCGGCCGTGGTGTCGGCGGTGAGCGCACAGGTCGCCCGGCTCGGTCATGTCTCCAACCTGTACGTCGCCGAGCCTCCCGTCGCCCTGGCGGAGCGGCTGGTGCGGCTGCTGGGCAGGCGAGGGCGCGTGTTCTTCGCGAACTCGGGGGCGGAGGCGATCGAGGCCGCGTTCAAGATCGCCCGCCGGACGGGACGGCCCCGTCTGGTGGCGGCCCAGGGCGGCTTCCACGGCCGGACGATGGGGGCGCTCGCCCTGACCGGGCAGCCCGCGAAGCGTGAGCCGTTCCTGCCGCTGCCCGGCGAGGTCACCCATGTGCCCTTCGGTGACGCGGCGGCGCTGCGGGCGGCGGTCACGGAGGAGACCGCGGCCGTCTTCATCGAGCCCGTGCAGGGCGAGGCCGGTGTGATCCCGGCGCCCGAGGGGTACTTGCGGGCGGCCCGCGAGATCACCCGGTCCACCGGCACGCTGCTGGTGCTGGACGAGGTGCAGACCGGCATCGGCCGCACGGGGCGCTGGTTCGCCCACCAGGCGGTGGAGGGCGTCGACCCCGATGTGGTGACCCTCGCCAAGGGGCTGGGAGGGGGCCTGCCGATCGGCGCCACGGTGGCGTTCGGCGCGGCGGCCGACCTGCTGACGCCCGGGCAGCACGGCTCCACCTTCGGCGGCAACCCGGTCGCCTGCGCCGCCGGTATCGCCGTACTGGACACCATCGAGGCGGAGGGGCTGCTCGCCCATGTGACGCGGGTGGGTGAGCGGTTGCGGCGCGGCATCGAGGAGCTGCGGCATCCGATGGTGCGGGAGGTGCGGGGCGCCGGCCTGTTGCTCGGTGTGGTCCTCGCCGAACCGGTCGCCCCGGGCGTCCAGAAGGCGGCGCAGGACGCGGGCTTCCTCGTCAACGCCGCGGGCCCCACGACCGTACGCCTGGCGCCGGCGCTGACGGTCGGCGAGGCGGAGGTGGACGCCCTGCTGGAGGCGTTGCCGGGCATTCTCGTCACCTGAGGGGTACGTCCACGGCAAGGGGCCGGCCCGGAAGTCGTTTCCGGGCCGGCCCCTTGCCGTGACGGTGGCCGTGCCGGTTCACAGCACGCGGGCGAGTACCCACGAATTGCGGCGCGGGTCGAGGGAGTTCGCCCAGGCGGCGGGTGCGAGACGCGCGTCGGCGGGTGCGAAGCCGTGCCGCAGGAAGAGGTCGCCACTACCGGTCGTCGCGGTGAACAGCGCGTACAGCGACTGGGCGGTCGCCCTGGCCAGCGCCGCGCGCATGAGCAGTTGGCCCACGCCCCGGCCCTGCCGGTGCGGTGCGACGCAGAAGTTGTACAGGACGCCCGTGGGCCCCCGGCCGCCGGCCGCGTCGGCGCGGTGGACGCGCAGGCCCAGGCAGCCGTCGAGGGTGCCGTCGGGGCCGTCCACGACAAGGAAGTCGGACGCGTCGGCGGCGTAGAGGGAGCGGGGCCGCTCCCGCAGGGCGCCGGAGCGGACGAACGGCCGTGACAGGGCCTCCAGAGCGGCGGCGTCCCCGGCGTGCGCCGATCGTACGGAGAGCGGGGCGTGCGGGGCGGTGCGGGCCGGCAGGGTGCCGAGGCGCGGGGTGGCCGTGATCAAGGGGGTCCCTTCCTTCGGTCCCACCGCGTCGCGGGAAGGGTGCCGGCCCTCGCGGCACCTGGGACATCAGACGCCACTAAGGTTAGCCTTACCTAATGGACTTGCCAAACGCGCGCCGGCGCCCACCGTGGGCCTACGCGCAGGGCCCGCCCGGGTAGTCGTCGCTCTCGGGCACTCCCGCCGCGCGCATGCGGCGCACGATCTCGTGCAGGGTGGCCTCGTCGTCCACGTACACGGGGCAGTTGATGTCCCGGTCGAAGACAGTGGGGCCCTCGGCGGTGTTCCAGATGACCCAGCGGTACGGGAGCGACGGCGCCCGCCACAGGTCGGCGTGGTCCTCGATGGCGTCGCTCTCCACACTGATCAGGCTCATCGTGCCGACTCCTCGGTCTCCCGGCCGTCGACGAACGTCGACACCACTTCGATGTCACCGATGCGTGACGTGCCGACCCGGCGCGGGTCGTCGCCCAGCACCACCAGGTCGGCGCGCCTGCCCGGGGCGAGCGTGCCCGCGCTGTCGTCCCAGTGGCAGGCGAAGGCGCCGGCGACGGTGTACGCGCGCAGCGCCTCGTCGACGGTGACGCCCTCGTCCGGGCCGATCACCCGGCCCGACTCGGAGGCCCGCTCCACCATGAACTGGACGGCCCGCAGCGGGGAGCCGTCCGTGACGGGACGGTCGGAGCTGCCCACCAGGGTGACGCCGTGGTCCAGGAAGCCCCTCCCCCGGTACAGCCAGGGGGCCCGGTCCTCGCCCATGATCGCGGCGTAGTCGTCGCCGAAGTAGCGCAGGAAGTTGGGCTGGACCACCGCCGCCACACCGAGCCGTGCGAAGCGGGGGAGCTGGTCGGGCCGGATCAGGCCGGCGTGCTCGACACGGTGCCGGGCCCCGGGGCGCGGCCGGACGCGCTGCGCCCGCTCCAGGGCGTCCAGGGCGAGGTCGGCGGCGCGGTCGCCGATGGCGTGGACGGCGAGCTGCCAGCCGGCGAGGTGGCCGGCCACGATGGTGTCCGCGATGCGCTCCGGGTCGTCCTGGAACTGCCCGGTGTGCTCCATGCCGTGGTAGGGGCGGGTGAGCGCGGCGGTACGGGCCATCATGCCGCCGTCGGTGTAGATCTTGAGCGCGCCCATGGAGAGCCAGTCGTCGCCGAACCCGGTACGCAGGCCGAGGTCGAGCGCGCGCGGTATGCCGTCGGAGTCGTGCGCGGCGACGGGGCCCAGCGTGTCACCGGCGGCCATGAGCTGCACACGGAGGGGCAACCGGCCCTGGTCGCGGAGGAGTTGGTAGGCGCCGAGTTCGACGGGGCTGTGGCCCAGCAGGCCGCCCCCGATGCCCGCTTCGGCGCAGGCGGTGACGCCTTCCCTGAGGCATTCCCGGCCGGCCCGCTCGATGGCGTCCGCGAGTTCGGCCTGGGAGTACGGCAGCCGCAGCCGCCGGGCGGCGGTCATGGAGCTCTCGGCGAGGAAGCCGTTGTCGTGGGGGACCTCGGCGGGCAGCAGGTCCAGGACGGCGCTGTTGACCACGCAGCCGTGTCCGGAGTCGTGCATCAGGAACACCTTGTGCCCGTGGCTGACCTTGTCCAGTTCGGCGGCGGTCAGGTGGCGCCCCAGGCCCCGCTGGTCGTACCCGGCGACGTCCACCCAGGCGCCGGGCGAGCTCTTGCGGGCGACGGCCTCCTCGATGACGGCCAGCACGTCCTCCACCCGTGTGCAGGGGGCGACGCTGGGTGTGCTCGCCTTCAGGCCGGTCCAGGCCAGGTGCACATGGCTGTCGATGAACCCGGGGAGCACGGTGGCGCCCTGGAGGTCGATCACCTCGCGCGCGGGCAGGGAGGTCACCGCGTCGTCCAGGCCCACGATCCGGCCGCGCCAGATGCCCAGGTCGTGGGCGACGGGGTGGCCGGGGTCCATGGTGACGATGTTGGCGTTCGTCAGCCGTGTGCAGAGCATGGGCGGTCCGTCCCTAGGGGGTTTCCGCGAGGGCCGCGTCGCCGGCCATGGCGGGGCGCTTGCGGGCGGTGGGAACCATCAGCGGAGTGCCGGTCTCGGGGTCGTCGATGATCCGGCAGGGCAGCCCGAACACGTCCTCGACCAGTTCGGCGGTCATCACCGTCGCCGGGTCGCCCTCGGCGGCGATGACGCCGCCGGGCTTCAGCACCACCAGGTGGGTGGCGTACCGGCACGCCTGGTTGAGGTCGTGCAGGACCGCGACGATGGTGTGCCCCTTGCGCTCGTGCAGGTCGGCGCAGAGGTTCAGCACCTCGATCTGGTGCGCGATGTCGAGGTAGGTGGTCGGCTCGTCCAGCAGCAGGATGGGCGTCTCCTGGGCCAGCACCATGGCCAGCCAGACGCGTTGCCGCTGGCCGCCGGAGAGGTCGTCGACGGGCCGGTCCGCCAGTTCCAGTACGCCGGTCTGCCGCATCGCCTCGACGACGGCGGCCTCGTCCTCGGCGGACCACTGCTTCAGCATCCGCTGGTGCGGATAACGGCCGCGGGCCACCAGGTCCCCCACGGTGATGCCACCGGGCGCGGTCGACGACTGCGGGAGCAGACCGAGCCTGCGGGCGACCTCGCGGGAGCGGTACGAGGAGATGGCGGCCCCGTCGAGGTACACCTCGCCGGTCTTGGGCCGCAGCATCCGGGCCAGCGCCTTGAGCAGGGTGGACTTGCCGCAGGCGTTGGGGCCGATGATCACCGTGAAGGAGTGGTCCGGGATGACGACTCCGAGGGAGGTGGCCACGGTCCGCTGCTCGTAACAGAGTGTCAGGTCCTCGGCGCGCAGCCGGGCGGTCGGGGGGATCGTCGCTGTCATGCGCGGCTCTTTCGCGATTCCGTGACCAGCAGCCAGATGAGGTACAACCCACCGATGGTGCCGGTCGCCGTGCCCACCGGAAGGAGAGCGGGTGAGAAGGTGCGCTGCACCGCGAGGTCGCTCCCGGCCAGCAGCAGGGCGCCCATGAGGGCGGCCGGGACCAGACCGGGGCCGGACGACCTGATCAGCTTGCGGGCGAGCTGCGGGGCGGCCAGCGCGATGAACCAGATCGGGCCGGTCACCGCGGTGGCGAACGAGGCCAGTGCGACGCTGATGAAGAGCAGCGCCATCCGGGTGCGCGGCACGTTGACGCCGAGCGCCATCGCCGTGTCGTCGCCCATCTCCACCATGGCGAGCCGGCGGGCGAAGCCGAAGGCGAGCGGGAGCAGCACCGCGACGGCGACGCCGACGGCTGCGGCGTGGTCCCAGCCCCGGCTGTTCAGGCTGCCGATCAGCCACGCCTGGGCCTCCAGCGCCTCCTGCCAGCTCGCCCGGGTGATGAGGTAGGAGTTGACCGCGAGCAGCAGGGCACTCACGCCGATGCCCATGACGACGAGCCGGAACCCGTGCATTCCGGTGCCGAACACCAGCAGGTAGACCAGGGCGGCGGTGGCCAGTCCGCCGATCAGGGCCCCGATCGCGATCTGGGTCATGCTGCCGTGGAGCACGACGATGACGAGGAGCGCTCCGGTCGCCGACCCGTTGGTGAAGCCGATGATGTCGGGGCTGCCGAGCGGGTTGCGGGTCAGGCTCTGGAGGATGGCCCCGCTGACCGCCAGCGCCGCGCCGACGCACAGCGCGGTCACGAGCCGTGGCATGCGGAGGGTGTTGACGATGAAGTCCGCGCCGCCCGACCCGTTGCCGGCCAGCGCCTGGAGCACCTCCGTGACGGACAGCTCGAAGTCCCCGGTGGTCAGGGTGATGCCCATGACCGCGACGAGCGTGACCAGCAGGGCCACCGTCACGGCCAAGGCGCGGCCCTGGACCCGCAGGGACAGCCGCCCCGCCCGGGTACGGACGACGAGGCCGCTCACCACGCGGGGCTTGGGGCCGCTCGCCGCGCGGGTCTCGGTGTCGTCCACGGAATCGTTCACCTTGTCGGTCGCCTGGGTCGCGGAGGTCCTGGCCTCCCGTACGGTGCTCACAGCATCGCCAGCTTCCGGCGGCGGCACAGCGCGATGAACAGCGGTGCGCCGATGAACGCGGTGACGATGCCGACCTGGATCTCGCCGGGCGCGCCGAGCACCCGGCCGAGGGTGTCCGCGCCGACCAGCAGGATCGGCGCGATCAGCATGGAGTACGCCATCACCCAGCGCTGGTCGGGCCCCACGATGAACCGGGCCATGTGCGGCACGACGAGGCCGACGAATGTGATCGGTCCCGCGGCGGCGGTGGCGGCGCCGCACAGCAGCATCACGGAAACGGCGCCGAGCACCCGCGTCCGGCCGACGTTGACGCCCAGGGCGCGGCCCATCTGGTCACCCATGGCGAGGGCGTTCAGCGACGGGGCGAGTGCCAGGGCGATCACCAGGCCGACGACGACGAAGGGGAGGACGACGTACACGACGTCGTAGTTACGGCCGGCGAGGGCGCCCACAGTCCAGAACCGGAACTGGTCGAAGGCCCTCGGATTGAGCAGCATCACCGCGGAGTTGAAGGCGTAGAGCACGGCCGTGACCGCCGCTCCCGCGACGACCAGCCGGTCGGGGGTCGCCAGCGTCCGCCCCGAGGAGCCCAGCAGGTAGACCACGAAGGACGCGATGGCCGCGCCGAGGAAGGCGAACCACACATAGCCCAGGGCCGAGCCCACGCCGAGGAACGCCATGGCCACCACCACACCGGTCGAGGCGCCCAGGCTCACGCCGAGCAGGCCGGGATCGGCGAGGGGGTTGCGGGTCAGCGCCTGCATGAGGGCGCCCGAGAGGCCCAGCCCCAGGCCGACCAGGAGGCCCAGCAGGGTCCGGGGTATCCGGTAGTCGTGGATGATGACCGAGGCTTCCGACCCGTCGGGCTGCCACAGCACGCTCCACGTCGAGGTGAACGGGATGTCCTTGGTGCCCACCCACACGCTGAGCAACGCGATCAGGAGCAGCGCGCCAAGACCCACGAGGAGTCCCACGCCCCGCAGTGCCGCCACCGCGGTGCGGCGCGTCGGAGGCGCGGCTGGATCGTCTGCACCCCTCTCGGATGCCGTCCGGGCCTCGACCGACAACAAGAATTACCCCCCGGCGGCAGATCGCGCAGCGCGCATAAATGTTATGTACATACAAGAAAGGCTGACTTAGGCGAGCCTAACCGAACCCGCGACACAGGGTCAACGGCCGTGCGTTTTCCGCGAGTCCGGGAGCCGGCGGGAGAGCTGCTCACTGGGCGGACGGGGAGCTTGGCGTCGCCCCTGATTAGAGTAGCCTTACCTAACTATCCAACCATCTTCGCGGAGGTACCGCATGCTCGAAGGAGGACCGACGGGGGGCCACGTCCTCCGGAGGGCGATCGGGAGCCAGCGTCGCCGCATCGCCGGGGCATCGCTCCTCGGGATGACGCACCAGGTGTGCGAGGCGATGGTTCCCGTCGTCATCGGCGTCATCATCGACGAAGCGGTGGCGACCGGTTCCTCCGGCGCGCTCCTGCGCTGGCTGCTGGTGCTCGCCGCGCTCTTCTTCGTCCTGTCGAACTGCTACCGGACCTCGGCCCGGATCACCGACGGGGCCGGCGAACACGCCGCGCACCGGATGCGCCTCGAACTCGGCACCCGGGTGCTCCACCCGCGCGGCGGAGCGGACACGGGCCGGCTGCCCGGCGCGCTGACCTCCATCGCCACCGGGGACGCCAAGCGGGTCGGCGCGGTCGCGGCCGCGCTGCCGTACGCCGTGTCGGCGGTCGCCGGACTGGCGATCAGCGCGGTGACCCTCCTGCGGATCTCGGTACCGCTGGGCCTCCTCATCCTGCTCGGCGTGCCGCCCCTGCTGTGGCTCGGCCACCGGATCAGCCGGCCCCTGGAACGGCGCAGCGAGATCGAGCAGGAGCACGCCGCGCACGCCTCCGGCGTCGCCGCCGACCTCGTCGCGGGCCTGCGCGTCCTCAAGGGCATCGGCGCCGAACCGGCCGCGGTGTCCCGCTACCGGCGGACCAGCCAGGACTCGCTGGCGGCGGCGCTGCGTGCCGCCCGCAGCCGCGCCTGGCACGCCGGCGCGGTGCTCTGTCTGACCGGCATCTTCATCGCCGTCATCGGACTGGTCGGCGCGCACCTGGCGATCCGCGGCTCCATCAGCGTCGGCGACCTGGTGGCGGCCGTGGGGCTCGCGCAGTTCCTCCTCGGCCCCTTCCAGCTCCTCACCTACGTGAGCGCCGAGTTCGCCCAGGGCCGCGCCTCGGCCGGCCGGATCGCGGAGGTCCTCGCCTCGCCGCCCGCCGTGCCGGAAGGTTCCGCCACGCCGGCCCACCCCGTTGCCGGGCGGCTCGGGCTGCGCGGGGTCACGCACGGCGCGCTGCACGGCGTCGACCTCGACATCGAGCCCGGCGACTTCGTCGGCGTCGTCACCAAGGACCCGGCGGCGGCGACCGATCTGCTGCTGTGCCTGGGCCGGGAACTGGACCCCGCGGAGGGCGAGATCCAGCTCGACGGCGTATCCCTCACCTCCCTCGACCCCGACGCCGTGCGTGGCGCGATCCTGGTCGCCCACCACGACGCCGACCTGTTCGAAAGCAGCCTGCTGGACAACGTCCTGGCCGGGACGGACGGCGACACGGTGGACATCGAGCCGGCACTGGCCGCCTCCGCGGCGGACGACGTGGCGCGTGCCCTGCCCGAGGGCGTGGACACCGTGCTCGCCGAACGCGGCCGGTCCCTGTCCGGCGGACAGCGCCAGCGCGTCGCGCTGGCCCGGGCCCTCGCGGGCGATCCCCCGGTCCTGGTCGTCCACGACCCGACCACCGCCGTCGACACGGTCACCGAGTCACGGATCGCCGCCCGCCTGCGGGAGCTGCGCCGGGGCCGCACCACGATCCTGGTGACGACCAGCCCCGCCCTGCTCGCCGTGACGGACCGCGTCGTGGTCCTCGACGGCGGCACCGTGAGCGCGGACGGCCGCCATCCGGACCTCGTCGCCGCCGACGAGGCGTACCGCTCGGTGGTGCTGGCGTGACGGCCGTGACCGACGAACCAGTGAACGACAACGGCGCGAACGACGAAGGCGCGCAACGCAAGCGCGCGAACGACACAGGACGGGAACCGATGAGCGGAACCAGCACACGGGGCGCCGGCCCGGAACGCGAGCTCCTGCCGATCGCCACCGGCGCCGAGACCCTCGCCGTCGTGCGCGCGCTGCTGCGCCGCCACCGGCTCCTGGCGGTCTCCGCCGTGACCGTGCTCCTCATCGGCACCGGCATCGGCATGCTGACCGCACCGCTGCTCGGCCGCATCGTCGACCTGGTGGTCGACCGGCGCGGTCCCGGCTCGCTGACGCTGCCGATGGTCCTGCTCATCGCCGTGGCCATCGGCAGGGGCGTGGGCACCGCGATCGGCAGCTCCCTCGTCGCCCGGCTCGGCGAGAGCATCCTCGCGAGCCTCCGCGAGCGGTTCATCGAGCGGGCGCTGCGGCTGCCGCTGGAGCGCGTCGAGAAGGCCGGTTCGGGCGACCTGACCTCCCGGGTGACCGGTGATGTCACGCTGATCACCAAGGCGGTGCGGGAGGCGCTGCCCGAGTTCAGCAGCGCCCTGCTCACCATCGGCCTGACCCTGACCGGCCTCGCCGTGCTGGACTGGCGCTTCCTGGCCGCCGTCCTGCTGGCCGTGCCGGTCCACGTCCTCACCGTGAAGTGGTACATCCCGCGCTCAACGCCCGTGTACGCCGCGCACCGGGTGGCGACCGGTGCCCTCCAGCACCAGCTCCTCGACAGCGTCGGCGGCGTACGGACCGTGCGCGCGTTCCGGCTGAACGACAGGCACGCGGGACTGCTGGAGCAGCGGTCGCGGGAGGCCGTCGGGCTCGCCCTGAAGGGCATCCGGCTCTACTCGGGGTTCTTCTCGCGGCTCAACATCGCCGAGTTCGTCGGCCTGACGGCGGTCCTGGTCACCGGATTCCTGCTGGTCGACAACGGTTCGGTGAGCATCGGCACGGCGACGGCGGCGGCGCTGTACTTCCACAGCCTGTTCAACCCCGTCAACGCCGCGCTCTTCCTGATCGACGAGGCCCAGTCCGCCGGCGCGAGCCTCGCCCGCCTGGTCGGCGTCTCCCGCCTGCCGGCCGAGCGGGAGCCCGACGGGTCGGCCGCGCCGGTGGACGGTTCGGTCAAGGTGTCCGCGCTGAGCCACGCGTACGTCTCCGGGCACCAGGTGCTGAGCGACGTCGATCTGGAGGTGCGCTCCGGGGAGCGGGTGGCGCTCGTCGGCGCCAGCGGGGCCGGCAAGACGACGCTGGCGAAGCTCATCGCGGGCGTCCACCAGCCGTCCGGCGGCTCGATATCCCTGGGCGGCGTCGACAGCCGGGAGCTCGGCCCCGACGGCATCCGGCGGGCGGTGACGCTGATCAGCCAGGAAGTCCACGTGTTCGCCGGGCCGTTGGCCGAGGACCTGCGGCTGGCCCGGCCGGACGCCACCGACGAGGAGCTGCGCGCCGCGCTCGCCCGGGTCGACGCCCTCGGCTGGGCGGAGGCGCTGCCCGACGGCCTCGGCACGGTGGTCGGCGAGGGCGGGCACCGGCTCACGGTGACCCAGGCCCAGCAGTTGGCCCTGGCCCGGCTCGTCCTCGCCGACCCCCCGGTCGCGATCCTCGACGAGGCCACCGCGGACGCCGGCAGCGCGGGCGCCCGCACCCTGGAGACGGCCGCGCTGCGGGCCCTCGAGGGCCGTACGGGCCTGATGGTCGCCCACCGCCTCCCCCAGGCCGCCACCGCCGACCGCGTCGTCGTCCTCGACCAGGGCCGTGTCGTCGAGACCGGCACCCACGAGGAACTGGTGGCCGCGGGCGGGCGCTACGCCGCCCTGTGGTCCGCCTGGTCCGACAGCCGTCGCCAACCGGACGGCGCCGCGTCCTGAGACCCGTCACCAACGCGTGAGGCCCCTGGGGGATCCCCCAGGGGCCTCACGCGTTCCGCCGGTCCCGGCCGCCCGTGCGGCCCCCGCGCGGCCGGGTCACGCCCGGCCGTGGCAGCCCCCGTACCGGGACCCGCTCGCCGCCGGCGCGGCCCAGCCGGGGAGGCCCGGGCCGGGCATCGGCCACCCTCCGGGGCGGCCCACACGGCCCCCGACGGGCCGCCCCGCCGGGGCGGGGTCACGCACTACGGTGCGGTCGCGCCGTTTCCGAGGTGGGCGTTGAGCCGCCACCCCCGTGAACGCACAGCGCCGCCCCCGGTGAGCGAGGGGCTCACCGGGGGCGGCGACTGGTGCGTCGGAGTCGTCAGGCCTGCTGGGCGATCAGGCTCGCGGGGCGGAGGTCGGTCCAGTTGGCCTCCACGTAGGAGAGGCACGCCTCCCTGGTGTCCGCGCCGAACACGGTCCGCCAGCCCGCCGGGACTTCGGCGAAGGAGGGCCACAGCGAGTGCTGGTTCTCGTCGTTGGCCAGGACCAGGAAGGTGCCCTGCGGGTCTTCGAACGGGTTGGTCGTCATGCGTTGTCACTCCTCATGGACATTACGGTGAACAGCTCCGAGAGCGGCTGTTCCGGGTCGGCTGCCGCCTTGCGCAGCAGCACCTGAAGTTCGTCGGCGAGTTGGCGTGCCTTGGCCTCGCCGAGCAGGTCGGTGGCGTGGATGAGCTCGCAGTGGACGGGTCCGTCACCGCGCGGCTCGTAGAAGCTCAAGGCCAGTTCCGCCCGCGTCGATCCGGTCGGTACGGCGTGGAAGGATCCCATGCCGCCCTCCAGCTCGCTGAAGTCGGCCTGCTCATGGTGGATCACCATGACCTGCGGCCCCTCCGCGGGCAGGCCGGTCGCCCGGACGACCTCGTCGAACGGGACGTCCTGGCGGTCCAGCGCGCTGAGCGTCGTCTCCCGTACCCGGGTCAGAAGCTCGGCGAACGTCGGGTCGCCGGCGGTGTCGGTGCGCAGCACCACGGTGTTGGCGAAGCAGCCGACCAGGTCGGCCAGTTGGTCGTCACCGCGGCCCGCGACCATGGTGCCGATCGGCAGGTCGGTGCCGGCGCCATGGGCGGTGAGCAGGGCCGACAGGGCCGAGTGCAGCACCATGAACATGCTGGTACCGGTCGCCTGGGCGAGCTTGTCCACGTCGGCGTGGAGCCGCTCGTCGAGGACGAACCCGACGTAGTCACCGGCGTGGCCGGGCAGCCCGGCCCCGGTGGGACGCGGCCGGTCCGTCGGCAGCGCCAGTGCGCGCGGGATGTCCTTCAGCGTCTGCTGCCAGTACGCGAGCTGCCGCCCGCCCAGGCTGTCGGGGTCGGCGAGGTCGCCGAGGACCTCGTGCGCCCAGTGCGTGTAGTCGGCGTACGTCACCGGCAGCGGCTCCCACTCGGGCGCCCGGCCCTCCGTACGGGCCGCGTACGCCGTGGTGAGGTCGCGGAACAGGGGCACCACGGACCACTCGTCCACCGCGAGGTAGTGCATGGTCAGCAGCACCGCCTGGGTGCCGTCCGCCCCGGTGAGCAGCCGGGCCCGCAGGGGCGGCTCCTCGGACAGGTCCGGGGCCTCGGCGGCGAGTTCGGCGAGCCGGGCTTCCAGGTCGGCGCACCGCTCCACCTCCAGCGCCGGGAACCCGGCGTCCTGCCGGCACACCCGGCCGTCCCGCTCGGTGAAGACCGTGCGCAGCGGCTCGTGCCGTGCCACCACGTCACCCAGCGCGGCCGACAGCGCGTCGGCGTCGAGCCCGCCGGGCGCGCGCAGCACGAGCGCGTGGTCGAAGGCCGCGTGCCGGCGGTAGGAGGACCACTGCCAGCGCTGTACGGGGGCGACCGGCGGCGCGGCGCCGTCCTGGCGGTGCTCGACCGGGCGCAGCGCGGGCCGGGCGGCCGCCGCTCCGTCCAGCTTGGCCGCGATACCGGCGACCGTCTGGGCGTCGAAGACGTCCCGGATGGTCAGCTCGGCACCGAACTCGGAGCGGATGCGGCCGAGGAGCCGCATCGAGGCCATCGAGTGGCCGCCCAGGGCGAAGAAGTTGTCGTGGATGCCGACCTTCTCCAGCTTCAGGATCTCGCCGAACAACTCCGCCAGGCGGGCCTGCGTCTCGGTGGCCGGGCGGGCGTCGCCGGTCATCCCGGACCAGTCGGGCGCGGGCAGCGCCTTGCGGTCCAGCTTGCCGTTGGGGGTCAGCGGCAGCGGGCCGTCCAGCGGCACGACCAGGGCGGGCACCATGTACTCGGGCAGCAGCCCGGCGACGTGCGTGCGCAGCGCCTGCGGGTCCAGTTCCCCGGCTTCGGGTACGGCGTAGCCGACCAGCCGGACGATGTCGCCGTCCCGGTCCGGCACCACGGCGGCCTGGCTGACCGCGGGGTGACCGGCGAGGGCCGCCTCGATCTCGCCCAGCTCGATGCGGAAGCCGCGGATCTTCACCTGGGTGTCGACCCGGCCGAGGAAGTCGAGGTTGCCGTCCCGGCGCCAGCGGGCGCGGTCACCGGTGCGGTACATGCGGCTGCCGGGCGGGCCGAACGGGTCGGCGACGAACCGCTCCGAGGTGAGCCCGGCCTTGCCGAGGTAACCGCGGGCGAGTCCGCGTCCGGACACGTACAGCTCGCCGACCACGCCGGGCGGGACGGGGCAGAGGCGCTCGTCCAGTACGTAGCAGAGCGTGTTGGGGTCGGGGCGGCCGATCGGGACGCGGCCGCCGGGCCGTCCGCCGTGCTCCCAGGCGGGCCACAGCGTGGAGTTGACCGTCGCCTCGGTGAGCCCGTACGCGCAGATCAGGTTGGCCGTGGCGCCGAACCGCTCGAACAGGTCCGGCGGCACCGTCTCCGTACCGACGAGGATCGTGGAGCCCTCGGGCAGTTGGCAGCCCGGCGGCAGCGCCGACACCAGGGAGGGCGGCAGGATCATGTGGGTGACCCGCTGGTCCGCGAGGAAGTCGGTGAGCGCCGGTCCGGCGACCCGCGCCTCGTCGGGTATGAGGACGAGCCGCCCGCCGTGGCACAGCGCCATCGACAGTTCGAAGACGAAGACGTCGAAGCCGATCGAGGCGAACTGGAGCACCCGGCTGTCGGATTCCAGGCCCATGCGGTCGACGGCGGTGGCGACCAGGCTGGAGATGCCCTCGTGCGGCACGACCACGCCCTTGGGGCGGCCGGTCGAACCGGAGGTGTAGATCACGTAGGCGGCCTGGTCCAGGCTCACCGGCGCTCCGTCCACCTCGGACTCGGGCAGCCGGTCCAGTTCGGCGGCGACGTCCGGGGCGTCGAGCAGCACCACGGGGACGCCCGCGACGTCCGGGATCTTCCCGGCGACCGGCTCGGTGCCGACGACGAGCGCGGCCCCGGAGTCCTCGATCATGTAGGTGAGCCGGTCGGCGGGGTGGACCAGGTCCAGCGGCAGGAACGCGGCGCCCAGCTTGTGGGCGGCGAGCACCGTGGCGACCATGTCGACCGACCGGGGCACGGCCACGCCGACCACGCTCTCGGCGCCCACCCCGCGCGCGGCCAGCAGCCGGGCGATCCGGTGGGCCCTGGCGTCGAGCTGGGCGTACGTCACCGACCTGGACCGCTCCACGACGGCCACCGCGTCGGGCCGCTCGGCGACCCGCCGGGCGAACAGGGCGGGCAGCGTGGCCTCGTCCACCTCCCGGGCGGTGGCGTTGAAGCCCTGCAGGACCAACTGCCGCTCGTCGGCGGCGAGGACGTCCACCCGGGACACCGGCCGCTCGGGGTCGGCCGCCACCGCCGCGACCAACTGCCGCAGGCGGTCGCCGAGGCGCTCGGCGGTCTCCTGGTCGAACAGCTCGGTGGCGAACTCCAGCCGGCAGCCGAGCGTGCCCTCGTCCCCGTCGGCGGTGTTCACGTGCTCGGTGAAGCTGAACACGAGGTCGAACTTGGCCGAGCTGATGCGGAACGGCACGTGCTCGACGCCGAGGCCGGGCAGCTCCAGCTCGTCGCCGGTGCGGTTGTGGTAGCCGACCATCACCTGGAACAGCGGGTTGCGGGCCAGCGAGCGCGTCGGGTTGAGCTTCTCCACGACGGACTCGAACGGCACGTCCGCGTTCGAGAACGCGGCCAGGTCGGTGTCGCGGACCCGGGCCAGCAGCTCGGTGAAGCTGGGGTCGCCGGTGAGGTCGGTGCGCAGCACGAGCGTGTTGACGAAGAAGCCGACCAGCTCGTCGAGCGCCTCCTCGCCGCGCCCGGCGATGGGCGAGCCGAGCGGGATGTCGGTGCCGGCGCCCATGCGGTGGAGCAGTGCGGCGACGGCCGCGTGCACCACCATGAACATGCTGGCGCCGCTCTCCCGGGCCAGGCGCTTCAGGCCCTGGTAGGACGTGGCGTCGAACTCGATGTCGAGTTCGGCTCCGGTGAAGGCCGGCCGGGCGGGCCGGGCCCGGTCCGTCGGCAGCTCGATCTCCTCGGGCGCGCCCTGGAGCGTCGTACGCCAGTACTCCAACTGCCGGGCGGCCAGGCTCTGCGCGTCGGCCGGGTCGCCGAGCAGGCGCTGCTGCCACAGCGCGTAGTCGGCGTACTGGACGGGCAGCGGCTCCCACCCGGGCGCCGAGCCGGACGTGCGGGCGGCGTAGGCGGTGGCCAGGTCGCGGAGGAACGGCCGGTCCGACCACTCGTCGGTGGTGATGTGGTGGAGCAGCAGGATGACGACGTGGTCCTCGGGTGCCACCTCCACGATCGTGGCGCGCAGCGGCAGTTCGGTGGCGAGGTCGAACGGGCGGTTGACGGCGGCGTCGACGACGGCGTCCAGCTCGTCCTCGGCGGCGCGGAGGCACTCCACCTCGGGCCGCGCCTGCTCGGCGGGGAGGACCCGCTGGAACGCCTGGCCCTCGCGTTCGGTGAAGACCGTGCGCAGCGCTTCGTGGCGGGCCGCCACATCGGCCAGCGCCGCCCGCCACGCGTCCACGTCGAGGGTGCCGCGCAGCCGCATCACGAGCGGGAAGTTGTACGCGGCCGAGGTGCACTCGATCTGCTGGATGACCCACAGCCGCTGCTGGGCGTGGGACAGCGGCAGCTCGTCGGGCCGCTCGCCGGCGGTCAGCGCCGGACGCTCGGCGGCGTGCGTGCCCGCCGCGCGCTCCACCAGTTCGGCGACGGTCGGGGCCTCGAAGAGGTCCCGGATCGCCAGCTCGGCCCTGAGCGCGGTGCGGGCCCGGCTGATCAGCCTGGTGGCGAGCAGGGAGTGGCCGCCCAGCTCGAAGAAGTCGCTGTCGATGCCGACGCTGCCCTCGGCGAGGCCGAGCACTTCGGCGAAGAGCGCACAGAGCGTCTCCTCCTGCGGCGAGCGGGGCGCGCGGCTGCTGCTCGGCCCGGCGAAGTCGGGCGCGGGCAGGGCCTTGACGTCGAGCTTGCCGTTGACGGTCAGCGGCAGGGTGTCCACGGCCACCAGCGCGGCCGGGACCATGTAGTCCGGCAGGCCGGCCTTCAGGTGCTCGCGCAGGCTCTGGACCAGCGTCTCGCCCCGCTCGGCGCCCTCTTCGGGTACGACGTAGCCGACGAGGCGCTTGGTCCCGGCCGTCTCCGCCACGACGACGGCGGCGGCGTGCGCGACGTCCGGGTGCGCGGCCAGGGCCGTGGAGATCTCGCCCAGCTCGATCCGGTAGCCGCGGATCTTCACCTGGTCGTCGGTGCGGCCGAGGAAGTCGATGAGGCCGTCCGGGCGCTGGCGTACGAGGTCTCCGGTGCGGTACATCCGCTCGCCGGGGGCGCCGAAGGGGTCGGCGACGAACCGCTCGGCGGTCAGGCCGGGCCGGTCGTGGTAGCCCCGGGCGAGGCCGGTTCCGGCGATGTACAGCTCACCGGGGCAGCCGGGCGGGACCGGGCGCAGCATCGCGTCGAGGACGTAGGCCCGGGTGTTGCGGATGGGCATGCCGACCGTGGGGGTGGCGCTGTCGGCGGTGGAGCCGCCGAGGGTGTTGATCGTGTACTCGGTCGGTCCGTACAGGTTGTAGCCGTAGGTGCCCTCGGTGCGGCGCAGGCGCGTCCACACGGTGTCGGACACGGCCTCGCCGCCGAGCAGGACCAGGCAGGGCCGGTGCTTGCCGGCGCTTTCGTCCTGGTCGAGCAGGCCCTCCTCGATCAGCAGTTGGGCGTACGTGGGCGTCACGTTGACCACGTCGACGCGGTGCCGGTCGCAGTAGGCGACCAGTGCCTCGGCGTCGCGGCGCAGTTCCTCGTCGCAGACGTGGACCTCGTGGCCCTCGACGAGCCAGAGCAGCTCCTCCCACGACATGTCGAAGGCGAAGGAGACGGTGTGCGCGATGCGCAGGCGCCGTCCGCCGGCCGAGGCGATGGCCGGGTCGAAGATCTCCTTCTGGTGGTTGAGCTGCATGTTCGTCAGGCCCCGGTACGGGGTGACGACGCCCTTGGGCTTGCCGGTGGAGCCGGAGGTGTAGATGACGTACGCCGGGTGCTCCAGCCGGCCGGCCACGTCGTGTGCGAAGGCGGGGCGCTCGGTGTCGGTGATCTCACCGTCCGGGAGGGTGGCGAGTTCCCCGGTGACGGCCGGGTCGTCCAGCAGGAGTTCGGGGGCGAGCGGGCCGGAGGGGCCCCGCAGCGTCGGGGCGACGGCGGTCGTGGACAGCAGGCACAGGGGCCCGGTGTCCTCGACCATCAGGCGCAGCCGGTCGGCGGGGTGGTCCAGGTCGAGCGGCAGGTAGGCGGCGCCGGTGCGCAGCACCGCGAACAGCGCGACGACCATCTCGATGGAGCGCGGCAGCGCGAGGGCGACGACCTTCTCGGGTCCGGCGCCACGGGCCAGCAGCAGCCGGGCGAGCCGGTTGATCTGCCCGTCCAGCTCCGCGTAGGTGAGGGCGCGCTCGCCGAAGACCAGGGCCACCGCGTCGGGGGTACGGGCGACCTGCGCGGCGAGCATGTCGGCGACGGTCTCGTCGGGGACCGGGTTGTCGCTGGACGCCCACTGGGCCAGCAGCGCGGAGCGCTCGCCGGGCAGCAGCAGGTCCAGGGCGCCGACCTGGGTCGTCAGGTCGCCGATCAGCCGCTCGACGAGGGTGCCGAAGCGGTCGAGGGTGGCCTCGGCCTGCTCGTCGCCGACCAGGTCGGGGCGGTACTCCAGCTTGACCTGGACGGTCTCGGCCGGGTTGACGATCAGCGTCATCGGGTAGTGGGTGGCGTCCACGCTGCCCACGCCGGTGATGCCGTGGCGCTCGGTCAGCGTCCGGAAGCCGCCCTCGTCGGCGAAGTTCTGCAGGACGTACAGGGTGTCGAAGAGCGTGGGGTGGCCACCGGCGCGCTGGAGCTCGGCGAGGCCCAGGTACTCGTGGTCCATGAGCGCGACGCGCTCCGCCTGGATGCGGCGCAGCAGGTCGCCGACGGGCTCGGCGGGGTCGAGGGCGATCCGCTGGGGCACGGTGTTGAGGAACATGCCGATCGTCGTGTCGACGCCCGGCACGTCCGCGGGGCGTCCGGCGACCGTGGCGCCGAACACCACGTCGTCGCGTCCGACCGTCGAGGACAGCACGAGCGCCCACGCGGCGGAGAGGACGGCGTTGATGGTGAGGCCGTGCTCCCGAGCGGACGTGCGCAGCCGGTCGCTGAGCGCGCGGCCGAGGCTGAGGGTGCGGCGCCGCGGGATGGTCGGCTCGTCGCCGCGCTCCCGGGCGACGAGGGTGGGCTCGTCGAGCCCGGCGAGGGCTCGCCGCCAGGTCTCGCGGGCCGCGTCCACGTCCTGGTCCGCGAGCCAGCTCAGGTAGTCGCGGTAGCTGCCGGGGGCGGGCAGGGCGGTGTCGTCGCCGCCCGTCGCGTACAGCTCCAGCAGTTCGCCGAGGAAGAGGGACTGGGACCAGCCGTCCCACGCGACCAGGTGGTGGCTGAGCATCAGCCGGTCGGTGGTGTCGGTGAGCCGGATCAGGGTGAGCCGGAACAGCGGGGGCGCCGACAGGTCGAAGCGCCGCCGCCGGTCGGTCTCGGAGATCTCGGCGAGCCGGGCCTGCCGGGACTGCTCGTCCAGCCCGGTCAGGTCGACCTCGGTGAGCGGTACGGGCAGTTCGGCGGCCGGGCACACGAACTGGACGGGCTCGGGCAGTCCGTCGCTGGTGATGCCGGCGCACAGGCTGGGGTGGCGGCGCAGGAGCGTGGCGCATGCGGCGCCGAGCCGGTCGGCGTCCAGACGGTGGTCGAAGTCGAAGGTGTCCTGCGCGGTGTAGACGTCCAGCGCCGAGGTGTCGTAGCTGGCGTGGAAGTGGATGCCTTCCTGCAGCGGCGACAGCGGCCAGATGTCGGCCACCGACGCCGGGCTGACCCGCTCGATCAGGTCGATGTCGCCCTGGGTGAGGGCGAGCAGCGGCACGTCCGACGGGGTGAGCGAGGGCCGGGCGCCGGGCGTGCCGGTGCGGGCGACGAGGTCGCGCAGCGCGTCGGCCCAGGCGCGGGCGAGGGCGAGGGCGTCGTCCTCGGTCAGCGCGTTGCCGTCCGGCCAGGTCCAGGTGGCGCGCAGCTCGGGGCCCTGTGGGGTCTCCGCGCAGACGGCGTTGACCTGGAGCGTGTACGGCATGGCGAGGTCGGCGTCGGGCTCGACGCGCAGGGCGTCGGACTCGACGGCGGGCGCCCAGTCGCGGGTCTGCTCGGCGGGCAGCCGACCGAAGTAGTTGAACAGCACCTGCGCGGTGGACAGTTGGGCGAACACGGGAGCGAGCTGCGGGTTGAGGTAGCGCAGCATGCCGTATCCGGCGCCGGAGTCGGCGGCCGACCGTACGGATTCCTTGACCCGCTTCAGTGCGTCGAGCGGGTCGGCGGCAGCCGGGAGGCGCACCGGGTGGAGGCTGGTGAACCAGCCCACGGTGCGCGACAGGTCGGCGTCGGTGCCGTCGCGGCCGTGCCGCTCCAGGTCGACCAGGAGGTCACCGTCGGCGGCGGGGTCGTCACCACGTGCGGCGCGCCAGCGGGTGACGGCCAGCCGCAGCGCCGTGAGCAGGACCTCGGTGACGTCGGCGCCGGCCGCGGCGGGCACGGCGGTGAGCAGCGCCCGGGTCTCCTCGGCGGGCAGGGTGACGGTGTGTTCCCGTGCCGCACCGGTCGTGCCGGTACGGGTGGCGCCGGGCAGCAGCTCCGCGCCGGGCGCCAGGGTCGTGGCCCAGTACGGCAGTTCCGCCTGCCGCTGCGGCGAGGTGGCCTGCTCGGCGACGTCACGGGCGAACCGTCGCAGGGAGGTGGGGACCGGCTCCAGGGCGGGCTGCTCACCGCGTGCGACGGCGTCCCAGGCGGCGGCGAGGTCGCCGAGCAGGACGCGCCAGGACACGCCGTCGATCACCAGGTGGTGGACGACCAGCAGGAGCCGGCCGGGCCGGTCGCCACCGGCGTCGAACCAGACGGCCTGGAGCATCACGCCGTTGCCGGGGTCGAGGCGGTCTGCCGCGGCGTCGGACTCCTCGGCGACCGCCGCGCGCAGGGCGGCGTCGTCGTGAGCGGTGACGTCCACGCGGTGGAGCAGTGTGGCGGCGTCCACCGAGCCGGCGGCCGTCGTCCGCGCCGACCACAGGGCGGGGATGGCGGGGCCGAGGTCCATGCGGGTGAGGGTGAGCCGCAGGCCGTCGTGGTGGTCGAGGACCGCCTGGAGGACCCGCGTCAGCGTCTCGGTGTCCGCACCGGCGGGGGCCTGGAGCAGCATGGAGAGGTTGAACCGGTCGATCGTGCCGCCGTCCTCGCGGAGCTGGTGGACGATCGGCAGCAGCGGCACGTCGCCGACGCCGTCGGAGTCGGCGGCCACAGCCGGGGCCGGCCCGCCGGAGCCGGTGACGGTGGCCGCCAGGGCGGCCGGGGTGCGCTGCTCGAAGACGTCCCGCGGGCTGATCGCCAGGCCCGCCCTGCGGGCGCGGCTGGAGACCGACATGGACAGGATGCTGTCGCCGCCGAGGACGAAGAAGTCCTCGTCCGCGTCGACCTCGTCGATGCCCAGGACGTCGGCGAAGATGCCGCAGAGCTGCCGCTCGTAGCCCTCGCGGGAGGTACGGCCCTGCCGCCTGCGGACCTCGGGGGCGGGGAGGGCCTTGTGGTCGACCTTCCCGCCGGGGGTCAGGGGCAGTGCCTCCAGCCGTACGAAGTGGCTGGGCACCATGGGCGCCGGCAGGGAGCCGGTCAGGGCGTCCCGCACGGCACCGGTGTCCAGGTCCGCGCCGGCGGCGGGCACCAGGTACGCCACGAGCTGCTTGATCCCGCGCTCGTCGTCGCGGGCCACGACCACGACGTCGCCGACGGCCGGCTCTTCGCGCAGCCGGGCTTCGATTTCACCGAGTTCCACCCGGTTACCCCTGATCTTGACTTGGTGGTCGGTGCGCCCCAGGTAGGTGAGCACACCGTCTCCGTTGAACTGGACCATGTCTCCGGTGCGGTACATCCGCTCGCCCGGAGCGCCGAACGGGTCCGCGACGAACCGCTCGGCGGTCAGCGCGGTGCGTCCGTGATAGCCGCGGGCGAGTTGCGCGCCCGCGATGTAGAGCTCGCCCGGTTCGCCCTCCGCGACGGGGCGGAGGCAGCGGTCGAGGACGTAGAGGCGGGTGTTCCACACCGGGCCGCCGATGGGGACGGTCGCGCCCTCGTCCGGTCCGGTCCCCGCTTCCCAGCTCGTGACCTGGATGACGGCCTCGGTGGGCCCGTACACGTTGAACAGGGGGACGCCGGTGCGCTCCCGCCAGCGCCGGGCGAGCGGCACGGGCAGCGCCTCGCCACCGCTGAAGGCGCGGCGCAGGGTGGTCCACCACTGCCCCGCCCCGTCCTCCGCGAGCAGCGCGCCGTAGAGGGAGGGCACGAGGTCGATGCTGGTGACCCGCTCGCGGCGGATCAGCTCGATCAGGTACGCCGGGTCCCGGTGGCCGTCCGGCCGGGCGGCCACGACGGTCCCGCCGGTGAGCAGCGGGGTGAAGATCTCCAGGACGGAGGGGTCGAAGCTGGTCGAGTACTGGTGCAGCACCCGCTCGTCCGGGCCGTAGCCGAACCGCTCGGCGGTCCAGTGGAGTTGGCCGACGACCGCACGATGGCTGACGACGACGCCCTTGGGCCGCCCGGTGGAGCCCGAGGTGTAGATGACGTACGCGGCGCTGTCCGGGTGGACGGGGACGCACACGGGTGCCTCGGCGGTCGTCTCCCGGCCGAGTTCGACGTGGGTCACCCCGTCGAGTCCGGGCAGCCGGGTCCGGGACTGCGCGGTGACGACGACGGTGCGCGCCCCGGAGTCGGCGAGCATGTAGCGCACCCGGTCGGCCGGGTAGTCGACGTCCACCGGCAGATAGGCGGCTCCGGCCTTGAGCACGCCGAGCAGCGCGACCAGCGTTTCGGTGGAGCGGGGGACGGCGACGGCGACGACGGACTCGGGCGTCACTCCCCCGGCGAGCAGCCGGTGGGCCAGCGCCTCGGCCCGGGCGTCCAGTTCGGCGTAGGTGGTCCGTCCGGCCTCGTCGACCACCGCGGTGGCGTCCGGGGTCCGGCGGGCCTGCCGTGTGAAGGCCGCGTGGACGGTGTCGTCCGGCAGGGCGTGCCGGCCGCCGCTCAGCCGGTCGAGGGCGGCTCGGTCCTCCTCGGCGGTGCGCAGGGCGAGCTGCGCGACGGGGCGGAGGGGGTCGGTGACGAGCTGGTCGAGCACGGCGCGCAGCCGGTCGGCGAACCGCTGGGCCGCGGCGGAGTCCAGCCGGGCCGGGTCGTGGTCGAGGCGCAGCCGGAGCCGTTCACCGGGCAGGACGGTGAGCGCCAGCGGGTAGTGGACGGCGTCCCGGATGTGGGAGCCGGTGAGGCGGACCAGGCCCGCCGGGTCGGACGGCTCACCGGCGTCCGGCAGGTTCTCCACGACGACCAGCGCCTCGAACAACTCGCCCCGCCCCACGGCGCGCTGGATCTCGGCGAGACCGACGTACTGGTGGTCGAGCAGTTCGGCCTGCTCGCCCTGGAAGCGCGCGAGGACATCGGCCAGCGACTGTTCCGGCCGCCACCGCAGCCGTGCGGGGAGCGTGTTGATGAGGAGGCCGACGAGCGTCTCGACGCCCTCGACTGCGGCCTGGCGGCCCGAAACGGTGGTGCCGAAGACCAGGTCGCGGGAGCCGGTGACATCGCCGAGCAGCAGCCCGAAGGCGCCCTGGGCGACGGAGCCGAGCGTCAGCCCGAGCCCGCGGGCCCGGTCGGTGAGGGCGGCGGTCTTGGAGGCGGACAGCTCCACGGTGACGGTGCCGGTGCGGGCCTCGTCCGCGTCGGTGCCGCGCACGGGCAGCCGGGCGGGAGCGTCGAGCCCCGCCAGGGCCTCGCGCCACGCCTCCAGAGCGCCGGCGCGGTCGCGGGCGGCGAGCCAGCGTGCGTACGCCCGGTAGGCCGGGTCCGGCTCGGGCCGCTCGGCCGCGGCTCCCGGCCGGTAACCGTTGAGCAGCTCCCGCATGAGGAGCGACACCGACCAGCCGTCGACGACGATGTGGTGCAGCGTCAGGACGAGCTGGGACCGCTCGGCACCGTGGCGGATCAGCGCGGCCCGCAGCAGCGGGGCGGTGGCGAGGTCGAAGCCCTTCGCCCGCTCCT
This sequence comes from Streptomyces sp. NPDC031064, assembly GCF_055570965.1. Taxonomy (NCBI): domain Bacteria; kingdom Bacillati; phylum Actinomycetota; class Actinomycetes; order Kitasatosporales; family Streptomycetaceae; genus Streptomyces; species Streptomyces sp. NPDC031064. Next base: position 496,410 of record NZ_JBVIGF010000006.1, read on the forward strand.
CGGCGGCGATGTCCGCGGCGGCCGCCGCCCGGCTGTCGCGGTCCTGGCCGGACAGGTCGGCGAAGCGCCAGGGCAGCGCGACGCGTTCCCCGATGAGCTGCACGATCCGGCCGTCCGGCAGTTGGTGGAAGGCGGCGCGCAGCATGGGGTGGCGGTCCAGGAGGGCCTGGACGGCGGCCTTCAGGGCGTCGGGGTCCACGTCACCGGAGAGTTCGACGGTGTCCTGTACGGCGTAACCGTCGGCGCCCGTCTCGTCGACGGAGGCGTGGAAGAAGAAGCCCTCCTGGAGCGGCGTGGCCGGCACGGCGTCGACGAGGTCCGGGACGGCCTCGACGCACTCGGCCCGCTCCGCGTCGCCGAGGCCGGCGAGCGAGAAGGGCGCGGGCAGTTCGGCGGTGGCGGCCCCCGGGCCGTCCGCCGGGTCGCCGGCGGCGTCGGCCAGTGCCGCGAGCGCGGCGACGGTACGGCGCCGGAAGACGTCGCGGGGGGTGATCGCCAGCCCGGCCGCACGGGCGCGGTTGACGAGCTGGATGGCGACGATGCTGTCGCCGCCGAGCTCGAAGAAGCTGTCGTGGACGCCGACCGAGGGCAGGCCGAGGACCTCGGCGAACAGCGCGGCGAGCGCGGTCTCGGCGGGCGTCGTCGGGGCGGCGTCACCGGTCATGGCCGTCCACCGCGGCTCGGGCAGGGCGCGGGCGTTCAGCTTGCCGTTGGGCGTCAGCGGCAGCGGGCCGTCCAGCAGGACGAGCGCCGACGGCATCATGTAGTCGGGCAGGGCCTCCGACACCTGGGCGCGGGCCGCGGCCACGGCGGCGTCGGCGTCCGCGCCGTCCTCGGCGACCAGGTAGGCGGCGAGGCGCTTGACGCCCCGGTGGTCCTCGCGCAGGAGGACGGCGGCCTGGGAGATGCCCGGGCAGGCCATGAAGGCGCTCTCGATCTCGCCCGGTTCGATCCGGTGGCCGCGGATCTTGAGCTGGCCGTCGGCGCGGCCGAGGAACTCCAGGTTGCCGTCGGCGCCCCAGCGCACCCGGTCACCGGTGCGGTACATCCGCGCGCCCGCCGGGCCGAACGGGTCGGCGACGAACCGCTCGGAGGTCAGGCCCGCGCGGCCGAGGTAGCCGCGGGCGAGGCCGCGCCCGCCGACGTACAGCTCGCCCTCGACGCCCACGGGGACCGGGCGCAGCGCGGCGTCGAGCACGTACGCGCGGGTGTTGGGGTCGGGCTCGCCGATGGGCGCGGGTCCCGGCCGGTCGGGGTCGGCGACCCACAGGGTGGAGTTGACGGTCGCCTCGGTGAGGCCGTACGCGACCACGACCTGGAGGCGCCCGGCGTAGCGGGCGATCAGCTCGCTGGGCACCGCCTCGGTGCCGACGACGAGGACCGCGCCCTCGGGCAGCTCACAGTCCTGCGGCAGCGCCGACACCAGGGACGGCGGCAGGATCATGTGGGTGGCGAGGTGCTCCTCGATGTAGTCGGTCAGGGCGGTCCCGGCGACCCGGCGCTCGGTGGGGACGACGATGATCCGGCCGCCGACGCACAGGGACATGATCAGGTCCCAGACCGTCACGTCGAAGCCGACGGAGGCGAACTGCACGACCCGGCTGTCGGCGTCGATGCCGATCCGCTCGGTGGCGGTGGCGATCAGGCTGCCGACGCCGTCGTGCGAGACGACCACGCCCTTGGGGCGGCCGGTGGAGCCGGAGGTGTAGATGACGTACGCGGCCTGGTCCAGGGGGATGGGCAGGCCGGGGTCGGAGTCGTCCAGCGCGGCGGACTCGGCGGCGACGGCCGGGGCGTCGAGGAGGACGTGCTCGACGCCGGGGGCGACCGGGAGTGCCCCGGCGAGGTCGCGGGTGGTGACGACGGTCCGGGCACCGGCGTCGGAGAGCATGTAGGCGATGCGGTCCTGGGGGTGGTCGGCGTCCAGCGGCAGGTACGCCGCGCCCGCCTTCATCACCGCCAGCAGGGTGACGACCAGTTCGGGCGAGCGCGGGAGGGCCACGGCGACGACGTCCTCGGCGCCCACGCCCCGCGCGATCAGCAGGCGGGCCAGCCGGTTCGCGGCGGCGTTGAGCTCCGCGTACGACAGCTCGCGCTCCTCGCAGACGAGCGCGACGGCGTCCGGGGAGCGGCGCACCTGGCGCTCGAAGGCGGCGGGCCAGGACAGTTCGGGCACGTCGCAGGGCGCGACGCCGAAGTCGTCGAGGAGCTGGGCCCGCTCGGCGCCGGAGGTCAGCTCGATGTGGGCGAGGGGGCGGTCCATGCCGTCGACGAGGGCGTCGAGGAGCATGAGGAAGCGGCGCTGGTGCTCCGCCAGGGTCGGCTCGTCGCACCTCTCGGCGTCCGCGTCGACGTGGATGCGCAGGCCCTGGTGGTCCGAGAAGTCGCCGACCGTGATCGCCAGGTCGCTGACGGGGCCGAGCCACCGCGGCACCAGGTCGGCTTCGAGGTCGCCGAAGCGGATCTCCTCGGCGGTCGGCAGGACGTTGATCGTGGGGCCGACCAGTTCCTGCACGCCGTCGACGAGTCCCAGGTCTCGGGCCAGGTCCTCGGCGCGGTAGCGGCTGTGGGCGACGGTCTCGGCGATCGCCGTGCGGACGGCGGTGACCATCTGGGTGCCGGTCATGTCCGGGCGGACGGTCAGGCGCAGGGGAAGGATGTTGGAGACCATGCCGGGCACGTCCCGGGTACCGGGGTCCTGCCGGGTGGTGACGGGCAGGCCCAGGACGAGGTCCTGTTCGCCGGTGGCCCGGTGCAGGTAGGCGGCCACGGCGGCCACAAGGAGGCGGGACAGCCGAACACCGGCGTTCTCCGCGGCGGTCCGCAGCCGGGCGGTGTGCTCCCGGGACAGTGCCGTCGTACGGCGCAGCCTCCGCTTCGTGGGCGCGGCGGAGCGCTCCACCAGGCGTACGGGCTCGGGCCGGCCGGCCATCCGGTCCAGCCAGTACGCACGGTCTTGCGCGTGCTTCTCCGACGCACGGTGGGCGATGTCCGCGTCGACCAGGCGGGACAGTGCCCACTCGGGGGCGGCCGTCGCTTCCCCGGCCGTGTAGAGCTCACCCGCGCGGCGGGTGATCTGGGCGATGCCGGTGCCGTCGATGACGATGTGGTGATAGCGCTGGTACCACCAGAGGTGGTCGTCCGCGAGCCGGAGCAGGACCTGGGCGAAGAGCGGGCCGGCCGCGAGGTCGGCGGGGCGGTCGCGGTCGGCTTCCATCCACTGCTCGGCCGCGCCCAGCGGGTCCCGCTCGTCCCTCAGGTCGACGACGGGGACGCCGACGGGGAAGCGGGTGGGAATCTGGCGTGGTGCGCCGTTCTCGGTGACGAACCGGACGTGCAGGGATTCGGCTTCCTCCGAGGCCTGCCGGACGGCGGACGCCAGGCGGTCCAGGTCGATACCGCCGCGGAGTTCGAGGACGAACGAGACGTTGTAGGCCGAGCTGTCCGGCTCGATCTGCTGGGCAAGCCAGATGCCGGATTGCCCGCCGGTGACGGGTATCCCGGCAGTGGATGTCCGGTCCGACTCGGCGTCAAACATCGTTCGTACGGCCTTTCCCTGGTTGTGCGTCTGTGGTGAGTCGTTACGTGGCGTCCGTGGTCAGCAGCGGCGACGCCTGCCCGGTGGCGAGGACCACCGGGCAGGCGCGGCTACGGACGGGCCGGCCGCATCGCGGGCAGGCGTGTCGGCTACTTGATGGCCTCGAGCTTCGCCACGACCTCGTCGATGGCGTAGGGAATGCTCAGCACGGTGTTGAAGGAGAGCGCCGCGCCGATGTCCGGGTCGTTGTACGGGAGGAAGACGTCACGCTTCTCCTGGTGGACCTTCAGCTTCTTGTAGAGCGGGTCGGCCTTGACGGCCTTCTCCGACTCCGGCGTGCCCAGCCAGACGGTCCGGTCGGCGTCCATGACGTCGAGGCGCTCGGAGCTGAGCTCGACGATGTTCTCCTTGCCCAGCGCGTCCTGGTAGGTCTTGGAGGTGGTGAAGCCCATCTCGGTCAGGAAAACGACCTTGGGGTCCTTGGGCGAGAACGCGGAGTACTTGCCGCCGTAGGGCTCGCCGACGGCGACGGTCTTGCCCTTCCACTCGGGGTGCTTGTCACGGACGGCCTTGAAGCGCGCGTCGATGCCGCTGATCAGTTGCTCGGTCTCGGCGTTCTTGCCGAGCGCCTTGCCGATCTGGCGGGTCATCACCTGCCAGGACGCCTGGTAGTCCTCGGCGCCCTTGGGCTGGGCGACCACCTTGGCGATCTTGGAGAGGGTGTCGTACTGCTCCTTCTTCATGCCCGAGTACTGGGCGATGATCAGGTCCGGCTTGAGCGCCGCGATCTTCTCCATGTTGTACTCGTCGCGCTCACCGACGATCTGCGGCGGCGTCGAGCCCCACAGCTCCTTGGTCCACGGCCACTTGCCGTACGGCTGCTCCTTGAACCAGTCCACCGCGCCGACGGGCTTGACGCCCAGCGCCAGCACCGCGTCCTGGTCGGACAGGCCGAGGGTGACGACCTTCTTCGGCTCCGACTCGATGGTCGTGCTGCCGTACTTGTGCTCGACCGTCACCGGGAAGGCGGCCGACTTCGCGCCGGCGGCCTTGTCGGACGGCTTGGCGTCGGTCTTCTCGGCGCCACCACCACAGGCGGTCAGCGCCAGCGCGGCGACGGCGGCGACGGCCACGCGGGGGATGGTTCTGGCGATCCTGGCCAGCGCGGGGCGTGTACCAAGGGACACGGGTGTTTCCTTTCACGGGGGTTTCACGGTGCGCGTCACATCCGCCCGGCGTGAGACGGCCACCGGGCGGCCGGAACTGTGGGGGGCGGCTTGATCAGGGGGTGATCAGAGGGCGATCAGAGGGACGAACCGATCTCGTCGGCGGCGCGCCGGGCTCCGGCCACCGGCTCCTTGCCCCGGTCGAGGATCGAGTCGAGGATCTCGCCGACCCGGACCGCGGTGTTCGACAGCAGCGAGGACGTGATGCCGTGCGTGTGCTCGGTGCCGCCCTGGAGGTAGATGCCGCAGCGGAGTTCGGGGTCCGTCGTGATGCGGTAGTCGCGCTCGACGCGGACGCGGCCCTCGTCGTCACGGCGGCAGTACGCCTCGACCTCGCCGAGGAGCCCGAGCGGGTCGGCCGACCGGTATCCGGTGGCGTAGACGACCACGTCGGCGTCGAGCGGGGTCTTCTCACCCGTCACCAGCGACTCGACCGTGGTGCGGACCTTGTCCGGCGTCTCGACGACGTCGGTGAGCCGGGAGACCTTCAGGAACCGCAGCCGCTCGGTACCGAGGACCTTCTCCTGGTACTCCTGGCGGTAGAGGTCGTCGATGAGGTCGATGTCCACCACGGAGTAGTTGGTGTTGCCGTGGTAGCCGATCAGCTTGCGCTTGATCTCCTCCGGCGCGGTGTAGAACTCGCCGACCGCCTCGGGGTCGAAGATGCGGTTGGCGAAGCTGCTGTCGTCGGCGGGGCTGTAGCCGTAGCGGGAGAACACGGCGCAGACCTCGGCGTTGGGGAAGCGCCGGTGCAGGTAGGCCACATTCTCCGCGGCGCTCTGTCCGGCGCCGACCACGATGAAGCGGGACGGGTCGGCGTCCTTGAGGCCCTCCACCCGCGCCAGCAGGTCGGAGTTGTGCCAGATCCGGTCCGTGCGCTCGACGCCCTCGGGCATCTGCGGCCGCAGGCCCGTGCCGATGACGAGGTTGCGGGCGCGGTGGACGACCGTCTCCGAGCCCGAACGGGCCGTCACGTCCACGTACTGGATGACGCCGTCCTGGACGACCGGCCGCACGGCGACGACCTCGTGCCCGTAGGACACCATGTCGTCCACCTTCGCGGCGGCCCACTCGAAGTAGTCGTGGAACTCGACCCGCAGCGGGAAGAGGTTCTTGTGGTTGATGAAGTCGATCAGCCGCCCCTTGCTCTTCAGGTAGCAGAGGAAGCTGTACTCGCTCGCCGGATTGCGCAGCGTCACCAGGTCCTTGAGGAAGGACACCTGCATGGTGGCATCGTCGATCAGCATGCCGCGGTGCCAGCCGAAGTTCGGTTGCCGCTCGAAGAAGTGAGCAGTGACCGCCTCCTGCCTGTCGACGCTTGCGTTGTGCTCGCTGAGCGCGATCGCCATGGCCACATTGGACGGGCCGAAGCCGATGCCTATGAGGTCGTGGATCAGAGGTGCGTCGTCAGGAAGAGCCTGTGACATGTCACTCCCATCGTGCGGGACAGCCGCTTGTCAGGCGTTTGGGGAACGGGAGCAGGGCACACCGACGAGCGGCGGCCGAGCAGAACTTAGGTAAAGCTAACCTGATCTGCGAGCTCTGTCGACGGGGCAAAACGGACAAGACATGGCTCATAGAGGCGAACACCACTCAAAATTCGGCCTCGTTGCGCCATTAGGTAAGGCTTGCTTTACTTGGCCCGGTCCATCACTTCTCTGAGGAGGAAACCCATGCGGGTCGTCATGTTCGGTTATCAGACCTGGGGACATCGCACCCTGCAAGCTCTCCTGGACTCCGAACACGACGTCGTGATGGTTGTGACCCACCCCAAGAGCGAGCACGCCTACGAGAAGATCTGGAGCGACTCCGTCGCCGACCTGGCCGCGGAGCACGGCGTGCCCGTGGTGATCCGGAACCGTCCCGACGACGAGGAGCTGTTCACCCTCCTCAAGGAGGCGGAGCCGGACATCATCGTGGCCAACAACTGGCGGACGTGGATCCCCCCGCGCATCTTCAACCTGCCGCGCCACGGGACCCTCAACGTCCACGACTCGCTGCTGCCCAAGTACGCGGGCTTCTCCCCGCTGATCTGGGCCCTCATCAACGGCGAGAGCGAGGTCGGCGTCACCGCGCACATGATGGACGACGAGCTCGACGCCGGTGACATCGTGCTCCAGAAGGCGGTGGCCGTCGGTCCCAGGGACACCGCCACCGACCTGTTCCACAAGACGGTCGACCTCATCGCGCCGGTCACCACGGGCGCGCTCGACCTCATCGCGTCCGGGCGCACCGACTTCACCAAGCAGGACCGGTCCCAGGCGAGCTTCTTCCACAAGCGGTCCGCCGAGGACATCCGCATCGACTGGAACTGGCCCGCCGAGGACCTCGACCGCCTGGTCCGCGCCCAGTCCGCCCCGTACCCGAGCGCCTTCACCTTCCACAAGGGCAAGCGCCTGGAGATCCTGTCGGCGTTCGTCTCCGAGGGCCGCTACGGCGGCACGCCCGGCCGCATCTTCTACCGCGAGGGCGACGGCGTGGTGATCGTCGCCGGCGCCGACGCCCGTACCGGCCGCAACCACGGACTCGCCATCACCCGCATACGTACGGAGGACGGCGAGGAGATGCCGGCGACGGACTACTTCACCGCGATGGGCGGATACCTCACCAGCCGCCCCTGAACGTCGACGGCGGCGGGGGGGGGGGGGGGGGGGGGGGGGGGGGGGGGGGGGGGTGGTGGGGGGGGGGGGGGAGGGGGGGGGGGAGGGGGGGGGGGGGGGGGGGGAT
>NZ_JBVIGF010000006.1:503909-607363 GCF_055570965.1 Streptomyces sp. NPDC031064
AACGCCCCCCCCCCCCCCTCTCTCCCCCCCCCCCCCCCCCCCCCCCCCCCCCCCCCCCCCCCCCCCCCCCCCCCCCCCCCCCCCCCCCCCCCCGGCGCCTTTTCGCGTCAGCGGCCGAGGAAGTGGAAGCCCGGCCGGGGGTGCATGAGGAAGTCGTGGTGCGAGATGTTCCACGCGTAGGCCCCCGCGAGGCCGAACGCCACCCGGTCGCCGGCCCGGAGCCCGGGCGCCGGGACATTCCGGGCGAGAACGTCCTTGGGGGTGCAGAGCTGGCCGGTGAGGGTGACCCGGTCGCGCCGGGCCGAGGGACGCGGCCAGGAGTGGGGCCACGTGTCCACGGGCAGGACCGAGCAGGGCTGGTCGTGGCCCTTGGTGGCGGGGGTACGCAGGTGGTGGGTGCCACCGCGGACCACGGCGAACTCCTCGCCGTGGCTGTGCTTCACGTCCAGGACCTCGGTGGCGTACCAGCCGCAGTACGCGGTCAGGGCGCGGCCCGGTTCGACGCGGAGGGTCAGGTCCGGGTGCGCGGCGGCGAGGCGGGCGAGGCCCGCGCCGTACGCGGCCCAGTCGAACCGGCGGTGCGGGTCCGCGTAGTCGACCGTCATGCCGCCACCGACGTTGACCTCCGCGAGGCGGACGCGGTGCCGTGCGGCGAGGCCGGTGGCCCAGGTGACGACGGACTCGGCCACCGCGAGCTGCTCGGCGGCGTCCAGGCCGCTGGCCAGGTGGGCGTGGACGCCGCGCAGTTCGAGGTGCGGGTGGGTGCCGTCGGTGAGCAGGCGGACGGCCGCGTCGGCGTGACTCGGGTCGAGGCCGAACGGCGTCGGGCGGCCGCCCATCGTCAGCGAACTGCCGGCCAGCGAGCCTTCCGGCACGGGCACGTTGAAGCGGAGCAGGACGGCCACGCGGGTGTCCGGCGCCACGCGTCGGGCGAGCTCGGCCAGCATGTGGAGCTCGTACGCGCTCTCCACGTGGAAGCGGGCGACGCCCCGCTCCAGCGCGGCCGTGATCTCGGCCGGGGTCTTTCCCGGGCCGCCGAACGCCAGCGGGTGGTCCGGCACCGCCTTTGCCACGTGCGCGAGCTCACCGCCCGAGGAGACCTCGTAGCCGTCCACGTACGGGCCGAGCGCGGCCAGGATCTCCGGCTCCGGGTTGGCCTTGGCGGCGTAGTACAGCTCGACACGCCCGGGCAGGGCCGCCCGCACGGCCGCGGCGTGCTCGCGCAGCGCGGCCAGGTCGTAGACGTAGGCGGGCAGCTCGGCGCAGGACAGGGCGAGGACGCGGTCGCGTACGGCGGCGGTGGGAGTGGTCATCGGGCGGCGCTCCGGACGGGGTCGGCGGTGGACGGCACGTCCTCCGCGAGCGGTGAGGGCAGGCGTACGTAACCGGCCTCGCGGTCGGCCTTGCGCTCCCAGCGGGTGAGCAGGTTGGCCTTGGCGGGCAGCGGCGCGCCGGCGATCAGGGCGGCGAGCCGTGGCGGACGTCCGTGCCGGTCGGCGTGGGCCCGGAGGGTGGCGCGGACCCGGTCCCACAGGGCGTGCTCGATGTGCGGGTGCAGGTCGGCGAGGGCGGCGAGCATCTCGGCGACGTGGTTGACGAGCAGGCAGTACACGACGCGGTCCCAGCCCCGCCCGGCGTCGTACGTCAGGGCCCCGGCGACCTCGGCGGGCAGGGCGGCGAGGGCCCGCGCGTGATGCTCCGGGACGAGCTTGGCGCCCTCCAGGTCACGGAAGAGGACCTGGGCGGGCATGCCGTCGTCGTCCACGCACACGAGGACGTTCTGCAGGTGCGGCTCCAGCACCAGCCCGTGGTCGAAGTAGGCGGCCAGGACGGGCGGGACGAGCAGTCCGAGGTACGCCGCCCACCAGTCGAGGGCGGTCTCGGGACCCGCCCCGGCCAGCAGGTGGGAGACATGGGCGGGGCCCATCGCGTACTCGTCGGCGACGGCACCCGCGAGCAGCGGGGTGGTGCCGGGCATGATCCGGGCGGCCAGCCCTTCCCGCACGATCACGCCGAAGCCTTCGAGCAGGGCGCGGTCCGGGGCACCATCGGGGCCGGGCAGGGCGAGGGTGCGGTAGGCGGGTTCGCGCAGCACGGCGCTGCCGGGGAAACGGGTGGCGAGGTCGGTGAGGACCGGCTCCAGCAGCCTGGTCAGGGCGACCGCGCCCGACAGTTCGTAACGGGCGTTCTTGCGCAGGCAGTTGGTGATGCGGACGTTGAGGCTGAATTTCAGGAACGTCTCGCCGTCGTAGAGGGTGCGTACGGAGGCGGTGGCGGCGAACGGCCGCCCGCCGCGCCCCAGGTCGAGGACGTCGCCCCGGTGGAGGGCGGCGCGCAGTGCGGGGTGGTCGCGCAGCATCTCGTACTGCCACGGGTGGGCGGGCAGCAGCCGGTAGCCGGGCGGGACATCGGGGCGCAGCCGGTCCAGCGGGGCGGCGGCGCCGTCGTCGGCGGTCTCCTCGGCGACCAGGTGCTCGCGGACGGCGAGGTGGCGCAGCGGGAAGGAGGCCCCGGCCTCGGGCGCGTACGACCGCCAGGAGGCGGGGTCACCGGAGCGGGCCTTGGGGGTGGGGTGGAAGCGGTGGCCGAACAGCAGGGACTGCTCGGAGGCGACGTAGGTGGCGCACCTGTCACCGCCGTGGGCGGGGCCGTCCCCCGACCCTGCCGCGAGCGCGACGGATACGGCCCGGTGGCTGGAATCGACCTGCTCCAGGAACTCCTCGTTGCGAACCCCTGTGCGCAGCGACAGCTCGTCCTGTACGTGGGCGGCCAGGCGCCGCCAGGCGATCTCCGCCCAGCCGCCGTCGCGCTGTTCCCGCACCGGCCCGGTGAACCGGTGGGCGCCGATCAGGGACGTACGGCGCAGGGCGACGCGCAGCAGCACGCCCCGGCGGGGCAGGCGCAGCAGCAGGTGGCCGCCGGCGACGACGGCCTGGCGCTCGGGGCCGGACACCTCGCGCAGAAGGCAGTTGAGCAGTGTGTGGGCCACCGCCTCGTCGGCGGTGGGGACGGTGGCGGGGGTGGTGGCGGTGGCGGTGGCGGTGGGGATGGTGGCGGTGCCGGGCGGGTCGTTCAGCGGAGGCATCAAGCGGCTCCAGTGCGGAGAGAGCGAGGAGAGCGGAGGTAGTTGGGGCCGGTGGTGTAGTGCTTGTTGATGTCCGCCGCGCCCGAGCGTTCCTTGGTGAGCAGGGTCCCGGCCGTGACCATGGCCTTGACCGGCAGTTCGGGCGCGTCCAGCACGTGCGCGCGGAGCACCGCACCCGGCTCCCCCGGCGCGGTGCCGAGCCGCTCCACGGCCTCGGCCAGCCGGTCGCGTACCAGCCCGAGCAGCGTCCCGAGCGGGGCACGGCCGTGGCGGGCGAGCCCGAAGGCGTAGGCACCGGCGCAAAGGTGGACGGTGATCGTGGTGAACAGGTCGGTGACGGCCCGGTCGTCGGCGCCCAGGATGCGGGCGTCGTCGAAGGCGGCCGGGTCGGGGGCGTCGGGGCCCAGCGTCTCGCGCATGCGCGTGGTGTTGACGCGCGGGCCGTCGTTGTCCTTGAGCAGCAGGCGCAGCCGGGTGTGTCCCGCGTGGCGGTCCAGTACCAGCGAGATGTTCTGCTGGTGTGACTCCAGCGCGATGCCATGGCCGTAGAGCGTCGTCTGCCAGTCGAGGAGCGGGGTGAGGCAGGCGTCGAGCAGCGCGACCGGGTCGCCGCCGTAGAAGCGGTCGGCGAGGTGGTCGATCAGCAGGCGGCCTCCGGGCGCCCGGCTCAGCAGGCCCGCCATGGGGACGACGACGGTGTCGTCGAGGCCGGCCGGAAGGCGGCGGCAGAGCACGGCGAGGAGTTCGTGCCCGGCGTGGGCGTGGACCGTCTCGTCGGCGTGCAGCACGGTGTCGCGGAAGCGGGGTTCGCGTGCGATCACGGCCTCCAGCAGTCGCTGGCAGGCGGCGCCGTCGACGAGGGTGCCGGGCTTGATGGTCCGGCGGTTGCGCAGACCCAGGGTGGCGGTGGCGAGGGGCAGTTTGAGGTGGAGGGCCGGATCGGCGGTGAGTGCCACCGTGCGCATGGACAGGGTCGGTACGGCGTCGAGGTACGGGCGCTCGGCGAGGACCGCGTCCCGCTCCAGGCCGGTGTCGCGCAGGGCCTCGCGCAGCGGGGCGCCCAGCGTGAGGGGGTGGACGGGCAGGGCGAGGTGGCTGCGGTGGAGCCGCGGCAGCCCGAGCGTCGCGGGTGTGGGCCAGCGGTCCGGGAGCGGGCCGCGCACGGTGAGCGCCTCACGCGGCACGGCGAGCCAGCGCAGCGCGAAGCGCGGGTGGAACTCCGGTGCGTACGCGCGCAGTTGCCGCTCGTCCAGCCCGGCGCGCCCCCGCGCGGTCGGGTAGACGGGGTGGTCGTGGCGGGCGGCGAGCGTGTCGTGGGCCAGGCCGCCGGCGAGGCCGGTCCAGTGGGCGGGGTCGGGGCCGTGGCGGGCGGTCAGGGCGCCGGTGACGTCCTCGTGGGTGCGGGCGTGCAGCCGCATGGTCGCGAGGGTCTGCCGGCACTCCTCGGCGAAGGCGTCGAAGCCGCCGCGGTCGTCCGGGTGGGCGAGCGCCCGCAGGGCGTCGAGCACCTGGTCGTGGCCGGTCAGTTCGGCGCCGCCGGGCTCCCGTACGAGCAGCGGCAGCCGGGCGGCGTACACGCTCTGGAACCCGTCCTCGACGACGGGCAGCAGCAAGGCACCCCGCTCCCGTCCGGGGATCGGGAGCCGCAGCCAGGGGCCGTCCTGCCGCTGCACGAGCGTGGAGCGGCCGCGCAGGCCGACCACGTCCTCGCGCAGCAGCGCGCCGAGCACGCGGAGCAGGAGGTCCCGCTCGGCGGTGTCGGACGGTGTCGCGGTGGTCACGGGGTGATCTCCCAGCGCTGCGCGGCGAGGAAGTCGGCGGCCACGCGGTCGACGGTCTTCTGGTCGGTGCCGGTGGCCCGCAGCACGCCGAGGAAGTCGCGGTTGGTGTGGTACAGCTCGTGCCGCTCGCCGACCCCACGCAGCGGCCGGTACGTGAGGGCCACGCCGTCCACGGTCACGTCCGCCGCGGCGGGGGCGGCCGTCAGCGTCCCGGCGCTCTGGGCGCAGGGGTATTCGAGCCGGGCCGCGCCGTCGGTGCGGGCGCCGAGGTCCGCCGGGAGCGGCTCGCCCAGGTGCGTACGCAGGATGTGTTCGAAGAGCGGGATGCCGAGAAGCTCGGCGAGGAGCAGGTCGCACTGGTCGCCGATGGCGCGGTAGTTGACCTCGATGAGGCGGGCGCGGCCCTCGTGGACCACGAACTCGGTGTGGCAGGCGCCGAAGCCGACGCCCAGGGCGTCGAGCTGGGCGAGGACCTGCGCGACGACCGGCTCGGGGTGGGCCGGGACGAAGGTGAGGCGTTCCTCGATGAAGTACGGCGGCGGGGACAGTTCGGTGTGGAAGCCGCCCAGCACGTGGCGGACGCGGCCGTCGCCGAGCGTCTCCAGGGTGTACAGCTCACCGGCGAGGTACTCCTCGACGACCAGCGCCGCGTGCGGCCGCCGCGCCCGGATCTCCCGGCAGCGCGGCAGCAGGTCCTCGGCCCGGTCGACCAGCACCACGTCCTCGCTGGCCACGCCCTCGCGGGGTTTGACCACGCACGGGAAGGGCACGTCGAGACGCGACAGCAGGGCCGGGAGGTCGTGCCCGGCGGCGGCCGGGAATCCGGCGGGGCGGGCCGGTCCGGCCGGGGACTCGGCGGTGAGGCCCTTTCCGGCCGGGAACTCGGCGGGCAGTTCGGCGGCCCACACCGTGTCGGCGCCGGTCGCCGCGAGGTGGCGGCGCATGTGGGCCTTGTCCTTGGTGCGCAGCGCGGCCCGCCAGCTCTTTGCCGGCAGCCCGAAGTACTCGGCGGCCAGGGCGGCCTGGGTCTGGAGGTGGTCGCTGTTGGTGAAGACCGCGTCCGGCGTGCGGTGGGTCGCGATGCGGGTGATGACGGCGCGGAAGTCGCGTACGTCGCACTCCCGTATGTCGATCCCGGGATGGCGGCGGCGGTGGGCTTCGGGCTGGTCGGTGAGCACGGTGACGTCGAGGCCGAGCCGGGCCGCTGCCGGCAGGAAGCCTTCGCTGACCGAATCGGTGGGGTTGAGGGCGAGCAGGTACAACCGCATGGCGGCGGCCCCTTCCGGAGTCGAAGAGGTGGGGAGGCCGACGGTTTCCGCCACATCGGCGGCGACAGCCTAGGTTAGGCAACCCTAAGGGTTCAACTTCCGCCCCACGCGCGGGACATGGCCCGGTGATCACTGGACATCCACCTCGTGGTTAAGGTTAGGCTTACCTACCTCCCCTCACACTGGAGCGCCGATGACCATGGCACCGGGGACAGCCGCGCCCGGCCGGACCCTGCGCACGGCCGCCGCCCTCACCAGCACGTACCTGCGCCTGGCGGCCCGTTGTGAAGCGCTCGACGTACGGGTTGCACTCGGCCCGGCCACCGGAGGGCAGATCGACGGAGCGGAGCTGGCGGAGAGCCCGGCGGCACTGGACGCCTTCGTCGACGCCGAGGACGCGCGCATCCGGGAACGCCACGGACACTCCCCCCGCCGGGACGTCGCCGCCTCCCGGGCACTGCACGACTACCTCTGGTCGGTCAGCCTGCTGATGAGCGGCGCCTGGTACCTGGAGCGACGCGTCCCGCGCGTCCACCCGCGCGAGGTGCGGCTCGATCCGGCGAGCGGCGCCTTCGAGGTGACGCCCACGTCCGGCTTCGCCTGCCTGCCGGACGACCCGGCGGCGCTCCTGCCGGGGGTGCGGGTGCTCGGCCACGAGGAGGCGCTGCGCGCGGAGTTGCGGTCCGCCGTCGCCGACCACGTACGCCCCCTGCTGGCCGCCATCGGCCCGCACGTCCGGCGCGGGCCGCGCGCCCTGTGGGGCATGGTCGCCGACGACCTCGTCTCCGGCATCTGGTACCTGGGGCGCGCGCTCGGTGAGGAGGAACGGGCCGTGCGGGCCGCGACCGCGCTGCTCCCGACCGGACTCCCGCCGTTCCCGGGCGGCGCCGACTTCCGCGTCCTGGACGGCCGGCGGGGGCAGCGTCACCCCACCCGCACCCGGCTCGGGTGCTGCCTCTACTACAAGCTGGAGCCGGCCCAGGCGTGCCTGACCTGCCCCAGGACGTGCGACGCGGAGCGCGTACGACGGCTGGACGGGGACGACTGACTCCACTAGGTTAGGCAAGGCTTACCTAATTGGAGGTTCCCCATGAGCGCTCCCCACGTCCCGGGACCGGGACCGGTGCCGGCACCGAGCAGCGCCGAGCACGTCCGTTCGGTACTGGCCCGAGCGGTGTCCCTGACGCTCACCACGGAGGGCCGGCAGTACGACCTGATCGGTGCCCACTGCGTCGACCGGAAGGGCCGGGTGACGCTGCATCCGCCGGCCGAGAGCCCCCTCGCGGCACACGCCGCGTGCGCGCCGCGCGGCCCCCTGGCAGCGCTCATGGAGTTCACCGACATCGCCCCCCTCTCCGTACGCGACCGGGTGCGGGCCAAGGTGACCCTCTCCGGATGGCTCGCCCCGGCCGGGCCGCCGGACGACCCCCGTCTCCGTCTCGACACCGCACGGGCGTCCCTCACGACGGTGACGGACACGGCGACGGACACGGTGGACGTAAGCCTCGGCGAACTCGCCCGGGCGGAGGCGGACCCACTGGCCGTCGACGAGGCGGCCATGCTGACGCACCTGGCCGGCGCCCACCAGGACGTGGTCACCCGACTGACCCGGCTCGCCGAACCGGGCCTGCCGCACGGGGTCGTCCGCGTACAGCCCCTCGCCCTGGACCGCCACGGGATCACGCTGCGCTGCGAATACGCCACGAACCACCGCGACGTCCGCGTCCTCTTCCCGGCCCCCGCGCACGAGCCGGCCCAGGCGGGCGACCGTATCCGCGACCTGGTCCGCGGAATCACGTCCGCGGACCTACATCCGTAGAAAGAGCAACGACCCGGGCCGACCAAGCAAGGCCTGACTTCCTGGAACCGATCAGTGCCACGGTGCCACGATGGAGGAGTCCGCCCGCCCACGTGCGGAAGGAGCCTCGCCATGAAGGGCGATTCCGAGGTCGTCGAATTCCTCAACGAGCAGCTCACCGCCGAATTGACGGCGATCAACCAGTACTTCCTGCACGCGAAGATGCAGCAGAGCTTCGGCTGGACGCATCTCGCCGAGCGCACACGCCACGAGTCGTTCGAGGAGATGAACCACGCGGAGGTCCTCACCGACCGCATCCTCTTCCTGGACGGCCTGCCCAATTACCAGCGGCTGTTCCACGTCCGCGTCGGACAGACGGCCAAGGAGATGTTCGAGGCCGACCGGGAGATCGAGGTCGAGGCGATCGACCGGCTCCGGCGCGGCATCGACGTCATGCGCGCCAAGGGCGACATCACCTCCGCGAACCTCTTCGAGTCGATCCTCGCCGACGAGGAGCACCACATCGACTACCTGGACACCCAGCTCGACCTGATCGAGAAGCTCGGCGAACCGCTCTACATCGCCCAGGTCATCGAACAGTCCACGAGCTGACGTCTTCCCATCCGGCATCACGGGAACCGGCCGCACAGGTGCGCGGCCCGCAGGGCGAGCCACACCTCCGTGAGGTCCGCCGTCGACGACAGGTCCTTGCCGCTGAGCCCGGAGAAGCGGCGCAGCCGGTAGAGCAGGGTGTTGGGGTGGATGTGCAGCGCCCGCGCCGCCTCCTCGGTGGACCGGTCCCGCTCCAGCCAGGTCAGCGCCGAGAGCACCAGCGCGCTGCCGTGCTCGGCGTCGTAGCGCAGTGCCGCGCCGAGCACCTGGTCCACCAGCCCGTGCAGGACGGACGGGTCCTCGTGCAGCCAGCGGTCCGTCAGGTCGTCGCCGAACACCACCAAGGACGCGCCCGAGGTGCCCGCTCGGCGCAGTGCCAGCACGGCTTCGCGCCGCGCGAGGCCGAGGCTGCCGCCGGGGGCGAAGGGGCGTGAGACGCCGGCTCTGGTGCGCGGCAGTGCCGTGAGGGCGGAGCGCGCCTCCGGGGAGTCGGTCAGGAGCACGTACAGCCCTTCGTGCCGGCGCAGCACCAGGTGGGGCACGGCCGAGTCGTCCAGGGCCTGCACCACCGCGGCGTCGTCCAGCGGCCCGTCGTCCCCACCGTCGAGGACGGCGAGGAGGACGGGCGCGTCGGCGGTCAGCCCCAGCCGGCTGAGGTGGCGGCGGGCGGTGTCCGGGTCCAGGACGTCCTGGAGGAGTTCCGCCAGCGTCTCCGCCCCCTGGCGGCGGAGCGTCTCACGCTCGTGACGCACCATGGAGACCTGGAGGGCGGCGACGGTCGCGATGTGCTGGACGACGCCCAGTCCGGCCGGTTCCGCGCCCTCGCCCTGCGGCTCGCCCTCCCCTCGCGCGCCTGCCCGCGCCCGCGGCTCGCCCTCCCCCCTCGTCCCTGCCCGCCGTTCCAGCGCCAGCAGGTAGCCGGCCGGTCTGCCGGGGGCGGGCACGGGAAGGACGTACCCGCCGGGGACGGTCGGGGCGGGGTCGGCCGAGCCGGGCAGCAGCGCCGCGTGCCGGGCGGGCGGTACGGGGACGCCGGGCAGCAGCGGGCCCCCGGCGGGCGTGCACAGGTAGAGGGCGTAGCCGGACAGTTGCTCCAGCTTGCGGAAGAGCTCCGCCGCGGTGAGGCCCTCGGCGGCCAGCCAGCGCAGGGCGCCGAAGACCTGGAGCTCGGTGCCGAGCCTCCGCCGGGCACCGGCCTGGAGGGCGGCGGCCACCTCCTGCGCCACGGCGATGAAGGGCACCTGCAACGGCAACTCCAGCACCGGCAGGGACCGTTCGTCGGCCGTCGCCAGGAACTCCCGGCGCAGCGGGGGGACGTGCAGGTGCGCGGAGAGGGCGAGCGCGGCGACGCCCGCGTCGGCCAGCCGCTCGACGTAGGCGCGCTGCCGGACGGCGGTGCGGGGAACCGCGATCCCCGTCGTCATGATCAGCTCCGCGCCGAGCAGCCACGGGGTGGGGTCCTCCAGCTCGCTCACGTGTGCCCATGAGACGTGCCGGTGCAGCCCGCCCTCGCCCGCCAGCACGCGCAGTTGGAGGGCGGGGGAACGCACGAGGTCGCCGACCCGGAAGGCGGCTGTCGGTGCTGTCATCGCGCACATGCTGCATCGTGGCGCGCCACAAAGGAAGAGGTCGCGTTTGAGTGCCGCACAATTGCCGTCCCGTGCGCGGTGACCGCACACTCGGGCCTCCGATTCCGGGCTGTTCCGTCCCGGAGCGAACGAGAACGGGAGGGTCCATGGCGGTCCGGACTGACCATCGCTCGAACCCCGATCCCAGCCGCGTGGAGGTCATCGAAAGCCTCTCCATCCAGCACGTCCCCTTCGCCGAGCGGCACGGCAGGCTGTGGAAGCAGGGGCCCTTCTGGTTCCAGGGCAACTTCCAGCCCTTCACCCTGTCGCTCGGGTTCATCGGCCCCGGGCTCGGTCTGTCCATCGGGTGGACGGTGCTGGCCAGCGCGCTGGGGCTGCTGGTGGGCACGTTCTTCATGGCGTTCCACGCCAGCCAGGGCCCGCAGCTCGGGCTGCCGCAGATGATCCAGTCACGCGGCCAGTTCGGGTACCGGGGGGTGATCGTGCCCCTGGCGGCGACACTGTTCACCTTCGTCGGCTTCAACGTCGTCGACACCATCATCATCGGCCACGGCCTGGAGGCGGTTTTCGGCTGGGACGTGACGGCCGTGGGGATCGGCATCACCGTCCTCGCGGTGGTCCTGGCGGTCTACGGGCACGACTGGCTGCACCGGGCGTTCCAGGTGCTGTTCTGGTGCTCGGCGCCCTGCTGGCTGGCGCTGTCGATCGGCATCCTCACCGGCCGGGTGACCGGCCCGGCCGACGCGGTGGCGGACGCGGGCGGCTTCACACTGGTCGCCTTCATGGCGCAGTTCACCGCCGCCGCCGGATACAACATCTCGTACGCCCCGTACGTCTCCGACTACTCGCGCTACCTGCCCCGCTCCACCCCGACGTCCCGGATCGTCGCCTCCGTCTTCGGTGGCGCGGCGGGGTCACCGATGTGGCTCATCCCGATCGGCGCCTGGATGGCCGCCGGCCTGGGCGTGAACGACCCGCTGGCCGGCACCCGCGCCGCCGGCGACCAGGTGGTGGACGGCCTGGGCGCCACCTTGACGCTGCTGTCGGTGCTCGCGCTCGTGGCCACCATGGGACTCAACGCCTACAGCGGCATGCTCACCGTGCTCACCGGGATCGACTCGGTGCGCCCGATCCGCCCCGGCCGGCGGTCCCGGGTGCTGACCATCAGCGGGCTCGCCGTCGTCTGGTGCGCCGTGGGGCTCGGTGTGTCGGCCGACTTCTCCACCGCGCTGGGCAACGCCCTGCTGCTCATGCTGTACCTGCTGATCCCGTGGACCGCGGTGAACCTGGTCGACTACTTCTTCGTCCGGCGCGGCCACTACGCCATCACCCACCTCTTCCGCCCCGACGGCATCTACGGCGCCTGGGCGTGGCGCGGCCTGCTGGCCTACGGCGTGGGCCTGCTCCTGATGGTGCCGTTCATGGTGGTGGGCCCCTTCACCGGCCCCGTCGCGGCGGCGCTCGGCGGGGTCGACGTGGCCTTCGTGGTCGGCCTCGCGGTCTCCGGAGCCCTCTACCACGCCCTGACCCGCGGCATGGACCTGTCGGCGGAGGAACCCGCGATAGCGGCCAGCGAACGCGAACTGACCGAGGGCGAGGGGGCGTTCGGCGAACGCCCCACCGGGGCGACCCGGGACGGGGCGCCGGGCGGGGACGGCCTCCCGGCCGTGAACCGCGCCCCCGGATCGTGACCACCGAGGTATCCACAGCAACCGGAAGGACAGTCATGAGACGCACACGACGACGCCGGCCCACCGCCCGCACCTGGATGGCCGTGGCCGTGCTGGCACTCGGCACGCTCCTGGCCACCGGCTCCGGCCCGGCCTCGGCCACCGACACCCCCACGGACCGGCTGCCCGCCCTCGAACCGCTCCAGCGGGAACTCGCGGACAACGACCTGGTCCGCCAGCCCGAAACCGGTATCACCTGGCTCCGCTTCACCGGCGCGCCCGCGAACCTGGGCTCGGGGGCCCTGCACGTCACCGGGCGGCGCACCAAGGAGGAGGCCGCGGCGGCGACGCCCGGCAACAACGTGTTGCCCGCCTACCAGCGGATCACCCGCTCCGACGGGTCGTCCTACGAGGTGCCCGTCGGCCTGATGACGTACCACGACGAGCACAAGCACTTCCACATGGAGGGCATCTCCCGCTACCGGCTCATCGACGCCGGCGGCCAGGTGGTGCGCGAGTCACCGAAGGTCGCGTTCTGCCTGGTCGACCTGGAGGTCGCGGACGCCACCCTCCCCGGCACGCCCGTCAACCCCGTCTACAACTCGTGTTCACACAACGCCAACGCGACGACCCTGACGATGGGCGTCTCCATCGGCTGGGCGGACGTCTACGACAAGGCGCTGGACGGACAGTCCTTCGACGTCAGCGCGCTGATGGAGCTCCCGCCGCGGGAGTACACGCTGGAGATGACGACGAACCCGCTCGGTCTCCTGCACGAGGCCAACCGCGCGGCCCCCAGGACGACATCGGTGAAGGTCACGATCGGCAAGGGCGTACCGGTGGGCGTCGGCGGACCACGTCCGGGCGTCTGACCGGCGGCACCGCACGGGGCGGTGGGAGACCTCTCCCGCCGCCCCCGCGTAGGCTTCGCCCCACACGGAGACGTCGGGGGGCGGAGCACATGACGGCTGGGACAGCGCAGAGGTGGGGATCGGCCCTCGATTCGGTCGTGGTGTACGCGCGGGGCGCGGTCTGCCGCCGCCTGGCCCGGGGCAGCGTGCCGCCGGGCGGCCGGGTGCGGGTGACGGGACTGCCGCGTTCGCTGGATCCGGGCTCACTGCGGGCCCGGGTCCTCGGCGGCGCCGGGGTGCGCGTCACCGAGGCCCGGGTGGACGTGGAGGCCGAGCCGCTGGGCGCGGGTACGCCCGACGAGTTGCGGCGCGACGTCGAGCGGCTGAGCGACGCGTACGCGGCGGCGCGGGGCCGCCGGGACCGGGAGCTGAGCCGCATCGAGGAGATCAGGGCGCTGCACCCGGTGCCGCCGGGCCGCAAGCGCGAGGACCCGCACCGCCGCACCCCGGTCGACGCGTGGCTCGAACTGGCCGGCTTCGTCGACGAGCGGCTGACCCGGCTGCACGGCCGCCTCGTCGAGCTGGAGCAGGAGCTGAGCCGCGTCGAGCACGAGCTGGCCGTCGCCACGGACAGGCTGGAGCGGGCCTCCACCGACGCACCGTCAGCGCACGTGGAGACCACGGTGTGCGCGGTGCTGACCCTCGCCGGTGCCGGTGCCGGTGCCGCGGACGGGGACGGCGACGGGGGCGCGGACGGGGTCACGGAGGTCGAGGTGGAGCTGGAGTACGGAGTGCCGGGCGCCGTCTGGGTGCCCGCCTACCGTCTCAGTCACCGTCAGGGTGACGGCACCGGCCGTCTGGTGATGCGTGCCTCGGTCGCCCAGCGCACCGGCGAGGACTGGACCGGCGTGCGCATCGGCCTGGCCACCGCCGACCTGCGGCGCCGCACCGACCTGCCCCGCCTCCGCTCGGTGCGGATCGGGCGCCGTCAGCCCGCCCCCGCGCCTTCCGGCTGGCGCGAGCCCCCGGCGGGCCTCGCCGACCTGTTCACCGGCTACGACGCGGCGGGCCCCCGCCCCGCGACCGAGGCCGTCCCCGTGGCCGCCGTGGGCGGCTCCGTTCCGCCACCGCCACCTTCCCCGGCGCCGCGGGCGTACGGCGGGCCGCCCGGCGCGCACCCGGCGCCCGGCGGTGCGGGCGGCTGGGGAGGCGCGGCTCCCGAGGTCCACGACGGGATACCCGCCCCCGCGCAGCCGGTCAGGTCCCGCCCGGGCGGCAGGCCGCGTACCGCGGGCGGGGGCCTGGCGGGGCCGCCCGCCGCCATGGCGCCCGCCGTGCCACCGGCGCCCGCCGTGCCACCGGCGCCTGCCGCACCCGGCGCACCCGCGGCTCCCGGGCACGCCGCACCCCCACCGCCTCCGGCACCGGTGGCCGGCCCGCCCCGGCCGAGCGGAGCCGAGCTCGACTACGCCGCGCTCGTCCTGTGCGGGCCCGAGGAGCCGGGCGATCGCCGGGGCCGGCTGTTTCCCGACGCGCCCTTCGACGCGGTGGCGGCCGAACACCGGCGGCGCGCCGAAGCGGTGGCCGCGCTGCCGCTGCCCGGGCACGCCGTGCGGCCCCGTGAGTCGGCGGGCTCCTTCGACCACCGCTTCGACGCCGGCGCCCGCGCCGACATCCCCTCGGACGGCACCTGGCACACCGTCACCGTCACCGAGCTCCCGGTCGGGCTGCGTACCGAGTACGTGTGCGTGCCGTCCGTGGAGCAGACCGTGTACGCGACGCTGGTGCTCTCCAACGCCACCGACCATGCTCTGCTGGCCGGCCCGGTGGAGGTCACCGTGGACGACGACTTCCTGCTGACCGCCGCGCTGCCGACGCTCGCCCCCGGCGGTGTCCGCCGCGTGGGGCTCGGGCCCGCCGAGGGCATCCGGGTCACCCGGCGTACGAACCTCCACGAATCCACCTCGGGCCTGCGGGGCAACACCACCGTGCTCGGCCACCGCGTCCACGTGGAGCTGGCCAACCGGCTCGCCAGGCCCGTCACCGTCGAGGTCCGCGAGCGGGTGCCGGTCACCTCGGAACCGGACGTCCGGATCGAGGAACGTGCCGACTGGACGGCGCCCGAGGAGGGCGCCGGGCCCGAGCACCATGCCCCGGGCACCCGCGTCTGGCGGGTCGACCTGCCCGCCGGCGGCACCGCCGCCCTCGACGGCGGCTATGAGATCCGTATCCCGGCCGGCAAGGCCCTGGTCGGCGGCAACCGCAGGAGCTGACGCACACCCATGTCCACGGTCCCGTCCACGGCCCCGGTCCCGTCCACGGCCCCGGAGCCGGTCCCCCTGCCCGTCACCGCCGTCACCTGCCTGGAGGACCGCGCCCACGTGGAGCGCGCCGCCGTGCTCGACCTGGACGCCGGGGTCCAGCGGCTGCGTCTCGGGCCGGTCAGCGCGCTGGCGGTCGACCGTACCCTCCACGCCGAGCTGACGGCCGATCACCCCGTGACCGTGCTCGATGTGCGGATCGTCCGGAGCTGGACGCCACGCGGGCCGGTGCCGTCCGCCGGCGACGACTCCGCCCTGCGCGTCCGCGCGCACGGTCTCGAAGAGGAGCGGCTCACCCTGGAGCAGCGGCGCGACCGGCTGCGCGCCCGTCTCGACCTGCTCGGCCGCCTCGCCGCCGATCTGCTGCGGGAGATCGGCGAGGGCGCCGGTTCCGGGGAGAGCGAAGCGGCCCGCTGGAGCCGCGAAATGGACCGGGTGGACGACGAGCGCGACACGTACGGCGAGGAGCTGCGCACCGTGGAGGCCCGGCTGGCGGCCCTCGCCGCCGAGCTCGGGGACGTCCGGCGGGCCATGGACCTCGCCGAGGAGCGGCCCGCCGAGCTGGTCGGCCATGTCGAGCTGACCGTCCGGGCGGCGGTGGCCGGGCCGGCCCGGCTGCGCCTGAGCCACCTCACCCCGTGCGCGCTGTGGCGGCCGGCCTACCGGGCCGTGCTCGACGGGGACTCCCTGACGCTGGAGACCGACGCGATGGTCTGGCAGCGCACCGGCGAGGACTGGTCGGACGTACGCCTGACGCTGTCGACCGCCCGGTCGGCGCGGGCCACCGATCCGCCGCGGCTGGACGAGGACCGGCTGACGCTCAAGGACCGCTCCGCGGCGGAGCGCCGCACGGTCGACGTCGAGCTGCGCGAGGAGGAGACCGGGGACCTGGGCCCCGCCCCGGTGCTCGGTCTGCCGGGGGTGGACGACGGCGGTGAGGCGCGGGTGCTGCACTCCCCCGCCCCGGTCTCCGTGCCGTCGGACGGCCGCGCCCACCGGGTGCCGCTCTCCGCCTTCAGCACGGCCGCGAGCAGCGAGTACGCCTGCTCACCCGAGCTGTCCCCGCTGGTCACCCAGGTGGTGCGGTTCGACAACCGGTCCGGCCACGCGCTGCTCGCCGGGCCCGTGGACCTGGTCCGGGGCGGCGGGTTCGGCGGCCGCGGCACGCTGGAGTTCGCCGCTCCCGGCGCCCCCGTCGAGCTGGCCTTCGGCAGTCGCGACGACCACCGGGTGGTCCGGTCCGCCGAGGAGTCCCGCGACACGGCGGGGATCACCCAGCGGACCGTGGTCACCCGCACGGTCCGGCTGCACGTGTCCCGGTTCTCCGCCCCCGGGGAGCAGGCCGATCGGGTGGTCGTCCTCCGGGAGCGGATCCCGGTCTCCGAGGTCTCGGCGGTGGAGGTACGCCTCCGCGAGGAAGCCTGTTCCCCGGCGCCCGACGCGGTCGACGCCGACGGCATCGTCCGCTGGGACGTCACCCTCCCTCCCGGTGGCCGCCGCACGGTCACCCTGGTCTACGAGCTGTCGGCGAAGGGCAGGGTCACCGGGCTCTGAGCCCGCTCCCGCCTCGCACGTGGGCGGGCGCACATCCCAGAAAATCTTCACATTCGAGTTCTTGTTACGCGGGGGGCCCTGCGTGTTCTCGTAGCAGTGTGGACCGCGGTGCGCGACCATACGGACGCCGACGTGACGGCCCGGCAGGCGTTTCCGGTCGGCGGGCGCCCTTGGCGCGCCACGGGCGCGGGTCGCGGTGCTCGGCACCAGGCAAAGGCACACAACGTCGAGATCAGCAGCCAGCAGAAGGAAGCACCGAGCAGAAAGAAGGACGGACGTGTCCCGCAGCGAGAGCGAGAACCCTTCGATCCCCTCCCCGACCCCCACCCCGACCCGCCCCAAGACAAACCGGGACTGGTGGCCGAATCAGCTTGACCTCCAGGTTCTCCATCAGCACTCGCCCCAGTCCAATCCGATGGGCGAGGACTTCGATTACGCGAAGGAGTTCGCGACCCTCGACGTCGACGCGCTGAAGCGGGACGTCTTCGAGGTGATGACGGCGTCCCAGGACTGGTGGCCCGCGGACTACGGCCACTACGGGCCGCTCTTCATCCGGATGAGCTGGCATGCCGCGGGGACGTACCGCGTGGCCGACGGCCGGGGCGGTGGTGGCAGCGGCGCGCAGCGCTTCGCCCCGCTCAACAGTTGGCCGGACAACGCGAGCCTCGACAAGGCGCGCCGTCTGCTCTGGCCGGTCAAGCGGAAGTACGGCCGCAAGATCTCCTGGGCCGATCTCCTGGTCTTCGCCGGCAACTGTGCCATGGAATCGATGGGTTTCAAGACGTTCGGGTTCGGCTTCGGGCGCGAGGACATCTGGGAGCCCGAGGAGATCTTCTGGGGGCCCGAGGACACCTGGCTCGGGGACGAACGCTACAGCGGCGACCGGGAACTCACCGGCCCCTTCGGCGCCGTGCAGATGGGACTGATCTACGTCAATCCGGAGGGCCCCAACGGCAATCCGGACCCGGTGGCCGCCGCCCGGGACATCCGCGAGACGTTCGGGCGCATGGCGATGAACGACGAGGAGACGGTCGCGCTCATCGTCGGCGGCCACACGTTCGGCAAGTGTCATGGCGCGGTCGATCCGTCGTACATCGGCCCGGAACCCGAGGCCGCGCCCGTCGAGCAGCAGGGCCTGGGCTGGCGGAACACGTACGGCAGCGGCAAGGGCGGTGACGCGCTCACCAGCGGGCTGGAGGGCGCGTGGACGACCCAGCCGACGAAGTGGGACAACGGATACCTGGACAACCTGTTCCGGTACGACTGGGAGCTGACGACGAGCCCCGCCGGGGCCAAGCAGTGGACCCCCACGGACCCCTCGGCCAAGGACACCGTGCCCGACGCCCACGATCCGTCGAAGCGGCACGCGCCCATGATGCTGACGACGGACCTCGCGCTGAAGGTGGACCCGGTCTACGGGCCGATCGCGAAGAGGTTCCACGAGAACCCGGACGAACTCGCGGTCGCGTTCGCCAAGGCCTGGTACAAGCTGCTGCACCGCGACATGGGGCCCGTCTCGCGTTACCTCGGCCCGTGGATTCCCGAGCCCCAGCTCTGGCAGGACCCGGTCCCCGAGGTCGATCACGAACTGGTCGGTGACCAGGACATCGCCGATCTCAAGGCCCGGATCCTCGCCTCGGGACTGTCCATCCCCCAGTTGGTCACCACGGCCTGGGCGGCGGCGGCGAGCTTCCGCGGCACCGACAAGCGCGGCGGGGCCAACGGCGCCCGCATCCGCCTCGCGCCGCAGAAGGACTGGGAGGTCAACGACCTGCCCGAGGTGACCGAGACGGTACGGACCCTGGAGCGGCTCCAGCAGGACTTCAACGGCTCGCAGAGCGGCGGGAAGAAGGTGTCGCTCGCCGACCTGATCGTCCTGGGCGGGTGCGCTGCCGTCGAGCGGGCCGCGAAGAACGCGGGGTACGACATCACGGTCCCGTTCGCCCCGGGGCGCACGGACGCCTCCCAGGAGCAGACCGACGTGGAGTCGTTCGGCGTGCTCGAACCCAAGGCGGACGGCTTCCGCAACTACCTCCACGCGGGCGAGAAGCTGTCGCCGGAGACCCTCCTCCTGGACCGCGCCAACCTGCTGACCCTGACCGCCCCCGAGATGACGGTGCTCATCGGCGGCATGCGGGCGCTGAACACCGGTTTCAAGGGGTCCCGGCACGGTGTCTTCACCGACCGTCCGGAGACACTGACCAACGACTTCTTCGTCAACCTGCTCGACATGGGCACGGAGTGGAAGGTGTCGGCCTCGACCGAGAACGTCTACGAAGGCCGCGACCGCGCCACGGGTGAGCTCAAGTGGACGGCCACCGCCGTCGACCTCGTCTTCGGTGCGAACTCCCAGCTCCGGGCCGTCTCGGAGGTGTACGCGTCCGATGACGCGGGTGAGAAGTTCGTGCGTGACTTCGTGGCGGCGTGGGACAAGGTGATGAACCTGGACCGGTTCGACCTGCGCTGAACCCGGTGTCCCCGTCGAGCCGCCGGCCCTGTGCAGCACGGGGCCGGCGGCTCGGCCGTCTGTGGGGGGCCGGCATCAAAGGCGCGTAGAGATTGCGGGAAGCGGCGGTGAGATTCCCGGCGGACGGCTACGGCGAGGTGCTGCTGCGGGTCGCCGGTCAGCCGGTGAAGCTGCCGCGAAGGCGGCCCCGCCCGTCCAACTGATGCGGTGGGCGAACCTCCAGAGCCACCGGCCCCACGTTCACCGCGATGCCTCGGACCGCCGGAACGCCCGGCCGGGTTGCCCGGCCGGGCGTCCT
Source organism: Streptomyces sp. NPDC031064 (assembly GCF_055570965.1). NCBI lineage: Bacteria > Bacillati > Actinomycetota > Actinomycetes > Kitasatosporales > Streptomycetaceae > Streptomyces > Streptomyces sp. NPDC031064. The sequence continues at coordinate 523,204 of NZ_JBVIGF010000006.1, forward strand.
GTGTCCGATCAGGCGGGTTCGGGGCAGACGGGCGGGTTGCCGTTCTCGTCCTTCATGACGAAGTTGGCGTCACCGGCGCCGAGACGGTCCACCGAGAAGTTCACCCGCGGCACCTCGCACGGCTTCAGCCACTTGTACGTGCCCACGATGGTGCGCAGTTCGATCGACTCGCCGGGATCCAGGTTGAGGTTGACGTCCTTGCACAGGACCTTGTCGGTGTCGTCCTGATCGATGCGGCACTTGAACTCCTCCGTTCCGCCGTTGCGCGGCGTGTAGAGGCTCTGCCAGCCCAGCCAGTGCAGGCCGCCCGGGCCCAGGGTGAGGGTGACGTCGCGCTTCCCGATCCGCTCGCTGGTGGTGTTGGTGACGGTCACCTTCGGCACGGCCATGCCACCCGGCACCGCGGTGACCCCCTCGACCTGCACGACCGGCCGCGGCTTGATCTTGACCGTCAGGTCCTGCGTCTCGCCATGGGCCGTGAACGAACCGTGGAACGTGCCGCCGACCAGCGGGGCGTCCTTCTCCGCCCGCAGATAGACGTCGTAGGGGCGGGTGTTGACGTGGTTGTGGCTGTCGAACGGCACCCGCGCCGTCTTGCCGTCCGGCGAGATCGTCACCGGGCAGGGCATGCCCCAGCAGTTGGGGTTGATGTGGGTGATGCGCGTGTGCGGCGGGGCCTGGACCGTCAGCTCGGTCGGGTGGTTGTAGTGCTGGTTGTTCGGCGGCAGGATCACCTTCTGCTCGGCGCCACCGGCTTCCAGCTCGGGGACGTTCTCCTGCGGAGGCCGCTGCGCGACGTGCACGGAAGGCGCCTGGGTCGGCTGGGCGACGGCCGTGCCGGGTACGGAGGCCAGGGCGGTGCCGGTGAGGGCGGCCACGGCCATCGCGGCGGCGGCCCACCGTGCTCCGCCGGAGGCCGTTCGCCCACGGGCGGGCCTGCGGGCGGTCGTTGAACTGTGCATGGGTGTCTCCTCTTGGTGGGCGGGAGCGGGCGGGGCGTCCCCGCCGGCATGTGACTCACGCCCTCACCGGGGCAGATGTGCTTCTCGCACCGCGCACATGCGATCCGGCGTCCGGCCCTGGCCACTCCGTCGAGAACCGTGACGACGCGTGCTCACCAACGCCCTCGCACACCGCCACATCGGCCTGTCCGGCCGGGCGGCGTGCGGGTTCCGGTGCCGGTGGAGGGGACGCTCGGAGCGGGTACCGGCCGCCACCGGCCCGGGCCGATGGCCCGCTCCCTGGGCCCGCCGAGTCCGCGGCGCCGCCGACGCGCCGACGGTGCGCGGCGGGGCGGCCGCCCGTCACCGTCGCCTCGCATCCCACCCACCGGAAGGGCACTTCGCCGTGAGACAGCTCCCCCGCACACCCGCGGGTCTCCTGACACCGGGGCCCCGCGCACCCCTCGGCGGTGCGCGGCCCGCCGAGCCGCCGCAGCCGCCCGGGGCCGGCCCCGCACCCACCTACCCGCTCGACCTGGAGATCATCGTTCCCGCCTTCAACGAGGAGGAGCGGCTGGCCCCGACCGTCCGGGCCCTCAACCGGCGTATGCGGACGCTGCCCCTGAGCTGCGCGCTGCGCGTGGTGGACAACGGGAGCAGCGACCGGACGCTGGAGTGCGTGGACAGGCTGGCCTCGTCGGGCATCGCGGTGACCGTGACCGGCTGCGCCCGGCCGGGCAAGGGAGCGGCGGTGGCCCGGGGGATGCTGACGTCCCGGGCGAGGTGGCGGGGCTTCTGCGACGCGGACCTCGCCACGTCCGCCGACGCCCTCGACGACGCGGTGGCCCTGCTGTGCCGGGGTTTCGACGTGGTGATCGGGTCGCGCCGGTGCCCCGGCGCACGCGTACGTACCCGGCAGCCGGCCTTGCGGCGCCTGGGCGGTGCCGGGTTCCGCCTGGCGTCCCGTCCGCTGGCCGGGCCGGTCGCCGACACTCAGTGCGGGTTCAAGTTCTTCACGGCCGACGCGGCGCGCTTCCTCTTCCGCTCTCTGACGACCTCCGGCTTCGTCTTCGACCTCGAACTGGTGGCGCGGGCGCGGGCGTCGGGCCTGCGCATCGCGGAGTTCCCGGTCACGTGGGACGACCGGGGCGGCTCCACGTTCCGGCCGCTGCGCCACACCTGGCCGACGGCGGCGGAGCTCTGGCGGCTGTACGGAACGGTACGCCGCCTCCGGCACGCCGCGCCGGACCCGGGGGGCGGACCCGCGCCGGGGGCCGGCTCCGGGCTGGAGGGCGGCTCGGTGCGGGGGGACGGCTCCGTGCCGGGTGACAGTTCCGTCCCCGTACAGAGACGATGAGGCCGGCGAAGGGCGACCCTGTGGCCCGTCTCCCCGGCGCGGGGGCCCCGGACGTCCGCGCCACGGTGGTCACCCTCCCCCGCGGGGCGCTCGACGGTACCGACCCGGGCCTGTTGGGCCCCGACCCCCTGGTCGGCGTATCGGCCCGCCGGCCCCGCCTGCTGTTGATGGGCTGCGACGTCCACGCCGCCCGCGACCGGCTGGCCCGCGCCGGCATCGATCCCGACGGCGAGCTGGTCGCCGTTCGCCCCGCGCGCCGCAGTGACCTCCTCGGCCGGTACCGGCGCGCCGGCGCCCCCGTCCCGGCGGAACCGCGCACGCCCGGCCGCCGGGCGGCCGCCCTGTGGGTGCCCCTCGGGCTCCTGTTCGCCCTGGCCCTGGCCGCGCGGCTGACCGCTCTCGACACGTCCTACGACGTGTTCGTCGACGAGCTGTACTACACGGACATCGCCCGCAACCTCGCCACCGGTCGCGGGCTGACCTTCCAGGGTGAGTTGTTCGCCCTGCACCCGCCGACCCTCTTCGCCGTGCTGGCCACGGTCCTGCGCCTCACCGGGGGTGAGGGTGACCTGCTGCCGACGGTCCTCGCCGTGCGGCCCGTCATCGCCGTAACCGGCGCCCTGCTGGTCGTCACCGTCACGGCGCTGCTGCACCGGGCCGTGCGCCCGGGGGCCGCCTGGGCGGCCGGACTGCTGCTGGCCGTCGACCCGTTCCTGGGCCGCTTCGACAGCCGCGTCATGCTGGAGACGCAGGCCACCACCGCCGCGGCGGCCGGGATGCTGGTGCTCGCCCACACCCCCGCCTCACCCCGGGGGCGCCGTGCCGGAGCGGTCGGGGGCGGGCTGCTGTTCGCCGTGGCCGTCACCACCAAGGACTGGTACGTCCTGATCACCTTTGGGCCCGCCCTGGCGCTCGGCGCGCTGTCCACCGGCCCGGCGCGGCGCATGATGCTGACCGCCGCCGCCGTCACCGCCGCCGGTTACGCGACGTACGTGGCCGCCGTCTGCGCCACGGGCGGCTGGCCCTCCTGGCGGGCGCAGAAACTCGACGGGCTGGAACGCGCCGTCGGGCTGAAGCAGACCACCGGGTTCCACCGTCCGGAAGCCACCACCGGCTTCACCGACCGGCTCCTCGCCAACGCGGGCCAGCTCGGCGTCTCGTACGCCCTCATCCTCTTCGGTGCCGCCGCCACCTGCTGGCTGCTGTGGCAACTCGTGCGTCGGCCATGGCTGTTCGCCGGTGTGCCCGCGCGGTCGCTGGTCGCCGTGTGGGGCGTGTTCGCCCTGCCCGCCCTGTTGTACGCCGTGCTGTGGGGTACGTGCGAGGAGCAGATGTTCTACTCCCTTCCCGTGATGGGCACCGCGGCTCTCGCCGTTGCCGCCGAACTGCTCCTGCCACGTGGGCAGTCCGCCCGCGCAGTCCCGATCCGCCGACTGGTGCCCGCGGTCGTCCTGGTCGCCGCCCTGACCGCCGACACCGCCGTGTGGGCCCAGGTGCACACCCGCGAGGACGACGCGTACCGACGCCTGATCGCCTGGACCTCCCGCCACCTCCCACCGGACGTACGCGTCGCCGTGACCGAGGAGACGCCCACGCTTCTCCTGCCCCGCACCGTCAAGGGCACGTGGGGCAGCCGGGCGGACCTGGTCCGCCACCGCGCCGACTACCTGCTGCTGTCCGACACCCAGCTCGCGGCGCAGGGTGCCGCCGCCATCGGTCCCGGCCTCCTCTCGGACATCGAGCGGCGGGCCGGGCTCGCGCACCGGGAAGCCGGGGTCACCAACGGGGCCTTGCGGCTCTACGACGTTCGCGGGCTGACCACCGCCCCCGGATCCTGTGCGTCCGCGACTTCTCCGGAGCGTGCCGAATGACCCTCACCACGTCGTCCGGTCGCGGACCGGGACCTGAGGTGCCCACCCTGCGTGGGGCCGGTGACGCCGGGTCCGCGGCGATGCTGCTGGCCGGTTCCACGGTGTTGGCGGGCGTCGGCCACTACGGGCTGTCGCTCCTGCTGGTCCGTCTGCTGCCGCAAGGCCAGTACACCGTCTTCGCCGCCGCAACCTCGGTCCTGCTGACCGTCGGCGTGCTGTCCACCGCGACCGTACCGGCCGTTCTCGCCCGCGAGGTGGTGACCACCCGGGGCGGGGGTGACCGGCGCCGGGCCGCTGTGCGCGCCTGCCTTCGTATGACGGCCGCCCTTGGGGCGGCGTGCGCCCTGGCGGCCTGCCTGGCCGTCGCTCCGTACGCGGGGCCGGGTCTGCTCGCCGCGACGGCCGCCGCCTGCCTGGCGATCTGGTGCGACTCCGCGGGCGCCGGCTACCTCCAGGGCGCCGGCCGGTTCCGGCGCCTGGCCGCCCTGCAGTTGGCGGAGACGGTCGTGCGCTGCTGCGCCGCGCTCGCCGCCGTCGGCGTCGGCTGGGGGGCCGCCGGCGCGGTGGGTGCCACGGCCGCCGCCGCGGGGGCCGGCGCCCTGGGCGCGCTCGCCGCGGTCCGCCGGGGCGGGCCCGGCGCGTGGCGACGCGGGCACCGCGACCGGCACCGGAGCGCGTCGCGCGGCGAGCAGTGTCGCGACCATCGTCACAGGACCCGGCCCTGGGTCCAGTTGCGATTGCGGTTGCGGTCCCGCGTCCGTTTGCGGCTGCGGCCATGGCGTCGGCCCGCTTCCCGTGCGTCGGCCGGGAAACCGGCAGCGCTGACGGGGGAACCGACGGCGGCGCCGAGCGGGCTGTGGCGCCGGACCTGCTCGGTCGCCGGGGTGCAGGTGCTGCTGTGCCTGCTGCTGACCGGGGACGTGGCGGTGTCCACGGCGGTCCTGGGCGGCGCCGCGACCCTGGCGCCGTATCAGGCGCTGGTCGTCCTCGCCCGCCTCCCCCTCCACCTGGCGACGGCCACGGCCACCGTGCTCTTCCCCCGCCTGGTCGCGAACGGATCCCGCACCGCTGTCGGTCGTACGGCCGTCAAGGAGGCGCTGCGCACCCACTGGATCACCGGGGGCCTCCTGACCGCCGTCGTGGTCACCTGTCCCCCCGGCCTCCTCGGCCTCCTCCTGCCCGCCCCCTACGCCCGTTCCGCGCCCCTGCTGCTGCCGCTGGGGATCGCCGGCCTGGCGGGTGCCACCCTCACCGTGACCACCACGGTCTTCCGCGCCGGGCCCTCCGCGCGGCCCGCCGTCCTGCTTCTGGCCGCGGGCTGCCCCGTCCTCGCGTACGCCACCGTCCTCACCGCGGACCGTCCCTGGGCGCTGGCGTGGAGTACGGCGGCCGTCACCGCCGCCGCCGCGGCCGGATCCGTGGCCCTCACGCGGCGGCGGGTCACCGGTCTCGGCCCCGCCGCGGGCGCGACGGCACCCCTGGCCGCCGCCGCTGCCGCCGCCGTCGCGCTGCACGCGCTACGGCCCCACGCGGGGGCGTGGCTGCCCGCCGCGTGCGCGCTGCTGCTCGCCGCGGGTCTCGCCGCCCGTCCCCGGCGCCGCCGCGGCGGTCCGTACCGCGTGCTCCACCTCGGATTCGAGGCCCCGCACAGCCCCGGGGCCGGGGGCGCCGCCCTGCGCGCCCATGAGGTCAACCGGCGGCTGGCCGCGAAGGGCGTCGAGGTCACCGTCGTGTGCGCGCCGTGGCCCGGGTGCGCCGCGACGGTCCGCGACGGTGTGCGCTACTGGCCGCTGCCGCCCCGGCCGGGGCCCCTGGCCCGTCATCGTTTCCTGTACCAGATGACCTACTTCCCCGTCATCACGCTCGGTCTGCCCTGGCTGCTGCGCCGCACGGATCCGGACCTGGTCGTCGAGGACTTCGTACCGCCCTTCTCCAGCGTCTGCGTCCCGTACCTGACCCGTCGCCCGGTGGTCGGCGTGGTGCAGTGGCTTTCGGCGGCGGAGATGACCGCCCGTTACCGGTTACCCTTCCACGTCGTGGAACAGCGCGGCCTGCGCTCGCACACCCGTCTCGTCACCGTGGGCAGGCACCTCGCCGCCGAACTGCGGCGCCGCCATCCCTCCGCCGACGTCTCCGTCCTGCCCAACGGGCTCGCCCCGGCGGCCTTCGTCCCTCCCCGCCCCGGCCCGCGCGACCACCTGCTCTACCTGGGGCGCCTGGAGACGAAGTCCAAGGGCCTCGACCTGCTCCTGCGGGCCTACGCCGACGCCGCTCCCGGTCTGGCCACGGACCTGCTGATCGCCGGGGACGGCCCGGACGAGCGGGCGGCCCGCGCGCTGGCGGCGCGGCTCGGTATCGGCCACCGCGTCCACTGGCTGGGGCGCGTGAACGGCGACGCCCGTTTCCGGCTGCTCGCCGGAGCCCGCCTGGTGTGCGTGCCGAGCCGCTCCGAGACGTTCGGCATGGTGGCCGCCGAGGCGCTGGCCGCCGCCACCCCGGTCCTCGCCTTCGATCTGCCCTGCCTGCGGGACCTGGTGACGGAGGCGGTGGGCGTACGGGTCCCGGCCGGGGACGTGGCCGCCTACGGCCGGGCGCTCAGGGAACTGGCCGCCGACCCCGCCCGCTGCCGCTCCCTCGGCGCGGCGGGTCCCGCGACCGTGCGCCACCTCGACTGGGACGTCGTCGCGGAACGCCAACTCGCCCTCTACTACGAGGCGGCCGCCCCGCCCGGCGGCCCGAGCACACGGTCACGGCACGCCGGGTGAGTGCGGCGAACGCCCGAGCCACCGCGCGGCAGCCGGTCTGCCGCGCGGTGGCATCGGTAGGGGCGAGTCGTCCGGCCGTGCGCTATGGCCTCGTAACCGTGCGGCCGGGGGGACAGCAGGGCGGGTGCTGCCGCCAGCCGAGGGTGTCGTGGTGGCGGCCGAGGCGGATGTCGACGTGCCGGTCCGCGGGGTCGACGCCGATGCGGGTGAGGAGCGCCCTCGCGTCGTGTTCGTCGGCGCCCGGCAGCAGCAGCCTGGCCCGGGGCGCGGACACGTCGATGAGGTCGGTGGCGCGCAGGGCCGTCAGATCGGAGCGGAGCAGGAGGGGGAACGGCATGCTGACCAGGGAGCACAGGTCGGTGGCGGGCGGGTGCCGGGCGTCGCGCCGGGACGTGTTCAGCCGGTGCCGTTCCTCGGTGAGGGCGGCCAGCAGGTGGGCGGCGGTGGCGGGCCAGGTGAAGGACCGGGCCCACGTGCGGCAGTGCCGGTCGTACGTGCCCGGCCGCCCGTCGGGGGCGAGTTCGCGCAGTATGGTGGTGAGTGCGGCGGGCAGGTCCTGGCCGGGGCCCAACAGCCAGCCCGTACGGCCGTCCTGGACGGTGTCGCGCAGGCCGGGCACGTCGTAGGCCAGAGCCGGGACACCGGCCGCCGCGGCCTCCATCACCGACAGGCCCCACCCTTCGCGTACGGCGGTGGTGACGGTCATCCAGGCGGTGGCGAGCAGCGCGTCGCGCTCGGGCCCGGGCAGCCGTCCGTGGAAGACGACGGTGTCGCCCACGCCGAGGGCGGCGGCGAGTTCCTCAAGTCCGCGACGGGCCTCCCCGTTGCCCACGAGGTGCAGCTCCAGGTCCGGGAAGGCGTGCCGAACGGCAGGCAGGGCGCGGATCAGCCGGTCCCAGCGTTTCTGCCGGGCGAGCCGGCCGACGCACACGATGCGTGGCGTCCGCGCGGGCGTACGGGCGTGGTGGTGCGTCGCGGGCGGTGCGGGCGGCAGGCCCGGCGGAGCGAGGTGGACGGGGCCGCGCAGCCCCAACTGCGCGCGGATCTGGGCGCGGGAGGACGGGGAGACCGCGCACACCGCCCGCCGCCCGTACACCAGGGTGCTGCCCTGGTTCTCCAGCCAGCGTCCCAGGGCCGCGACGGGGCGGGGGAACCACAGGGCGAACTGCTGCTGGTGGACGTGGTGGACCAGTAGGACCACCGGGGTGCGACGGGGCAGTACGAGCGGGCTGAAGAACGGTACGCCGTTCTGGGAGTCGATCACGGCGTCGATGCGGCGGCGGTGCCGGAGCAGCCAGAGCAGGGCACGGAGGTACACGGTGTAGCGCCCGCCGCGCCGTACCACGCTGCCGTGCGGGGTCTCCTCGTGTCCGGGCAGGCCCCGGGGGCGGGCGGTGAGATAGGTGACGCGCAGTCCGGCCTCGGTGAACTGACGGGCGGTCTGCTCGCAGTACAGCTCGGCGCCTCCGGCCTGCGGGTGGCGGCCGTCCCGCCAGTTGCAGATCACGAGGTGGCGTCCCTGCCAGTGGGTGACGCCGGGGAACGCGGTCCGCAGGTCCATCACGTCCTCCCGTCGCGCGGTCCCTCGGCGGACGTCCGTGGGTGTGAGTACGCGTGCTGCATCGGCGGTGGCCCCTTTCCGGTTGGCTTTCCGGTTGGCTTTGCGGCTTCCTTGCGGTGCGAACGGGTCGGCCATTGCGTACCGACTGGTTCACCTCATGCCATCGCCGGCGTGGCCGGAAAGGAAAGCTCCTGGCCTTTTCGTTGGACACGGCGGCCATTCCGGCGCCGTACGCGGAGCCTTGCCGTGCCGAGCAGCGCAATTGTTGGACACAATGCACGGTTTACCCGGCGCGTCGCGGCCGTTTTTCTCGCCCGGTTGTCCATAGCCGTGCACCGGAAATGACATTCATGCTGGTTTCTCCGACGAAAGCAGGCCACCCAGTGCGTTTCCCGATGTCATAGGAGCGACCGTGCACGACACCGCGATCCCTCAGCTTTTCGCACCGCCCCGCGCCGCCACGTCCGACGACGAGCCCGCACACCCCCTGCACCGGCAGGTGGCGGCGCTGACCCGGCAGGTCCTCTGCGAACCGCTGCTGCGGGACTCGGCCAACCCCCAGCGTGCCACCACGGTGAGTGACGACCTCGCCGCGTGGATCGCGGTCCTCACCGAGAACCTCCCCGGGGAGCGGGTGGCGGCGCTCTTCCGTGTCCGGGCCGCCGCGCACGCGGCGGCCGGTCTGCGGTGCGAGGAGTCACTCGTGCAGCAGCACGTGTGCGTCACCGCCCTCAACCAGACCGTGGCCGACTCCACCGGAGGGCACACCGGTGGCAGCGAGACAGGCCCCGCGGCGGGGCCACTCAGCCTGCACCTCCTGGGCATCGCCACCACGGCCATCGTCCGCCACTACCGGGGCGGGCACACCGCGCACACCACCGCTGTGCGCGCACTCCCCGCCCCCACGGAGCCCGCAGCCGACACGGCACCACGGTGGTGCCTGTCCGCCACTCAGTCGGGCGAGAACGGCAGGAACGCGTTGTCCCGGTTCCGCGACGCCAACCCGCGGGCGGTCATCGCCGTCACCGGCACACACCTCACCGCCTTCACGAGCCACCGTCCGCGGCAGCCGGAGGTGTTCGGTCCGTACGGGCTCGTACCCGTGGTCAACGGCGAGACCGTACGCGCCGCCCGGCGAGCCGCCCTGGCGGCCGCGGTGGCGAGGCACTACGGCGAACGCGTGGAGGGCGAACGGGTCCTGCCCCTCGTCGCCGCCCTGGACCTGGCGCCGGAGGACTGCGAGGCGTACATCGCCTCGTGCCTGGGGCCGTTGTGCACCACCGACCGGTATCCCCACCTCCTGGAGACGCTCAGCGTCCTGCTGGCGCACAACCTGTGCGTCGCGGCCGCCGCCCGCGCCCTCTACATCCACCGCCACACCCTGACGTACCGCCTGCGGTCGATCCGTGACCTCACCGGTCTCGACCTGAACAGCCCCTTCGACCGGATGCGGGCGGAACTCGCCCTCATCCTCAGCCGCACCCCGCACTGGTCACTGCCGAGGCCCCGCCGTCACTGAACCGGCACGAAGCCGCGCCAGGGCTGGCCGACATGGCCAAACCCGCGCCGGTTCCCGCTTGCCCCGGCTCACCGAGGCGCACTTTCCGGACGGAGGGCGCGGTTCGTACGAGTGGGAGCGACCCACCGGACCGTGCGCCCGGCAAGGAGACCACCATGAAGAACACCATGCGGCGACGGTCCCGGCTGGCCGCCGCGGTCCTGACCGTGGCCACGCTCACCTCGGGGGCGGGTGCGGCCGCCTCCGCCGTACCCGCGTGGGCCGCCGCCCCGCAGGCGGTGGCGGCCGCGGACGCACCGGAGCCCCTGAATTGCCCGTCGGCCGCGTGCCGGCGGGTGAGCCAGGACGTCGGATACCCCAGTGACGTGGCTCTGGACGGCAAGGGGAAGGCCTACGTCGTCGACACCTATAACGGCAGGCTGCTGGAGGTGGATGTGAACAGCGGCAAGTCGACGGTCGTCGCGGAGGGCATCGACTCCCCCTCGGACGTCGCCCTCGACGGCCGGACCGCGTACGTCACCACCGCCAGCTCCGCCAGCACGCTCTGGGCCGTCGACCTCGACACCGGCCGCAAGACCGAGGTCGCCACCGGGATCGACGGCAACCTGGCGGGTACGGCCCTCGACGGCCACGGTTCCGCCTACGTCGCGTCGCAGACGACCGGCAAGCTGTGGCAGGTGGACCTCGACACCGGCCGCAAGAGCGAGGTCGCCTCCGGCATGGACTCCCCGGACGGGCTCGCTGTCGACCCGTCCCGCAACACCGCGTACGTCACCGCCTGGTACACGGTGTGGGCGGTCGACCTCACCACGGGACAAAAGCACGAGGTGGTCAGCGACCTGTACGACGCGGAGGACATCGCGCTCAGCGCGGACGGCACCAAGGGGTACGTCACCGACGACAGCGCCGGCACCCTGACCGAAGTCGACCTGAACACCGGCCGGAAATCCGTGGTCGCCACGGGCCTGGGCAAGTCCGACGGCCTCTCCCTCGACTCGAAGGGCAACGCCTACATCGCCGACTACAACGGTGTCCTGTGGAAGGTCAGGAACCTCGACGGCTCGGCGACCCGGCCCACCCCGCCGCCCACGCCCGGGCCGAGCGGCGTGGAGATCAAGCAGGTCGAAGGGGTCACCGCGGTCCCCGGCAGGGACGCCGTGCCGAAGGTCACCGTCACCAACAACACCGACCACCGCGTCGGTCGGCAGGACGTCACCCTCACCCTCGGCCCCGGCGGGCTGAACTGGCTCGACCGCCAGAACCTCTACACCTCCCGTGACGGAGGCAAGGAGACCTTCGGCTGCGAGATCGTCAAGGACGAACCCAAGAAGGCCCTGTGCAAGGGCGTCGACGTCAACCTCGCCCCGGGCGAGAGCGTCGAGCTGCGCACGGTCGTCGGCACCATGGCCTCCCTCAAGCCCTGCGAGGTGCCCCGCGTCAACTTCCAGGTCGGCAACCACGGCGCCGCCGACGCCAACTTCGTCATGAAGGACAAGGACGGCAAGCCCGACCACTGCCCCGAACCCGCCGCCTGACCCGGCGCTCACCATGGCCCCTGACACCGCGCGCCCCGCGGCGTCAGGGGCTCACCGTCATGAAGGGCTGTGCTCTCGTCGGGAGCGGTCCGTACGCGCCGGCAGCAGCAGGAGGGCGAGTTCCGCACGGAGCCGGTGCAGCGGCTGGTCGAGGTCCAGGCCGGTCAGGGAGCGAATGCAGCGCAGCCGGTAGGTGAGGGTGTGCCGGTGGACGTAGAGGCTCCGGGCGGCCGATGCCGTTCGCAGGCCGTGGGACAGGTAGACCCGCAGGGTGTCGATGAGATGGTGGTGCTTGTCGCAGGTGTAGAGCGGCCCCAGACAGGCCGAGAGGAACTCCTCGCGCCTCTCCGGACCCCATTCCAGCGCGCGGATGAGCGGTAGCACCTGACCGGCGTCGACGTGGTCCACGCCGAAGCGTAAGGCCATGTCGGCCGCCAGTTCCGCGTACCGTGCCGCGCGGACGGTGTCGTCCTCGACGCGGGTGACCCCATAGGGCGGACACCCCTCGGGGGCGCGCGGACGCTGGTGGGAGAAGCAGAAGACCCGCCCCTTCACCACGGAGACGAGCGCCCACGGGTTGGCGGAGCGGAAGCTGCCGACCGCCGCCTCGGCCGCCGGCTGCGCCACGGTCACGAGGCACCAGGACAAGGGGGTCCGCACGTGAGCGGGGAGGTGTGCCCGGTCGGCGGGGTGCCCTTCGCTCCGTACGAGGGCCTCGACACCGGCCTGCGTGGTCTCGGCGGCCGGTAGCGCGCGGGCGGCCCGGTAGCCGCACGCGATGGCGGCGGTCGCCAGGGCGAGGATGTATCCGCTCACTTCGTCGAAGAGTTGCAGGGCGCGCGCCTTCTCGCCGCGGAGGGTGGGGCGTTCCGGGTGGCCGGGGCCTACGACCCCGTCGGCGATCACGGCGGAGACCGCCTCGCGCAGCAGGGCGACCACGGTGTGCTGAAGGAGAATGGCGTCCTCGGGCGGGACTCCCCGGCCGGCGTGCTCACGGCCACGCTCCTCGAAGCGCAGGTCGATGTCCGGCCCGGTGATCTCCCCGGTCAGCGCGGCGAGCCAGACGCCGAGGTCGTCGGTCACGTGTCCGGCGGTCCAGGGGCCCACGGCCGCGAACGACGCCTCCCGGCCGTCGAGTAGTCGGCCGGCGAGGAACCCGGTGCGGTGGCGTACCTCCCGTACCGCCCTGATCAGGAACGGGGACGAATGCAGCAGTTCGGTGTGACAGAACGTGCGGGGGGTGCCGATCACAGGCGTGTATCTCCTTGCACGGAAGGCCCGTCGGGGGGACGGTGAGCGACGATGGCGTGAAGTTGCGCGTTTCCGAGCACCGAGGATGTGTTGCGTGCGGCATCGTTTCGAACGCCAACTGATCTTGACTCTAGGAACGGATCGCCTCGTCAGGTCAGGGCCGACCGGGTGAACGTAAGCGCCCACAGCAGAACTCCGTTCGCGATGAGTCAGGTGCTCGAACGCGATCTCACCGTGGAGCGGCTTCCGTACACGCGCGGCAAGGTGCGCGACCTGAAGTGCGCAGAGCCCGGATCCCGGACTTCACATCAGGTGCCGCGAAGGCCACCGCTCGGGCAAGATCAGTCGAAAGCGATCGTGCCCATCACCTTGCGTGACGACGATGCCCCAACCGGGGGACAGGGAAGTACGCCCGCGCACTTCGGGGCGCACTCAGGCGTTGCAGGGGATGGGCTCAGGGCCGGCGGACACGGCCAAGGCTCTTGGCCACCGGCTGAGAACGGCCACTCCTGACGAACGCACAGCCAGATCTGAGCGACAGTCCCCCAGCCGTCCGTAGAGGAGGCCGGGAGGACGTCCGGATCTTTGTGGCTTCTGCCAGTACGAAGGTGGGCCGGGGTGTGGAGAGACTGCCCACCACAGGCCGTGGCGTGCCCCGGGGACGGGGGGCCGAGGCCCAGGCAATGAGCGAGCACGGGGAGGACAGCACGATGAGCGTGCAGCAGTACGACGAAATCGGTGAGGCGTACGAAGGGTTCAAGGCCCTGCCCCTGGAGCAGTACGTGGTGGTGCCCAGCTTCCTGGGCATGGTCGGGGACGTGCGCGGCAAGTCGGTCCTCGACCTCGCCTGCGGCACCGGTTTCTACAGCAGGGAGTTCAGGCGGCGCGGCGCCGGAGACGTGCTCGGGATCGACATTTCCGGAGAAATGATCTCCGTGGCACAGCAGTTGGAGGACGGCGACCCGCTGGGTGTGCGCTATGAGGTCGGGGACGTGACGGAACTGCGGCCCCTTGAGGAGCGTTTCGACATCGGCCTGGCGGTCCAGTTGCTCAACTACGCGGAGGACATCGCCGCCACGGAGCGGATGTGCCGCAACGTGCACCGCAGCCTGAAGCCCGGTGGCGAGCTGTTCGTGCTCTGCCAGTCGCCCGACTACCGGTTCGACGGGCCCACCCCGGAGAGGTACGGCTTCCGCACCGAGCTGACCGGCGAGGAGGCCGAGACCGGCCCGCGGGTCCGGACCACGGCGCTGCTCGACCCGCCGGTCTCGTTCATCGCCAACCGCCCGCGCCGCGAGGTCTACGAGAAGAGCCTGCAGGCGGCCGGATTCAGCGAGCTGACCTGGGTTGCCATGGAGGTGTCCGACGCGGGCGTGCGGGAGTTCGGTGCGGACTTCTGGGCGGACTTCCACGCCAACCGCCCGCTGGAGATGCTGCGCTGCCGCGCCTGACGGCCGACCGGACACAAGGGGCGCCCGGCCCGCCGGCAGGCCGGGCGCCCCTGCTCACGTGGTGGGGGTGCCGGCCAGGATCACCGGCTCCACCTCTTCATAACGGCGGCGCCGGCCCTCCGCGTCCTGGTCGCCGAGGACCGTGGCGAGCCAGCCGGCCAGGAAACCGAGCGGGACGGAGAGGATGCCGCTGGTCGTGAACGGGAACCAGTTGAAGTCCTCGTCGGGGAATATGGACTGCGGCGTGCCGGACACCAGATTGGTCCCGGTCGTCAGGACGAGGGCGGCGGCGGTGCCCACGATCAGGGTGGCGAGCAGTGCCGTGCGGGTGTAGCGGCGCCAGAAGAGGCTGTACACGAGCGCCGGGGCGATCGCGGAGGCCCCGACGCAGAACGACAGGGTCAGCAGCACCTGAAGGTTGAGGTGGCGGACACCGGCCGCGATCGCGATCGCGACGAGCCCGACGCAGACCGCGGCGGCCCGGGCCATGGCCATCTCCGTGGAGCCCTTCAGGGCGGTCCTGCGCAGCCCGTGCGCGATGAGGTCGTGCGCCAGGGTGTTGGCGCACGCGAGGGTGATCCCGGCGACCGAGGCGAGCAGGGTGAGGAAGACCGCGGTGGCCACCGCCGTGAACAGCAGGGTCTCGAACGTGGTCGGGTCGGTGCCCATGACGGCCTGGCTGACCATCAGGAACGCCGTCTGGCCCTGCGGGTCGCCCGCGACGAGCCCCTCGTGCCCGACGATCGCGGCCGCGCCGAAGCCGATGACCGCGAGCAGCAGACAGGTGACGACGACGGTCGAGACGGCCCAGGACATCGAGCGCCGCACGGCCGTCGCACTGCGCGAGCTGAACATGCGCATCGTGATGTGCGGCAGGACCGCCGCGCCCAGCACGACCGTCAACTGTGTCCCGATCATGTCGATGTCGTCGCCCCCGAACTGGAGCCCGGCGGCGAGGTACGCGTCTCCCGCCCCGCTCCCGTCCTTGGCGGCGTTCAGCAGCAGCGGCAGGCTGAAGTCGAACCGGTCCAGGACGTACGCCGCGATGGCGGTGGCCGCGCCGAGGAGGACGACGGTCTTGACGATCTGGATGAACGCGGTGCCCTTCATCCCGCCGATGGCGGCGTACGCGATCATCAGCAGTCCGAGGAAGACGATCGCCCCGGTCTTGAACCCGTCGGCGTGGAAACCGAGGACGATGGCGAGCAGGTCGCCCGCGCCCGCGAGTTGGAAGATCACCAGGGGCAGCAGCGCGGCGAGGGTGACCACGGCCGAGGTGATCCGTACGGCCGGGCCGGGGGCGCGGCGGGTGAGGACGTCGCCGGTCGTGAACCGGCCGGTGTTGCGCAGTGGTTCGGCGAGCAGGAACATCATCAGGACCAGCGAGAGCACCGTGCTCAGGGTGAGCGTGACCCCGTCGAAGCCGAGAAGCGCGATGATGCCGATGGTGCCGAGCACGGTGCCGGCCGAGATGTAGTCACCGGCGATGGCGAGGCCGCTCTGTACGGGCGACAACGAGCGGTAGCCGGTGTAGAACTCGCCCAGGTCGCCGTGGTCCGGCCCGGTCATCACGCACACGAGCAGCGTGACGGTGATGACCGCGATGAACGCGACCAGCGACATGGTCTGGGCGTCGGAACTGAACTCGGTCATGGCCGGGCACCTCCGGCGGCGCCCTGTCCGGCGCGCTCCCGGATGGCCGTCGCGAGCGGGTCGATGCGGCGGCGGGCGATGCGTTCGTACAGGCCGATCGCCGCGAGCGCCACCGGCAACTGACAGAGCCCGAGCATCAGGCCGGTGTTGAGCCCGCCGGTGACCTCGCTGGTCATCAGCCCGGGCGCGTAGGCCGCGAGGAGGAGGAAGAGGGTGAAGTACCCGAGCGCGGTGAGTGTCGAGATGCGGCGCAGTCTGCGGTAGCCGGTGCGGAGCGTGTCGAGGTCGCCTTGACGGCGGTGCGGCTCGCGATGGTCCTGTCGCTGCGGGGGCGGGTCCGGAAAGGTGCGGTGGTGGTACGACATCGTCGTGCTCCTAGCCGCCGTTGGGGGCAGGCGGGCGGGTGGGTGGGTGCCGGTTGGTCCGCGCATGTTACTCACCAGTAGAGATATGGCGTAAGGGGCGTTCCACCGACTGGACGGCAGGGTGGTGGGACCGTGCCGTGCCGGGAATCACCCGCGCTCCGGTGCCGACGCGCCGCCCGCACCGGCCCGGCCGGTGTCAGCGGCCCGTGCGCACCCGGCCCGGCCGGGATCAGCAGCCCTTGCGCGCCCGGGCCTGGCCGGTGTCAGCGGCCTGGCGCACCCGGCCCGGCCGGTGTCAGCGGCCCGTGCGCACCCGGCCCGGCCGGGATCAGCGGCCCTTGCGCACCCGGGCCGCCGCGCGGGCCTCCGCCGTCTTGCGTGCCTCGGCGGCCTTGCGGGACTCCTTCGCGGGGCGGCCCGGACGGGTGCCGAGGCCGCGGAAGGGCGCGTTGCCGCTGCCGGTCCTCGCCCCGGCCGGCGGGCGCTTCGCCCCGGTGATGGCGGTCAGCCTCTCCTCGCCGGAGCGCACCTGGGTGACGATCGGCCGGATTCCGGCGTCGGACATCATCCGGTTCACATCGCGCCGCTGGTTGGGGGTGACCAGGGTCACCACCTTCCCGGATTCCCCGGCGCGCGCCGTGCGCCCGGCCCGGTGCAGGTAGTCCTTGGCGTCGGCCGGCGGGTCGACGTTGACGACGAGGTCCAGCGCGTCGATGTGGATGCCCCGCGCCGCGACATTGGTGGCCACCAGCACGGTGATCTCCCCGTCCTTGAACGTGGCGAGGGTGTGCGTGCGCTGCGGCTGCGACTTCCCGCTGTGCAGGCCGGCGGCCCGAACGCCACTGGCCCGCAGGTGGCGGGTGAACTGGTCCACGCCCGCCTTGGTGTCCAGGAACATCAGCACTCGGCCGTCCCGCGCGGCGATCTCGGTCGCGGTCGCGTACTTGTCGGCGGCGTGGATGTTCAGCGCGTGGTGTTCCATCGTGGTGACCGCGCCCGCCACCCGGTCGACCGAGGCGAGCACCGGGTCGTGCAGGTGGTCGCGTACCAACTGGTCGACGTCGCCGTCGAGCGTGGCCGAGAACAGCAGCCGCTGCCCTTCGGGGCGGACCTGCCGGAGGATGTCCGAGACCTGCGGCAGGAACCCCAGGTCGCACATCTGGTCCGCCTCGTCCAGCACCGTGATCCGCACCTGGTTCAGGTGGCAGTCCCGGCGCGACACCAGGTCGGCCAGCCGCCCCGGCGTCGCGATGACCACATCGGCGCCGGCCTTCAGCAGGGCCGACTGCCGGTTGATCGACAGCCCGCCGACCACCGTCGCCAGGCGCACGTTCAGCGTCCGCGCGTACGGGGTCAGCGCGTCGCCCACCTGCTGCGCGAGTTCCCGGGTCGGCACCAGGACCAGTGCGAGCGGCCGCTTCGGCTCCGCTCGCCGTCCTGCCGTCCTGACGAGGAGCGCGAGCCCGAAAGCGAGCGTCTTGCCGGAGCCGGTCCGCGCCCGGCCGAGGACATCGCGCCCGGCCAGCGCGTCGGGCAGGGTCGCCGCCTGGATCGGGAACGGTTCGTTCACGCCCAGGCCGGCCATCGTCTCCAACAGCTCCGGCGGCAGCCCGAGGGCGTCGAAGGACTCGGCCGGCGGCAGGCCGGGGGCCACCGTCCGCGGCGCTGTGGGGGCCTGCGGCTTCGCGTTCATGGGAACCTTCCTCGATCGGGCGCCCGGAACGCGCCGGGGTCCGTACCCCTCGGTACGGACCCCGGCGATGTCGAAGCGTGCCCCGATTTTACCAGCGGACAGCCGGCCACCCGCGTCGGCCGTTCACCCCGGCCGCCCGGGCGGCACGCCGCCGCGCCCGGGACGAGCAGGAAGCGCCGGGGCCCGTCACTGGCCCACCCTGCCGTCGATGCACTCCCGCAGCAGGTCGGCCTGTCCGCAGTGCCGGGCGTACTCCTCGATCCGGTGCACCATCAGCTCGCGGACCGCGATCCGGTCCTTCCCCACCCGCTCCCCCAGGTCCGGGTGCCCGGCCAGGGCGGCGTCGGTCGCGGCCTGCTCGCGCTCGAGGTCGGCGTACGCGGCGTCGACCACGGCCGGGTCCGCGACGGCTCCGTCGAAGTCCGCGTCCTTCTCGCCGTACAGCCTCGGCAGCGGGTCGCCCTCGGTGATCCAGTTGCGCCAGTCGCGTTCCACCTCGGCCAGGTGCCGGACCAGGCCCAGCAGCGACAGCGTCGACGGCGGCACCGACCGCCGGGCCAACTGCCCGGCGTCCAGGCCCTCGCACTTCATCCGCAGGGTGATGCGGTAGTTCGCAAGGAAGTCCAGCAGCGTCGCGAGCTCGCCCTCCGGAGTGTGCTCGTTGTCGCGGGGATCGTCGGCCGGATCGGCCCACATGTCGGGGTGGACCGTCGCCTGGGTCCATCGCGCGGGTTGGTCGCTCATGGGTCGCATGGTCGCCGTAACGGCCCGGCCCCGCCACCGAATTGGCGCCGCCGCGGTTCAGCGCAGGTCGGCCGGGGCGGCGGTGTCGTCGAGGAAACCGCCCGACTGGTGCTGCCACAGCTTCGCGTAGGAGCCGTCGGCGGCGAGCAGTTCCTGGTGCGTTCCCTGTTCGACGATCCGCCCGTGGTCGAGGACGACGAGCCGGTCCATGGTGGCGACCGTGCTCAGCCGGTGTGCCACCACGAGCGCCGTCCGTCCGTCCATGAGTCGCCACAGCGCGTCCTGGACGAGGATCTCGCTCTCCGAGTCCAGCGCGCTGGTCGCCTCGTCCAGCAGCAGGATCGGGGCGTCGCGCAGGATCGCCCGGGCGAGCGCCACCCGTTGGCGCTGGCCGCCCGACAGTTTCACCCCGCGTTCGCCCACCATCGTGTCGAAGCCGTCGGGGAGCGGGTCGGCGAACTCCGTCACGTGCGCCGCCTCCGCCGCGCGGCGGATCTCGGCGTCGGTGGCGTCCGGCCGGGCGAACGCGATGTTCTCCCGCAGGGTCCGGTGGAACATCGCCGGATCCTGCGGTACGTAGGCGATCAGACCGCGCAGGTCGGCCTGACGCAGTCGGCTGATGTCCTGCCCGCCGATGAGGATGCGGCCGGCCTCGATGTCCATCATCCGCAGCAGCAACCGGGTGAGCGTGGTCTTGCCCCCGCCGGAGCGGCCGACGAGACCGACCTTCGTCCCGCTGGGCACCACCAGATCGAGGCCCTCGAAGAGGGGTTTTCCCGCCGTGTGGCCGAAGCTCACGCCCTCGAAGCGCACGTCGGCGGACTTGGTCGTCAGCGGCTCGGGGGACGGCGGGTCGACGACGGTCGGCGATTCCAGCAGCAGTTCGGTGAACTGCGCCGCCTCCGTCATCGAGCTCTCCAGGCGGCGGTAGATCTGGTTGAACTCGAACATGATCCGGGTCGCGTTCGCGTAGTAGGTGAAGGCGACGATGACCGCCTCCACGCCCTGCTCCCCCGCGCCGAGCGCCAGGGCGAGCACCAGGCCCAGCACGTTCGTCAGCACGGACATCGGCGCCACCACCGTGTCGATGCGCAGGTTGCCGTAGTCCCAGGAGCGCAGCGTGAGCCGCCGCGACTCCGCGACGCGGGACCGGTGTTCGGCGGCCTCCCGCTCCTCGGCGGCGAACGACCGGACCGTGTCCATGTTCATCAGGCTGTCGGCGACATGGCCCGACACCCGGGCGATCGCCTGCTCGCGCTGGGCGACGAGCGCCTGCCTGCGGCGGATCAGGGGCGCCACGACCAGCGCCGTGAGGGCGATCAGCGTCAGGAGCCCGACCACGAGCATCGGGTCGTACTGCCACAGCACCACCGAGGCGAACGCCAGCGGCACGAAACTGCCCATGACCGAGAACGTCAGCGTGTCGACGAACTGCTCGAAGCGGGTGGCGAAGCTGAGGACGCGTTTGGTCAGCGACCCGGCGAAGTTGTCGTGGAAGAACGCGGCGTCCTTGGCGAACAGCTCGTCCATGCCGACCACGTACAGGTGCTCGATGCCACGGGCGTCAAGGCGGTTGAGGCAGTGCAGACCGATGCGCCACAGCGCCTCCGCCAACAGCAGTACACCGGCGAAGCCGAGGACGTAGGGCAGCATCGGCCCCACGGCGAGGGCGCCGCCGCCCTCGCCGGCGATGTGGCCGACGAGCTTGGCGACGACCAGCGGCGCGATGTACTGGATGCCGATGTTGCCCAGCGCCGGCAGCAGCATCGCCGGCACGGTCAGCAGGCGGAGCCGGACCAGTTCCCTTCCGTAGTGACGGAGCGCGAGGAGTACGGAGCCCTTGCTCGGCAGATCTTTGCCTAAGTCCGACAATCCCATCCCAACCCTATGCAGTGCCCCAGCAGGTGAGGAAATGGAGTGTCCCGCAGGGGCGTCCGCACAGTCCAAGCCTTTTCACCCATGGTGGCGGGCATACGCCACCACCGGCGCGGGCGGCCCGGGCGCTACGAGGGCACGGCCGCCTCGGAGCGCGACTCCTCGGCCTCGGGTTCCCGCAACTGCTCGCGCACGTAGTTCCAGACCACCGCGATCAGCGCGGCCGCCGGTACCGCGAGCAGGCTGCCCACGATGCCGGCCAGGCTGCCGCCCAACGCGACCGCCAGGAGGACCACCGCCGCGTGCAGGCCGAGCCCACGGCTCTGGATCATGGGCTGGAACACGTTGCCTTCGAGCTGCTGCACCACCACGATGATCGCCAGCACGATCAGCGCGTCCGTCAGGCCGTTGGAGACCAGGGCGATGAGCACCGCGACCAGACCGGCGAAGAGGGCGCCCACGATCGGCACGAACGCGGACACGAACGTCAGTACCGCGAGCGGGAGCACCAGCGGAACCTTGAGGATCCACAGGCCGATGCCGATGAGAACGGCGTCGAGCAGACCGACGAACGCCTGGGAGCGAACGAACGCGCCGAGGGTCTCCCAACCGCGCTCGGCCACGATGGGGACGTCCGTGGCCAGCCGGCCGGGGAGCTGACGGGTCAGCCAGGGCAGGAACCGCGGGCCGTCCTTGAGGAAGAAGAACATCAGGAAGAGCGCCAGGACGGCGGTCACCACGCCGTTGACCACGGTGCTCACTCCCGCGACCACCGCGGTGACCATGCTGCCGATGCTGTCCTGGATACGGGCCACGGCCGTGTCGAGGGCACCGGTGATCTGGTCGTCGCCGATGTTCAGCGGCGGCCCGGCGGCCCACTCGCGCAGCCTCTGGATGCCCGCGACCACGCCGTCGGCCAGCTCGCCGGACTGGGAGGCCACCGGAACCGCGATCAGGGCCACGATGCCCGTGACCACGAGCAGGAACGACACGGTCACCACCGACGCGGCCAGGGCCGGCGGCCAGCCCCACCGGCGCAGAAGCCGGGCCAGGGGCCAGGTCAGTGTGGTGAGGAACAAGCCCACTATCAAAGGCCAGACGATCGACCACATCCGGCCCAGCAGCCACAGGGCCACCGATGCCGTCACGAGGACCAACAGCAATTCGACGGAGACACGTGCCGATGTGCGCAGCGCGGCGGCGGTTTTCGTGGAACTCAACGAAGCAGGCATGGGGGCACCTTATGGGTACGTCCGTCGCGCTCCGCAATCGCCGCCGGTCGGCATAATGCCCGGCATGAACACCCGTGCCGTCGCCCGCGTCCACCTGCTCATCTCCGTGGAACTCACGCTCGCTGGCGGCGTGCTCGCCGCTCTCGGCGGCCTCCTCGTGAGCGGGCCGGCCGGCGCGGTGATCGCCGGCGTCCTGACCGGCGCCGGTGTCCTGACCGGCTCCCTCCTCATCCGCCGGCGGATCTTCGCCGGATTCGACCGGGCCGCGAAGGAGGCCCACGGCCATGGCTACGCCGAGGGGCTGGCGCAAGCCGTGCTCCTGGGCATCTCGACGTACGAGGCCGCCGTGTTCCCCCTGACGGGCGGCGGGGTCTCCGCCGACGAGCGGCTGGCGCGGCGGACCGTCGCGTACCGCATCGCCGCGGACGACGGGCTGCCGCACGCGGTGCGCACGGCGGCCGCCGCCGCGCTCGAAGCCATCGACGACGGCGAGGACACCGAGGCCGTCCGGCACGCCGTGCGGGACCTCAACCTCGCGGTTTTCCACCTGCGTACGGGCCTTGACGCGTCGTAGCCACTGCCGCGGTGCGCACCGGGGTCAACTGCCCGCTGCCGCCCGTGCGATTGCGAGGGCCTGCTCGGCGTAGCCGCGGCCGAACAGCACCGCGTGCACCAGGAGCGGGAAGAGCTGGTGCAGCCCGACGCGTTCGGCCCAGCCGGGGGCCAGTGGCGCCGCCTCCCGGTAGGCGTCCAGGATCTGCTCAAGGCGGGGGCAGCCGAACAGCCGGAGCATCGCCAGGTCTGTCTCGCGGTGGCCGCCGTGCGCGGCGGGGTCGATCAGCCAGGCGTGCCCGTCGGCGCCCCACAGCACGTTGCCGTTCCACAGATCGCCGTGCAGCCGCGCGGGCGGTTCGGCGGGGCCCGCCAGGTCGGGCAGCCGCGCGCAGACGGCCTCGACCAGGGCTGCCTCGGCGGGCCGCACGGTGCCCGCGTCGACGGCGGCGCGCAGGTACGGCAGCACGCGGTGCTCGGCGTACCAGTGCGGCCAACTGTCCCCGGGCGCATTGCGCATGGGAGCCCGGCCGATGTACGCCGCCTCGGGGCCGCCCGGTGGGGCCGCCCCGAACGCGGGGGCGCCGGAGGCGTGCAGCCCGGCAAGGGCGCGGCCGAGGCGTGCGGCCGCCCGTGCGCTCGGTGGTCCGGTCGGCACGTGGTCGGTCACCAGCCAGTGGCGGTCCTGGCCGCCCACGGCCGGGACGCGGACGGTGCCGGCGTCGGCCAGCCAGCGCAGGCCCGCCGCCTCGGCGGTCACGGCGGCGGGGTCGTCGCCGCGTTTGACCACCACCGCGTGGCCGTTGTCGAGGGTGACGTGGGTGAGCGCGCCGGAGAGCGGACGCTCGCCGACCACCGCCCGGCCGGTGAGGCGCGCCGCCGCGGCCCCGGGTCCGATGTGCACGGACACCAGGGTAGGCGCACGCCACAGCGCCCCCGGCTCACCTGGGGGAGCTGGGGGCGCTGTTCGCCGCGACGGCCTGATGGCCGCGTACCGGCTAGCGGACCGCGTAACCGAAGCGCGCGCCGACGGACGGCAGGCCGCCCGAGCCGGGCTGGTACGTGGTCACGGCCGCCTTCGTGCCGCCGCTCACGTTGGACCAGGGCAGCGCGTGCACGGCGCCCAGGGACGGGCCGTACGGCATGCCGATGTACAGGTGGCTGCCGGTGAAGTGGATGCTGCGGCCCACGTACTGGTTGACGCCGGGGCTGCCGGGCAGGCCCGCGGAGTTGCCCGCCTCGATCCAGACCTCGGAGTCACCGGCCGTGCCGAGCAGCGGGAAGGTCTCGACCGCGCCCGCCTTGGTGGCCGTACCGACGGCCTCACCGGGCACGCCGACCGCGACCCGCAGGGTGCCGGAGGTGCTCACCGCGCGCGGTGCGGTGTTGATCGCCGTGACCTTCTCGCCGAACCGGTCGTCGGCCTCGGCGGTGCCCGACACGGTGTCGTCGGCGGTGCCCTGCCAGAGGACGTCCTCCTCGGTGAACGCGCCCGCACCCGTGACCTTGAAGGTCAGGACGCGGCCCGCCTGGGCCCGCTCGGCGCCACCGCTCTCCACGGCGAGGCCCTCACCCGGCGAACCGACGACCAGGAAGGAGTCCGTGGCGGACGCGGCACCCGACGGGCGGTACTCGACCAGCGCGAGGGAGGCGCCGAACGCGTCGCCCGCCTCGGAGCTGCCGGAGACGGTGCCCAGCTCCTGGTCCAGGCCGGCCAGCGGCTTGGGGTGGCCGTCGGCGTGCAGCGTGTGGGAGAAGAGCGCCACGCCGCCGGCGCCGGCGATGGTGCCGATCTTCTCGCTGGGCGCGCCGATGGCGATGTGGTGCGCGTCGGCCGCGATCGACGTGCCGTAGCCGTCGTTCTCCTCGGCGGTGCCGGGGACGTCGGTCTTGTCCTGGTGGACCGAGATGTTGGTGGTGCCGCGCAGGTAGTAGGCGCTGCCCGCCTTCTTGATGGTGCCGAGCGCCTCGCCGGGCACGCCGATCACCAGGTACGGCTCGCCGGCCGCGGTGTGACCCGCGGCGACGGCGTGGCCCATGCGGTCGCCCGCCTCGGAGGCGGACGCGGCGATGCCGCCCGCGCCGGCGCCCTGTTCGAGGTGGGTGGCCTTCTGGGAGCCCGTGCCCAGGCCGCCGGCCGCGCCGTACAGCACGTCGGCGAAGCCCGCGTCGACGGCGTCGCCGACGTCCTCGGCGGGGGTGCCGACGAGGAGGTCGGTGTAGCCGTCCTCGTTGTAGTCGACGGTGTCGAGGCTCTCGCCGAACCAGTCGCCGGGCTCGGCGCCGCCGGCCACCCAGTCGAGGTCCTGGTTGATCTCG
Source organism: Streptomyces sp. NPDC031064 (assembly GCF_055570965.1). Lineage (NCBI taxonomy): Bacteria > Bacillati > Actinomycetota > Actinomycetes > Kitasatosporales > Streptomycetaceae > Streptomyces > Streptomyces sp. NPDC031064. The sequence continues at coordinate 547,888 of NZ_JBVIGF010000006.1, forward strand.
GCGGTGCCCTTGCCGCCGCCGTACACGATCCGGACGACACCGGCCTCGGTGTCGCCGGCGACCGTGGCCTTGGGGTCGGCGATGGCGACGTCCGCGATGGCGTCGCCGTTGAAGTCGGTGATGCGGGGGGCGCCGGTCTTGGAGTTCACCCAGGAGGCCAGGCCGTCGACGCGGGCGATGGTGCCGCCGGTGCTGGTCTGGGTGGCGTCGATGCCGTAGCAGCCGCCCTGGTACGACTTGCTGCTGAGGCCGACGAGGGTGGTGCCGCGGACGACCGGGCCGCCGGCGTCGCCGGAGCAGGCGGCCGCGCCGTTCTTGCCGGTGACGGTGGCGTCGGTGGTGGCGACGGAGTTCACCGTGTAGGTGCCGGTGTGCAGGGTGAGCGGGGCCCACTCGGTCTTGGTGCGGCCGTACCCGGCGAACGTCAGGTCCTCGCCCGCGGTGGGCGCCGTGGTGGCGAGCGCGATGGGGGCGACGTTGGTGACGGGGCGGTTCAGGCGGGCCAGGACCACGTCGCGGTCGGTGCGCGGGACGAGCTCGACGACCCGGCGCTCGGCGCCCTGGGTGCCCATCAGGTCGGCGCGGCCGATGATGGCGGTGGTCTTGACCTTCGGGGCACCGGCGGGTACGGCGAGGCTCACGGCCGGGTCGTCGGCGAAGCAACTGGCCGCGGTGAGCAGCCACTCGGCGTCGACCAGGGCGGCGGAGCAGCCGCGGTCGTGCGGGCCGACGGTGATCTGCGCGGTGTAGGCGTAGGTGGTGTCGGTGGAGGCGGTGCCACCGGTGATGGCCGAGGCGGGCGTGGCGCACAGCGCGAGCGGGCCGGCGGCCAGGGCCGCGCCGAGCGCGGTGAGGCGGAGGCGTCTGGTGTGATGCATGACCGTGGTGTCCTTCGGTTCCTTGGCTTGAGCGGTCTACAGGGGGACAGGTGCTCGGTGAGCGCTACGCGGAGGTCCGTATCTCCACGAGCATGTGCTCGCGCCCCTGCTCGTCCGCGCTCTCGCCGACCGCGGTCCAGGTGTTCTTCTGGACGTCGAAGGACTTCTCCTCGGTGCCGACGGTCATGTCGACCTGGGCCGTCTGGCCGGCGCTGCCCTTGATGCCGTAGACGGAGGGGATCTCCAGGGACAGCCAGCCGCTCTTGCCGGTGACCTTGAAGCAGATCTTGTCCTTGCTGCGGGCCCAGACCTCCATGAGGCCGGTCTCGCTCGCGCAGTCGGCCAGCACGATGTGGCCGTCGCCGCGCTTGAGGACGATGTTCCTCTCGGCAAGGATCTTGTCGGCCTGCGGGTAGTTGTAGTCCTCGACCGCGTAGCCGGGCGCCGCGTCGGCGACGGCCTCGACGGAAGCGCCCTGCGGGAATACCTCCGCCTGACCCCCCATCACCGCGACCCATGCCAGGGCGCTCGCCGCAACGGCCGCGCCCACCATGCGCATTACTGCGCTACGTGCCTTCATCACTGTCCTCGTCGTCGGTTCCGGATGAATTCCGGAACGTTAAGGAAACCGCACCATCAAAGCCACACCCCCCCGGCGCGATTTCCCATATGAAAACCCCCGTTCCGCTTGGCGTCCAACGCCAAAGACGGACCAAACGGCAGAAGTACCCGAGTCCGCCCCGTGACCTGCGTCACACTCGAAGAGGGTTGTAGTGAATTCCGTCAAGAGTTCACATCCAAGAGATCACGGCTTGATGAAGCACTGCTGCGATAGCTCCGGATTCGGTCAACTTGCCGGGATTCCGCTTGTTTTTGCGGCGAATCCACAGGTGGTCAATGCGACATGACTTGATTAGGGTCACGGGGCGCATTTCCATTTCTCTCCCCGAGGGACCGCTTTGAACACGATCTTCTGGAGCAGGCGGCGCGTTCTCGGCGCGCTCGCGGCCGGCACGGCCGTGGCCGCCACCTCGAGCCTCGTCCTCAACCGCGCCACCGCCTGGGCCGAGACGCTGCCGGCCGAGAGCCCTCCGCCGAACCTGCCCGACACCGATCGCGGCAAGGCGGTCCTGGCGTTCAAGACCGGCGGCAAGGCGGTCCGTCAGGCCGCGCTGGCCGCGCTCACCGGCACCCCGGCCGCCCTGACCGACTTCCTGACCAGGGAACTGCCCCTCGCCCGCGCGGAGGACAACCGTTTCGCGCTGATCTCGGGTCTCCCGTACGCGGGCAAGGCCGTCCGCGCATCGGCCAACACGGCGCTCGGCGCGGGTGATGACGCGATCAGCGCCTACCTGGCCGGTGGCTACGCCGCCGACCATCACGAGGACCTGCGCCAAGCGGTGTTCACCGTCCTCAACAACAGCGGCAAGGGCGTGCAGCGCGAGGCCCGTGAGGCGCTGACCACGGACACCCCCGCCGCGCTCAAGGCCTTCCTCACGGAAGGCCGGTTCATCGCGCAGGAGGAGGACGACCGCGTCGCGGTCTTCAGGATCCTCAGCACCGCCTCGCCCCAGGTGAGGGTGTACGCGGAGCGCGCCCTGAACGACGGCTCACCCGAGGCGATCCGTACGTTCCTCGCCTCCGGCCAGCACATCGCCCGCGCCCGGGACCAAGAGGCCGCGACCATCGACCAGTTGGTCGCGATCGTGGAGCGCGAGGGCAAGATCGCGGGGCTCAAGACGGAGCAGGCCGTCGCCGCCTCCGTCATGGCCAAGGATGCCGCCGAAAAGGCCAAGGCCGCGGCCCTGAAGGCGGCGGAGGAGGCCCGCGCGGCCCAGAACGACGTGGCCAAGTCGGCGAAGGCCGCGAACGCCGCCGCGTCCGCCGCGCAGGGCGCGTCCTCCGCCGCCAACCGGGCGATCGCCGCCTCCCGTACGGCCCAGAACGCCGCCTCCCGTGCGGCCTACGCCGCCCAGGCCGCCGCCGCTGCCGCCGCCACGGCCGGCAACGCCGCGGCCCGCGCCTACCACGCCGCGATCGCCGCGTCCAAGGACGCCAAGCACGCCGAGGCCGCGAACCTCGCCGCCCAGGGCGCGAAGGAGGCCGCCGCCAAGGCGCGCACCGCGGCCGCGGCCGCCGACCAGGCCTCGGTCGCCTCCAGGTCGGCCGCGTCCGCGGGTGCTTCCGCGGCGTCCGCCGCCCAGAACGCCGCCGCTGCCGCCGGCGCCTCGGCGGACGCGGCCGCTTCGGCGGGCGTCGCCCAGTCCCAGGCGGCCGCGGCCCAGGCGGCCGCCGCCGAGGCCGACGCCGCGGCGGCCCGCGCCACGAAGGCGGCGAACACCGCCCAGACCCTGGCCAACCGCGCGGCCGACGCCGCCGCGCTCGCCCGCGACGCCGCCAACAGCGCGGCCGAGCACGCCGAGAAGGCCGCGACCGCGGCCGAGGACGCGTACATCAACGCGGGCAAGGCGATCGAGTACGCCACACGCTCCACCGCGTACGCCGACGCCGCGGTGGCCGCCGCGAACAAGGCCTACGACGCGGTCACGGAGGCCAAGGCGGTGGAACAGGCGGCCCGTGACGCGGAGACCGCCCGGCTCAACGAGGAGGTCGAACTCGGCATCATCCTGGCCCGGGAGAAGGCGAAGGCCGAGACGGGCGAAGCCGCCCGCGCCGACCGGGAGCGCACCGAGGCGGACAAGACGTCATCGGAGATCAAGGACCTGATAGCCGCCGCCGAGACCGCGCTCGGTTCCGGCGACATCGCGAAAGCCGTGGCGGACGGCCGCAAGGCGGCCGCCAAACTCCTCACCGCCACCGGTACGTGGACCCGCGAGGCCGCCGAATTCGCCCTGGCGGGCAACGACGAGGACGTCATCAACTGGATCGACGCCGACCGCGGCCTCGCCCAGCGCATCGACGACCGCGAGACCGTCCTGGCCGTGGCCCGGATGTCCACGGCTGACGTGGCCAAGGCCGCCCACGCCGCTCTCGCCAGCACCGACGAGGACGCACCGACCACGTTCCTCTCCAGCGGCGCCATCGCGGCGGGGGCCGAGGAGTACCGCCTCAGGATCTTCAAGCTCCTCAACGAGAACCCGGGCACCGCCGTCAGGACCAAGGCCCAGGCGGCGCTCGACAACGGCGGCGCGGTCGCCATGCACCGCTTCCTCGCCCTCGAACTCGCCGAGGCGCTCAAGGAGGACGACAACGTCGCGGTGCTGCGTCTGCTGAACACCGGCGGCCCGTACGTACAGGCGGCGGCGAAGATCGCCCTTGAGGGCTCGGCCAAGATGCGGCGCAGCTTCGTCGCCTCCGGCCAGTTCCACGCCGCTCGCATCGACCACGACCACGCCACCCACGTGGCGGCGATCCGCGCGTCCATCGCTCACGCGTCGAAGATCGCGCTGAAGGCGCTGGAGGACGCCGCCCGTGCGTCCAAGGCCGCGGCCGAGGCCCGCGCCGCCGCGGACGACGCGACCTACTGGTCGAACAAGGCTGACGGCTACTACAAGGACGCCCTGGCCTCGTCCGAGGAGGCGAAGAACAACGCGGACGCCGCCGACGCCTCCGCGCAGAAGGCCGCCGAGTCCGCCGCGGCCGCGAAGAGCGCCGCGAAGGTCGCGCGGACCGCGGCCATCACCGCCAACTACTCGATGCGCCAGGCCCTGACGTCCGCGAAGGAGGCCGTGTCGTACGCGTACGACGCGCAGGCCTCCGCCACCAAGGCGCAGGCCGACGCCATCGCGGCCGGCAAGAGCATGACGGAGGCCGCGGCCGCCGCCAGCGCGGCCAAGAAGATCGCTGCCGACAAGCGCCGGGCCGAGGCCGAGGCGAAGGCGCAGACGATCGCGATGGAGGCGGTGGCCTACAAGACCGAGGGCAAGACCCCGGTCGACCAGGAAGTACAGGAGGACGGCAACACCGAGTACTGGCTGTTCCCCTCGGACATCACGAGCGCCAAGGACTGGAATGCCTCCCTTGGCAACTGGTCCACGGTCACCGGTGTGGCCTCCGCGGGGCTCGCCATCGCCTCGTTCTGGTGCCCGCCTCTGCTGGCCGTCGCCGGCGCCGTGGGCCTGGTGTCCTGGGGTCTCAGCGGCGTGCAGGTGGTCATGGCCGGCTTGGGCTGGGGCGTTCCCAGCCCCAAGTTCAACGAGGACCTCGCCGGGTTCCTGCTCGGTGGCATCTTCTTCGGCAAGGGCAAGATCCTGGAGCAGCTCGGTTACCTGGACGAGGTGGGCGGTTACGTCGGCGCCAAGATCTCCGAGGTCGCGGGCGCCGTGGCCGGTGCCGCCGGCGACGTGGCGGACACCCTCGGCGACATCTTCGACTGGTAGGGAGGCCCATGCTCACCGCCCACTTCACGCTCACCCACTGGTGGATCGCCGCGATCGTCTCGGGCCTCGCCCTGGCGGCGGCGGTCGCGTCCCTGGCCCCGAAGACCAGGGGCAAGCTGATCGCGGCGGCGTCCGTCGTGCTCGTCACCGGGTTCTACACGGCCTCGCGCGGGTCCGGCGACGGGGCGCGGCAAGCGTTGCAGCTCTTCACCCTGGGCACCTTGCCCCTGGCGGTGCTGCGGCTGGTCTTCGCCGGGTACTTGCGGCGCCAGCTCGCTCTGCGGCGCTCGGGGCGTCCGATGGAAGAGATGACGGGCAAGCAGATCGCGGTCTTCCTCGTGGCCTTCGTCGCCGTCGTGCTCTGCGTCGCCATCCTCTGACGTACGGGGGGCGGCGCCGCGGCAGCGGCGCCGCCCCCCGGCCGGCCGAGGGGACCGTCAGCGCACGGTGATCTCGTAGCGGAAGAACGCCGGCTCATCGCCGGGCTTTTCCGTCGCGCCGGCCGTGGGTACGGGTGCGGCGCTGGCCCTTGCCTGGGCGAAGCTGCCGCAGCGGGCAAACGGGCAGTGCAGCAGCGTCACCGTCGTCGTGCCCTTGGCGCGGGCGGTGAAGTCGAAGTACGCCGTGCCGTCCCCGCCGCCGGCGATGTCCTCGTCGGTGCCCTCGATCTCTTCGTGGGTGCCCTTGTAGTCGAGCACCCCGTCGTCCGGCTCCGGGTCGGCCAGGTACCAGTGCTCGCCCATGTAGGGCCGGGCCGGGACCTTCAGGGTGAACTCCTCGCCGGCCGCCACGGTGATGCGGCGCTCGGCCGTGCCGTACTCGGTGGGGCCGAAGAACCCGGCGACGGCGAGGACGAGGCCGAGAGCGAGGGCGCCCAAGGCGCCGACGAGCAGCGAGCGGGCCGTCTTCGAGGGCGGTATAACGCGTTTGATCATGTCGGCCGGGAATCTAGCACGACCGCCGCCCCGGTCCGCGACCACGTCTGCGTCCGCGACCACGGCCGCGTGGCCGGTGGGCCATGGCCGCTGACCATGGCTCAGTCACCGGCCGTGGAGCACCCGGCCGGCTCGTGGGGTCGGCGACCAGCGCCGCGCTGATCGGACTGCCCAAGCTGCCGCCCGGTTGGGAGGCCCGAGACCTCACCTGACGGGAGTTGACGGCAGCCCCGCTGTTCCGTCCATCGCCCTGCACGGAGGAGCCCGGCGCATGGCGAGGGGCCCGGCGCATGGCGAGGGGCCCGGTCACGGGGAGGAGGAGCCTTCACGGAACTACACGACCGGAGCGCCGGTCAGCAAAGGCACGGGCGACTGCGCCGGCCGTCTGCAATGACAACCGCGGTGCTGATCACGCTCACGGGCTTCTGTCGAGGACCGGATTCCAAGCGAACCAGTCCAGCGTGGTGGCTGCTCCTCACCGCTTCCAGCGCCTGGTGAAGACCCACGTGTTGCGGGCAAACATGACGCCGTCATGCCGCCTCCTCGACCGGAGCCGGCGCCGTCGACTTGCCGCCGCGCATCAGCAGTCCGGTGAGCAGGCCACCGGCCGCGGCGACCGCTGCGGCGCCCAGGAAGGCGGCCCTGAAGCCGTCGGTCAGCGCCGGCAGGTCGCCGAGCCTGCCCGCACCCTGTGAGGTGGCGAGTGCGGTGAGCGCGGCCAGACCGAGGGCGGAGCCCACCTGGTAGGTGGTGTTGACGATGCCGGAGGCGAGACCGGCCTGTTCCTGCGGGACACCGGAGATCGCGGACATCATCGCCGGGATGTAGGCCAGGGACATGCCGGTCGCGGCGACCAGAGAGGCGGGCAGTACGTCGATCACGAAGGTGCCGGTCGGCTCGACGGCCGCCAGCCACACCAGGCCCACGGCCAGGACCAGCAGACCGCCCGCGATCAGCGGCTTGGCACCGAAGCGGCCCAGCAGCCGAGCGGTGATGAGCGTCATGAAGATCATCAGCAGCCCGGTCATCGGCAGAAGAGCCGCGCCGCTGGCGAACGCCCCGTACCCCAGTACCTGCTGGAGGTAGAGGTTGAGGAAGTACCACATGGGGATCCATGCGGCACCCAGCAGTGTCATCGCCAGGTTCGAGATCCCGAGGCCCGGGGTGCGCCAGACGCCGAGCGGCATGAGCGGGGCCTTGACGGAGCGCTGGACGAGGAAGAAGAGGGTCAACAGGGCTGCCGCACCGACGAGTTCCCACACGGTCTGGTTCGCACCCCAGCCGACCTCGGGCGCCCGCACGACGGCGAAGACGGCCAGCGCCAGACCGCCGGTCACGGACACCGCGCCGAGAATGTCCACCGAGCCTCGCCGTCCCGCGACCGAGGGGAGCAGGCCGGTGGCCAGCAGGGTGGCGATGCCGATCGGGACGTAGATGATGAAGACCCACGGCCAGCTCGCCCACTCGGTGAACACGCCACCGAGGAAGACACCGGCGGTGCCACCGGCCGGTGCCGCCGCCCCGTACAGGGCCAGGGCCTTGCCGAGCTCCTTCGGGTTGTGCCCGAAGAGCATCATCAGCAGCGTCATCGACGCGGGCGCGATGAGCGCGCCGCCCACACCCTGTACCGCGCGGCCCACGATCTCGACCCAGGCACTCGTCGCCGCCGCGGCCACCACCGAGCCGGCCGTCAGCACGACCCAGCCGGAGACGAAGATCCGCCGGGCGCCGAGCAGGTCCGACAGGCGTCCGCCGAGCAGCAGCAGACCGCCGAAGGCGATGACGTATGCGTTGAACACCCACTGCAGGTCACCCTGCGAGAAGCCCAGGTCGCGCTGCATCTCGGGAAGCGCCACACCGATGATGGACGTGTCCATGATCACCATGAACTGGGCGGCGGCGAGCACGAGAAGCGCCCACCAGCGCCGTGGATTAACGGTTGACATCGCTCTACTCCTTCACGAGAGACTGATACCCCCAGGGGGTATTCTGGCGAGTGAGACAATATACCTCCGAGGGGTATTACGGAAGGGCGATGAGCCGCGCGAAGGGTCGCCACCTCGGGGCGCCAACGACGGCGGCTCACCATGGGCGCCGTACTCTGCGGCGGAAGGAAGACGGGGCCATGCGCCGACTTGGCGATCTCGAAGCGGAGATCATGGACCGTCTGTAGACATGGAACCGGCCCGAGGTCCGCGAGGTCGTGGACGACATCAATGAGGGCCGGCCCGACGCGTACAGCACGGTGGTACTTCTTGCCTTGGCCCTGGGGAACGTCGTCACCCAGCGCAAGCAGGGCCTGTTCGACGGCCGCGACCAGCTCCGCCATCGCCCCCGCCCCGCCGCGCGCACACGGCACCTCGACCGCGGTGGTGCGTCGGGCTGTCCGGGGACGGCCGTCTGGGCAGCTACCGAGGCGACGGCATGCCGTCCGCGAGCATTCCGGGCACCCTCGGGCGGGCTCTGGAACGTACGGCTCGCGAACTGACGCCTGGGCCGACTACGGCCGCGACTCCTAGCGCCGCATAGAGCCCCGGGGCCGGCCTGCCGGGCCGGTCCCGGAGGTGTCGAGCTGTTCAAGACGGGCGGCAGCGTGGTGCTCGCGCTGAGCGGTGAGGGTGGATTCGACGTCCGGGTGGTCCAGCAACGGGATCAGCGTGGTTCACCCTCCGTACAACGAGATGCCCGTAGGGTGACGGTAAGTGATGTCCTCTCGGTGTTCGCACCCCTGCCCAAGGAAGTCACCTCGCCATGCCCATGCTGTTGATCAAGGGCTCGTACCACATCATCGGAGCCCGTCCGGACGGGGACACCGTCAATTTCACCCCTGACGATCCGTCCGAGTGGAAGCTGGTCGGCGGGATCCACAAGGTCGAACACAACACATCCGGTAGGGCCAGGCTGCGGCTGGACGCCATCGACGCGCTGGAGACGCACTACTCCCGAACCGGCCCGGAGGTCCACCAGCCGCTGGCCCACGCTCACGCCGCGCAGAAGGAGCTGCTGAGCTGGCTCGGCTTCACCAGCGTGACGCGGGACGCGAACGAGAAGGTCACCGCTGCCACCCCCGCCACCGTGCCCGGCTGGATCCTCACCCGTGGTGCGGGTAAGGATCATCGCTGCATCGCCCTGGCCGGCCGGGGCACGCCCCCGGGCACGAGTGGGACGGAGATCTTCGTCGACGCCGCGCTGCTGAAGACCACCGTCAACCACCATCTCCTGGCGGCCGGCCTGGCCTACCCCACCTACTACCGCAACTTGTTCGCCGACCTGCGCACCGAACTGACGGCCGCGGTCCACCAGGCGCAAGCCACCACGCCCGCCAAGGGTCTGTGGCCCGACGACGTCACCCTCGACGGGGCGACCATCACCGGCATGTCCTCGCTCACCAACGACGTGGTGATCCTGCCGAAGCTGTTCCGGCGGCTGGTGGACTACCTCAATCTCGGCGACCCGGACCTGAGCGGCTTCCCCGCATTCCTGGACCAGGCCCAGGACAAGTTCTGGATCCTGTCCACCGGCCAGCCGACCACCGGCCTCGACGCGGTGGTCGAAGTCATCAACAGCAAGGTGCGAATGACCCACCCCTCCGAAGACCTCGTCTTCGAAGAGAACTGAGCAGAAGGCACCCCGCCATGACCCACGCCGCAGATTTCCGTGCCCTGTCCGAACTACTCACCGGCGAATTTCCGCTGGACCCCGCGACGGCCGACGCGCACCGGGAGCGGCTGTCCCGCCACTTCCCCGCAGACCTGGACCGCCTCATCGACGCCTACCGCACAGCCTCCGGCCAGCCGGACCCCGGCGCGGCTCTCTTCGCCGCCGTCAACGCCGACCCGACGCTCGCAAGGGTCGCCCGGGAGACGCTCGCCATCTGGTACACCGCGCAGTTCACCAGCCCGGACAACACGCAGGACGCACCGGACACCCCAGCGCGCTACCGCGCCGGGCTGGTCTGGAAGGTGATCAGCGCCCACCCCATCTCCGCAGCCCCGGTTCCGGGCGGCTACGGCTACTGGACCCAGCACCCCTGAGGCAAGGAGACCTGATGGACACCACCTACGACGTCGTCATCATCGGGGCCGGCGTGGCCGGCGCGCTGTGCGCCTGCCGGATCAAGGCAGCCAAGCCGCAGGCGCGCGTCCTGCTCCTGGACGCCGGCGACAACGACGTCGACGACGACCAGCGTCAGGCGTTCGTCGACGCCTACCAGGTTTCCCCGAGCAAGAACGTCCCCTCCCCGTACGCCTCGCTGCCCAACAACAAGCTCGGCTACGCACCCTCCTCCGACGGCACCAGCGACCCGGTCGCCATGAACCGCTACTACCTGCAAAACGGCCCCGATCTGTTCAAGAGCGGCTTCCAGCGCATGGTCGGCGGCAGCACCTGGGCCTGGCGCGGCAACACCCCCCGGTTCCTGCCCAGCGACTTCGAGCTCAGGTCCCGATACAACATCGCGGTGGACTGGCCGCTCACATACGACGACCTTGAGCCGTACTACGCCCAGGCCGAAGTCGAACTCGGCGTAGCGGGGAACCGCGACGAGTGGGAGACGCTCACCCCGCGCAGCACGGACTATCCGATGCCGGGCATCGCCGCCAGCTACGGCGATGAACTCGTACGCGCCGCCCTGGCCGGCATCAAGCCGATCGACGGCACTCCCGTCACCGTGCTCACCACCCCCCAGGCCCGCAACTCGGAGGAGTATCAGGGGCGCAGCGCCTGCCAGGGCAACTCCAGCTGCATTCCCGTCTGCCCGTCCGGCGCGAAGTACGACGCCTCCGTCCACGTCCGCCGCGCCCGCGACGAACTCGACGTCCACGTCCGTAGCGGCTGCACCGTCACCCGCCTCGTCCCGCGACCCGGCAACGCCTCGCCCACAGTGGTCTTTCGCGACTGGACCACCAGTGAACGAGCCGAGGAACAGGTGAACGGCACGCACGTCGTGCTGGCCGTGAACGCGATCGAGACGCCCAAGCTGTGGCTGATCTCCGGCCTGGACAACCGCAGCGACCAGGTCGGCCGCAATCTGATGGACCATCTTGCCGAGGAGGTCGTCGGACTGTTCGGACAGCCCGTCTTCCCCTACCGAGGCCCCCAGTCGACTCTCAGTATCGAGACCTTCCGCGACGGGCCATGGCGGCGCACCACCGGCGCGTTCCGCATGACGATCGGCAACGACGGATGGGGCCGCTTCGAATCTCCCGGCACGGCGGTCGACAAGCTGATGTGGGATCCATCAGCCAAGAAGCTCAAGCACTACGGCACAGACCTGCAGCACAAGCTCGCCGAGCGGGTCACCCGCATGCTGCGCATCGGCTTCTCCACCGAACAGCTCCCCGACCCCGCCAACCGAGTCACCCTCTCGGACGAGAGGGACGGCCTCGACATCCCCCGGCCCAAGATCGCCTTCCGTATCGACGAATACTCCAAGCGGGCCCTCGCCTACGGCCACTCCGTGGCCCGCCGGATCTGGCAGCACCTGGAGGACACAGCCGGGGCGGAAGAAGTCGAACCGCTGCAGCCGACGCTGAAGTACAACGGAGCCGGCCACCCCATGGGCACCACCCGTATGGGAACCGACCGGACGACGTCCGTGGTCAACCCGGACGGCCTTTCCCACGCCCACTCCAACCTGTGGGTCGTCGGGCCCTCGGTCTTCCCCACCGGCAGCACCGCCAACCCCACCCTCACCCTTGCCGCACTGACCCTCCGTACCGCCGACAAGCTCGCCGCCACGCTGCCATGACACAGTCACCATGACCATCACCACACGGCTGACCATCGCCCGCCACGGACAAGCCCGGTGCAACGTCGACGGCCGCGTCGGCGGCCCCAAGACCTGCACCGGGCTCACCGGCCACGGACGCCACCAGGTCGAGCTGCTGGCCACCCGCCTCGCCGCCCAGCAACGCACCGGCCCCGCCGTCGACGCCCTGTACGCCGGACCCAGGCCGCGCCTCCGGGAAAGCGGCCAGATCCTCGCCTCAGCACTCGGCCTGCCGCTCCTCACCGACCCTGGACTCGACGGTCCTCACCCCGGCCAAGCCGACGGAAAGCTGTGGCAGGAAGTGGAGAACGCCTTCCAAGGCGCCCCGCACACCCATCCCGACCGGCCCTACGCGCCCGGCTCGGAGACCTGGAACGGCTACCTCACCCGAGCAGCCGACCACCTGGCCGCCCTCCTCGAACACCACGAAGGCCACCATGTGCTGCTCGCCGCCCACGGCGAGACTGTCCACGCCGCCTACCACCAGCTCCTCCACGTCCCCACCTGGACGAGTGCGCACACACACCTCGGCACGGATCACGCCGGCCTGACCCGCTTCGAGCACCACCAGGACGACTACGGCAACCAGTACTGGGTCCTTGCCGTCCTCAACGACACCGCTCACCTCGACGCCCTCGACCGTCCTCGCAGCGATCGATAGACGAACCACACGCGGTGTACCGCCGCACCCCGTCCGCGACGCACCGGCATGTTGCGCGGCACCCACCAAACCAGCACCGGAGTCAGCACGCCACCTCCAAATCGCGCTCCATCGGTGCAACTCGGACAGTCCCGATCGCGACCTCGGTCCGAAGCCGTCACAGAGCCCCGGCACCGCCTCCATGGTGGCCTCGCGCACACCCGACCCCACAACTATGGTGTCCCAACACATACGCCCCTGACCTGCGCGTTCCTACGGTATGGCGACACGCAATCGTCCCCCGCCAGCCGCCAGGAAGTGGTGCCCATGTCCTCCCCCGCGACCGCTCCACCAGCCCCCGCCAGCCTCAAGCGCATCGTCGCAGCGAGCCTCATCGGGACCACCATCGAGTGGTACGACTTCTTCCTCTATGGGTCGGCTGCCGCGCTCGTCTTCAATCGGCTGTTCTTTCCCGACTCCGATCCGCTCGTCGGGACCCTGCTGTCCTTTCTGACGTACGCCGTCGGGTTCGCCGCGCGGCCGCTCGGGGCGTTGGTGTTCGGGCATTACGGGGACCGGCTCGGGCGGAAGAAGTTGCTGGTACTCAGCCTGTTGCTGATGGGTGGGGCGACCTTTGCCATCGGGTTGTTGCCGACGCACGCCACCATCGGAACGGCCGCTCCCGTACTGCTCACCGTGTTGCGGTTGGTGCAGGGGTTTGCGCTCGGGGGTGAGTGGGGCGGGGCCGTGCTGTTGGTGTCGGAGCACGGGGACGCGCGGAGGCGTGGGTTCTGGGCGTCGTGGCCGCAGACCGGGGCGCCCGCGGGGCAGTTGCTGGCGACCGGGGTGCTGTCCGCGCTGACCGCACTGCTGTCGGACGCGGCCTTCACCTCGTGGGGGTGGCGCATCCCGTTCCTGCTGTCCGGTGTTCTGGTGATCGTCGGCCTGTGGATCCGGCTGTCCGTCGACGAGTCGCCCGTCTTCAAGGCCGCCTTGGCCCGGGCGGAGGCGCGGAAGGCGGAGACGGCCCAGGTGGAGAGGATGCCGCTGGTCGCCGTGGTGCGGTACCACTGGCGCGATGTGCTGATCGCGATGGGCGCCCGGATGGCCGAGAACATCAGCTACTACGTCATCACGGCGTTCATCCTGGTGTACGCGACGACGTCGGCCGGGCTCAGCAAGCAGACCGCGCTCAACGCCGTACTCATCGCCTCCGCCGTGCACTTCGCGGTGATCCCCGCCTGGGGTGCGCTGTCGGACCGTATCGGCCGCCGGCCGGTCTATCTGATCGGTGCGGTGGGCGTCGGGGCGTGGATGTTCCCCTTCTTCGCGCTCATCGACAGCGGGAGTTTCGGCAGTCTGCTGCTGGCCGTGACCGTCGGGCTGGTGCTGCACGGGGCGATGTACGCGCCGCAGGCGGCGTTCTTCTCCGAGATGTTCGCGACCCGGATGAGGTACTCGGGCGCCTCCATCGGCGCGCAGTTCTCGTCGGTGGCGGCCGGTGCCCCGGCGCCGCTGATCGCGACCGCGCTGCTGGCCGATTACGACAGCTCGACGCCGATCGCCCTGTACGTCATCGCGGCGGCCCTGCTCACCGTGGTCGCGATCGCGTGCGCCCGGGAGACCCGCCACCGGGACCTGTCCGATGTGGCGGAGGAGCGGGAGGGGGCCGTGGTGGGGCGTTGAGCCCCTCAGCCCCGGAACGGAACGGCCGGTCGCCCCGCGCGGGGCGACCGGCCGTTTCAGCGTGTGACGGCGGCCGACATGGAGTGGAGGCGCAGGGCGAGCTGGATCTCCAGGGCCCGGGGCGGGGACTGCCAGTCGGGGCCGAGGAGCCGGCCTATGCGTTCCAGTCGCTGCGCCACCGTGTTGACGTGGACGTGCAGTTCGTCCTTCGTACGGACCGGGCTCATTCCGCTGGCGAAGTACGCGTCGAGCGTGCGGACCAGCTCGGTGCCACGGCTCCGGTCGTAGGCGATGACGTCGCCGATCGTGCGGGTCACGAAGCCGGTGATGTCCCGGGTGTCGGCCAGCAGCAGGCCCAGGAAGCCCAGGTCGGGGGCCGCCGCGCCCTCGCCGGAGCGGCCGAGCAGACGAAGCGCGTCCAGGCAGCGGCGGGCCTCGGCGTACGCGGGGGCTATGGCGCCCGGGTGGGCGGCGGGCGCGTCGACCGGGGAGGAGGCCCCGACGGTGACCGGCTCGCGCAGGGCGCCGCCGAGGTGCTTGGCCGCCTGGCGGGCCAGGTCGGCGGCGGTGTCGCCCGGCCCCAGCGGCAGCAGCAGCACGGTGCCGCCGTCGCGTGCGGAGGCGAGGCCGTGGCGGGTGGCCGCCAGGTGCGAGGCGGCGGACCAGAGGCGCTGCCGGTCGGCCCCGTCCCGCTCGGTGGCGTGCGGATCGGCGTGCGGATCGGTGTGCCGGTCGGCGTACGGGTCGGCGGGCGCGTCCGGTCGGTCGATGCGGGCCGCCAGCACCACGTGCGGGGCGTCGAAGTCGGCGCGGAGCCGGGCGGCGCGCTCCTTGAGCAGCCGCCGGTCCCGCTCGGGCGCGTCCAGCAGGTCGTCCAGCAGTTCGCCCCGTACCCGCTGTTCGGCCTCCCCTGCTGAGCGGCGGGCGAGGAGCAGCAGGGAGGTGACCATCGCGGCGCGCTCCAGGGTCCGCTGGTCGACCGGATCGAGGTCCGGGTGGCCGTGGAGCACGAGCGCGCCGAGGACCTCGCCGCCCGCCGACACGGCCGCCACCCATTCGTCGCCGCGGCGGGTCGCGTGGCCGTCGACGCACTCGCTGGGCAGCGGGCCCTCGGTGAACTCCACCGAGCCGTCCAGGACTTCGGACACGGCCGCCGCCACGTCGTGGACGCCGCCGCCGCGCAGGACCAGCTCGGTCAGCCGGTCGTGCACCTCCGAGGCGCGCTCGATGACTCCGCTGTGGGCGCGGATGATGCCGTTGGCCCGCTCCAGCTCGGCCAGCGCCGACCGGGTCTCGGCCAGCAGGTTGGCGGTGTCGATGGCGACGGCCGCGTGCGCGGCGAACGAGCCGAGCAGCGCGACCTGTTCCCGCTCGAATACCCGGGCGCGGCGGTCGGCGGCGAAGAGCACGCCGATCACCTGGCTGCCGAGCATGAGCGGCACGCCCAGGATGGCCACCAGGCCCTCGTCCCGTACGCCGGAGTCGATGGCGCGCGTGTGCCGGAACCGCTCGTCGTCGAAGTAGCTCTCCGTCACGTACGGCCGGGCGGTCTGGGCGACGAGGCCGCCGAGTCCTTCCCCCATCCCGAGGCGGAGCTGCTGGAAGCGCGCCGACACCGAGCCCTCGGTGACCCGCATGTAGGTGTCACCGGCGGCCGGGTCGTTGAGGCTCAGGTAGGCGACCTCCGTGCCCAGCAGCGACCGGGCGCGCTGCACGATCGCGCGCAGCACCGCGTCCAGGTCGCGCAGCCCGGCCAGGTCGTGGGCCGTCTCGAACAGCGCGGACAGCTCGGCCTCGCGGCGGCGGCGCCCCTCCAGCTCGGCGCGGACGCGCAGCGCGAGCTGCTTGGCGTGGTCGAGCGCGGCGAGCGCCTCGGGCCCGGCGCCGCTCGCACGGGCGAGCAGCACGGGCCGGTCGTACGCCTCGACGGCCGCCCCGCGCGCGAGAAGCCCCAGGTAGGCGGCCGGGTCGGCGCTGGGCTCCGGCGTGCGGAGCTGTTCTTCGGACATGGTCACAGGGATACCTGCCGTACGGGTGGTCGCACCAGCCCTGTGGACAACTCGCGGAGTGCGCCGTGGCCGGCTCAGTGCGCGGTCCAGCCGCCGTCGAGGACGACGGAGGTGCCGGTGATGAAGGAGGCGTGCGGGGAGCAGAGGTAGGCGACGGCCTCGGCGACCTCTTCGGGTTCGACGAGCCGCTTGAGCGCGGAGTCCTTGAGCAGGACGTCGGTCAGGACCCGCTCGGGCGGGATGCCGTGGGCCTCCGCCTGGTCCGCGAGCTGTGCTTCGACCAGGGGGGTGCGTACGTAGCCGGGGTTGACGCAGTTGGAGGTGACGCCGTGCGGTGCGCCTTCGAGGGCGGCGGTCTTGGACAAGCCCTCCAGGCCGTGTTTGGCGGCCACATAGGCGGACTTGTAGGCGGAGGCGCGCAGCCCGTGTACGGAGGAGAGGTTCACGATCCGGCCCCATCCTTGCGCGTACATGTGCGGCAGCGCGCCTCTGATCAGCCGGAAGGGGGCCTCCAGCATGACGGTGAGCACGGTGTGGAAGACGTCCGGGGGGAACTCCTCGATGGGGCGGACCAGTTGCAGACCGGCGTTGTTGACGAGGATGTCGGTGCCCGCCGCCAGTTCCCCGGCGGCGTCGAGGTCGGTGAGGTCCAGGACGTGGGGTTCGACCGCCCCGGCCGTCGCGGGCGCCGTCCGGGTCAGGGCGTCCAGGCCCCGGGCGTCCCGGTCGACGGCCCGGACCTTCGCCCCGGCGGCCGCGAGCCGCAGCGCGCAGGCGCGGCCGATGCCGCTCGCCGCGCCGGTGACGAGGGCGGTCCGGCCGCCGAGGTCGAGGGAGGTGACGGTGTGGGGTGCGGTCATGTTCCGCACCCTAGGGAGCATGGCGCCCACGACCGATGTGGCCCGGACCCACACTTCGCCTTATTCAGCCGTGGTGGAGAACCATGTGGGGCCGTCGGTGAGGGCCTGCTTGATCCGGAACAGTTCACCCTCACGCAGCGGCGGGAGCGCGTCCAGCGGGAACCACCCCACCTCCAGCGACTCGTCGTCGTTGACGCGCGCCTCCCCGCCGACGGCCCGGCAGCGGAAGCAGATGTCCACGTACTGGCACTGGTCGCCGTTGTCGTACGTGACCGTCGGC
This sequence comes from Streptomyces sp. NPDC031064, assembly GCF_055570965.1. Classification (NCBI taxonomy): domain Bacteria; kingdom Bacillati; phylum Actinomycetota; class Actinomycetes; order Kitasatosporales; family Streptomycetaceae; genus Streptomyces; species Streptomyces sp. NPDC031064. Next base: position 565,286 of record NZ_JBVIGF010000006.1, read on the forward strand.
AGCGTCTCCACGAGGACCACGCGTTCGGCGACGCACTCCACGGCCGTCTCCTCGTACACCTCCCGCACGGCGCCCACGGCCGGCTGCTCCCCCGGCTCCGGAATGCCCCCGACGAGCGACCACCTGCCGTTGTCGGCGCGTCTGACCAGCAGGAGCCTGCCCTCGTCGTCGAAGACGACGGCGGTGACGCCCGGGAGGAAGAGCAGTTGGTGCCCGGCACTGGCCCGCACGGCCCGGATGAAGTCAGGAGTTGCCATGCCCCGACCCTAGGCCGTGGCGGCCCCCCGCCGGGTGCGCCGGCGGACGGCGGCACCGTAGGCCGCCCAGCCCAGGCCGGCGGTGGCCAGGGCCACGAGGGCCGCCTCGGGCAGCGTGCCCATGCGGGTCGCGGGTGTCAGCGAGGAGCGCAGCGGGACCTCCGCCACCAGGGCGTCGGGCGTGAACATCCGGGACTCCCGGACGATGGACCCGTCCGGCCGGATGATCGCGCTGACACCGCTGGTGACGGGGACGACGACGGAACGGCTGTGCTCGACGGCCCGCACCCGCGACATGGCGAGCTGCTGGTAGGTCATCTCGCTGCGCCCGAAGGTGGCGTTGTTGCTCGGTACGGAGATGAGCCGGGCGCCGTGCGTGACGGTGTCGCGGACCGCCCAGTCGAAGGCCGCCTCGTAGCAGGTGGCCAGCCCGACCTTCGTGCCGGCGAGGTCGAAGACGCCCACCTCGCTGCCGGGTCCGAAGTCGCGGCTGACCCGGTCGACGTTCTTGTTGAAGATCCGTACGAACGAGCGCATCGGGATGTACTCGCCGAACGGCTGGACGTGCCGCTTGTCGTACGTCGCGACGGGGCCGCGCCGCGGGTCCCACTGGATCAGGGTGTTGCGGAGGGTTCCGGTCTCGGGCGTCAGGACGGCGCCGATGACGGTCGGTACGCCGATGGCCCTGACCGCCTCGTCGATGACGAACCGGGCGTCGCCGTTGCGGTAGGGGTCGAGGTCGGAGGAGTTCTCCGGCCACAGGACGAAGTCCGGCTTGGGCGCCTTGCCCGCCGCGACGTCGGCGGCGAGCTGCTCGGTGCGGCGGGCGTGGTTGTCGAGGACGGCGCGGCGCTGCTCGTTGAAGTCCAGGCCCAGGCGCGGCACGTTGCCCTGGATGGCGGCGACGGTGGCGGTGCCGTCCTCCGCGGCGTCGGAGACGAGCGGCTGGGCGGCGAGGGCGGCCGTGACCGGGACGAAGACGGAGAGCGCCGCCGCGGCGAGGGGGCGGCGCGGGAGGGCGCCGGTCGCCCTGTACGTACGGAGGACGCGTACCGTCTCGTACAGGCCGAAGCCGCACAGGGCGACGGCGAAGCCGAGCACGGGGGTGCCGCCCACGGCGGCGAGGGGCAGGAACAGGCCGTCCGCCTGGCCGAAGGCGATCTTGCCCCAGGGGAACCCGCCGAAGGGGACACGCGCGCGTGCCGCCTCGCCCACGATCCATGCGGCGGCGGCGAACACCGGCCAGGCGGGGAGGCGTGAGACGGCGGTGACGAGGAGGCACGCGGCCCCGACGAAGAGCGACTCGGCGGCGACCAACGCCAGCCACGGCCCCGCCCCGACCTCCTCGCCCGTCCACACGAGGAGGGGCAGGAGGAAGCCGAGCCCGGCGAGATAACCGAGCCCGAAGCCCGCCCGCAGCCGCCGCCCCCGCAGCGTCCACCCGAGCAGCGCGAAGCCGGGCACGGCGAGCCACCACAGGGGGCGGGGCGGGAAGCTCAGGAAGAGCAGTGCTCCGGACAGCACCGCGGCCGCCGGCCGGACCCACCGCGCCAACCACCCCGGCAACCGGACCCGCCGCTTCTCGGGGGCGGGAGGGGGAACATCGACGGCGGTCATGGTGGCGCTCACGTGCCGGAGTCTACGGCGATCTCCTGTACGAACGGGAGGGCGGCCGGTGGCCCCGGGCGCGCGACGCCTCCCGGGGGAGCCTTCCGGAGGAGCCTTCCGAAGGAACTTCCCCAGGAGCCTTCCGGACGACGGGATCGTCCGGCGGGGGTGACGTCAGCGGCCGGGTGCAGGGTCGGGTGGCGTCAGCGGCCGGGTGCGGGGTCGGCCGTGGGGTCCGGACGGTGCGGGCCGGGGCCGTCGGGGCCGCCCGTGAGAGGGGCGCCGCCCGGGGCGTCCGTGAGGGTCCACTCCCCCTTGGCGGGGGTGGGCCGCCGCAGGCGGAGGCGGTGGCGGATGACGCGGACGGCCGCTTCCGCGTCGTCCACGGTGACCGTGAAGCTGCGCCCGTCGCCCAGGGTGAGAATGAGGCCCTCGCCCCGGCGCACCACGACCGCCGTGCCCTTCTCGGGCAGCCAGCGGTAGCCCCAGCCGCCCCACTGGCGCGGGGTGACCGAGGGCGCGAATTCGGCGTCCACCACGGTGTCGAGCGGGATGCGCCGGCGCGGCACGCCCATGTGACCGCAGCGCACGTCGAGGGCGTGGCGGTCGACCGTGATCTCGACGTGGACGAAGGCGAGCGTCCCGAAGAGGACCAGCAGCCCCGCCGTGACGCAGCCGACCACCGCCATGAGCAGCGCGGCGGTGCCGGAGGTCCACGTCGTTTCGACGGCGAGCCCGACACCGAGGGCCACGCAGGCGGCGCCTGCGGCCGCGAGCACCCACTGGACGCGATTGGTGGCCCGCCCGGTCCAGACGTCGGGCACCGGGTCTGCGGGAGGTCGCTCGTCGCGGGAGTGGTCCCTCATGAGTAGCAGCGTACTCACGTTCCGCAATCAAGGCCCCGCGTGCGGGCGTCAGTGCGTCGGCGCGGCCTCGCCCAGCAGGCGGCCTTCCGCGTACGTGAGGGCAGCCTCCGGGAGCTCGGCGGTGCGGCCGCTGAGCAGCACGGTCAGGCCGGTGCCGGGTGTCGCGGCGGGCTCGGGCAGCGCGCCGATACGGCGCAGCGCCTGGGCGGCGACCGCGTCGGCCGAGCCGTACAGCACCACGGGGGGCCGGCCGGCGGGCTGGACGGCCGCCCGGATGCGTTCGGCGACCAGTTCGTAATGGGTGCAGCCCAGGACGACGGCCCTTACATCGGAGGGCGTGAGCGCGGCGGCCGCGGCGATGGCCCGGTCGATGGCGTCCTCGTCGGCGTACTGGACGGCGTCGGCGAGGCCCGGGCAGGGCACCTCGGTGACCTCGACGGAGCCGGCGAAGTCGCGGATGAGGCCGCGCTGGTAGGGGCTGCCCGTGGTGAGGGGGGTGGCCCAGATGGCGACGGGCCCGCCGCCTGCCGCAGCCGGCTTGATCGCCGGGACGGTCCCGATGACCGGGATCGCGGGCTCCAGCTCGGCGCGGAGCGTCGGCAGGGCGTGGACGGAGGCGGTGTTGCAGGCCACGATGAGCGCGTCCGGGCGGTGCGCGGCCGCCGCGCGGGCCACGGCGAGGGCGCGCGTGGTGAGGTCCTCGGCCGTACGGGGCCCCCAGGGCATCCCGTCGGGGTCGGAGGAGAGGACGAGAGCCGCGTCCGGCCGCAGCCGGCGTACCGCGGCGGCCGCCGCCAGCAGGCCGATTCCGGAGTCCATAAGCGCGATCTTCACCCGATCACCCTAGCCGACGACCCTTGCGCTCCCGGCGTTGTGGGGCAGACTGCGGCGAATGAGCACCATTGCGTGGATCGCCCTGGGGTCGGTGGCCGCCTGGGCGTGGCTGCTGCTCGGGCAGGGCTTCTTCTGGCGGACCGATCAGCGTCTGCCGCGCCTCGCGGAACCGGACCGGTGGCCGTCCGTCGCCGTGGTGGTGCCGGCCAGGGACGAGGCCGAGGTGCTGCCGCTGAGCCTGCCGTCGCTGCTGGCGCAGGACTATCCGGGGCCGCTGGAGATCTTCCTGGTGGACGACGGCAGCACGGACGGCACGGGGGATCTGGCGCGCGCGCTGGCCGTACGGTACGAGGGGCCGGCGCTGACGGTGGTGTCGCCCGGCGCGCCGGAGCCCGGCTGGACCGGGAAGCTGTGGGCACTGCGGCACGGGATCGCCCGGGCACGCGCGCGTGGCGCGGAGGACGGCTGCGGCGGACCGGAGTACCTGCTGCTGACGGACGCCGACATCGCCCATGAACCGGACAGTCTGCGCGAGCTGGTCGCGGCGGCCACGGCGAACGGCCTCGACCTGGTCTCGCAGATGGCGCGGTTGCGGGTGGCGACGGGGTGGGAGCGGCTGGTCGTTCCCGCGTTCGTGTACTTCTTCGCCAAGCTGTATCCGTTCCGCCGGGTCAACAGGCCGGGTGCGCGGACGGCGGCCGCGGCGGGCGGGTGCGTGCTGCTGCGTACGGAGGTGGCCGTGCGGGCGCGCGTTCCGGAGGTGATCCGTCAGGCGGTGATCGACGACGTGTCGCTGGCGCGGGCGGTCCAGCGGGCCGGCGGCCGCATCTGGCTGGGGCTCGCCGACCGGGTGGACAGCATCCGTCCGTATCCCCGGCTGGCGGACCTGTGGCGGATGGTGACGCGCAGCGCGTACGCCCAGTTGTGGCACAACCCGGTGCTGCTGGCCGGGACGGTGGTGGGGCTGGGGGTGGTGTACCTGGCGCCGCCGGCCGCCGTGGGCGCGGGGCTGCTCGCGGGCGACACGGCGGCCGGTCTGCTGGGCGGGGCGGCGTGGGCCGTGATGACGGGGACGTACGTGCCGATGCTCCGCTACTACCGGCAGTCGCCGTGGCGGGCGCTCCTGCTGCCGTTCACGGCGTCCCTCTATCTGTGCATGACGGTCGATTCGGCGGTGCGGCACCACCGGGGACGGGGGGCCGCCTGGAAGGGCCGCACCTATCCTCGCCCCGAGGTCGCGCCGGACAGGTGACGGGGCGTCAGGGCGGCTGCCGCGAAGAGGACACCGGCGCCGCAGCGCACTTTTCCGGGCACGCGGAGTTACGCCGGGCCAATTCGATGTTGATGGGGCGTGAAGACCGCGCACGCCCGGTGGAACATTGACCTTCATTAAGCATGGACATGCTGACCAGTACCCGCCGCCGAGCCGCCGGGGATTTATGTATGGGCCACCTTGCCGGGGGCTTCGACGGGCTCGGGCGACCTGCCGGTAACCCCCCATCAGCCTGGCCTTTACACGGACGGTGACCGTTTTTCCCGGGTTCGCTCGTATTGGCGATCGGCGGCCACTCACACCGCGTAAAACAACCTGCTTATCAGCCTCCCCAACCAGCACATCGTGGGCTTAACTTATGTGCCATGACCTCCCCCCGTTCCTACGGCGGCGCGTACTACAACGCGCCGTCGTTCCCGGACACCCCGATCTACGACTCTCTCGTCGCGGAACGGGGCACGCCTCAGATCGCGCCGATCCGAGTGCCCCCCGCGTACGACACCGGCAACTCCTACCTGCCGGCGCTCCCCGCGGCTCTCCCCGCCCTTCCGGCGGCTCCCTCCCAGCCCATGCCGTCCTATGGCGGCGGGTCGTACGGCTATCCCCAGCAGGCAGCTCCGCAGCCCGCCCCGCTGCAGCACATGCCCGCGCCGTACATCCCGCAGCAGCCGACCGCCGCGCGCGGCGGCTATCCGGGCCCGCAGCCCCACCACCAGTCGCGGCCGGTGCCCACCGGGTACGAGGCGATGCGCCCGGCGGCGCCCCGTCCCGTCGCGGCGCCCGGGCCCTCCCCGTACGACGACCCGTACAACCGCCCCTACCAGGGCGGGGGGTACTGAATCGCCCGGTCGGACGCCACGCGTGCTGGCAGGATGAGGCCATGCCGACTCCTGCCCTCCGCTCGCTGCACGTCCGCCCGGTCAAGTCCCTCCGGGGGGCCTCGCCCGTCGAGGCGGCGGTCGAGCCCTGGGGTCTCGCCGGGGACCGCCGCTGGATGCTCATCGACGCCGCGGCGAAGGTGGTCACCCAACGCCAGCAGCCCAGGCTGGCGTTGGCCTTCGCCGAGAACGTGCCCGGCGGCGGCATCCGGGTGTCCGCACCGGGGCTGGAGCCGCTGACCGTCGCCGTACCGGAGCCGTCGGCGACCGTCCCGGCCGAGCTGTTCCTGTCGAAGGTCGAGGCGGTGCCGGCCGGGCCCGCCGCGGACGAGTGGTTCAGCGCCTACCTGGGCCAGGACGTACGGCTGGTGCACCTCGACGACCCGGCGCGCCGCCGCCCCATCGACCCGGAGTTCGCGCTGCCCGGGGAGACCGTCAACTTCGCCGACGGCTACCCCCTGCTCGTCACGTCCGTCTCCTCACTGGACGCCCTGAACTCCCTCATCGCCCGGGGCGATCACCCGGACGAGGGCCCGCTGCCCATGGACCGCTTCCGGCCCACCGTGGTCGTCGAGGGCACCGCCCCCTGGGACGAGGACCACTGGACCCGGATCGCGATCGGCGAGGTCGCCTTCCGCGTCGCCAAGCCGTGCGCGCGCTGCGTCGTGACGACCACCGACCAGCGGACCGCACGCCGCGGCAGGGAACCGTTGCGCACCCTGGCGCGGCACCGCCTCATCGGCAAGAAGATGATCTTCGGGCAGAATCTGGTGCCCGAACACCCGGGCACGCTCCGGGTCGGCGACCCGGTGGAGATCCTCGGCCGGCACGTCCCGCCCTCCTCCGTCGCATAGGCCGTGCCTTCACGGGAACCCGGGAGTCCGGCAGACGCGTTGACGGGCATGACGGACACGGAAGGGGGTGCGGGCCTGTGCGTGCGGTCGTCGGACTCTGGCGCTGGCGGCACAATCCCCTGCGCCGGGCCACCGATCTCGCCGAGGCATGGGTGGCGTTCGCCGCCCTGCTGCTGATGTGCGTCGCCGCTCCGGTCGCCGGCTGGATCTGCGGCGCGCTGACCAACACCTCGCTCCAGCAGGAGGCGCGGCTCCAGCAGGAGCAGCGGCACCTCGTCACGGCCCATGTGCTCGGCCGCGACGAGAGTGCCCGGACGACCGCGCGCGACCCCGAGGCTGCCACCCAGCAGCAGATACGCCGCGCGGTGATCGCCCGGTGGACGGGGCCGGACGGCACGGTGCACACCGGGGCGCTGACCACCGCACGGGACAACGCCGACCCGGGCGACACGTTTCGCGTCTGGACCGATGGCAAGGGCCTGCTGGTCGACCGCCCCATGACCGAGGAGACCGCCCACGACCAGGCCGTGCTCGCCGGCATCGGCACCTCGCTGCTGGCGGCCGGGCTCGTCGAAGGCGCCAGGCGAGTCGTCGTATGGCAGTTGGTGCGACGGCGGTACGCCCGACTGGACCGGGCATGGGCGCAGGCCGGACCGGACTGGGGCAGGACGGGCGCGGGAAGCTGACGGGCCCTCGCCGACTGGGACGTCCGACGGGCCGGGGCAGGCCGACGGGCCGGGGCAGGCTGACGACCCGGGGCAGGCGACCACTCCCAGGCGGGGCGACCACTCCCAGGCGGGCCGACCGTCCGGGGTGGGCCGACCGGTCAACTCGTCGGCTCCGCGCGCGCTACGGTGGTGCGATCGTCCGGGAAGACGCGCGAGGCACGAGGTGGGGGCAGAGCAGCACCATGGCACAGGGCACGGTCCAGGTGACGCACACCGGCACATCGCGGTGGCGGCGCCGCACGGGCGAGTACGCCTCCCTCGCCGCGGCCCTGGAGGCCGCCGGTGACGGCGATGTCCTGACCATCTCCCCGGGGACGTACCGGGAGAACCTGGTCCTCCGGCGCGCCGTCACCCTGCGGGGCACGGAGGGCGCGGTCGGCCCGGTGCGGATCGCCCCGGCCGACGGGGTGCCGCTGACCGTGCGCGCCTCGGCGACCGTGCAGGACCTGCACGTGGAGGGCCAGGACACCTCGGCGCCCGCGCTGCTCATCGAGGACGGCACGCCCGAGCTGCTGGACCTGCGGATCGTGACCCGCTCGGCGGCCGGCGTGGAGGTGCGGGGCGCGGCGCGGCCCACCGTGCGGCGCTGCACGGTCGACAATCCGGCGGGCGTCGGTATCGGCGTACTGGACGGCGCGGGCGGTGTGTTCGAGGAGTGCGAGGTGGTCTCGGCGGGGCAGTCGGGCGTCTCCGTGCGCGGGGGCGCGCACCCCCGCCTGGAGCGGTGCCGGATCCACCACGCCTCGGGCGCGGGGCTGTCCGTGACCGGCGAGGGCAGCGGCCTGGAGGCGATCGGCTGCGAGGTGTACGAGATCAAGGGCAGCGGCGTCCAGGTCACCGGCCGCGCGGCGGCCCACCTCACCGACTCGTCGGTGCACCGCACGACGGCCGACGGGGTCACCCTCGACACGGACGCGGTGCTGACCCTCTCCGACTGCGACATCCACGACATCCCGGAGAACGCGGTCGACCTGCGGTCCCGTTCGGTGCTGACGCTGACCCGTTCGACGGTGCGGCGGTTCGGCCGCAACGGGCTGTCGGTGTGGGACCCGGGCACGCGTGTGGACGCCAACCAGTGCGAGATCCACGACAGTACGGGCGACTATCCGGCGGTCTGGGTCAGCGATGGCGCGACGGCGGTCCTCGACTCGTGCCGCGTCCACGACGTACCCGACGCGCTGTTCGTCCTCGACCGGGGCTCGCGCGCCGACGTGGTGGACAGTGACCTCTCCCAGGTGCGGAACACGGCGGTGTCGGTCAGCGACGGCGCCACCGCCCAGCTCGACGACTGCCGCATCCGGGAGGCGTCCACCGGGGCCTGGTTCCGCGACCACGGCAGCGGCGGCACCCTGAGCGGCTGCACCATCGACTCCGTACAGACCGGTGTCATCGTCACCAAGGGCGCCGATCCGGCGATCGAGCGGTGCACGGTCACCTCCCCCGCCGAGGCCGGGTTCTACGTCTCGGCGGAGGGCCGCGGCACGTTCCACGGCTGCCGGGTGACGGGCAGCGGGGGGTACGGCTTCCACGTCATGGACAACTGCCGCACGACGCTGAGGCGGTGCCGTACGGAGCGGTGTGCACGCGGTGGATACGAGTTCGGAGAGGAGGGGCCCGTCGTCGAGGACTGCACCGGCGACGAGAGCGGGGTCCTCACCGCCCGGGCCGAGACCACCGTCCTGGCCGCGACCCGGTCGGTCGGCGGGCTGCTTGGTACGGTGCCCTCCGCCGTCCCGCCCCAGGCACCGGCCCCCGTCCCTCCCCAGGCCCCGTCCATGGCGCCGTCCCGGAGCACGCCCCAGGTACCGGCTCCGACCACCGCCATACCGGAGCCGCCCGCCGGGCCGTCCGTGCGCAGTGCCGAGGACGTCCTGGGCGAACTCGACGCCCTGGTGGGTCTCGACAGCGTCAAGCGTGAGGTGCGCACCCTCACCAACATGATCGAGGTCGGCCGCCGGCGCCAGGAGGCGGGGCTCAAGGCCGCGTCCGTCCGCCGCCATCTGGTCTTCACCGGGTCCCCCGGCACCGGCAAGACGACCGTCGCCCGCCTGTACGGCGAGATCCTCGCGGCCCTGGGCGTGCTGGAGCGCGGCCATCTCGTCGAGGTGTCGCGCGTGGACCTGGTCGGCGAGCACATCGGCTCCACGGCGATCCGCACCCAGGAGGCGTTCGACCGGGCGCGCGGCGGGGTGCTGTTCATCGACGAGGCGTACGCCCTGTCGCCCGAGGACTCGGGGCGGGACTTCGGGCGTGAGGCGATCGACACGCTGGTGAAGCTGATGGAGGACCACCGGGAGGCGGTCGTGGTGATCGTGGCCGGGTACACGGCCGAGATGGAGCGGTTCCTGACCGTCAACCCTGGTGTGGCGTCCCGTTTCTCACGGAAGATCACCTTCAACGACTACGTGCCCGGCGAGCTGCTGCGGATCGTGGAGCAGCAGGCGGAGGAGCACGAGTACCGGCTCGCCGAGGGGACGGCCGAGGCGCTGCTGAAGTACTTCACGGAGCTGCCGAAGGGGCCCGCGTTCGGCAACGGCCGCACCGCCCGCCAGACGTTCGAGTCGATGGTCGAGCGGCACGCGGGCCGGGTCGCCGGGCTCACCGAGATGAGCACCGACGACCTCACCCTCCTCTACCCCGAGGACCTGCCCGAACTGCCCTGAGCCCCGTCCGGTGCGCCCTCCTGGGTCCGCTGCTCGGGAACCGGCACCGGGGCCTGAACTGGGGCCTGCGCCGGGTCCGGCAGCGGGTCCGGGAGCGGCAGGGCGGGCGGCAGCCGGTCGAGCAGTACGGTGCGTTCCTTGGCGAACACCGGGTCGGCCTGGTAGTCGCCGTGGCCCAGGATCGGTTCGGGCAGCGGGTGCTCATGGGTGCGGCCGTAGACGACCGGGTCGCGCAGCGCCTTGTGGTCGACCTCCGGCTTGTCCCCTTCGGCGGGGACGTTCACCGGCCCGCCTATGGGGTCGGTGCGCCGCCACAGGTTGCGCCAGCAGTGCACCTCCCGGTGGAGGGCGGCCAGGGGGCGGGGCCCGAAGTAGGCGGGGAACCACCGCCCGTACAGCCGTTCCAGGGGCGAGCCGTAGGTGAGCAGCGCGACGCGGCGCCGGGTGGCGGCCGGGAGCTGCCAGACGGCGGCGGCGGCCAGTACGCTGCCCTGCGAGTGGCCCGAGATGACCAGGCGGCCGCCCGTACGGCCGGTCCAGGACGACATGCGCCAGGCGAGGTCCGGCACGGCCCGCTCCGCGTAGCAGGGCGGGGCGAACGGGTGGGCGGCGCGCGGCCAGAACGTACCGACGTCCCAGAGGATGCCGATGGTGCGGCGTGCGGAGGCGTCCTTGTAGGCGCGGCGGCCCCAGGTGACGAACAGTATGAAGCCGAAGCCGATCAGCCAGGACCCGAGCGCCTGCGCCGCCTCGGCCGCGCTCTCGACGAACGGGTGCCGGCCCTCGAAGGCCTTGCCCGGCACCGTTTCACTCACCCACGCCCCGACGAGCGCGGCGGCGCCCAGCAGGAGGGTGGCGGCCGCGACGATGCCGGCGACGCCGGGCGCCGCGTCGGTGAGGGCGGCACGCGCGCGCGTGGCGGCGATGCGCCGGGTGCGGACGGGATCGGGCTTCTCGCCCTCGTACTCGGCCTCCACGACGGGCGCCAGGCGGCGGGCGGTGAGCGCGGTGCGGATGCCGAGGACGACGGCCGGGACGAGCAGCAGGAGCAGCAGGACGGGGATGACGGATGCCTGCCAGCTCAGCAGCACGGGCGGGCCGATGGGGTTGTCGCCGGTGCCGGGCGTGGCCGGGCCGTCGAGCCAGTCGGCGACCCGCTGCGCGACGCCGCCGCTCATGACGCCGCCGAGCGCGCAGGCCAGCATGGCGACGGCGGGGCCGCCGAGCCCGCGCAGGACGGTACGGGTGTGGGGGGCGCGGCGGTACAGCCGCAGCGCCACCACGGCGAGGGCGAGGACGAGGGCGCCCTGGGACAGGGCGATCACGCTGAACGTGACGTCCCCGGGGAGGGTGCCGGCCGAGCGCCAGCCGGGGCGGGACCAGGCGGCGTACAGCACCGCGAGGACGAGCAGGGCGATGGAGGCGGCCGGCAGCCAGGTGACCACGGCGCGGTCGAGCCGGTTGTCGAGCCGCTTCTCGCTGCGGCCCCGGCGGCACACCACCCACGTCACGACGACCCCGCCGATGAGCAGGGCGCCCTCCAGCGTCCAGCCGAGCACCTCGCGGGCGGGGCCGGCCGCCTGCCGGTCGTACCGTGCCGCCGCGCCGCCGACCGCGGCGGCGACGGTGAGGAACCCGGCGGCGGTGTGCGCGGCGCGCAGCCGGGCGACGAGGCGGCGGCCGTACCAGAAGCCGGGGCGGCCGAGGGCGGGCCTGGGCTGCCCGGCGGGTACGCCGTCCCCGTCCATCTCGCCGCGGGGCGGCCGCTGGGCCTCGTACGCGCTCCAGGTGCGGTTGGACAGGTACCACAGGAGCCCCACCAGAGCGGCCGGGACGAGGGCGGCGAGCGCGAGCCGGCGGCCGGGCTGGGACCACCAGCCGCCCTCGGCGGCCGACATGAAGCCGAGCCAGGACCGCTCCTCGGCGCAGCGGGTGGACCCGGCGCACTGCCAGGCCGTGAGGTCCAGGGCGACCTCACAGGCGGCTGCCGTGAGCAGCACGGTCAGGGTCAGGGCGACGAGCCGCACCAGCACGCCGTACAGCCGGACGGTGGTGGCCTGCCGTTCGGCGGGCGGGCGCATCCAGTGGGCGAGGTTGGCGACCATGAACGGCAGGAGCAGCAGCCATAACGCACGGGCGCCGTTGCCGGAGGTGAGGTTGCACCAGCAGTACGCCTCCGGGACGGGCCGTCCGTCGGCGAACCGCTCCGGTTCCTCCTCGGCGTGCTGGTCGACGGTACGCCGGTAGATCGCCGCCGTCTCGTCGCCGGTCACCCGTACGGTACGGGGATCGTCGAGCATGAGCTCGGGCGTCGTACCGCCGACGCCGTGGACGAGCAGTTCCAGCGCGGCGCCGGGGCGGGTTGGCTCCGGGGTGGCAGGGGGCACGTGGGTGGCTCCCTCTCAAGGCGGGCGGGCAGGGTTGCGGGGTGTGGCATGACCGGTTGTGACCGGGCATTGTCAAGAATCGTCGAACATGGCGGTCCGTGGCAGGGTTCTCACCGAATCTCCCCGGTCTGTTGTCTCCGGACCCGTGGCAGGATGATGAGCCTTGGCCAGCGGTGGTGACGACATGGAAGGACCGGCCCCTGCGGTGAGCGACAACCAGAACCTCCTCGCGGAGCAGCGGCGCGCCTTGATCCTTGACGAGGTGAGGCGGCGCGGCGGGGTGCGGGTCAACGAGCTCACCCGCAAACTCAACGTCTCCGACATGACCGTCCGGCGGGACCTGGACGCGCTGGCGCGGCAGGGCGTCATCGAGAAGGTCCACGGTGGCGCGGTGCCGCTGGTCGAGGCGAGCACCCATGAGCCGGGGTTCGAGGCGAAGTCCTCGCTGGAGCAGGGCGCCAAGGAGGCCATCGCGCGGGCGGCCGCAGCGATGGCCGCGCCGGGCAGCGCGATCGCCCTGTCGGGCGGTACGACGACGTACGCGTTGGCCCAGCACCTGCTGGAGGTGCCGGACCTGACGGTGGTGACCAACTCGGTACGGGTCGCCGATGTGTTCCACACGGCGCAGCGCACCGGCTCGGGCGGCGCCCCGCGCCCGGGCGCGGCGACGGTGGTGCTGACGGGCGGGGTGCGGACGCCCTCGGATTCGCTGGTCGGTCCGGTGGCGGACCAGGCGATCCGCTCGCTCCACTTCGACGTGCTGTTCCTCGGGGTGCACGGCATCTCGGTGGAGGCCGGTCTGTCGACCCCGAACCTGGCGGAGGCGGAGACCAACCGCCGCTTCATCCGCTCGGCGCGGCGCGTCGTCGTCGTGGCGGACCACACCAAGTGGGGTGTGGTGGGCCTGAGTTCCTTCGCCCGACTGGACCAGATCGACACTCTGGTGACGGACGGCGGCCTCTCCGACGAGTCCCGCGCCGAGATGGCCGAGCACCTGCCGGGTCTGGTCGTGGCGGGCGAGGAGGACGCGGCCTGACGCCCCACGTCCGGCACGCGCGGCAGGGCCCGCTGCGGCGGGGCGGTGCGGCGGGGCCCGCTGTGGCGGGACGGTGCGGCGGGGCGGTGCGGCAGGGGACGGTGCGGCAGGGCCCGCTGTGGCGGGACGGTGCGGCGACGGCGTGTTACGGCGCGGGCGTGTTACGGCGCGCCGGCAGGCGAGCGTTACGGGGCGCGGGGGCGGGCGCTACGGCGCGGGGCGGTGCCCTCCCGGGGCGCGGCGCGGGGCTGTGCCCTGACGGGCGCGGCACGGGGGTGCGGCGTGAGGCGGGCCGGCCTGGTGCGTCGGCCTGATGCGTCGGCCTGGTGCGTCGGCGGCGGTGTGCGCGAGTCCGGCCCGGGGACTGGTTCGGCGGTCGCCCAGGCCACCAGCGGGACCGTCCGGCGCGCATACGATCGGGGCATGGCTCTGTTCAGGATCGTCCGCGGTGCGCCGATGTCCGCCGCCGAGGCGTGGCGGCGGCTCACCGACTGGCAGGCCCATGCGGCGCTGGTGCCGCTGACCCGGGCCAGGGCGGTGAGCGCGGGGCACGCGCGCGTGGGGAGCCGGTTCACCATGCGCACCGGAATCGGGCCGGTCGGGTTCGACGACCCGATGGAGGTGGTCCGCTGGGAGCCGCCCGCGCCGGGTGGCGGGGCCGCGGGCGTGTGCCGGCTGGAGAAGCGGGGCCGGGTGGTCACCGGGTGGGCCGAGATCGAGGTGCGGGAGACGGCTCCGGGGGCGGCCCGGGTGACGTGGACGGAGGAGCTGCGCCTGCGGGGGCTGCCGCGATGGGGCGATCCGGTCCTCGCGCGGGCGGGCCGTTGGGTCTTCGGGCGGGCCTTGTCCGGTCTTCTGGCGGACAACTGACGGGTCGGCAGCTATGGTGTGGGGCCCTGGCACCCCCCTCATATGCTGGAGGTACGGTCCCATGGCACGCCGACTGCGCCCTGTCGGGCTCGACTTCCTCGAGTCCGCGCCCCTGCGTCTGGTCTTCGACACGGAAGTCGCCGCGCCGCCCTCGGCGGTGTACCGGGCGCTCGCCGAGGAGGTCGCGGACAGCCCTTCGTGGTTCCCCGCCATCGCGGCCGCCCGGCCGACCGCCGGCGGTGCCGGCCGGGAGATACGGCTGCGCGGCGGGGTGGTCTTCCAGGAACGGATACTGGTGACGGACGCCGCCGAGCGGTACGCCTACCGGGTGGAGGAGACCAACGCCCCCGGCGTGCGGGCCCTGATGGAGGAGTGGCTGCTGAGCCCGGCGCCGCACGGGTCCGGCACCCGGGTGCGGTGGACGATGGCGGCCGAGGGCGCCGTACCGTTCCGGCTGGTGATGCGGCTGGCCCGGTCCGGGGTGGGCCGCTCGTTCCGGGACGCGATGCGCAACCTCGACCGAAGACTCACCTCGTCCCCGGCACCGTAACGTTTCGTCAGTCGCGCGCGGCCCCGCCGCTCGGGCCGGGCCTACCGGGCGTACCGGGCCGGACGGGCGTGGCGGGCGTGGCGGGCGGGTCCGGCCACACGCCGCTGCCGACGAACTCGTCGATGGCCGCGCTGTACGGGGCGATGTCCAGGCCCTGTTCGGCGAGCCACTCGTCGGAGTAGTACTTGTCGAGGTAGCGGTCGCCCGGGTCGCAGATCAGGGTGACGACGCTGCCGGTGCGGCCGTCCGCCACCATCTCGGCGACGATCTTCAGCGCGCTCCACAGGCCGGTCCCCGTCGAGCCGCCCGCCTTGCGCCCGATGGCGTTCTCCAGGGCGCGTACGGCGGCCACGCTCGCCGCGTCGGGCACCTTCATCATCCGGTCGATCGCGCCGGGGACGAAGCTGGGCTCCATCCGGGGCCTGCCGATGCCCTCGATGCGCGAGCCGCAGTCGCTGGAGGCGTCCGCGTTGCCGGTGGTCCAGCCCTCGAAGAAGCAGGAGTTCTCGGGGTCGGGGACGCAGATGCGGGTGTCGTACATCATGTAGTGGACGTAGCGGGCGATGGTCGCGGAGGTGCCGCCCGTACCGGCGGTGGCGACGATCCAGGCCGGTTCCGGATAGCGCTCCAGCCGCAACTGCTGGTAGATCG
This sequence comes from Streptomyces sp. NPDC031064, assembly GCF_055570965.1. Classification (NCBI taxonomy): domain Bacteria; kingdom Bacillati; phylum Actinomycetota; class Actinomycetes; order Kitasatosporales; family Streptomycetaceae; genus Streptomyces; species Streptomyces sp. NPDC031064. Next base: position 580,741 of record NZ_JBVIGF010000006.1, read on the forward strand.
ACTCGGCGATGTTGTTGTTGCCGCGCCAGTCGGTGGCCCGCTCCGCGTATGTGAACTGGTCCATGTAGTGGCCGCCGGTGGTGGCGGCGAGGGCGGCGGACTCCTCGTACATCTTGCGCGAGTCGTCGACGAAGTGGCACCGCCCGCCGTGGAATTCGATGAGCCGGATCTTCTCCGGACTGGTGGTGCGCGGCATGACGGCGATGAACGGGACGCCGATGAGGCTCGCGAAGTACGCCTCGGAGACGGCGGTGGAGCCGCTGGACGCCTCGATGACGGGCTTTCCGGGACGGATCCAGCCGTTGCACAGCCCATAGAGGAAGAGCGAGCGCGCCAGGCGGTGCTTGAGGCTGCCGGTCGGGTGGGTCGACTCGTCCTTGAGGTAGAGGTCGATGCCCCACCGTTCGGGCAGCGGGAAGCGCAGGAGGTGGGTGTCGGCGGACCGGTTGGCGTCCGCCTGGACCTTGCGTACGGCTTCTTTCAGCCACTCCCGGTAGGCGGGATCGCTGCGGTCCACGTCGATGGTCACGGCCGGGTCGGCGGGCCCTGGTCGTCCTGCTTGCTCAACGGTGCTCACGCGCCACTCCTCATCGTTCTCTCCCCTGCTGCCCCATCCCGAACATACCGCGCTCACCTGCACAAACGATGACTTTGATGGCCCATAGGGAACGCTTGCAGAGCGCTCACGCGGGGACGCCGGGGCGCCCCCACGCGCCCCCTCGCGTCGCAAGGGGCGCAGGGGGCGCATCCACCCACGCGCCCTGGTGTACGGGCGCGTACTTGTGCAGACTGGCCGGATAAACCTGCGCGAAGGGGGCTGGGTACGACATGGCCGAGGCCGATTTCAGCGCCACCGGCGTACGGATCGAACGGTGGCCGCGTTCGCTGACCCGGGCGGGCGAGGTCCTGATCAAGGACGGCAGGCTGGCGCTCCTCACCAGCTACGGACGGGTGATCGACAGCGCGCCGGTACGGGCGGTCAGGGCGAGCAGGCCCTGGTTCGCGGGGCGCGAGGACGCCATGGTGGCGACGCTCAACGGCACCCGGTACCGGCTGACCATGGGGCAGCGCGGCCGGAGGAGCCACGGTGCGGCGGGGACGGCGCCGGCCGGCCGCCTACTGGAGGCCGTGCGCCGGGCGGGCGGCGGCGGGGACTGACGGAAGTGACAGCAGGGACCCACGGGTAACCGGTCGCCGCGAGTTGCGAAGCGGTCACCCTTGGTCCACGCTGGACTGACATCACTACCCAGGGTGCACCGGCGGTGACGCTGCGATCCAGCCCGCCGGACCAACAGCCAGCCAACTACTGGATCCGATCTCCGTCTTCTTCCGGACCTATTTCGGGGAGTCGCAGCCGTGATCAGCCAGGCAAGCAGGCAGTGCACGGTAGAGCTCCAAGCCCTGCCGTCGCGGATCGGTCAGGTCCGCAGAATCGTTTCAGCGCAATTGCGCTACTGGAATCTCGATTGTCTGATCGAGAAGGCCGCGCTCGGTGTCACCGAGCTCCTGACGAATGTTCACCGGCACGCCGAGCCGGACAAGATGTGCACCGTCGAGATCGAGCTGCTGCTCGACCGGCTCACGGTCTCGGTCCACGACCACGACCCCCGCCTCCCCACGGTCAACCCCTCCGACCCGCTGGCCACTTCGGGCCGCGGTCTGGCCCTGATAGAGGCGGTCAGCGAGAGTTGGGGCGCCCGGCCGCAGGGCGAGTCCGGGAAGGTCGTGTGGTTCACCCTTCCGGCGCCGTCGACCACACCCATGCCGATACCGCCCCTTCCGGTGTACGGGGCCGCCACCAGCGGTCCGTTCACGGGCGCGGTGCCCTTCGGGGACACGGCGGACGCGGCGGACGCGGTCCGCGAACGGGCCGCCGCCCGGCCGGCCGTGGCGGGCTGACCGGGCGGGGGGCCTGCGTCGGCCGTTCACCCCTTGCCGGGGGCGGGGCGGCCGAACTGCTCCTCCAGGACGGAGAGCCGGCGCCAGTACTCGTCCTCGTCGATCTCACCGGCCGCGAAGCGGTGGCCGAGGAGAGCGATCGGTGACTGCTCGTCGGGAGCGCCCCGGTGGTGGCGGCGGCGGTGCCACGGGGCGCGGCGCAGCAGGGTGACGACGGTGAAGATCACCGCCGCCCAGAACAGCGGGAAGAAGAGGATCCAGGGGCCGGGTCCGTCGTGGGCGAGGGTGGTCATCTCGGTCAGCTCCTCGGTGCGATGGGTCGTCTCGTACCTCCGAGACTGACCGGACGGGGCCGCCCCCGTCGTCGTACGGGCAGCGGCACCGCGCGTACGACGACGGGAGTACGCTCTGGCGGTGACGGAGGGGGAAGGTCATGGGCGAGGAGCGCGAGGGTGTCGTCGTCTACTGGCGGCCCGGCTGCCCGTACTGCATGAAGCTGCGCCTCCAACTGCGCTTCACGGGACTTCGGTACACCGAGGTGAACATCTGGAAGGACCGGGAGGCGGCGGCTTTCGTCCGCTCGGTCGCCGACGGCAACGAGACCGTGCCGACCGTGAGCGTGGGCGGAACGGCGTTGGTGAACCCGTCGCTGCGGCGGCTGCTGAAGGCGGTGAGGACGCACGCCCCGCACTTGTTGTGAGCCCGCCCCTCAGCCGCCGCCCGGCGGGGTGGGCTTCGCCGGGCCGGGGCGGCGTTACGCGGCGGGGCGGCCGAGGGCGGCGAGGGGGTCGTCGAGGACCGGTTGCCAGGCGAGTTCGGCGGCGCCGGCGAGGCTGTTGTGGTCCAGGGTGCAGCCGAGGATCGGTACGCCGCCGCTGCGGCCCCACAGGCTGCGGTCGGCGACCACGGCGCGCAGCCGCTCGGGGTCGGCGGCGAGCAGTTCGCGGTGGAGGCCACCGAGGATGATGCGGTCGGGGTTGAGGATGTTGACCAGACCGGCCAGGCCCAGCCCGAGGCGGTCGATGAGCTCCTCGGTGGCGACGCGCACGCCGGGGTCGTCGGCGTGGTCGCGAAGCAGGTCGCGGCACTGCTGGAGCAGGGAGACCTCGGGTCCGGGCTCGCGGCCGACGGCCATGAGGAAGGCCAGCGGGTCGGCCTCGACGTCGAGGCAGCCGCGGCTGCCGCAGTAGCAGGGACGGCCCTCCGGGTTCACGGTGAGGTGGCCGACCTCCAGGGCGAGGCCGGAGCTGCCGGTGTGCAGGCGCCCGTCCAGTACGAGGGCGCCGCCGACGCCGCGGTGCCCGGTGGCGACGCACAGCAGGTGCTGCGCGCCGCGCCCGGCGCCGTGCCGGTGCTCGGCGAGGGCGGCGAGGTTCACGTCATTGCCGGTGAAGGCGGGGCCGTCGATGCCGGCCGCCCGGACCAGGTCGGCGAAGATGTCGCGCACGGGCGCCCCGGCGGGCCAGGCGACGTGGAGCGGGTTGAGGGCGGTGCCCTCCGGTTCGGCGACGGCGGAGGGGACCGCCAGCCCGGCGCCCACGCAGCGGCGCCCGCTCTCGCGCAGCAGGTCGGCGCCCGCCCCGACGACGGCCGCCAGGACCTGGGCCGGGTCCTCGGACACGGTCACGCAGCCGGGCGCGGTGGCCACGATGCGGCCGCCGAGGCCGACGAGGGCGGCGCGGAAGCCGTCGGCGTGGATCTGGGCGGCCAGCGCCACGGGTCCGTTCTCGTCGACGATGAGCCGGTGGGACGGCCGGCCCTGGGAGCCGGCGGCGGCACCGGGGCGGGAGTCGACGCGGATGAGGCCGAGGGCCTCCAGTTCGGCGGCGACGGCTCCGGCGGTGGCACGGGTGACGCCGAGTTCGGCGGTGAGGACGGCGCGGGTGGGGGCGCGTCCGGTGTGCACCAGTTCCAGCGCGGGTCCGAGCGCGCTGCGGCCTCTGTCCAGCCGTGATCGGGTCGTGGTCGCCTTGCCGTTCATGGTGGCGAGTCTCCCATGATCCAGGGGCCCGTCCGGCCGGGCGGTGCTGTTTCGGCCGGTCGTGGACGGGTACTGCGGGCGGCAGGGTCGCCGGAGATCGGTCACCGTCGCCGGAGGCCGGTCACCGGGAGCTCCGGTCACCGGGCGGGAGCCCTGGTCACCGGGGGCCGCGAGAGGTTCCGGGAGGTTCCATGGCACGTCCCGACAGAGAGACGACCGTCCGGGCCCTGCTCGACGAGGAGGGCCGCACCTACGCGGAGCAGGCCGGGATCCACCTCAAGGACACCCCCCAGCCGCTGTACCAGCTCCTGGTGCTGGCCCATCTGCTGAGCGCCCGCATCCGGGCCGACACGGCCGTCGCGGCGGCCCGCGCCCTGTTCGGCGCGGGGATGCGGGACGCGAAGCACATGCGCGACGCCACCTGGCAGCAGCGGGTGGACGCGCTGGGCGAGGGCGGTTACCGGCGTTACGACGAGCGGACCGCGACCCAGCTCGGCAAGGCCGCGGAGCTGGTCCTCGACGCGTACGGCGGCGATCTGCGCCGGCTGCGCGACAAGGCCGGCGGCGATGTGGAGCGGCTTCGCACCCTGCTCCAGGAGGTGCCGGGGATCGGCCCGGCCGGCGCGGACATCTTCCTGCGCGAGGCGCAGGGCGTGTGGCCGGAGGTGGCGCCGTACCTGGACGGCAAGACGCTGGCCGGAGCGAAGCGGCTGGGCCTCCCGGCGGACCCGGAGGCGCTGGCCGGACTGACCGGGAAGGAGGAACTGCCCGCGCTGGCCGCCGCGTTGGTGCGCGCCGCGCTGGACAAGCACGTCGTCGACGAGGTCCGGGAGATCGTCCACGGATAGGGCGTCGGCGAGACGGTCCACGAGACAAAGGGAGGATCCGGATGACCACCCCCGACCGCAGCGAACTCCCGCTGCCCGATTACGACGAGCTGAACGTAGGCACGCTGGAGCACCGCATCCGGTCGCTCGGCGTCCCCGAGCTCGACCAGTTGCTGCACTACGAGCACGAGCACGCCGACCGCGCCATGGTCGTCCAGGTCCTGACGGCCCGGAAGCGGCAACTGGATGCCGGAGCCCCCCTGTCCGGCGGCAACCCGGCCGCCCGCAGGGCCGACGTGGCCGGTCACGGCCAAGGCGGCTCGCCCGTCTCGCCCGCCACGTCGCCGGAGCCCAGCAGCCCACCGCCGCACGGCACTCCGGACCAGCGGGGCAAGCCGAAGGGCAACCGCACGGGCGGCTGAGCCCGCCCGTTCACGCAACGGCCACCGCACGGGCCCCTCGCCCGGTCGCGCGCAACGGCCACCGCACGGGCCGCTCGCCCGGTCGCGCGCAACGGCCACCCGGGGGGCATGGGGCCGCTCGCCCGGTCCCGCAACCTCCGCCCACGCGGGGCGGGCGCACCCGGCCGCGTAACGGCGCCGCCGCGCCAGGCGGGCACGCACGCCCGCGCATACCGAGCGTACGGAGCCCGTGCGCCCCGACGCGCGACGGCGCCCGACTCCCGGCGCGCCCCACGCACGAGGGCGCCCCGTGCCGGAGGCCAGGCGGCCGAGCCGCGTAACGGCGCCGCGCCCGGCCTCAGGGCCGGGCCCCCGCCCGATCGGCGCCGGTGCCGGGCGGTTGATGGGCGCTGGTTCCGACCCCTATCCTGAGTTTGTGCCGCACCTAAACAAACTACGGACGGCCGTTCCGGGGGGCTCCGGCGGAGACACCGCCTCACGCGCCCTGGCCCGCCTCCGCACCGCCCTGACCTTGTTCTTCGCCCTCGACGGTTTCCTGTTCGCCGGCTGGGTGGTCCGCATCCCGGCCATCAAGCAGCAGACCGGAGCCTCCGCCAGCGACCTCGGGCTCGCCCTCCTCGGCGTATCGGCCGGCGCGGTCGTGACCATGACGCTCACCGGCCGCCTGTGCCGGCGCTTCGGCAGCCACCCGGTGACGGTCGCCTCGGCGGTGCTGCTCAGCCTGAGCATCGCGCTTCCCCCGCTGACCCACTCGGCGCTCGCCCTCGGCCTGGTCCTCCTGGTCTTCGGCACCGCGTACGGCGGCATCAATGTGGCCATGAACAGCGCCGCCGTCGACCTCGTGGCCGCGCTGCGCCGCCCCGTGATGCCCAGCTTCCACGCCGCGTTCAGCCTCGGCGGCATGCTCGGCGCCGGGCTCGGCGGCCTGGTCGCGGGTGGCCTCTCCCCCACCACGCACCTCCTCGGCCTCACGGTCGCCGGCCTCGCGCTGACGGCCGCCGCCGGGCCCGTGCTCCTGCGTCACCCCGCCCCCACCCTCCCCGAGACGGTGCCCGCCGACGAGCGCGCGCCGGGCCGGATGGACGGCCGGGCCCGCCGGCTGGTGGCCGTCTTCGGCGTGATCGCCCTGTGCACGGCGTACGGAGAGGGGGCGCTGGCCGACTGGGGGGCGCTCCACCTGGAGCAGGACCTGCACGCCCACCCGGGCGTGGCGGCCGCCGGATACTCGCTGTTCGCGCTCGCCATGACCGCCGGACGCCTCTCGGGGACGGCGATGCTGGAGCGGCTCGGGCAGACCCGCACCCTGGTGGCGGGCGGGGCGACCGCGGCCACCGGGATGCTGCTGGGCGCCCTGGCGCCGACGGTGTGGCTCGCGCTGGCCGGCTTCGCCGTCACGGGGTTGGGCCTGGCGAACATCTTCCCCGTCGCCGTCGCCAGGGCGGGCGCCGTGGCGGGCCCCGCCGGGGTGGCCGCCGCCTCCACGCTGGGGTACGGCGGGATGCTGCTCGGGCCGCCCGCGATCGGGTTCCTCGCCGACTGGTTCTCCCTGCCGGTCGCGCTGACGACCGTCGCGGTGCTGGCCGCGGGCGCGGCCCTGATCGGGTACGCGGCACGCGGCGCGTCGGCGGCGGGGCGGCCCGGATAGCGTGGGCCCGCCGGCCGCCGGGACGGCGGCGCAATGGCACCAGGGGGGACAGTGATCCGGATCCACTTCACGGCCGCCGACTTCGCGGCGGTGCGCCTCGCACCCCGGCCGGCCCCCTTGCAGGAGCTGAACGCGGCGCTGATGAGGATGACCGTCCCCGGCGACGAGTTGCTCTTCGGGCACTGGAGACAGCGGCTGCTCCGGGCCTTGCCGATGGCCGTGCGGCCGCTCGCGGATCTGGTTCCGGCGCGCCAAGCACCCCGTTTCCTCGATGTGTTCAGCGACACGCTGGGGGGCGGCCTGGACACGGTGCGGGCCTCGCACCCGGAGTTGGTGCGCACCGAGATCGAGCGCGTGTACGCGGGGACCGCGATCCGGCCCCCGGCGTGGGTGCGCGACCTGCACCGGGGCGACGCCGAGGCGTGGCAGGTGCTGCGCCGCGCACAGCAGGCGGCGTTCGAGACGGTGCTGCGGCCGGTGTGGCCGCTGGTGCGCGACCTGCACCAGGCGGAGTTCACGCGCCACGCCCTGACCGTCGCCGAACACGGGGTCGGCGCCGCACTTGCGGGCCTGGTCCCGGGCTCCCGGCTGAAGGAGGGCGTCTGGGAGTTCGGGGCGGAGAGCGACCGGGTGATCGAGCTCGGCGGGCGCGGCCTGGTGCTGGTGCCCACCTTCCACTGGAACGGCCACCCCCTGATCGCCGACCTGCCCGGCCGGCCCCTGTTCCTGACGTACGCGGCCGGCTCCGGCGTGCCGCTCTCGCCGACGGGACCGACGGGACCGGCAGGAGCGGCAGGACCGGCAGGACGGACGGACCGGGTCGGTACGGCCGAGGCGCTGGCCGGCGTGCTGGGGCGTACCCGCGTCGACGCCCTGTTCCTCCTCGCGGAGGAGCACACGACCAGTGGGCTGGCCCGGCGGCTGGGCGTCAGCAACGCCACCGCCTCGGCCCACGCGGCCGCGCTGCGGGCAGCGGGACTGATCAGCACCGTCCGTGCGGGACGGGCGGTCCGGCACCGCCGCACCGAGCTGGGAAGTCTGCTGGTACGGGGGCGGGGCGGGCGGGCGGCCGCCCCCTGACAGCATCCGGACACACCGGCCACGGGCGGCGCCGCGCTGGCAGAATCGCGACATGGAGATCACCGAGCACATCAAGTCCCTGGCCGCCGAAGGCCAGTTGCTCGCCGAGGCGGCCGACAAGGCCGGAACCGAGGCGCCGGTGCCGAGCTGTCCCGGCTGGCGGGTACGGGACGTGTTGCGGCACACGGGCATGGTGCACCGATGGGCCACCGCCTTCGTCACGGAGGGACACACCTCGTTCCACCCGGCCGAGGGCGAACCGGACCTGGACGGCGCCGAGTTGCTGGCCTGGTTCCGGGAGGGCCACGGCCGGCTGGTCGCCGCGCTGACCGACGCGCCCGACACCCTGGAGTGCTGGGCGTTCCTGCCCGCGCCCTCGCCGCGCGCGTTCTGGGCGCGGCGCCAGGCGCACGAGACCGCGATCCACCGGGTGGACGCGCAGTTGGCGCTCGGGGCGGGAGCGGCGGAGGTACCGGAGGTGGCGCCCGCGTTCGCCGCCGACGGGATCGACGAGCTGCTGTGCGGCATGCACGCCCGGGAGAAGAGCCGGGTGCGTACGCCGGAGCCGGGCGTCCTGCGCGTACGGGCGACGGACACCGGTGACGTGTGGACCGTACGGCTGTCGGATCAGGCGCCGCGCACGGTGCGGACGGACGAGGGCCCCGTGGACTGCGAGCTGAGCGGACCGGCCGGACGGCTGTACCTGACCCTGTGGAACCGGCTGTCCACCGACACGGTGACCGTCACCGGGGACGAGCGACTGGCGCGGATCTGGCGGGAGACGTCCGCCGTCACCTGGTCGTAGAGCCGGGCGCCGACACCGGCCCCGACTCGGACACCGGCCGCGGCCCCGACACCTGCACCGGCCGCGGCCCGAGCCCCGCCCCTACACCGGCCCCGACGCCTACACCGTCCCCGGCGCCGGCCGCGACCCCGGCCCCGGCCCCGGCCCCGGCCCCGGCTCACCGGCGAGCATCCGGCTCAGCACGGCACGCTGGAAGGGCTGCGCCTCGGCGTGCCGGGCGCGGCCCGCGTCGGTCAGGGCGACCCGCACTCCGCGCCGGTCCTCGCTGCACATGCCCCGGGTCACCAGGCCGTCCTTCTCCAGCCGCGCGACCAGCCGCGACAGGGCGCTCTGGCTGAGGTGCACCCGGGAGGCGAGCTCCTGCACGCGGTACGCGCAGCCGCCGTCCTCCGCCGCGCCCTCCGCGAGGACGTCGAGGACCTCGAAGTCGCTGGCGCCGAGCCCATGCCGGTGCAGCGCGCGGTCGAGTTCACACATCGTGCGGGCGTGCAGGGCGAGCACGTCGCGCCACTGTTCCACGAGCGCGCGCTCGGACTTCGTCACAGCCATGGAGCCACGTTAGCAGGGAAGACACCGATTGTTGCATCGGAATTAAATGCGCTTGCATTCAATGCATGTGCATGTACTGTGCTCCGCATGACCTCTCCGCTCAACGTCCCCTCCCCTGCCGTGCCTTCGGCCACCGAGGACCGCTGGAGCCCCCGCCTTTGGGGCACCCTGCTTGTCCTGTGCGCCGCGATGTTCCTCGACGCGCTCGACGTCTCGATGGTCGGCGTCGCCCTGCCGTCCATCGCCACCGACCTCGGGCTGTCCACCGCGACCCTCCAGTGGATCGTCAGCGGCTACATCCTCGGTTACGGCGGTCTCCTGCTGCTCGGCGGCCGCGCGGCCGACCTCCTCGGCCGCCGCCGGGTCTTCCTGATCGCCCTCGCCGTCTTCGCGCTCGCCTCCCTGCTCGGCGGACTCGTCGACTCCGGGCCGCTGCTGATCGCGAGCCGCTTCATCAAGGGCCTGAGCGCCGCGTTCACCGCCCCCGCCGGCCTCTCGATCATCACCACCACGTTCAAGGAGGGGCCGCAGCGCAACCGGGCCCTGTCGATCTACACCACCTGCGCCGCCACCGGCTTCTCGATGGGCCTGGTGCTGTCCGGGCTGCTCACCGAGCTGAGCTGGCGCTGGACCATGCTGCTGCCCGCGCCCATCGCGCTGCTCGCCCTGGTGGCCGGCCTGAAGCTGATCCCGCACAGCGACCGCGAGGACACCCGGGGCGGCTACGACGTCCCCGGCGCCGTCACCGGCACGGCCGCCATGCTGCTGCTGGTGTTCACCGTGGTCCAGGCGCCCGAGGTGGGCTGGGCCTCCGCCCGTACGCTGCTGTCCTTCCTGGCCACCGCCGCCCTGCTCGCCGCGTTCGTGACCATCGAGCGGCGCAGCGCGAGCCCGCTGCTGCGCCTCGGCGTGCTGCGCTCCGGTTCGCAGTTGCGCGCCCAGCTCGGCGCCGCCGCGTTCTTCGGCTCGTACGTCGCCTTCCAGTTCATCGTCACGCAGTACATGCAGTCCCTGCTCGGCTGGAGCGCCCTCCAGACCGCGCTCGCGTTCCTGCCGGCCGGTGTGCTGGTGGCGCTCTCCTCCACCAGGATCGGTGATGTGGTCGACCGGTTCGGTACCCCCCGGGTGATCGCGACGGGCTTCACGCTCCTCGTCGCCGCGTACGCGATCTTCCTCCAGGTGGATCTCACCCCGCGCTACGCGGCGGTGATCCTCCCCTCCATGCTGCTGCTCGGAGCCGCCTGCGCCCTGACCTTCCCCTCCCTCAACATCCAGGCCACCAACGGCGTGGACGACGAGGAGCAGGGCATGGTGTCCGGGCTGCTCAACACCTCCATCCAGGTGGGCGGCGCCATCTTCCTCGCCGTGGTGACCGCCGTGATCACGGCCGGTGGCCACGAAGGCGGTCCCGCCGCGTCCCCGCAGGCCGTCCTGGACAGCTTCCGCCCGGGTCTCGTCGTGGTGACCGCGATCGCGCTCGCCGGACTGCTGATCACCCTCACCGGGCTGCGGCGCCCCCGGCGTACGCCCCAGCCGTCGGTCGTGGTGGCGAAGTCGGCCGGTGCGACTGCCGAGAAGGGAGAGCCCGTCGGCGTACGGGACTGATCCGTCGACGCGCGCGGTGCGGCCGGTGGGCGATGTCCTTGCCCACCGGCCGCACGCTTGTGACACTCGGCCCATGGGGAATCGAACACAGGCTCAACGGGACGCCATCACCGTCGAGATCGGGTACGCGCTGGTGACCGCGGCGCTGCTGGCGGTGGGGCTGTTCCTGGTGTGCGCCGCGCCCGTGCTCGTACTGGGCCTGGAGGGCGGCGCGGCGCGGGGCGTGCTGGTGGTGGCCGCGACGGCGGGCTGCCTGGGGTTCGTGACACGCGTGGTGCGGGTGCTGTGGCGGTTCGGGGGCGGGTCGAGCGTTCAGCCGAGCCAGCCGGGGCGGACCAGGCCCGACTCGTAGGCCAGCACGACGAGTTGGGCGCGGTCGCGGGCGCCCAGCTTCACCATCGTGCGGCTGACGTGGGTCTTGGCGGTCAGGGGGCTGACGACCAGCCGCCGGGCGATCTCCTCGTTCGACAGGCCGATGCCCACGAGCGCCATCACCTCCCGCTCGCGCTCCGTGAGCCCGTCGAGCCGCGCGTCGTCGGCGGGCCGCTTGGAGCGGGCGGCGAACTCCGCGATCAGCCGGCGCGTCACCCCCGGCGACAGCAGCGCGTCCCCGGCGACCACCGCCCGCACGGCGCGCAGGAGTTCGTCCGGCTCGGTGTCCTTGACCAGGAAGCCGGACGCGCCGGCACGGATCGCCTCGAAGACGTACTCGTCCAGCTCGAACGTCGTCAGCATCACCACCTTCACGCCGTCCAGCCGGTCGTCCTCGGTGATCCGGCGCGTGGCGGCCAGCCCGTCGAGCACCGGCATCCGGATGTCCATCAGCACGACGTCCGGCCGCAGTTCCCGTACGCGCGCGACGGCCTCCTCGCCGTCGGCGGCCTCCGCCACCGTCCCGATGTCCGGCTGCGCGTCCAGCAGCGCCCGGAAACCGGCCCGGACCAGGGCCTGGTCGTCGGCGAGCAGCACACGGATCACGGTGTGTTCTCCTTCGGGCGGAGGGGCAGGGTGGCGTGGACGCGGAAGCCGCCGTCCGGGCGCGGGCCCGCCTCGATCGTGCCACCGAGGGAGGCCGCCCGCTCCCGCATCCCGGCCAGCCCGTTGCCGGTGCCGCCCGCGTCGGTGCCGGTGGCGGGGCCCTCGTCGTCGATACGGAGGTCGAGGCGGCCGGGCGCGTACGCGAGGTGTACGCGGGCGGTGCGCGATCCGGAGTGGCGGACCACGTTGGTCAGGGCCTCCTGCACGATGCGGAACGCGGCGAGGTCGGCACCGGGCGGCAGGTCGGCCTTCGTCCCGTCGGTCGTCACCTCGACGGCCAGTCCGGCGCTCGCCGCCTGCTCGACGAGTTCCGGGAGCCGGTCCAGGCCGGGGGCGGGGGCGCGGGGCGCGTCGGCGCGCTCACCCGGCGTACGGAGGGTGTCGAGCACCTGCCGTACCTCGCCGAGCGCCTCCTTGCTGGCCGCCTTGATGGTGGTGAGCGCGGTGCGCGCCTGCTCGGGGTCGGAGTCGAGCAGGGCGAGGCCCACACCCGCCTGGACGTTGATGACCGAGATCGAGTGGGCGAGCACGTCGTGCAGCTCGCGGGCGATCCGCAGCCGCTCCTCGTCGGCGCGGCGCTTCTCGGCGGCGGCGCGCTCGGCCCGCACGCGCGCCCACTCCTCACGGCGTACGCGGGCGAGTTCGGAGAGCGTGACGACGGCGACGACGGAGGCGGCGATGGGCAGTTCCTGGCCCCAGGGCGCGGGCCCGTCGCCGCCCGGCGGCAGGTACCGGTACAGCCAGTGCGCGACCAGCAGGTGCCCCGCCCACAACAGGCCGAGCGCCCACCAGGCCGCGTACCGGTGTCCGGCGACGATCGCGGCGAAGACGGCGAGGGCGATGGTGAGGAAGACCGGTCCGTACGGGTAACCGGCGCCGAAGTAGACGAGCGCGGTCGCCACAACGCCGTACAGCACGGTGACGGGGTACCGGTGGCGCAGCACGAGCATCGCGGGCCCCGCCAGCAGCAGCGCCCGCGCGAGGGCGTCCAGCGGCTCCCGGTCCGGCTGGCCCCTGGCCGCGAAGCCGGTGCCGACCAGCACGAACACGGCGAGCAGGAGGCTGGACCGCCACGGCACTCCGCCATCGGGCTCACGCCGGGGCCGGTCGCGCGTCCACGGCGGCCCGCCGGTCCGCCCCTCCGGCCACGGCACCCGGCCACCGCCGCACGCACGCGACGCGTGGCGCGTCCGACCCTCGTCCCCGCTCCGGTTCCTGCCTCGCATACCGCCACGCTAGACGCGGCCGCCCGGGCGCGGCGTCAGCCGAGCGGGGTGATCAGCGGTACTCCCCCGGGAGTACGGCGCCGCCGTCCTCGACTGCGGTGTCCGGGGCGAAGGCGCCGTCCGGGGCCAGAGCGCCGTTCGCGGCGAAGGCTCCGTCCGGGGCGAAGGCTCCGTCCGGGGCGAAGGCCAGCGCGGCGAAGCGTTCGCCGATGCGGCGGTGGGTGGCGGCGTCCGGGTGGAGCCGGTCGGGCAGCGGCAGTTCGGCGGCGTCCGGCTCACCGTAGAGGTCACGGCCGTCCATGTAGTGCAGGTGGGGGTCCTGGGCCGCCCGCTGCGCCACTGTCCGGGCCAGCTCGTCGCGGATGACGCCCAGGGTCAGTTTCCCGCTCGCGCGCTCGGCCGGATCGCCCGTGGCGCGGAAGCGCAGTTGCCCGGCGCCGAGGGCGGTGAGGTCCGCGGCACTGGGGCCGGGTGTGTCCTCGTGGATGGGGCACAGGATCGGCGAGACGACGAGCAGGGGTGTGGTGGGGTGGCCGTCGCGGATGGTGTCGAGGAAGCCGTGGAGCGCGGGGGTGAAGGCGCGGAGGCGCATGGCGTCGGTGTTGACCAAGTTGATGCCGATCTTGACGCTGATCAGGTCGGCGGGGGTGTCCCGCATCGTACGGGCGGTGAACGGGTCGAGCAGGGCACTGCCGCCCAGGCCCAGGTTGACCAGTTCCACGCCGCCGAGGGAGGCGGCGAGTGCGGGCCAGGTGGTGGTGGGGCTCGCGGCGTCGGAACCGTGGCTGATCGAACTGCCGTGGTGCAGCCACACCTTGCGGCCCCGGTCCGGTGCGGGCTCGACGGGGGCGTCGGTGCGCAGGGCGATCAGCTCGGTGGTCTCGTCGTGCGGGAGCCAGATCTCGACGTCCTTGACGCGGTCGGGCAGGCCGGTGAAGCGGAGGGTTCCGGACGGGCCGGGCCGGTGGTCGGCGGTCCCGGTGGTCATGTCGATGGTCAGGGTGTTGCCGCCGTCGACGCTCGCCTGTCCGGCCAGGACGCCGTCGACGAGCAGGTCGTATACGCCGTCGGGGCGGGCCGGGGCGCCGACGTAGACGCGTTTGGTGGGCCGTGTCTCCAGCTCGACGCCGGTGGCGCGGGTGCGGAAGACCAGCCGTACGCCGGAGGGCTGGGCCTCGGCCATGGCCAGTTGCCCGTCGGCGCACTGGGCGCGGGCCCAGGCGGGCAGCCGGTGCGGCAGCACGCCGTGCTCGGTTCGCTCCACGTCGAGGGCGCCGCGCAGGAGGTCAGCGGTGACGGGCGTGGTGATCGGATGGTCCGTGGTGGGCATGGTTCGGCCTGTTCCTCGAAGTGGCGGGTGGGTGGGCGCGTTCAAGGGCGGCGCGGGGGCCAGTTGCGCAGCGTGGCGTCGAGAGCGTCCAAGATCCGCTCCCAGCTCTCCTGTGAGCCGGGGGCGCTGTGGCTGAACCCGCCGGACAGCTCCAGGCCGGCGTAGCCGTGGAAGACGCCGCCGAGCAGCCGGACCGCGTGCGTCCGGTCCGGCTCGCCCAGGTCGTAGCCGCGCGGGATCGCCCGCGTCATCTCCGCGTGCCTGCCGCCCGCGCTCGCGGCGGCCGTCTCCGGATCGAGCCTGAGCTGCGCGGCGGCGTGCTCCTCAAGGGCGAGCAGGGCGACCCGGATCTTGAGGGCCCTGGCGAGCGCGGTCCCCGTCACGTGCTCGAAGCCGACCTCATCGGCAAGTTCCGCACCGGCCCCGGCCAGTCGTTCCGGGGTGAGTCCCACGCGCACCATGGCATCGATTATGCGTTTGCCCAAACGCAAACGAGGAGGACTTCAGGCATCTACCTATTCATCGCGGTCGACGGCGAGGTCGACGACCACGTCGTACAGGCCTGGGTTCGGAGTGATCGGCGTCGCAGTGCCCTCCCGGGCCGCTCGGGTGCGCTGCTGGAATTCGGCATCCGCGGTAGCCGCCTCCCACGCCTCCCGGCTCTCCCAGTGGGAGACGTTGACGAGCTGGAACCTGGTCTCCGACGAACGCGCCCGGTGCAGGCGGGAGTCGAGGAAACCGGGTTTGGCGCTCATGAGCGCGGCGCGTCGCTCCCACTGGGCGACGAACGCGTCGACCTGGTCGGCGGCTATGTCGAAGACGTTGATGAACGTCACCGAGGAGGCCGGGGCGTGCACGGGCCGGGTGTCTGTGGTCAAGGCGGACTCCAGGATCGGGAGGTCAGGAAACGTTCGGGGGTCTCAGGGCTCGCCGCGCACCGCTGCGAGCTGGGCAAGGCGAAGGCCACGACGCGACGAGCCGCACGAGCGAGGCGGGCGGGTTTCCGCGTCCGGCGAGGCGGCGGCTTGGGGTCGATGTCATCACACGTCACCTGCGCATTCCTTCGTCGGTGCCAACGAGAAGTGATCATGGCGGCGATACCTGACAGCCTCCGTCATGTATGACGCAAGCGGTGACGTACGACCTCCCGACCGGTATCGGGAGGGGACTCGGGAAGGGCGTCCGGATCTGGGTGGGGTCCGTCCCCGGACGACGCCCGGACCGACGCCCGGGCCGGCACGCGAGCCGACATCCAGGCCGGCATCCGGCCCGGCCTTCGAGCCGGGGCCCCGGCCACCCCCCGGCCCGCCGTCCAAGCCGGCGCCCCACCCCGCGCCGGACCGCCATCGCGCCCCGGCGCCCGGCGTTCCGGACGCCGTCGGGTGAACCGGGGGGCCGTCGGGCGGATCGGAGGCCGTCGGGGTGAACCGGGGCCGTCGGGGTGGGCCGGACGCCGTCGGGGTGAACCGGGGGCCGTTGGGGTCGTCGGTGGGGCCGGGTTACTGCCGGCGGTCGAGGGCGTCCAGGGCGCGGCGGGCGACGGCGGAGTTGCGGACCAGGCCGGCCAGGGTGGTGACGCCGCGGGTGATGTCCGTGAACGCGCGCCAGGCCGGGCGGAAGCCGGTGATCGTCGCGTGGAGCAGGCCCGGGCGCTTCTCGAAGAGGGCGAGCATCCGGCGGCCGACCGCCATCTCGACGCCCAGCCCGGCCTTGATGGCGAACGCGTAGTTCAGCGCCTGGCGCCGCGCGTCCACGGCGTCGTTCGCCTCGGCGATCCGTACCGCCCACTCCCCCGCCAGGCGCCCGGAGCGCAGCGCGAAGGAGATGCCCTCACGGGTCCACGGCTCCAGCAGCCCCGCCGCGTCGCCGCACACCAGCACCCGCCCGCGCGACAGCGGCGAGTCGTCGCTGCGGCACCGCGTCAGGTGCCCGGACGAGATGGCGGGCTCGAAGCCGGCGAGCCCGAGCCGGGCGATGAAGTCCTCCAGGTACCGCTTCGTGGCCGACCCCTCGCCGCGCGCCGAGATCACGCCCACGGTGAGCGTGTCGCCCTTGGGGAACACCCAGCCGTAACTGCCCGGCATCGGCCCCCAGTCGATGAGCACCCGCCCCGCCCAGTCCTCCGCGACCGTCTCCGGAACCGGGATCTCCACCTCCAGGCCGAGGTCGACCTGGTCCAGCTTGACCCCGACGTGCGCCCCTATCCGGCTGGCACTGCCGTCCGCGCCGACGACCGCCCGCGCGAGCACGACCTCCCCGTCGGCCAGCACGACCGCGACCGTACGCCGGTCCGGCACCGCCGTGCCGTGCTGCTCGACGCGCGACACCGTGGCGCCCGTACGCAGCTCGGCGCCCGCCTTCTGCGCCTGCTCGACCAGGCCCGCGTCGAACTCGGGCCGGTTCAGCAGCCCGAACAGCATCCGCTTCGAGCGGCGCGTGCGCGCGAAGCGGCCGTTCAGCGAGAACGTGACGGCGTGCACCCGGTCCCGCAACGGCAGTTCGAAGCCGGGCGGCAGGGCGTCGCGCGACGGGCCGATGATCCCACCGCCGCACGTCTTGTAGCGCGGCAGTTCCGCCTTCTCCAGCAGCAGCACCCGACGGCCCGCGACGGCCGCCGCGTAAGCCGCGGACGCTCCCGCCGGCCCCGCGCCGACCACGACGACATCCCACACCGGCGCGGAGTACTCGTTACCGGCGTCTGCGTTCTCGCTGCTCACGATGTGCTTCTGCTCCTGATCCCGACCCGACCCATGGTCCGTGCTTGTGATCGCATCCTACGGCGCGGGCCGTCCCCGCCCACTGTGGGAGGATCGGACACGCGTTCGCGGTACAACGACACACGCAACGCCAGTCTTAACGTCGCACCCACCAGGAGCGTGCCCATGACCGCCCAGCCGACCCGGCCGGTCCCGCAGATCGCCGAGACCGTCGCCTCCCTGATGCCCCGCGCGAAGGCGGAGCTCACGGAACTGGTGGCGTTCCAGTCGGTGGCGGATCCGGCGCAGTTCCCGCCGAGCGAGTGCCGGGCGGCGGCCGACTGGGTGGCGGACGCGCTGCGGGCGGAGGACTTCCAGGACGTGTCGGTGTTCGACACCCCGGACGGTTCGCAGTCGGTGTACGGCTACCTCCCCGGCCCCGAGGGCGCGCCGACGGTGCTGCTGTACGCGCACTACGACGTGCAGCCGCCGCTGGACCTGGCCGGCTGGGTCACCCCGCCGTTCGAGCTGACCGAGCGGGAGGACGGCCGCTGGTACGGGCGCGGTGCCGCCGACTGCAAGGGCGGCTTCATCATGCACCTGCTCGCGCTGCGCGCCCTCAAGGCGAACGGCGGCATCCCGGTCGGCGTCAAGGTCATCGCCGAGGGCTCGGAGGAGCAGGGCACGGGCGGGCTGGAGCGGTACGCGGAGGCGCACCCGGAGCTGCTGGCGGCGGACGCCATCGTGATCGGTGACGCCGGGAACTTCCGGGCGGGTCTGCCGACCGTCACGGCGACGCTGCGCGGGATGACGATGGTGCGCGTCACGGTGGACACCTTGCAGGGCAACCTGCACTCGGGGCTGTTCGGCGGGGCCGCGCCGGACGCGCTGGCCGCGCTCATCCGCGTCCTCGACTCGCTGCGGGCGGAGGACGGTTCGACGACCGTCGACGGGCTGGACGCCGAGGGCGAGTGGCAGGGCCTCCAGTACCCCGACGAGGACTTCCGCAAGGACGCCAAGGTGCTCGACGGGGTGGGCCTGATCGGTCACGGCTCGGTCGGCGACCGGCTGTGGGCGCGCCCGGCCGTCACCGTCATGGGCATCGACTGCCCGCCGGTCGTCGGCGCCACCCCGTCCGTCCACGCCACCGCGCGCGCCCAGATCAGCCTGCGGGTGCCGCCGGGGCAGGACGCCGCCGAGGCGACGAAGCTGCTGGCCGCCCACCTGGAGGCGCACACCCCGTGGGGCGCGCGGGTGTCGGTGGAGCAGGTCGGGCAGGGCCAGCCGTTCCGGGCGGACG
The DNA here is from genome assembly GCF_055570965.1 of Streptomyces sp. NPDC031064. NCBI lineage: Bacteria > Bacillati > Actinomycetota > Actinomycetes > Kitasatosporales > Streptomycetaceae > Streptomyces > Streptomyces sp. NPDC031064. Next base: position 599,144 of record NZ_JBVIGF010000006.1, read on the forward strand.
TGACGAGCCCGGCGTACACCTCGATGGCCGAGGCGCTGCGGGTGGCGTACCCGGGCCAGGAGATGCAGATCGCGGGCATGGGCGGGTCGATCCCGCTGTGCAACACGCTGGCGGCACTGTACCCGGACGCGGAGATCCTGCTGATCGGGCTGAGCGAGCCGGAGGCGCAGATCCACGCGGTGAACGAGAGCGTGTCGCCGGACGAGCTGGAGCGCATGTCGGTCGCCGAGGCGGTGTTCCTGCTGAACTACGCCGCGTCCGGGCGCGGTTGAGCCGACGGCGAATCTGCGCACAGCAGAGCCGGGGGCGTTGGGGGGCGGGGCGTGCGTACGTTCGGCGGCATGACCACGAACATGGATGTCATCGAGGTACGGCCCCGCCTGCTCATGCTGCGCTTCCCGGTCGGCCAGGCCTATCTGTGGGCCGACGGGGACGCGGGCGACGGCGGCCTGACACTGATCGACGCGGGCTGGGCGGGCGCGGGTCCGCGGATCGAGGCGGCGATACGGAGCCGGGGCCTGCGCCCCGAGGACCTGCGCCGGATCGTGCTCACCCACGCCCACCGGGACCACGTGGGCGCGGCGGGCGAACTGGCCGCCCGGTTCGGCGCCGAGGTGGTGGCGCACGCCCTGGACGCGCCGGTCGTCCGGGGCGAGGCGCCGGTCCCCGACCCGGTCCTGCTGGACTGGGAGGTGCCCCTGTACGAGCACGGGCTGACGGTGCCGGTGGCGCCGCCGACCCGGGTGGACCGTGAGGTCGCGGACGGGGACGAGCTGGGGTTCGGCGACGGGGCGCGGGTGGTGCACACGCCGGGCCACACGGACGGCTCGATGGCGGTGCACCTGCCGCGCCACGGCGTGCTGTTCACGGGTGACACGGTGGCGTCGGTGGGGCAGGTGGCCCTGGGCGTGTTCCACGTGGACCGTGAGCGGACCAGGGCGTCGATGCGGCGGCTCGCCGCGCTGGCGCCGGACACGGTGTGCTTCGGGCACGGGGACCCGCTGACGGACGGTGCGGCGGCCGTGCTGAGGGCGGCGGCGGACCGGGACGCCGCCGTCGGCGCCGTACAGCCGTAGGAGCCCCGTCAGGACCGCTGTTCGGTCACGCGGCGATGCCGCCGACGGGGACGCCGGCCTCCAGGTTGAGCACGGTGCCGCGTTCACGGGCGCGCAGCGCCCAGCGGAGCCGCTCGTAGCGGACGGGGGGGAGCATCCCCGACGCCTCGCCCTCGGTGACGAACCGCCAGCCGCGCAGCTCGGCGCCCGGCAGCAGGACGCTCCGGGCCTGGGCGGCGGTGAGCCGGCCACCGTCGAAGAGCAGCCGGAGCCCGCCGTAACCGGGCGGCCGCGGCGGCTCCCAGTCGACGAGCAGCAGCCTGGGTACGGCGTCCAGTTCGAGCCCTATCTCCTCGGCGACCTCCCGCATGCCGGCGCGGGCGGGGGGCTCGCCGCGCTCGACGACCCCGCCGGGGAACTCCCAGCCCGGCTTGTAGGTGGGATCGACGAGGAGCACGCGGTCCTGCTCGTCGAAGAGCAGGACGCCGGCGGCGAGGGTCTCGCCGGTCGGCTCCGGCGTCTGCACGATCCCGCACGAGCCGGCCGCCCCGCCGCGTATCGCGTCGGCGATGGTCCGCGCGGTCTCGGCCGGGGTGAGGCGGCTGTTGTCGACGGCGTAGGCGTCGGTGGCGAGCCAGCCGCCGAGCGCCGCCCGGTAGGGCTCGATGTGGTCGTACGCCCACTGCCGGACGCGCTCGCTGCCCTCCGGGTCGTCCTCGAATTCCTCACGAGCGGCGATACGTCCACGCAGTATCGTTTCGTCCGGTGTCAGCAGCACATGGTGCACGGCGATGCGGCGGGCGGCGAGCCCCCCGAAGATCTCATCGCGGTACTCCTGGCGCAGCAGGGTCATCGGCACCACCAGTACGCCGCCGACCTCGGCGAGCATCGCCGCGGCGGCGTCCACGACCATGCGCCGCCACATCGGCAGGTCCTGGTAGTCGGTCACTTCGGCGAGCCGCTTCTGCGGCAGCAGGTGGCGCAGCGCCCCGCCGATGATCTCGGGGTCGTAGATGGTGCTGTTCGGGATCAGATCGACCAGTTCGCGCGCGGCGCTGGTCTTGCCCGCACTGAACGCACCGTTGATCCAGACGATCACGGTTCCCCCTCCTCCGTAGCCCCCAGTGGCTTGCCCGCAACACCCTGCCACGGAAACCCGCCCGGGCACGCGGGTGTCCGACGCGCACACAACTGTGGCCGGGCTGTTGCGCTTCCGTCGCGCCCGGCGGGGCACGAGAAACGTCTCACTGTACGAAGAGATGCCTGCTGAGCCGTGACACTCCGGCGTGGAGTGTCGTTGGAGCAGGTGATGGACAGGGGGTACGCGATGACACGCACGGTGCTGGAGAGGTTCCCCGCGGGTGGCCCGCACGGCTCGTGGCCGGCCGAGGAGTTCGCCCAGGCCCGCCGGGCCGAGGGCCTCGCGGCGGAGGTGGTCATGGACCTCACCACGGACACGTTCCTGGTCATCGTCCCCCAACCCCGCCCGTCCACCACCCCGTCCTGACCACCCCGTCCTGACCGCCCAGGGCGCGCCCGTGCCGGCGCCCCGGTCGGGCCGGGGCGGTGAGTCGCCGTCGTCCGGGGGCCGGAGGGCCGGGGCGGTCGGCGCCCCACGTGCGACAAACCCCCGCCAGGCGCCCGTGGGCGTCAGGCGGTGGAGGTGACCGGGGCCGGGCCGCGGGTGGCGGGGGCGGCTGCGGCGGCGGCGCCGAGGAGGCCGGCGTCCGTGCCGGTGAGGGCCGGGGCGACGGTGAGGCGCCGGACGAAGGAGAGCGTGGCGTAGTCGCGCAGGGACCGCCGCAGCGGGGCGAACAGGACGTCGCCCGCGCCCGCGACCCCGCCGCCGATCACCGCGATGTCGATCTCGACCAGCGTCGCCGTGGCGGCTATCCCGGCCGCCAGCGCCTGGGCGGCGCGCTCGAAGGACGCGGTGGCGACCGGGTCCCCGGCGCGGGCCGACGCCGCCACCGCGGCGGCCGTGGTGTCGCCGTCGGGCCCGGGGCGCCAGCCGTGCTCCAGGGCGCGACGGGCGATGTTCGGGCCGCTGGCGATGCGCTCGACGCAGCCGCGCGCCCCGCACGGGCACGGGTCGCCGTCCAGGTCGACGCTGATGTGCCCGATGTGGCCTGCGTTGCCGGTGGGGCCGGTGTGCAGGCGGCCGCCCAGCACCAGGCCGCCGCCGACACCGGTGGACACGACCATGCACAGCGCGTTGTCGTGGCCCCGCGCGGCGCCCAGCCAGTGCTCGGCCGCCGTCATCGCCACGCCGTCGCCGACCAGTTCCACCGGCAGGCCGCCGGTCGCGCGGCGTACGCGCTCGACGAGGGGGTAGCCGCGCCAGCCGGGCACGTTGACGGGACTGACCGTGCCGGCCGAGGCGTCCACGGGGCCCGCGCTGCCGATGCCCACGGCGCCGACGGCCGCCCACAGCGGTGACGCCGCGAGCTCGGCGAGGACCGCTTCGACGGCGCCCATCACCGTCTCGCCGTCCTCCCGCGCCGGCGTCGGCCGCTGCACCCGCAGCAGAATGCCGCCCCCGCCGTCCACCAGCGCACCGGCGATCTTGGTGCCGCCGATGTCGAGCGCGGCGACGAGGTCGGAATGCATCGGCGTCGGATCCCCCGGGAGAGCGTCAAGGCCCACGAGCGGCTGGCGGGCCTCTGGTTTCACGGCCACGTTCAAGAGCGGTTCAAGAACGCTTCACCTCAGTCTCCCCCGTCATGACAACGTTGTCCAGGGCCTATGCTCGACGCCACAGCCTTGCACACGCTCCCGCCCGCCGGACGACGAACGACAGGACAGCGCACCGTGGCCGAGACCGCCCGCCGCCCCGCCCACCGCTACGGCACCCGGCCGACCATGAAGGACGTGGCCGCCCGGGCGGGCGTCGGGCTGAAGACCGTCTCCCGCGTGGTCAACGGCGAGGCGGGCGTCACGGCCGACACCGAACGCCGCGTGCAGGAGGCCATCGAGGCGCTCGGCTTCCGTCGCAACGACAGCGCGCGGGTGCTGCGCAAGGGCCGTACCGCCTCCATCGGCCTGGTCCTGGAGGACCTCGCCGACCCGTTCTACGGTCCCCTCAGCCGCGCCGTCGAGGAGGTCGCACGGGCGCACGGCGCCCTGCTGATCAACGGCTCCAGCGCCGAGGACCCGGACCGGGAGCAGGAACTGGCACTCGCCCTGTGCGCGCGCCGCGTCGACGGGCTGATCGTGATCCCGGCCGGCACCGACCACCGCTACCTGGAGCCGGAGATCAGGGCGGGCATCGCGACGGTGTTCGTGGACCGCCCGGCCGGGCGGATCGACGCGGACGTCGTGCTGTCCGACAGCTTCGGCGGCGCCCGCGCGGGCGTCGCGCACCTGATCGCGCACGGGCACCGGCGGATCGGTTTCATCGGCGACCAGCCGCGCATCCACACCGCCGTGGAGCGGCTGCGGGGCTACCGCGCGGCGATGGAGGACGCGGGGCTGGCGGTGGACGACGCCTGGGTGTCGCTGGGTTCGACGGAACCGGAGCGGGTACGGCAGGCGACGGCCGCGATGCTCACCGGCCCGGAACCGGTGACGGCCGTCTTCGCGGGCAACAACCGGGTGACCGTGACCGTCGTCCGCGAACTGGCCGGGCGCGAGCGACCGGTGGCGTTCGTCGGCTTCGACGACATCGAACTCGCCGACCTGCTGGGCATCACCGTCATCGCGCAGGACGCCGCCGCGCTGGGGCGCACGGCGGCGGAGCGGCTGTTCCGGCGGCTGGACGGCTTCGACGACGCCCCGGCCCGGACCGTTCTGGAGACGGTGCTGATCCCGCGCGGCTCGGGCGAGATCCCGCCGTCCTCCTGACGGGCGGCGTCAGCAGACGGGGAGTCCGGGCACCGGCTGGTCGTTGTCGCCGCCCTGGATGTAGACGTCGCTGACGTACACGCCGGTGTTGCCGCTGTCGTCGTCCGTCCTGGCCCACCAGACGTTGGTCCACTCGCCGTGGGTCTCGCGGCGGCCGAGGTTCGCCTGGCAGTAGAAGTAGTTGGTGCCCGCGTTGAGGATGCCCGCCTCGGTGCCGTCGGCCCGGTAGGACTTCGCGGTGCGCCACACCTGGCAGTTGTACTTGCCGCCGCCGATGGAGTGGCAGACCGGCGCCGGTGCCGGGTCCCCACCACCGCCGGTGGTCGTCGTGGAGCCGCCGCCCGTGCCCGAGCCGCCGCCCGTGGAGCCGGTGCCGGTGCCGGTGCCGGACCCGGAGCCCGAGCCCGCCGTCCCCGACCCGCCGCCCGTGGAGCCGCCGTCCGTGCCACCGCCGGTGGCCGTCCCGGGGGCGGAGGCGCGGGGCTTGTCCGCCGCCGGGGAGGACTTCGCGGCCGTCGGCTCGGAGGGGGACGGCTTGGCGCCGGCCGGCGTACCGCCGGACGCGGAGGGGGTGGCCCCGGGGTCGAGCGGGCGGCCCGCCTCCGGGCTCCCGTCGGCTTTGGCCTGCCCGCCCGCCAGTTCCTGGCTCGTCGCCCTCTTCTCGCCGTCCATGAAGGTGTACGTCACGCCTCCCCCGGCCAGCACAACGGCCACCGTCGCCGCCGCCACGAGCCCCTTGGCGCGGCCCTTGCGCCTCTCCGGCTTCGCCGGAGCCACCGGCGCCGCAGGAGCCGCCGGAGCGGCCGGAGCGGCCGGAGGCACGGGCTCGTGGGGCAGGGCGGGCGCCGGGCCGAAGCCCGGTGGCTGGTGCGGGAGCACGGCGCGCTCGGTCGGTACGTATGCCGGGGTCCCGCCGGCCGGCCCGGGGTCACGCCCCTCCGCGACCGCGGCCAGCAGCCTCGCCGCGCTCGCCGCGTCCGGTCGCCGCGCCGGGTCCTTGTCCATGAGCTGCCGCAGTACGGGACCGAGGACGCCCGCCCGCCGCGGTTCGGGCAGCGGCTCGGAGACGATCGCGGTGAGCGTCGACCAGGTCGACGTACGCCGGAAGGGCGAGGCGCCCTCGACCGCCGCGTACAGGGTGGCGCCGAGCGCCCAGACGTCGGAGGCCGGGCCGGGGTCCTGTCCCTGCGCCCGCTCCGGGGCCAGGAAGTCGAGTGAGCCGACGATCTCGCCGCTGCGGGTGAGGTGGGTGGTGGAGCCGTCGCCGGGGTCCTCCATGGCGGCGATGCCGAAGTCTGTGAGGACGACACGTCCTCCTCGGTCCAGGAGGACGTTGCCCGGCTTGACGTCCCGGTGGAGCACTCCGACCGCGTGCGCGGCGTCGAGCGCCTCCAGCACCCTGGCGCCGATCGCGGCGGCCTCGCGCGGGTCCATGACGCCGCGCTCGGCCAGGACGTCGTCGAGGGAGGGGCCGTCGATGAGCTCCATGACGATGACCGGGCGGCCCTGGTGGTCGGCGACGTCGTGCACCGAGATGACCCCGGGGTGGCGCACGCGCGCGGCCGCCCGCGCCTCGCGCTGCATCCGCAGCCGCAGGTCGGCCAGTTCGTGCCCGGAGGAGTCCGTGTACGTACGGAGCTCCTTCAGGGCCACCTCGCGGCCCAGCACCTCGTCGACGGCGCGCCAGACGACGCCCATGCCGCCGCGCCCGAGCTGCCGGACCACCCGGTAGCGCCCGGCGATCAGTTCGTTCTCCCCCGAAGACACCGCTGCCCCGTTCCCTGTGTCGTGTTCCCGTCCGAACGCGTACAGAGTACGGGGCAGCAGTGACAGCCTCGGCGCCTACTGGGCCGTGGCAGTCAGGTCACCGCGCCGCGGAGCGGCGAAGCCGTCCAGATCGGCGCGGGTGAGTCCGGTGAGGCGGGCGACCTCGTCGGTGTCGAGGGCGCCGCAGTCGATGCCGCGCAGCAGGTAGGAGCTGAGGGCCTTGGCGGTGGCCGGCTCGTCCATGACGTCGCCGCCGGCGTGGTTGGCGTACGCGGCCAGGCGGGCGGCGGCCTGCTGGAAGCCCTCGCGGTAGAAGGCGAAGACGGCGGCGTACCGGGTCGGCAGGTGGCCCGGGTGCATGTCCCAGCCCTGGTAGTAGGCGCGGGCCAGGGCGCGGCGGGTGAGGCCGTAGTGCAGGCGCCAGGCGTCGTGGACCTTCTCGGTGGGGCCGACCGGGAGGACGTTGGTGGAGCCGTCGGAGACGCGTACGCCGGTGCCCGCGGCGGCGACCTGCATGATCGCCTTGGCGTGGTCGGCGGCCGGGTGGTCGCTCGCCTGGTAGGCGGCCGAGACGCCGAGGCAGGCGCTGTAGTCGAAGGTGCCGTAGTGCAGTCCGGTGGCGCGGCCCTCGGCGGCGTCGATCATGCGGGCGACCGTGGCGGTGCCGTCGGCGGCGAGGATGGCCTGGCTGGTCTCGATCTGGATCTCGAAGCCGAGGCGGCCGGCGTCGAGGCCGTGGGCCTTCTCGAAGGCCTCCAGCAGCCGTACGAAGGCGCCGACCTGCTCGGCGTAGGTGACCTTGGGGAGGGTGAGGACGAGGCCCTCGGGCAGGCCGCCGTGCTCCATGAGGCCGGTGAGGAAGACGTCGGTGGTGCGGATGCCCCGGTCGCGTACGGCGGCCTCCATGCACTTCATGCGGATGCCCATGTAGGGGGCGGCCGTGCCCCGCTCGTACGCCTCCGAGATCAGGCGGGCGGCACGGGCGGCGTCGGTGTCCTCGTCCTTGCCCCCGTAGCCGTCCTCGAAGTCGACGCGGAGGTCCTCGATGGGCTCGCGCTCCAGCTTGGCCCGCACGCGCGCGTGGACGTCGTCGGCGAGCTCGTCCGAGAGGCCGAGGACGGCGGCGAGGGAGGCGGCGTCGGGGGCGTGCTCGTCGAGCATGGCGAGGGCCTGGTCGCCCCAGGAACGGATGGTTCCGGCCTCGAAGACCTCGCCGGGCACGTACACGGTGTGGATCGGCTGGCGGGTGCCGGGGTCGCCCGGGTAGCGGCGCGCCAGCTCCTCGTCGACCGAGACGAGGGAGGCGCTGATGTCCTCGCTGACCGCGCCGGCGAGGCTCGTTGCCGCCTTGTCCTGCTGACCCATTCCCACACCCTCCAGGTTTCCACTACACGGAATCAACAATCCGTATGGTGAAGTTAATGGGTGGCCATGACATGCGTCAATGGTCACCCCAACGGCGCGGGGGGGGGGGGGGGGGGGGGGGGGGGGGGGGGGGGGGGGGGGGGGGGGGGGGGGGGGGGGGGGGGGGGGGGGGGGGGGGGGGGGGGGGGGG
>NZ_JBVIGF010000007.1:0-51448 GCF_055570965.1 Streptomyces sp. NPDC031064
CTGGCGTTGACTTTTGGCACGCTGTTGAGTTCTCAAGGAACGGACGCTTCCTTCGTACTCACCCTCTCGGGCTTTCCTCCGGGCGCTTCCCTTCGGTATTTCGTATTTCCAGCTTAGCAGATCCGTTTTCCGTTTCTGCCACCCGCTGGAGCGGGTTGCCGGGCCGTTCTTCGCTTTCGCGTTTCCCTTTCCGGCGGTGCCGACTCTATCAGCCTTTTTCCGGCCTCCTGACCACACACCCATGGACACAGAGGTGTAGACCAGAGGTGTAGACCAGTTAGGATCTCGGCTTGAGTCGCTGCCGACGACCTACGACTCAGAGTCGCGTCGGGGTCAGGCAGGGGTACGACCCTACCGCCCGTTGGTAGTTGAGGCAAATCGTTTCCGGTGGTCCCTAGGTCCGCCAACCCGGACCTCTCGTGCGGAACCCGGACTTCTTATGACATACGCTTCTGATCAGTACGCCGCCCAGGACAGGCAGTGGCGGCGACACAGAATCTCCACCCCTGGGAGGCTCCCCATGACCACCGTGACGTCGCCGCTCGAGGGCCGCGCCATCGGACTCGCCGCCGTACCCGACCCCGTCTTCTCCGGGGCGATGGTCGGCCCCGGCACCGCCATCGATCCCGTGCGCAAGCCCTCGGAGGCCGTGTCTCCGGTCGACGGCATCGTCGTTTCCCTGCACCCGCACGCCTTCGTGGTCGTCGACAGCGAGGGGCACGGGGTGCTGACGCATCTGGGCATCGACACCGTTCAGCTCAATGGCGAGGGCTTCGAGCTGCTCGTGAGCAAGGGGGACACCGTGCAGCGCGGGCAGGCCGTCGTGCGCTGGAACCCCGCGGACGTCGAGGCGGCCGGCAAGTCCGCGATCTGCCCGATCGTGGCCCTGGAGGCCACCGCCGAGTCCCTGGCCGACCTCGTCGAGGACGGCGACGTGAAGGCGGGCGACTCCCTCTTCTCCTGGCGGTGACGTCAGTGCCGTCGTATTGACGGCAGCGGGTCGGGACATTCAACGTGGCGGCTCGGGCCGCCACTCAATCGGAGACAGGTGTAATGGAGACAACGCTGCGGGGCGTCGGCGTGAGCCATGGTGTGGCGATCGGCGAGGTGCGCCACATGGGCACGGCAGTCCTCGAGCCGCCGGCCAAGCAGATCCCGGCCGAGGAGGCGGAGCGCGAACAGGGGCGTGCTCGGCAGGCCGTCGAGGCGGTGGCGGCCGATCTGATCGCGCGGGGCAACCTGGCCGGTGGCGAGGCACAGCACGTGCTCGAGGCGCAGGCCATGATGGCGCAGGACCCCGAGCTGATGGCCGATGTCGACCGTCGCATCGCGGTGGGGAGCACGGCCGAGCGGGCCGTGTACGACGCGTTCGCCGCCTACCGGGCGCTGCTGGCCGGCGCTGGGGAGTACCTGGCGGGGCGGGTTGCGGACCTGGACGATGTGCGCAACCGGATCGTGGCGCGGCTGCTGGGTGTGCCGATGCCGGGTGTACCGGACAGCGACGAGCCGTACGTGCTGATCGCGCGGGATCTGGCTCCGGCGGACACGGCGCTGCTGGACCCGGCGCTGGTGCTCGGTTTCGTGACCGAGGAGGGCGGGCCGACCAGCCACAGCGCGATCCTGGCGCGGGCGCTGGGCGTGCCGGCCGTGGTGGCGTTGCCGGGGGCCGGTGAGCTGGCCGAGGGCACCGTGATCGCGGTGGACGGCAGCACGGGTGAGATCTTCGTGGAGCCGAGCGAGCAGAAGCGGGCCGAGCTGGAGCAGGCCGCGGCGGCGCGCAAGGCGGCTCTGTCGGCGGCGACGGGGCCCGGGGCGACGTCGGACGGGCACAAGGTGCCGCTGCTGGCGAACGTGGGCGGGCCGGCCGATGTGGCGGCGGCCGTGGAGGCGGGGGCCGAGGGTGTCGGTCTGTTCCGTACCGAGTTCCTGTTCCTGGACGACAGTAAGCAGGCGCCGTCGGAGGCCAAGCAGGTCGAGGCGTACCGGAAGGTGCTGGAGGCGTTCCCCGAGGGCCGGGTGGTCGTGCGGGTGCTGGACGCGGGTGCGGACAAGCCGCTGGACTTCCTGACGCCGGGCGACGAGCCGAACCCGGCGCTGGGTGTGCGGGGTCTGCGGACGCTGCTGGACCACCCCGAGGTGCTGCGGACGCAGTTGTCGGCGCTGTCGAAGGCGGCCGAGGGGCTCCCGGTGTACCTGGAGGTCATGGCGCCGATGGTGGCGGACCGCACGGACGCGAAGGCGTTCGCGGACGCGTGCCGTCAGGCGGGGCTGCGGGCCAAGTTCGGTGCGATGGTCGAGATCCCGTCGGCCGCGCTGCGGGCGCGGTCGATCCTGCAGGAGGTGGAGTTCCTGTCGCTGGGTACGAACGACCTGGCGCAGTACACCTTCGCGGCCGACCGGCAGGTGGGTGCCGTGTCGCGGTTGCAGGATCCGTGGCAGCCGGCGCTGCTGGACCTGGTGGCGCTCGCGGCCGAGGCGGCCAGGGCCGAGGGCAAGAGCTGCGGTGTGTGCGGCGAGGCCGCGTCCGATCCGCTGCTCGCCTGTGTGCTGACGGGTCTGGGTGTCACCTCCCTGTCGATGGGCGCGGCGTCCATTCCGTACGTCCGCGCGACGCTGGCCAAGCACACGCTGGCGCAGTGTGAACGGGCCGCGGCTGCCGCCCGCGCGGTGGACACGGCCGAGGAGGCGCGGCTCGCCGCGCAGGCGGTGCTGTCCGGGGAGTAGTGCCCTGGGTGAGGTGTTGTCGGAGGGGCTTTCCCGCCTGTGGGCGGGGAAGCCCCTTTCGCTTTGGGTGGTCAGTGGTGGGTGGGCGGGTGGTCGCCGGGGGTGATGTCGAAGCCGGCGCGGTAGTCGACGTTGGGTTCGGGTGAGAGGGGCTCGCCGGTGTCGGCGTCGGTGCAGTAGGCGTTGAAGACCTCGGCGGCGGTGAGGGGTACGAGCCGGCCGTGGTCGAGGCGCCAGCCGTGGACGCGGTCGGGTGCGGCGGGGGTGGTGCTGCGGAGGACGAGGCCGCCGGGGCTTTCGAGGGCGATTCCGGCGGCGAGGACGGTGACGAATTCGGCGCCTTCGGTGGGGTCGAGGAGGGCGGGGCCGGTGGGGGGCCGTTCGGCGTGGAGGACGGCGAGGAGTTGTTCGTCGGCGGGCACGCTGCACACGAGGTGGTGGGTGCCGGGGCCGGCTTCTTCGAGGAGGCGGGTCAGCAGGTGGGAGGCCTGGTCGTAGGCGGCGCGGCCGATGTCCTGGCCGCAGTCGGCGCACTGTCCCAGGTCGGTGAGGAGCATGGTGGCGTACTGCCAGGTGGCCTGTCGGACCGCTTGGTGGATGAGGAGGGGGACGAGCCGGTCGATGGGCTGTCCCGTGTAGGGGACGCAGGCGCCGGCCGTCGCGATCTCGGCGGTGAAGCGGCTGCGGCTGGCCGGGGTGTCCGGGTCGAGGCCGGTCTCGGTGCAGTATTCGGCGTAGTCCTCGGGGTCGAAGAGGGCGACGGTGGTGTGTCCGCCTTGGGTGGCGAGGGTTTTCAGGAGCCGTTCGACCTGGCGGAGGTAGGTGTCGTGGTCGTCGAAGGTGAAGGTGCGGTAGCGGCGGCGCATGGCGGTGAAGTCCTGTTCGTCGGCGAGGAGGCCGACGGTGCTGGGTACTTCGCGGCGGAGTGCGCGTCGCATGGTCGTGGTGGTCCTGGTGGTTGCCATGAGTCCCCCTTGTTCATTGATGCTCACTCACAGTAATCGGGGGCACTGACAACGGGGGGTTGGGGAGGCGGCGGCGGACCAGGCGGCGCTGGGCGAGGCAGGTGGCGGCGAAGGCGGCGCCGAGGACGGGCCAGGCGAGGGGGCCGGCGGTGATGACGGCGCTGATCAGGAGGGGGCCGGCGCTGCGCTGGGTGGAGGCGGCGAGTCCGTGGACGCCGAGGTAGGCGCCCTGGGCGTCGGTGGGTGCGAGGGCGACGGAGAGTTCCCACGAGGCGGTGGCGTGGATCATCTCGGCGAAGGTGAGGGCGACGGCGGCCACGGTGAGGGCGGCGACGGCGGTCCAGCGGCCGCCGGCCGCGGAGGCGGCCAGGGCCAGGCAGCCGGCGGTGAAGAGGCAGGCGAGGGGGACGAGCAGGGTGCGGGCCGCGGCGGGGGTGGCGCCGAAGCGGGCGAGGGGGACCTGGAAGAGGACGACGAGGACGGAGTTGAGGACCAGGAGCAGTGGGGCGAGGCCGATGGGGGCGTCGGTGGCGTGGACGATCCACAGCGGCATGCCGACCTGGAGGATCGCGTCGTCGAGGAAGAGGGCGGCTTCGGTGGCGGTGAAGAGGAGGAAGGTGCGGTCGCGCCAGGGGTTGGAGGGGCGGGTGGGTGCCGTGGGGGTGGTGCGGGTGGTGGAGTCGGCGGTGATGCGGGAGGGCGACGGGGGTTCGGCGCAGCGGAGGGTGAGGGCGGCGATGACGGCGTAGGAGAGCGCGTTGGCGATGAGGAGGGCCTGGTACGCGGTGGTGGTGGCGACGGCGAGGGCGGCGGCCGCGCCGAGGCCGCCGACGGCCCAGCCGAGGTTGGAGATGGTGCGGTTGAAGGCCTGGTAGCGGACTCGTTGGGGGCCGGCGACGCGGGCGGCGTAGAGCTTGGTGAGGACGCCCGCGGCGCGGTCGGGGAGGGCGCCGATGGCGGAGTAGAGCAGGAGCAGGGCGAAGTCGTGGGTGGTGAGGAGGGCCAGGAGGGCGGCGGCGCGGAGGAGTTGGGCGCAGATGAGGACGCGGGTGACGGGGAAGCGGTCGGCGAGGCGGCCGGCGAGTGGGGCGCCGGCGATGCCGATGCCGCCGGACACGCCGATGAGGAGTCCGACGTGGGCGACGGACATGGCGGTGACCTGGGTGAAGTAGAGCGGGAGGGCGGTGGCCCAGAGTCCGGTGCCGATCTTGTCGATGAAGGAGACGAGCAGCATGCGGTGGCCGTCGCGGCCTCCTGGTATGCGCTGTGCGCGCTTCGCGAGTGCGGCCCTGGTCTTGTGCCGGTCCACCGGTTCCCCCTTGACACGAATTATGTATTGATACATAGTTCTGTACGTGGCAGCACAATATTCGATCAGTGGGTCGACGGCCAGGGGAATCGCGGCTTCCGTGGAGCGGGCGGTGGCGGACGGGGGTCTGGTGCCCGGTGCCGCGCTGCCTCCGGTGCGGCGGCTCGCGGACGAGCTGGGGGTCAGTCCGGGCACCGTCGCGACGGCGTACAAGGAGCTGCGTCAGCGCGGGATCGTGGTGACCAAGGGGCGTGGCGGGACCGTGGTGGCGCAGACGCCGGCGGTCGGTTCGCGGCGGCCGCCGAGGGTGCCGGAGGGCGTGCGCGATCTGGCGGGCGGTCACCCCGATCCGGCGTTCCTGCCGGAGCTGAGGCCGCCGTCGCCGGTGATGCCGGTGCCGGGTTCGCACCGGGCGTCGCCACGGCTGGCGTCACTGGAAGGGCCGGCCCGGGAGTGGTTCGAGCGGGACGGGGTGCCTGCGGAGCGGGTGACGTTCGCGCACGGCGCGCTGGACTGTGTGGGACGGCTGCTGTCGACGGAGCTGAAGCCGGGTGATTCGGTGGCGGTGGAGGACCCCGGGTTCCACCATCTGCTGGACCTGGTGCCGGCGTTGGGGCTGCGGATGGTTCCGGTGGCGGTGGACGACCGGGGAATGGTGCCCGAGGCGCTGCGGACGGCGTTGCGGGCGGGGGTCCGGGCGATGGTGTGCAGCCCGCGCGGGCAGAACCCGACGGGCGGCTGCTTCTCGCGGGAGCGGCGGGACGCGCTGGTGGACGTCCTGGGCGGCTTCCCCGAGGTGCTGGTCATCGAGGACGACCACAACGCGGACATGTCGGGGGCGCCCTCGTACTCGCTGGCCGCGGCGGGACTGCCCCGGTGGGCGCATGTGCGCACCGTCTCCAAGCACTTGGGCATCGATCTGCGGTGGGCGGCGCTGGCCTGCGACGAGACGACGCTGGCCCGGCACGACGGGCGGCTGCTGCTGACGTCGGGGTGGATCAGTCACGTACTGCAGGAGACGGCGGCGCGGCTGATGTCGGACGCGGCGGTGAGGCGGCTGGTGGGCCGGGCGGAGGAGGCGTACACCGAGCGGCGCGAGGCCCTGATACGGGAGCTGGCCCGGTACGGCATCGCGGCGCACGGGGCGAGCGGGCTGAACGTGTGGGTGCCGGTGCGTGACGAGTCGGCGGTGGTGAACGGGCTGCGGTCGCGCGGCTGGTGGGTGGCGGCCGGTGCGCGGTTCCGGATCGCCGCGCCCACGGGCGTACGGGTCACGACGGCGGAGCTGGAGCCGGCCGACGCGGCGCGTCTGGCCTCGGACTTCGCCGCCGTGCTGGGCGAGTCCGAGGCCATGTACGGCGGTTGAGCCCGAGGGTTTGGAGGGCTCAGAGGGTTTCGAAGGGGTGCCGTTCGGCGAACTCGGGCGCGGTCATTCCCATGAGCACCAGATCGTGGTGGCGGCCGGCGAAGAACTCGTGGTCGCGCAGCCTGCCCTCCTCGGTGAAGCCGAGTCTGCGGTGCAGGGCGAGCGACGCGTCGTTGAACGCGTAGATGCCCGCCTCGCACTTGTGGTATCGCCGCTCGCCGAACATGAAGCGCAGCAGCAGCACCACGGCGTCGGCGGCGTACCCGCGCCGCTGGTGATCGCCGCCGATGCCGATGCCGTAGCGGAAGCGGCCGGTGCGCGGGTCGGCGTCGGCGGTCGACAGGGCGCCCACGAGCTCGCCGGTGTCCAGGGCCTCGATGGCCAGCCGGAAGGTGTCGCCCGCGGGCGTGGCGACGGCCTGTTCGGCCGCCCAGGCGTGGTAGCCCTCGGCCGAGCGCGGCGGGTGGAGGGCGTCGACGGAACGCTGGTGCTGGATGTGGGCGTCGAACTCCATGAACGCCTCCCAGTCCTCGGGTTCGATGCCGCGCAGCCGTACCCGCTCGCCGGTCCAGAACGCGCTCATAGGGCGCCCTGGGCGCGCTTGCGGGCGAGGTCCTCGTAGAAGCGGAGCAGGTCGAGGTTGTCGACGGAGCCGGGGTTGACGGCCTTGGACAGGTCGGTGCCCTGGAGGAGCCGTTTGACCGGGACCTCGATGCGCTTGCCGGTGAGGGTGTGCGGGACGCCGGGGACCTCGATGATCTCGTCCGGGACGTGGCGCGGGGACAACTGCTCGCGGATGGTCCGCTTGATGCGGGCGATCAGGTCGTCGTCCAGGGAGGCGCCTTCGGCGAGGTGGACGAAGAGCGGCATCCAGTAGCCGCCGTCGGGCTCTTCCAGGCCGATGACGAGGGATTCGCGGATCTCCGGGAGGCGCTCGACGGCCTCGTAGATGTCGGCGCTGCCCATGCGGACGCCCTGACGGTTCAGGGTGGAGTCGGAACGGCCGTGGATGACGACCGAGCCGCGGTCGGTGATGGTGATCCAGTCGCCGTGGCGCCACACGCCCGGGTACATGTCGAAGTAGCTGTCGTGGTAGCGGCTGCCGTCGGGGTCGTTCCAGAAGCGGATCGGCATGGACGGCATCGGGTTGGTGACGACCAGCTCCCCCACCTCGCCGATGACGGGCTTGCCCTGCGGGTCCCACGCCTGGAGGTCGGTGCCGAGGCAGGCCGCCTGGAGTTCGCCGATGTGTACGGGCAGGGTGGGCACGGCGCCCGCGAAGCAACTGCACACGTCGGTGCCGCCGCTGACGGAGGCGATCCACAGGTCGTCCCGCACCTCGTCGTGGAGCCAGCGGAAGCCGTCCGGCGGGAGCGGCGAGCCGGTGGTGGCGACACAGGTGACGCGGGACAGGTCGTAGTCGCGGGAGGGGTGGACGCCGGCCTTGCGGCAGGCCATGACGTACGCGGCGGAGGTGCCGTACAGGGTGGCTCCGGTGAGTTCGGCGACGCGCCACTGGGCGCCGGTGTCCGGGTAGCCGGGGCTGCCGTCGTACACCACCACGGTGGTGCCGGTGAGCAGGCCGGAGACGAGGAAGTTCCACATCATCCAGCCGGTGGAGGTGTACCAGAAGAAGCGGTCCTCGGGGCCCAGGTCGCAGTGGAGGCCGAGCTGCTTGAAGTGTTCGAGGAGGATGCCGCCCTGGGACTGGACGATCGCCTTGGGCAGGCCCGTCGTGCCGGAGGAGTACAGCACCCACAGGGGGTGGTCGAAGGGAACCTGCTCGAAGACGGGCTCCCTGTCCCCCTCTGTGAGGGCGGACCATTCGAGGGCGCCTTCGGGGGCCTCCGTACCGAGGAGGGGGATGTGGACGACGGCGCGGAGGGTGGGCAGTTCGCGGCGCAGCTCGGCGACCGTGTCGCGGCGGTCGTGTTCCTTGCCCCCGTAGCGGTAGCCGTCGACGGTGAACAGGACCACGGGCTCGACCTGCTGGAAGCGGTCGAGGACGCTGCGGGCGCCGAAGTCGGGGGCGCAGGAGGTCCACACGGCGCCGACGGCGGCGGTGGCGAGCAGGGCGGTGACGGCCTGCGGGATGTTGGGCAGGTAGCCGCTGACGCGGTCCCCGGGGCGTACGCCGAGGGCGCGCAGCTCGGCGGCGAGGGAGCCCACCTGGCGGCGCAGCTCGGCCCAACTGATGGGCGTCACCTCCTGCACCTCGTCCACGTGGAGCAGGGCGGGCGCGTCGGGGCGGTCGGCGGCGGCACGCAGCGCGTGCTCGGCGTAGTTGAGGGTGGCGCCGGGGAACCACTGGGCGCCGGGCATGGAGCGGTCGCCCAGGACGCGCTCGTAGGGCGTGGAGAACCGGATGTCGAACCACTCGGCGACCGCCTGCCAGAAGGTGTCGAGGTGGTCGACCGACCAGCGGTGCAGTGCGGGGTAGCCGCCGTCGGCGGGTGCGCCGTGCCGTTCGGCCGCCCAGGCCTGGAAGCGGGTGACCGCGGCCGAGTCGACGCGGTCCTGGTCGGGCTGCCAGAGCGGCTCGGGCTGGGCGTGCTCTGTGGTCATGGGGCTGCTCCCTGGCTGTACGTCCCGGTACGCGGGTCTGCGTGGGTCGCGCGCACGTGCGGGGGTGTGCGCGTGACACGGCTGAGCAGGACGATGCCATGTGATCGTTGTTCGCACCAGGGTTCGCCGCCCATGGTCGGCGGGATGAATATGTGCTCTCACCACGGGTGAACGACAGTTGAACGGGCCCTGCGCGCCCTGGGGCGGGTGGCAGGGTGAGCGGCATGGACGGTCGTGATCTGGTGCGTTCGGTGAGGATCTTCGCCACGGTACGGGGGCTGCGGGCGATGCGGTCGGCGTGGCGGCAGCGGCGTACGGACGCCTGGGCGCTGCGGCCGCGGGGGGCCGAGCGGGCGCGGGTGCCGGGACCGGTCGAGGGCGTGGAGCCGCTGCCGGGCGGGGGGATCGTCCGGTTCGCCCGGTCTGCGGTGCGGGTGTGCGTCTCCGCCGGCGGCACGGTGTTCTGGGGGTGGGACGGGGCGGAGCCACTGCCGTCGTACGCGCTGGCGGGCCGGGTGCCGGAGCCCGATCCGCGGGCGGAGCTGGAGCCCGACAAGGGCGGGGGCTGGCGGGTGGTGTCGGAGCGGGTGACGGTCGCGGTGTCGCGCAACGGTGCGGTGGAGGTGCGTACGCCGGGCGGGGTGGTGCTGCGGCGGGACCTGCCGCCCCGGTGGTGGGAGCCGGTTTCCGGGGGCCCCGCGCGGTGGGTGCAGCGCACGGAGGTGCCGGCCGACGCGCGGTTCTTCGGGCTGGGCGGGCGGGCGTCGGGTCCCCGGCTGCGCGGCGGGACGTACCGGCTGTGGAACACCGACCCGCGCGGCAGCTTCGACCCCGGCGACGATCCGCTCTACATCACGATGCCGGTGCAGCTCGTGGTGTCCGACGCGGGCACGCACCTGGCCTTCCACGACAACTCCTGGGACGGGCAGGTGACGCTGCGGGAGGGCGAGGAGGGCGCCGGTTCCGGGCACGACCGGCCGGGCGCGATCGAGGTGCGGATGAGCGGCGGGCCGTTGCGGTGCTGGGTGGTCGTCGGTACCCCCGCGCGCGTGCTGCGCGGCTGGACGGCGCTCACGGGTGCGCCCGCGCTGCCGCCGTCGTGGGCGCTGGGGCCGCAGCACGCGCGGTGGGGGTTCGGCAGCGAGGAGGAGGTGCGGCGGGTGGTGGCCGGCTACCGGGAGCGGGAGCTGCCGCTGTCGGTGCTGCACCTGGACATCGACCACTACGACCGGCACCAGGTGTTCACGGTGGACCGGGAGCGGTTCCCCGATCTGCCCCGGCTCGCGCGGGAGCTGCGCGAGGAGGGGGTGCGGCTGGTGTCGATCGTCGACCCGGGGGTGAAGGCGGAGCGCGGGAACCCGGTCTATGAGAGCGGCTCGCGGGTCGGGTCCTCGGGGGCGTTCGTACGGGACCCGAGGGGCGGGGAGGTGCGGGGCGTGGTGTGGCCGGGCGAGTGCGTGTACCCCGACTTCACGGATCCGGCGGTACGGGAGTGGTGGGGCGGGCTGTACGAGGAGCGGCTCGCGCAGGGGTTCTCCGGGGTGTGGCACGACATGAACGAGCCGGTGTCGTTCACGCCGTTCGGTGACATGACGCTGCCGCGTTCGGCCCGGCACGCGCTGGAGGGCCGGGGCGGTGACCACCGGGAGGCGCACAATCTGTACGGGCTGACGATGGCGAGGGCCGGGTACGAGGGGCTGCGGCGGCTGCGTCCCGAGGAGCGCCCGTTTTTGTTCTCGCGCTCCGGCTGGGCGGGGATGCAGCGGTACGGCGGGACCTGGTCGGGCGACGTGTCGACGGGCTGGCCGGGGTTGCGGGCGTCGCTGTCGCTGGTGCTGGGGCTCGGGTTGTGCGGGGTGCCGTACTCGGGCCCCGATGTGGGCGGGTTCGACGGGAGCCCGACACCGGAGCTGTTCCTGCGGTGGTTCCAGCTCGGTGCCTGGCTGCCGCTGTTCCGCACGCACGCGGCGATCGACGCGGGGCGGCGCGAGCCGTGGGAGTTCGGCCCCGAGGTGCTGGAGCACGCCCGTGCGGCGCTGGCCGAACGGGAGCGGCTGCGGCCCTACTTCGTCACGCTGGCGCAATTGGCACGGCTTACGGGGGCGCCCTATGTGCGGCCCGTCTGGTGGGGCTCCCCGGAGGACCGGGCGCTGCGGGACTGCGAGGACGCGTTCCTGCTCGGGGACGCGTTGCTGGTGGCGCCCGTGCTCGCGCGCGGGACGGACCGGCGGGCGGTGCGGCTGCCGCGCGGCTGCTGGTACGACACGGCGACGGGCGCGGCGTACGAGGGGCCCGGACAGGTGCTGGTGGACGCGCCCCTGTCGCGGATTCCCGTGCTCGCCCGGGCGGGTGCGGTGATCCCGGTGCGGGGCGCGGACGGTGCGGACGAGCTGGAGGTGTGGGCTCCGCCCGTGGGGCGCACCGGGGGCGGTCTGGTGGTGCGGGACGCCGGGGACGGCTGGGCGGAGGCGGAGATTGAGCGGTACACGTCCCGGCTGGTGGACGGGCGCGTGGTGGTGCAGCGGGTCACGCGGGACGGGGCGGTGGAGGCCGGGGGGAGGGTGCGGGTACGGGGGCGCGGGGCGGGGTAGGGGCGGGGGCCGCGTCGGGGCGGGGGCCGCGTCGGCGCGGTGGGCGGGGCGGTCGGGGGCTGTAGCCGTCCGCGTACCCGGGCGTCAGCGGCCGTAGGCCGTGAACCCGGGCGTCAGGGGCCGTAGCGGCCCGTGAACCAGTTGGTGACGGCCGCCGTGTGGAGGGGGAAGGCCAGCTCGGCGGGGGCGTGGAGCAGGTGGTGGCCGGCTGTTTCGTCGGTGGCGGTGGAGGGCGGGAGGGCGGCCGCCGGGAGTTCGGGCAGGAGGCCGAAGAGGAGCAGGTGGCCGGCGGGCGAGCTCATCGCGTCGGCCAGGGCCACGTCGTGGGCCAAGGCCTCGATGCCGGTCTCCTCCCGCAACTCCCGTACCACCGCGTCCCGCCAGTCCTCGGCGTGGTCGATGAACCCGCCGGGCAGGGCGATGCCGCCGCGGTGGGGCTCGATGGCGCGGGTGATGACGACGAGTCCGGTGCCGTACGCGTCGGTGGCGGGCTGCAGGGCGACGGCGACCGGCAGCGGGTTGCGGTAGGCGACGGCTCCGCAGGCCGGGCAGGCGCGGGGCCAGCCGGCCTGGGCCGGGTGGGCGGCGCCACAGCTCGTGCAGTGGGACTTCACGAGGTGGACTGTACCGACCGGGTCGGGCCGGGTAGGACGGTGCGCATGACAGGTATCGCTTCCGCTTCCCGCCTGCGCCGTGCCCTGGTGGCGGCTGCCACGGCCCTCCTCTTCGGGGCGGCCGTGCCGCCCACCGCGCAGGCCACGCCCGAGCCGAAGGCACCCAAGGAGTTCGTGGCGCTGCGCTCCGTCGACCCGACGATCATCCAGGAGATGCGTTACACGACCGAGCACAACTTCGTGGGCGAACGGGTCGACGGCTACCACCAGCCCGTGTGCGTCCTGACCCGGCCCGCCGCGCGGGCGCTGCACCGGGCCCAGGTGACGCTGCTGCGACAGGGCTATTCGCTGAAGGTGTACGACTGTTACCGGCCGCAGCGGGCTGTGCACCACTTCGTACGGTGGGCCGAGGACCTCCAGGACGAGGAGATGAAAGCGGAGTTCTATCCGCTTGTGGCCAAGTCGCGGCTCTTCGCGGACGGGTACATCGCCGAGAAGTCCGGACACAGCAGGGGTTCCACGGTCGACCTGACGATCGTGAAGCTGCCGGCGGCTCCCACCCGCCCCTACGTGCCGGGCGAGAAGCTGGTCCCTTGTTACGCCCCGCAAGGGGAGCGGTTCCCCGACAACTCCGTGGACATGGGGACGGGCTTCGACTGCTTCGACACGCTGTCCCACACGGACGACCCGCGCGTCCAGGGGCACCAGCGCGCGAACCGGCAACTACTGAAGGGCACCCTGGCCGCGGAGGGCTTCGTCAACCTTCCCGAGGAGTGGTGGCACTTCACGTACAAGCCGGAGCTCTTCCCCGACACGTACTTCGACTTCCCGGTCTCCAGGCGGTCGGTGGCGGGCCACTGACGCCGGCGTCTCGCGGAGACGGGTACCCCGTGGCACACTTCTGACGTTCCGTCAGATCTGTTCCGAACCGTAGGGAGGGGCCTTGACGCGTACGCGCACACCCGTGGTGGCCGGGTGGTTCACGGAGGGCGGTGCCGGGGAGGACTTCCGGCTGCTGGGCACGCGCTGCTCGGCCTGTACGGCGGTCTTCTTCCCGCGCGAGGACGCCTTCTGCCGCAACCCGGCCTGTCCGGGCGGCGGTGACCTGCTGGAGGTGCCGCTCTCCCGGCGCGGACGCGTCTGGTCGTACACCGACGGGCGCTACCGGCCGCCGGCGCCGTACGTCTCGGACCCGGAGGCCGCGTGGCAGCCGTACACCCTGGTCGCCGTCGAGCTGGCGGCCGAGGCCATGGTGGTACTCGGCCAGGCGGCCCCCGGGGTGACGGTCACGGACCTGGCCGTCGGCATGGAGGTGGAGCTGGTCCCCGGGGTCCTCCACGAGGACGCCGAGACGGTGTGGACCACATGGCACTGGCGGCCGGTGGCGGTGACGTCATGAGCGGTGGCGTCGTGAGCGGCGACGTCGCCGTCCTGGGCGCGGGCATGCACCCGTGGGGGAAGTGGGGCCGCGGCTTCGTCCGGTACGGGACGGTCGCGGCCCGTGCCGCGCTCGCCGACGCGGGGGTCGACTGGCCGGACGTGGGGTCGGTCGTCGGCGCCGACACGGTGCGCGGCGGCTATCCGGGGTACGTGGCGGGCGCGACGTTCGCGCGGGCGCTCGGCTGGCAGGGCGCGCGGGTGACCAGCGTGTACGCCGCGTGTGCCTCGGGCGCCCAGGCCATCGCCACCGCTCGGGCGCAGGTCCTGGCGGGGCTTGCGGACGTGGTCCTGGTGGTGGGCGCGGACGCGGCGCCCAAGGGGTTCTTCGCGCCCGCCGGAGGGGACCGCCCGGACGACCCGGACTGGCTCCGGTTCCGGGTGCTCGGCGCCACCAACCCGGCGTACTTCGCCCTGTACGCCCGGCGCCGGATGGCCGTGCACGGGGACACCCCGGAGGACTTCGCCCTGGTGAAGGTGAAGAACGCGGCGGCGGGCGCGCTCAATCCGTACGCCCGCTACCGGAAGGCGGTCACCGCCGACGAGGTGGCCGCCTCGGCCGTGGTCGCCGATCCGCTGCGGCTGCTCGACATCTGCGCGACCTCGGACGGCGGCGCCGCCCTGGTGCTGTCGTCGATGGCGTACGCGCGCGTGCACGGGGCCGCGGACCCGGTCCGTATCCGGGCGGTGTCGACCGTGACCCCCACCTACCCGCGTACCGTGCTCGACCTGCCGGACATCGCCACCGACTCGGCGGCGGCCGGTACCGCGCCCGCCGTCCCGTTCCGGGAGTCGATCGCGGCGGCCGCGTACGAGGAGGCGGGCATCGGGCCCGAGGACCTGTCCCTGGCCGAGGTCTACGACCTGTCCACCGCGCTCGAACTGGAGTGGTACGAGGACATCGGGCTCTGCGGCCGCGGTGAGGGCGCCAAACTGGTGCGGGAGGGCGCCACGGCGCTCGGCGGCCGCATCCCGGTGAACACCAGCGGCGGGCTCGCCTCCTTCGGCGAGGCGGTGCCGGCCCAAGCCATCGCCCAGGTCTGCGAGCTGACCTGGCAGTTGCGCGGTGTGGCCGGGGCCCGGCAGGTGCCGGGCGCACGGGTCGGGATCAGCGCCAACCAGGGGCTCTTCGGCCATGGTTCGGCGGTCGTGGCCGTGCGCTGAGTGGGGCTCGGGGGGTCCCGGGGCGGCTTTACGCGGCGTACCGGCGTGTCCAGGGCGCCCGTCGGCGACCGGTGCTGTCCGCGACCTTGACGCCCCATCACGGCGGGAGAAAACTGCCTCTTCGTCGACATCGCCGGTCCGCCCGTCACAGCACGCCATGCCCGAGCACCCGTGCCCGACAGCACCCATGCCTGTTCGGCACGCCGTGAAGCCATGGAGCCCAGGAGCCGCCGTGAGCAATGGAGACATATTCGCCGGTGAGGTCATCGGCACCGCGATCCTCATCCTCTTCGGGGCGGGCGTATGCGCCGCCGTCACCCTCAACTTCTCCAAGGCGAAGGCCGCCGGCTGGGTCGTCATCGCCTTCGGCTGGGGCTTCGGCGTTCTCGCCGGGGCGTACACCGCCGCCCCGCTGTCCGGCGGGCACCTCAATCCTGCCGTGACGGTCGGGGTCGCCGTCGACACGGGCGAGTGGGGCAAGGTACCGCTGTACGTACTCGCGCAGATGGTCGGCGCGGTGCTGGGAGCCGTCCTGGCGTGGCTGGTCTACTACGCGCAGTTCCGGGCGAACGCCGACGCGAAGACCGCACAGCCCACGCTCGGGATCTTCTCGACGGGGCCCGAGATCCGCAATCCGGCCGCCAACCTCACCACCGAGGTCATCGCGACGGTCGCGCTGGTCCTGCCCATCCTCGCGTTCGGCAAGAACGACGGCATCGGCGTCGGGCAGATCCCCGGCGAGGATGCGGGCATCTACGGGTCGGGCATCTCCATCCTGCTGGTGTCGCTCCTCGTCGTCGGCATCGGCATGTCGCTCGGCGGACCCACGGGCTACGCCATCAACCCGGCCCGCGACCTCGGGCCGCGCATCGCCCACGCACTGCTGCCGATACCCAACAAGGGCACGTCCGACTGGGGTTACGCATGGGTGCCGGTGGCCGGCCCGCTGATCGGGGGGCTGCTCGCCGGAGTCGTCTTCAACGCGGCCTATTAGCGTTCACCGCTTCAACCGCGGCCCATCAGCGGCGCCCACTCACTCGGGACAAGGGGTTTCGTCATGACGGACAGGTTCGTCGCCGCAATCGACCAGGGCACCACCTCCAGTCGCTGCATCATCTTCAACCAGGACGGTGCCGTCGTCGCCGTCGATCAGCGCGAGCACCGCCAGATCTTCCCCAAGCCGGGCTGGGTCGAGCACGACGCCACGGAGATCTGGTCCAAGGTCCAGGCGGTGGTGGCGGGCGCCCTGGCCAAGGCCGGGCTGCGCGCCGAGGAGCTGAGCGCGCTCGGGATCACCAACCAGCGCGAGACGACCGTCCTGTGGGACCGGGCCACCGGCAAGCCGGTGCACAACGCGATCGTGTGGCAGGACACCCGTACCTCGGCGTTGTGCACCGAACTCGGCGGCGCGGACGGCCAGGACCGTTTCCGCGACACCACCGGCCTGCCGCTGGCCAGCTACTTCTCCGGGCCCAAGGCGGCCTGGCTGCTGGACAACGTACCCGGGCTGCGCACCCGCGCCGAGCGCGGCGAGATCGCGTTCGGCACCATCGACTCGTGGCTGATCTGGAACCTCACCGGCGGCACCGACGGCGGCGTCCACGTCACCGACGTCACCAACGCCTCCCGGACCATGCTGATGAGCCTGGAGACCCTGGACTGGGACCGTTCCATCCTCCGGGCCATGAACGTGCCGGAGGTGATGCTGCCGGCCATCCGGTCATCGGCGGAGGTGTACGGCACCGCCACAGGGCAACTGCGGGGCGTACCGGTCGCATCGGCGCTCGGCGACCAACAGGCGGCCGTTTTCGGGCAGGCCTGCTACGAGACAGGGACCGCCAAGAACACGTACGGCACGGGCAGCTTCCTGCTGCTCAACACCGGCGAACGGCCGGTGCCCTCGAAGAGCGGGCTCATCACCACGGTCGGTTACAAGATCGGCGCTCAGGCGCCCGTCTACTGCCTGGAGGGCTCGATCGCGATCACCGGCGCCCTGGTGCAGTGGTTCCGGGACCAGCTCGGCATCATCCGCAGCGCCGCCGAGATCGAGACGCTCGCGGCGAGTGTGGAGGACAACGGCGGCGCGTACATCGTGCCGGCGTTCTCCGGCCTGTTCGCGCCGTACTGGCGCTCCGACGCGCGCGGTGTGATCACCGGCCTCACCCGGTACGTCACCAGGGCGCACCTGGCACGTGCCGTCCTGGAGGCGACGAGCTGGCAGACGCGCGAGGTCGTGGACGCCATGTACCAGGACTCGGGCGTGCGGCTCTCGTCCCTGAAGGTCGACGGCGGCATGACGGTCAACGGCCTGCTGATGCAGCACCAGGCGGATGTGCTGGGCGTCCCCGTGATCCGCCCGAAGGTCTCGGAGACCACCTGCCTGGGCGCGGCGTACGCGGCGGGCCTGGCCACGGGCGTGTGGGCGGGCCTGGACGAGCTGAAGTCCCACTGGCAGCGCGACACGGCCTGGGAACCCCGCATGGACCCGGCCACCCGCGAGCGCGAGTACGGCAACTGGCGCAAGGCGGTGGAGCGGAGCCTCGGGTGGGAGGGGGACGACGGCTGAGGGGGCGGCTGAGCGGGAGGGGCCGCTGAGGGCGGCGTCCGCGGCCGCTGAGGTGGCGCGGGGCGTCTGAGGGCGCGGCGCCCGGCCGCTGAGGTGGGCGCGGGGCCGCTGAGGGCGCGGCGCCCGGCCGTTGGACGGGCGCCGGTGCCTTCAGGTGGTGACCGGCTCGCGGGTGCGGGCGGCGATGGTGAGGGCGTGTTCGACCACGGCGACCAGCACGTCCTTGACGGACTCCCGTTCCCGCGCGTCGCACATCAGCAGCGGCACCTCCGGGTCGAGGTCGAGTGCCGCCCGTACCGTCCCGGCCGGGAAGCGCGCGGCGCCCTCGAAGCAGTTGACGGCCACCGCGAAGGGGATTCCGCGCCGCTCGAAGTAGTCGATCGCGGCGAAGCTGTCCTCCAGGCGCCGGGTGTCGCACAGCACCACCGCGCCCAGGGCGCCTTGCGCGAGCTCGTCCCACAGGAACCAGAAGCGGTCCTGTCCCGGCGTGCCGAACAGGTACAGCACCAGGTCCTCGCGGAGCGTGATGCGGCCGAAGTCCATGGCGACCGTGGTGGTGGCCTTGGTCTCGACGCCGTGCAGGTCGTCGACCGGCCTGCCCGCCTCGGTGAGGGTCTCCTCGGTGCGCAGCGGCCGGATCTCGCTGACCGCACCCACCATGGTGGTCTTGCCCACCCCGAACCCGCCCGCCACCAGGATCTTCAGCGTCACCGGCTCGACCGGTCGCTTCTTGCGGCCGGTGCTAGAGCGCCCGAAGGCCATTGATCACCTCACGGAGGATGCTGACGTCCGGCAGCTCGGCCGGCGGTACGGGGCGGGTTACGTGGACGAGTTCGTCCTCGACGAGGTCGCCGACCAGGACGCGGACCACCCCTACGGGGAGGTCCAGCCCGGCGGCCAGCTCGGCGATCGACTGGGGGAGGTCGCTGCACCGCTCGACGATCTCCACATGCTCCGGTGAGAGCGTCTGGTCGCGGCCGGGGTCGTCGGCCGCGGGTTCGGGGACGACCACCGCGATCAGGTCGAGGCGGTGGCGGGTGGCGCTGCTGGTACGGCCGCGTGTCATCGCGTACGGGCGGACCACGGGGCCCGCGTCGTCGTCGAACCAGTGGTGCGGCTCATGGCGGCCGGGGCGTCTGTGCCGGCTCTGCCGCCGTGCTGCGTCACTCATCGCATCCCCCCTCACCCTCCGGCGGGCAGTCCGGTCCGAGGTGCCGTCGCGAGGTGGGCGCCGACCCGCTTGACCATCAGCGTCATCTCGTACGCGACGAGCCCGACGTCCGAGTCGG
This sequence comes from Streptomyces sp. NPDC031064, assembly GCF_055570965.1. Lineage (NCBI taxonomy): Bacteria > Bacillati > Actinomycetota > Actinomycetes > Kitasatosporales > Streptomycetaceae > Streptomyces > Streptomyces sp. NPDC031064. Next base: position 18,591 of record NZ_JBVIGF010000007.1, read on the forward strand.
CGTCGGCGAGCACGGCGAGGCAGCTTCCGTCGCCCGCGGCCGTGACGAAGAGGAAGGCCTCCTCCAGCTCGACGACGGTCTGCCGGACGCGCCCGGCGTCGAAGTGGCGGCCGACCCCCTTGGCGAGGCTGTGGAACCCCGACGCCACGGCCGCCATGTGCTCGCTGTCCTCACGGCTGAGGTCCTTGGAGGCCCCCGTGGCCAGGCCGTCGCTGGAGAGCACCAGCGCCTTGCGGATGGAACCGACCCGGTCGACCAGTTCGTCGAGGAGCCAGTTCAGCTCGCCGGTCGAGCCGGTGGTGTTGGGTGCTGCAGCGTTCGGTGCGGTCATCGACCGTCCCCCTCCGGTGTCGTTCCTGGTGCTGTTTCGCCGTGACCGGCGCGCGGGGTGCCTTCGGCGTTCTGCCGGCGCCCTCGCTGCCAGCCGCGTTGCATCGCGGCCATGCGGCTGCGTACTTCTTCCGCTTCGCGTTCGGTGTCGCGACCGGTGCCTCGATCGCTCTCCCTGCCCCCCTCGGCGGCGGGCCGTCCGGCCGCCTCCCTGAGCTGGGGCACGAGGCTTGCCTGGCGTACCCGGCGGGGAAGGCCGCGCAGCAGCATGGTCGCCTCGTCCTCGGCCGCGGGACCGGCGGCTCCCGGGCCGGCGGCTGCGGGGGCGGCAGGCGCGGGGCCGGCGGGGTGGCCGGTGCGCGCGGGTGCTTCGGGCGACGCCGGGTGGGTGCGGCCGCCTTCGTCCAGGCGTCGGCCGCGGTGCGCGATGAGCGTCGGCGGTTTGCGGCGGGGCAGCGGGACGGGGCCGCCGGACGGCCGCCGCTCGGGGGTCTGGTCCTGGCCGTGGTCGGCGGCCTGCTGGTGCTGCTCGTGGTCGGCGTGGGGGCCGGAGACGGGGCGCAGCGGCGGCCGGGCGCGGAAGAGGCCTCCGCGCTCGCTCTCCGTCTCCTCCAGGTCGCCGAGCCGGTCGTCGAGGTCTCCGAGGTCGGCGAGCCGGTCGTCGAGACCGAGGGCGCCGACCGGGGCCTCCAGTTCGACCGGTCCGTCGAGGACGGACGGCCCGGTGCCCGAGGACAGGCCCGAGGGCACCTTGGAGAGCGCCGCCCGCCGGTGCGGTGCGTCCTTGCCGCCCTTGCGGTCCAGCCGGAAACCGGCGCCCTGGGTCTCGGGTGCGTCGGTGAGCAGCGCGGCCGGTATGAAGACGACCGCGGTGGTGCCTCCGTACGGGGAGGGCTGGAGCGAGACGCGCACGTTCTGGCGCTGGGCGAGGCGGCTGACGACGAAGAGACCGAGCCGGTCGGTGTCGGAGAGCTCGAACTCGGGTGTCTCGGCGAGACGCAGGTTGGCGTCGAGCAGGGCTTCCGGGGCCATGCCGAGGCCCCGGTCGTCTATCTCCAGGGTGAAGCCGTTGGCGACCCGTTCACCGTGGACGTGGACGGCGGTGTGCGGCGGGGAGAACACCGTGGCGTTCTCCAGGAGTTCGGCGATGAGGTGGGTGAGGTCGGCGACGGCCGGGCCGCCGACTCCGATGCGCGGCAGTCGCCGCACCTCTATTCGCTCGTAGTCCTCGACCTCGGCCACCGCGGCCCGTACGACGTCCATCAACTGGACCGGCTTGCGCCACTGCCGCGAGGGCGCCGCGCCGGAGAGGATCACCAGGCCTTCGGCGTGGCGGCGCATACGGGTGGTGAGGTGGTCCAGGCGGAACAGGTCGGCCAGTTCCTCGGTGTCCTCCGTGCGCCGCTCCATGGTGTCGAGGAGGGTGAGCTGGCGGTGGAGCAGTACCTGGTTGCGGCGGGCGAGGTTGACGAAGACCTCGGACACGCCACGGCGCATGTCGGCCTGCTTGACGGCGGCTTCGACGGCGGCCCGCTGGAGGGTGTTGAGGGCCTGGCCGACCTGGCCGACCTCGTCCTTCTCGTACTCCAGGTGCGGTACTTCGGTCTCGACGTCGACGTGTTCCCCGGCGGCGAGGCGGCGCATCACGCTGGGCAGCCGTACGCCGGAGACCTCCTGGGCCTCCTTGCGCAGCCGCCTAAGGTCGCGCACGAGGCCGCGGCCGATGCGTACGGAGACGATGACCGACACGAGCAGGGCCAGGAAGCCCAGCACGCCGGCGACGCCCGCCTTGAGCAGCACGCTGTGGGCGGCGGGCTCGACGCGGTCCTGGTAGCGGTTGCCGGCCTCGGTGTTCTCGCCGGCGAGTTCGTTCAGAACGGGATTCGCCAGTTCCTGCCAGGTCGCGGCGGTGATGGTGCGGGGGTCGTCGGTGGCGCCGGCGGCGAGCAGTTCGTCCTCGGCGTCGCGCAGGGGCTCGGTTTCGGGGCTGCGCCAGTAGGCCTGGAATATCTCGCGTTCGGAGCCCGGCATGAGTTCCAGGTTGACCTCGTAGAGCAGCTCGCGGTGGGCGACGAGGTCGGAGATGGCGCGGATCTCCTCGGCGGTGATCCGCTTGCTGATGAGGGAGGACACCACGAGGGCGTCCTCGCGCGAGAGCATCTCCCGGGCTCGGACGACGCCGACCAGGGCGCGGCCCTGCTTGTCCATCTCCACGTTGTCCAGGGCGTGGAGGTTGGTCAGGAAGCTGTAACAGGGGTCTATGAGGCGGTTGTAGAAATCCAGTGCCTGGATCCGGCCGACGGCGCGGTTCTCGACGGAGCGGCGCAGGGAGGTGAGGTCGTCGAGCGCTTTGAGGAGGGAGGTGAGCCTTCCGGCCGCCTGGGGTTGCAGGGCGTCGATCACCCCGGGGTCCTTGGCGTTGGCGCGGATCCTGGCGATGGCCCGGTCGGTGGCGGCGCGGTCGCGGCGGAGCGCCGGGAGTGCGTCGGAGGCGCGGGGGTCGGCCAGGTAGACCAGGGTCTGGCGGCGTTCCCGCTGGATGACGCGGACGGTGTCGTCGAGTGGGTGGCCCACCTTGTCGACGATGTAGCCGACGTCCAGGAGCTGACTGGCCTCACGTCCGGTGATGAGAGTGGCGAAGCCCCACAGGCCCGTGAGGGAGAGGAGCGGCACAAGGAGCAACGCCACGATCTTCCGGCGGATCGACTTCCCGCGAAAGCGCATGGCCTCCCCCACTCGCACCCGTCCTGCCCTGCCCTGCCGTCCGGCGTGGGTGTACCCATCAACACATCAACAAACGGCGCGAGCCTACTACTGCATCACGGACAACTCGAAGGGACGTCCGGGCGATTTTCAGCCGCACCGTGGAGCGCAGATCATGAGTTGTCCTGGTATTCAGGGCGTTGACAATTGCCGGTGTGGTGGATGACACCTGGCGGGGCGTCACTTCCGGGCGCGCGACGGATGGCTGGAATTGCGCGTTCCGGGGGGAATCTTCGCCGTCGGCCGTTCGTCGTTCTGTACGGGGAGGCGAGAACTGTCGGCGTAAAGCGGCTCAAGACGGGCAGCCACCCAGGAGACGGTCGGTCGTGGGGAGTGGCGATTCGAATGGGCACGGCGGCACGGCGCGAACTGTGGGTGGAAGAGCCGGTGGGGAGGCGGAGGCTCCCCGACCCGGTGCGTACGGCGGCGGTGCGTGCCGTGCTCATCTCGGCGCTGACGCTGATACAGGCGATGGTGGCGTTCTTCTGCACGCTCACGGCGTCCTGGCTGGCCTTCCCGATGGTGCTCAGCAGTGTCGGCAGCACGGTCGTCGCGACCTGGGCCGCCCTCGATGTGTGGGTGACGCGGCAGGTGTGGAACCAGCGGCACGGTGTCGTGTCGACGCCGAGCAGTACGGCGCGCCGGCTCCGGCGCGAACGGCGCCGGGCGCGCCGGGCCGCCCGCGCGGAGGCCCGCGAGACGGCGCGCATACGACAACGGCAGGGCGCGAACGACAGCCACCTGTCACGCGCCTGACCGCGTACGCGGCCGACCGGCGGCGCCGGCGCGGGGACCGTGCGCCTGGCGCAGTGGCGGGCGGAGCCCGCAAAGTCGCCGACCTCCACGCCTGGCGTCGGGCCCCGTGCGCGGGACGCGCGCCCCGCACGCCTGGCGTCGGGGCCCGTGCGTATGCGTGGGGCCCGTGCACGGCGGCCCGAGCGGGCGCGTCGAAGCGGCCGTATACGCCTGCCGGCCGTGCCCGTGCGCGCCGCCCCGGCGGCGCCTGGGCGCCCGCGCGGGGGCGGCCGTCCGGCGCGGGCGTCCGGCGCGGCCGTCCGGCGCGGGCGTCCGGGGCGGTGTGGGCACGCGCCCCGGGGCGCGGGCGGGGTCGGGGGCGCCGCTGCCGGGGGCTAGTCGGCGATGGCGGCGGCCTCCGGATCGGGGGTGCGCTTGAACATGCGGGTGGCCGTGATCTCGCCGTGGACGACCGTCTCCCCTTCGGTGGCCGGCTGCGGCAGGCCGGGGCGCAGGTGCTCCTCCACGCTGATGTACTTCAGGCCGGCCCGCAGGTCCGCGTCGTTGCGCAGCCGGATCACCAGCGGGAACTCGGCGAGCGCGGTCGTGTCGAACAGGCCGGTGGTGTAGAGCAACTGCACGCCGAGCGCGTCGGAGACCGCCCGCTGGAGCTCCAGCAGGTACGTGGCGTTGGCGCGCCCGATCGGGTTGTCGAGGAACAGCGTGCCGGCGTGCCGGTGCTTGTCGCGGCCCCGGTCGTTGCTGCGCAGGGCGGCCATCGTGCAGTACAGGGCGATGGCGGCGGTGAGCAACTGGCCGCCGGAGAAGACGTCGCCCATCTGCCCCACGGGGACCCGCTCGGCGCGCAGCACCGCGTCGGGCTTGAGGATCTCCACGGACACGCCCTTGGGCTGGAGCGCGGCCTGGACGCCGCGCAGCAGCAGCGACATGCCGTCCCGGCGCAGGTCGGAGTTCTTCTTGACGGCCGCGCGGGTCGCCTCGTCGATGACCTCGCCGAGCCGTTCGATGAGCGTCGCCTGGTCGGGCTCCTCGAAGCGGATCCGCAGGAACTCCTGGCCCGACCATTCGCCCAGGCCCTCGGGGAGCCGGGACAGGCGCTGTGCCGAACGGAGCGTGGCCAGCGCGGACTCCACCAGGCCGCGCAGGCGGTCGACGATCGAGTCCCGGTTGCGCTCGAGCTGGGCCAGTTCGTCGGTGAGGACACGCAGCCGGGGCGCGAAGGCGTCGGCCCACTTGGCGGCGTGCTCGGGCAGGGCGGAGGCGGGCAGTTCGCGGATCTGCTGCCGGGCGGGGGTGCGGACCTGTTCGTAGCGGGTGGAGTTGGCGTGCCGTACGAGGACGTCGCAGGCTTCGCGTACGGCGGCGTCGGCGGCGGACAGGTCGGCCGCGCAGCCGCGCAAGGAACGCCGTGCCTCGGCGGCGGACCGGCGCGCCTCCTCCAGGCTGCCCGGGTACGGCTCGGGTGCCTCGTCCTGGTCCTCGTCGGTGTGCTCCCTGAGCAGGTCGCGGAGGAGGGCGGCCGTCTCGTCGAAGCCGCCCGCCGCGTCCTCGGCGGCGCGGTGGGCCTGGAGCAGCCGGGCGTGGGTGGCGCGGGCGATCTCCAGCGCGTCGGTGCGAGTGGCCAGTTCGGTGGTGGCGGTGCGGAGGAGGGACTGGGCGTGGTCGGCGTCGGTGGGCACCAGCTCCTCGGGCAGCTCGGTGTGCGACTCGCCGTCCGCGGGGGCCAGGCGCTCTGCCTCGCCGCGCAGCCGGCCGAGCTTCTCGCTGGCCTCGGAGGCGCGGGACTCCAGCATCTGGACCAGGGACTCGGCGCGGGCGGCGGCGGCCTGGCGGGACGGCCCGTCCGCGCCGTCGGGGCTTTCGAGGAGCTGGGCGGCGCGGGTGCGGACCTTGTTGGTGAGCCGGTCCAGTTCGGCGAGGGCGGCGCTCTCATCACTCTCGGCGCGGGCCTGTTCGGCGCGCAGGTCGGCGCCGACGCCGACCTTCTCGTAGAGCTGGGAGGCCGCGCGGTAGGCCTCGCGGAGGGCGGCGAGCGGCACGCGGGGCTCGTCGCCGTCCTCCTCCGGCAGGTTCTCGGGGGCGCCGGCGATCTCGGCGCGCTCGGCGCGGAGGGCGCGGGCGGTGCGGTGGGCGTCGTCGGCGGCGCGCTGGGCGGCGCGGCGGTCCTCGTCGGCGGCGCGGGCCCGCTCCAGGCAGGTCTGGGCGCGGGCCTCGTACTCGGCGGCCTCGTCGGCCAGTTCGCGGAGCCTGGCCTGCCAGCCGGCCCGCTCGCGCAGCCGGAACGCCAGGCCCGCGAGGGCGTCGGCGGCCCGGCGGGCGCGCTGTGCGGCGTCCTGCCGCTCGTCGCGTACCCGGGCGGTGTCGGCCGCCGCCTCGTCGGCCTCGGCCCGTGCGGTGCGGGCCTCGGCGAGTGCGGCCTCGGCCGCTTCGGCGGCCACGCGCGCGGTGGTGGCGGCTTCCGCCAGCTCGGTGAGCATGCCGGGCGGGCAGTCGGCCCGCCAGGAGCCGATGCGCGCGGCGAGCGACCGGTCACCGGTGAGGCGGGCGGCGAGGGTGCGGATCTCCTCGTCGCGGGCGGCGGCCCGGGCGCGCAGGGCCTGGCGCTCCTCGTCGGCGGCGTGCTCGTCGTGCATGGCCGGGTTCGGCGGTACGAGGAAGACGTCGGTGTCCGTGCCGGTCGGCCCGGGCACGGGGGCGAGGAGCGCGGCGGCGGTGCCCACGGCCACGGCGGAGCGCGGCAGGAGCGCGGCGCCGGCGAGGACTTCGCGTGCCCTGGCGTACGAGACGGGGTCGGTGATGACGACACCGTCGACCAGCTCGGGGCGGGCGGCGAGCACGGCGGCGTGGTCGGCGGGGTCCACGGCCTGCGCGAGGTAGCGCCAGCCGGGCAGGGCGGGGATGCCCTGTTCGCCGAGGTACTCGACGGTGGCGAGGACGTCGGGGCCGGGCGGCAGGAGCCCGCCGTCGCCGAGTGCGCCGAGGATGCGGGAGTCGTCGGCGGCGGCGGTGCGCAGCTCGAAGAGCTTGCGCTCGGCGGAGGCGATGCCCTGGTCGAGGAGCTCGCGCAGTTCGTCCGCGTACCGGTCGAACTCCTCGACCGTGAGCGGCCCTTGGGCGGACCGCACGGGCACCGTCGCCGCCTCGTCCGGCTCCCCGCCCTGGCGGGGCTGGGGGACGGCGGGCCTGGCGGTGCCCGGGAGGCTCAGCAGCTCGGCGAGGCGCTCCTCGGCGGCGATGGACTCGGCGGCGCGGTGCTCCGCCTGGTAGGCGCTCTCGGCGGCCTGGGCGGCGTCGGCGGCGCGGGCGGCCGCCAGTTCGGCGCGGGACTCGGCCGCGGCGGCTTCGCGGGCGCGGTCGGCCGCCGCGCGGGCGGCGTCACGGGCAGCGTCCCAGGCGGCGACGGTGGTCTTCTCCGCGTCGCTGGCGGCGAGCGCGGCGCGGGCCGGGTCGGCGTCCGGGGCGGTGTCGTCGAGCCATCCGGCCCGTACCGCTTCGGCGGTCTCCTGCTCGACCTCGGCGAGCCGCTGGCGCAGGTGGCCGGCTTCGCTGCGGGCGCGCTGGGCCTCGGTGGCGGCGGCGGTGGCGTCGCGGTGGGCGGTCTCGCCCGCCTCCTGGAGGGCGGCGGAGCGCTCCTCCTCCTCGTCGGCGTGCCGCTCGCCCTCCTCGGCGGCCGCGTGCAGTGCCCGTACGAGGTCGGCGGCGGCCTTGGCACGCGCGGCGAGCGCGGGGGCGGCGTCCCGCTCGGCCTCGCGGATGGCGGCGGCCACGCGCGCGGAGCGGTCGGCGGCGGCGCGGTGCCTGAGGACCGCCTCGGCGGCCTGCCAGGCGGCGTGCAGGGTACGGGCGTCGGACAGTTCGCGGCGCTGGGCGGCGGCGCCCTTCTCGGCGGCGGTGAGGGCCAGGGAGGCGTGGCGGTAGGCCAGTTCGGCGGCGACGAGGGAGGCGCGGGCCCGTGCGTCCTCGGCGTCGGTGACGGTGTGGGCGGCGGCGGTGACCTGTGCGGCCAGTTCGGCGGCGCGGCCGCGTTCCTCGGCGGCGCGGGCGGACAGGCGGCGGGCGAGCGTTCGGGTGCGGCGCTCGGCTCCGGCGTGGACGTCGCGGGCACGCGCGCGCGTGTCGGCCGCTTCGACGATCCGGCCGAGGAGGTCGACGGAGCCGGCGGTGAAGTCGCGTTCGGCGGTCAGTTCGGCGCGGCGGCCAAGCTTGTTGCCGAAACCGCTGACGAGGTCGGCGAGGCCGTCCGTGTCACGGGTGTCGGTGACGGCACGCAGCAGCAGGTCGGTGAAGTCGGAGTCCTTCTTGACCGCGAAGAGGCCGGCGGCCTCGCCCTCGTCCGCGTTCATCTCCCGCTGGTAGCGGAACAGTTCGGGGTCCAGGCCGAGGTCGCCGAGGTGTTCGTTCCAGCGGTCGTGGATCTCCTCCCAGTAGACCTCCAGGTGCGGGTACGCCTTGCCGGCCTCCGTGAGGGCGTCACGGAAGCCCTTCATGGTGCGGCGGCGGCCCTGGGCGCCGGAGACCCCTTCGGCGGGCGGCCGGACGGCGGTGGACTCGGCGACCGGGAGCGAGTCGAGGCTGAGACCCGGGCCGGGGCGGAAGGAGTACCAGGCCTCGGCGAACTTCCGCGGATCGTTGGAGACCTGCCTGCCCCGCCATTCGCTCACCTTGCCGACCACGACGCACTCCCCGGTCAGCGTGTGCTGCCACTCCAGGGCGACGTGCCCGCAGTCGTCCGCGAGCAGGAACTTCCGCAGCACACCGGAGCTGGCGCCACCCAGTGTGTTGCGGTGGCCGGGCAGCATCACCGAGAAGATCAGCTTGAGCAGGACGGACTTGCCGCCGCCGTTCTCCAGGAAGAGCACGCCCGCGGGCGCGGGGCGGCGCGGTGGGCCGACCGGCTCCTCCTCGAAGAACTCCGCCTGGGTGGGGGCGGGGTTGGGCACGGGCGCGCCGACTCCGCGCAGGTCCAGCACGGTGTCGGCGTAGCGCGCACCGGCGGGCCCGATGGAGTAGAGGCGGACCCGGGACAACTCGTACATGTCGGCGGACTTTCAGTCGTGTGCTGTCGTGTTACGCGTGGAAGGGCAGGCCGGCGTCGGCGGCCAGCTCCAGGTCGTCGCCCTCGGGCGGCGGCAGGAGGGTGGCCGAGCCGTCGCTGACCGGGACGATGCCCAGCTCCAGCAGCTCGGCCATGGCGGCGCTGCCCGCCATGTCACGGACCTGGAGCTGGTAGCGGGCGGTGGTCCGGTACGAGCCGCCGCCCTCGTCGCCGGTGCGCTGGAGGAACCCGGAGTCGGTGAGGAAGGCGACGGCCTTGCCGATGATGCCGGTGGTGGAACCGGCGAGCCGGCGGGCGTCCTTGGTGGCGCCGGTCGCGCTGCGGCGCGCGTAGATGCGCCAGGCGGCCTCCAGGCCGGGGGCGTCGGTGGCGGGGTCGGTGTTCTCGCCCTGTTCTTCGGCGCGCTCCTCCAGGCGGCGGCAGGCCTGGCGTACGAAGGCGTCGACGCCGTTGACGGTGATGCGGCCGATGTACGCGTCGTCGGCGAGGTCCTCGGGGCGCGGGAACGCCATGGCGGCGACGGCGAGGTGGGCCAGGCCGTGCAGGAACCGGTCGGCGGAGTCGGTGGAGGCACGGCGGGCGTAGTCGCCCATGCGGACGGCGAAGACCGAGTCCTCGCCCGCGGTGACGGCCATCCCCGCGCGCGGGGAGACCTCCAGGACGATCAGCCCGAGTCCGGTCGCGACGGCGTCGGCGAGCCGCGCGAAGGCGGGTTCCTCGCGGTACCGGCGGAGCAGGTCGGTGTACTCGGCGTCGCGGGCGGGGAGCAGCTTGGGCTGGAGCCCGAAGGAGACCAGCCGGGCGGCGTCGGCCGCGTCGGCGGGCGTGACGGTGCCGGACGCGGCCGGCTGGAGCGCGTCCGGCTCGCTCACCGCGTCGGCGTGCTCGGCGTGGTGGTCGCTCACGGCTGGGGCTCCTTGGTGGATCGGTGTGGGGGCGGGAACACTCCGGGGGGCGGCGCGGCCCGGGGCCGGCGGGCGCCGACGGAGGCGGTCATGCCGCGTCCGTGCGGTCGGCGGCCATGCCGGCGGCGTCCAGGAGGGCGGTGCCGACGATCAGGTCGGCTCCGCCGAACTCCGGGTCGTCGAGTTCGGTGCCGTCGTCGACGGCGAACAGCAGGCGTTCCTCGCCCTGTCGGTAGGCCGTGCCGACCGGGGGGCTGGCCGCGTGTATGGCCAGGAGGGCGACCAGGTAGGGCAGTTCGGGATCGCGGCGGCGGGCCTCGGCGAGCAGCCCGGAGAGGCGGCGCGGGGCGTCGTGCTCAAGGTCGAGCAGCTCCATGGCGCTCGCCATCTGCTCCTCGCTGAACCGGCTGTCGTCGGGCGTGGCGATCAGGTCCGGTTCGGGCATCTCGGCGCCCAGGTGCTCCCGCTCGACCGGCGGGGTCAGCAGCAGCTCGACCAGGTCGCCCATGCGCACGCAACCGGGGGCGCGCAGGCCGGTGCCGTGGGCGAAGTACGCGTCGGTGACCCTGATGGCCTGTTCGACCGGCAGTGGCAGGACGGGGGCGACGAGCTGCCCGTACAGGTCGAGTCCCGTGCGGGCGGTGGGCTGGGCGAACGCCTGCCGGTCCTGTTCGGCCCGGAACAGCGGGCCGGCCTCCAGGAGCCGGGACTGGAGCTGGGTGTGGCGGCGGATGCAGTCCTTGACGATGTCGACGAGCTCGGCGGCACGCCGCTTGTGCTCCGCCGTTTTTGAATCGGACGCGGCCTCGGCCTCGTCGCGGGCCTTGCGGATGTTGGTGAGGATGGCGTTCTCGTGGCGGTACCGGTCGGCGACGTGGTCGAGCGCCTCGTCGATCATGTCCGGTACGGCGCTGAGCCAGTCGACGGCGCGGACGTTGCGCCGGGTGGCCTCCAGGGTCTTGCGGAGCGTCTCCGCGTACTGCACGGTGCGGTACCGCGCCTGTTCGGCGGCGAGCTGGGCGTCGGCGAGCCGGCCCCGGCTGATCAGCACCTCCAGCTTGACCTCGGCGGCGATCTGGGCGCTGGTGACGTCGGTGTCGAGGGCGCCGACGAGGACGTTGACCGCCTCGTCGGTGGTGCGGAGGTAGACGCTGCCGCCGTAGCCGGGGACTTCCTCGATGAGCTTGAAGTCGTAGTCGCGGCGCACGTAGACGCCGTCGGTGCCGAACGTGCCGTACACGGCGCGGAAGCCGCGGTCGACGCTGCCGACGTTGATCAGGTTCTCCAGCACCCAGCGGGCCACCCGCTCGTGCTCGGCGGCGGGCCGCTGCGGGGCCTGGGCGGCGACCCTGGGCAGCAGCCGGGCGACGATCTGCTCATGGTCGGCGCCCGTGTCGAAGTCCATGTTGAGCGTGACGAGGTCGATCGCGGCGAGGGCGATCTCCGCCATGGCGTACGTCGAGTACTCCCCCGCCAGGTTCGCCTTGCGCGCGTCCAGGTCGTGCAGGGGCGCGGTGCACGCGAGCGCGCGAAGCCGCCGCGCGAGCCCTTCGTCGGCGGCCGGGCCCTGGGCGGGCCGCGGCCCCGCGCTGAGCTGGGGCGGAACGGATTCCGTCGAGGCAGGCGAAGTCACGCTGCACAGATTAGGTCCTCGCACTGACAACGGTCGAAACGGCGCAGATGGACCGCCCGGGCCCACTCGTGCGCCCCCGCACGGGCGGTCGTGTGTCAGCCGGTGACCGCCGGCGGATCGTTCTCCACCAAGTGGGCATAAACCTGGACCAACTGCTCACGGGAGTCGTCCAGGTAGTCCACGAGCAGCCGCTCGGCCTTGGTCCGCTCCCCCGCCCGCAGAGCGTCCAGAATCTCCCGGTTTCGAATGAGATAGGGCTCGTGCAGGGCGCGCGGGTCGTCCACCATGTGGAAGACGAGCCGGAGTTCGGCGAGGACGCCCCGCATCAGCTCGTCCATGCGGTCGCTGCCGGCGAGGGCGACCAGTTCCCGGTGGAAGTGGATGTTGGCGGTGGAGACGCCCTTCCAGTCGCCCTCACGCGCGTCGCGTTCCCCCTCCGTCACCGCCCGGATCAGCCCGTCCAGCGCGAACGGCGGCTCGCCCAGGTCATGGACGACGGCGCACTCGACGAGCCGTCGCGTGCGGTAGATGTCCACCACGTCACCGACGGCCAGGACACGGACGAACACGCCCCGGTTCAGCTCGTGGACGAGCAGCCGCTCGTGCGTCAGCAGCCGGAACGCCTCCCGCAGGGTGTTGCGCGACACCCCCAGCGCCCCGCCGATGCTGTCCTCCGAGAGCCGCGTCCCCGGCGGGAAGAAGCCTTCGGCGATGCGGGTGCGCAGGATGTCCGCGACCCGTTCCGCCGTGCTCGTACGCCCCAGCAGCGCCCGGTCGTCCGCCAGTCCGCCGCCCCGTTCGCTCCCGGAGCCCGTCGTCCCCACAGCGCCCTCTTCTCGTCCGCCTCGTCACGCCCCGCTCATCGTAGAAGGAAAACGGCGAACGAGAACGAGGGAACGAACCCCTTGTCGGATCGTTCAACAATCCCTACCTTGGGGACACCGCTCGTTTCCCGCTCTCCTCTGCGAGGTGCAGATGAGCACAACCCGGTCCCCTCGAACCCCTTCGGCCGAACTGTCCGACGACAGCGGCGCGTTCGCCTGGCTGCGCGCGCTCGGGCCGCGCGGCCGGCGCGCCTTCGGCGGCGCGTTCGGCGGCTACGCCCTGGACTCCTACGACTTCTTCACGCTGCCGCTGAGCATGGTGGCGATCTCCGCCTACTTCAGCCTCAACAGCGGCCAGACCGGCCTGCTCACCACCGTCACGCTCGTCGTGTCGGCGGTCGGCGGCATCCTCGCGGGCATCCTCGCCGACCGGATCGGCCGGGTGAAGGCGCTGATGATCACGGTCATCACCTATGCGCTTTTCACCGTTCTGTGCGGATTCGCCCCTAATTACGAGACCCTGCTGGTCTTCCGTGCCCTCCAGGGCGTCGGGTTCGGCGGCGAGTGGGCGGTCGGCGCGATCCTGGTCGCCGAGTACGCCTCCGCCAAGCACCGCGGCCGTACGCTCGGCGGCATCCAGAGCGCCTGGGCGGCCGGCTGGGCCCTCGCGGTCATCGTCTACACGCTGGTCTTCCACTTCCTCGACCCGGACACGGCCTGGCGCGTGATGTTCTGGACGGGCGCCCTTCCGGCCCTGCTCGTCATCTGGGTGCGCAGGAACGTCGAGGACGCGCCGCACGCCGCCGAGGTACGCCGGTCGAGCAGCGAGCGCGGTTCCCTCACGGCCATCTTCCGGCCCGGACTGCTGCGGACCACGATGTTCGCGACGCTCCTGTCCACCGGTGTCCAGGGCGGTTACTACACGCTCGCCACCTGGGTGCCCACCTACCTCAAGAACGACCGGGGACTGACCGTGGTCGGTACGGGCGGCTACCTGACCTTCCTGATATCCGGCGCCTTCATCGGGTACCTGACGGGTGGTTACCTCACCGACCGGCTCGGCCGGAAGCGCAACATCGTCATCTTCGCCTTCCTCTCGGCGGTGTGCATCCTCGCGTACACGAACATCCCCACCGGGGCGAACGGTCTCGTCCTCGTCCTGGGCTTCCCCCTCGGCTTCTGCATGTCGGCCATCTTCAGCGGCTTCGGCTCGTTCCTCGCCGAGCTCTACCCGACGGCCGTACGCGGCACGGGCCAGGGATTCACGTACAACACCGGCCGGGCGGTCGGCGCGTTCTTCCCCACCCTGGTCGGCTTCCTCGCCGACAGTTGGGGCGTGGGCGGGGCACTGGTCTTCGGCGCGGTCGGCTACGGCATCGCCGTACTGGCCCTGCTCGGCCTGCCCGAGACGCGCGGCCGCGAGCTGGCGTAACGGAAACGTAGGGAGACACCACCATGACCTGGGCCTCGATCGACCTCAACGCCGACCTGGGAGAGGGCTTCGGGCACTGGCGACTGACGGACGACGAACAGCTCCTGTCGGTCGTCACCAGCGCCAACGTGGCCTGCGGCTTCCACGCCGGGGACGCGGCCACCATGCGGCGGGTGTGCGACCTGGCCGCCGAGCACAAGGTGCGGATCGGCGCCCAGGTGTCCTACCGCGATCTGGCGGGCTTCGGACGGCGCTCCATGGACGTGCCCTACGACGAGCTGGCCGCGGAAGTGGCGTACCAGATCGGCGCCCTGGAGGTCTTCGCCAGGGCGGCCGGTGCGCGGGTGTCGTACGTGAAACCGCACGGGGCGCTCTACAACCGGGTCGTGCACGACGAGGGCCAGGCGCAGGCGGTGGTCGACGGGGTGATGCTGACCGGCGAACGGCTCCCGCTGCTGGGGCTGCCCGGCTCGCGGCTGCACGAGGTGGCCGAGAAGGCCGGACTCCCGGTGGTGACCGAGGCGTTCGCCGACCGCGCGTACACCGCCGACGGCACGCTCGTACCGCGCCGCGAGGAGGGGGCGGTCATCACCGAGCCCGCGGCCGTGGTGGAGCGGTCCGTGTCCATGGCCCGGTTCGGTGTGGTCACCTCCCGGTGCGGGCGCTCGGTGGCCGTCCGCGCCCGCTCGCTGTGCCTGCACGGCGACACCCCCGGCGCGGTGGACCTGGCCCGCCGCGTCCGGGACCGGCTCGAATCCTCGGGCGTCCGTGTGGAGGCCTTCGTATGAGGCCCCTCCCGGTGGGCGAGCGGGCCCTTCTCGTCGAGCTCGGCAGCGGCGAGGAGACCGAGGCCTTCCACGCCGAGCTGCTGCGCCGCCGGGCGGCCGGTGCGCTCCCCGCCGTGACGGAGATCGTCCCGGCCGCGCGGACGGTGCTGCTGGACGGGGTGGCTGAGCCCGCGCGGCTCGCCGCGCTGGTCGCCGGGTGGGAGATCGCGCCGCTCCACGCGCGCGTGGACCCGGCCGTCGAGATCCCCGTCCGGTACGACGGGCCCGACCTCGCCGATGTCGCGGCCCTGTGGGGCGTGACGCCGGACGAGGTGGCGCGCATCCACGCGGCGGCCGAGTTCCGGGTGGCGTTCTGCGGGTTCGCGCCCGGGTTCGGTTACCTGACCGGGCTGCCGGCGGCGTACGAGGTGCCCCGGCGGGACACTCCGCGCACGGCCGTGCCGGCGGGCTCGGTGGCGATGGCGGGCCCGTACACGGGCGTGTACCCGCGTTCGTCGCCCGGGGGCTGGCAGTTGATCGGGACGACCGACGCCGTGCTGTGGGACCCCGCGCGGGAGCCCGCCGCACTGCTGTCGCCCGGTACACGGGTGCGCTTCGTACCTCAGGGCGTGGGGCGCCGATGACGGACCGGGCCTTCGCCGTCGTACGGGCAGGGGCGCTGACGACCGTGCAGGACCTGGGGCGCTCCGGCCACGCGCACCTGGGCGTGCCGCGCTCGGGCGCCCTCGACCCGTACGCGAGCGGTCTGGCCAACCGGCTGGTCGGCAACGCCGTGGACGCCGCCGTACTGGAGACCACCGTCGACGGGTGCGCGGTGCGGCCCCGCTGCGCGGTGACCGTCGCGGTGGGCGGCGCGCCCTGCCCCGTGACGGTGGACGGGCGGCCGGCGGCCTGGGGCGCCCCGGTACGCGTCCCCGCGGGCGCCGTGCTGGACGTGGGCGCCGCGGTGCGGGGCCTGCGCTCCTACGTGGCGTTCGCCGGGGGCGTCGCCGCCGACCCGGTGCTGGGCAGCCGCTCCACGGACCTGCTCTCGGGGCTCGGCCCGGCCCCCTTGCGGGACGGGACCGTGCTGCCGCTGGGGCCGGAGCCCCACGAGACGGCCGGGCCCGACACCGTGCCGTGGCCGGCCCCGCCCGAGGAGCTGGTGCTGCGGGTCCGGCTGGGCCCGCGCGACGACTGGTTCACAAGTGCGGCGCTCCGGGCCTTTGCCACGCGCGCGTACCGGGTGTCCCCGGCGAGCAACCGCATAGGGCTGCGCACCGAGGGCCCTCCCCTGGAACGTGCCGTGACGGGCGAACTGCCCAGCGAGGGCATGGTCCTGGGCGCGGTCCAGGTGCCGCCGGACGGGCGCCCGGTGGTGTTCCTCGCGGACCATCCCACGACCGGTGGCTACCCGGTGGTGGCCGTGGTGCGGGAGCGGGACCTGGCGGCGGCCGCCCAGGCCGTGCCGGGGGCCCCCCTCCGGTTCGTCCCGGTCCGGTAGGGCGCGGGATCACTCCCGTACAGGCTCCCCGTAACCGCCTCCCCCGGGCGTCGCGACGACCAGGACGTCCCCGGGGCCCACGTCGACCACGTCCACGCCGCCCAGCCGCTGGGCGGTGCCGTCGGCGCGCTCCACCGCGTTCTCGCCCAGCGCCCCGGGGCCGCCGCCCGCCATGCCGTACGGGGGCACCCTCCGGTGCCCGGTCAGGAGGGCCACCGTCATGGGCTCCAGGAACCGGATGCGCCGGACGACGCCGTGACCGCCCCGCCAGCGGCCGCGCCCACCGCTGCCCTCCCGTACCGCGAAGGCGTCCACCCGGACCGGGTAGCGCCACTCCAGGACCTCCGGGTCGGTGAGCCGGGAGTTGGTCATGTGGGTCTGGACGGCGTCGGCGCCGTCGAAGCCGTCCCCGGCTCCCGAGCCGCTCGCCACCGTCTCGTAGTACTGCACCCGGTCGTTGCCGAAGGTCACGTTGTTCATGGTGCCGGAGCCCTCCGCCTGGACGCCCAGCGCGGCGTACAGGGCGCCGGTGACGGCCTGTGAGGTCTCGACGTTGCCCGCGACCGTCGCGGCCGGGTAGGAGGGGGCGAGCATCGACCCGTCCGGCACGCGCACGTCCAGCGGTTCCAGGCAGCCGCTGTTGAGCGGGATGTCGTCGTCGACGAGGGTCCGGAACACGTACAGCACGGCCGCCATGACCACGGACGTGGGCGCGTTGACGTTCCCGGGCTGCTGGGGGGACGTGCCGGTGAAGTCGAGGACGGCGCTCCGGCCCTCGCGGTCCACGCGGACGGCCACCCGGATGACCGCCCCGCCGTCCGTCTCGTACCGGCAGGAGCCGTCGTGGAGGGTGGCGACGATCCGGCGTACCGACTCCTCGGCGTTGTCGCGGACGTGCCGCATGTAGGCGTGGACGACGTCCAGGCCGAACTGGTCCACCATGCGGCGCAGTTCCTCGATGCCCTTCTCGTTGGCGGCGATCTGGGCGCGCAGGTCGGCGAGGTTGGTGTCGGGGTCGCGGGACGGGTACGGGGCCTCGGTGAGCAGCCGCCGGGTCTCGGCCTCGCGCAGGTGTCCGTCCCGTACGAGAAGCCAGTTGTCGAAGAGGACGCCCTCCTCGTGGATGGTGCGGCTGAAGGCGGGCATGGAGCCGGGGGTGATGCCGCCGATCTCGGCGTGGTGCCCGCGTGAGGCGACGAGGAAGCGGAGGTCGCCGGACGGTCCGAAGACGGGCGTCACGACCGTCACGTCGGGCAGGTGCGTGCCGCCGTGGTAGGGGTCGTTGATGGCGTACACGTCCCCGGGGCGCATGGTGCCTTCGTTGCGCCGCAGCACCTCCTTGATGGACTCCCCCATGGAGCCGAGGTGGACGGGGATGTGGGGCGCGTTGGCGATCAGGTTGCCGTCGGCGTCGAAGAGGGCGCAGGAGAAGTCGAGCCGTTCCTTGATGTTGACGGAGTGGGCGGTGTTCTCCAGGCGTACGCCCATCTGCTCGGCGATGGCCATGAAGAGGTTGTTGAACACCTCCAGGAGGACCGGGTCGACGTCCGTGCCGACGGCGCTCCGGCTCGGCCTGGGGCGGGCCCGGGTCAGGCGGAGGTGCCCGGTGCCGGCCGCGACGGCCTGCCATCCGTCGTCGACGACCGTCGTGGCGTCGGCCTCGGCGATGATGGCGGGTCCCTGGACCGTGTCGGACGGCCGGAGGTCCTCGCGCCGGTACAGCGGGGTGTCCCTCGGGGCGCCGTCCACGAACATCGTTACGGTCGCGCGCGGCCGCAAACGGCCCTCCCGGGGCGGTGGTTCGGCGCCGGCGGGGCCGTGCGGGCCGGCCCTGCCCACGGCCTCGACCGACACGGCCTCCACCACCAGGGGCTTGTCCATGGTGAAGGCGTACCGCACGCGGTGTGCCGCCGTGAACGCCTCGCGCATCTCCTCGGCGGACCCGAGCGGTACGGGCAGGCTCGCGTCCGTACCGGCGTAACGGATCAGTACGCGCGCGTGGGTGGTGATCGCGTCGTCGGGCAGCCCGTCGGCGCGCAGTTCGTCGCGGGTGCGCGCGGCGAGCCGGTGGCAGAGGTCCTCCACGCGCGCGTGGGCGGTGTCGTCCAGTTCCGCCTCGACGGACTGTTCGCGCATGACGGTGGCGTCGGCGAGGCCGATGCCGTACGCGGAGAGCACTCCGGCCAGCGGCGGCACCAGGACCGTGTCCACGCCCAGGGCGTCGGCGACCGCGCACGCGTGCTGGCCGCCGGCGCCGCCGAAGCTGGTGAGCGCGTACCGCGTGATGTCGTGGCCGCGCTGCACGGAGATCTTCTTGACGGCGTTCGCCATGTTGAGGACGGCGATCTCCAGGAACCCGGCGGCCACCTCCTCGGGGGTGCGGGCCGTGCCGGTGTGCCGCCGCACCTCCTCGGCGAGCGCGGTGAACCGGGCGCGCACCACCTCCGCGTCGAGCGGCTGGTCACCGTCCGGGCCGAACACGGCGGGGAAGTGGGCCGGCTGTACGCGGCCGAGCATCACATTGGCGTCGGTCACCGTCAGCGGGCCGCCGCGCCGGTAGCAGGCGGGCCCCGGGTCGGCGCCGGCCGAGTCGGGGCCGACCCGGTAGCGCCGGCCGTCGAAGTGGAGGACCGAGCCGCCGCCCGCCGCGACGGTGTGGATGCTCATCATCGGCGCGCGCATCCGCACCCCGGCCACCTGTGTGCCCAGCTCCCGTTCGAACTCGCCCGCGTAGTGGGACACGTCGGTGGACGTGCCGCCCATGTCGAAGCCGATCACCCGCCCGGACCCGGCCTGCTCCGACGTACGGGCCATGCCGACGACCCCGCCCGCCGGGCCGGACAGGACGGCGTCCTTGCCCCGGAAATGGGTCGCCTCCCGCAGCCCGCCGTTGGACTGCATGAACATCAGCCGCACCCCGGCGAGTTCGCCCGCGACCCGGTCGACGTACCGCCGCAGGATCGGCGAGAGGTACGCGTCGACGACCGTGGTGTCGCCGCGCGGCACCAGCTTGATCAGCGGGCTGACCTCGTGGGAGGAGCTGACCTGTGTGAACCCGGCCGTTCGGGCGGCCTCGGCGACGCGCAGCTCGTGGTGGGGATGGCGGTAGCCGTGCAGGAGGACGACCGCCGCGCTGCGAAAACCGTCGCCATGGGCGGCTTTCAGACGGTCGACGACGGCGGCCACGTCGAGCGGCCGTACGACGGTGCCGTGGGCGTCGATGCGCTCGGGCACCTCGATCACCCGGTCGTACACCGCTTCCGGGAGCAGGATGCGGCGGTCGAAGATGCGCGGCCGGTTCTGGTAGGCGATGCGCAGCGCGTCGCGGAAGCCCTCGGTGATGAGCAGGACGGTCGGCTCTCCGCGCCGCTCCAGGAGGGCGTTGGTGGCGACGGTGGTGCCCATCTTGACGGACGCGATCCGGTCCGCCGGTACGGGTTCGTCCCGCGAGAGCCCGAGCAGGAGCCGGATTCCGGCCACGGCCGCGTCCCGGTACCGGGCGGGGTCGTGCGAGAGCAGCTTGCGGGTGACCAGGCGCCCGTCGGGCCGCCTGGCCACGATGTCGGTGAAGGTGCCGCCACGGTCGATCCAGAACTCCCAGCGCCCGGTCATTCCCCCATTCTGGCAACGGGTCCCGCCACGTCCATGGATACCGACACGGCGGCGAGGGCGGCGGACAGGGCGTGTTCGGCACGCTCGTCGAGCCGCGCGCTGGTACCGCCCGCCCAGTGCCGTACCTCCGCCACGGCGAGCCGCAGCAACTGGGGCAGCAGGTCGTGGCACCGCCGCACCACCCAGCCGGTGCCGGCCGTGGCCAGCCACAGCAGCGAGTCCGCGCGGGTCGGCGGCGGACGGCGGGGCTCGCGGTCCGGCGGGGCGCCGCCGGCCAGGCCGCGTTCGGCGAGCAGGGCGTGGAACCGGGCGGCGATCGTCCGGTGCCCGCGCTCACCGGGGTGCAGCCGGTCGGCGCTCCACAGGGCGCGGTCCTCGACCCAGGCGGCGTCCGCCATGTGCAGGTGGACGGCGCCGTACCGGGCGGACAGGGCGTGCACGACGGCGTTGACCGCGCGCTGGCGGCGGGCGAGCGGCCGCGCGAGCGGCGGGGGAAGGCCCAGCATGGTGCCGGGGTCGGGCAGGCACGCCGTCAGGAGTACGGCGCCCTCGGCGGCCAACTGCCCGCACACCCGGTCCAGGGCGACGGCGACCTCGGCGATGTCGAACGTGCGGCGCAGGGTGTCGTTGACGCCGACGACGACGGAGGCGACGTCCGGGCGGTACGCGAGCGCCTCGGGGAGCTGGGACTCGGCGACGTCCCGGGTCCGGGCGCCGCTGACGGCGAAGTTACGGAAGCCCACGGCCCGCTCGTCCGCGTCGCCGTCCGCCGCGTCCGCCGCGTCCGCCTCGCTTGCCAGCCCGCCCGCGAGCAGCGCGGCCCACCCGCGCCAGCCGCCCTCGACGGGGTCGCCGACCCCCGCGCTCAGGGAGTCCCCGAGCGCGGCGAACCGCCGCACCGGTGCCACCGGCCCGCCCTGGACGTCCACCGGCCGGGCACGCTCCACGCACGCGTGGAGCCGTTTCCCACCGGCGGCCTCCCGGACCGGCGCCCAGGCGACGCCCGGCACGGCGGCACCGGCACCGGCACCGGCGGCAGGAGCGCCGCACGGGCCGCCACCGGTCGGCTCCGGGCGCGCGGCCGGCGACGAGTCGGGGGCGGCACCCGGCACCGGCCGGAACCCGGACGTGCCCACGCCGGCCGGCGGAACCGCCGGGGACGCCGGGACGGCCGGGGAGGCCGGCGAGGCGGAGACCGCCGGCACCGTCGGGACCGCCGGAGAGGCCGAGACCGCCGGAACCGCTCGGGCGGCCGGAACCGCTCGGGCGGCCGGGACCGCCGGGACCGACCGGACCGCCGGGTCCATCGGAACCACCGGGGAGGACGAGACCGCCGGAACCGCCGGGACCGCCGGCTCGGCCGGGGCCGTGGGGGCGGTCATGCCGGGACCTCCGGGCCGGGGGTGCGGGCCGGGTGGGCGGGGGCGTCGTGGGCGGCCAGGAACGCCGCCACGGCACGGTCCCAGCCGAAGAGTTCGGCCCGGGCGCGGGCCACCGCGCGGCGGCCGGCCTCGGGGCGGGCCAGGAGGCTGGTCGCGGCGTCGGCGAACGCGGCCGGGGTGTCCTGGGCGGCCACGCCCGCGTCGCCGACGACCTCCGGCAGGGCGGAGGAGGCGCTGGCGACGACCGGGGTGCCGCAGGCGAGCGCCTCCAGGGCGGACAGCCCGAACGTCTCCGCCGGTCCCGGCGCGAGGCACAGGTCCGCCGACGCCTGGAGGGCGGCGACCTCCTCCCGGTCGGGGACGTGCCCGAGGAACCGGACGGGCAGTCCCCGCGCCCGCCGCTCCAGGCCGCCGCGCAGCGGCCCGTCACCGGCGACCACCAGGGCCGCCCGCATTCCGCGTGCGCGCAGTTCGGCGAGGGTGTCCAGGGCCGTGCCGGGCCGCTTCTCGACCGACAGCCGGGAGCAGAGCATGAGCAGCACGTCGGCGCCGGGCGCGTACCGGGCCCGCAGCGCGGCACTGCGCCGGCCCGGGTGGCAGCGGCGCAGGTCGACGCCGAGCGGCGCCCGTACGACGTTGCGCGCCCCGATCCGTACGAACTCGCGCTCCGCCCACTCGGTGGTGCACACGATCCGGGTGTAGGCCCACGCGCTGCGGCGGTTGAGCCGGTCGGCCGCCCGCGCGGACAGACCGGCCGGCATCCCCCAGGTACGCAGGACCCCGTCCGCGGTCTCGTGGGAGACCATCACGGCGGGCACCCTGGCGCGCCTGGCCCACTCGCCCGTCCAGCGCAGGGTGGTGCGGTCGGAGACCTCCAGCCGGTCGGGTCCGAGCCGCTCCAGCAACTGCCCAAGCCGGCGGCGGTCGGCGAGGACCCGGTAGCCGCCCGTGCCGGGCAGGACGGGCCCGGGCAGGGTGATGACCCGGCCCTGCCGGGTCATCCGGTCGCTCTCGTCCTCCCCCGGCATCACCAGGACGGGCTCGTGCCCGGCGGCCGCGTAGCCGCGGCCGAGTGCGTCGAGCGCGGTGCGCAGTCCGCCGGAGGAGGGGGTGACGAAGTTCGCCAGCCGTACGATGCGCAGGCTCATGCCGCCACCGCCGTCCGCTCGCGCAGCACCTCGCCGTAGTGGTCGATGAGCTGGTCCCCGACGGCGGTCCAGGTCCTGCCCTCCACCGTGTCCCTCCCCGCGCGCCCGTACGCGGCGCGGAGGGCGGGATCGGCGGCGAGGGCGGCCACGGCGGTCCGTATGGCATCGGGGTCGTGCGGGGTGACCAGGAGGCCGGTCCGGCCGTGGTCGACCAGGTCCAGGGGCCCGCCCGCGGCGGGGGCGATCACCGGGACGCCGCTGGCCATGGCCTCCTGGACGGTCTGGCAGAACGTCTCGTAAGGGCCGGTGTGCGCGAACACGTCCAGGGACGCGAAGATGCGGGCCAGTTCGCCGCCCGTACGACGCCCGAGGAAGACGGCGCCGGGCAGGGCGGTCCGCAGCGCGCCCCCGCTCGGTCCGTCGCCGACGACGACCACGCGTACGCCGGGCAGGCCGCACGCCCCGGCCAGCAGCTCCACCCGCTTCTCGGGCGCGAGCCGCCCCACGTACCCGACGAGCAGTTCGCCGCCGGGCGCCAGCTCCCGGCGGAGCGCCTCGTCCCGCAGCCCGGGCCTGAACCGCCGGGTGTCGACGCCGCGCGGCCAGAGCCGTACCCGGGCCACGCCGTGCTCCTCCAGGTCCCGGACAGCGGCCGTGGACGGGGCGAGGGTCCGGTCGGCGGCACCGTGCACGGCGCGCAGCCGCCGCCAGGCGGTGCCCTCGCCGGCGCCCATGTAGGTGCGGGCGTAGCCGGCGAGGTCGGTCTGGTAGACCGCGACGGCGGGCAGACCGAGCCGGGTGGCGGCCGCCATGCCGCGTACCCCGAGCACGAAGGGGCTCGCCAGGTGGACGAGGTCGGCCCGGTGGGCGGCGATCGCGGCGGCCACCCGCCTGCTGGGCAGCGCCACCCGGACCTGGGGGTAGCCGGGCAGGGGCAGCGACGGGACGCGGACGACCGGGCAGGGGCTGTCCTCGTTGGGGGTTCCGGCGGCGACGGCCGGGGCGGCGGGGGCTATGACGAGTGGGTCATGGCCGCGTGCGGCGAGGTGCCGTGCGGTTTGCAGGGCGCAGTGCGCCACACCGTTGATGTCGGGGGGAAAGGATTCGGTGACGATGACGACACGCATACGGGTGTTGTCGTCGCGCCCGGAGTGGCTCCGCCGACTTGGATCTTTCCATGCGGGGAACGTCCCATGAGCGTTTGCCCGCACGCGCCCCGGGCGGGGCCCCGCGCGGCCTCAGAGGGCCGGCAGGTCGGGTCCGATCCGGCTCCGTACGGCGCTCTGCACCTCGTCCTCCTCGGCAGGGTCGGCGGCGAGGCGGCGCAGCCGCTCGGCCACGCGTACGTCACCGGTCTCGGCGTGCAGTGCGGCGATCTCCCTGGTGGTCTCCTCGCAGTCCCACAGGCATTCCACGGCGAAGCCGGTCGGGAAGGAGGGGTCCGTGGCGGCGAGGGCGCGGGCCGTGCGCCCACGGAGCTGGGAGGAGGCGGTTTCGCGGTAGATGTGGCGCAGCACGGGCGCGGCGCAGGCGACGCCCAGCCGGCCGGTGCCGTCGACGAGGGCGTACAGCGACGGCGCGTCGGGGCCGTCGGCCCGTACGGCCTCGCGCAGCGCGCCCAGGACGAGCCCCGCGTCACGGGCGTCGCCCCGGCAGGCGAGCACGCCGGCCGCGGAGGCGCCGAGCGCGTCGGGCCGGTGCACCCAGCCGCGGGCGCGGTCGACGGCCGCGTCGCCGCACATGCGCTCGAAGGCGGCGACGGCGGCTTCGGCGACGGTGCGGGAGTCGCTGGCCGCCGCGGCCTCGATGAGGTCGAGCACGGCGGGGTCGCGCGCTTCGGCGAGGTAGTGCAGGGCGGCGCAGCGGGCGCCGTCCGGGCCGCCGCGGGCGGCCTCGACGATCAGTGGCCGGTCGTCGGGACCGGCGACGGCGGTCAGGCAGCGGGCGGCCGGCACATGGAGCACGGAGCCGCGCTCCAGGCCCTCCTGGGCCCATTCCAGGACCGCCTGGACGCTCCAGCCGGGGCGGGGCCCGGTGGGGCGCATCTGGCGCTGCCAGCGGTCGAAGGAGCCCTGTTCCTGTGCCGCCCGTACGCGGGCGCCGATGGCGTCCCGCTGGTCCTCGGCCCACAGGCGCCACGGGCGCGGCTCGAAGGCGTCCCGTACGGCGGCGGCCAGCTCGGCGTCGCCCTCCGGGGTGGCGGGGAAGCGGGCGAGGATGGGGGCGGCGAGGCCGCGCAGCCAGGAGTCGTCGTCGCGCAGGGCGAGCTCGTCGAGCGCCCAGGCCCAGTTGGTGCCGGTCGCGGCGTACCGGCGCAGCAGCGTGAAGGCGTCCTCGCGGCCGTACGCGGCGAGGTGGCCGAGGACGGCGAGCGCGAGGCCGGTCCGTGCCTCGTCGGTGTCGAGCTGGTCCTCGGCACCGAACAGGTGGGCCTCGATCTCGTCGAGTCCGCCGTGCAGATCCAGGTAGAGACGTGCGTAGTAGAGGGACCGGTTCTCGACCTGCCAGTCCTGGCGCGGGTCGTCGAGGACACAGTGGTTGAGGGCCGCGAGGGCTTCCGCGCGTGGCGCGGCGAGCGCGTGCAGCGTGCCGTCGCCGCGGCCCCTCTGCAACAGGCCGAGCAGGGTACCGCTCGGCGCTATGACTGGATCGAACATGGAAAATGCCTCACATCAAGCTGTCGACGCACCCGGAGGAGACCGGGCCCGGGGTGACCGGGGAACGGTGATTGCCTAGGCCGCGCAGCAACATGTGGAGCCGCCCGTCGTCTTCCGCTTGGTGTTGACCATCTTCCTCTGCCTCTCGTCGGTGGCCCCCTGTGGGCCCGACGTCATGATGACCCAGCCATTTCGCCACCGCGACCACATTTACGGCGCCGCTCTCACCTGGGGTTCAGCGCCCGTTCACCGGGAGGCGAACAGCTCCAGGAGGTGTGCCTTCCCAAACATCCGCGCCGTATCCACGGCGGACGGAGTTCCTGCTTCCGGATCGGCGCCGTGGGCCAGCAGGGCGCGGACCACCTCGTCCTCGCCCTTGAAGACGGCGCCGGCGATCGGGGTCTGACCCCGGTCGTTCGCGCGGTCGGGGTCGGCGCCGCGCTCCAGGAGGGCCGTCACGGCCCGGGCGTGGCCGTGGTAGGCGGCGAGCATCACCAGGGAGTCGCCCTTGTCGTTGGTGAGGTTCGCGGGCGCCCCGGCGTCGATGTAGGAGGCGAGCGCCTCGGCGTCGCCCTGCCGCGCCAGATCGAAGATCCTGGACGCCAGCTCGATCACCTCGGGGTCCGGGGTTTCACTCATCGGACGTACCGCCTTTCACCTCATTGACGCGCCATGGAGGCATGGACGCGCGCGGCCGCGACAGCCGCGTTGACCTGCGTGGACCCGGTTGGACCGGTGCGCACGGCGGGGCCGCCGTACGAGTGAACCGACAGGGTACTGCCCGGGCGCGCACATGACCCGGCCCGGCCATGGCAAGGGATGTGCCGCTGGCCGGAAGGCGCCTCGCGACACGGCCACCCCGTCCGCCAGTCAAGTGAAAAGCGCATAATTTCACCCATTTGCATCTTTTATCACATAGATACTTGCTGTGAGGCTGGAAGTACTGAAGGTGACTGTCCCCTCACCCAGGAGATCCCCTCATGATCCTGTCCATCTCAGGCGTGGTACTGCTCGGCATCATCGTCTTCCTCTTCTTCAAGAAGGACGGGCTCAAGGCCTCCCACGCCCTCGTCTGCGCGCTCTTCGGCTTCTACCTCGCGGGCACCGCGATCGCACCCAGCATCACGGCGGGCGGCGCGAGCCTCGCCAGCCTGCTGGGCGGGATCAAGTTCTGACGCCCGCGCCCCTTCCACGACCTCAGGATCAGGAGTACGACGTGGCCCGGCGCCCCCTTCCGCGCATCCCGAACCTTCGGAGCGTTCCGAGCATGCGGTCCCTTCCGGCTGGTGCCGGCGCCCGGATCGCCCGCGGCCGGGAGATCGCACGAACGGCCGCCGACGGCGCCACCGACGTCCTCCATCCGCTGATCACCATCACCCGCGGCCTGCGGAAACTGGCCGGGGCCGGGCGCGCCAAGTGGGCCGCGACCCCCAAGGAACGGCGCGGTCCCGCGCTGCTCCTGGTCGCGGCCTGCGTACTGGTGGTCGCCCTCCTCCCGTACGGGCCGCTGCTGGCCCTGGTCTCGGTGATGGGCACGGCGGCGTGGCAGGGGCGCGAGCGGACGGTCGCGAAGACCGGGCCCGACGAGGCGGAGGCGGAGCGGCTCCGGGCGCTGTACGAGGCCCTGGTGCCGTACTTCTCCGTCCCGGAGGACCCGAACCCGCTGTTCGCCCACGGTGGTGACTGGGCCAAGGCGTTCGGCGACTTCGAGTTCGACGGCGACGGGAGGCCGACCCGGCTGAGGATCACCTACCCGGCGTACTTCACGGACGGCGAGGCCGCGTCCCGGGCGAGGATCGAGCAACTGCTGCACGCCAAGTCCGGGCGGGGCCGGGAGTACCTCTTCGACTGGGACGAAGAGGGAAACCAGCTCCTCATGCGGGTCCTTCCCGCCCTGCCCACCTCGGTGGCCGCACAGCGCTTCGTCACCGCGCCGGGCGAGACGGTGCTGGGGTTCACGGACCCCGAGGCGGTGCAGCGGACCGTTCCGGTGCGGGACGGGGACGAGTCGCGGGACGCGCCGCCGGTGGTGTGGCGCACGGGGCCGCGCTCCACGGAGCCGCACCTGCTGGCCGTCGGCCAGCCCGGCAGCGGCACCACCACGCTGCTGCGGTCCATCGCCCTCCAGGCGCTCCAGCACGGCGACGTGCTGATCGTCGAGGGCAGCGGGACCGGCGAGTACGCCTGCCTCACGGGGCGCGCCGGGGTCCTGGCCGTCGAGTGCGGACTGGCCGGCGCGCTGGCGAGCCTGGAATGGGCGGCGCACGAGACGGAACGGCGGCTGATCGCGGCGAACCGGGCCCGGCAGGCCGGGCACCCGGCGCCCGAGGACACCAGGCGGCCGCTGTGGATCCTGCTGGACCGGCCGAGCGTGTTCGGCCACCTCGCGGCGGCGGACGGCCGGACGGACCCGCAGTCGCTGCTCCAGGTCCCGCTCCGGCACGGCCGGGCGGCCCATGTGACGGTGGTCGTGGCCGAGCAGTTCGACAGCGTGGACGCGCTCAGCGAGGCGGTCTGGGCGCACACCCGGGCCCGGGTCGTCCTCGGGCCCGCCACGCCGGAGCTGGTGCGGTCGGTCCTGGACGCCGCGCCGCACACGACCCCGACACCGCACGTCCCGCCCGGGCGCGGTTACGCCCGGCTCGGTACTGGACCGGTGCTCCGGCTCCAGGTCCCGGCGACGCCGGACCCGTACGACGACGCGACGACGGAGGCGCACCGGCAGGCCGTCCTGGACCTGCTCCCCGACCGCCGGCCCTCCCCCGCCCTGGACCCCGTACCGGCCCCGGGCCCGGTAGCCGTTCCGGAGGGGCCGGAGCCGGCGCCCACGGGCTGACAGCGCCGGGCGGAGCCCGGGCGCCCGCCTCACGCCACGAACGTCCTGGGCGCCTCCCCCGTACCGGCGCTCGCACCCGCCCGCACCAGCCGGGCCGCCGCCGCGAGCCGCGCGGCGGCCTCGTCGGCGACCGGACCGGAGACCGTGAACGGCAGCCGTACGTACCCCTCGAAGGCGCCGTCCACGCCGAAGCGGGGCCCGGAGGGCACCCGTACGCCGACCCGTTCGCCCATCTCGGCCAGCCGGGAACCGGACAGCCCGCCGGTGCGGACCCACAGGGTCAGGCCACCGCGCGGCACCTCGAACTCCCAGTCGGGCAGCTCCCGGCGGACCGCCGCGACCAGCGCGTCACGGTTCTCCCGCGCCTGGGCACGCCGCAGGGATACGGCCTCCTCCCAGCCGCCGGTCCGCATCAGCCAGTTGACGCCGAGCTGCTCCAGTACGGGCGTGCCGAGGTCGGCGTACGCGCGGGCGGCGACCAGCGAGCGGATGACGTCCGGTGCCGCCCGCACCCACCCGATGCGCATGCCCGCCCAGAACGCCTTGCTCGCCGAACCCACGGTGAGCACCGTGCTCCCGGCCGGGTCAAAGGCGCACACGGGCCGGGGCATGTCGAGCCCCTCCTCCAGGTACAGCTCGGTCATGGTCTCGTCGACGACGAGCACCGTCCCGGCCGAGCGGGAGGCGTCGACGAGCGCGCGCCGCCGGTCCTCGTCCGCCAGCGCCCCGGTCGGGTTGTGGAAGTCCGCGACGACATAGGCGAGCCGGGGCGCCGCGTCCCGCAGGACCTGCCGCCAGCGCGCCATGTCCCAGCCCTCCAGCCCCTCGGCCATCGCCACGGGCACCAGCCGGGCGCCGGCCTCCCGCATCAACTGGAGGATGTTGGCGTACGAGGGCGACTCGACCGCGATGCGTTCGCCGCGACCGGCGAAAAGGTGGCAGATGGCGTCGATCGCACCCATCGCCCCGGTCGTCACCATGATCTGCTCGGGCATCGTCGGGATGCCCCGTTCCGTGTAGCGGTCGGCGAGCATCTGCCGCAGCGCGGGCAGACCGGCCGGGTAGTCCCCGTGCGTGTGGGCGTAGGGCGCCAGCTCTTCCAGGGCTCCCTGGAAGCCACGGGACAGCCACGGTTCGGGCGCGGGCAGGGAGGCACAGCCCAGGTCGATCATGGAGCCGAGCGACTCCGGGGGCAGCGGTTCCAGGCCCCGCGCCGGCAGCGGGTTCCCGGCGGGCACGGCCGTCCAGCTTCCGGCGCCCCGGCGGGACTCCAGGAACCCCTCGGCGCGCAGCGCCTCGTAGGCGGCGGCGACCGTCGTACGGCTCACGGACAGGGCGAGGGCCAGCTCCCGCTCGGCGGGGAGCCGGGCGGCGACCGGGACGCGGCCCTCCAGCACCAGAAGCCGGATGCCGTCGGCGAGCGCGCGGTAGGCGGGCGGCTTGCGGGTGCCGGGGCCGGCCGGCCGGGGCTGCTGCGCGTTGAGCTGCCGGGCAAGTTGGGCGGGGCCCACCGCCGAAGTCCACTCAGCCATGGAATTCAGTCCACCTTCCTGGAATTGGACCTGGTTGGGGTCCGAAGCCCTGCCACAGGGTGACATGAACCAGTCCACCACCACCACATTGGGGGCACAACATGTCGACGACATCCGGCACACCGGATACGGACGACTCCGGCAGCACACCGCGGCACCTGGCCCGCAGGCTCTTCCAGCTCTACGCCGGTCTGGCCCTGTACGGCGCGAGTTCCGCCCTCCTCGTCCGCAGCGGGCTGGGGCTGGAGCCGTGGAACGTCCTCCACGAGGGGCTTGCCGAGCTGACCGGTCTGTCGATCGGTGTTGTCCTGACCATCGTCGGCGCCGCCGTCCTGCTCCTGTGGATACCACTGCGGCAGAAGCCCGGTCTGGGCACCGTCTCCAATGTCGTCGTCATCGGTGCCGCGATGGACGGCACCCTGTGGCTCGTCCCGGACGTGCACGGGCTGCTCATCCAGATCCCCTTCATGGTCGCCGGGATCGTCCTCAACGGGGTGGCCACCGGCCTGTACATCGCCGCCCGCTTCGGCCCCGGCCCGCGCGACGGCCTGATGACGGGCCTGCACCGGCTGACCGGCCGGTCCATCCGTCTGGTCCGTACGACGATCGAAGTCGCCGTCGTCCTCACCGGGTTCCTGCTGGGCGGCTCGCTGGGGGTGGGGACCGTGCTGTACGCCGTGACGATCGGGCCGCTCGCCCAGTTCTTCCTGCGCGCCTTCGCCATCCCCGGTCAGGGCGGCGGAAGCACCGTGGTCGCCTCCGGGAAACCCCGGCAGGCCATACTGCGGCGGTGACTCGCGTACGCCATCCCTATCTGGACCACCCGTCCTCCCTCATACCCTTCGCCCACCGCGGTGGTGCGGCGGACGGCCTGGAGAACACGGTGGCCGCCTTCCGGCGGGCCGCCACCGCCGGTTACCGCTACTTCGAGACCGACGTGCACACCACCGCCGACGGCCGGCTCGTGGCGTTCCACGACGCGACGCTGGACCGGGTGACCGACACCCGCGGCCGGATACGGGACCTGCCGTGGAGCGTCGTGCGCCACGCGCGCGTGGCCGGCAAGGAGCCGCTGCCGCTCTTCGAGGAGCTGCTGGAGGAGTTCCCCGACGCCCGCTGGAACGTGGACATCAAGGCGGAGCCCGCCCTGGAGCCCCTGATCGGGGTCGTGCGCAAAGCGGGCGCCTGGGACCGGGTCTGCGTCGGCTCCTTCAACGAGGGCCGGGTGGCCCGGGCGCTGCGGCTCGCGGGCCCGCGTCTGGCCACCTCGTACGGGGTGCGCGGGGTGCTGGGGCTGCGGCTGCGTTCGTATGGGATCCCGGCGGCGCTGCGGGCTGGCGCGGTGGCGGCGCAGGTGCCGGAGACGCAGAACGGCATCCGGGTCGTGGACCGTCGGTTCGTGAGAGCCGCGCACCAGAGGGGACTTCAGGTGCACGTGTGGACCGTGAACGATCCGGACCGGATGGCCGCTCTGCTCGACCTGGGGGTGGATGGCATCATGACCGATCATCTGGAGACGTTGCGCACGGTACTGACCGACCGGGGGGTCTGGGTCTGAGCGTGCCTCTCGTCTCCCTCCACGGGGACGAAGGGGGCGGGCGTGAGCGACGCCGAAACCGCCGACCGGGCAGCCGGTGAAGCCGGAGCGCCCGACCGCCGGCGCGAGCAACGCGGCTGGTACTTCTACGACTTCGCGTGCTCCGTCTACTCGACGAGCGTGCTGACCGTCTTCGTCGGGCCCTACCTGACGTCGGTCGCCAAGGCGGCGGCGGACGCGGACGGCTTCGTCCACCCCCTCGGCATCCCGGTCCGCGCGGGCTCGGTCTTCGCGTACGCGGTGTCCGTCTCGGTCGTCCTGGCGGTGCTGGTGATGCCGCTGGCCGGTGCGGCCGCCGACCGTACCGGCCGTAAGAAACCGCTGCTGGCGGTCGCCGCGTACCTGGGGGCGGCCGCGACGGCGGGCATGTTCTTCCTGGACGGCGACCGCTATCTGCTGGGCGCCTTCCTCCTGATTGTGGCGAACGCCTCACTCGCGGTGTCGATGGTGCTGTACAACGCCTACCTGCCGCAGATCGCCGCGCCCGAGGAGCGCGACGCCGTGTCCTCGCGGGGATGGGCGTTCGGCTACACGTCCGGGGCCCTCGTCCTCGTCCTGGACCTGGTCCTGTACACGGGTCATGGGTCGTTCGGACTCTCGGAGTCCGAGGCGGTGCGGATCTGCCTGGCCTCGGCCGGTCTGTGGTGGGGCGCCTTCACCCTCGTACCGCTGCGGCGGTTGCGGGACCGGCGGGTGGCACCCGGCGGCGAGGGCGCGGTCGGTTCGGGCTGGCGGCAGTTGCTGGCGACGCTGCGCGACATGCGCCGGCATCCGCTGACGCTCTCCTTCCTTCTGGCGTACCTCGTCTACAACGACGGTGTGCAGACGGTGATTTCACAGGCCTCCATCTACGGATCGGAGGAACTGGGCCTGGAACAGACCACCCTCATCACCGCCGTGCTGCTGGTCCAGGTCCTGGCGGTCGTGGGGGCGCTGGGCATGGGCCGGCTGGCTCGCACCCACGGCGCGAAGCGCACGATCCTCGGTTCGCTCGCGGTGTGGACGCTGATCCTCGCGGCCGGGTACTTCCTGCCGGCCGGGGCGCCGGTGTGGTTCTACGCGCTGGCGGCGGCGATCGGGCTGGTCCTGGGCGGCAGCCAGGCGCTGTCGCGGTCGCTGTTCTCACACCTGGTGCCGCGCGGCAAGGAGGCCGAGTACTTCTCGGCCTACGAGATGAGCGACCGCGGGCTGAGCTGGCTGGGGCCGCTGGTGTTCGGGCTCGCGTACCAGCTCACCGGCAGCTACCGGGACGCCATCATCTCGCTCGTGATCTTCTTCGCGCTGGGCTTCGTCCTCCTCGCGCGCGTGCCCGTGCGGCGCGCGGTGGCCGCCGCGGGAAACCCGATACCGGACCGGATTTAGACGCGGAAGTGAAAGGCCGGTAGTGTACGCCTTTGGCCTGCCAGGCGGACCGTTACTGCGTGCTCTGTAAGCAAAGACGCTGGGTGACATCTGATGCCAGATGTGACAAACCGGGCACTGGTGGGTACAAAAAGGGGCGGCACGACGGGCGACGCATGACCCGCAACGGGAATCTTTACCGCCGACCGGACGTTGACCGGATGACGACGACAGCGACACCTGTCCTGTGGGCGACAAGCCCGGGAGGCACGATTCATGAGTGAGCGAGCTCTTCGCGGCACGCGCCTCGTGGTGACCAGCTACGAGACCGACCGCGGCATCGATCTGGCCCCGCGCCAGGCGGTGGAGTACGCATGCGAGAAGGGGCATCGTTTCGAGATGCCGTTCTCGGTCGAGGCGGAGATTCCGCCGGAGTGGGAGTGCAAGGTCTGCGGAAGCCAGGCACTCCTCGTTGACGGGGACGGCCCCGAGGAGAAGAAGGGCAAGCCGGCGCGTACGCACTGGGACATGCTCATGGAGCGGCGCACCCGCGAGGAGCTCGAGGAGGTGCTGGCCGAGAGGCTGGCGGTCCTGCGTTCCGGCGCCATGAACATCGCCGTGCATCCGCGCGACAGCCGGAAGTCCGCGTAAGCGCACAGCACGAGCGCCACGAGCAAAGCCGCGGGGGGGGGGGGGGGGGGGGGGGGGGGGGGGGGGGGGGGGAGGGGGGCGGGGGGGGGGGGGGGGGGGGGGGGGGGGGGGGGGGGGGGGGGGGGGGGACGT
>NZ_JBVIGF010000007.1:51454-103769 GCF_055570965.1 Streptomyces sp. NPDC031064
CGCAAAGAGATATCTGTGCGCCCCGAGAAAAGAGCAAGAGCCCGAAAAAAACACACACACCAACCCCAACAGAAACCCCCCCGGCCCCCCCCCCCCCCCCCCCCCCCCCCCCCCCGCGGCTTTGCCGTGCGCCCCCGAACGGGTGCCCCACGGCGCCCCCACCGGCTGGGCACCCCGTCGGCGTGCGCCCCGAACGGGTGCCCCGCAGCGCCCTAACCGGCTGGGCACCCCCATCGACGTGCGCCGAACCGGTGGCCCGCGGCGCCCCCACCGGCTGGGCACCGCCCGCCGCCGTACCCCGCGCCGCATGAGGCAGCCGCCCCGCCGGGCCCCGCGCCGCATGTAGCGGGCCGCCCCGCGCCGGGCCGCCTGGTGGACGCCTTCCGCCGTACCCGCGCCCGCAGCGGCGCGGCACCGCCTGCGGCACCGGTTCTGGCGCCGGGGCGCACGCGCCCGGGGCGGGCGGCCCTGCGCCGGGCGCCTTGGTGGCCGTGGTTCCAGGCCCGCACGCGTCAGTGAGGCAGGGGCGGACGGGGGGTTTCGTCGTTGTGGGGCGTGTCGCGGTGGATGACCTCGCCCTGGACGACCTTGCCGTCGGGGCGGTGCATGCCGTAGCCGCCGGGCACGACGGCCCCCAAGCGGCGCTCCAGGGCCTTCTCCGCGTACCGCCCGGCCATGGTGCGGACGCGCGGGACGAGGAGGAGCAGACCCGCCGCGTCGGAGATGAGGCCCGGCAGCATCAGCAGCAGCCCGCCGAGCATCAGGAAGCCGTTTCCGGTGCTCGCCCGGTCGGCGGCGGGGCCCGCGCCGGGACCCGCTCCCTGCTGCTGGAGCGTTTCGGTCAGCGTACGGAACGCCTGCCGCCCGGCACGCTTGATCACCGCCGCGCCGAGCACGCCGCCGCCGACGAGCAGGGCGAGCACGGCGAGCCCGCCGGCCTCGGCGGCCACGAGGGTGAGCAGCCAGACCTCCAGCACCAGCCAGGCGGCGATGCCGAGGGGAACGAGGCTGCGGGCGCGTGAGCGCGGCTTGCGGGCGAGAGGAGGCGGTGCGCCGTTCATCATGCCCCCCAGTGTGCCTGGCAGCCTGCCAGGACGGCGTAAAGGACCGATCGGCAAGGACCCGATCAGCAAGGACCGATCAGCGCTTGCGGCCCAGGACGCGGCCGGCCCGGGAGGTGACGCCCCAGGCGGTGACCCGCCACAGCGCCTCGACGACGATGTCCCGGCTCATCTTGGAGTCGCCGAGCTCCCGCTCGACGAACGTGATCGGCACCTCGACCACGTGGTACCCGGCGGCCACCGCGCGGCGGGCCAGGTCGACCTGGAAGCAGTACCCCTGGGACGCGACCTCGTCGAGCCCCAGGCCCTCCAGGGTCTCCTTGCGGAAGGCCCGGAAGCCGCCGGTGACGTCGCGGATGGGCACGTCGAGGAGGAGGCGCGAGTACGTGCTGCCGCCACGGGAGAGGAACTCGCGGGACTTGGGCCAGTTCACGACCCGGCCGCCCGGCACCCAGCGGGAGCCGAGGACGAGGTCCGCGCCCTTGAGGGCGGTCAGCAGCCGGGGCAGCTCCTCGGGCTGGTGGGAGCCGTCGGCGTCCATCTCCACCAGGACGCCGTAACCGTGCTCGATGCCCCAGCGGAAGCCCGCCAGGTAGGCCGCTCCGAGCCCTTCCTTGCCCTTCCGGTGCAGGACGTGGACCTGCCCGTCCTCGGCGGCCAGCTCGTCGGCCAGCTTGCCGGTGCCGTCCGGGCTGTTGTCGTCGGCGACGAGGATGTCGGCGTCGGGCACGGCGGCGCGCACCCGGGACACGATCGGCTTGATGTTCTCGGCCTCGTTGTAGGTCGGGATGATCACCAAGGCTCTGCCGAGCGGGCCGTAGCGCCTCTGGCCACCGTCGTTCACTGCTGCCCCTTACGTCCGTACACGGATCACCACCATAGCGAGCCCCCGGCGGGACCCGTCGCGGCGGCGGTGCGAAAGGGAATCCGGCGGGTGGGATCGGGGCGGGCGCGAGTGGGCCCCGACGTCCTTCGGGCCGACCTGGGGCCCGCTGGCTGCGGGTCGACCGAGAGCCGTTGTCTACTGAACGTCCGGGCCCCACCCGGGTCGCACCTCCCCCGAGCTCCCGGAGAGCAGGGGGGACCTCCAGCCGGCGAAAACCTTCCCTCGCCCCCGAGGCGCGGGCGCTGGACCTGGCTCCCAGTGGTGGTGCGCCGGTGCGGCACACCACCCCGTGGCCCAGCGGCGTTCGACGACTGCGTGGAGGTCGACCGGTCGGACGTCCTGTGGTGGACCCGGCCGAACCTACCCGCCGCCGACCGCTCGCTGTCAACACCCGCCCGACCTGCGGCGATTGACGGAAACAGCAGGTCAGAGGGGAAGATCCGCAGGTCGCGGACGGCCTTTGGACAGCGGCGGCGCGGGCGCGCGCCGCCTTTACGTCACTCGTTCGGTCGCAGGAAGACCGTGCGTCCGGCGACGACGGTCCGCAGGCAGACGGGCAGGGCGGCGCCGGGGGTGAGATCGGGCAGGCCGGGCGTTCCGGAGCGCGGGTCGGTGGACCAGCGGGCCACGCGGTCGTCGGGCGCCTGGACGACCAGCTCGCCGGTGCGCCAGACCGCGTAGTCGGCGGGGGCCCCGGGCACCAGGATCCCGGCGTCGTCCCGGCCGGTGGCGCGCCAGCCGCCCCGGGTGTGGGCCGTGAAGCCCGCGCGGACCGAGATCCGGTGCTCCGGGGTGCGGTGGAAGGCGGCGGCCCGGACGGTGCCCCAGGGGTCCAGCGGGGTGACGGGGCTGTCGGAGCCGAAGGCCAGGGGGACACCGGCGCGCAGCAGCGCGGCGTAGGGGTTGAGCGTGCGCGCCCGCTCGGCGCCCAGGCGCTGGGCGTACATGCCGTCCTCACCGCCCCAGGCGGCGTCGAAGGCGGGCTGTACGGAGGCGGTGAGGCCGAGCTCGGCGAAGGCGGCGATCGTCTCGGGAGTGAGCATCTCGGCGTGCTCGACCCGGTGGCGGGCGGCACGCACGCGTGCCAGGCCGACCGTCTCGGCGGCGGCGCGTACGCCTTCGACGACCGTGCTGACGGCGGCGTCCCCGATGGCGTGGAAGCCCGCCTGGAGCCCGGCCTCGGTGCAGGCGGTGACGTGCGCGGCGACGGCGGCCGCGTCGAGGTGGGCGGTACCGGTGTGGCCCGCGTCGGCGTACGGCTCGTGCAGGCACGCGGTGTGGGAGCCGAGGGAGCCGTCCACGAAGAGGTCTCCGGCCGCGCCGAGGGCGCCCAGTTCGCGGACGCGCCGGGCGTCCTTCTCGCCCGCCACGGCCTCGGCCCAGTAGCCGACCACCCGGGGGCCGGGTTCCGCCGCCGCCAGGGCCAGCAGGGCGGTGAAGTCGTCCTCGTCGGAGATCTCGGGGCCCGCGCACTCGTGGACGGTGCCGATGCCGAGGGAGGCGGCCCGGCGCAGCGCGGCGCGCTGGGCCTCGGCGCGCTGGCCGGGGGTGACGGCGGCGTGGGCGGCGGCCCGTACGGCGTGGTGCGCGGCGGCGGTGAGCGGCTGGTCGGGGTGGTACCCGGGCAGCTCGGTGACGCCGGGCACGAGGTCGAGGAGGGCGGTGGTGACGACCGCGGAGTGGACGTCGACGCGCGGCAGGTAGAGCGGCCGGCCGCCGGTGGCCTCGTCGAGTTCGGTACGGGACGGGGGGCGCTGTTCCGGCCAGCGGGCGGCGTCCCAGCCCTGGCCGAGGAGCACCCGGTCGGCGGGGCGGGCGGCGCTGTGCGCCCGTACGCGCTCCAGGGCCTCGGCGAGGGTACGGGTGTCCGACAGGTCGAGGCCGGTGAGGGCGAGCCCGGTGGCCGTGGTGTGGACGTGCGCGTCGGTGAAGGCGGGGGTCACCAGGGCGCCGTCGAGGTCGATCACCTCGTCCACGCCGGAGGCGAAGGCGTCGGCGGCGCCCTCGGATCCCACCCAGGCGACATGGCCGCGTTCGACGACCATCGCGGTGGCGAAGGGGTCGGCGGGGCTGTGGACGTCTCCACCGCGCAGGAGCACGGTGCGGTGTTCGCTCTCGGTCATGGTGACCAGCCTAAGTACGCGGCTATACGCGGGGTGGCCGGGCCTCGTAGGGGGTGGAGAGCACCACGGTGGTACGGGTGGAGACGCCGGACTGCGAACGGATCCGGGTGAGCAGGTGCTCCAGCTCCAGGGGGGTGGCCACCCGCACCTTGAGGATGTAGTTCTCGTCGCCGGCGACGCTGTGGCAGGCCTCGATCTCGGGGATGTCGGCGAGCCGGTCCGCGATGTCGTCGGGGGCGCTGGGGTCGAACGGTTTGACCGAGATGAACGCGGTCAGCGGCAGGCCGACCGCCTCGGGGTCGACGACGGCGGCATAGCCGCGGATGACTCCGCGCTGCTCGAGGCGTCGGACGCGCTGATGCACCGCCGAGGTGGACAGGCCCGTGGCCTTGCCCAGATCGGTGTAGCTCATGCGCCCGTCCTTGACGAGCAACTCGACGATCTGACGATCCAGCTCCTCCATGCGGTCAACCTATTGCCCCTGGTGCCTCGCGGCACAGTCGGAGGCACCTCGTGGGGGCACCTGCGGGCGGCATGTGACGAAGACCACAGGTTTGCGGCGGGGTCCTTCGTGACCGGATGGTTATTCGCGCGAGCGGAAGGGAATTGCTTGCTGTGGTCGAGGCCGCAAGAGCCTGGTCGGCCCACCCGAGGGGGAGATTCTCCATGCAGGAGCCTGTTGATTCGGTCGCATCCCACGAGGACGACGACGTCGACGCATATGACACTTTCGAGATGGTCCGGGTCATCTGTCCGGACTGCTCACAGCCCATCGCACTGCTGGCGGACGAGGACGTGCTGCCGGAGCACGCGCTGTGTCCCACGCCGTGGAACCCGTTCGTGCTGACGGTGTGCACCGGCACCGGCCGGGCGGCGTCCGACGCGCGCCCCGCCGACGAGTCCCTGGAGCTCCAGGAGCAGGACACCGCCCTGCTGCTGACCCTCCCGCAGGGCCTCGACTGGCGTACGCAGCCCTTCTCGCACGTGGGCGGGCCCGGCTCGCGCCCCATCAAGGTGCCGCGCCCGGCCCACCGCCACGTGCCGCCGATGCGGCGCGCCGCCTGACGTCACGTCAGCCCCTGCGGCCCCAATCGCCGTTCAGACCTCCTTCCAGTAACGGTCCTGCACCATCGCCCTGAGTGTGGCGTGGTGCAGGATCAGGCTGTCCGGGTCCTCGGGCACCTCCACTTCGCCGAAGTGCGCCTGGCGGTAGGCGATACGGAGCATCACGATGGCGTGGCGCAGGGCCGCGTACAGGGTGTGGAAGTCCATGTCGCGCGGCGTGTGGCCGGTGAGTTCGGCATAGCGCCGCTCCACGGCGTCCCGGCGGAGGAAGTCGGGCAGCCCCGGCTGGCCGAAGCTCACGGTCAGGTCCTGGAAGAACCGGTGCAGGTACACGGTCCAGCCGAGGTCGACCTCGCGCGGGGCGCAGCCGGCCATCTCCCAGTCGAGCACGGCGGCGGGTTCGAAGCCGTCGTAGACGATGTTGCCGATGCGCGCGTCGCCCCAGGTGAGCACGGCCGGCCCTTCGTCGGCGGGCCAGGTGGTCTCCAGCCGGTCGAAGGCCGTCTCGATCAGCGGTGAGCGGGGCAGCCCGTCGGTCACCCAGGCGTAGTAGGCGCGTTGGGCGTCGACGTGGCGACGCAGGGGGCTGCCCTTCCCGGCGGGCAGGAGGAACTCCGCCTCGCCGGGCGGGAACTGGTCGTGCAGGCGCGCCAGGACCGAGACGGTGGCGGCTTCGAGGTGGGCGCGCTCGGCGTCGGTGGCGGCGTGCAGCCAGTTCCCTTCGTACGTGTACGGCATGACGTCCGGCGGTACGCGGCCCTCGGCGCGGGCCATGACGAAGAAGGGCGCGCCGAGCGGCGCCGGGTCCCGCTCCAGCCACAGCACGCGGGGCACGGGGACGTCGGTGTGTTCGGCCACCAGGCGCATCACGCGGTACTGCCGCGCCATGTCGTACACGGGGAAGACCGTGTACGCGGCGGGGTCGGCCGCCAGGCGCAGCGCGCACGCGCGGACGGGCGCGTCGGGGTGGTCGACGGTGAACAGGAGCGTCTCGCTGGACATGCCGTTCGACGTGGGCACGGCGACGTCGGCGACGCGTGCGCCGGGCAGGCGGGTGCCCAGCCAGGTGGTGAGGCGGGCGGCGAGTTCCTCGGGGTCGCGGGTGGTGGTGCGGGGGCGCGGTGCCGTGGTCATGGTGGTGCTCCTCGCGGGTCGGCGCCGGGGGCGGTGTTCGGTGGCCGTGGGACCGCGCGGGCCCGGGCGGGGCGCGCGTTCAGTGGCCGGTGCGACCTCACGGGCCCGAACCGGAACAAGGCGTTCCAGCAGCTCGCGAAGCCGGACGCGGCGTTTCAGTAGCCGGTGAAGCCGCTCGGGTCGTGACGGCCGAAGCTGCCGTGCTCGAAGATGCCGTAGCCGGTACGACCGTCGAGGGTGAAGCGGGCGGCGTGGTCGGTGACGCCGTAGGCGGCCATGGGGTGGGCGTCCGGATCGGACAGGTCGTACCCGCACCGGTCGGTCCAGCCCCGTCCCCGCCAGGTGCCGTGCTGCCAGTCGGTCGCGGGGGGATAGCCGGCGCCGAGGGCGAGCGGGGAGGAGGTGAGGACGTCGACGCCGATCTCCAGGGACCCGCGCGCGGGGTCGGTGAGGTGGATGACGGCACGCTCGGGGTGGCGGGTCCCGGGGCGGTACGTGATGTCGGTGTGGGGCCAGCCGAGCTGGGTGTCGCGGTGGCCGTCGCGGACGAGGAGGGCTTCGTTGAGGGTGCGGTACCCATCCGCGTCCTCCTGGGCGATGACCATCAGGAAGCGGTCGTCGAACCGCATGGGGATCCAGAGCCAGTGGAAGCCCTCGGGGCGGAACTCGTCCGCGCGGCCCGCCTCCTCGCCGGGGATGGGGCGCACTCCCCAGCTCCGGTCGCGCGTCCCGGTCCACTCCCCCGCCGTCACCGGTATCTCCTCGCCGGCGACCCTGATGACGCCCGTGCACTGACCGGCCTGGACGAAGCGGCGGCCTTCGAGGACGAGCCGGCCGCCGCGGCGCTGGGTGTGGTGCGGCTCCCAGACGGCGGGGAAGTCCGCGGTCCAGGTGATGTCGTAGGAGAAGGAGTCGGGGTCGGCGGGGTCGGGGGCGCAGTGGAGGGTCAGCCGGCGCAGCGGTTCGTCGACGGTGATGCGCAGCGGGCCGACCGAGAGGTCGAGGCGGTCGTCGGTCAGGGCGTCGGAGGCCCGGACGGCGCGCAGCCGGTCCCCGGTGCGGAGGGTCGCGTAGGCGTCGATGACCCCGGTGTTGGGGTAGACGCCGAGGCCGGCGATCAGCAGGGCGCGCCCCCGGTGGTCGAGGACGTGGAAGATGCACCGGTCGTAGGCGTTGCGGTCGCCGCTGACGTGGTGCTTCATCGACAGCGGCGCCTGGTGGACGGGGTACTCGTCGAGCGCGATCGGTCGGTCGTCGGACGACACGCTGACCTCCGGTGACGGCAACGGGATTTGACGGTACGTCAGCTCCCGTGCCGTGGCCAGACGCGTGCCGGCCCCGGACCGCACCCCGCCACGCGCCTCAGCGGCGGGCGGGGGGCGAACTGGCGCCCGAATCGGGCGGGCGGTGACCAGGCGGGACCGCGCGGCGTTGGCCGGGCATGAACTCGCTGTACTCGACGTACCCGACGAGCGGCTACGGCGTGAGCCGCGTGGTCCTGAGGCCGGAAGAAACGGTTCCGCAGCCCGCCGATCCGCCCATCTACCGGGCGTTGATCCGTCACTGGGCCGACAGCGGCAGAACCGTCCCGGGCCGCCGCGACCAGGAGTGGACCAGGCTCACGGCGGCACCGGTGTGGCGATCCCCGGCGTTCCCCGGGGAGGTCAGCGGCTCTCGGGGCCCACGACGTGACGGGCGATGACCATCCGCTGGATCTGGTTGGTGCCCTCGACGATCTGGAGCACCTTCGCCTCGCGCATATAGCGCTCGACCGGGAAGTCCGCGGTGTAGCCGTACCCGCCGAGCACCTGGACCGCGTCGGTGGTGACCCTCATCGCCGCGTCCGTGCAGAACAGCTTGGCCATGGCCGCCTCGCGGGAGAAGGGCCGGCCGGCGTCCCGCAGCCGGGCGGCGGCCAGGTACAGCGCGCGCCCGGCCTCGATCTGGGTGGCCATGTCGGCCAGCATGAACCGCAGCCCCTGGAAGTCGGCGATGGGGCGCCCGAACTGCTGCCGCCCGGTGGCGTAGGCGACCGCCTCGTCCAGCGCCGCCTGGGCGACGCCGATGGCGCACGCGGCGATGCCGAGGCGACCGGAGTCCAGCGCCGAGAGGGCGATGGCGAAGCCCTGCCCCTCCTCCCCGATCCGGCGCGCGTCGGGGACGCGTACGCCGTCGAAGTGGAGCTGGGCGGTGGGCGAGCCCTTCATGCCCATCTTCTTCTCGGGCGCCGCGGCCGAGAGCCCCTCGGCGTCACCGGGGACCAGGAACGCGGTGATGCCGCGCGCCCCCTCACCGCCCGTGCGGGCCAGCACCGTGTAGAAGTCGGCGACCCCGCCATGCGTGATCCACGCCTTGGTGCCGGTGATGATCCAGTCGTCACCGTCGCGGACCGCCTTCGTACGCAGTGAGGCCGCGTCGGAGCCGGACGAGGGCTCGGACAGGCAGTACGCGCCGAGGAGGCCGCCGCCCAGCATGGCGGGCAGGTGGTCGGCCTTCTGCTCCTTGGTGCCGTAGTTGGCCAGGGCGTGGCAGGCGAGCGAGTGGACGCTGACGCCGAGGCCCACGGTGAGGCGGGCGGCGGCGAGTTCCTCGAGCACCTGGAGGTAGACCGCGTACGGCTGGTCGCCGCCGCCGAAGCCGGAGTCGTACGGCAGGCCGAGCAGTCCGGATTCGGAGAGGAGGGCGAAGATCTCACGCGGGAAGTGCCCGGCGTCCTCCTCCTCGGCCGCGCGCGGAGCGATCTCCCGCTGGACGATCTCACGGACCAGGGCGATCAGATCCCTGGATTCCTCGGTGGGCAGCTCACGTTCCACCGGCTGCGGGGCGCGGTCGGGCATGGGGGCGCTCTCCTCCCTGTCGGGCGCTGCGGCGGGCGCGCGCGAAGGGTTGGGCGGCGCCGCCGGGTCTCACTGCCTTGCCGATGCTGCCCTCCCGGATCACGGAATCGGCTGACCAGCGGCTGTGGCGGGTTGAGTATGCCCGATCGGGGGCCTCCCGTCACGGGGTGGCCGTGAGCGCTCCACCGGCTCCCGAACCCGGCGCGACCTCGGCACCCGTCACAGCAGGCCGACCCGCGTGACCAGCATGGCGAAGACGACGACGAGCACCCAGCCCAGGACGTGCTCCAGGAGCTGGGGGCCGTCGTCCTTGGGGCCTCCGGTACGGGCACGGGGGGCGGCGACGGCGGCGGCGTTCGTGGTCATGGTTTCCCGCTCTTTCGACCGATGTGGGGACCTCCCCACAGTGCCAGCGCGGACGGCCTCCGGGGTAGAGACGTTCATCACTGCCCGGCCGCCGTCCCACCCGGCCGTGCGCACACCCCCGGCGGGCGCTCAGCGGACGCCGACCGCCTCCAGGGCCTCGCGCTGCGCGGTCGTGGGGTGGGCGGGCCAGTACAGGTAGCAGACGCCGCCGGTGCCGGAGACCACCTTCCCGGTCGCGTTGTAACGCTTGGTCCGCAGCCAGATGTTCTCCCACTCCCGGCGCCGGTAGACCCGGCGTACCGCCTCGTTGGTCGGGGACGCCGGGTCGTTGGCGATCACGTCGCCGGAGGCCGTGAACCCGATCACGGTCATCAGGTGGCCCGCCGTGCCGTAGCCCGCGCCCGTCAGCTCCTCCTTGAGGAACGACTGCGAGGTGATGGCCGGGATGCCGGCCCGGATCAGCGTCTCCAGCTCGGTCAGCGACCGCAGCCGGGTGACCACCGCGCTCATGTCGTCGTACGTGGCGGCGTAGGCGGCGTTGAAGGGCCAGTTGCCGCAGCCCTCGTACTGGTGGTCGTAGGTGAAGCGGGCGGCGTGGCAGACCTGTGGGTCGGCGAAGGCGGGGTTCACCCAGGCCAGGTCCTCCGCGGTGGGCTTGCGGCCCCAGTACTCGATGATCATCTGGGAGGAGGTGGGGCTGCACCAGGCCTCGCCGCCGTTGTCGTACTCCGGGTACTGCCCGATATGGGTGTTCTGCGAGTAGCGCGGGACCACCAGCTCACGGGCCAGGCCCGGCTCGGAGGCGGGCACGGTGAAGCGGTCGGGGATGTCCGACGCCATGGCGCCCACCCGCCAGACGGTCGGGGTCAGCTTCGTGCCGGGCCTCCGGTGCAGCGTGAGCCGCAGCCGGTACGAGGCCAGGCGCAGACCGCTCGCGGGGGCGTCGATCGCGAAGGTGTCGGTCCAGACGCTGCTCCTGCCGTCCTTCTGGCCGTCGACCGAGGTGCGCCGGATGTCGCCGTCGCCAGCCGCCCATCGGCCCATCACGTACCAGGGCGTCTCGGAGCCGTCCGAGTAACGGCCCTTCAGCTCGACCGCGATCCAGGTGCCGGCCGGGGTGTCGGCGTTCCACGAGGCGACGACCTCGGTCGCCGGAACCGTGGAGACGTGCTCGGGCGAGATCCAGGTGGCGTACTCCCAGGTCGCCTTCGTTCCGGTGTGCGGATCGGTGTACTCGGTGCGCCCGGCGGGGGCGTCGATCACCAGCGCGGGGCGGCGGCCGGCGAGGGCGCGGGTGCCCGTGCCGGTGCCGGAACGCCAGTCGGTGCACGAGGTCCAGAAGCGGTTGTCGACGAGGCCGTGCGCCGCCTCCCCGGCGGACGCGGGCGGAACGGTGGCGGGCGCCGGCCCGGACGTGAGGGAGGCCGGGGCGGGCGCGGCGGAGGCGGCCGAGGCGGAGGTCGCCACCGCGCTCCCGGCCACGGCCAGCGCGGCGGCGAGGACGGTCCGCCGCGGCGCGCCCGAGGGCGCCGAGGAGGGTGCGGACGGGACGGCCGGCGGGAGTGCGGGCGGCGCGGTGGCGTCGGTCATGGCGGTATGACCCCCAGACAGGTGTACGGACGGG
The DNA here is from genome assembly GCF_055570965.1 of Streptomyces sp. NPDC031064. Taxonomy (NCBI): domain Bacteria; kingdom Bacillati; phylum Actinomycetota; class Actinomycetes; order Kitasatosporales; family Streptomycetaceae; genus Streptomyces; species Streptomyces sp. NPDC031064. The sequence goes on from NZ_JBVIGF010000007.1 coordinate 62,551, forward strand.
GCGACAAGTACACGACAGATGCGCCCACTATCCCGTTTCGGGCAGGGCTCGGCCAGCAACGCGGCATCGCGTCGCGGCACCAATATTGGTCTCCACCTGTGGCTTTGTAGGGTGGTCGGCATGGACGACCTCGACCGCCCCGCCGCCGCGCTGCGCGCGCTGCCGCCCTCCTGCGGGCCCGTCCGGCTGGTCGCGGTCGACGGCCACGCCGGTTCGGGCAAGTCCACGTTCGCCGGCCGGCTCGCGGCGGCGCTCGGCGGCGCCCCGGTGCTCCACCTGGACGACATCGCCACGCACGAGGAGCTCTTCGCCTGGACGGAGCGGCTCCGGACCGAGGTACTCGAACCGCTGACCCGTGGCGAGGTCGCGCACGTTCACCCGTACGACTGGAATCTTCGCCGCTTCGGCCCGCCCCGGCTCCTCCCCCCGGCCCCGGTCGTCCTCATCGAGGGCGTGGGCGCCGGGCGGCGCGCCCTGCGGCCGTACCTGGCGAGGCTGCTGTGGATGGAGCGGGGCGCCGAGGAGTCCTGGGAACGGGGCCGCCACCGGGACGGACCGGCGCAGTACGCGTTCTGGGAGGGGTGGACGGCGGCGGAGAAGGAGCACTTCGCGGTGGACCCGTCCCGGCCCTACGCCCATGCGCTGGTACGGGAGTGTGCGGTGGGGTACGAGTGGCTGCCGGGACCTGCTGTGACAGCAGTTGCGAACCAGACCGTCACGGAGCGTGACTGACTTTCGCAGCCGTACTGAGCAGTCGGAAATCAGCCTCGAGAGTGCCCCAACTTCGCTTGACCGACGAGCCGTACAGGTCTTACGTTCTCAATGTGCGGCTTTCCGAAGCCGTCGCAGACGCGAAGCCCCCGGTTGTTCCCCCGTGATCGGGGGCTTCGTTCTGCCCCCACCTTCCCGCGTCGGCGCCGCTCGACGACCCCGGCGCTCACCGTCGGTGACCATTCCCGGCGGGCCGGCGACGGCCCTCACGAGGCGCCGGACGGCGCCCGCGCCGCTCGCGGAACCCTCACGCGCCCTTAAGCGCACACTCCCCGTGCCGGTACGATGCCCCTCGGTGCGGTCAAATCCCGTTCATGAGAGGGCGATTGGGAAGGCTTCCGGCGGGCGGCCGCCCGGCGGACCGGTACGGGGACACGGTTTGTGGGGGACCCGATGGACATCGGCACGCAGGGCACGCAGGCCCCGGCCGACCTCGCCTGGCTGCGCGGCGTGGACGCCTACACCATGGGTGCGTATCCGCAGGCGGAGGAGGAGTTCCGGGCGGCGGTGCGGATCGATCCCGGAATGGCCGACGCCTGGCTCGGACTGCACGCGCTGCGGGTCGACACGACGACCGCGCTGCTGCGGATGTACCGCAACCGGGACCGCTTCGGTGAGCAGCGCGCCCGCCACCGCCGCACGCTGAACTCCTGGTACTGGCTCGGCTGGTGGGTCCAGCCCGTGCTGGAGAGCCCGCGCGACCTGCTCCTCGCGCACGCTTCGCACTGGCTGGACGGCCGCCACGTGCCGGAGCTGGACCGGGCGCTGGCCGGGCTGCCGCCCGTCGACACCGACCCGCAGGTGCGCTTCCTGCACGCCTGCCGGGCCTACCTGGTCAAGGACTGGGACCAGCTCGTCCGCCACACCGAACCGCTGGTGAACGATCCGCTGCTGGGCATCGAGGCCGGGCTGTTCGGCGGCATGGCGCGGGTCCGCCTGGAGATGTACGGGCAGGCCGAGCCCATGCTGTCCGCCGCCCTGATGCGCTGCCGCAGCGAGCAGCCGCAGCGCAAGGAACTGCGCTACTGGCTGGCCCGCGCCCGCGAGGGAACGGGCCGCAGCGCCGCCGCGCTCCCCCTGTACCGGGCCGTGCACCGGATCGACCCGGCCTTCATGGACACCGCCGCGCGGCTGGCGGCGATCGCCGAGTACGACGGGTTCGACGGCTCCGACGACCCGGCCGCCGACCTGGCGGCCGTGTCGCTGGCGGGCGTCGGGCAGGACACCGTGGACCTCCCCGACGCCCCGGACGCCCCGCCCGGCGACGGGCTCCGTCGCGGCGGCGACCCGCAGTCCCAGCCGCCCGGTCAGGCACCCGGTCCGCCGCCCGGTCAGCTTGGGTCCCAGCCGCCGGCCCAGCCCCCGGGGCCCGCCCACGGCGCACGCGAGCAGGCCCCCTCGCCCGGGCGGTCGCGCCGCCCGGCGTTCCCCGCGAGCCCCACGGACCCGGCACTGCTGGCCGAGGCGCTCGCAGAGCTGGAGCGCATGGTGGGCCTGGAGCCGGTGAAGCGGCAGGTCAAGGCGCTCTCGGCGCAGCTCGAAATGGCGCGGCTGCGGGCCGAGCAGGGCCTTCCGGTGCAGCCGCCGAAACGTCACTTTGTCTTTTCGGGTCCCTCCGGCACGGGGAAGACCACGGTCGCCAGAATTCTCGGCCGGGTCTTCTACGCGCTCGGGCTGCTGGGCGGCGACCACCTCGTGGAGGCCCAGCGGTCCGACCTCGTCGGCGAGTTCCTCGGACAGACCGCCGTGAAGGCGAACGAGCTGATCGACTCGGCGCTGGGCGGGGTGCTGTTCGTGGACGAGGCGTACTCCCTGTCCAACTCCGGGTACAGCAAGGGCGACGCGTACGGCGACGAGGCGCTCCAGGTGCTCCTCAAGCGCGCCGAGGACAACCGTGACCACCTGGTGGTCATCCTGGCCGGCTACCCGGAGGGCATGGACCGGCTCCTCGCCACCAACCCGGGCCTGTCGTCCCGCTTCACCACGCGGGTCGACTTCCCCTCGTACCGGCCACTGGAACTCACCGCGATCGGCGAGGTGCTGGCGGCGGCGAACGACGACGTGTGGGACGAGGAGGCCCTGGACGAGCTGCGCTCGATCAGCGGCCACGTCGTCGAACAGGGCTGGATCGACGAGCTGGGCAACGGCCGGTTCCTGCGCACGCTGTACGAGAAGTCGTGCGCGTACCGCGACCTGCGGCTGTCCGGCTACTCCGGCACGCCCACCCGGGAGGACCTCGCCACGCTCCGCCTGCCGGACCTGATGCAGGCGTACGGCGAGGTCCTCTCGGGCCGCGGCCCCGCACCCCGGGGCCCCCAGGACCCGCCGGCCTCCCCCGGCGGACCGGGGCCGACGGGTTACTGACCGCTGGGCCCGGGTCCCGCGGCACTCAGGCCGTCAGGACGCCCTGCGCCTGACCCGGGCCCGCGGCCGGGCCCGGACCCGGGTCGAGGCCGGAGTCGGCGGTCGGGTCGGCCGGTGGCGGGGCGTCGAGCGGAGCGGGGGGCGCCGCCGGGGGCGCGACCGCCGGGACCAGGGGGGTCGCCGAGCGGTGCGCCGGGTCGCGGACCTCGCCGACCAGCATTTCGAGGACGTCCTCCAGCGCGACCAGGCCCAGCACCCGGCCGGACGCGTCGGCGACCTGGGCCAGGTGCGTGGCGGCGCGGCGCATCACGGTGAGGGCGTCGTCGAGCGGCAGCTCCGAACGGAGCGTCGCCATCGGGCGCCACACGTGCTGCGGTACGGCCCGGTCGGCGTCCTCCAGGTCCAGTACGTCCTTGACGTGCACGAATCCCATGAAGACACCGCCGCCGCCCTCCGCGCACACCGGGAACCGGGAGTACCCGGTGCGGACGGTCAGCTCCTCGACCTCGGCCGGGGTGACCGACGGGGAGACCGTCACCAGGGACGAACGCGGGATGAGGACGTCGGACACCGGGCGGCTGCCCAGCTCCAACGCGTCCTCCAGCCGTTCCTGCTCGGCCGGGTCGAGCAGCCCGGCCTGGCCGGCGTCCTCGACGAGCCGGCCGAGCTGGGCGCTGGTGAACACCGCCTCCACCTCGTCCTTCGGCTCGACCCGGAACGCCCGCAGCACCAGGCGGGAGCAGGCGCCGAGGGCCGCCGTCACGGGGCGGCACAGCCGGGCGAAGCCGACCAGGGCGGGGCTCAGCCACAGCGCGGTCTTCTCGGGGGCGGCCATGGCGAGGTTCTTCGGGAGCATCTCGCCGATGACGAGGTGCAGGAAGACCACCACGGCCAGCGCGATGACGTAACCGAGCGGATGGATCAGGCCCTCGGGCAGGTGCACGGCGTGGAAGACCGGCTCCAGCAGGTGCGCCACGGTCGGTTCGGCGACCGCGCCGAGGGTGAGCGAGCAGACGGTGATGCCGAACTGCGCGGCGGCCATCATCTGTGGCAGGTTCTCCAGGCCGTACAGGACCTGGCGGGCCCGCTTGGAGCCGGGGCCGAGCGGTTCGATCTGGCTGCGGCGCACGGACACGAGGGCGAACTCGGCGCCCACGAAGAAGCCGTTCGCGAGCACGAGCAGGCCCGCGAAGAGCAGTTGGAGGACGCTCATCGGGCGGCCTCCGCCAGGGCGTCGGCCGTGCGGACCAGCTTGACGCGCTCGGCGCGGTACCGGTCCACCTGGCGCACGGACAGGCGCCAGCCGGGCAGTTCGGCGCGGTCGCCGGGGGCCGGGATGCGGCCGAGCAGGTCGGCGACGAGCCCGGCGACCGTCTCGTACGGCCCGTCGGGGACGTCGAGGCCTATCCGCTTCAGGGTGTGGACACGGCAACTGCCGTCGGCCTCCCACGCGGGGTGGCCGTCCTCGGCCGGGACGGCGGCCAGTTCGGGCAGGTCGTCGCCCTCGGCGTCGTGCTCGTCGCGGACCTCGCCGACGAGTTCCTCGACGATGTCCTCCAGGGTCACCACTCCGGCGGTGCCGCCGTACTCGTCGACGACGACGGCGATCGGCTGCTCGCTGCGCAGCCGCTCCAGCAGCGCTTGGGCGGGCAGCGTCTCGGGGACGAGCAGCGGCGGGACGGCGACCCGGCCCACCGGGGTGCGCAGCCGCTCGTGCGCGGGCACGGCGAGCGCGTCCTTGAGGTGGACCATGCCGACGATCTCGTCGATGCGCTCGCGGTAGACGGGGAAGCGGGAAAGGCCGGTGGCCCGGGTCAGGTTGACGACGTCGGCCGCGGTGGCGTCGGTCCGCAGCGCGTTGACCTTCACGCGCGGGGTCATCACGTGCTGGGCGGTGAGCCCGCCCAGCGTCAGGGTCCGGACGAAGAGGTCGGCCGTGTCCTGTTCGAGGGCGCCGGCCCGCGCGGAGTGCCGGGCGAGCGAGACCAGCTCGCCGGGCGTGCGGGCGGAGGCGAGCTCCTCGGTGGGTTCGACGCCCAGCAGCCGCACGAGCCGGTTGGCGACGGCGTTCAGCAGGGCGATGACCGGCCGGAAGGCGGCCGAGAACAGGTGCTGCGGGCCGGCGACGAACCGCGCGACCTGCAAGGGCCGGGAGACGGCCCAGTTCTTGGGGACGAGTTCGCCGATCACCATCTGGACGGCGGAGGCGCCCAGCATGCCGATGACCACCGCGACGCCGGAGACGGCCCCTTCGGGCAGTCCGGTCGCGGTGAGCGGCCCGTCGAGGAGCTGGGCGAGCGCGGGCTCGGCGAGCATGCCGACGACGAGCGAGGTGATGGTGATGCCGAGCTGGGTGCCGGAGAGCTGGAAGGACAGCTCCTTCAGCGCCTTGACGACGGTACGGGCCCGCCGGTCGCCCTCGGCGGCGGCGCGTTCGGCGTCCGCCCGCTCCACGGTGACGAGGCCGAACTCGGCCGCCACGAAGAAGCCGTTGGCGAGGATGAGAAGGAATGCCGCGGCGAGCAGCAGGAGGGGGATGGTCATGCCGCCGCCTCCTCGGAGGGGGCGGCGCAGGTACTACCGGACGATCCGTCCATTGCTGGAGGGAATCACTCCTCGGGTCGCAGGTGCCCCGCCGGCCGGGTGGTGCGTGTTTTTCGGCCGTACGCGCGAGGCGGTGGCGCGCTCGGCGCCACCGCCATAAGAGTAATCACGTCGGCCCCCGATGGGGCAGGGGGCTGCCGCCCATACGAGCGACACGGGCGGGTTCGCCCTGGTCAGGTGCCGTCCACTCCTGTGCCGCGGGTCTCGGCGAGCAGACGCAGGGCGCGCGCGTCGCGGATGGCCCGCTGCTTGCCGATGCCGGGCTGGATGCCCAGGGCGGGCATGCTGGTGCCGTCGCTGAGGTCGAGGAAGACCCAGGGGTCGCCCTCGCGCAGGTTCACCTGGAGGATCTCCGCCCACGCCAGCCGGCGTGTCCTGGTGAGGTTGACGACCGTGACGCCCTCGTCGTCGGCGACGACCTTGGGGCGGCTGAGGAGCGCCAGGACGGCGAAGAAGAGCGCGGCGACGAAGATGAAGCTCGCGCGCTCCCCCGCCCCGAGCTTCTCCAGCATCAGGGCGACGGCCGTGATGACGGCGAACATCACCGCGCCCACGGTCAGCAGAACCACCCGGGTGCGGGTGGGCCGGAAGGTGACCGGGAGCACGGGGAGCTGGGTGTCGGACATGTGGGTCCTGGTCACGTCAGAGGCGGCAGGCATGGATCTCGGTGGTCAGGATGGCGCGTGCGCCGAGCGCGTACAGATCGTCCATGATCCGCTGCGCTTCCCTGGCGGGGACCATGGCGCGGACGGCGACCCAGCCCTCGTGGTGGAGCGGCGAGACGGTCGGCGACTCCAGGCCCGGCGTGAGGGCGACGGCCTGTTCCAGGTGCTCCACCCGGCAGTCGTAGTCCATCATCACGTAACTGCGGGCCACCAGGACGCCCTGGAGGCGGCGCAGGAACTGCTGCACCTTCGGGTCGTCGGTGGGGGCGCCGGTGCGGCGGATGACGACGGCCTCGGACTTGAGGATCGGCTCGCCGATGACCTCCAGGCCGGCGTTGCGCAGCGAGGTGCCGGTCTCCACGACGTCGGCGATGATCTGGGCGACGCCGAGCTCGATGGCGGTCTCGACCGCGCCGTCGAGGTGAACGACGGAGGCGTCGATGCCCTGGTCGGCGAGGTGCTTGGCGACGATGCCCTCGTAGGAGGTGGCGATCGTCATGCCGCCGAAGTCGGCGGGGCCGGTCGCCGTGCCGGGCTTGGTGGCGTACCGGAAGGTGGAGCGGGCGAAGCCGAGCTGGAGGATCTCCTCGGCGTTGGCGCCGGAGTCCAGCAGCAGGTCGCGGCCGGTGATGCCGATGTCGAGCTTGCCGGAGCTGACGTAGATGGCGATGTCGCGGGGGCGGAGGTAGAAGAACTCGACCTCGTTCTCCGGGTCGACCATCACCAGTTCCTTGGACTCCTTGCGCTGCTGGTAGCCGGCCTCATGGAGCATCGCCGACGCAGGTCCGGACAGTGAACCCTTGTTGGGGACGGCGATGCGCAGCATGGGGCGTGCTTCCTAACTGTGAAAAGGAGGTGGGGAACGGGGGTGGGATCAGAGGTGGGCGTAGACGTCGTCGAGTGAGATCCCGCGGGCGACCATCATCACCTGGACGTGGTACAGGAGCTGCGAGATCTCCTCGGCGGCGGCTTCCTTGCCCTCGTACTCGGCGGCCATCCAGACCTCGGCGGCCTCCTCGACGACCTTCTTGCCGATGGCATGGACGCCCTTGTCCACCAGCTCTGCGGTGCGGGAGGTGGCGGGGTCGCCGGTCTTGGCCTTGAGCTCCAGCTCGGCGAAGAGCTCTTCGAAGGTTTTGTTCGCCATGATGGTCCTAAGAGTACGGGGTGCCCGGGGACACTCAGCGCCAGGGTTCGCTGACCGTGCGCAGTGTGGTCGCGGTGGCGACGGCGGCGGTGACCGCTTCGTGGCCCTTGTCCTCGTTCGAGCCCTCCAGGCCGGCCCGGTCCAGGGCCTGCTCCTCGGTGTCGCAGGTCAGGACGCCGAAGCCGACGGGGACGCCGGTGTCGACGGAGACCTGGACGAGGCCCTGGGTGACGCCCTGGCACACGTACTCGAAGTGGGGGGTGCCGCCCCGGATGACGACGCCGAGCGCGACGATCGCGTCGTAGCCGCGGCCGGCGAGGACCTTGGCGACGACCGGGAGCTCGAAGCTGCCCGGGACCCGCAGCAGGGTCGGCTCGTCGATGCCGAGCTCGTGCAGGGCGCGCAGGGCGCCGTTGACGAGGCCGTCCATGATCTTCTCGTGCCACTGGGCCGCGATCACGGCGACCCGGAGGTCGCCGCAGTTCTTCACGCTCAGTTCGGGTGCGCCCTTGCCGCTCACGTCGGTGTCTCCTTGCTGGTGGGTCTGGCTGTCTTACTGGTTGTTGCAGGGCGACGCGCCGGCGGCCGCGTCGAGCCAGGGCAGGTCGTGGCCCATCCGGTCGCGCTTGGTGCGCAGGTACCGGAGGTTGTGCTCGCCCGCCTGGACGGGCATGGGCTCGCGGCCGTTGACGGTCAGCCCGTACCGGACGAGGGCGTCGACCTTGTCGGGGTTGTTGGTCATCAGCCGGAGGCTGCGTACGCCGAGGTCGGCGAGCATCTGGGCGCCGGCGGCGTAGTCGCGGGCGTCGGCGGGCAGGCCGAGTTCCAGGTTGGCGTCGAGGGTGTCGTGGCCGCGCTCCTGGAGCTCGTAGGCGCGCAGCTTGGACAGCAGGCCGATGCCGCGTCCCTCGTGGCCGCGGAGGTAGACGACGACGCCTCGGCCGGCCTCGGTGACGCGCTCCATGGAGGCCTGGAGCTGGGGCCCGCAGTCGCAGCGCTGCGAGTGGAAGATGTCGCCGGTCAGGCACTCGGAGTGGACCCTGACCAGGACGTCCTCGCCGTCGCCGAGGTCGCCGTGGACGAGCGCGATGTGCTCGACGCCGTCGACGGTGGAGCGGTAGCCGTAGGCGGTGTACTCGCCGTGCGCGGTCGGCAGCCGTACCTCGGCCTCGCGGCGGACGGTCGGCTCGTTGCTGCGGCGGTAGGCGATGAGGTCCTCGATCGAGATGATCGTCAGGCCGTGCTTGCGGGCGAAGGGGACCAGCTCGGGCAGGCGCAGCATGACGCCGTCCTCGCCGGCGATCTCGACGATCGCGCCGGCCGGGCGGAGTCCGGCGAGCCGGGCGAGGTCGACGGCGGCCTCGGTGTGCCCGTTGCGGACGAGGACGCCGCCGGGCTGGGCGCGCAGCGGGAAGACGTGGCCGGGGCGGACGAAGTCGGCCGGCCCGGCGGTGCCGCCGGCCAGGAGCTGGAGGGTGGTGGCGCGGTCGGCGGCGGAGATGCCGGTGGTGACGCCATGGACGGGGGCCGCGTCGACCGAGACGGTGAAGGCAGTCTTCATGGACTCGGTGTTGTCGCCGACCATCTGCGGGAGCTGGAGGCGGTCCAGCTCGTCGCCCTCCATGGGGGCGCAGATCAGGCCGCGGCACTCGCTCATCATGAAGGCGACGATCTCGGGGGTCGCCTTCTCGGCGGCGATGACGAGGTCGCCCTCGTTCTCGCGGTCCTCGTCGTCGACGACCACGACGGGGCGGCCGGCGGCGATGTCACGAATGGCCTGCTCGACGGGGTCGAGGGCGAGGTCCGTGGCGTCCCAGACGGTGAGCGCGGTCATGACGTGCCCCTTTCATGAGCTTCTCCGCCTGCGCGGCGCGGAGGTGCGGGCATGGGAGTCGGCTGCGGCCCGGCGGCCGCGCATGCGTCGCTCACGAGAACGTTCCTTCCAGAGCGGGAGTGCGCGTCCGGAGCCACCAGTCGCGCATGCCCCACAGCACGAGGGCGAAATAGATCACGTACACCAGGCCGGAGAAGGCCAGGCCGCTGCTGAAGGCGAGCGGGACACCGACGAGGTCGACGAGGAGCCAGGCGAACCAGAACTCCACCAGGCCCCTGGCCTGGGCGACCATCGCGACGAGCGTCCCGACGAAGATGTAGGCGTCGGCCCACGGGCTCCAGGAGAGCGACGGGTACAGCGTGAACAGCCCGCCGACCGCGAGGGTGCCGAGGACGGCGCCCGCGAGGAGCAGTCCGCGCTCCTTCCAGGTGGCGAACCGGACGGCGATGGAGCCGTCCTGGGCCTGCTGCCGGCCCCGGGACCACTGGTGCCAGCCCCAGGCGGCGACGCCGATGATAAGGAGCTGCTTGCCGACGCCACCGCTGAGCTGGGCGGAGGCGTAGGCGGCGATGAGGATGACGCCGGAGAGGAGCTGCGCGGGCCAGGTGAGGATGGAGCGCCGCCAGCCGAGCGCGAGGGCGATCAGACCGATCGTGTTGCCGATCATGTCGGACCACATGATGCGCTGGCCGAAGGCGGTGAAGGCCTCGGAGTTCAGCCAGTCGAGCTGGTTGAGCCAGTTCACTCGGCCGTCCCCCCGGTGCGGTCGCCGAGCATGCGCTCGACGTACTTGGCGATGACGTCGACCTCCAGGTTGACCGGGTCGCCGGGCTCCTTGATGCCGAGCGTGGTCAGGGCGAGGGTCGTCGGGATGAGGCTGACGGTGAAGTGGTCCGCGCCGGCGTCGACGACGGTGAGGCTGACGCCGTCGACCGTGATGGAGCCCTTCTCGACGACGTACCGGCGCAGGGCGTCCGGGAGGGAGATCTTGACGATCTCCCAGTTCTCGGAGGGCGTGCGCGCGAGGATGGTGCCGGTGCCGTCGACGTGGCCCTGGACGATGTGGCCGCCGAGCCGGTCGCCGACCGCCATGGGCCGCTCCAGGTTGACCCGGGAGCCGGGGCCGAGCGCGCCGAGGCTGGAGCGGCCCAGCGTCTCGGCCATCACGTCTGCGGTGAACTCGCCGTCGGCGGTCTCCACGACGGTGAGGCAGACGCCGTTGACGGCGATCGAGTCGCCGTGCTTGGCGTCCTCGGTGACGAGGGGGCCGCGCAGGCGGAAGCGGGAGGAGTCGCCGAGGTTCTCGACGGCGGTGACCTCACCCAGCTCTTCGACGATTCCGGTGAACACGCTCAGCGCTCCTTGGGGGTGGCGGGGACGGCGGGGACGGCGGTGACACGAAGATCGGGGCCGATGCGCACGATCTCGGTGACGTCGAGCCGCAGCGCCTCGGTGATGGTGGTGATCCCGGCGTCGGCGAGGGCGGCGGGGCCCGCGCCGAGGAGGACCGGGGCGAGGTAGCCGACGACCTTGTCGACGGCTCCCGCGGCGACGAAGGACCCGGCGAGGGCCGGGCCGCCTTCGAGGAGTACGGAGCGGACGCCGCGCTCGTGCAGGGCGGCCAGCAGGGCCGGTACGGACAGCCCCTTCCCCGCGCGGGGAAGGCGTACGACGTCGGTGCCGGGCAGGTCCGGCTCGGCGTCCTCGGCGACCGCGATCAGGGTCGGCGCGGCGTCGTCCAGGACGCGAGCGCCGGGGCGGACGGCGGTGGCCCCGGTGTCGACGACGACGCGCAGCGGCTGGACGGCGGCTGCTTCCGTGTCCGCGACGACGCGTACCGCGAGGTGCGGGTCGTCCGCGCGGGCGGTGCCGGAGCCGACGACGACCGCGTCGGCCTCGGCGCGCAGCCGGTGGACGTCGGCGCGGGACTCGGGCGAGCTGATCCAGCGGCTGGTGCCGTCCTGGGCGGCGACGCGGCCGTCGAGGGTGGCGGCGTACTTCCACAGCACGTAGGGGCGGCCGAGGCGTACGGAGGTGAGCCAGGCGGCGTTGCCGGCCTCGGCCTCGGCCTCCAGGACCCCGGCGACGACCTCGACGCCGGCTGCCCGGAGGGTGTCGGCGCCACCGGTGGCCTGGGGGTTCGGGTCCCCGACCGCGTACACGACGCGGGCGATCCCGGCCTCGATCAGGGCCTGGGCGCAGGGGCCGGTGCGGCCGGTGTGGTTGCAGGGTTCGAGCGTGACGTACGCGGTGCCGCCGCGGGCGAGGACGCCGGCCTGGCGCAGGGCGTGGACCTCGGCGTGCGGGCCGCCGGCGCGCTCGTGCCAGCCGGCGCCGACCTCGTGCCCGGAGGCGTCGTGGACGACGCATCCGACGACCGGGTTGGGGCTGGTGGAGCCGAGTCCACGGGAGGCGAGCGCGACGGCTCGGCGCATGGCGGCAACGTCGGCCGGGTCTGCCGTGCCGGTCGGGTCCGCTGCGGCCACCGGGTCCTCCTGCCTCTTCGGGCGCGGACTCCGGGGCCTGTCGATGACGACAGAAGAGCGGGCAACGACACCACCGCACGGGGGGACGCGAGGCCGACGACACCGGTCGCCGGACGTCGGCGACCAGCGGCATACGGCCGGCCGCCCCATGGAGGGGTCACCCGCCGCGCACTGCCTCCCATCCGGACTTTCACCGTCGGTCCAGGAATTTCACCTGGTCAACCGGCCACTGGATGCGGCCGGGTCGCGGACTGTAACCGCCGGTTCGGAATTACACCGACCCCGGAGTGCGCTGCTGCTGATACAGGGCCAGTGTGCCACGCCTGATCGTCACCCATGCGGGCGATGGCTGTGTCCTGCCTCACAGGCCGACCGGTCGGTTGAAGTGGTCCAGACCTATTGACCGCCTGGTCTAGTCCTTTTAATCTCTGCGTCACCTCCACGGAGTCGGCCCGCCGGTGTGCGCACGCCAGGGCCCAACACGACCCATCACCCAGTCAGTTGTGTGCCCCGAACCCTCCCCAGGAGGAACCGACCGTGCTGTCCCCCACACACAGACGAGCCACGCTGCTCGCGTCCGGCGCCGCCGCCGCCGGGCTGCTGCTCGGCTCGCTCTCCGGTGGCGTCTCCCACGCCGCCACCGACCACCAGGCCTGTCGCCCCGACGGCCTGCACACCACACCCGGCGTCACCGTCCCGTACTGCTCGGTCTACGACACCGAGGGCCGCGAGAAGATGGGCGCCGACCACCAGCGGCGCGTCATCGGCTACTTCACCGGCTGGCGCACCGGCAAGGACGGCACGCCCGCCTACCTCGCCTCGAACATCCCGTGGGACAAGGTCACCCACATCAACTACGCCTTCGGCCACATCGACTCCGCCAACCAACTGTCGGTCGGCACGGACGGCCCGAACAACGCCGCCACCGGCATGACGTGGCCCGGCGTCGCGGGCGCCGAGATGGACCCCTCGTACACCTACAAGGGGCATTTCAATCTGCTGAACAAGTTCAAGAAGCAGCATCCGGACGTCAAGACGCTGATCTCGGTGGGCGGCTGGGCCGAGACCGGCGGGTACTTCGACGACAGCGGCAAGCGCGTCAATTCCGGTGGCTTCTACTCGATGGCGACCAACGCCGACGGCTCGGTCAACCAGGCGGGGATCGACACCTTCGCCGACTCGGCGGTCGCGTTCATCAAGAAGTACGGCTTCAACGGCGTCGACATCGACTACGAGTACCCGACCTCGATGAAGGACGCGGGCAACCCGCTCGACTACTCCGTATCCAACCCCCGCCGGGCCGGCCTGGTGAAGGGCTACGCGGCGCTGATGAAGACGCTGCGCGAGAAGCTCGACCGGGCGGGCGCGGCCGACGGGAAGCACTACCTGCTCACCGTCGCGGCCCCCTCCTCCGGCTACCTGCTGCGCGGCATGGAGACCTTCCAGGTCCAGAAGTACCTGGACTACGTCAACATCATGTCCTACGACCTGCACGGCGCCTGGAACGAGTACGTCGGCCCGAACGCCTCGCTGTTCGACGACGGCAAGGACGCGGAGCTGGCGGCGGCGGGCGTCTACGGCAGCCAGCAGTACGGGGGGATCGGCTACCTCAACACCGACTGGGCGTACCACTACTTCCGCGGCTCCATGCCGGCCGGCCGCATCAACATCGGCCTGCCCTACTACACGCGCGGTCACAAGAACGTGCAGGGCGGCACGGACGGCCTGTGGGGCAAGGCGGCCGCGACCACCTGCCCGGCCGGTTCCGGCCTGACCAAGTGCGGTGACGGCGCCGTCGGCATCGACAACCTCTGGCACGACAAGGACGACAACGGCAAGGAGTCCCCGGCCGGCTCCAACCCGATGTGGCACGCCAAGAACCTGGAGAAGGGCGTCGTCGGCGACTACCTGACGAAGTACGGCTTCCCGGCCGACACCCGGCTGACCGGCACGTACGCCCGCAAGTACGACTCCACGCTGGTCGCGCCGTGGCTCTGGAACGCCGAGAAGAAGGTCTTCCTGTCCACGGAGGACGAGCAGTCGGTGGCCCGCAAGGCCGACTACGTGGTGGACAAGGGCATCGGCGGCACGATGGTGTGGGAGCTGGCCGGTGACTACGGCTGGAACGCGGCCAAGGGGCAGTACGAGCCGGGTTCCACGCTGACCTCGCTGATGTACGACAAGTTCAAGGCGGCCACGCCGTACGGCGCGAAGGTGTCGAACAAGGCGCTGCCCGCCAAGGCGGTGAACATCGGTGTGGAGTTCGGCGAGTTCAAGCTCGGTGACTCCAACTACCCGATCACGCCGAAGCTGAAGATCACGAACAACACCCGGACCACGCTGCCGGGCGGCACGGAGTTCCAGTTCGACTACTCCACGGCCGCGCCGGGCAATGCCTCGGACCAGTCGGGCTTCGGTACGAAGGTGATCAGCAGCGACCACACGGGCGCCAACGTGGGCGGTTTGAAGGGCGACTTCCACCGCGTCTCGCTGAAGCTGCCGGCCTGGCAGACGCTGGCCCCGGGCGCCTCGGTGGACCTGTCGTTCAACTACTACCTGCCGGTGTCGACCCCGTGGAACTGGACGGTGAACATCGGCGGTACGACCTACGCGCTCGCCGGTGACCTGGCGCGGGGCGTGACGGTGGTGGACCCCGGCTCGGGTACGGACCCGACGCCCACGCCGACCCCGACGCCCACGCCGACCCCGACTCCGACGCCGACCCCGACGCCCGGTGCGTGCACCGCGCCGGCGTGGAGCGCGGCGACCGAGTACGGCGGCGGTTCCACGGTGTCCCATGCGTCCCGTACCTGGAAGGCGAAGTGGTGGACCAAGGGCGAGGAGCCCGGCACCACCGGCGAGTGGGGTGTCTGGCAGGACCTCGGCGCCTGCTGACCCGGTGACGGGACGGGCCCGGCGGCGGAGATACGGCCCTTGCCGCCGCCGGGCCCCTTCTGGCGTTGTGCCAGGCTGTGCCCGTGACGACCGCGCTTGCCGATGAGTTCGAGAGCCACCGCCGCAGCCTGTTCGGGCTGGCCTACCGGATGCTCGGGTCCGCCGACGAGGCCGAGGACACGGTCCAGGACGCCTACCTGCGCTGGAGCGGCGCCGACCGGTCGGAGATCCGGCACCCCACGTCCTGGCTGGCCAAGGTCGTCACCAACCTGTGCCTCAACCGCCTCACCTCCGCCCGCGCCACCCGCGAGGAGTACCCCGGCCCGTGGCTGCCGGAGCCGGTGGTCACGGCGGACGGAGCGCTCGGCCCGCTGGAGTCGGCCGAGCAGCGCGACGCCGTGTCGACCGCGCTGCTGGTGCTGCTGGAGCGGCTCACGCCGACGGAACGGGCGGTGTACGTGCTGCGCGAGGCGTTCGCGTACAGCCACCGTGAGATCGCGGACGTGCTGGAGCTGACCGAGGCGAACAGCCGGCAGGTGTACCGGAGGGCGGCGGCTCGGATCGGCGCGCCGGAGGGCCGTTTCGCGGCCGGGCCCGAGGAGCACCGGGGGCTCGTGGAGTCGTTCATCGCGGCCGCCCGCGAGGGCGATCTGGCCGGGCTGGAGAAACTGCTGGCGGCGGACGTGACGTGGTCGTCCGACGGCGGTGGCGTGGTGTCGGCGGCGCGGCGGCCGATACTCGGGCGGGGGAAGGTCCTGCGGTTCCTCGGGGGCGCGATGCGGGGGTTCGCGGCCGGGTTCGACCTCACGGTCGTGGAGGTCAACGGCGCGCCGGCGCTGGCCGCGTGGGCCGGCCGGGAGCTGGTCTCCGTCGCCTCGTTCGAGATCCGGGACGGGGCCGTCGCGCACGTACGGGCGGTGGTCAATCCGCACAAGCTCGGGTTCGTGGCTCGGCAACTGTCACATTCGGGGTAGCTCGCCGGTTCCCTCCGGATGACTGCGTCAGGAGGGACTGAGGATGACCACGATTCTGGTGACCGGCGGGACCGGCACGCTCGGCAGGCACGTCGTCGGACTGCTGCGGGCGGACGGGCACGAGGTGCGGAGCTTGAGCCGGCACGCGCGGCCGTACGCCGTCGATCTGCGCGAGGGCGGTACGGGGCTGGACGCGGCGCTCGCGGGGGTGGACACCGTCGTGCACTGCGCGTCCAGCCCGCGCGGCGGGGACGAGGGGGCGGCGCGGAACCTGATCGGCGCGGCGCGGCGGGCCGGGGTCGGTCACCTGGTCTACATCTCGATCGTGGGCGTGGACCGGGTGCCGCTCGGCTACTACCGCTCGAAGCTCGCCGTGGAGCGGTTGGTGGAGGAGTCGGGGCTGGGCTGGACGGTGCTGCGGACAACGCAGTTCCACGACATGGTGCTGGCGGTGGTCCGGGCGGCGGCCAGGCTGCCGGTGGTCCCGGCCCCGGCGGGCGTGCGCGACCAGCCGGTCGAGGTCACGGAGGTGGCCGCCCGGCTCGCCGAACTGGCGGCGGGCGCACCGGCGGGGAGGGTGCCGGACATGGGCGGCCCCGAGGTACGGACGCTCCCCGAGCTGGCCCGCGCCTACCTGCGGGCGTCGGGGCGGCGCCGCCCGGTGGTGAACGTGCCACTGGCGGGCAAGGCGTACCGGGGCTTCCGGGCGGGCGGCCACCTGGCCCCCGAGCATGCGGTGGGCAAGGTGACGTTCGAGGAGTTCCTTCAGCGGCGCCTCAGCGGGGCGTAGGGAGGGCCGGGACGAACAGCGCGTGCAGGGCGGCCCCTGGAGCGGTCGCTTCGGCAGGGCGCGGGGACGGCCGGGGTGAACAGCATGTGCCGGTCGGGGCCTGAAGCGGTCGCTTCGGCAGAGCGCGGGGACGGCCGGGGTGAACAGCATGTGCCGGCCCGGTACTGGTGCGGCGGCACACCTCGTGGTTCAGCGCGCTGGGGTGAACAGCGTGTCCTGGGCCGCGTCGCGGACGGTCAGCAGTGCTCCGCGCAGCACCGCCGCGCCGCCCAGCGCGCCCGCCCGGACCTCGGTGCGCAGCGGGGACAGGGCGGCCAGCCGGGTCTCGACGCGGGCCGCCAGTCCGGGGCCGCCCGCGTGGCCGGTCTCGCCGCCGAGGACGACGCAGCCGGGGTCGAGCACGGCGCTGACGGCGGCCGCCCCGAGGGCGAGCCGGTCGGCGAGGGCGTCCAGGAAGCCGTCCGCCCCGGTGGCCAGGGCCGCCCGCACGGCCGCCGCCCCGGCCGGCTCCTCGCCCCGGTCGGCGGCCTCGATGCCGTACCCCGCAGCGAGTGAGCGGATCGCCGCCGATCCGGCCAGCGCGTGGAAGCCGCCGCCGCAGCCGGTGGCCGACGGCAGGCCGCCCGTCCCCGGCACGGGCAGGAACCCGATCTCGCCGGCGCCGCCCGACGCGCCGCGCCGCAGCCGGCCGTCCAGGACGACCGCCGCGCCGACGCCGTGGCCGAGCCACAGCAGCACGAAGGTGTCCCGGTCGTGTGCGGCGCCCTCGCGCTGTTCCGCCACGGCCGCGAGGTTGGTCTCGTTCTCGACGAGGACGGTCGCGGGCAGCCGCTCCTGGAGGACGGTGACGAACCGCCGGTGCCAGGCGGGCAGGCCCGTCGAGTCGCGCAGCTCGCCCGTGGCCGGGTCGATCAGGCCGGGCGCCCCGATGCCGACGCTGTGCAGCCGCCGTACGCCCGCGTCGGCGACCGTCCGTTCCAGCAGCGCCACCGCGCGCTCGACGGCGGGCTCGTCGCTGTGGCCCGCCATGGGCAGGGACGCCTCGGCGAGCGTGGCGCCGAGCAGGTCGGTGACGACGACGGAGACGCTGGTGGTGCGGACGTCGAGGGCGGCGAGGTGCGCGCGGTCGGCGACGATCCCGTACAGCCGGGCGTTGGGGCCGCGCCGCTCGGCGCCCGCTTCCCCGACCACCTGGATGAGTCCGGACCCCTGGAGCCGTTCGACCAGGTCGGCGACGGTGGGGCGGGAGAGCCCGGTGAGGCTCTTGAGCTGACCGGCCGTCAACGGGCCCTGGTCCTGGAGGAATCGCAGCGCGAGCCGGTCGTTGATGGCCCGTGCGGTGCTGGGCGATGCGGGCATGCCGTGATCCTCTCAGAACTCGTCATACCAACTTACTATCAGGCATGGTTCCTGATAATTTACCGACCGCTGACAGTCCACCGCTGACAGAAACCGACCGGGGAGGGCCCGTGGCGCAGGACGTGGTGTTCGGCAAGGAGCGGCTGCGGCGGGCACGGTTCGCCGTGGCCGGCGTGTTCTGTGTGCACGGCGCGGTGACCGGCAGCTTCGCCACCCGTATCCCCTGGATCCAGGACCACGCCGGGGTCGGCGCGGGCCAACTGGGCCTCGCGCTCGCTTTCCCCGCGCTGGGCGCGTCGGTCGCGATGCCGCTGGCGGGCGCGGTGAGCCACCGCTTCGGCGCCCGGGCCGCGCTGCGCGGGCTGCTGGCGCTGTGGACGATGTCGCTGGTCCTGCCCGCCCTCGCGCCGAACGTCTACACCCTGTGCGCCGCGCTCTTCGTGTACGGGGCGACCGCCGGCATGTCCGACGTGGCCATGAACGCGCTGGGCGTCGACGTCGAGAACCGGCTCGACAAGTCGATCATGTCCGGCCTGCACGGCATGTGGAGCGCGGGCGCGCTGATCGGCTCGGCCTCCGGCACGCTCGCCGCGCACCTGGGCAGCGACGCCCGGCTGCACCACGTGATCGCCGCGCTGGTGCTCACCGCCCTGGGCCTGCTCTTCTGCCAGGGCGTGCTGGACCTGCGCAGCGCGCCGGACGAGGAGCCGCCGCCCCGGTTCACCCTGCCGCCCAGGTCGGCACTGGTGATCGGCGCGATCGGGTTCTGCGGGGTGTTCGCCGAGGGCGCGAGCCTGGACTGGTCAGCGGTCTACCTGCGCGACGAGCTGGGTACGTCGGCGGGGCTCGCGGCCGCGTCGACCACCGCGTTCGCCCTGACCATGGCGGTCGCGCGGCTGGTGGGCGACCGGGTGGTGGACCGGTTCGGCGCGGTGCGGACGGTACGGGTCGGGGGCGTCGCGGCGACGGCGGGCGGCGTCCTGGTGGTGGCCGCACCTCACCCGGCGGTCGCGATGGCGGGCTTCGGGCTGCTCGGGCTGGGCGTGGCCGTGGTCGTCCCGCTGGCCTTCGCGGCCGCCGGGCGCAGCGGCCCGAACCCGAGCCAGGCGATCGCGGGCGTCGCCACGATCACGTACACCTCGGGCCTCATCGCCCCCTCGGCGATCGGCGGCGTCGCCGACGCGACGTCACTCACGGTCTCGTTCGGCCTGGTCACCCTCCTGGCCTTCGGCCTCGTCCTCGGGGCGGGCGTGCTGCGCACGGGCGACCGCACGGCCGGCGCGTCGCGCCCGGCGAGGGTGGAGCGGACCCCGCGCTGACCGGGCGCGGCCGTACCCGCACCCCGTGCTCGGCATCCGGCCGTGCCCGTCCGCACCCCACCGGCGACCGGGCGGCAGCGTACTGGCGTGCGATTACCATGGCGGCTGGTCTTTTTCGGCCGCCACCCCGGCCGGGACCCGGCCGTGCGGCGCGGCCCCCGAACCGGAGAAGTGGAGCCACCCCCCATGAACCTCGGCGTGCGCTGGTCCCTGCACGGCGACGGACGGACGCCCGCGCCCGGCGCCGTCGTCCGTCCCGACGAGCGGCTGTCCTGGCCGCGTACGGCCGGGCTCGGCGCGCAGCACGTGGTGGCGATGTTCGGCGCGTCGTTCGTGGCGCCGGTCCTGATGGGGCTCGACCCCAACCTGGCGATCATGATGTCCGGCGTCGCCACGATGATCTTCCTGCTGGCCACGCGCGGCCGGGTGCCCAGCTACCTGGGCTGCTCGCTGTCGTTCGTGGGCGTGGCGGCGACCATCCGGGCCGGCGGCGGCGACAGCGCCACCGTCACCGGCGCGGTCCTGGCGGTCGGTGCCGCGCTGTTCCTGGTGGGCCTCGCGGTGCGGCGGTTCGGCGCGCGGATCATCCACGCGGCGATGCCGCCGATCGTGACCGGCGCCGTGGTCATGCTGATCGGGTTCAACCTGGCGCCGGTGACGGCGTCGACGTACTGGCCGCAGGACCAGTGGACCGCGCTGCTGGTGATGCTGTTCACCGGGCTCGCCGTCGTCTGCCTGCGCGGTTTCTGGTCACGGGTGGCGATCTTCCTGGGGCTGATCTTCGGGTACGCCGTCTCCTGGCTCTCCGACCTGGCCTTCGGCAGGATCCACTCCCCGGTCGGCGGCGCCGAGGCCGTCGACCACTGGCGCCTGGACCTGTCCGGCGTGGCCAAGGCCGACTGGATCGGGCTGCCGTCCTTCCACGCCCCGGCCTTCGAGTGGTCGGCGATCCTCGTCGCGCTCCCCGTCGTCATCGCGCTCGTCGCCGAGAACGCCGGGCACGTCAAGGCCGTCGGCGAGATGACCGGCGACCCGCTCGACGACCAGCTCGGCACCGCCATCGCCGCCGACGGCGCCGCCTCCATCCTGTCCACCGCCGTGGGCGGCCCGCCGAACACCACGTACTCCGAGAACATCGGCGTCATGGCCGCCACCCGCGTCTACTCGACGGCCGCTTACTGGGCCGCCGCCGGCTTCGCGCTCCTGTTCGGCCTGTGCCCCAAGTTCGGCGCGGTGGTCGCCGCCATCCCCGGCGGCGTGCTCGGCGGCATCACGGTCATCCTGTACGGGATGATCGGCCTGCTCGGCGCGCAGATCTGGATCAACGCCAAGGTCGACCTGCGCAACCCCCTCAACCTCGTCCCGGCCGCCGCGGGCATCATCATCGGCGTCGGCGGCGTGAGCCTGAAGATCACCGACAACTTCGAGCTGGGCGGCATCGCGCTCGGCACGATCGTCGTCATCACCGGCTACCACGTGCTGCGCGCCTTCGCCCCCGCCCACCTCAAGGAGCAGGAGCCGCTGCTGGACGCGGGCACCTCCGCGTACGACACCGGGAGCGACGCCCCCAGGTCCTAGACGGACCGTTCCCCCGTTTCGGGGAAGCGCGGCGCGATGACACCACCGGGAGCCCGGCTGCTGGGACGCTGCCCCCATGGCGCAGATCGAACAGTTCCCGCCGGCCCCGGTGGCGGTCGACCCGGTCGTGACGCGGATGCGCGCGCTGCGCGAGCTGTGGCCGGCGACGGACGGGGTGGCGGTCTTCAACCGGGTCTACCTCACCGTCACGGAGGAGATCGACCGGCGTATCGACGCGGGCGAGTTCGCCGACCGGCGGGCCGCCGCCACGCTGGACGTCCGCTTCGCCGAGCGCTACCTGGCGGCGGTCGACGCGGTCGCGGCCGGCGGGCGCCCGCCGGCGTGCTGGCGGCCGCTGTTCCAGTACCGGCGCCATCCCGGCGTACGGCCGCTCCAGTTCGCCCTGGCCGGGATCAACGCGCACATCGGGCACGATCTGGCACTGGCGGTGGTGGACACCTGCCGCACGCTCGGCTGCGAACCGGCCGACGTGGAGGGCGAGTTCGACCGGGTGGGCGACGTCCTCACGCTGCTGGAGGAGCGCATCCGCGAAGAGCTGATGCCCGGGCCCGACCTGCTGGAGATCGCCGACCCGCTGACGCACCTGCTGGGCTGCTGGAGCCTGGAGCGGGCCCGGGACGGGGCGTGGCTCGCGGCCCGCTCGCTGTGGCAGTTGCACCGGCTGGGGGGCCGGCTTCCGGAGCTGGCCGAGGAGTTCACCGAACGCCTCGACCGCTCCGTCGGCCTGGTGGGCCGGATGCTGCTCACGCCCCTGTCCCCGCGGGCTCAGTCCTCCGGCAGCTCGACCGGCGCGATCTCGTCGTAGACGTCACCCGGGCCGGGGTTCGACGCGTCCGTCCCGCCGCCGAAGTGGTGCATCACGCCCCACACGGCGTTCAGCGCGGTCTGTACGGCGCCCTCGGCCCAGCCGGCCGTCCAGGAGATGTCGTCACCGGCGAGGAAGATGCCCCGCTTGTCCTCGGGCAGCCGGTCCTGCATGAAGTGCGTGAACAGGCGGCGCTGGTAGCGGTAGTGACCCGGCAGGTTGGCCTTGAACGCGCCCATGAAGTAGGGCTCGTTCTCCCAGGACACGGTCACCGGGTTGCCGATGATGTGCTTGCGGATGTCGACCTTCGGGTAGATCTCGCCGAGCGACTTGAGCATGACCTCCATGCGCTCGTTGGCGGACAGCGGCAGCCACTTCAGGCTGTCGTCGCACCACGTGTACGAGAGGCAGATGACGGCCGGCTTGTCCGGGCCGTCGTCCAGCAGGTACGTGCCGCGGGTCATCCGGTCGGTGAGCGTCATCGACATGACGTCACGGCCGGTCTCCTCGTCCTTGTCCAGCCAGAAGGGCCGGTCGACCGGGACGAAGAGCTTGGAGCTCTCCATGTAGTGGGTGCGCTCCATCGCCGTCCAGTGGTCGATGGGGAACAGCGAGTCGTCGCAGGCGATCTTGGACAGCAGCATCCAGGACTGGGCGGTGAAGATCGCCGCCTGGTACGTGCGGATGTCGCCGTTCGCGTCGGTGACGGTGATGCGGTTGCCGGCCGTGCGGTGCAGGCGCGTCACGGCGGGCTTGGGCTCGCCGCCGTGCAGTTTCGCGAGCGAGGTGCCCTGCTCCCAGTGGACGATCTTCTCCGGCTCGCGCTCCCACAGCCGCAGCGGGAGCTGCTGGGAGCCGCCGACGATGCCGCGGTGGTGGTCGTCGGCCTCGGTGTAGACGACGCGGAGGATCTCCAGGATGGAGTTGGGGAAGTCGGTGTCCCAGCCACCGGTGCCGAAGCCGACCTGGCCGAAGATCTCGCGGTGCCGGAAGGACTTGAACGCCTCGGACTCGCACAGGAAGCCGTAGAAGGTCTGGTTGTCGAGTTTCTCGACGAGCTTGGCCCAGATCTCGCGGATGCGCGGGACGTCGCGCTCGCGCATGGCGCGGTTCATGTCGGAGAAGTCCGCGCCCTCCTCCAGGCAGTCGTTCCAGGCCTTGGCGACGTCGCGGTAGACCTGCGGCAGGTCGTCGATGGTCTCGGCGTAGTGCGACTCGCCCTTGAGGTCGACGACGGTCGACGGGGTGGACTCGGCCAGCGGGTTGGGGAACGGCCGGGTCTGAAGGCCCACGAGGTCGATGTAGTGCTGGAGCGCGGTCGAGGAGGGCGGGAAGCGCATGGCGCCCATCTCGGCGGTCAGCCCGTCCGTGCCGGTGCCCTCGAAGCCGACGGTGCGCAGCCGGCCGCCGATCTGGTCGGCCTCGTACACGACGGGCTTGAGACCCATCTTCATCAGCTCGTACGCGGCCACGATGCCGGAGAGCCCGCCGCCGATGACGGCGACCTCGGTGCCGTGCTCGGTCGCGGGTATCTGGCCGAGCCCGGCCGGGTGGGCCAGGTAGTCGTCGTACGCGTACGGGAAATCCGGACCGAACATGGTGATCGGCGGCTGCGCGTCGGTGTGCTGGACGGCGGTGGGCACCGTGGACGTCATGGGGTACGGACTCCTTGCACGGGGTGAAGAGAGGGGTGGAGCGGGGAGGCTCAGGTCAGGGAGGTGTACAGGCCGGGGCGGCGGTCGCGCAGGTACGGGTTGGCCTCACGCGAGGCGGTCAGCAGCTCCGGGTCGGCGTCGCCGACGACCAGTTCCTCGCCGCGTCCGGCGCGGGCGCGGACGGTGCCGTCGGGGCCGGCGAGGGCGGACAGGCCGACGAACTCGAAGTCGCCCTCCGGGCCGGTCCGGTTGGCGTAGGCGACGTAGATCTGGTTCTCGAAGGCGCGCACCAGTACGACCGACTCGGCGACGACCTCGGCGGGGTGCATCAGCGCGGTGGGCACCAGCAGGAGCTGGGTGCCGGCCAGGGCGTGCGCGCGGACGTTCTCGGGGAACTCCACGTCGTAGCAGATCATCAGGCCCACGCGCAGCCCGCCCAGCTCCGCCTGGACGACCGGCTGGTCGCCGGGCGTGAACGAGTCGGTCTCGAAACCGCCGTAGAGGTGCGTCTTGCGGTAGTTGGCCAGCCGGGCGCCGTCGGGCCCGATGAGCTGCGCCGCGTTGTAGACCGTCTCGCCGTCGCGTTCCGGGTAGCCGTAGGCGATGCCGAGGCCGTGGCGTGCGGCGATCTCGGCGACCGCGTCGGCGCAGTCGCCGTCGGCGGGCTCGGCCAGCCTGGCGACGTCGTCCCCGATCGCGTACCCGGTCAGGAACATCTCGGGGGCGACCAGCAGGCCGGCACCGGTGGCGGCGGCGCGGGCGGCCGCCTCGTCGAGGACCTTGAGGTTGGCGGCGACGTCACCGGGCTGTCCGGAGCTCTGGAGCAGGGCGGTGCGCAGCGGCGGCATCGGCAGACCTCTGTCGGGGTGCGGTGAGGGCGGGGAGGGCGTCGAGAAGACGTTCAAAACGGTACGGTCCGGCGTTCATCCGGGACAAGGCGTGACCGTTGCGGACCGGCGATCGATCCGTTGCGCGGGTACCGCCTTCGGCGGTGATTCATTGCGCGCCACTGCTACCGGGGTCGGAGGACGCCTCCCCCACCCGGCGGAGGAGGGTCGCGACCGGCGCGCGATGTGGCGGGAGGGGGCCGGCCGGAACAGTGGGGGGCGTCCGATCACCAGCCGGAAGGGCTTTCACCATGAACCGTCGTATGAAGATCGTCGCTGTCGGGGTGGCGGTGCTGCTCGCCGCCGGAGCCACGGGCCCCGCCCTGGCCACCGACGACGGCCCGGCCCGGTCCGGCGTCGCCCGGGAGGCGGCGGCGCTGACCGGCACGGCGATGCTCGCGCGGCCCGCCGGCGACAACGTGACCTTCTCCTTCGACGCCCACCTCGATGCCAAGGACAACAACGATCCGCTGAAGGCCCACGGCACGTTCCGGTTCAGCCACTACATGGGCGACTGGGGCGGCAAGGGGGAGGCCAAGGTCGACTGCCTGATCACCGGTGGCAAGGTCGCCGTCGTGTCCGGAGTCATCACCCAGGCCGACGGCGACCTGAGGGCCGCGGTCGGCAAGCGGGTCGGCGTCTCCGTGCACGACCTGGGCGGGCAGGACCGGTTCGGCTACAGCTGGGCGGCCCTGGGCCTGCCCCAGAACACCCCGGACGACCTGCCGAAGTGCATCAGCTCGGCCCCCTTCGAGAAGACGAAGCCGGGGTCCGGGACCTTCCGTGTACTGCCCTGGCAGCCGGAGTACCCGGAGAGCTAGGGCGTTCTGGATCAGGCCGGCGAGCCCGACGAGAAGCGCCGCAGCAGCGGCGAGAGCACCAGCACCGACTTGGTGCGCTCCACGAACGGCTCGCCCGCGATGCGCTCCAGCACGCGCTCGAAGTGCCGCATGTCGGAGGCGAAGACCTGGACGATCGCGTCCGCGTCA
This sequence comes from Streptomyces sp. NPDC031064, assembly GCF_055570965.1. Taxonomy (NCBI): domain Bacteria; kingdom Bacillati; phylum Actinomycetota; class Actinomycetes; order Kitasatosporales; family Streptomycetaceae; genus Streptomyces; species Streptomyces sp. NPDC031064. The sequence continues at coordinate 87,694 of NZ_JBVIGF010000007.1, forward strand.
CCGGTGACGGTGGACGCGGCCGCGACCTCCGGGTACCGCTCGAGGCCACGCTGGATGGTCTCGGGCGAGGTGTTGCCGCGTGCGTAGATCTCGATGAACCCCTCCGTCTCCCAGCCGAGCGCCGCCGGGTCCACCCGGACGGTGAACCCGGTGATGGCGCCCTCGGCCCGCAGCCGGTCCACGCGCCGCTTGACGGCGGGCGCGGACAGACCGACGAGCGAGCCGATGTCGGCGTAGGAACGGCGGGCGTCCTCCGCCAGGGCGTGGACGATGCGTTCGTCGAGGTCGTTCAGTCGCACTGCGGGTGGGTCACTTCTCTGCGGTGGCCAATCGGGAGCGGCTCATGCCGTACAGGAAGTAGAACACGAGACCCACGGCCATCCAGACACCGAAGACCACCCAGGTGATCATGTCGAGGCTGTACATGCTGTAGCCGCAGAACAGGAAGCCCAGCACCGGGAAGACCGGCCCGAACGGCACCTTGAAGCTGCGCTGGAGGTCCGGCTTGGTGACCCGCAGCACGATGACGGCGATGTTGACCAGCGCGAAGGCGAACAGCGTGCCGATGCTGGTGGCGTTGACCAGCTCGCCGAGCGGGACGGCCGCGGCGAGGATGCCGCAGAACAGCGAGACGATGACCGTGTTGACGCGGGGGGTGCCGGTCTTGGGGTTCACCTTGCCGAAGACCTTGGGCACCAGGCCGTCGCGGGACATCGCGAAGAGGATGCGGGTCTGGCCGTAGAGCACGGTGAGGACGACGCTGGCGATGGAGATGACCGCGCCGGCGGCGAGCAGGGTGCCCCAGAAGCTCTGACCGGTGACATCGTTCATGATCGCGGCCAGGGACGCCTCGGAGCCCTCGAACTTCTTCCAGTCCCAGGCGCCGACGGCGACGGCGGCGACGAGGACGTACAGCGCCGTGACGATGACCAGCGACAGCATGATCGCCCGCGGCAGGTCCTTCTTGGGGTTCTTGGCCTCCTCACCCGCGGTGGAGGCGGCGTCGAAGCCGATGTACGAGAAGAACAGGATGGCGCCCGCCGCACCGACGCTGCTGACGCCGAGCGGCATGAAGTCGGAGTAGTTGCCGGACGTGAAGCCCATGAAGCCGATGGCGCAGAACAGGACGAGCGCGGCGATCTTGACGACCACCATGATCGTGTTGGCGCGCGCGGACTCCTTGGCACCGCCGAGCAGGAACACCATCGCGAGCATCACGACGATCAGGGCCGGCAGGTTGAATATGCCGCCGTCGCCGGGCGGCGCGGTGAGCGCCGCGGGCAGGGTCACGCCGATGGTGCCGTCGAGGAGCTCATTGAGGTAGTCACCCCAGCCGACCGCCACGGCGGCGACCGACACGCCGTACTCCAGGAGCAGGCACCAGCCGCAGACCCAGGCGACGAGTTCGCCCATCGTTGCGTACGCGTACGAGTAGGACGAGCCCGCGACGGGGATGGTGCCGGCCAGTTCCGCGTACGACAGGGCCGAGAAGAGCGCCGTGAGACCCGCGAAGACGAAGGCCAGCGTGACCGCGGGACCGGCCAGCGGGACGGCCTCACCGAGGACGACGAAAATGCCGGTGCCGAGCGTGGCACCGATGCTGATCATGGTGAGCTGCCACATGGAGAGCGAGCGGCGGAGCGAACCGCCCTCACCCTGCCCACCCTCTGCGACCAGCACTTCTACCGGCTTGCGCCGGGTGAGGGCGGAGAGCCCGGACGCCTTGGGCGCGGTTGGCTCGGTGGCGGGAGGGGCTGTGCCTTGGTCCAGCACTGCGGAGGCTCCTTCATCGCTGCGGGTCGGTGGAGGGCGACCTGCGGCGGCCTCGTGGGCGTGGGGGGAGCCCACGGGGGAAGGGAGACCGCCGAGCAGGCGGTCACCGCCACTCCTGGTACGGGGCACGAGCCTAAAGGGCAGCGCTTCGCTCTTGTAATGCAGGGTTGTTGCGCATACGCGAATGATCATTGCGCACTTGGGGCACAGACGGGGAAACATTGCGCCCCGCCGCACGAATCGACACATTGAGGGCCCGGAGCAGGACTTTCACCGACCGGAGGAGACCCGTATGACCTGGCACGATCCGGTGCCCTTCCTGCGCGGTACGGCCTGGCTGGACGCCCGCGGCCGCGCGGTGCGCGCCGACCCGGCCGACCTGGCCCGGTTGCCGTGGGACACCGCCGAGCGGGCCGCGCTGCCCATCGGCGTACGGCTGGAGTTCACGGCGTCCCCGGGCACCCGCGCCGTGGAGATCCGCTACCGCGCGGCAGTGCCGGACCCGAGCCAGGCGCTGCGCGAGCTGGCGCACTGCTTCGCGCTGTGGGAGGGCGACACCTGCGTCCACGAGGCGCTCACCCGTCCCGCCGAGGAGACGACCGTCACCATCCCCCTGCCCGGACGCCCGGGACCGTTCACCGTCCACCCGCCGGAGAGCCAGGGACCCGTGATCCTCGGGCTGCGGGGCGTCGGCGGCGCCCTGACCCCCGCTCCCCCACGGCCGCGCTGGCTGGTGCACGGCGACTCGATCACGGAGGGCTGGTGGTCCACCCGCCCCGCCCACTCCTGGCCCGCCGTCGCGGGACGGGCCCTCGGGGTCGACACGGTCAACCTCGGGTACGCGGGCTCGGCGCGTGGCGAGCCGGCCATCGCCGAGCAGCTCGCCGCCCTGCCCGCCGGGCTCGTCACGCTCGCGTTCGGCACGAACTGCTGGTCCGGCGTCCCCCACTCCGCCCCGCTGCTGTACGAGACGACACGGGCGTTCCTCACGCTCGTACGGCGGGGCCATCCGGACACGCCCCTGCTGCTGCTCTCGCCGCTGCTGCGCCCCGAGGCCGAGTCCACGGCCAACGCGCTGGGCGCGACGCTCGCCGAGCTGCGCACGGCCATGGAGGAGGCCGTACGGGACCTGATCGCGGCCGGTGACGGGCGGCTCGTGCTGCTGCCCGGGCGGGACCTGCTGGAGCCCGGCCACCTCGCGGACGGCCTGCACCCCGACGACGCGGGCCACGCGCGGGTCGCGGCGGCGGTGGTGGCGGCCGTGCGGGGCGCGTGGCCGGCCACGGGCCGTGCGCTGGCCCGTACTTGACCGGACAGGCTTCGCATCCGAGGGGAATGACCTGGCGAAAGCGGGGTAGGGGCGGCCTCGGTCGGTGAATTTCGATCCCGGTCGGTGACTTTCGAATCGAGTGCCCAAGGAGGTTCTGTCGTGCTGATGGCGCACCCGTCGATGCTGCGCAAGCTCGTGGCCAGATACGAGGAACTGGCCGCGCCCGCCGCGGAGTCGGGGGACCCGAGGCTCGTGCGTCAACGGGAGGACACCGCCTACACCCTTTGCGTGTCCACCGGTACGCGTGACATACGCGACGCGCTGCGGGTGGCCAGACAGGTGATCGCGGCCGCCGGTGAACCGGCCGCCGTCTCAACGACGTCGGCCTCGGCCTGAGCGGACGGGGAGGGCGGCGACCGGCACTCTCCGGTCGCCGCCCTCGGCGTCCGCACGGCGAAGAGCCCGGAGTCACGTTTCTTCCGGGCGCCGTGCGGCCATTACGATCCAACCGCCGTTGAACATGAGAAACCGGCCGGGCGGCCAACTCGTCGATGTTTCCGGCGCCTTGCCACGGAAACCCGCCCGTTCCGTTTCCGATTGCGAGAGGTGCTTGTGAACACCAGCGAATCGAGCGTGCGGGACCGCCTCTGCGAGGCCCTGCGGGAGCGCGAGGAGGAGATCGCCGACCGGTGGGTCCGGCTCCAGTTGGAGCAGGCGGTACTCAGCACCGACATGAGTGAGCACGAGGTGCGCGAGGAGGCCGACCTGCTGATCTCCGCCCTCGCCGCGGGCCTCGCGAGCGATGTGCCGGTGGAGCGGCTGGTGACCTCCCGCAATGAACTGCGCCAGACGGTGATAGAGCTTTCGCTGCGCCGCGCGCGGGCGGGCGCCTCGCCGACCGCCACGTCGCTGGCCGTGCTGTCGCTCAAGGAGGCGCTGCTCTCCGCCGTACAGCACACCACCCGCGACTCGGCCGAGCTGTTCTCCGCCGCCATCCTCGTCAACCGGCTGCTGGACGCCGCCGGGGTGCTCTCGTTCGAGACGTTCGTGGAGGGGCGCGAGGAGATCATCCAGCGGCAGAGCCGTCAGCTCCTCGAAGTGTCCACGCCCGTGGTCCGGCTGTGGCGGCACGTCCTCGCCGTACCGCTGATCGGCACGCTGGACACCGCCCGTACGCAGGTCGTGATGGAGAGCCTGCTCCAGGCCATCCAGGACGACGAGGCGCAGGTCGCCATCATCGACATCACCGGCGTGCCGGCGGTCGACACCGCCGTCGCCCAGCACCTGATGCACACCGTCAACGCGGTACGGCTGATGGGCGCGGACTGTGTGATCAGCGGCATCCGGCCGCCCATCGCCCAGACCATCGCACAGCTCGGCATCGACTTGTCGACCATCCTGACCCGGGCGACCCTGGCGGACGCGCTGGGCGCGGCCATCCAGCTCATCGACCAGCCCGCCGTCGACGCGGGCGCCGTCCGGCCGGTGACCGCGTGACGGCGCCTCACGCCACCGGCGTACCCATTCTGCGGCTCGGCGACGTGCTGGTCACCGGGCTGCTCAACGAGCTGGACGACCAGTCGGCGGTGGCCTTCACCGACGAGCTGACCGAGCGGATCGCGGCGGACGGCGCCCGGGGCGTCCTGATCGACATCTCCCGGCTGGAGATCATCGACTCGTTCGTGGCACGCACCCTGATGGAGCTGACCACCATGGCGCGGCTCCTGGGGGCCCGGGTCATCGTGGCCGGGATGCGGCCCGCGGTCGCCATCACCCTCGTCGAGCTGGGGCTGCAACTGACCGGCGTGGAGACGGCCCTCAACGCGGAGCAGGGCCTGACCGCGCTCGGCTGGCACCGTATGCCCCACCCCCCGGGGGAGGTCCGACGTGACGCTCCGCGGTGAACGGGTGGCGACGCCGGGTCCCGAGCTGATCGCCCAGCGCTCCCCGGCGGGCGGCGGCACACACGCCTCCCCCGGCGCGTCGGTCACGTCCGCCGGTGGGTCCGGCGCGTCGGTCACGTCCGGCGGCATGTCCGGTACGTCCGGTACGTCCGCGGAGTGCGGGTGGCCCGACGGGCGGCAGGGCAGGGGGTCCCGTTACGACGTCGCCTCGGAGGAGGACCTGCTGACGGTACGGCACGCCGTGCGGGCCGCCACCGTGGAGGCCGGCTTCGGGCTCGTCGACCAGACCAGGATCGTCACCGCCGCCAGTGAGCTGGCCCGCAACGCCTACGTCCACGGAGGCGGCGGCACCCTGGAGATCCAGATCCTGGCGCGGTCCGGCCGAAAGGGGCTGCGGCTGACGGTCCAGGACGACGGCCCCGGCATCCCGGACGTCGAGGAGGCGCTCACCGACGGGTACACCACGGGCACGGGGCTCGGTCACGGCCTGGGCGGGGCGCGGCGGCTGATGCACGAGTTCCAGGTGCACAGCGGCCCCGGACAGGGCACCACCGTGGTCGTCACCCGGTGGAACGACCGCTGATGGGCCCGGTGATGTCCGCGTCCGTCACCGTCCACGTCCCGGTGGACCACTACAGCGCCGTCCAGCTCGCGGCCACGACCGCGCGCCGGACGGCGCTGGACCAGGGGCTGTCGGGGGCCCTGCCCGACCAGGCCGCGGTGCTGGCCAGCGAGCTGGCGGGCAACGTCGCCAAGCACGCCCTGCACGGCTCGCTCTACATCCAGCCGCAGCCGCTGCGCTCCGGCGTGGAGATCATCGCCGTGGACCGGGGGCCGGGCATGGCGGACCTGGAGCGGTGCCTCACCGACGGGTACACCACCAGCAACACGCTGGGCTCCGGCCTGGGCGCGGTGCGCCGGATCGCCGACGAGTTCACCGTACGGACCAAGGAGGGCGCGGGCACCGTGGTCTCCGCGCGCCTGGGCGAACCGGGCGACGGCCCCGCCGAGGGGACGCCCGGCGTCGGCGCGGTGCGCGTGCCCGCGGACGGGGAGAGCCTGTGCGGGGACTCCTGGGGCCTCGCCGTCACCGGGGACGTACGCACCGCGCTCGTCGTGGACGGACTCGGGCACGGCAAGCCCGCCTCCGAGGCGGCCGAGCTGGCGGTGCGCGCCTTCCACCGGGACCCCGGGCAGCCGCTGCCGCACCTGCTCCGCGCGATGAACCGGGCGCTGCGGCGCAGCCGGGGCGCGGCGGTCGGGCTGCTGCGGCTGTCGGCCGACGGCATCGAGCAGTGCGCGGTGGGCAACGTACGCACGCTGCTGCTGGCGCACGACGGCATCCGCCAGCGCTTCGCCGGCCAGCCGGGGGTCGTCGGCTGGAACATGCCCGAGCCGCGCGTGCAGCGCGTCCCCGCCGAGCCGGGCACGATCGCCCTGCTGCACAGCGACGGCATCGACACCCGCTGGACGCACGCCCCGGCCCCCTTCCTCACCGGGCTGCCGGCGCCGCTGCTCGCCGGAGCCCTCGTCCACGAACACCGCCGCAGCAGGGACGACGCGACCGTCCTCACCCTCGGACCGGCGCGGAGGCAACCATGAAGCCGCAGATCACCACCCTGCACTCGCTCGCGGGACTGCGCAGCGCCCTGCGCCGCCTCGCCCACCGGGCGGGTCTGCCCGTCGAGCTGCGCTACCGGCTCGCACTGTCGGCGACCCGGGTGGCCCGCGCCGAGCTCACCGCCGGCCGGCCCGTGCTGCTGGAGACGGTGCCGCCCCAGCCGGCCGGCCGGGGTGACGGTCAGGCCGACGGACGGGCGGACGGGCGGACCGACGGGCGGGCCGACGGGCGGCTGACCGTGCGGCTCCACCTTCCCCACGCGCCGCGCCGCCCGTCGCTGGACGGGCTCCCGCTCCCGGCGGAGCGGCTGCCCGGCACGGACATCGTGTGGCGGGTCCCCGCACCGGTCCCGTCGGCCACGGCGGGCGACGATCCGCCGGGCCTGGTCGAGCTGCTGGAGGAGGAGCTGAGCGCGGCGGTCGACCGGGTGGACGCGCTCGCGGACGACCACCAGCGGCTCAAGCACGAGCTGGCCGAGACCAACAGCGGCGTGCTGGCCCTGTACGTGCAGTTGGAGGAGCGCGACGAGCAGTTGCGCCAGGCCCACGGCCGGATACTGCGCCAGTTGGAGGACGCGCTGCGCCCGCCGCCGGTGAGGGTGCCGGGGCTGGAAATGGCCGTCCACTACGAGCCGGCGGAGAAGCACGCCCCGACGGGCGGCGACCTGTACGACTGGTTCGTCCTGCCGGACGGCACCGTGCACATCACGGTGGTGGACGCCCTGGGGCACGGGCTGACCAGCACGCGCAGCGCGCTCAACGTCACCCACGCCGTACGCACCCTCGCCCTGGAGGGCCACCCGCTGGAGTCGATCGTCGCCAGGACGGACGAGGTGCTGGCCACCTTCGACCACGAGCTGATGGCCACCGTGCAGCTCGTCCGGCTGGACCCCGCCAGCGGGGAGCTGGTGCTGGCCAACGGCAGTCACCCGCCGGCCCTGCTGGTACGGGAGGGCGGGGAGTCGTCCCTGCTGGAGGTACGCGGCAGGGGCATCGGCTTCCCGCTGCCCGGCAGCGAGCGGCTGCTGCGCGACCGCCTCGGCCCCGGGGACCTGCTGCTGCTCTACACGGACGGGCTGACCGAGAGCCGCCGCGACCCCCGGGAGGGCGAGCAGCGGCTGGCACGGGCGGCCCGCCGACACCGGCACCGGCCGATAGAGGAGGTCCCGGCGGCCATCGCGGCCGAAATGCACACGGTCATCCTGCACCCGGACGACACCGTCGCCCTCACCGTTCGGCGGGTGCGGGGCTGATCCACGCCATGTCCGTGGTTAATGCACGAGGGCTGGGTATGCGAGCGGTGATGACTGAAGGAGCCGCTCGTGGTTGTCGTGATTTCGCCGTACGCCGACTGTGCCTCGGCCCGTGACACGGCCGCGCGCTTCGTGGCCGAGCACTGCCCGTGGGCCGACCTGGACGCGGTGCAGCTCGTCGTCACCGAGCTGACGGCCAACGCGCTGCGCCACACCGGTGGCTGGTGGCGGCTGCGGCTGCGCGCGGAGCGCGGCGAGCTGACCGTGGAGCTGGACGACTCCAGCCCGGCCATGCCCGAGGCGCGTGCGCCGGACTTCGCGGGCGGCGGCGGCTTCGGCTGGCCCATGGTGCTGAACCTCGCCGGCCGGGTGGAGGTCCAGCCCCGCGCCGAGGGCAAGACCATCCGCGCGGTCTGGTCCCGCGAACCCGAAGCGGCCTGAGCAGCCCTCTCAGCAACAGCCAGCCCGGCGGGGGCCGACTGGCGGACGGGGCCGGCTGAGGGTTGCATCGGACGCGCGTGACCACGCAGGCCTTCTTGGCCGCCATTCCTCGCGTGGCCTCGCAGGGCCTCCGTTCCGCCGCCCGTGGCCGCCGTCCCTGCCCCGCGAGACCTCCCCGCCGCATGCCCGGCCGCGGAAGGACGGCCTTCCGCCGCCATCCCCCGCCCCGCGCGACCCTTACGCCGCCGTCCCCGGCCGCAAAGCCTTCGTTCCGCAATCCCTGGCGACGGGCGGCCATTCACGCCGCCATCCCCGGCCCCGCACGAGCCTCACACCGCCGTCCCCGGCCGTGCAACGCCCTTCACGCCATCGTCCCCGGCCCCGCGCGGGCCTCACACCGCCGTCCCCGGCCGTGCAACGCCCTTCACGCCATCGTCCCCGGCCCCGCAGCGGCCTTCACCACACCGATCCTGGCCGCGCGGCGCCCTCATGCGGCCCTCCAGGCGGCGGCCCTCACCCCGTCCCTATGCTCCGTCCCCACGCCGCGTCCCACGCCGTCCGGCGCCCGGGGCTGTGTGCCCCGGGCGCCGGACGGACCGTCCTGTCCTGCTTCTTCCGTAGCTCCGCGTCGCCGTCACTCCACGGCCAGCAAGCCCTCCCTCAGCCGCTTCGTGATCCGCGACAGCAGCCGGGAGACGTGCATCTGGGACACGCCCAGCTCGGCGCCGATCTCGGACTGGGTCATCTCCTCCACGTACCGCATCTGGAGAATGCGCCGGTCCCGCTCGTCGAACTCCTCGATGAGCGGCTTCAGCGCCTGGACGTTCTCGACGATCTCCATCTCGCGGTCCGGCTCGCCGAGCCGGTCGCCGAGGGTCTCGGAGGAGTTGTCCCCGCTGTCGTCCAGGGGCAGGTCGATGGAGCCGGCGGTGTACCCGTTGGAGGCGACGAGCCCTTCGAGAATCTCGTCCTCCTCCATCCCGAGGTGCTCGGCCAGTTCGGCCGGCGTCGGGGAGCGGTCGAGGCGCTGGAACAGCTCGTCGGTGGCGCGGGCGATGTCGATGCGCAGTTCCTGGAGCCGCCGGGGCACGTGCACCGACCAGCTCGTGTCGCGGAAGAACCGCTTGATCTCACCGATCACGCACGGCATGGCGAAGGTGGTGAACTCCACCTCTCGGCTCAGGTCGAAGCGGTCGATCGCCTTGATCAGGCCGATGGTGCCGACCTGGATGATGTCCTCCATCTGGTCGGACCGGTTGCGGAAGCGCGTGGCCGCGTACTTGACCAGGGAGAGGTTCAGCTCGATGAGGGTGTTGCGTGCGTACTGGTATTCCTCGGTGCCCTCCTCAAGGACTGCCAGCCGGTCGAAGAAGAGCTTCGAGAGCTCCTTCGCGTCCTTCGGAGCCACCTCGCCGGGGTTCCGGACCTCCGGCAGATCACTCGTCGTCTGCGGGGCGGTACCGGTCGAGATCGTGGTCGCCATGGACTCTGCACCCTCCCTTTTCTCTGCGTGCGTTCGCATGGCGCGTGTACCCCTCCAAGTCCGGAGCACGCATACGAACCCTTGCCCGAAAGGAAAAAGCGGAGGGGCCGCCTCTCGCGCGTGGCGAGAAACGGCCCCTCCAGTGGGCCTGACAGCGCGTCAGCTCCAGCTCGCGTGCAGCGGCTTGCCCTCGGCGTAACCGGCGGCGCTCTGGATGCCGACGATGGCCTTCTCGGCGAACTCCTCCAGCGAGCCCGCACCGGCGTACGTGCAGGACGAGCGGACGCCCGCGATGATCGAGTCGATCAGGTCCTCGACGCCCGGGCGCGTCGGGTCCAGGAACATCCGGGAGTGCGAGATGCCCTCCTCGAAGATCGCCTTGCGGGCCCGGTCGTACGCGGACTCCTCGCTCGTCCGGTTGCGCACGGCGCGCGCGGAGGCCATGCCGAAGGACTCCTTGTACAGCCGCCCGTTGGCGTCCTGCTGGAGGTCACCCGGGGACTCGTACGTGCCGGCGAACCAGGAGCCGATCATGACGTTCGACGCGCCGGCGGCGAGCGCCATGGCGACGTCGCGCGGGTGGCGGACACCGCCGTCGGCCCAGACGTGCTTGCCGTACTTCTTGGCCTCGGCGGCGCACTCGAGGACGGCGGAGAACTGCGGCCGGCCCACGCCGGTCATCATGCGGGTGGTGCACATGGCGCCGGGACCCACACCGACCTTGATGATGTCCGCGCCGGCCTCGATGAGGTCGCGCACGCCCTCGGCGGCCACGATGTTGCCGGCGACGATGGGCACCTGCGGGTCCAGACCGCGGACGGTCCGGATCGCGCTGATCATCGACTCCTGGTGGCCGTGCGCGGTGTCGATGACGAGCGTGTCCACGCCCGCGTCGAGGAGCTGCTTGGCCTTGCCCGCCACGTCGCCGTTGATGCCGACGGCGGCGGCGATGCGCAGTCGGCCGTTGGCGTCGACGGCCGGGGTGTAGAGGGTGGCGCGCAGCGCGCCCTTGCGGGTCAGGATGCCGGCGAGGCGGCCGTCGGCGTCCACGGCGGGGGCGTACCGGCGGTTGTGGTGGTCCAGGGTGTTGAACGCCTCGCGCGGGTCCATGTCCGCGTCGAGGAGAAGCAGGTCCGTGGACATGATCTCGGAGAGCTGGGTGAAGCGGTCCACGCCGTTCAGGTCCGCGTCGGTGACGACACCGATCGGGCGCTGGTCGGCGTCCACGACGACACCGGCGTTGTGCGCGCGCTTGGGCAGCAGCGACAGCGCGTCGGCGACGGTCTGGTGCGGGTCGAGCACGATCGGGGTGTCGAGCACGTGGTGGCGGCTCTTGACCCAGGTGATGACGTCGGTGACGACCTCGATCGGAATGTCCTGCGGGATGACGACGAGGCCACCGCGCCGGGCGACGGTCTCGGCCATCCGGCGGCCCGCGATGGCGGTCATGTTGGCGACGACCAGCGGAATGGTGGTCCCGGTGCCGTCGGGGGAGGACAGGTCGACGCCCTGGCGGGAGCCCACGGCCGAGCGGCTAGGCACCATGAATACGTCGTCGTACGTGAGGTCGTACGGCGGCTTCAGGTCATTGAGGAAACGCACGTGCTGAACATCCCAGTCGTTCGGAGTTGGCCCCCGGGCATTTCAGCCGGGGGGAAAACGCACGTACTTCATTCTCCCATGTCCGCACAGGCGTACGCCCCGGGCGAAAGGCACAGGCCCTGGGGAAGCCGCTCGTAGGATCCTCCAACCGGCCGGGCGGGGCCTACGTGTCCGGGGCCTACGTGTCCGGGGCCTACGCGTGGCGCCTACCCCTCCGGGCCTCCTCCTCCGGGGCTTACTCGTCCGGGTCCGCGCGGTCCAGGGCCGGGCGGGGACCGGGCGTGAACTCGGTGAGCAGGTAGTCCGCCGCCGTGGTGTCCGTGACCAGGCTGGTCACCAGCCCGGACCGCAGTACCGCCCCGATCGCCGCCGCCTTGCGCGCGCCACCCGCGATGGCCACGACCTCGGGGATACGGCGGAGCCGGTCGGCCTCGACGGTGATGCACCGCTCGCCGAGGTCACGTCCCACCCGGCGCCCGTTCGCGTCGAAGAGGTGGGCGGACATCTCGGCCGCGACGCCCAGCGAGGCGTAGTGCGCCCGCTCCTCGTCCGTCAGCATGTCGTGGACGGTCGAGATGCCCGGCTCCCAGGAGCCGATGGACACGGCCGCGACCGTCACCTTGTCGAAGTACTCGAAGGCGCGGGCGATCCCGGTCTGGCTGCGCAGCGCCGCCGCGGTCGCCGGGTCGGGCAGCAGCATCGGCGCGTAGATCGGGTGCGCCTCGCCGCCGGAGACCTGGGCGGCACGCCGTACCGCCTCCACCGAGCCGCGCTCGGCCGTGCCCGCGTCGTACACGCCGGTGAGCTGGACGACCGTGCAGGGCGGCAGCCGGTCGAGGGCGGCCGCCATGTGGATGGTGGAGCGGCCCCACGCGAGGCCCAGGACGTCGCCCTCCGCCACGAGCTCGCCGAGCAGGTCGGCCGCGGTCTCGCCCAGGTTCTCCGGGTCGGGCGAGGCGTCCTCGCCCTCCGGCGGGGACTCCACGACCACGGCGTGACGCAGGCCGTACCGGGCGCGCAGCGCGTCGGAGCGCTCCGCGTCGAGCTCGGCGGGTACGCGGATCTCGATGCGTACGAGGTCACGCTCCAGAGCGGTCTCCAGAACCCGCGCGACCTTGAAGCGGCTGACGCCGAACTCCTCCGCGATCTGGATCTTGGACTTGCCCTCGAGATAGAAGCGACGGGCCATGGCCGCCGCCTGCACCAGCTCCGCGGGTCCCATCCGCAGGGCTGGCCGTCCCGCCGACATAGCAGACACCGCGATCTCCTCACTGCTGTTCACACTTCGGATCGCCATCCTTGCAGATCCGGCGGTCCGTGATCGGTCCTGTTGGGCTGCGTTCATCTGCCCGTGGTTCACCCGTGGCTCAGTGGCCGCACGCCCACGCGGCCGTGGCGGTCGCCGCGGTGGCCTGTTCGCGCAGGGCCCGCACCGCCGCGGCCGGGTCCTCCGCCCCGTACACGGCGGAACCGGCGACGAAGACGTCGGCGCCCGCCTCGGCGCACCGCTCGATCGTGCTCGCCGAGACACCGCCGTCGACCTGGAGCCAGAGCTGGAGGCCGTGCTTGGAGATCAGCTCCCGGGTGCGGCGGATCTTCGGCAGCATGATGTCCAGGAACGCCTGGCCGCCGAAGCCCGGCTCCACGGTCATGATCAGCAGCATGTCGAGCTCGGGCAGCAGGTCCTCGAACGGCTCGATGGGGGTGGCGGGCTTCAGCGCCATCGACGCCCGCGCTCCCTTGGCCCGGATCTCGCGGGCCAGCCGGACCGGGGCGGCGGCCGCCTCCACGTGGAAGGTGACCGAGCCGGCCCCCGCCTCCACGTACTGCGGGGCCCAGCGGTCCGGGTCCTCGATCATCAGGTGGCAGTCCAGCGGGGTGTCCGTCGCCCGCGCGAGCGACTCCACGACGGGCACGCCCAGGGTGAGGTTGGGCACGAAGTGGTTGTCCATGACATCGACATGGAGCCAGTCGGCGCCTTCGACGGCCTTCGCCTCCTCGGCGAGCCGGGCGAAATCGGCGGACAGAATGCTGGGGTTGATCTGGGCCATGTGCCAAGCCTGCCATGTCCCATGGGGTTTCTTTTACCCGATGCCCAGGTGACCTTGGCGTGACCCGGCACACTTACCGCAATCCCGGCGTATCAGCACCCGCTCCGGCCCCCGGCCGTCACGGCCGCGGTCGGCCACGTTCTCCGCCCGGCCACGTTCTCCGCCCGGCCGCGGCGAGGGCCGCGTTCGACGCGGGTTTCGAGGTGCCGGTCTCGGGGCGAGGGCGTGACGGGCCCGAAGGCGGACCGGGCCCGCGGGTGCCGGCCGGAAGGCCGCTGGCACCCGCAGGCCGCGGCACCACTCAGCCGCCGGGACCCTGCGGATAGGTGTGCACGATGTACGCCCAGCGCGCCGCGCCCACCACCAGAAAGACCAGCGACGGCGCCAGCCACCAGCGGCTGAGGGTCCCCCGCCGCACGGGGAACAGGGCGAGCAGGGACGTACTGACCCCGAGCACGGCCAGCAGCGCCGACGCGAACTCGATACCCGTCAGCGTGTGCTCGTCCCAGGCCCCTTGCGGCTGAGTCACAAGGGCCCCGTAGGCGACGTAGGCAGTGAGCAGGTTCGCCAGTATGAGGATCACTCCCCATGGCCCTCGCAGCAGGGCGTTCACTTCAGGGCGCTCCTCGCGTCGTCCAGATTCTTGTCGAAGCCACGGCCGTAGTCCTGGGCCTTGTCGGACTGCCAGTAGGGGCCACCGTTGTAGCGGGCGGCGAGTTCCTGGCGCTGCTCCCGCGTCATCTCGTCCGCCGGGACGTCGGCGAAGTCGCTCTCTTCCTTGAGCATCGCCAGATACTCGGAGGCGATGAAGATGTTCTGCCCGGGATCTTGGAGCGATGCCTCGATGGTGTCCCGTTGCCCCTCGGTGAGGTGCGCCGGATCGTATCCGAGGACCTCCGCCGCCCTCCGCACCTGGATGGCGATGGGGCCGAAGGACGTCTCGTCCGGGGAGCCTCCGAGCCGCCAGGGCAAGCTCTCCGGGCTGTCCTCCAGCCAGCCGTCCCTGGCCAGTTCACGGACGGTGTCGACACCATCGTCCATCCAGCCCCACTGTCCGCCCACCTCCTGCCAGGCGATGCCCGCGACCATGTCGGGCGGCAGGTCGGATCGTTTCGCCGCCGCGGCGATGATGTCCTTGTTCGCCGCGATCCACTCGCGACGCTCCTCGGCGTTCCTCGGCACGGCCCAGTAGGCATCGGTGGCCTCGGGAAGCTCGGTGAGGCGCATCCTGATGTCCATGAGGGCCGGCGAGACGTCGTCCTTCCCCACCGCCTTGGTGAACTCCGCCTTTGATCCGCTGCCGGGAAGATGGGTGAGCGAGTCCTTGCTCGCTTCCGCGGCTTCGGTCCGGAGTGCGGGAATGGAGTCGATCAGGCTCTTCGCGTCGACGAAGTCGCCACCGCGGAAGTCGGGCAGGGCCTTGTACGCCTTGTCCAGCGCCGCCGTGCACGCGTCCCGGGCCTCACTCTCCACCGTCTTGGCGCGGTGATAGGCCGCACTGGCCTGATCGTGGGCGCGGTTCGCCTCATCCTTGATGTCGTCGATGTCCACCGTGAGCTCGGCGGCCCAGTCCAGGAAGCCCGTCGTACCCCGCAGGTCCTCCCACTGACGCATCGGCCCGGCTTCTTGCGCCTTACGGGTCTCGGCCTCCGCGACCTGGGAGATGAGCCCGGCCAGCGTCTGCTCCGCCGCCTTGCCGTCCGAGTAGTGGGACCTGGCGGTCTCGAGCGCCGACGCGTAGTGCAGCAGCGCGCTCTGAGCCTTGTCATAGCCGTCGGCCAGATGCGTGATGAGGTCACGTGCCTCTCGGAGGCGGTTGTCGTACGGCTTGCGGTTCTGGCTCACCCATTGGGTCTGAGTGGCGGCCCGCTTCGCGCCGGGTTCGACGGCGAGCAGCAGATCACGGAGCCTCTTGAACTCCAGGGCATTGCGCTCCACGAGCGGAGGGTTGCAGTCCTCCAGGAAGCTGACGTCCTGTCGGTAGGTGTAGGCCATGGGGGCTCACCTGTTTTCCGGGGCTGTGTACTGCCCCAGCTCGAGAATGGCGTTCATCATGCTCCCGGCCACCTCACCGTCGTAACTGACGAACGTGCCGTTCGCCGCCCGCAGCCGCGTGGACAACGCGGCGAGCAGTGACGTCACGTCCTGGTACTGGTCGTCCGCGAAACGGGCGAACCGGTCGACCTTCGCCGCCACGTCCGGGTGTGAGCGCGGCGCGCGCGCCATCGTGCAGAGGTCACCGTCGGGCCGTCCCTCGTAGAGGAGCCCCGCCAGCTCGATCAAGGCGTTCGCGTTCCCGTTAAGTGAGCTGTGGCTGACGCCGAGCACATCGCCCTCGGCCCCTGGGCCGCTGCCCCCTCCTCCACCGGCATCGGCGGGATATTCGTTGAGCCGCATCTGCGTCGAGTGCCGCTCCGCCGCCTGGGCCTTCAACTGCTCCCACTCGTCCCACGCCATACGTCCCTCGTCCCCCTGCACTCCGCTCGGTGCGTACCGCTGCGCGGATTCCATGATCAATCCGACTGTAGCGGAGTCTCGATCGGCTGAGCGTGGCCCGTACGGGCATGCCTCCGGCCACGGGGGCGGGGGGGGGTCCCACCCCCCCGCCACGTTGGCCGGGTGGCAGGGTCCACCCCCCTCCTCCCCTTTGGGCCCCCCCCCCCCTCCCCTCCCCCTCCG